>NZ_JASKMT010000020.1 GCF_030124175.1 Streptomyces sp. 549 | reverse complement strand
GGGGGGGGGGGGGGGGGGGGGGGGGGGGGGGGGGGGGGGGGGGGGGGGGGGGGGGGGGGGGGCCGGGGGGGTGCGTCGGGGCGGCGCCGGGAGGTTGAACGGGTGAGGCATCACACATCCGCGGGCGGCTGCCGCGATGAGCAGCCGGCATCGCCGGGGCGTTCTGGAGGGTGGCGGATGATGCCGGAGGTGCCCCGGGAGGGTGCTGGGAACAGTTGCCGCGCATACCCGCAGTCCGGCAGAAGTGTGATGATCCTCATCCAATACGGTCGGCGCGTCACCATTCCGGACAGGCTGCCCGGCCGGACGACCTGCGAAGACACACCTTTTGATCCGTCAAGTCGCCCCCATCGGCGGTATCCGACGGTTCTTGAACCGTGCCTCGCCGTGTGCTTAACGTCGATCCCGTTCGCCAATGCGGACACCGACGACCGTCACGCCGAATCCTGCCGGCGGCCGTCGGAAAACCGTCGCGTCAGCGCCGTAGGCAGGAGCGGGGGACCCAGGTAAGTGCCGCCTCGGCGGCTTGGGGTGAAGTCCGGCGCCACACCGGTGCCGGGCCGGGCGTCTCACCGCCCGAACCCGACAGCTCACCTCGCAGGCGTCGGTGAGGAAGAATGAAATGCTCTTCTCCAGCAAGGGTCGTCGTAGTCGTTCCACCAGCTTCGTCCAGGCAGCGGCGCTGGCCGGTGCAGCGGCTGTCGCCGTCCCGCTGATGGGTGCCACCGGCGCCCAGGCGGCGTCCGTCGACACCTGGGACCGCGTGGCCCAGTGCGAGTCCGGCGGTAACTGGTCCATCAACACCGGCAACGGCTACTACGGCGGCCTGCAGTTCTCGCAGTCCAGCTGGGAGGCCGCGGGCGGCACCAAGTACGCGTCCCGCGCCGACCTCGCCTCCAAGGGCCAGCAGATCGCCACCGCCGAGCAGCTGCTCGCCATACAGGGCCCGGGTGCCTGGGGCTGCGCCGGAGCCGGCAACCTGACCTCCGGTGGCGCCAAGCCCAACGTCGACACGGGCGCGCAGAGCAACCAGGGCAACCAGCAGAGCCAGCAGAACAACCAGCAGAGCCAGCCCGCCCAGCCGGCGCAGCCGCAGCAGTCGCAGCCGCAGCAGCCGCGCGAGGCCCAGCCGCAGCAGCCGTCCCGCTCCGGCAGCGACCGCGGCGGCAACTACACCGTCCGCTCCGGCGACACGCTCGGCACGATCGCCGCCGCGCACGGCACCCAGTGGGACAAGGTCTACGCCGAGAACAAGGACGTCGTCGGCGGCGACCCGAACCTGATCTTCCCCGGTCAGAAGCTCAACGTCTGACCTCCGCCACAGGCGGCGCAGCAGCGGCACCCGGCTTGACCCGGGTGCCCGGCGCGGTTCCGGCGGGAACCGTCCACGCCCGGCCCCACGGTCCTGCCGACCGTCGGGGCCGGGCGTGCGCCGTCTCGCCGCCGTCCCGTCGGCCGCCCCCTCGGGAGAGAGCGGCCCGCCGCTTTTTCTTCAACACCGGAACAAAAGTTTCTCCTGCCGGTGATCACCTCTGAGCTGCGGATTCATCGGTCGTTCGGGTCCACGACACGGACCGGAGCCCCCGTCCGGGCCGCGAGACCGTTAGGCTCTCGCATCAGTAGTCGGACACACCCCAAGGAGATGCTCGTGCCGTCCATCGACGTCGTCGTAGCTCGCGAGATCCTCGACTCGCGAGGCAACCCCACGGTCGAGGTCGAGGTCGGCCTCGACGACAGCAGCACCGGCCGTGCCGCTGTCCCCTCCGGCGCCTCCACCGGCGCCTTCGAAGCCATCGAGCTGCGTGACGGCGACAAGAGCCGCTACGGCGGCAAGGGCGTCGAGAAGGCCGTGCTCGCCGTCATCGAGCAGATCGGCCCTGAGCTGGTCGGCTACGACGCCACCGAGCAGCGGCTGATCGACCAGGCGATGTTCGACCTGGACGCCACCGCCGACAAGTCCTCGCTCGGCGCCAACGCCATCCTCGGCGTCTCCCTCGCCGTCGCGCACGCCGCCTCCGAGGCGTCCGACCTGCCGCTGTTCCGCTACCTGGGCGGCCCCAACGCGCACCTGCTGCCGGTGCCGATGATGAACATCCTCAACGGCGGCTCGCACGCCGACTCCAACGTGGACATCCAGGAGTTCATGATCGCGCCGATCGGCGCCGAGTCGTTCTCCGAGGCGCTGCGCTGGGGCACCGAGACCTACCACGCGCTGAAGGCGGTGCTCAAGGAGCGCGGCCTCGCCACCGGTCTCGGCGACGAGGGCGGCTTCGCCCCGAACCTCGGCTCCAACCGCGAGGCGCTCGACCTCATCCTGGAGGCCATCCAGAAGGCCGGCTACACCCCGGGCCGCGACATCGCGCTCGCCCTGGACGTCGCCGCGTCGGAGTTCTACAAGGACGGCTCCTACGAGTTCGAGGGCCAGACCCGCACCGCCGCGGAGATGACCGACTACTACGCCGAGCTGGTCGCGGCGTACCCGCTGGTCTCCATCGAGGACCCGCTGTACGAGGACGACTGGGACGGCTGGAAGACCATCACCTCCCGCCTGGGCGACGCCGTGCAGCTCGTCGGCGACGACCTGTTCGTCACCAACCCCGAGCGCCTCCAGCGCGGCATCGACGAGCAGTCCGCCAACGCGCTGCTGGTCAAGGTCAACCAGATCGGCTCGCTGACCGAGACCCTCGACGCCGTCGAGCTGGCCCAGCGCAGCGGCTTCAAGTGCATGATGTCCCACCGCTCCGGCGAGACCGAGGACGTCACCATCGCCGACCTGGCCGTCGCCACCAACTGCGGCCAGATCAAGACCGGCGCCCCGGCCCGCTCCGAGCGCGTCGCCAAGTACAACCAGCTGCTGCGCATCGAGGAGATCCTCGACGACGCCGCCGTGTACGCCGGCCGCAGCGCCTTCCCGCGCTTCAAGGGCTGACCCGCCCGAGGACGGATATCGGCGGTACTACCGCCCGTCGCCCCCGCGTCCCGGTTCACGGTCCCGTACCGTGAGCCGGGACGTAGACGTAGCGACTCCTGGAGGCGATGTGGCCGCGGACCGGGACCGGTTCTCCACCGCGACCAGACTCAAGGCACTCGGCGAGGAGGCCGCGGCCAAGGTCTACCGCGCCCAGGACCGCCGCCTCACGGCCCCCAGGCGCAGCCGCCTCACCGGCCGTGCCGCGCTGCTGGCCCTGGTGATCTGCTCGATGGTGGTGGCCCTGGCCTACCCGATGCGGCAGTACGTCTCCCAGCGCTCGGAGATCGCCGACCAGCGCCGGCAGGCGGCGGAGGCCCGCAGCGAGGTGGAGCGGCTGCGCAAGGAGCGGGCCCGCTGGGAGGACCCGGCCTACGTCGAGCAGCAGGCGCGCCGCCACCTGCACTACCTGCGCCCCGGCGAGACCGGCTTCATCGTCGAGGACGGCAGCGCCGACCCCCGGCGGCCCACCGACCGCCGGGCCGCCGACCGGGCCTGGTACAACAACCTGTGGGACGGCGTGGACACGGCGGACAGCCGCCGCTGACCCGGCGCGTCCCTGCCGCCCGCCCGGCTGGGCGACAATGAACGGCGAACCGCCGCACGGCCGCCGGTCCCGTGCCGCGCGCCGCTCACCCGGGCGCCGCCCGGGGGGACCGCGCCCTCGGGCCGCGCCCCGACCAGCCGACCACCCGACACAGCACAGAGAGCGAAGAGAAGCCACCCCGCATGGACACTCCGCCGCCCCCGACCCCCTCCACGCCGCCCACCGACGCGGACGTGGCCGCCTTCCGCGAGCAGCTCGGCCGCCCGCCGCGCGGCCTGCGCGCCATCGCGCACCGCTGCCCGTGCGGCCGGCCCGACGTCGTGGAGACGGCACCCCGGTTGGAGGACGGCACGCCCTTCCCCACCACGTACTACCTGAGCTGCCCGCGCGCCGCGTCGGCCATCGGCACGCTGGAGGCCGACGGGGTGATGAAGGAGATGACCGCCCGGCTCGCCGAGGACCCGGACCTCGCCGCCGCCTACCGCGCGGCCCACGAGGACTACCTCGCCCGCCGGGACGCCATCGAGGTGCTGGAGGGCTTCCCGAGCGCCGGCGGCATGCCGGACCGGGTGAAGTGCCTGCACGTGCTCGTCGCGCACTCCCTCGCCGCCGGGCCGGGCGTGAACCCGCTCGGGGACGAGGCCCTGCTGATGCTGCCCGAGTGGTGGCGCAAGGGCTCCTGCGTGACGGGCGGTCAGGACGGCTGCGCGCAGCCGCCGTCCGGGACGCCGGACGGCGGCGAGTCGGCTTCGGGGCGGCCGGACGCCGGGCAGCCGGGGGCCGTCGGATGAGCGCCGCGGCAGGCAGCGGGACGGGCGCCGGAGCGGGCGCCGGGGCGTCCGCAGCGGGCGGGCTGACGCGGGTGGCCGCGATCGACTGCGGCACCAACTCCATCCGCCTGCTGGTCGCCGACCTCGACCCGGCCACCGGCCGGTTCGAGGAGCTGGACCGTCGGATGGAGGTCGTCCGCCTGGGGCAGGGCGTGGACCGGACCGGCCGCCTGGCGCCCGAGGCGCTGGAGCGGACGTTCGCCGCGTGCCGCACCTACGCCGAGGTGATCCGCTCCCTCGGTGCGACCCGGCTCCGCTTCGTCGCGACCTCCGCGTCCCGGGACGCGGACAACCGCGACGAGTTCGTGCGGGGCGTCAAGGAGATCCTGGGCGTGGAACCGGAGGTGGTGACCGGCGACCAGGAGGCGGCCTTCTCGTTCACCGGCGCCACCCGCGAACTCGCCGGGTCCGCGCACGCCGGGCCGTGGCTGGTCGTGGACATCGGCGGCGGCTCCACCGAACTGGTCACCGGCGACAGCGCGGTCCGGGCGGCCCGCAGCGTCGACATCGGCTGCGTCCGCCTGACCGAACGTCACCTCGTCCGCGACGGCGCGGTCACCGACCCGCCCACTCCCGAGCAGGCCGCGGCCATCCGCGCGGACATCGAGGCCGCGCTCGACGAGGCCGCGGAGGCGGTGCCGCTCGGCGAAGCCGCCACCCTGGTGGGCCTGGCCGGCTCGGTGACCACTGTCGCCGCCGTCGCGCTCGGCCTGGGCACCTACGACCCGGCGGCCATCCACCACGCGCGGGTCCCGCTGGACCGGGTCCGCGAGATCAGCGACCGCCTGCTGCGGTCCACGCACGAGGAGCGCGCCGCGATCCCCGTCATGCACCCGGGCCGGGTCGACGTGATCGCTGCGGGAGCCCTCATCCTGCTCGCCGTCATGGAGCGGACCGGCGCCCGCGAGGTCGTCGTCAGCGAACACGACATCCTCGACGGCATCGCCTTCTCCGCCGCCGACCCCACCGGCTGACCGCCACCGCCCCCGCGGCCCGCCCGGAGCGGGGGTCGCAGGGGACGGCGTCAGAGTCCGCGACAGAGGTCGCGCCGGTCACCGACCTTGACCACGAGCACGACGAGTGCATCGTCCTCGATGCGGTACGCCACCCGGTGGCTGCCCACACGGAGTCGGTACAGACCGGATGGGCCGGCAAGCTTCCGGATGTCGGCGCCCTCGCGGTAGGGGTCGTCGCCGAGTGAGGTGAGAGCCGTCAGGATGCGCATGGCCACTGGGCGTTCCAACGCGCGGAGTTGCCGCTGGGGGGCGGCGGTGAACCGGAAGGCGTACTTCACGCCGCACCCCGGTCGGGCTCGGCGAACAGATCCGCCAGCAGCTCCGCCATCGTCACCGTGCCGCCGCCCTCCGCCAGCACCGCCTCGGCTTCTCTGGCCAGCAGCACATCGGCTGCCTCCTCCAGCGCCTCGTACTCCGCGATGGGCACGACGGCCGCCACCGGGAGGCCGTTCCGGGTGATCACTGTGGGCATGCCCTGCTCGGCCCGGTTGATGTGGTCGGCCAGCTGGGCACGGGCTTCTCGAACCGTCACGCTGTTCTCCGTCATGACTCCAGTGTACGCGGATCCGTGTACACAGGGGCCTGGTCAGGTAGGCGAAGGGGGCCCTGGAGGGGGTTGGACGACCCGCCTCGGAGAAAGTTCGTGAAGTTCTTCACAAGAGAAAGTGCCCTGGTGGGCCCGATTTCGACCGTTGAACCGTTGCGAGCCGCCCTCGTAGCGCGCGGCGCGCTGCGGTCACGTGTGGACCAGGTGTCGATCGGAAGTCGCGCCTGAGCCTTCGGTGGTGATTCGTGTGGCAATCAGTGCAGCTCACAACGGGTTACCCAACGGTTGGAGGTTGCCCCTGGTTCCCCGATCGCATGTGGCGCCGCTCACGGGGCGGGGGAGTGTAACAGAGGTGGGGAAGGTGCTTGTGAAGGGGCTCACGAGCGACCCCCCAGGAGGTGCTGGATACTCGAATCATGAGCACCACGGAGCGTCCTCGAATCCTCGTAGTGGGTGGCGGGTACGTCGGTCTGTACGCAGCGCGCCGCATCCTGAAGAAGATGCGCTACGGCGAGGCGACGGTCACCGTCGTCGACCCGCGGTCGTACATGACGTACCAGCCCTTCCTGCCCGAAGCCGCAGCCGGTTCCATCTCGCCTCGCCACGTCGTCGTCCCCCTGCGTCGTGTGCTGCCCAAGGCGGAGGTCCTCACCGGCCGCGTCTCGACCATCGACCAGGACCGCAAGGTCGCCACGATCACGCCGCTCGTCGGCGAGTCGTACGAGCTGCCTTTCGACTACCTGGTGATCGCGCTGGGGGCGGTCTCCCGCACCTTCCCGATCCCCGGCCTGGCCGAGCAGGGCATCGGCATGAAGGGCGTCGAGGAGGCCATCGGCCTGCGCAACCACGTGCTGGAGCAGCTGGACAAGGCCGACTCCACCACCGACGAGGAGGTCCGCCGCAAGGCGCTCACCTTCGTCTTCGTGGGCGGCGGTTTCGCCGGTGCCGAGACCATCGGTGAGGTCGAGGACCTGGCCAGGGACGCCTGCAAGTACTACCAGTCGATCAAGCGCGAGGACATGCGCTTCATCCTGGTGGACGCCGCGGACAAGATCCTCCCCGAGGTCGGCCCGCAGCTCGGCAAGTGGGGCCTGGAGCACCTCCAGAACCGCGGTGTCGAGGTGTACCTCGAGACCTCCATGGACTCCTGCGTGGACGGCCACGTGGTGCTGAAGAACGGCCTGGAGGTCGACTCCAGCACCCTCGTGTGGACGGCCGGTGTGAAGCCGAACCCGGCGCTGGCCCGCTTCGGCCTGCCGCTCGGCCCGCGCGGCCACGTCGACGTCGAGCCCACGCTCCAGGTCAAGGGCACGGACTACATCTGGGCCGCCGGCGACAACGCCCAGGTGCCGGACCTCGCCAGCCGCAACGCGGGTGTCGAGAACGCCTGGTGCCCGCCGAACGCGCAGCACGCGCTGCGCCAGGCCAAGGCGCTCGGCGACAACGTCATCTCCGGCATGCGGGGCTTCCCGCAGGGCGACTACAAGCACGCCAACAAGGGTGCGGTGGCCGGTCTGGGCCTGCACAAGGGCGTCGCGATGATCGTCCTGGGCAAGACCAAGATCAAGCTCAAGGGCCGCCTCGCCTGGTACATGCACCGCGGCTACCACGGCATGGCCGTGCCGACGTGGAACCGCAAGATCCGCGTCTTCGCCGACTGGACGCTCGGCATGTTCCTCAAGCGTGAGGTCGTCTCCCTCGGTGCGATGGAGAACCCCCGCGAGGAGTTCTACGAGGCCGCCAAGCCGGCCCCCGCCCCGGCTGCCGCCGGTGTCGGGGCGAAGTCCAAGGCCAAGGCCTCCTAGGGCCGGGCAGCCGAGCAGTACCGACGCCGAAGGGGCGTGAGCCATCCGTGGGGCTCACGCCCCTTCGGCATGCCCGTTCGCTCCTTCACCTGCCGCTGCCCGGGCGGGGGGCCGCTGCCGGGCAGCGCCCACGGGCGCGTGCGGGGGGCGCGTGAGGTGCGTGGGAGGCGGGCGTGCCGAGGGTGCGTCAGAGGGCTGCGGAGGTCGGCGCGTCGAGGTGGAATCACCCGGCGCGGGGACACGCCCGGTGCCTACTCTGACTTCGGAACCCACCGAGCGGAGGTGCGCCCCCATGACCGCAGCCGATCGCGTCCGCGCGCTCGCCGAGACGGCGCTGGGCAGTGCTCTGCCCCTGCGCGTCCGCGCCTGGGACGGAAGTGAGGCGGGACCACCTGAAGGCCCGGTGCTGGTGATCCGTCACCGCAGGGCGCTGCGGCGGCTGCTGTGGCGGCCCGGCGAGCTGGGCGCCGCCCGTGCGTGGGTGGCCGGCGACCTGGACGTGGAGGGCGACCTCTACGAGGCGCTGGAACGGGCCACCGGCCTGCTGTGGCTGGTCCCCGAAGAGCACGCGCCCCGAGGTTCCCGGCTTGCCGCCACCGCGCGGGAGATGCTGGCCCTGGCCGGCCCGATGCCGCCCCCGCCGCCGCCCCCGGAGGAGGTGCGCGGCCACTTCGGAGCCCGCCACAGCAAGCTCCGCGACCGGCGCACCATCCGCCACCACTACGACGTCGGCAACGACTTCTACCGCTGCGTCCTGGGCCCGAGCATGGTCTACTCGTGCGCCTACTGGACGGACGGCGGCACTCTGGAGCAGGCGCAGCACGACAAGCTCGACCTGGTCTGCCGCAAGCTGGCGCTGCAACCCGGCGACCGCCTGCTCGACGTCGGCTGCGGCTGGGGCTCGCTGCTGCTGCACGCCGCCGGGACCTACGGCGTGCGGGCCACCGGCGTCACGTTGTCCCGCGAGCAGGCCGCCATGGCCCGCAAGCGTGTCGCCGAGGCCGGTCTCGCCGACAAGGTGGAGATCAGGGTCCAGGACTACCGCGACGTGGACGACGGCCCCTACGACGCCATCGCCTCGCTGGGCATGGCCGAACACGTCGGCTCCGACCAGTACCGGCTCTACGCGGACCAGCTGCACGCCCTGCTGCGGCCCGGCGGCCGACTGCTCAACCACCAGATCGCCCGCCGCCCCCACGCCCGCGAGCGCGCCTACCGGCTGAACGGCTTCATCGACCGCTACGTCTTCCCCGACGGTGAACTGTCGCCCGTCGGCCACACCGTGAGCATGCTGGAGCAGGCCGGGTTCGAGGTCCGCGACCTTGAGTCCCTGCGGGAGCACTACGCGCTGACGCTCCGCGCCTGGGTGGGCAACCTGGAGGCGGCCCTGGCCCGCCCGGCCGCCCCCGGCGCGCCGGGGGCGGTCCGCCTGACGAACCCCGGCCGGGCCCGCGTCTGGCGGCTCTACATGGCGGCGTCGGCGCTGTCGTTCGAACGCAACCGGATCGGCGTCAACCAGGTGCTCGCCGTGCGCACCCCGTCCTCAGGCAGCTCCGGCCTCCCGCTGCGCACCCGCGACTGGCGGTCCTGAGCCGCCGGGGGGAGGGGCGCAAGCGGGCGCGGGCCGCCCGCTGCCACACCCGTTGTCAGGTCTGCCAGAGGAACACGGCCCGCAGGCAGGCCCGGCACACGAAGCCGTAGCCGCAACCACCGCCGCCGAAGTTCACCGCCGTCTTGTGGTCGTGGCCTTCCTCCCACTGCGCGGCGAACTCCATCGGCGCCGAGCAGCCGGGGCAGTCCGGTGTCTCGTCGCCCTGCAGCCACGACGGCTCGCCGCCGACCTTGCCGAGCGCGTCCCGCAGGCCCCGCCCCGGCGCGTCCGCCCACTGCCTGGACGCGTCGGAGTAGGTGGGCGCGTCGACCGGCGTGCGGTCCATGCCGCTGACCTCGGCCAGCAGGGTCGGCCCGCCCTCGGGGACCTCGGCGGGCCGCAGCCCGTCCCTGCCGTACAGCAGTGCCCGGTTGCCGCCCGCCCACGGGTCCCACTCCTCGCAGGCGCCCGGGTCGGACTGGCACATCCACACCGCGAGCAGCAGCTCGTCGCCCACCAGCAGGTGGGCGACGAACTGCATCGGCCCGTTGCAGGTGGCGCACTCGGGCCAGTCCACCCCGGACGGGACGAGCGGGAGACCGCCGGTCCGGTCGGCGAGCGACCGTTCGTCGGCGGGTCCGGCATAGGTCAGCAGCGTCTGCATGTCGGCACAACCTTCGCGGTTCGAGGAGGGTTCGAGGGCGGCTCTGGTTCGAGGACAGCTGTGCATGTACCGTGCCGAGCCCGGAACATGCCTCTTCTCCAGTCTTCCAACGTAGCAGCGGCGATCCGGGACCCCGCCCGATCCGGGCCCGCCCGTCCCGGCGCCTCGCGGCTCTCTCCGGCCACCGCTTCACCCACCCGGGGAACGCGTGTGCCGGTCCCGGGTTGACGGTGCCCGGACGGGTGAACGCGAGGAGGCTTCCGGGCGCTCCTAGGCGTCGTGGATGACCAGCTTCAGTTCGGCGAGCACGAGCTTCCTGGGTCCGGGGTGGTTGTGCGCGACCCGCAGGGCGAGGGGCGTTCTCGGCGAGACGAACATGGCCCACGCCTTCGTGAAGCACTGGATGCCGATCGATCTTGGCCTGTGGTCGGTGGCGGTCGTGTCCACCGGGTTGGGCCCGAAACCGAGGGGATCGCGTACGAACTGGTCGCGCAGCTCCGTGTACCTGCCGTCCTCCCAGTGCACCATCGCGTACAGCGAGCCCCACCCCTTGTGGCTGGGCCATATCAGCCCGGACCTGTCGTCCTTGTCCCATGAGCGGATGGTGTGTCCGTTCGGCTGCCGCAACTGGTGCATGCCGTGAGCGTCGTGCGGCTCCGGGCTGCCGAACGGGAAGCGCACGATCGTGTAGGACCCGCTCGGGACGATCTGCGCCGACGCGCGCTTGAGCGAGCACACCTTGACCTTGCCGGCTGTCTCTGTCACGTGGTGCCTGCCTTCTCTGGCTTCGGGGCGGGCCAGGTCGCCTCCCGCGCCGGGTCGGCGCGGGAAGCCCCGGGCGGTGAGCGAGGCCAAGGCGGTCGGCCACCGGGAAGTGGCGAAGAAACGTCAGCCGTCCGGGTGTCCGGCGCCTCGGCCCAGTTACTCAGGCTCGTACATCACCTGGTCGACGAGCTTGCTCGCCCCTTGTTTCGCGCCGGCTGGGCGCTGTCGGCCCACGTGCGACGCCGAACGGCCGAGTCCGCCGTCGACCACCGTTTGGCCGACCGCGCGCTGCTGGGCTCCGGCGCCATGCGCTCCATGGCCTCATCGCAGCCTAGGACCCCGCACGTCCTGCAGAGCCACGTGGAGACCACCGGTCCGTCCTCCCGGGCCGCCTGGGCGGTCAGGTGCAGGCCGAGCTGCGGCGTGTTGCAACCGGAGCAGCACGCGGGCGGTTCCTCCTCCGCCTCCAGGCAGGGCAGGCACACCTCGCGGTTGTAGCCGGGCCGGTGAAAGCGGGAGTTGTCTCGACGAACACGTCCCGGGTGCCCCCGCAGGAACAGCACTACATCGGCGTGCTCACTGGTCTCGGTCCTCAGCAGCCCGGACGGCGAGTAGCCCCGCGCGCACCAGGGCCGCTACGTCTCTTGGCGCACAGAGCTGAGCGGCCGAGTAGCGGCCCGGACCTGAAGGCGCTGCTCGACCTCGGCGAAGGGGGTACTCCCTGCTCGAACGCAGCGAAGCGGAGTTGAGAGCTTGGGGGCGGGGCAGCCTCGGGTCGCTGCTGTACCGGCGGGCGCTGGGCGAGGCCGTCGCCACGGCGCTGGCGGTACGCGACGGCGCGCCGTCGACCGGCCCCGCACCCACGTACGCGCAGGTGCAGGCCCTCGTCGACGGGCCCGGCGTCACGTGCCGGTGAGCTTGTCGAGGTCGGGGGCGTAGACGGTCATCCAGTGCGGGTTCAGCCGGTAGTAGACGACTTCGCGGTTCCAGTCGAAGGCGTCGTCGTCGCCGTAGAAGTCCTTCAAGTAGGCGAGGAGTTCCTGCCAGTCGGCCGTGGTCTCGGCGTCCTCGGGGTTCATCTCCTCCACCGTGCCGTGGGTGAACACGCCGAGGTCCTCGCCGCGCATGTGCGCGACGCTGGCGGCCGGACGGGCCGCGAGATGACGGGCCTTGGCGGCGTTGCGCGCCGTGCCGAAGTGCCACCGGCCGTGCAGGAAGTGCCCGTCGGCGCCGCTGATCCGCGGTTCGCCCTTTGCGGTCACCGTGGAGAGGGCGAGCGTGCACATGCCGGTGAGGGCCCCGGTGAGCTGCGCCGCCGTGATGGTGCGGCCCTCGACGATCGAGCGGAGGTGTGCGGTCGAGCCGGAGAGGGAGGAGTCGAGGAGGGACTGGAGCTTGTCGAGTTCTTCTGGGGTTTCGCGCATACGTCCATCGTCAGCCGTAAACCCGACACCCTCTGTCGTCATTGACGAAGCAGCGGTGAGGTTGCTCCGCGCGGGTTGCGCTCGGTGCTGCGTGGATGGCGACAGGTGGGGGACGAACGCCGGGACATGTTCATGTATTCGCGGTTGATTGACGAGCTGTGATGCCGTTGGTCCTGCTGTCAGGCCGCACGACGCGGTGTTCCCTTGAACTGATTGAGCAGCCATGATGTGCCGCCGTGACGGATTTCGTGGTTCCTCTCGCCATCGCAGTGATCGGGTTAGTGGCAACCGGCTTGGGAGCGGTTGTCGGGGCGCGGGCAGCTAAGTCAGGGAGCACGCGGTGACAGCGGATGCACGCCCCGGGCAGACACCCGCGCGTTCGACCCCCGACCCGCTACACCACTCGGCGGGACACCATCCCGAGTAGAGCGGCACGCACCAGTGGGAGCGAGCGGTCCCCGGCTCGGTACAGTCCACGGCCGGGACGCCGAGATAGGTCCGCGCGTCCAGGCACTCCGTGCCGGGGAAGTCCGTCGCCCTCCACCGCGTCGCGGAGGTAGGCGTTCAGGGCATTCGGCTCGTCGGTGCCGGCGGCGGCGTGGACCAGACCGGCCGTAATACGTACGGCGGTCATGATGCCGCCGCACGCGAGTAGCGTGATGCCGTGTTCCGACCATTCACGGCGGGCCTGCCGCCTGTCCGACGCGGCGGTGAGCAGCCACGAGGCTGCTGCGGCCTCCCGATCCACCCGGCGCACGACGTGAGCCACGGAGTCGCTGATCCCGGTCACTGGGACACCTCCCGAGACAGCGGGTGGGTGGGCACTTGGTCTCGGCGGCCCAGCGCGTCCGGTTCGTGCTCCCACGGTGTTCCAAGGCCACGAACCAGTGGGTTGGAGTTCGGTCTTTTCCCCAGCTCAGAGCCACAGTGAAGAGTGGTGCCCGGAGCCGGACTCGAACCGGCACGGCCACGTAGGCCAACGAGGTTTAAGCTCGTCGTGTCTGCATTCCACCATCCGGGCACCGGCTTCGGGACCGTGAGCGTGTGCGTTCGGTCCGTTACGGGGTGCAGGTCGAGCCTATCGGGGTCCGCGACCCGAACGGCGGTGCGAGCAAGCGAGGTTGTCTTGATTTGCGGGCAACTGATGCGGCGTCATCCGTCCCCTCCGGCCTCGCGTGCCACGCTGGGAACGGCCCGGCTCTGAGGAATGTCGCAAAACAGCCCTCTGCGGCCCCTGGGGGGACCCTCCGGGGAGAGGTCATCCCCAGGTAGGACACCGGGCGCCGGGTGTACGTCGCAGGGGTCCCCCCAAGACGGGCGCGTGGGCTGATCCCCGCAGCCGATCCCGGGGACAGGATGGAGTCGTCCACTCAGCCAGCCCGACAGGAGTCGAGTTCCGTGACCACCACCACCCAGCCAGGCGCCACCCTCACCGGCGTCGCCGCCGCCCGCGCCCAGGACCTGTCGAAGGTCTACGGCACCGGGGAGACCCAGGTGATCGCGCTGGACCAGGTCTCCGTCGACTTCCGGCAGGGCCAGTTCACCGCGATCATGGGCCCTTCCGGGTCCGGCAAGTCCACGCTCATGCACTGCATGGCCGGACTCGACTCGGTGTCCTCCGGCTCCGCCCGCATCGGCGACGTCGAGCTGACCGCGCTGAAGGACAAGAAGCTCACCCAGCTCCGCCGTGACAAGATCGGCTTCATCTTCCAGGCGTTCAACCTGCTTCCCACACTGAACGCCCTGGAGAACATCACCCTCCCGATGGACATCGCCGGCCGCAAGCCCGACAAGGAGTGGCTCGACCGGGTAGTCGAAACGGTGGGTCTCGCCGACCGCCTCAAGCACCGGCCCAGCGAGCTGTCCGGCGGCCAGCAGCAGCGGGTCGCCGTCGCCCGGGCCCTCGCCTCCCAGCCCGCGATCATCTTCGGCGACGAGCCCACGGGAAACCTGGACTCCCGCTCCGGCGCCGAGGTGCTGGGCTTCCTGCGCAACTCCGTCCGCGAACTGGGTCAGACCGTCGTCATGGTCACCCACGACCCGGTCGCCGCCGCCTACGCGGACCGGGTGATCTTCCTCGCCGACGGCCGCATCGTCGACGACATCGCCGACCCCACTGCGGACGCCTTGCTCGAACGGATGAAGGGCTTCGACGGCAAGCGCCGCACCACCTGACCCGGAAGGACCTGCCAGGACCTGCCAGGACCCGTCAGATCCGCTCTGACTCCGTCTGACCCACGGGCCTGCCAGGACCTGCCCGACCCGTCAGGAGCCACCTGACCCGCCTGCCCGACCTGCCCGGCCCGTCTGATCCGTCAGGGGCCCGGCCCGTCGGGGCCGTCCGGCGCGCCACGAGAAGCAGCGCCGGCCGGGTGAGCGGTCAGGCCGCTGCCGCTGCCATCCGACCCTGCCGCCCTCCACCTCCAGGACTCCCGCATGCTCCGTACCGCCTTGCGCAACGTGCTCGCGCACAAGGCCAGGCTGCTGATGACCGTGCTCGCCGTACTGCTCGGCGTCGCGTTCGTCTCCGGCACCCTGGTCTTCACCTCCACCGTCTCCGACGCCTTCCAGAAGAGCTCCGAGAAGGGCTTCGACCACGTCGACGTCGCCGTCCAGCCGGGTGCCGACGCCGACTCCGACGCCCGGACGCCGGTCGACCAGGAACTCCTGGACAAGGTCGCCGCGCTGCCCGGCACCGACCAGGCGACCGGCACGATCTCCGGCTTCGCCGCGCTCGCCGACAAGAAGGGCAAGCTGGTCGGCGAGGGCTGGGGCACCACCGGCGCCAACTACTACGCCGGGGCCGACGGGCAGGCCGAGGACGGCCGCTACCCGATGAAGGACGGCCGCGCCCCCCGGCAGGAGGGCGAGATCGCGCTCGACGCCAAGACCGCCGAACGCACCGGCTACCAGGTCGGCGACACCGCCCGCCTGTCGGTGGACGGTCCGGTGCGTGAGGAGAAGGTCGTCGGCGTGTTCACCACCGACGACGGCAACGTCGCGGCCGGCGGCACCCTGGTGCTCTTCGACACCGCCACCGCGCAGAAGACGTACGCCGAGCCGGGCGACTTCAGCGAGATCACCCTCTCGGCGGCCGCCGGCACCTCCCAGGCAGAGCTGCTGTCCCAGGTGGAGAAGACGCTGCCGGACGGGGCCGAGGCGGTCACGGGCAAGAAGCTCGCCGCCGACCAGTCCGCCGCCATCGAGCGGCAGATGAGCGGCATGCAGACGGGCATGCTCGTCTTCGCCGGCATCTCGCTGTTCGTGGGCGTCTTCATCATCGCCAACACCTTCACCATGCTCGTCACCCAGCGCACCAAGGAACTCGCGCTGCTGCGGGCGGTCGGTGCCAGCCGCCGCCAGGTGACCCGTTCGATCCTGGTCGAGGCGACGGCCGTCGGTGCCATCGCCGGTGTCGCCGGTCTGGCCGTCGGCATCGCCATCGGCGCGGGGCTGCGGGCGCTGATGGGCACGCTCGGCGCCACCGTGCCCGACGGACCGCTGATCGTGCCTCCGAGCGCCGTGATCGCCTCGCTCGCCGTCGGTGTGGTCATCACCGTGCTGGCGGCCTGGCTGCCGGCCCGCCGGGCCGCGAAGATCCCGCCGGTCGCCGCGATGAACAGCGTCCACGCCACCGCGTCCACCCGCTCCCTGGTCATCCGCAACACCATCGGCTCGGTCCTCGCCGCCATCGGCGTGCTGGTCGTGCTGTGGGGCACGACCCTCGACACGGACGCCGCCACCATGCCCATGGGGCTCGGCGCGGCGGTCCTGATCATCGGCGTGTTCGTACTGACGCCGCTGCTGTCCCGGCCGATGATCGCCGCCGCCGCACCCCTGCTGCGCGTCTTCGGGATCTCGGGCAAGCTCGCCCGGCAGAACGCAGTCCGCAACCCGCGCCGCACCGCCGCGACGGCCTCCGCGCTGATGATCGGCCTGACCCTGATCACCGGCATGACGGTCATCGCCGGCAGCGCCCAGGCAGCCATCGACAAGATGGCCACCGAGTCGCTGCGCGCCGACTACACGATCAGCATGGCCAACTTCTCCCGGCTCTCCCCCGACGTGGAGAAGAGCCTGGCCGACGAGGACCAGATCACCGCGATCAGCCCCCTGATCAGCTCCTCGGTGACGCTCGACGGCGACGCCGACAGCTGGGCGATGCTGACCGGGGTCAACGGCGCGGACATCGGCAAGCTCACCTCGATGGAGTTCACCGCCGGCTCGATGGACGGCCTCAGCGGCAGCAAGGTCGTCGTCGACCTGAAGACGGCCGAGGAGAACGGCTGGAAGCTCGGCTCCACCGTCCCGGTGACCTTCGAGGACGACAAGAAGGGCGAGCTGACCGTCTCCGGTGTCTACCAGGGCAACGAGATGATCAGCGGCGTCATGATGGACAACGACGCGCTCGCGCCGCACCTGAGCGAGCAGAGCGCCTCGCAGATCCTGGTGAAGACCGCGGGCGGCACCAGCGAGTCGGCCAAGGCCGACCTGGAGAAGGCCCTCGGGAACAACCCGGCGGTCCTGGTGCAGGACAAGAAGGACGTCTCGGAGTCCATCGCGCAGATGTTCACCCTGATGCTGAACATGCTCTACGGGCTGCTCGCCATGGCGGTGATCGTCGCCGTGCTCGGTGTGGTCAACACGCTCGCCATGTCGGTGTTCGAGCGGTCCCAGGAGATCGGCATGCTGCGCGCCATCGGCCTGGACCGCAGCGGGATCAAGAGCATGGTCCGGCTGGAGTCGGTGGTGATCGCGCTGTTCGGCGGTGTCATGGGCGTCGGGCTCGGCGTGTTCTTCGGCTGGGCGGCCGGAGAGGTCATCGGTTCGTCGGTGGACAGCTACGCGCTGCTGATCCCCTGGGGCCGCATCGCGATCTTCCTGGCCCTCGCTGCGATCGTCGGTGTGCTGGCCGCGGTCTGGCCGGCCCGCCGCGCCGCCAGGCTCAACATGCTCACCGCCATCAAGGCGGAGTGAGCGACGGGTGGGGGCGGCCGAAAGCCCGCCCCCACCCGCGAACCGGTGCCCGGCGCTCCCAGGGGAATCCCCGGGAGCGCCGGGCACCGGCGCGTTCGGAGCCTTCCCGGCGGGCGGGGCCGGCCCTGAGCCGGAGCCGCCGAACCGCTCAGCCGGTGCTGGTCTGCTCGGCGGGCGCCGGGTCCTCGGCGGTGAACCGCCGGCGGCGCCGGTGCCGCAGCAGCGCCCACGGCCCGCGGGCCGCGGTGACCTCGGTGCCGCCCTCCGAGACCGCCGCCGCGGCGGCCCTGGCCACCGGCAGCAGGCCCTCGCGGCGCGCGGTGTCCGGCTGGTCCTCGGCGTCCGGCCACAGGCCCAGCGCCGCGCACAGCGTCGGCAGCATGGCCATCGCGGCGGTCGCGTAGCCCTCCGCCGAAGGGTGGTAGTTGTCAGGGCCGAACAGCTCACGCGGGTTCGCCGCGAACTCAGGGCCGAGCAGGTCACCCAGCGACACCGTCCGCCCGCCCAGCTCCACCACGGCGATGGTCTGCGCCGCCGCCAGCTGCCTGCTCAGCCGCCGCGCCAGCCACCGCAGCGGCTGCCCCACCGGCTCCACCGAACCCAGGTCAGGGCAGGTGCCGACCACCACCTCGCAACCCGCGGTGCGCAGCCGCGTCACCGCGTCCGACAGGTGCCGCACCGAACGGGCCAGCGGCATGCGGCCGGTGACGTCGTTGGCGCCGATCATCACCACGCACACGTCGGGCACCTGCTCACGTTCGCCCAGCAGCACCGAAACCTGTCGTTCCAGGTCGTCGGACTGCGCACCGGGCAGCGCCACGTTGCGCAGCTCCACGGGACGCTCGCCGACCGCCGCGGCCCCGGACGCCAGCAGCGCGCCCGGCGTCTGCCGGGCCCGGTGCACGCCCTGGCCGGCCGCCGTGGAGTCGCCGAGGAACGCCAGCCGCAGCGGTGGCCCGTCCCGGTGGGCGAACGCCGCCCCGTACAGCCCGTCCGCTCTCGGCGGCACGTCGCCGGAGCCGCCCATCTTCCGCCGGGCCAGCCGCATCTCCGCCAGCAGCAACCCGATCGCGGCGCCGCTCAGCACTCCGATGCCGCCGCTCCCGTAAGCCGCGGCCGTAGCGATCCGCCGCGCAACCCTCGCCCTCGACATGTGTGTGGACCGCCTCCCTCTTGTGTGTCCTGCGGCCGGTCACGTGCCGTGTCCGGACGTGTTCGCGGCGCATCAGCTACCACTGTGTTGCCCCGCGCACCACAGCCTGCAACGCGACACTCGAGCGCGAGCAGCGCAATAGGCTTGCGGTAGGGTCCGCGACCGCGGCCACCCCCCTTAACGCGGAGACCACAGTGCAGTATCACGAGTCGATGATCGAGCTTGTCGGCAACACCCCGCTGGTCAAGCTGAACAACGTGACCTCACCCCACGGTGCCACCGTCCTGGCGAAGGTGGAGTACTTCAACCCCGGCGGGTCGGTGAAGGACCGGATCGCCGTGCGGATGATCGAGGCCGCCGAACGGTCGGGTGCGCTCCAGCCGGGAGGTGTCATCGTCGAGCCGACCTCCGGCAACACCGGAGTGGGCTTGGCGATCGTCGCCCAGCAGAAGGGCTACCGGTGCATCTTCGTCTGTCCGGACAAGGTGTCCCTGGACAAGATCAACGTGTTGCGGGCGTACGGCGCCGAGGTCGTGGTCTGCCCGACGGCCGTCGACCCCGAGCACCCCGACTCGTACTACAACGTCTCCGACCGGCTGGTGCGGGAGACTCCCGGTGCCTGGAAGCCCGACCAGTACAGCAACCCGGCCAACCCCCGCTCGCACTACGAGACGACCGGCCCCGAACTGTGGAAGCAGACGGACGGCCGGATCACCCACTTCGTCACCGGCATCGGCACCGGCGGCACGATCTCCGGCACCGGGCGGTACCTCAAGGAGGTCTCCGACGGCGCGGTGAAGATCATCGGTGCGGACCCGGAGGGCTCGGTCTACTCCGGCGGCTCGGGCCGCCCCTACCTCGTCGAGGGCGTCGGTGAGGACTTCTGGCCCAGCGCCTACGACAGCGAGGTCACCGACGAGATCATCGCCGTCTCCGACAAGGACTCCTTCCGGATGACGCGGCGCCTGGCCAAGGAGGAGGGCCTGCTAGTCGGCGGCTCCTGCGGCATGGCCGTCGTCGCCGCCCTGGAGGTGGCCGAGCGGCTGACGCCCGAGGACGTCGTCGTCGTCCTGCTCCCGGACAGCGGACGCGGCTACCTGTCGAAGATCTTCAACGACGAGTGGATGGCCGACTACGGCTTTCTGGAGGAGGGCGAGCCGACCGTCGCCCGCGTCTCCGACGTGCTGCGGCACAAGGAGGGCGCGCTGCCCTCGCTGGTGCACATGCACCCCGAGGAGACCGTCGGCGAGGCCATCGACGTGCTCCGGGAGTACGGCGTCTCGCAGATGCCGATCGTCAAGCCCGGCGCCGGCCACCCGGACGTGATGGCCGCCGAGGTCGTCGGGTCCGTGGTCGAGCGGGAACTGCTGGACGCCCTGTTCACCACCCGCGCCTCGCTCGGTGACGCGTTGGAGAAGCACATGAGCCCGCCGCTGCCGCAGGTCGGCTCCGGTGAGCCGGTCGGCGACCTGATGGCCGTCCTGGAGAGCGCCGACGCCGCCGTCGTACTCGTCGACGGCAAGCCCACCGGTGTGGTGAGCCGCCAGGACCTGCTGGCGTTCCTCGCCCGCGGCACCAAGTAGCCGCCTGCCCGGGTGGCCGCGCGGCCACCCGGGCCCCGCCCCTCGGTGGGCGGGACCCGCTGACGCATCCTCAGGCCGTGCGTGGTGCGGGGTCTTCCACGGCCCGTCGGGGCGTGCGGGGTTCGGCGTTGCCGCGGCGGGGGTGGGGGACTAGGGTCGCTCGGGTGACTGCCGGGTCGGCCATGGGCCACACACGAGTGAGGCGCCCGGCCCCGGCGTGAGCGCGGGGCGGGCCAGAGCCCCGCCTACTCCCTGTCGTTCTCCATGCGCCCAAGCGGCGCTCCACAGCGGACCACGACCTGGGGACACCTCTCACATGCCACATGACAAGCAGCGCCGATACGACGCCGGGGCGCCGGCTACCGCCGTCGAGCTGAACCACACCGTCGTCCACGCCGCGGACCGGCGACTGTCGGCAGAGTTCATCGCCGCGATCCTGGGTTTGGAGGTCGGCGCGCCCTTCGGGCCGTTCCTGCCCGTCGACCTCGGCAACGGCGTGACACTCGACTACTACGAGAAGCGCGACGAACCGATCCAGTCCCAGCATTACGCGTTCCTCGTGCCCGACGAGCACTTCGACGCCATGATCGGCCGTCTGGAGGCGGTCGGGGTCACCTACTTCGCCGACCCGAGCCACACCGAGCCCGGCCGGATCAACCGCCTGTTCGGCGGTCGCGGCGCGTACTTCGACGACCCGAGCGGCCACAACATGGAGATCATCACCCGGCCGTACGCCAGGCCCTGAGGGCTGTCCCGCCCGATCCAGCCGGTGGCGGCCACCACCTCGCCGTCGTCTTGCCGACACCGGCACGCCCTCCGATGAGCAGTACTCCCGGATCATCCATGGCAGGCAGCGTGCCAGCCCCGACCGCGTCACGCGTCCGAATTCGCTCCGCGCCCATGGCCGTAGCCCCGCCGTCCCCCAACAGCGGGATCTGCCGGGCGTACCGGCAGGGCGTCCCCGGGCCGGGGAGCAAGTGCCGCTGCCCAGAACGGGGTTCGGCCGATGGGCGCGGTCCAGCGCCGCCTCGGGACAGGGCGGGCGCACCCCGGGCGCACCCCCGCGACACCTGCCGGGTCGAAAACGCCTCGCAGGTGTCACGGTGCCGCAAAGCCGGGTTAACACCGGTCCGGCACAGTGGTGGGTGTCGGCAAGGAAGCCGGCGCGAACACGGCGCCAAGGACTACGGAGCGGCTCCCGGACCTCCCTGGCCGCCCGGACGTACCGCCCGGCCCTGACCCGGCGCTGCGTCCTTCGCGGGGACCGCCGTCGTCCCGCCCCTGGTGCTCGCACCGGGGTGCGGCGGTCCCCGCGCAACCTCGCCCCGGGCCCGCGGCCCACCCGGCCGGGCCCGCTCCTGGCCCGGCTCGCCCCTGTCCGGTCGGCTCCCGGTCCCGGCTCGCTTCCCGCCGGTTCACTCCCGCCCGTTCACTCCCGCCAGTCGGTGTCGCCCTTCGCCTGGTCGCGGCGGGCGAAGTGGAAGCGGTGCGCGGAGTGCACGGCGTTCACCCCGACGATGCCGATCCAGGCGATCACCAGGCCCGTCGTGCCCGCGTTCGCCGCGGCGAGGCCCGACAGCGGAATGGCCAGCACCAGGGAGATCGCCGCCAGGGCGAAGGCCGCCCCGATCCCGTCCAGGCTCTCGCTCACCGACCGGCGCGGGCCCTTCGACGCGACGACCATCTGCTGCTCCGCGACTTGGCGCCGCACCTGTTTGTCGAGCCTGGCCTCCAGACGCTGGTCCACCTTCTCCAGGAACGACTCGACCAGCTCGTCCTCGTACTCCGGCCCGAGCTCCTTGCGGGTCTGCAAGGTGGCGTCGAGCTCCTTCTTCAACTCAGGGTCAGATGAGCGCATGCCGACCACGCTAGGACGGGCCCCGGCATGCGGCACTGGGGTTAGCCCCCCACTTGTGCCGGCTGTATGGAGTCATGCAGAGTCAGGGTTCTCTGAATGATCCAGCGAGGGGTGAGGTGGGCGGCATGAGCGGCGCCGGGGCGCGGCTGCAGAGTCTCTTCGAGGGGCACCGGCTGACCCCCACCCAGCGCCGCATCGCGCACTGCATGGTGCGGCGGGCCGCGGACGCGCCGTTCCTGTCCAGCGTGGAACTGGCCGAACTGGCCGGGGTCAGCCAGCCGTCCGTGACCCGGTTCGCCGTCGCTCTCGGCTTCGACGGCTACCCGGCGCTCCGCCGCCACCTGCGGGAGGCGCCTGCACCTGCGGGCGGGTCCACCGACGCGGCCGGGCAGGAGCCCAACGAGTACCAGCAGGCGGTCCAGGCCGAGATCGACAACCTGCGCCTGCTCGCCGCCCAGCTCGCCGACCCCACTCCTGTGGTCACGGCCGGGCGGCTGCTGGCCGGCTCCCGGCCGCTGCCGGTGCTGGGCCTGCGGGCCGCCTCGGCCCAGGCCCGCGGCTTCGCCTACTTCGCCGCGAAGGTGCACCCCGACATCCGGCTGCTCGACGAGGGCGGCACCATGCTCACCGACCGCATCGACGCCGCCGTCCGGGCGGGGGCCACGGCCCTGCTGTGCTTCGCGCTGCCCCGGCACCCGCGTGAGGTGGCCGACGCGCTGGCCCACGCCCGCGACGCCGGGCTGCGCGTGGTCACGGTCGCCGACAGCGCCTTCGCGCCCGTCGCCGACCCGCGGGACGTGCTGCTGCCCGCCGCCGTGGGCACCGGCCTCGCCTTCGACACGGCCTGCGGCCCGATGCTGCTCGGACGGGTGCTGTTGGAGTCCATGTGCGACCACCTGCCCGACGCGCAGGCCCGCCTGGAGGAGTTCGACACCCGAGCGGCCGAACGCGCCCTCTTCCTGGAGTGACCCGCCGGCCCGGGCGCGGGGGTGCGCACGGGCGCGAGCGGGTGCCGTCAGCGCATGCGGGCGGCGGCGTCCCGCACCAGACGCAGGGCGTCGTCCAGCTCCGGTGTGCTGCCGGAGGTCCGCAGCGCCTCGGCCAGGTCATGACCCGCCACCGCCACCTGGTCGCCGACGGCGAAGGCACCGGCGTCAGGCACCTGCGGTGGCGGCTGCGGCACACCCTCCAGCCGCTGGGCTCGGGCCGCCAGAGCCCTCGCCAGCGCCAGCCCCTCAGCCGCCGCACCCCCGTTCAGGGCGCTCTGCGGCATCGCCCGCAGCCGCTCGGCGAGGCGGTCGACGGCGGTGAGCAGCGGGATCGGATCAGGCACGCGCGTCAGCCTATGCGCCTGGTACGCACTGTTGCCAACGGCCTGGCACTCGGGCACGGTGGCGGGAAGGCTCAGCGACGCGTCCGGAGGCGCCGATGTCCCAGGATTTCTCCGACGAGACCCATCAGAACCTGCTCTCCCGCATCCCGCAGTGCACCGGCCGACCCGTCAGCGACTGGCTTCAGGCGGTCGACGACGGGCCCGCCTTCTTCCGCTTCGAGGAGCGGGTCAGCTGGCTCAGGGGCGAGCACAACCTCGCCTACGGCCATGCGAAGGCCATCGTGCACGAACACGACCTGCGCCGCGGCCGGGCCGCACGCAAGTACTGAACCGTTCACCCTCCCCCCAGGCTCCCCCTCAGGGGTCGCCCGGAGGCGGGAAGCACCCGCTCAGGGCGCGCGAAGGGCCCGCGAGGCAGTGACTGCCTCGCGGGCCCTTGCGGTTGTACCGGTGAGCCTCTCCGCCGTCGGGCGGAGTTGCCGGTCCCGGGGTCAGTCCGACGCGAAGATCCAGGCCAGACGCAGGAACTCGAAGTAGATCCAGGCGAGCGTCACGGTCAGACCGAACGCGGCCAGCCAGGACTCCTCACGCGGCGCGCCGTAGGCGATGCCGTCCTCGACCTGCTTGAAGTCCAGCGCGAGGAACAGAGCACCGATGCAGACACCGGCGATGCCCATCAGGATGCCGACCCAGCCGGTGCGGAAGCCCATGCCGTCGCCCGCGCCGAAGATCGCGAAGCCCAGGTTCACCAGCGACAGGATCGCGTAGCCGATACCGGCGGCGATGGCGAACTGGGTGAAGCGGCGGTTCACCCGGATGATGCGCGTCTTGTACAGGAACAGGACGGCGGCGAACACCGCCATCGTGCCGATGACCGCCTGCATCGCGGCGCCGGGCACCCACTGGTTGATGATGTTGCTGACGGCGCCGAGGAACAGGCCCTCGAAGACGGCGTACGTCAGGATCAGACCGGGCGAGGCCTTGCGCTTGAACGACTGCCAGAACGCCAGACCCATCGCCACGAGGGCCGCGAGGATCGCGAAGCCCATCGGCAGGTTCAGGAGCCAGGCGACGGCCGCACCGGCGACCACGGTTCCAAGGGTGAGCGCGGTCCGGGAGACGACGTCGTCCATCGTCATCCGGTCGCCGGTCGGGGCGGCGGGCGGGAAGCCCGGGACGCCCTGCTGCGGCTGGGCGTAGGGGTTGTTCGCGTACGGTCCGCCCGCAGGTGCGCCCTGGGCGTAGGGGTTCCCGGCCTGCGGCTGCCCGACCTGGCCGCCCCCGTTGAACCTCCGACGCGAGAAGACCGGGTTGCTGCTCCTCATCTCACTCCTCCATGGCCGTACGGCACGGCCTTCACCACCAGAGTAATGGTTTCGCAAAGGCCGCACGCTAGTGCACTGCCTTGAACGAAGGAAAGGGCCTTTATTGTTCCGCGCCCGGCAGAGTGACGGAAGGAGCGACGCGGCCCTGCCTCCGGCCGCCGATCGGCTGCGAGCCGTGTCACACGCCGGGGGCCGTGACCTTCGCGCTACGCGCGGGTAGCTTCCCTGACAGTTGTGCACCCCCTTCTCCAGGAGCCGAGATGCCCGAAGCAGTCATCGTTTCTGCCGCCCGTTCGCCTATCGGCCGCGCGTTCAAGGGGTCCCTCAAGGACGTCAGGCCGGACGACCTGACCGCTGAGATCATCGCCGCGGCCCTGGCCAAGGTGCCGGAGCTGGACCCGCGCGACATCGACGACCTGATGCTGGGCTGCGGTCTCCCCGGTGGTGAGCAGGGCCACAACCTGGGCCGCGTGGTCGCCGTGCAGCTGGGCATGGACCACCTGCCGGGCTGCACCGTCACCCGCTACTGCTCCTCCTCGCTCCAGACCAGCCGCATGGCGCTGCACGCCATCAAGGCGGGCGAGGGCGACGTCTTCATCTCGGCCGGTGTCGAGATGGTCTCCCGCAGTGTGAAGGGCTCCTCGGACGGCATGCCCGACACCCACAACCCGCTGTTCGCCGACGCGGAGGCGCGTACCGCGGCCCGCGCGGAGAAGGGCGGCGAGGACTGGACCGACCCGCGTGAGGCGGGCCAGGTCCCGGACGTCTACATCGCGATGGGCCAGACGGCGGAGAACCTGGCCCGGCAGAAGGGCGTCACCCGTCAGGACATGGACGAGTTCGGCGTGCGCTCGCAGAACCTCGCCGAGAAGGCGCTCGCGGACGGCTTCTGGGAGCGCGAGATCACCCCGGTGACCACCCCCGACGGCACGGTCGTGTCGAAGGACGACGGTCCCCGGGCCGGCGTCACGCTGGAGGCCGTCCAGGGCCTGAAGCCGGTGTTCCGCCCGGACGGAATGGTCACGGCCGGCAACTGCTGCGCGCTGAACGACGGCGCCGCCGCACTGGTGATCATGTCGGACGTGAAGGCGCGCGAGCTGGGCCTGACGCCGCTGGCCCGCATCGTCTCCACCGGTGTCTCCGGCCTCTCCCCGGAGATCATGGGCTACGGCCCGGTCGAGGCGTCCAAGCAGGCGCTCTCCCGTGCCGGCCTGTCCATCGGCGACATCGACCTCGTGGAGATCAACGAGGCGTTCGCCGCCCAGGTGATCCCCTCCTACCGCGACCTGGGCATCGACGAGAGCCGCCTCAACGTCAACGGCGGAGCCATCGCCGTGGGTCACCCGTTCGGGATGACCGGCGCCCGCATCACCGGCACCCTGATCAACTCCCTCCAGTGGCACGACAAGCAGTTCGGCCTGGAGACCATGTGTGTCGGCGGCGGCCAGGGCATGGCGATGGTGATCGAGCGGCTCAGCTGAGCCGCAGCGGAGGGTAGGGGTTGCCCGAGGGGCGAGGGTGGCACCTGCCCGTAGCGGAGGTGGGCTGAGCGTGAGTGATGGGTGTGTGCGGCTCAGCTGAGCCGCAGCGGAGGGTAGGGGTTGCCCGAGGGACGAGGGTGGCACCTGCCCGTAGCGGAGACGTTCCTTTCCGTTACCACGCTCCCTCACCTCCACCTCTGCGTAGTGGAGTTACCCCTTAGTGTGACCGTCGGCTCGGCTGAGGAAACGGTCAACTGCCCCTTGTGTCCACCTATGTGACGTGAGTCACCGGGGATGCCGGGGTGAGACAGAAGCGCCCCCAGGATGTGATGTTTCCCCTGGGGGCGCTGCGTTTTGCCTGGTCAGAGGCATGTGGACTTTGGGGGTCCGTTTTTCGACTGCCCCATATATGGCAATTTCTGAGATGGTCGAGAGGTGCCGCCAGGAAAGCTGCGGTAGGAATTCAGGGGGCCGTTTCCGAATGGGGAGTACGTCAGTGAGCGCCATATCCCTCACCCTGCTGGTTGCTGCGGGCGTCGCGGCGACCCTCGGCGGGGCTGCACTGCACACCGCCCGCGGGCTGCGCCGCGAGGTCATAGGGCTCCGCGAGGAGTTGGCCGCCGCCGGTGCCGCCGCGGTACCCGCTGCGCGGCGTACCCCCGTGGTGGAGGACGTCCGGGCTGCGGTGGCTGATGCGCTCGCCGAAGAGCGGGAGCGCGAGCTGGCCGAGGCCAGGGCGTTCTGGGCTGCCCAGGAGGCGCGCGAGAGCGACCTCATGGACGCCGGTCCGCTGCTCGCGACCGGCGGCGCTGAGTTCGCGGAGTACGGCGACTTCGGCGAGCGCGCAGAGCGCGGCGAGGGGGTCGATCCGTCGGACGAGCACGCGGTCGGTGCCGTGGACGCCGCTCTGCTCGAAGCCCTGCTGGACGAGGCGCGCGAAGGGCAGGCGTATCTGCCGCGCCAGTCCGCCCGCGACGCGGCGGAGGCGGCGGCACCCGCCGAAGCGGGGGCGGAGGCGGCGGAACGGGCGGCGGCCCGTCGCCGGCACCCGTCCGACCCGCACTTCTCGCTCTCGGGCGAGCCCACTGCGCCCGACCGTGACGGCACGGACGCAGCGGCCGACGACGAGCGGACCATGCTGCGGCTCGCCGAGCTGGCGGAGGCGCGCACCGAACTGGCCGACGTCCGACCGGGTCCGCTTGGCACGCTCGACGTCTACGTCTTCACCGACGGCACGACCGTCTGCATGTCCCCGGGGCACCGGGAGACGGCTGAGCGCCTCGCGCAGGCCCTGCGAGCGGGTGACGCGCCGTACCTGCTCGGCGGGTCCGGGGTGTCGGGGGCGTTCGCGCTCACCTTCGCCTACGGCGACGAGTCCGTCTACGTGCTCGCGGACCGCGTGATCGCCTCGCTGTAGTCCAGTCGCATTCCCCTCTCCGGCCTCCCGGCCGCCGTCCCGTGCGGCGACCGGGAGGCCGGAGGCGTTGTGCCCGCAGCCCCGCAGCCCCGCAGCCCCGCAGCCCCGCAGCCCCGCAGCCCCGCAGCCCCGTCACTCTCGTCGCCCGATCACCCCGCCACGCCCTGTTGACTAGTTCTATTCAATCCATAGAGTGGGTGAATAGTTTGATCCGGTGCGAGTGAGAGGGAGGTACGGCCGATGTCGGGACCGCGACCGGTACGGGCGGCACGAGGCACGGAACTGAGCGCTCTGGGGTGGCAGCAGGAGGCAGCCCTGCGCATGTTGCAGAACAACCTCGACCCCGAGGTCGCCGAGCACCCCGACAAGCTGGTCGTCTACGGCGGCACCGGCAAGGCCGCCCGGGACTGGCGGTCCTTCGACGCCATGGTCCGCACGCTGCGCACGCTCAAGGCGGACGAGACGATGCTCGTCCAGTCCGGCCGTCCGGTCGGCGTCATGACGACGCACGAGTGGGCGCCGCGGGTGCTGCTGGCCAACTCGAACCTGGTCGGGGACTGGGCCAACTGGGAGGAGTTCCGCCGTCTGGAGCAGCTCGGCCTGACCATGTACGGCCAGATGACGGCCGGTTCGTGGATCTACATCGGCACCCAGGGCATCCTGCAGGGCACCTACGAGACGTTCGCCGCCGTCGCCGCCAAGCGGTTCGGCGGCTCACTGGCCGGCACGATCACCCTCACCGCGGGTCTCGGCGGCATGGGCGGCGCGCAGCCGCTCGCGGTGACGATGAACGACGGCGTCGCGCTGTGCGTCGACTGCGACCCCCGGGCCATCGAGCGCCGCATCGAGCACGGCTACCTCGACGTGCGTGCCGACTCGCTGCCGCAGGCGCTGGAACTGGTCACCGCCGCCCGCGACCAGCGCCGTCCGCTCTCCGTGGGCCTGCTGGGCAACGCCGCCGAGCTGCTGCCCGAACTGCTCGCGGCGGGCGCCCCGATCGACATCGTCACCGACCAGACCAGCGCCCACGACCCGCTCAGCTACCTGCCGGTGGGTGTGGACTTCGCCGACATGGCCGCCTACGCGGCGGAGAAGCCGGCCGACTTCACCCAGCGCGCCCGGGAGTCGATGGCCCGTCACGTGGAGGCGATGGTCGGCTTCCAGGACGCCGGCGCCGAGGTCTTCGACTACGGCAACTCCATCCGCGGTGAGGCGCAGCTCGCCGGTTACGGACGGGCCTTCGACTTCCCCGGGTTCGTGCCCGCCTACATCCGGCCGCTGTTCGCGGAGGGCCGGGGCCCGTTCCGCTGGGCCGCGCTGAGCGGCGACCCCAAGGACATCGCCGCCACCGACCGGGCCGTGCTCGACCTGTTCCCGCAGAACGAGTCGCTGGCCCGGTGGATCAAGCTGGCCGGCGAGCGCGTCAGCTACCAGGGGCTGCCGGCCCGGATCTGCTGGCTGGGCTACGGCGAACGCGACAAGGCCGGTGAGCGCTTCAACGACATGGTGGCGAGCGGTGAGCTGAGCGCGCCGCTGGCCATCGGCCGGGACCACCTGGACTGCGGCTCGGTCGCCTCGCCCTACCGCGAGACCGAGGCCATGCTCGACGGGTCGGACGCCATCGCCGACTGGCCGCTGCTCAACGCGATGGTCAACGTGGCCTCCGGCGCGTCCTGGGTGTCGGTGCACCACGGCGGCGGCGTCGGCATGGGCCGCTCGCTGCACGCCGGGCAGGTGTGCGTCGCGGACGGCACCGCGCTGGCCGGGGAGAAGCTGCGCCGGGTGCTCACCAACGACCCCGGCATGGGTGTCATCCGGCATGTGGACGCCGGGTACGAGCGGGCCGACGAGGTCGCCGCCGAGCGCGGCGTGCGCGTCCCGATGCGCGAGGAGGACCCGGCGTGAGCAGCGACCAGTCGGCACGCGGCCCCCGACCGGACGAGAACGGTGCGTCCCCCGAGCGGGGAGAGCAGACCCGGCCGGGTGCGTCCTTCCACGAGATGTGGCGCGACCTGGCGGGGATCGGCCGGGACGCCTCCACCGGCGGCTACCGCCGGCACGCGTGGACCGGGGCCGACGAGGACTGCCGGCAGTGGTTCCGTGCCCAGGCGCTGAGCCGCGGCCTGGACTACGAGACCGACCGCAACGGCAACCAGTGGGCGTGGCTGGGGGACCGCACCGCGCCGGACGCGGTCGTCACCGGTTCGCACCTGGACTCGGTGCCCGACGGCGGCGCGTTCGACGGGCCGCTCGGCGTGGTCTCCTCGTTCGCCGCACTGGACGAGCTGCACCGCCGCTCGGCGACGCCCCGCAGGCCGCTGGCCGTGGTGAACTTCGGCGACGAGGAGGGCGCCCGCTTCGGCCTGGCCTGCACCGGGTCCAGGCTGTCCGCCGGGCAGCTGACCGTGGACCGGGCGCACCGCCTGCGGGACGCCGACGGCACCACCATGGCCCGGGCCATGGAACGCGCCGGTCACGACCCGGACGCCATCGGCCCGGACCCCGAGCGCCTGAACCGCGTCGGGGCGTTCGTGGAGCTGCACATCGAGCAGGGCCGGGCCCTCGCCGACACCGCGCACGCGGTGGGTGTCGCCTCCGCCATCTGGCCGCACGGCCGCTGGCGGTTCGACTTCCACGGGGAGGCCAACCACGCCGGGACCACCCGGCTCGCGGACCGCCGCGACCCGATGCTGGCGTACGCGCAGACCGTGCTCGCCGCCCGGGAGCAGGCCGCCGCGGCGGGCGCGCTGGCCACGTTCGGCAAGGTCGCGGTCGATCCGGGCGGCGTCAACGCCATCGCCTCGCGGGTCCGCGGCTGGCTCGACTCGCGCGCACCGGACGAGGCGACGCTTGCCGCCGTCGTCGAGGGTGTCGAGCGGGCCGCCGCCGCGCGGGCCGAGGCCGACGGGGTCAAGGTGGACGTGACCCGGGAGTCCTTCACGCCGGTCGTGGAGTTCACCCACACCCTGCGCGACCGCATCACCGGCCACCTCGCGCAGCGCCTCGCCTCGCGGCCCGGCAGCCCGTCCGGACCGGTGCCCGTGCTGCCCACGGGCGCGGGGCACGACGCGGGCATCCTGTCCGCGCTGGTGCCCACCGCGATGCTGTTCGTGCGCAATCCCACGGGTGTCTCGCACTCACCCGCCGAGACCGCCGCCGAGGACGACTGCCTCGCCGGTGTGACCGCGCTCGCCGACGTACTGGAGGACCTGGCGTGCAGCTGACCGCGGAGCCCGGTAGCGGCCCGGTGTACTGGGCGGAGCACGCCTGGTTGAACGGAACCGTCGAGCCCGGCGTCACCCTGGAGACGGCCGGCGGCCGCCTCACCGCGGTGCGCGGCGGCACGCAGGCGCCGCAGGGTGCCGAGGTGCTGCGCGGACTCACCCTGCCCGGCCTGGCCAACGCCCACAGCCACGCCTTCCACCGGGCGCTGCGCGGCACGGTGCAGGTCGGCTCGGGGACCTTCTGGACGTGGCGGGAGGTGATGTACCGCGTCGCGGGCCGGCTCACCCCGGACAGCTACCTGGCGCTGGCCCGCGCGGCGTACGCCGAGATGGCGCTGGCGGGCATCACCTGCGTGGGCGAGTTCCACTACCTGCACCACACGCCCGGCGGCACGCCCTACGACGACCCCAACGCCATGGGCCGCGCGCTGGTCGAGGCGGCGGCGCAGGCCGGAATCCGGCTGACGCTGCTCGACACCTGCTACCTGTCGTCCGGGTTCGGGGCCGCGCCCGACCGGCACCAGCTGCGCTTCCACGACGGCACCGCCGAGCGTTGGGCCGAACGGGTGACGGAACTGCGCCCGGACGCCACCACCCGGATCGGCGCCGCGATCCACTCGGTGCGGGCCGTGCCCGCCGGAGCGCTGGGCATGGTCGCCGCCTGGGCCGAGGGCCACAGCGCCCCACTGCACGTGCACCTGTCCGAGCAGCCCGCCGAGAACGACGCCTGCCGGTCCGTGCACGGCTGCACCCCGACCCGCCTCCTCGCCGACAACGGCGTGCTCGGCGAGGGCACCACCGCCGTGCACGCCACCCACCTCACCGACGAGGACGTCGCGCTGCTCGGCGGCACCGGTACCGGCGTGTGCATGTGCCCCACCACCGAACGCGACCTGGCCGACGGCATCGGCCCGGCCGCCGCCGTGCAGCGCGCCGGCAGCCCGCTGTCGCTGGGCAGCGACAGCCACGCCGTCGTCGACCTCCTGGAGGAGGCGCGGGCGATGGAGCTGGACGAGCGGCTGCGCACCCGCACCCGCGGGCACTGGACGGCGTCCCAGCTCCTGCGGGCGGCCTCCGAGGACGGCCACGCCGCGCTGGGCTGGCCGGAGGCCGGGCGGCTGGAGGCGGGCTCGCTCGCCGACTTCACCACCGTCGCCCTGGACAGCGTGCGCACGGCCGGGCCGCTGCCCCGGCTGGCGGCGGAGGCGGTGGTGTTCGCGGCGACCGCCGCCGACGTGCGGCACACCGTGGTCGGCGGCCGTCACGTGGTGCGCGACGGCGTGCACCTGCTCGTCCCCGACGTGCCCGCCGCGCTCGCCGAAGCGGTGGCCGCCGTCACCCACTGACCGCGGGCCCGCCCCGCCCGCCCCCACCGCGGCCCGGGCCGCCCACCCGGGCCGCCCACCGGGGCCCGCCCACCCGGGCCGACCATCCGTCCGTCCCCTGACCCGCAGGGAGCCCCATGTCCGCGTCCACCGTCATCCACCGCATCGGCACGCTGGTCACCAACGACCCGGCGCTCGGCGACGGGCCGCTCGGCCAGGTGCCGGACGCGGCCCTGGTCATCGAGGACGGCCACGTGGTGTGGGCCGGGCCCTCCGGCCGGGCACCGGCCGCCGACACGGCCCACGACGCGGCCGGCCGGGCGGTGGTCCCCGGCTTCGTCGACTCCCACTCCCACCTGGTGTTCGCGGGCGACCGCACCGAGGAGTTCAACGCGCGCATGTCCGGGCGCGCCTACTCCGCGGGCGGTATCCGCACCACGGTGGCCGCCACCCGCGAGGCCACCGACGAGCAGCTCGCCGCGAACCTGGTGAGGTACCTCACCGAGATGCGCCTCCAGGGCACCACCACCGTGGAGACCAAGTCCGGCTACGGGCTCACCACCGAGCAGGAGGCGCGGGCGCTGCGCATCGCCGCCGCGCACACCGACGAGGTCACCTACCTGGGCGCGCACATCGTCGCCCCCGAGTACGCCGACGACCCGGCCGGCTACGTCGGGCTGCTCACCGGCGAGATGCTCGACGCCTGCGCGCCGCACGCCCGCTGGGTGGACGTGTTCTGCGAGCGGGGTGCGTTCGACGCCGACCAGGCGCGGGCCGTGCTGACCGCCGGGATGGCCCGGGGGCTGGTGCCGCGCGTGCACGCCAACCAGCTCACCGAGGGTCCGGGCGTGCAGCTCGCCGTGGAGCTGGAGGCGGCCTCCGCCGACCACTGCACGCACCTCACCGACGCCGACGTGGCCGCGCTGGCCTCGGGTCGGACGGTGGCGACGCTGCTGCCGGGCTGCGAGTTCTCCACCCGGGCCGTGTACCCGGACGCCCGGCGCCTGCTCGACGCGGGCGTCACGGTGGCGCTGTCCACCGACTGCAACCCCGGTTCCTCCTTCACCAGCTCCATGCCGTTCTGCGTCGCCGTCGCCGTCCGCGAGATGGGCATGACACCCGACGAGGCGCTGTGGTCGGCGACGGCCGGGGGCGCCGCCGCGTTGCGGCGCGACGACGTCGGCCGGCTGTCGCCGGGTGCCCGCGCCGACGTGGTGCTGCTGGACGCCCCCAGCCACGTCCACCTGGCCTACCGGCCGGGTGTGCCGCTGGTCTCCGAGGTCTGGCACCGCGGGGAGCGGGTCCGCCGCCGATGAGTTCGCGGCGCTGCCGGGGTCCGTACCACCGACAGCGGCCGACGACCCGCGGAGCGTGACGAGATGAGCGAGCTACACCCGGCCGGTAGGCCAGGTGGACGGGGCGGCTCAGCCCCAGCCCCAGCCCCAGCCCCAGCCCCAGCCCCAGCCCCAGCCCCAGCCCCTGGCCGGACCGGGCGGCGGCCGGGGCCGCGCCCGCCGGTGGACCGGCGCGCGGCCGGGTGACGGCCGGGTGACGGCCGGACCGCCGGGCGGCGGCAGCCGGCCGCAGCCCGGCCCGCAGCAGGGCGCGGAGCTGCTGGAACGGGCGGTGGCCTACGCCCTGGGCGCGGTCGCCCGGGTCAGCCCGCCTGTGCCTCATGCGCCCCTGCCTCATGCGCCCCTGCCTCACGTGCCCGTGCCGCTGTCCCGGCCGACGCCGTGCCAAGGCTGGGACCTGGGCATGCTGCTGCGGCACCTGAACGAGTCGGTCGCGGCGCTGGACGAGGGCGCCCGGCAGCTCCGGGTGGGGCTGCGGCCCGGCCCCGAGGAGGCCGCGCAGGCCGCCGACCCGGCGGCGGCGTTCCGGGCGGCTGCGGCCCGGCTGCTGGGCGCCTGGACGGCGGCCGGACCGGGGACGCCGCCGCTCGCGGTGGGCGGGTGCCCGATGGCCGCCGGGCTGGTCGCGGCGGCCGGCGCCCTGGAGATCGCGGTGCACGGCTGGGACGTGCACCGCGCCTGCGGGGTCACGGGTGCGGCGGGCGCGGTCCCGACGCGGCTCGCGGCGGAGCTGCTGGCGCTGGCCCCGGTCCTGGTCCCGCCGTCCGTCCGGCGCGGCGACCTGTTCGGGCCGCCGGTCCCGGTGCCGTCCTCGGCCGGCCCCTCGGAGCGCCTGGTCGCCCTCCTGGGCCGCGCCCCCGGCCCCTGCCGCCCCGAACCCCCGGCCTCGTCCTGCGGGCCGCCGCAGGCGCCCTGACGGCCTGCGCCGACGGCCGGCAGCAGCCGTCCCGCCACCCGCGGCGTGCACCCCCGCCGGAACGGCCGCAGGGCCGCCCCGGTACGGCGACCGGGACGGCCCTGCGGCCCGCGCGGAGCGCAGGCGTGGCACGTGGGGCGCGGGCGTGACGTGCGGAGGTCACTCCTCGACGAGCAGGCCCTTGCGGAGCTTGGTGAGCGTGCGCGAGAGCAGCCGGGAGACGTGCATCTGCGAGATGCCCAGCTCCTCGCCGATCTCGGACTGCGTCATGTTCGCCACGAAGCGCAGCGAGAGGATGTGGCGGTCGCGCTGCGGCAGCTCGGCGATGAGCGGCTTGAGCGACTCGATGTACTCGATGCCCTCCAGGCCGTGGTCCTCGTAGCCGATCCGGTCGGCGAGCGCGCCCTCGGAGTCGTCCTCCTCGGGCTGGGCGTCCAGCGAGCTGGCCGTGTAGGCGTTGCTCGCGGTCATGCCCTCGACGACCTCCTCGCGGGTGATGTCCAGCCGCTCGGCGAGTTCGGCCACGGTGGGCGCGCGGTCCAGCTGCTGCGCCAGCTCGTCACCGGCCTTCGCCAGGTCCAGCCGCAGTTCCTGCAGCCGCCGCGGCACCCGCACCGACCAGGAGGTGTCGCGGAAGAAGCGCTTGATCTCGCCCACGATGGTCGGCATCGCGAAGGTGGGGAACTCCACGCCGCGGTCCGGCTCGAACCGGTCGATGGCCTTGATCAGGCCGATCGTGCCGACCTGGACGATGTCCTCCATCGGCTCGCTGCGGGAACGGAACCGCGAGGCCGCGAACTTCACCAGGGCGAGGTTCAGCTCGACCAGGGTGTTGCGGACGTAGGAGTGGCTGTGGGTTCCCTCGTCCAGCGAGGCGAGCCGCTCGAACAGCGACTTCGACATCGCCCGGGCGTCCAGCGGCCCCACCTCGCCGAACGGCGTGCCCTCGGCCGGCTTGTCGAGGTGTGGACCCTCGACGGCCGGGGTACCGGGCGGTTCGGCGAACTCGCCGGAGTCGACAGGCTCGACGGGCTCAGCGAAGGGTGGGGTTGTCGACGACGCGGCCGATGCGGTCTCATGGGCTGCGACGGCGACTGCCGGGGCAGCATGCGGTTCGGTACGCGGCTCGTCGAGCTGGGGTGACATGGGTGTCCTCCGTGGTTCTCGGCATTCAGGCTGCCGAAGCCGTGCGTGCACTTGCGGGTGCGGCGCCTCCAGGGCCGACGCATGGGCAAACTCTTTACGTTTACTAGGCCTACCTGCTCACGACGGGGCATGGCAAGTGCGCTATGTCCGGATTATGTGCATTGGCAGAGATGTTCGGGTACCCCGGGTGACGGTCAAGGCGTAAGGTTTAGCCGCTGAACAACCGAGCGTTACCCCAGCAGAAAGGGTGCACATGGACCGCGGGATGCCCGGCAGCACGAGCCACCGGGGCCGGCTGACGGTTGACGTGCGCCGTGAGGGCGCAAGTGCAGTGCTCACCCCGGACGGCGAGCTCGACCACCACACCGCCGAGGTGCTGCGCGAGCCGCTGGAACAGGCTCTGGCCAGCGGCTGCGGCCGACTGGTCGTGGACTGCTCGCGGTTGGAGTTCTGCGACTCCACCGGGCTGAACGTGCTGCTCGGTGCCCGGCTCAAGGCGGAAGCCGCCGGCGGTGGAGTGCACCTCGCGAACATGCAGCCGGTGGTCGCGCGTGTGCTGGAGATCACCGGAGCCGGTGCGGTGTTCACACTGCACGAAACGCTGGCGGACGCCCTCGCCGGCTCGTCCGACTCGTAATCCAAGCGTTATGCGTCTTACAGAGGTCCGGACGAATCCGTGGGTGTCTTCACGGCTCGCCCGGGCAGGAGACCACTGGAATCTGTCAACTGCTCGTACCCCGCACACCTGCGGGAGTGGCGACATACGACCCGGTGAACCGGCGAGGTGAAGCATTGATGAGCACCACCCGGCCGTCCCCGGCGGGCGATCGCGGCCCGGAACCGGTTCAGGGGACGGGAGCCCCCGGCGCACCGGAAGGCCAGGTGCGCGAACTGCGCCAGGTCCGCCGCCTCCGCCTTGTCGGGGCGGGCGGCGCCGTCCAGCGTTCGCGTGACTTCGCCCGCCAGGCCCTCCACGACTGGGGATGGCTGCCCGCCTCCTCGGCCGAGCAGCGCGCGGCGGCCGAGGACGTCCTCCTGGTCGTGTCCGAGCTGGTGACCAACGCCTGCCTGCACGCGACGGCCCCCGAGGAACTGCGGGTGGGCTCCGGCCCCAAGTTGTTCCGCGTGGAGGTCGTCGACCCGGGCAGCGGCCAGCCGGCACCCCGCACCCCGCACCGCCCCGGCCGGCCCGGCGGGCACGGCATGTTCATCGTGCAGCGGCTGTGTCTGGACTGGGGCGTGGTGCCCCACCCGGACGGCAGCGGCAAGACGGTGTGGGCGGAGCTGGCCGGACCGGCCTGACCCGTCCGTCCGCCCGCGACCGGCTGCGGAGGCCGGCTGCGGGCGTCGCACCCGGGTCGCCTCAGACGTGCGGGCGGGTGAGGGGGTGCGCCGGGAGTTCTGGGGGTTCTGGGAGCCCGGGGAGCACGTCGTCCGGCCGGTGCGCAGGCTCGCCCGCCGGGCGGTCGGTTGTCGCGGTCACGGCGCCCAGCCAGGCCAGTACCGTCTCGGCGACCCCGGGGGAGTCCAGCAGCGCCACGCCGTGAGCGTCCCCCGGCAGCACCCGGACGGTGACGCCCGGCCGGACCACCGCCAGCGTGCGGGAGTGCGCCGCCGGGACGAAGTCGCCCGCCGAGTGCAGCAGCAGCATCGGCACACCGCCCGCAGCCGTCGACGGCCGGGCCACCGCGCTGTCCCGCCAGCGCTGTCGGCACGGTGGGTCGTGCGGTACGGGCCGGCAACCCAGCAGGCGCTCCGCAGCCGCCCCCAGCAGCCGCTGCCGCCGGTCCGCCCCGGGACGCCCCGCGTCCCGCCACGCCCGGTGGGGCGAGAGCACGGGGGAGAGGCCGACCACACCCCGCACCGGATGTGCGCCGCCGTCCGTCCCCAGGTCCGCCGCCAGGTGGCCGCCCGCGGAGGAGCCCACGAGGGCGATCCGGTCCGGGTCGAGGCCGATCCGGTCCGCGTGCCGCACCCCCCAGGCCAGAGCCGCCCGCACGTCGGTGCGCTGCGCCGGCCAGTGCGCCCGCCCGGACAGCGTGTAGCCGGCGTCCAGCACCACGAAGCCGCGGGCGGCGAACTGCTCGGGCCGGGTGAGCCAGCCGGTGCGGTGCGCCCAGTAGCCGCCGTGCAGCAGCAGGACCCCGGGGCGTGCCCGATCGGCGCCGGACGGCGGTCGGTGCACGGTGAGGTGCCGGTCCGGGCCGGGGCCGTAGGCGACCGTCACCGGCGGCGGCGCGGCGGCGGCCGGTGGGGCGGGGGAGCGGGGCGTGCCGGTGTGCACGGCGGCCCAGGTGGTGCCGAGCACCAGCGCCGTGCCGAGGGCCACCCCCGCCACCGCGGTACGCACCCGCTCATCGTCACCCGCGGCCCACCGCGCCGCACCCGGGCACGGGACGGGCGCGGCCCGGGCACGCGGGGCCCGGATGTGCGGGCAGCCCCGGAACCGTCCTGCGTGGTTCCGGGGCTGCTCGGTCCGGCCGGGAGCCGTCCGGGTCAGTTCACGTCGCCCATCAGACCGCGCATGCGCCGTGCGCCGGTGAGGAAGGCGAGACCCGCGGCCACCGCGACGACCGCCCACATCGAGTAGTAGGCGGCGTCGCCCAGCGGCGCGTTGAGGCGGGTCGCCCAGCCGTTGAGCGCGTTGCCGGTGGCGACGGCGAGGAACCACAGGCCCATGATCTGGCTGACGAACTGCTTGGGCGCCAGCTTGGTCGACAGCGACAGGCCGACCGGCGACAGGCACATCTCGCCGACCGTCTGCACCAGGTAGACGCCCAGCAGCCACAGCACGGTGACCTGCCCGGTGTCGCTGGCCGCCGCTGCCGCCCCGGCCAGGCCCATCAGGCCGAACGAGCCGCCGATGAGCAGCATGGCCAGGCCGAACTTCACCGGGGTGCTGGGCTCGCGCCGACGCTGGGCCAGCCTCACCCACAGCGCGGCGAACAGCGGCGCCAGGATGATCACGTAGGCCGGGTTGACCGACTGCAGCCAGGACGCGGGGAACTCCCAGCCGCCGATGCCGCGGTCGGTCTTCTCCTTGGCGAAGATGTTGAGCAGCGAGCCCGACTGGTCGTAGATCATCCAGAACAGCACGGCGGTGACGAAGAACCACATGAAGGCGACGACCTTCGGGCGCTCCTCGGCCGTCAGCTGCGGGCTGCGGAACATCATCGTGAAGTAGCCGACGGGTACGAGCACGCCCAGCACGGCCAGCACGTTGACCAGGTGTTCCATGTCGAAGGTGCCCAGCGCCACGTCGAGCAGCAGCGCCGCGGCGGCCACGCCCGTCCACAGCAGCACCCGGCGCAGCGCGGTGCGCCGCTCGGCGGGGGAGGCCGGGTCGGCGGGGCGGTTGCCCGCGTCGCCGAGGTGGCGGCTGCCCAGGACGTACTGGACGACTGCGAGGGTCATGCCGACGCCCGCCACGGCGAAGCCGAGGTGCCAGTCGACGTTCTCGCCGAGGTAGCCGACGACCAGCGGCGCGGCGAGCGCGCCGATGTTGATCGCCATGTAGAAGAGCGTGAAGCCGGCGTCGCGCCGGGCGCTGGACTGGCCCGCGTAGAGGTGGCCGACCATCGCGGAGATGTTGGGCTTCAGCAGGCCGGTGCCGACGGCGATGAGGCCCAGGCCGACGAAGAACACCGCCGGATGGGGGATCGCCAGGGTGAAGTGGCCGGCGGCGATGACGATTCCGCCGACCAGGACGGCCTTGCGGGCGCCCCACAGCCGGTCGGCGACCCAGCCGCCGGGCATGGCGGCCATGTAGACGACGGCGTTGTACACGCCGTAGATCGCCACCGCGGTGGCCTCGTCGATGCCGAGTCCGCCGTCGGTGACCGCGGTGTACAGGTAGAGGACGAGCAGGGCCCGCATCCCGTACCAGGAGAAGCGTTCCCACATCTCCGTCATGAAGAGCGTGGCCATACCGCGGGGGTGGCCGAAGAAGGTCTTGCCGCCGTGCGGGGCGGCGTCCTTCGTCGCGCTGGACGCCATGGGTTGATCCTTGCTGCTTCGCCGGCGCGCACCGACGGGTGGGGGCGGGTGCGCCCGGACGGGGGGTGGCACGGGCCCGGGGGCGGCCCGCACAGGAAAGGGACCCCTGCCGCTGGCTGCGGACCGGGACCCCATGGGCTCCCACCAAGGGAAGCCTTGCTCACCATACGTCACGTCGAGGTGCCTCAAAACAGGGAATGAGGCGTGAATCACAGGTAAAGAGGTCTTCAATCAAAGGTAATGCAGGTAAAGAACTCGATTGATCATGGTCATGCATGATCGTGTGTGACGTTGCGTAGCTGTGGCGCTGCGGTCCCCCGGTAGGCGCGGGCGGTCTACCATCGGCCCATGACCCGAGTACTGCTCGCCGAGGATGACGCGTCCATCTCGGAGCCGCTCGCCCGCGCACTGCGCCGCGAGGGGTACGAGGTCGAGGTGCGTGAGGACGGCCCGTCCGCGCTCGACGCCGGCCTGCACAAGGACATCGACCTGGTGGTGCTCGACCTCGGGCTGCCCGGCATGGACGGCCTGGAGGTGTGCCGGCGGCTCCGCAACGAGGGGTTCGGCTTCCCCGTCCTCGTCCTCACCGCCCGCGCCGACGAGGTGGACACCGTCGTCGGGCTCGACGCGGGTGCCGACGACTACGTCACCAAGCCGTTCCGGCTCGCCGAGCTGCTCGCCCGGGTCCGGGCCCTGCTGCGGCGCGGCAGCACCGAACCCGCCCAGCCGCCCGCCACCCACGGCGTGCGCATCGACGTCGAGTCGCACCGCGCCTGGATGGGCGAGGAGGAGCTACAGCTCACCGCGAAGGAGTTCGACCTGCTGCGGGTGCTCGTCCGCGACGCCGGCCGCGTCGTCACCCGCGACCAGCTGATGCGGGAGGTCTGGGACACCACCTGGTGGTCCTCCACCAAGACACTCGACATGCACATCTCCTGGCTGCGCAAGAAGCTCGGGGACGACGCCGCCAACCCCCGGTTCATCGCCACCGTGCGCGGCGTCGGCTTCCGCTTCGAGAAGAACTGACCGAACCGCCCCATGCGCCGCCGCCTGATCAACTCCACGCTGGCCGTGGTGCTCGTCGTCATCGCCGTCTTCGGCCTCTCCCTGGTCATCGTGGAGGCGCAGGCCATCGAGAAGAGCGCCCACGAGTCCACCCGGTCCGAGGCCGCCCGCATCGTCGCGGTCGTCGAGGCCCGGCTCGCCGCCGGGGAGACGGTCTCCGCCGGGACGCTGCGCAGCGCCGCGCCCGCCGACCGGTACGTCACCGTCTCGCTGCCCGGGCAGCGCACCTTCGCCCTCGGGGAGAAACCCGGTGACGGCTACATCGAGGGCCGCGCCACCGGCACCGACGGCGAACGGGTCGTCGTCCAGCAGTCCCGCAGCGTGGTCAGCGACGAGGTCGGCCGCATCCTGGTCATCATCCTCGTCCTCGCCCTGGTCACCGTGATCGCCGCCGCCGTGCTGGCCGTCCGGCAGGCCCGCAGGGTCGCCACCCCGCTCACCGACCTCGCCGAGACCGCCGAACGCCTCGGCTCCGGCGACCCCAGGCCCCGGCACCGCCGCTACGGCGTGCCCGAACTGGACCGGGTCGCCGACGTGCTCGACGCCAGCGCCGAACGCATCGCCCGCATGATCACCGCCGAGCGCCGCCTCGCCGCCGACGCCTCCCACCAGCTCCGCACCCCGCTCACCGCGCTGTCGATGCGGCTGGAGGAGATCGTGGAGACCGCCGACACCGACCCCGAGACGGTCAAGGAGGAGGCCGCCATCGCGCTGGCCCAGGTGGAACGGCTCACCGAGGTCGTCGGTCGGCTGCTCACCAACTCCCGCGACGCCCGCTCCGGCTCCGCGGTCGGCTTCGACCTGGACGAGGTCGTGCTCCAGCAGGTCGAGGAGTGGCGGCCCGCCTACCGCGGCGCGGGGCGGGCCATCGTGCACTCCGGCAAGCCGTGCCTGCGTGCCGTCGGCACACCGGGCGCCGTCGCCACCGTGCTGGCCACCCTGGTGGAGAACTCCCTGATGCACGGCGACGGCACCGTGGCCCTGCGCACCCGCGTCGCGGGCAACCAGGTCGTGGTGGAGGTCACCGACGAGGGCCAGGGCGTCTCGCCCGAGCTGGGCTCGCGGGTCTTCGAGCGGACCGTCAGCGGACGCAACTCCACGGGCCTGGGCCTCGCCGTCGCCCGCGACCTCGCCGAGGCCGACGGCGGGCGGCTGGAACTACTTCAGCTGCATCCGCCGGTGTTCGCGCTGTTCCTCAGCCGGGACGTCCAGCCGCCCGCCGACTGAGGCCTCGTCGCGGAACACCCACGTGCGGTACGACCAGAAGCGGAACACCGTGCCCAGGCCCATCCCGACCACGTTCTTCGCGATGTTGTCGGCCAGCGCCGAGGTGTGGCCGAGACCGTAGTGCGACAGGGCCAGCACTCCGTTCTCGATGACCATGCCCACGCCGCTGAACAGCAGGAACAGTGCCGCCTCCCGCCGCACCCGCTTCTTGTCGGCGTCCTGGTACGTCCAGTACCGGTTCCCGACGTAGTTGGTGCAGATCGCCACGGCCGTCGCGATCACACCCGAACGGACCGAGGCCAACTGGAAGACGTTGATGCACAGGTTGAACACGAGCACGTTGACCAGGAAGCCCACGGCCCCCACCGTGCCGAACTTGCTCGCCTCCCGCGTCAGCCGCCTCAGTCTGGAGCGCAGCGAGCGCTCTTCCCCGGTAGTGATCTCCATCGCCCCGTTCGGTCGGTCTTTCCCCCTCCCTCCAGCTAACCACGTCACTCCGCCGCGTACCCTGGGAGCGTGACGTTCCCGGTAGTCGGCATGGTCGGCGGCGGTCAGCTCGCCCGCATGACCCACGAGGCGGGCATCCCCCTCGGCCTGAAATTCAAGCTCCTCAGCGACACCCCGCAGGACTCCGCGGCCCAGGTCGTCGGTGACGTGGTCATCGGCGACTACCGCGACCTGGAGACCCTGCGGGCCTTCGCCCAGGGCTGTGACGTGATCACCTTCGACCACGAGCACGTGCCCACCGAACACCTCCGCGCCCTGGAGGCCGACGGCATCCCCGTCCGCCCCGGCCCCGACGCGCTGGTGCACGCCCAGGACAAGGGCGTGATGCGGGCCAGGCTGGACGCCATCGGCGTGCCCTGCCCCCGCCACCGCATCGTGCGCGACCCGGCCGACGTGGCCGCCTTCGCCGCCGAGGGCGGCGGGTTCCCCGTCGTGCTGAAGACCGTGCGCGGCGGCTACGACGGCAAGGGCGTGTGGGTGGTCCACGACACCGAGGGCGCGGCCGAGCCGTTCCGGGCCGGCGTGCCGGTGCTCGCCGAGGAGAAGGTCGACTTCGTCCGGGAACTGGCCGCCAACGTCGTGCGCTCCCCGCACGGCCAGGCCGTCGCCTACCCCGTCGTGGAGTCCGTGCAGGTGGACGGCGTCTGCGACACCGTCATCGCCCCGGCGCCCGGCCTCAGCCCGCAGCGCTCCGCCGACGCCCAGCAGCTCGCGCTGCGCATCGCCGACGAGCTGGGCGTGGTCGGCCACCTCGCGGTCGAGCTGTTCGAGACCCGCGACGGCCGGACCCTGGTCAACGAGCTGGCGATGCGCCCGCACAACTCCGGGCACTGGACCCAGGACGGCGCGGTCACCTCGCAGTTCGCCAACCACGTCCGGGCCGTGCTCGACCTGCCCCTGGGCGACCCCCGGCCGCGTGCGCCGTGGACGGTGATGGCCAACGTGCTCGGCGGCGACTACCCCGACATGTACGCCGCCTACCTGCACTGCATGGCGCGCGACCCGCAGCTCAAGATCCACATGTACGGCAAGGACGTGAAGCCCGGCCGCAAGGTCGGCCACGTCAACACCTTCGGCGACGACCTGGACGAGGTGCGCGCCCGCGCCCGCCACGCCGCCGACTACCTGCGAGGGACCATCACCGAATGACCGCCGCCTCCTCCAGCCCGCTCGTCGGAATCGTCATGGGCTCCGACTCCGACTGGCCCGTCATGGAGGCCGCCGCCGAGGCCCTTGACGAGTTCGACGTGCCCTACGAGGTGGACGTCGTCTCCGCCCACCGCATGCCGCACGAGATGATCGCCTACGGCGAGCAGGCGGCCTCCCGCGGGCTGCGCGCCGTCATCGCAGGCGCGGGCGGTGCCGCCCACCTGCCCGGCATGCTCGCCTCGGTGACGCCGCTGCCGGTGATCGGCGTGCCCGTCCCGCTGAAGTACCTCGACGGCATGGACTCGCTGCTGTCCATCGTCCAGATGCCGGCCGGGGTGCCCGTCGCCACCGTCTCCATCGGCGGCGCCCGCAACGCGGGCCTGCTCGCAGCCCGCATCCTCGCCGCCCACGACGGCGACCTGCAGGACCGGATGCGGCAGTTCCAGCAGGACCTCAACGACCAGGCCACCGAGAAGGGCCGGCGGCTTCGCAGCCGCACCGACGCCGGCGGCTTCGGCTTCAACAAGTGAGCGGGGGCGCGGTGAGCGGGCGCCCTGTGAGCGGCGAGCACCTGCCGTCCGGCGGCCACCTGGCGCGTGCCCGCGCGCTGCTCGCCGAGCACCCGGTCGTGGACGGCCACAACGACCTGCCATGGGCGCTGCGCGCGCAGGTGCGCTACGACCTCGACCGGCGGGACATCGCCACCGACCAGTCCGCCCACCTGCACACCGACCTGCCCCGGCTGCGGGCCGGCGGCGTCGGCGCCCAGTTCTGGTCCGTCTACGTGCGCAGCGACTACGCCGGCGACACCGCCGTCACCGCCTGCCTGGAGCAGGTCGACGCGGTACGGCAACTGCTCGCCCGCTACCCGGACGACATCCAGGCGGCCACCACCGCCGACGAGATGGAGGCCGCCCGCGACCGGGGCCGGATCGCCTCCCTGATGGGTGCCGAGGGCGGCCACTCCATCGGCAACTCCCTCGGCACGCTGCGCGCGCTCGGCAGGCTCGGCGTGCGGTACATGACACTCACCCACAACGACACCATCGACTGGGCCGACTCCGCGACGGACGACCCCCGGCACGACGGCCTCACCCGCTTCGGCGAGGAGGTCGTGCGGGAGATGAACCGCGTCGGCATGCTGGTGGACCTCTCCCACGTGGCGCCGAGCACCATGCGCGACGCGCTGCGGACCACCGAGGCGCCGGTGGTCTTCTCCCACTCCTCCTCCCGCGCGGTCTGCGACCACCCGCGCAACATCCCCGACGAGGTGCTGGCCCAGCTCCCCGCCAACGGCGGCGTCGCCATGGCCACCTTCGTGCCGAAGTTCATCCTCCCGGCCGCCGTCGAGTGGACCGCCCGGGCCGACGCCAACATGCGCGCCCACGGCCTGCACCCCCTCGACACCACCGGTGACGCCCGCAAGGTGCACGACGCCTTCGAGCGCGACAACCCGCGCCCGATCGCCACGGTCGCCACCGTCGCCGACCACCTCGACCACATGCGCGAGGTCGCCGGCATCGACCACCTGGGTATCGGCGGCGACTTCGACGGCACCGCCTTCCTGCCCGAAGGGCTCGACAGCGTCGCCGGCTACCCGCTGCTCGTCGCCGAACTCCTGCGACGCCGCTGGTCGGAGGCGGACCTGGCGAAGCTCACCTGGCACAACGCGGTCCGCGTGCTGCGCGACGCCGAAGCGGTCGCCCGCGACCTGTGCACCCGCCGCGGCCCGTCCAACGCCACGATCGAGGAACTGGACGGCCCTCTCTTGTGCTTGCCGGAGTAGAAGGGCCGGTCCGCGGCGATGCGGTCGTTTCGGTAGGAGTGTGCCGTCCGGGAGTAGGTGTGCCTCGTCGGCGCGGTGCGGACGGTGTCGGCCAGGGCGGGGCGAGGGCGCCAGGAGGTCGATGACCTCGGTGACGTAGCGGTACGCGGTCGTGGTTCCGACTCCGAACCCGGCCGCGAGCTGGGCGTAGGTGTGTCCCACCCGCAGGTGGGCGAGCGTGAGAAGGGCCTGGCGGCCGGCGCTGAGCCGCCGCCAGCGGGAGCCGAACACCCGGCGGTGCCGTCGCAACTCCTGGGCGAGGAAGCGAAGAGCAGAGCCGGACACGTCGACGCCGGACGGGTAGGCGAGCATGTGAAGCCTCTGGTGGAGACGGTTCTCTTGGTCGAAACCCCATTTACCAGGGGCTTCACCACGTTGTCAGCCCAACCGCCAAGCTGCACCCGCAGGATGGAAAGGCACCGTGTACCATCTGTTGCGCGCTGCAAGTACAACTCGACCACAGCGCGTACACATTGGGGGAAGAAGCTTTTTCAAACGAGCCGTAACAGTTGCTGCCATAGCCACGTCGGCACTCTTGATCGCCGCGCAAACCAGTTGGGCAGAGGGTAGTGAAGGGGAGGGCGTCCACATACGACCAGTATGCGGACGTCCCTCCGCCTTGCGATGCACCGCATCTGACGCCGTGCGCTCCTCCACCAGGGATTGCGGGACAGCCCTTAGTGAGGCGAGGTCGCTAAAGCAGATACCGACAGAAGTCAATGGTGACATCGGCGCCAGTGCGATCATCGACTGCCTGGTGGGTTATGTCTGCTTGTTTGATTCCACGGATTACAAGGTGCCCCGGATGCTGAAGTGGAACGCCAAGGGTGTGAAGAAGCTCGCAGATAGGTCGTTCCGCGATAAGGCTGGCTCGGCGTGCAACAATCGCTTGTCCGGTGGTGGCCGGGCAATCGACCACCGCACACGCATGCCGGATCTTCGGTGCTTTTCGCTGCGGGAAGCTGCTATAAGCTAAACAAGGTGTCGTACCCCTATGGCGGCAACTGGAATAACAAGGCCGATGAACTCAGGGTTCTTTGACATGCTGACGTTCGGTGCCGACTTCGACGGCGCCGCTGAATGAGCGTCATCGAGAAGGAGAAATCATGCGAAGCAAGTTGAGTCTGGCTTTCCTCGTCGCACTCCTGCTCACGGGATGCTCCGCGCCCTGGTCGGCTGAGCCCGAGCCGGAAGCGGTGATTGTGCCTGCCGCCGCGCCTCCGGTCGAGGACAAAGCAGAGTCCCAGCAGAACGCGCGGGAATTCCGCGACGAGGCAGGAAAGTCAGGGGACTCGGCAACGCTCGGCGACGAGGTGAAGGACGTGTACGGAGACTGGGAGAACGGAGGGGACCGGGCCTTCATCTCCACTGGGCTGAAGGACGCGGAGGCCACGAAGGCCAACGGGAAGCGGCTCGCTGACGCGTTCTCCGCGTGGCGGGACTCGGAGAGCGGCAAGGGCAGGGTCATGGTCTACGACGCCGCCGGAGACCTGCTCTACGACGGTGAGTTCTGAAGCGCACACTTCTACCGACGTGCGGTAGCCGCGAGTAGGGTTTCTGCCGCGTGCATTCCGCGGACGTCCGGAGTCCCCGGCCGGGACTCCGGACGTCCGACGTCCGCTCAGCCGTGGTCGTGGTGCCCGGCCGCCGGTGTGGAGGCTGACGCGGGGTCCGCGTCGGCGGGCGGGGTGCCGTGCGGGTGCGGGTCGTGGCCGGGCACGGTCCCGTCGGGGCGGGCGACCAGGAACATGCCGGCCATGCCCATGTCGGAGTGGCTCTGCACATGGCAGTGGTACATCCAGGCCCCGGCGCCCACGCCCTCGCCCGCGATGACCTGGAAGCCGAACGAGTCGGCCGGCCCGGTGATCTTGTTGTCGATCACCCGGCTCGGGTCGTCGGGGCCGGTCAGCAGGCCGGTCCGGTTGTCCGCCCAGCGGTGCCCGTGCATGTGGAACGTGTGGTAGTACTCACCGTGCGTGATCATGACGATCTCCACCCGCTCGCCCACGGTCGCCTTCAGGTCCGGGGCCTGGTGCGCGGGCCGGTTGTTGATGGTCATGTCGTTGAACACCACCGTGTGGGTGCGGTCCGGCAGGACGTCGCCCTCGCGGCGCACCACCAGCGGCCCGTAGAGGCCGTTGCGGATGCCGCCGGTGCCGTGGTCGGTGCCCACCACGTGGTCGTGGTAGTGCCAGTAGCCGGCGCTGCCCGGCTGCCAGGTGCCGTCCTTGCGGCGGCCCGGGGCGTGGGTGCGCCAGGTGTAGGTGCGTCTGCCGCCGGGCGGGACGTGGCTGCGGCTCTGCCGGGTGCCGTCGCTGCTGATCTCGTAGTCCACGCCGTGCACGTGCAGGCTGGCGTCGACGTCCATGGTGTTCTCGAACTCGATGTGCAGGGTGTCGCCCTCGTTGATCTCGATCAGCGGCCCCGGCACGGTCGCCTTGCCCTTCTCCAGCCCGTAGCCCATCCGGCCGCCCGGCAGTCGCTCGGCGAACATCGTGAGGCGCCGGACCCTGCCGCCGGCCGGTGCGGTGCGCACGTCGGCCACCGCTGCCGAACGAGCGGGTGCAGCCGCCGAGACGGAGGCCAGTCCGGCCGCGGCCAGTGCCGTGCCGCCGACGAACGAGCGCCGGTCGACCAGTCGCCTGCCGGTGCCGCCTGCAGCTCTGCCCATAGCCAACTCCCCTTGCTCGCAACGAGATCGACCTGCACGCACCGGACCGGCGGGCGACGGCACGCCCGGGACCGCCCACACCGTAGCGACCGGTTCCGGGTTTATCCACACTCAGGACAAAGTTCGTTCCATAACAGCCGTACCCCTTGGCGAGTTGACGAAAGAGGTCTAGCTTCAACCGCGCTGATGCTGTGACCTACGAGGGGTGGGTGACCACATGCGGCTGACCCCGCATCAACGTCCCGTGTTATCACCAGCGATGAGGCAACGCCGCACACCGCGCCCCACCGGGCACCGCAGACGCGGCACCCGCCGGGCATCGGCGGCGGTGCTGCTGTCCGCAGCGCTCGCCGCCGGCACCCTGGCCGGCACCGCCACCGCCCGGCCCTATCCAGGGCCGCCGCCACCGGCGGCAGTGCCCCTGGGTTCCCTGCCCTCACCACCGGGCAGCGACGACGTGCGGGTGCTCGTCTTCCACGGCTCGGCGGGCGAGGAGTCCCCCGTCGTGGACGCCGGCATCGAGGCGCTGGAGCGCATCGGCCTCTCCGGCCCCACCGACCAGCGGTTCCGGATCGAGGCCACCGCGGACGCCCGGGTCTTCACCGACGAGGACCGCCTCGGCCGGTTCAACAGCGTCGTCTTCCTCACCGGCGCGGGCGACGTGCTCGACGCAGGCCAGGAAGCCGGCCTGGAGCGTTACGTGAACGCCGGCGGCGGCTTCCTCGGCATCCACGACGCGGCCCGCACCGAGCCCTACTCCGACTGGTACGAAGGGCTGGTCGGCGCCCGCCCGGTCGCCGGCAGCGGAACCACGGCGCAGCGAGCCACCGTTGAGGTCGGCGACCGCAACCACCCCGCCGCCGGCGGCCTGCCACTGGAGTGGAAGCGCCTCGACAAGTGGCCCAACTGGGAGAAGAACCCCTCAGGCGACGTGCACACCGTCGCCCGCGTCCGCGAGACCACCTACCGGCCGGGCACCGGGGCCAACGGCGCCGACCACCCCGTCTCCTGGTGCCGCGACTACGACGGCGGCCGGTCCTTCTACACCGCGATGGGCGGCACCGCCGCCGCGTACGACGAGGCCGACTTCCGCGACCACCTGCGCGGCGCGCTGCTGTGGACGACCCGCCTGGTGCGCGCCGACTGCCAGGCCACACTCACCGCCAACTACCGGGCCGAACGCCTCACCCGGCCCAACCAGCCGGGCCAGAACGACCAGATCGGCGAACCGCACGGCCTGGTCACCGCACCCGACGGCCGGGTCTTCCACATCGGCCGCGGCGGCGCGGACTCCTCCCGTCCGGTCGTCACCGACTGGAACGACCCGGATGTCGGCAAGGGCGAGGGCCAGATCCACGTCTTCGACCCGGAGACCGGGCAGAACACGCTCGTCGGCTCGCTCACCGTCTTCGGCAACAGGGGTGGCGGCGGGGAACTCGTCAAGACGGAGGAAGGCCTGCTCGGCATCGAGCTGGACCCGCGCTTCCGCACCAACGGCTGGATGTACCTGCACTGGACGCCGCACTCGCAGATCAACCGGGAGACGCACATGGCCGAGCGCCGCGTCTCCCGGTTCACGCTCGACCCGCGGACCAACAGACTGGACCTGTCCTCGGAGAAGGTCCTCCTCAGGTGGCCCGTGCAGATCCACAGTTGCTGCCACGCCGGCGGGGGCATGGCCTGGGACTCGGACGACAACCTCTACATCGCCACCGGCGACACCAACTCCTCCCAGTTCAGCGGGGGATACTCCGGCAACAACCCCGAACCCGCCTTCCGCGGCGTCTCGTTCGCCGACGCCCGCCGCACCTCCGGCAACACCAACAACCTCAACGGCAAGATCCTGCGCGTCCACCCCGAGCAGGACGGCACCTACACCCTGCCCGAGGGCAACCTCTTCACCGGCGAGGAGACCGCCGAGGGCGGCGGCAAGACCCGCGGCGAGATCTACGTGATGGGCGTACGCAACCCCTCACGCATCTCCGTCGACCCGCTCACCGACACCCTGCACGTCGGCTGGGTCGGCCCCGACGCGGCCAACCCCAGCACCACCTGGGGCCCGGCGAAGTACGACACCTTCGCCGCCATCACCAAGGCAGGCAACCACGGCTGGCCGTTCTGCATGGGCAACAACCAGCCCTACCGCGACCGCAACCTGCCCGACCCGACCCGCCCACTCGGCTGGTACGACTGCGACGCGCCGAAGAACGAGTCCCCGCACAACGACGGGCTGGTCAACCTGCCGCCCGTCACGCCCAACAGCATCTGGTACTCCCCGCAGGGCGGCGGACCCGACTTCCCCCGGAACGCCGCCGGCGTGCCCTCCTACGAGCTGTCGCAGCAGACGCTGCTCCTGCCGTGGCTCAAGGGCGGCGGCCAGGCCGCGATGAACGGCCCCGTCTACCGCTTCGACAAGAACCGTGCCGGAGACGGCAGATGGCCCGCGTACTGGGACGGCAAGTGGTTCGTCGGCGACTTCTACGACGGCGACCAGCCGCGCCACGCCGTCGTCACCGACCCGCGCACGCTCGGCGAGGGCGGGCTGCCCGTGCACGCCGAGTCGCTGAAGAAGATCGTGCCCGTAGGAGCCGGCGGCATCCGCAACCTCATGGACTGGAAGTTCGGCCCGGACGGGGTGCTCTACGTGCTCGACTACGGACGCGGCTTCTTCACCTCCGACTCCGCCTCCGCGCTGTGGCGGGTCTCCTACACCGGCGGCGAGGCCACCCCGCTCGCCAAGGACCTTGCCAGGAGGGCCGGATGACCCGCACCGCACACCGGCGCGCCGCGCCACGGCTGTGGACCGCGCTGCTGGGCACGCTGCTGATGCTGGCCGGACTCACGTCCGCACCCGCGGCGGCGGCACCCGCAGCCGCGGAACCGGCCGCCGCCGCCCAGCAGGTCCTCACCTGGACCGCCGACGACGACATCAACCACTACACCTCCGCACCCACCACCGCCGTCGCCGGCCCGACCACCATCGTCTTCGAGAACAGCGCGGCCACCGGCAACACCACCGGTATGCCGCACACCCTGACCTTCGACGTCTCCGACCCGCAGTACAACAACGACGTCCCGCTCAACATCCTCGCCAACCCGTCCGACGCCAACGGCGGCAAGCACACCGCCGAGGTCACCCTCAGCCCCGGCCGGTACCGCTACTACTGCACGATTCCCGGCCACGGCCAGATGCAGGGCGTGCTGGTGGTCACCGAGGGTGGTGGCGAGGACACCACCGCACCGACCACCACCGCGACCGTGGACGGCACCCGCAACGCCGACGGCGCCTACGTCGGCCAGGCCACGGTCACCGTGACCGCGGAGGACGAGGGCTCCGGCGTGGACACCGTCGAGTTCGCCCTCGGCGCCGACGGCGAGTGGCAGCCGTACACCCAGCCCGTCGTCGTCGACCAGGTGGGCGAGCACACCCTGCGCCACCGGGCCACCGACCGCGCCGGCAACGTGTCGGAACCGGACAGCGTCGGCTTCACCGTCACCGCCCCGCCCACCGACGACCAGGACCCGTCCGAGACGTCCGCCACGGTCAGCGGCGAGAAGGACGCCGACGGCAACTACCTCAGCATGGCCACCGTCACCGTCACCGCCTCCGACACCGGCTCGGGCGTCAACACGATCGAGTACGCGCGCGGCACCGACGGCGCCTGGCAGCCCTACAACGGCCCGGTGATGATCCACCAGGTCGGCGCGCACACCGTGCGCTACCGGGCCACCGACCGGGCCGGCAACGTCTCACCCGTCGCGTCGGTGACGTTCACCGTCGTCGAGCCGCCCGCCGAGGACACCGAACCACCCCGGGTCACCGTCGAGGTCACCGGCAGCAAGGACGCCGCCGGCGCCTACCTGGACCGCGCCGAGGTCACCGTCAAGGCGACCGACACCGGCTCCGGCGTGAAGACCGTCGAGTACTCGCTCGACGCCGGCCCCTACCTGGAGTACACCGCACCCGTCGTGGTCGACCGGGTCGGCCGGCACACCGTCGCCTACCGTGCCACCGACAACGCCGGCAACACCTCGCAGGCCGGGCAGACCGCCTTCACCGTCGTACGCGGCGGCGGCGTACCGGCCCCCGGCTGCGCCGAGTTCGACGAACGCCGGACCGTGCAGGTCGGCACCGTCGACACCGGTGTGCCCAACCGGATCACCGACAACCGGTGCCGGATCAACGAACGCATCGAGGACGAGCGGGACTGGACCTCGCACGCCCTCTTCCTCAAACACGTCGACGCGGTCCTCGCCGCGCTGCGCTCCGAGGGCGTCATCGACGAACGGGAACGCGGACTCATCGCCCAGGCCGCCCGCGACTCCGGCATCGGCACGCCCGGGCAGTCCGAGGGCTACCGCAAGCTCTTCGACGGCACACGGGCGTCGTTCGAGAAGTGGCAGCAGGTCGGCGGGGGCGCGTTCACTCTCAACGACGACGGCTCGATGACCAGCAGCACCACCACGGCCGGCATGGGCATGCTCTGGTTCCCCGAACGCAGATGGGACGACTTCTCGCTGAAGTTCCAGTGGCGGGACGACGCACCTGGCACCGGCAACGCCAACGCGGGCGCCTTCGTCCGCTTCCCGCAGCCGCACGGCCACCCGGAGGAGTCCCGGCCCGAGTGGGTCGCCATCAAGTACGGGCACGAGGTGCAGATCCTCGACCGCCCCGACGGCGACATGTACAAGACCGGCTCGGTCTACGGCTTCGACCGCGTCGGCCTCGGCGGATCCGGCGTCACCCCCAAGGGGACGTGGAACGACTACGAGATCCAGGTCGTCGGCCAGCGCTACACCGTCTACCGCAACGGCGTGCTGATCAACGAGTTCGACAACGTACGCGGCCAGTCCTTCTTCCCGGCCCGCGCCGACGACCCCGGCACCGACGGCAGGCGCTACGCCTCCGGCTACGTCGGCCTCCAGGTCCACGGCACCACCGACGTCATCTCCTACCGCGACATCCGCGTCAAGCCCCTCTGACCGCTCCCTGCCCCTGCTCGCCGTTCCTGACCGGACCGCTCCCAGCCCCGCAGGCCGGACGCCCCTTCCCGGGCGCCCGGCCTGCGGGCCGTCACCCCGCCGCCGGCTCCAGCCGCCACCACTGCGCCGCGCTGTCGGCGTCCTCACCCTGCCGCACGTTGGCGCCGTCCTCGCCGGAGGCGTCCGCCACCTCGAGCAGCAGCCCGCTGATCCCGCTGACCAGGCAGTACGTGCCGGGCGACTCGACGTGCTCCTCCAGCAGCCACTCCTGCGCGCCGAAGCCGTTCGCCCGCCACTGCTGCACGTTCGCGCCCGGCGAGGTGTCGGCGTTGGCGACGTCCAGCCGCGCGCCGCCGTCCACGTTGTCGAGGTGGTGCAGCGCGCTGCCGGGATGCACCGCGGTGATCCGCCACCGCTGGCCGGGCCGCCCGTCGTCATCCCCCTGCTGCACGTTCACCCCGCTGCCGGTCCGCCCCCCGTACACCTCCAGCAGCAGCCCGCTGCCCACGTTGCGCACCCGGTACACCCCGTCCACCACCGACACCCGCACCCCGTTCACTCACACCGGCCACCCGGCCGGTCACGCCGCCCGGGCACCCCGGCCGGTCACGGTGACCGGCCACGGTGGCCGGTCACCGCCCACGGTAAGCCGCCCCACCGACAGTCGCCCGCCCGCTCACCCGGCGCCCGGTCGTTGCGGCAAGGTCCCGCATCCCGGGCCGGAAACCCGGTTGCGGTGGCGGCGCCCGAACACCAGGCTTTCCGGGTGCTGATCAGAACCGAGACTCCGGCCGACCTCAACGCGGTGCGTGAGGTCACCACCGCCGCCTTCGCGAACACCGAGGTGCCAGAGCCGGTGGAGACCACCCTGCTGGACGCGCTGCGCGACTGCCCCGACTGGCTGCCAGCCCTCTCGCTGGTCGCCATCGACCCGCAGGACGGCGGCCGGCCCGTCGGCCACGTGGTCTGCACCCGCGGCCGGGTCGCCGGGCAGCCCGCCCTCGGCCTCGGCCCGCTCAGCGTGCACCCCGACCACCAGGGCCGAGGCGTCGGCCAGGCGCTCATGCACGCCGTGCTCGGCGCCGCCGACGCCCTCGGCGAGCCCCTCGTCGCCCTGCTCGGCAGCCCCGCCTACTACGGCCGCTTCGGCTTCCAGCCGTCCACCGAGCACGGCGTCACCGCACCCGACCCGACCTGGGTCGACTTCTTCCAGGTCCGCACCCTCACCGCCCACCGCCCCACGCTCACCGGCGAGTTCCGCTACGCGGCGCCCTTCGAGAACCTGTGACAAGCCCGGACCTGTGACGAGTCCGAACCTGTGACAAGCCCGGACCTGCGACGCCCGCGGACCCGCGGCGGAAGCGGAGCAGCCGGAAAGACCGAGAGGCAGACCATGAGACCCGCGCTACGCCGGACGCTCGGAGCCGGCCTGCTGGCGCTCGCCCTTCCCCTGTCCGGCTGCGGCGGGGAAGGTGCCGCAGCACCGGACCAGGCCGAACTCCGAGCCCGCGCCAAGACGTTGGGGGTGCGCCTGGAACTGGTCCACGTGACTGAGGTGCCGGGCTACGACCTCGCCAGTCAGTCCGTCGGCCCGATCGGCCACGACGGTTTCACCGCCTCGTACGTCTCCACGTCGGGCGGCGGCGTCATCCAACTCGCTGTGGACCGCGGCCGCCCGGAGGACACGCACTGCGCCAGTGAACAGGGCGCGGCACCGCAGCAGTGCGAGCGCGACGGCAAGCACTGGTATCTGCCCGGTCCGGAGCAGCACGAGTACCAGCGCGCCGGTGACGGCTACCTCACCCGGGTGACCGCGGACCGGGCAGCCGTGGACCGTTCCACGCTGCGCAGCGCAGCCGAGAACGCCCGCCGGGCCGACGCCCGCGAACTCGACGACCTGCTGCCCGAAGCCACGGCCGCCCCCGCGCCTGGCGGACCCGGACCGGGCTCCGGTCCGGGCGAGGAGCCCACCGGGCCGGGAAGCCCGCCCACCGAGCGGGGCGACCTCCCGACGCAGGGCGACGGTGCCCCGGACAACGAGGTCGGCGTCGGCGGCTGAGCCCCTCTGTGCTGTGGTTGGGCCCGCTGCTCTAGGGGCACTTCTCCTCGAACTTCACGGCGCGCAACGTCACCGGCTGGCCGGTCAGTTCGGTGCCCGCCTTCGGTTCCTGCGAGCAGACCCGCCAGTTGGACTCGATGAGCGTGATGCGCTCCTCGCCGGTCGCGTCCTGCACCTCGATGCTCGTGGAGGAGTCCAGGGCCTGCCGGGCCGCCCGGACCGACTTGCCCTTGAACTCCGGCATGCTGCCGTTGGCCTGCTCCGGCTTCCGGTCCTCCTCCGGGCACTGCTCGTCGAGCTTGACCGTCCCCATGTCGACGGTGCCGTCAGTCGGGTGCGTCCCCGGAGCGGGATCCTGGAAGCACACCTTCCAGTTCCGGTCGAACGCCTGGGCACGCCCCCGGCCGAGCGCGTCGTGCGAGGTGAGACGGCCGAACCCGGCCTCCTGCGCGGTGTCCTGCGCCGACTGCAAGCCCATTCCGACGAGGTCGGGCAGCTCCGCCTCGGCGGCAGGCGACTTCTTGGCGTCGCCGGGGGAGCCGTCGGAAGACCCGTCCGGCTCCGCCGGTGAGGACGAGCCCGGCAGCGGACTGCCCTCCGGGTCGTCCGTGGAGACCTCGCAGGCGGCGACGGACAGGGCAAGAGCCGCCACCAGCATCGGCACGGCACAGACACGTCGGATTCCCATGCGCCGATGGTGACGCCGCCGCGCACTGCCCGCCGCCTGGGCAGCAATCTGTGACGGAGTCGTTACCGGCCCTGGACTGCAACGGCCGCGAACGCAGGCGTGCAGTCAGCCCGGCAGCCTCCTCCGGTGGCACCGGCAGGACCCCGTTCTCGGTCATCAGGGCGTTGAGCTGCTGCTGTATGCGGGATGCCGCCACCCCCGGTCAGCCCAGGGATGCCACCGCCTCCGCGATGAGGGAGCGGGCTGCTCCCGCCCGCTGATCCCCGCGTCCTTCCGGATCTCACGCAGACGGCCGGCCAGGGCTTCGCGGGCCTTCTGAACGCGTGACGGGGGGTCCGGGGGCATGGAGCTGGCTTTCGTCAGACCTTGTACTGGTGGTGCGGGATCGCTCGTTCCCAGACCGTTTCAAACGCCGCCGCGCACAGTTTCACCGCCTCCGGGGCGGCCGTGATCTCGTCCTCCACCACCACGCCGCCACCTGAGAAGTGGTGGACCCGCAGCAGCTTGTCGTCGAACAGCCAGAAGTCGTTGCCGGGCAGGGGGATGGTCGTGGCTCGCCGCCGGGGCAGCCAGCGGACTTGCTCCCCTGCCGTGACGTTGGCGTGAGTGACGTAGTGCTCCCAGCGGATGTACTCCGACACCGGCTCGGAGACCACCCGCGCTCGCCGGATCACCACGCCCCTGGCGACGGTGTCGGCGATCAACTGGTCGTAGGGATGCCACCAGGACTCGAGGTCCTCCCAGTTGATCCGCTCCCCACGCTTCCACGCCTCGAACCGGTCCGCGGCGGCGTAGGAGTCGCGCAACTCCAGGTGGACGGCGGACCGCACGCACTGGCCAAGCAGCTCAGCGAAGCTGGGCACGCTCGACGGCATCGCATGCCTCCCTGATCATCGGAATCATCCGGGCGGGAATCCTGACGATGGCCTCGCTGGCGGGCACCGGACCATTCGCTGGGCTGCTCGCCTCGCAGTTCGCCAGAGTCTCGGGGGCAGGCTTCCATCCCTGCAACAGGATCTCCTGTGCTTCTGCGTCCGCCCACACGGTGGGACAGTGGTCCCGGTCGGTGTCGGGGCCGATCCCAACGTCCCGACGCGGAGCGGCACGACGAACGTGCGCTCACGCGTACGGTGGCCGTCATCGAGCAGGCCGGGCACTCCGTGGACGGTGAACTGTGGACGGGCCCGACCAAGGCCCCGGTGCCGGTGGCGGCCAACTGCTCCCACACGCCCAAGCCCGGCGGCTGTGGGCCGATCAACCCGGGCAAGTGCGCTTCGCACTGCTCGGGTGGTGGACAGTCCTTGGGCTGGCCGCAAGCAGAGGGAAGGCGGAAGCGTGGACGCTGAGCAGGCCCGGCAAGTCGACGCCGTGCTGCGGCAGTTGGGAATCCCGGGTGTGGTCGCACCGGAGGACCTCGAGAACACAGCTGGGCCATGGCGCGTGTACGACACGGCCGACCCGGCCAGACGCCGGGACGTGACGGCTGATGCGCTGGCATCTGTGGCTGCCATGTTCCCGGAGGAGAAAACCGGTCCGGGGCCGTCGCGGGGATTCGTGATCCCACCCAAGGACGAGTGACCGCCTGCGACGCTGACCGACAACCGAACGCCCCTGCCGCGAACGGCAGGGGCGTTCTCTGGTTCATCTGTACGGCCGTGGCGCGGTCCTGCTCACGCCGGGGGTTGGCCGACCGCGACACAGAGCGAGGGGAACCGTCGACATTCTGGTCACGCTCCGCGCTGACCGGGACCCGCGAGCCATCAGGAACGGCCGTTGAGCGGCGAGACCCGTTACGGAAGGTTCCGGGCCATGACGATCCGCTGCACCTGGTTCGTGCCCTCGTAGATCTGTGTGATCTTCGCGTCGCGCATCATGCGCTCCACCGGGTAGTCACGGGTGAAGCCGTAGCCGCCGAGCAGCTGGACGGCGTCGGTCGTGATCTCCATGGCGGCGTCGGAGGCGTAGCACTTGGCTGCCGCGCCGAAGAAGGTGATGTCCTCCTTGGCGCCGCCCTGGGCGACCCGCTCGGACTTCGCCGCTGCCGCGTAGGTGAGCTGGCGGGCGGCTTCCAGCTTCATCGCCATGTCGGCGAGCATGAACTGCACGCCCTGGAAGTCGCCGATCGGCTTGCCGAACTGCTTGCGCTCGGTGACGTAGCCCTTGGCGTAGTCCAGCGCGCCCTGGGCGATGCCGATGGCCTGTGCGGCGATGGTGATGCGGGTGTGGTCCAGGGTCAGCATCGCGGTGGCGAAGCCGGTGCCCTCGGCGCCGATGATGCGGTCGGCGGGGATGCGCACGTTGTCGAGGTAGACCTCGCGGGTGGGGGAGCCCTTGATGCCGAGCTTCTTCTCCGGGGCGCCGAAGGACACACCCTCGTCGTCCTTCTCGACCACGAACGCGCTGATGCCCTTGGTGCGCTTGTCGGGGTCGGTGACGGCCATGACCGTGTAGTAGTCGGAGACGCCGGCGTTGGTGATCCAGCGCTTGACGCCGTTGAGCACCCAGAAGTCGCCGTCGCGCACCGCACGGGTCTTCATGCCGCCCGCGTCCGAGCCGGCGTCCGGCTCGCTCAGGCAGTAGGAGAACATCGAGTCGCCCTTGGCGAGCGGGCTCAGGTACTTCTTCTTCAGCTCCTCGGAGCCGGAGAGGATCACCGGCAGCGAGCCCAGCTTGTTCACGGCGGGGATCAGCGAGGACGAGGCGCAGACCCGGGCGACCTCTTCGATGACGATGCAGGTCGCCAGCGCGTCGGCACCGGCGCCGCCGTAGGCCTCGGGCACGTGCACGGCGTGCAGGTCGTTGGCGACCAGCGCGTCGAGGGCCTCCTGCGGGAAGCGGGCCTCCTCGTCCACCTCGGCGGCGTGCGGGGCGATCTTCGCCTCGGCGAGCGAGCGCACCGAGTCCCGGAGCATGTCGTGCTCTTCGGACGGCCGGTACAGGTCGAATTCTGCGGCTCCCGCCACGGTGACTCACTCCCCAGACGTTGCTAACTACCGTTAAGTAACCTGATTCTAGGCCGGAGGGGCCGCTTCCGATACGTGAGCTTGCCGACAGCCGCGCACAACCGGTGCGCGGCATGCCCGGTTATGCTGCGCGAGCAGCAACCGCTCACCTCTCAGGAGTACCCCCCATGGCCCCCAGGATCACAGTGATCGGCACCGGATACCTCGGTGCGACGCACGCGGCGGCCATGGCCGAGCTGGGCTTCGAGGTGCTGGGCCTGGACGTGGTCCCGGAGAAGGTCGAGATGCTCTCCCGCGGCCAGGTCCCGATGTACGAGCCGGGGCTGGAGGAACTGCTCGGCCGGCACGTGGCCGGGATGGAGGGCTCCAGCGGGAGGCTGCGCTTCACCACCTCCTACCCGGAGGTCGCCGAGTTCGGCGACGTGCACTTCGTCTGCGTGAACACCCCGCAGCGCCACGGCGAGTACGCCTGCGACATGTCGTACGTGGACGCCGCCTTCGAGTCGCTGGCCCCGCTGCTGAACCGCCCGGCGCTGGTCGTCGGCAAGTCCACCGTCCCGGTCGGCAGCGCCGCACGCCTCGCGAAGCGCCTCGCCGAGCTGGCCCCGGCCGGCACCGACGTGGAGCTGGCCTGGAACCCGGAGTTCCTGCGTGAGGGCTTCGCCGTGCAGGACACCCTGCACCCGGACCGGATCGTCGCGGGTGTGCGATCCGAGCACGCCGAGCGGCTGCTGCGCGAGGTCTACGCGCAGCCCCTGGCGGAGGGCTCGCCGTTCGTCGTCACCGACTTCCCGACGGCGGAACTGGTCAAGACGGCCGCGAACTCCTTCCTCGCCACCAAGATCTCCTTCATCAACGCCATGGCCGAGGTGTGCGAGGCCGCCGACGGCGACGTGGTGAAGCTGGCCGAGGCCATCGGCCACGACGACCGCATCGGCCGCAAGTTCCTGCGGGCCGGCATCGGCTTCGGCGGCGGCTGCCTGCCGAAGGACATCCGGGCCTTCATGGCCCGGGCGGGAGAGCTGGGCGCCGACCAGGCGCTGACCTTCCTGCGCGAGGTCGACTCCATCAACATGCGCCGCCGCGGCCACATGGTGGAGCTGACCCGGGACGCGGTCGGCGGGGCGCTGCTGGGCAAGCGCATCGCCGTGCTGGGCGCCACCTTCAAGCCGGACTCGGACGACGTCCGCGACTCGCCGGCGCTCAACGTCGCAGGCCAGCTCCACCTCCAGGGCGCGCAGGTCACGGTCTACGACCCCAAGGGCAACCGCAACGCCCAGACGATCTTCCCCACCCTCGCCTACGCGGACAGCGCACTGGAGGCGGTCGGCGGCGCCGACGTGGTGCTGCACCTGACGGAGTGGCGGGAGTTCCGCGAGCTGGACCCCGAGCGGCTCGGTGAGGCCGTCTCGGTGAAGCACCTCCTGGACGGCCGGAACGCGCTCGACCCCGAGCTGTGGCGTAAGGCAGGCTGGACGTTCCGAGCCCTGGGACGGCCCACGGCCTGACGGCCCCGCGCCGGACGGTCCGCGGACCGCTCGGGGCAGCCACTCCGCGAGAGGAGAACACCGTGGCGACCATCACCATGGGTGTCACCGTCCTGGACTGCCCCGACCCCCGCGCGCTGGCCGGGTTCTACGGAGCGGTCCTCGGCTGGGAGCTGGCCGAGGCGCCCTTCGGCTCCGAGCTGGACGACTGGGCGGAACTGCACGGGCCCGATGGCCGCGCCCTCGCCTTCCAACGTGCCGAGAACCACCAGCCGCCGGTCTGGCCCTCGACGGACCGCCCGCAGCAACTGCACCTCGACTTCGACGTGCCGCGCGAGCAGATGGACGAGGCTGAGCAGCACGTGCTCTCGCTAGGCGCGAAGCTGCTGGAGGGCGACGACGGCGGCAAACGGGACTTCCGCGTCTACGCCGACCCGGCCGGCCACCCCTTCTGCCTCTGCGTCGCCCCCTGACCGTCTCCTGACCGCCGCCCCTGACCCCCGGTCCCTGGCCCCGTCCCGTCCTGCCGTCCGTCCCGTCCTGCCGTCCGTCCCGTCCTGCGGTCCGTCTCCGCGCCCGGCGGCGGCGCCGGGCGCCGGACTGGGGCGGGACGCCGGGTCGCAGCTGCTCGGAGTGCCGTGCTGCTCGCAGTGGGGCGGATCAGCCAGCCGAGGACGGGCGGAGGGTCGAGCGGACGCGGGTCTCCCAGTCGCGCGCCACGCCCCAACTCGCACCCCCGTCGAGCTTCTTCCAGCGCCACGGAGGCCGGGTCTCCAGGGTGATGACCACTTCCGACCCTTCAGAGACCACGTCCATGCGGGCGGCCGCACGCGTACCTGAACCGCTGACGGACAGGCCGTTCTCGATCTCGGTGACCTGCTTGAAGCGCATTCCGTCAGCCGCTCGCAGGCAGTGCAGAGCCTCATCAGCGATGGCGGAAGCCGTCTCGTCACCCTGCCTGCGGATACGGACCTCCCGCACGCAGGGGTACTCCATCATTTCGCCGGTGGGAGCACCCCCATGGCGTCTGGCGACCCAGGACGCACTCACCGTTTCTGCTGACGAGATCAGAACGGAGAACAACACGTAACCGGCAAGAATGCCTGTGGTCGCGGACGAAGCTGCCTCGCTCCATGCGTCGCTGTCGTGCAGCAGGACGATGGTTGCAGCTGTGCCGCCGGCGAGCACGCCGAAGGCCACCGCATGCAGCGACACTCTGCGCATGACCGAGAGCCAGTATGCCGACAATTGAAGAAACTCCATCCTGAGTAAACGATCGGGACATCCCTCAGATACCCACGTGGGTGCTGACGCGACTCGGCCAGGTGAAGCAGAAAAGGGTCAGTACGGCGACGCCGCCGAGGTAGGTGACCGTCCAGTTCGAGGTGGGCACCAAAGCCGCGATGCCCCCGCCTGCGGCTCCCAGGGGGGAACTCTTCAGCGCGCCGATGGCGGCGGCAATCAGAAGAGATTCCGCGACCCAGAAGAACAGCCACGAAGCCCTGGAACCCCAGGTCGGGGAGGAGTGGAACCCCTTCGGGACGGGAAATCCGATGCGCTCTCTGCCCACGGTGATCTGCAACGCCACGAGCACGCCGAGGGCGGCGTAGACGGACCAGTGGAATCCATGGAGAAGATATGCGGGCCCGGCTCCTTCGGCGACGGCGCCGCCCATGAGAACGGAGAACGCCGCCCACGCCACCCGCACCGAAGAACCGACGTCCAGCCATGTCGATCTGGTCGAGTTTCCCATCGCCCTACGTCCCCCTTCTCGCGGGTTGCCACTCGCTTCCGCGGCTGCTGCTGGGGCGCCCATGGAATTGCGGTACGCGGTGGGCGCGCAGTTTGCGGAATCGTGGCCAGGCGAGGGGAGAGAACCGGTAGTAGAGAGCCATGAGCGCGAGAAGGCAGAAGAACAGGGGGGAGCTGACCATGGAGACGAGCGAGTCCATGCGCTCGTCGGTTGTGCGCGAGACGCCGTCCATGGGAATGAGTACACCGAGCGTACCCAGGCCAACCAGTGTCATTGTCAACGCGCCCGTGAAGGAAAGGACTCGATCGGCACGGCCGAGTCGAGACGGTGGAATCCCACCGGTGGAGGCACCTGGCACGAACCACGGAGAGAACGGGCGGAGGATCAGCAGGGCGAGAACAACCCACGTCCATGGCGGCTGCCCTACGACCACGCTCAGGCATGACCGCCCCAGTGCTACCGCGACACCCATGACCCAGGTCGCCGACGCCCACAGAATGCAGGCCACGGTACAGAAGCGCACCCCGGTCATTCCGGGCACACGCATGTTCAGAACCCCCCCCGCTCATATTCAGGACCCCCGCCCAACCCCCGGCGATGCCGAAGAACCAGCCGCCGCAGGTGTGAAGTATCCCGCGCGGTGCCGTGGCGCTGTCACCTCCCGGTCGCCTCCGGCCCCATCCCCGGCACGGCCGCCCGAGGCACGGCCCGCTGGGAAGTTCCTGCGCGTGAACGGTTGTTCTCCCTGAACACCGGCGGGCCTGCGGTTACGCTGACCCCCGCGGATCACGGACCTGTCACGGCGGAAGCCGGGCAGGTGCCGTGTGATCGCGGCCGGTGGGGGCTCGGCACAGAGCAGGGACTCAAGTGAGCCAAGGAGTACGCACCATGACAGGGACCGCACACATCGGCGTCACCGGCCTCGCGGTGATGGGCCGCAACCTGGCCCGCAACTTCGCCCGGAACGGCTACACCGTCGCCGTGCACAACCGCAGCGCCGGGAAGACCCGGGCGCTGGTGGAGGAGTTCGGGCACGAGGGCACCTTCGTCCCGGCGGAGAGCGCCGCGGACTTCGTGGCGGCTCTGGAGCGGCCCCGGCGGCTCATGGTGATGGTGAAGGCCGGCGAGCCGACCGACGCCGTCATCGAGGAGTTCGCGCCGCTGCTCGAAGCGGGCGACATGATCATCGACGGCGGCAACGCGCACTTCGCCGACACCAGGCGCCGTGAGCAGTCCCTGCGCGAGCGCGGCATCCACTTCGTGGGGGCGGGTGTCTCCGGCGGTGAGGAGGGCGCGCTGCATGGGCCGTCGATCATGCCCGGCGGCTCGGCCGAGTCGTACGCGGCGCTCGGGCCGATGCTTGAGGCGGTCAGCGCCAAGGTGGACGGGCAGCCGTGCTGCACGCACATCGGCGCGGACGGCTCCGGGCACTTCGTGAAGATGGTGCACAACGGCATCGAGTACGCCGACATGCAGCTCATCGCGGAGGCGTACGACCTGCTGCGGAACGTGGCGGGCTACGAGCCGGCCCGGATCGCCGACATCTTCCGTACCTGGAACACCGGCCGCCTCGACTCCTACCTGATCGAGATCACCGCCGAGGTGCTCGCCCACACCGACGCCGCCACCGGCCGCCCGTTCGTCGACGTCGTCGCCGACCGGGCCGAGCAGAAGGGGACGGGGCGCTGGACGGTGCAGACCGCCCTCGACCTCGGTTCACCGGTGTCGGCGATCGCCCAGGCGGTCTTCGCGCGGTCCTCGTCCGGCCAGACGGGCCTGCGCGACGCCTACCGGGGGCTGCCGGGCGGCGAGCGGCAGGCACTGGACGGGGCGGCGGCCGAGCGCTTCACCGCACAGGTCGAGCAGGCCCTGTACGCGTCGAAGGTCATCGCCTACGACCAGGGCTGGAAGATGATGATCGACGCCGCCCGCGAGTACGGCTGGGACATCGACCTGGGCGCGGTCGCCACCATCTGGCGTGGCGGCTGCATCGTGCGGGCCGCGTTCCTGGACCGCATCCGGGCGGCCTACGAGGCCACCCCCGACCTGGTGAGCCTGCTGGCCGACAAGGTGTTCGCCGAGGAGATCGGCGGCGCACAGGAGGGCTGGCGCGAGGTGGTCGCCACCGCTGCCCGCCAGGGCGTGCCCGCCCCGGCCTTCTCCGCGGCGCTGGCCGCGTACGACACGCTGCGGGCCGAGCGGCTGCCGGCCGCCCTCACCCAGGGGCAGCGCGACTACTTCGGCGCGCACACCTACCTGCGTACCGACCGCGAGGGCAGTTTCCACACCCTGTGGGCGGACGCCGGCCGCCCGGAGACCACGGCCTGACGGCTCCCTCGCGGGCCGACGGTCCTTCGACCTGACGGCCCGGCCCCGCACGGACGGCCCCGGCGACCTCATCTCCCACGAGGTCGCCGGGGCCGTCGGCCGTCCGCTGTCGGCCGTCCGCCGCCGGTACTGGCCGGCGCCGGTGCCGGTCAGTCCGGCTTGACCGTCACCTTCTCGTCGTTCTTCAGCTCGTTCATCAGCTGCGTCACCCGGGGCATGTCCCACTTGAGCGCGCTCTGGCCGCCGGGGGCGGTGAACGATCCGGTGACCGGCATGTTCATCTGCACGCCGTCGCCGCCGGAGAGGCCCTTCATCGCCCAGAACATCGACAGCAGGTTGAACAGGCTCATGTCCTCGTCGACGATGAGCGAGTCCAGGCCCGCGCCGATCGTCGGGTAGAGCTTGAAGGGGTTGAGCACCGTGCCGGGCGTGGCGCTCTCGTTGGCGAGCGCGGCGAGGAACTTCTGCTGGTTCTTGGTGCGGCCCAGGTCGCCGCCCTCGGCGTTGTACCGGTTGCGGACGAAGGCCAGCGACTGGGCGCCGTCCAGGTCGTGGCAGCCCTGGGCGAAGTCGGCGCCGGAGTTCTTGTCCTTGACCGGCTTGTCGAAGCACATCTCGACACCGCCGAGCGCGTCCACCAGGTTGGCGAATCCGCCGAAGCCGATCTCCGCGTAGTGGTCGATCTTCAGGCCGGTGTTGAACTCCACGGTGCGCACCAGAAGCTCCGGGCCCTCGATGGAGAACGCGGCGTTCAGCTTCTGCTGCTGCGCCGGGATGCGCTTGCCGGACGAGGAGCCGGTGAACTCGGGGATCGTCACCCAGGAGTCGCGCGGCAGGCTGATCATGGAGTTTCCGTTGCTGCCGACGTGCAGCAGCATCATCGAGTCGGTGCGCTTGCCGTCGGTCGAACCGGTGCGCAGCCGCTTCTGGTCCTCGCGGGTCAGCCCCTCGCGGCTGTCCGAGCCGACGATCAGGTAGTTGGTGCCCTTGCCGCCCTCGGGACGCTCCTCGACCTTGCTGAGGTCCACTTCGCGCCGCATCTTGGAGTCGGCCCAGAAGTAGGTGCCGACAGTGGTGACGAGCAGCACCAGCACGAGTGTGATCGCGCCGACCTTTATCCGCCGTCCCCAGTCCGGTGCCGTCCGCACGCCGTCCCCCCGTCCGCCGCGCCGGCCACCGCCGCCGCCGTAAACCTGCCCCTGGCTGTAGCCGTGACCGCCCGGCCCGCCGTCCGGGGCGTGACCGCCGTACGGGTCGTAGCCGCCCCGCGACTGCGGGGGGACGGACGCCTCGCCGGGGCGCACCGTGCGCATGGCGCGGGGCCCTTCCGGGCGCGCGGCGCCTGCGCCTTGTCCGTAGCGGTTGCCCTCGGGCCAGTCAGTCATGGACGGAAGTGTGCCTGGTCGAACGGCCTCGCACACAGAGAAGCCGTCACATCGCGGCATTGCTGTTGCAGAGCTGATGCATTTTGGCCCCGCTTAGGGTGGAGCTATGACCGACCTTGTCTCACCCGCCCGGGAAAGTGATCTTCCCGGCAAGCCCACGGCTGCCTCGCGCACCACGCTGAGCCACATCATGACGCACAGCGACACCAACCTCCTCGGCACCGTCCACGGCGGTGTGATCATGAAGCTGGTGGACGACGCCGCCGGCGCGGTGGCCGGCCGGCACTCCGGCGGCCCGGCCGTCACCGCGTCCATGGACGAGATGGTGTTCCTCGAACCGGTCAGGGTCGGCGACCTCGTGCACGTCAAGGCCCAGGTCAACTGGACCGGCCGGACGTCCATGGAGGTGGGCGTGCGGGTACTGGCCGAACGCTGGAACGAGTCGACGCCCGCCACCCAGGTCGGAACCGCCTACCTGGTGTTCGCCGCGGTCGACGAGGAAGGCAAGCCCCGGTCGGTGCCGCCCGTCGTGCCGGAGACCGAGCGGGACCGGCGGCGCTACCAGGAGGCGCAGATCCGCCGTACCCACCGGCTGGCCAGGCGCCGGGCCATCAAGGAACTGCGCGACCGGCGGCAGGCGGAGGGCCTCACCGACTGAGCCGTGGGCCGGGGCGGCCCGGGCCCAGGGCAGGGCCGGGCGGTGGCCGGATCAGGCGGGCCGCAGTACCGCGATCGCGGCAGGACGGGTAGAGGTGGCACTCCGTACCCGGATCGCGACAGCGAGGTACCGAAGATGCTCCGCACGTCCGCCACGCCCGCCGCTCCCACCCCCGCCACCTCCGCCAATCCCGCGAACCCCGCGAACCCCGCGAACCCCGCCACCGAGTGGCGCCACGACGACGTGTGCGACCGGCCCGACCCGCGTCCGTACTTCCACCGGCTGCACCCGCTGGGCCACCAGAGCCCCCACCACGCGCAGCAGGTCTTCCGGCGGCTGCGCAACCTGCTCGGCCAGCCGGCCGGGCTGCGGGACCGGCCGCCGACCGTGCTGGACGTCGGCTGCTCCTACGGCGTCAACGCGGCCCTGCTGCGCCACGACGTCACCCTGCACGACCTCTGCACGCGCTACACCGACCCGGCGCTGAGCGGGCTGAGCAGCCGCGAGCTGGCGGCTCGGGACCGGGCCTTCTACGCCGGGCGGCGCCTCACCGCGGCCGCGCGGACCATCGGCCTGGACACCGCCCGCAACGCGGTCGACTACGCCCGGGAGGCGTCCCTGCTCGACCTGGCCTTCGCCGAGGACCTCGAAGCCCGCGAACCGAGCCCGCAGCTGGCCAGGGCGATGGGCGGCGTCGACCTGATCACCGTCACCGACGCCGTCGGCCGGTTCACCGGCCGGACCTTCCACCGGCTGCTCGCCGCCGCTCGCCGCCCGGTCTGGGTGGCCGCGTTCGTGTCGCGCACCGTGCCCTACGGGCCGGTCGCCGACGCGCTGGCCCGGCACGGCCTCGTCACCCACCGGACCCCGGGCACCTACCCGCACCGGCGCTTCGTCGACGCGGAGGAGCAGCGGCACACGGTCGCGGCGCTCACCGACGCGGGCAGGTGCACCGCCGGGCGGGAGGCCGCCGGCTGGCTGCACACCGAACTGCACCTCTCCCGCCCGGCGGGCAGCCCGGTCGCACTGCCGCTGGCCACCGTCCTGGGCGTCGTCTGACGGCCCGCCCCGGCTCAGCCCGTCCCGTCCCGCCCCGACTCAGGCGCAGGTCACGTCGTCGCCGTTGACGGCTGCGACGCCGCCGGGGGTCGTCGGGTCCGCCTCCGGTTCGCCCTCGCGGACCGGCCTGACCTTGCGGAAGTCCTGGCCGAGCGTGACCTTCATCAGCGGCCCCTGCCCCTTGACCTCGCGCAGTTCCGCGTCGTTCAGTGCCACCGCCAGCGAGCGGGCCGAGCGGTCCCAGCGAGGGTCGTAGTCGATGACGGTCTTCTCCACGTCCTGCTCGGCGGCGTTGCCGGGGATGCCGGTGGTGCGGAAGCCGGTAGCCCGCAGCTGCTCGTCGGCGCGGTGGCCGAGCCCTGCGGTGCCGGTGCCGTTGTCCACCTGCACCCGGATGTTCTCCGGGGCGACCTCCACTCCCGTCGCGCGGCTCTTCCTGCGCTGGGGGCGCTGCGGGGCGAGCGGCCGGTCCTCGCGGAGCGCGGCGAACAGCCTCTCGGCCTTCTGCGGGTGCCACTTCACGGTCTCGCCGATGCCGGGCACCTGGTGCTTGGCCTTGCCGATGGGCACGGTGGCGAACTCCGACGAGGACGGCGAGAAGTCCCGCATGGCCTGCCCGAGTGCCAGCATCTCCTCCGAGCCGAAGCCGTGGTCGGCCCGTACCGAGCTGAGCATCGCCGAGGCGACCTCCTGGAGGCGCACCGGGTTCATCAGCACGCCGCTGCTCGTCGCGCGGTCGATGACGGACGCCACGAACCGCTGCTGCCGCTGCATCCGGCCCAGGTCGGCGGCACCGTCGACGTAGCGGGCCCGGACGTACTGCAGGGCCTCGCCGCCGTTGAGCTTGGTGGTGCCCACGGGAAGGTCCAGCCCGGAGTAGCTGTCCTTCAGGGGGCGGACCGTGCAGACCGGCACACCGCCGAGTGCGTCCACGGTCCGCATGAAGCTGGTGAAGTCCACCTCCAGGTAGTGGTGGACGTGCACGCCGGTCATCTGCTCCACGGTCCGCACGGTGAGTTTCGGCCCGCCCTGCGCGTAGGCGGCGTTGAGCTTCTGGCGGCTGGCGGGGCGGCGCTCGCCGGTGGCCTCGTGGACGTGGGCGGGCACGGTCGCGTAGGAGTCGCGGGGCAGGCTGACGATGCTCGCCCGGTCGGCGCCCTCCGAGACGTGCACCAGCATCATGGTGTCGGTGCAGCGGCAGGGCGCGCCGCCGAGCTTGTAGGTCTTCCTGTCCTCGTCGGAGATGCCGTCGCGGTTGTCGAGACCGACGACGAGGAAGTTGCGGCCCTTGCCGGTGTCGGGTCGGTCGCCGAGGTCCTTGAACGGGTCCACCCGGTCGATCTGCGCCCCGACGCCGCTGACCATGGTGTGCCCGAAGCCGCTGACGGCCAGCACGACCGCCGCGGTGACGGCCGAGACGCGCAGTCCCCAGCGGGGCGTTCGGCGGGCGGGCGGACGCGGCCGGGGCGGTGAGGGCACAACGACACCTCTGCGGCAGAAGGGGAAAGAACGGACGTTATTGGCACAATAAGTCCATACGACCGGCTGTCCCTGGTGCCGTGCGGGCGCGTCGCCCGTTAGCGGTAACGTGACCGGGTGACCTCAGCAGCAAATCCGCTCGAAAGCGTTCCCGCCGTTTCGGTGATCATGCCGGTACTCAACGAGGAGCGCTATCTGCGCACCTCGGTCCGGCACATCCTGGAGCAGGACTACGCGGGGGAGCTGGAAGTGGTGATCGCGCTCGGGCCGTCCACCGACGACACCGACCGCATCGCCGCGGAACTGGTCGCCGAGACGGCCACCGGCAGCCGCCGGGTGCAGACCGTGCCCAACCCCACCGGGCGCACGCCCGCCGGTCTCAACGCCGCGATCAAGGCCTCCCGCCATCCGGTGGTGGTCCGCGTGGACGGCCACGGCATGCTCTCGCCCGGCTACATCACCACCGCAGTCCGGCTGCTGCACGAGACGGGTGCCGCCAACGTGGGCGGCATCATGCACGCCGAGGGCGAGAACGACTGGGAGCGTGCCGTCGCCGCCGCCATGACGTCGAGGATCGGTGTCGGCAACGCCGCGTTCCACACGGGTGGTTCGGCCGGCGAGGCGGAGACGGTCTACCTGGGGGTGTTCCGCCGCGAGGTGCTGGAGCAGCAGGGCGGCTACAACGAGGAGTTCATCCGCGCCCAGGACTGGGAGCTGAACTACCGCATCCGCTCGGCCGGCGGGCGCATCTGGTTCTCACCGGAGCTACTCGTCTCCTACCGGCCCCGGCCCAGCGTCGCCGCGCTCGCCAAGCAGTACCGCAACTACGGGCGTTGGCGGCACGTCGTGGCCCGCTACCACGCCGGGTCCATCAACCTGCGCTACCTGGCGCCGCCCGCCGCCGTGCTCGCCGTCGGCGCCGGCCTGGTGGCCGGCGCCGTGTTCAGCCCCTGGGCGCTGGTGCTGCCCGGCGGCTACCTGGCCGCCATCACGGCCGGTTCGCTGCCCGCCGGGCGCGGGCTGCCGGTCGGCGCGCGGGTGCGCATCCCGGTCGCGCTGGCCACCATGCACATGTCGTGGGGCTGGGGTTACCTCACCAGCCCGCGCAAGCTGGCCCGCACGGTCATCGCCAGTCGCCGGGAGCCGGTCGCCGGCTGACCGGCCGTCAACCGCCCCTGCGGAGCAGCTGTCTGACGACGGCTCACGTGCCGGCTTCGCCGCCGGCCGGTCACCAGGTGTGGGCCGGATTGACCTTCATGCAGACGGAGTCGTCGTCCCCGGTGAGCGCGTCCAGGCTGTCGGGCGCCTTGCCGTCGTCCTCGGGCGCCGCCGCCCCCTTCTCCTGGCCGGACTGCCCTGCCTGGCCGGACTGCCCGGACTGACCGCCCCCGGAACCGGGATAGGCCGTGCCCTCCCGCCAGTCGGCGCCGACGACCAGCGTCACGCCGCTCTCGTCCCCGGCGTGCTTGACCGCGCGCTCGGGCAGGCCGAGCGCGTCGGCCACCGCCTGGGCGTCGCCGCGCAGGTCGGCCCGCGGGTAGAGGACCACCGTGTCCCACTGCGAGCGCGGCGTGCGGTCGGTGAACGCCCGGCTGAAGCCCTCGTTCTGCAGGCGGGAGCTGACGGCGCTCGCCCGGCCGCTGACCGGCGCCTGCACCGAGGTGCGGGTGCCGTTCATGACCCGCACGTCGATCTCCTCCGGGGCCGCCGCCGGGTCGCTGGGCTCGGGGGAGGCCTCGGCGGCGGGCTTCTTCGCGTCCTTGCCGTCCAGCGCGACGTCGTGGCGGATCATCGAGAAGACCTTCTCCGCGTCGCCCTCCTTTGGCAGGACGAAGCTGCCGCCCGGCGAGTACACCCACGGCATGGTGGCCATGGTGATGCGCTCGGCCGGTACGCGCCTGATGTCGTTGCCCAGGTCGTAGAGCCTCGTGACGGTGTCCAGGCCGTCGTCCACGGTCAGCGCGGCGGTGGCCTCCTCGGCCAGGGCCTGCAGCTTCCGCGGGTTGGTGAGCTTCGTCCCGGCCTTCAACTCGCGGACCATCGCGTTCATGTACATGTGCTGGGCCTTGGCGCGGCCCAGGTCGCTGCCGTCCTCGAAGCCGTGCCGGGTGCGCAGCCACTGGAGTGCCTGCTCGCCCCTGACCTTGCTCTCGCCCTCCTCCAGACGCAGCCCCGACTGCGGGTCGTGGACGTTGGCGTCCACGCACACCGGCACACCGCCGACGGCGTCCGCCATCGCCACCACGCCGGTGAAGTCGATCATCATGAAGTGGTCGACGGGTATGCCCGTCAACTCCTCCCAGGTGGCAACCGTGCAGCCCGGGCCGCCGTTCTGCAGACTGGCGTTGATCTTGTCGGTGCGCTGCTCGTACGTCTTCTTGGAGTCCGGGTCGGTGCAGCGGGGAATGGTCACCCGGGTGTCGCGCGGTATCGACAGCACCGACATGTTGCTGCGGTCCGCCGACACGTGCACCATCATCTGCACGTCGGCCAGCGGCGGCCGGTCGCGGTCGGCCTTCGCCCCGCCGAGCCGGATGTTCTCGTCGCTGTTGCGGCTGTCCGAGCCCAGCAGCAGGATGTTGAGCGGCGTCTGGCCGACGGCGTTGGGCTTGTTGCGGTCGAGCTTGTTGTCGCCCAGGTGCAGGGCGTCCTTGGTGAGGTTGCCGTTGAGGTGCTGGTAGTAGAGGAAGCCCGCTCCCGCGGTGCCGAGTATCAGCACCGCGAGCACCACCGCCGTCCAGCGCAACGCGCGTCGCTTGCGCGGATGCGGCCCGCCGCCCCCGCCGCGTCTGCCGTCCCCGCCGCCGTCACCGCTCTCCCCGGCTTCGTCCCCGGAGTCTCCGGCGCCCCCGTGCCGCGGGTCTGCCGCGCCGCGCTGGCGCGGCGGTCCGGTCCTGCCTTCGGAAGCCGGTGCGCGGCGACCGCTCTCCCCGTCGATGGTGTGCTGTCGCACCGGTCTCTCCCCGTTTTCCGTACGCGTCCGACTCACTTGGCGCACACGTTCTTGTCCCCCCCGTTGATGTTCTGCACACCTTCGGGTGTGCTGTCGGGTGCTTCCACGGGGGTCCCGGCGGCGACGAAGTCACCGCCCAGGGTCAGGACCATAGGCACCTTGCCGCCGGCGTCACCCTCGTCCGCTGCCTGCTTCTTCAACGCCGACTTGGGCAGGCCCATCAGCCGGGCCAGCGTCTTCGCCTGCCCGGCCTGGTCGGGACGGTACTGAAGGGTCGTCTCGTCCTGCTTCTGCCCGGCGTTGCCCGAGTTGGTGGACAGCGGCACGCCCTCGGAGTTCTGCAGCCAGGTGACGGTCTGCTGGGCGGCGCCCAGCGGGCCGCCGCCGTTGAAGACGTCCACCCGCACCTCGGCGGCGGGCACCGCCTCGACCTTCTCGCCGCCGGTGCTCTTCTTCTTCTCCTTCGTGCCGGCCAGGGACTTGTCGGCACGCATCATCTGGAACAGCGGCGCCGCCTTCGCCTGGTCGAGCACGACGGTGGCCTTGACCGTCTCGTTCGGGTTGTCCAACACCGGCACGGTCACGAAGGTGATGTTCTTCGGGTTGACGCGCTGGAGGTCGCGCGCCAGCTCGGCGAGGCTCTTGACCGAGCCGATCCCGGTGTCCACCGTCAGCGCGTTGGTGGCGGCCTCCGCCAGGCCCATCAGCTTCGACGGGTTGGTCAGCGTCTTGCTGTCCTTCATCTCGCGGAACATCGAGCCCAGGAACTGCTGCTGAAGCTCGATCCGGCTCAGGTCGCTGCCGAAGCCGACGGCGTCCCGGGTGCGGACGAAGGCCAGCGCCTGCTCACCCTGCACCCGGTGCGTGCCGGCGGTGAGCTTCAGGTGCGACTTCTTGTCGTCGATGTCCTTCGCCACGCACACCTCGACGCCACCCACCGCGCTGGACAGCGTCTTGACGGCGTTGAAGTCCGCCATCATGAAGTGGTTGACCTTCAGGCCGGTGAGTTCCTCGACCGTGCGCCAGGTGCAGCCCGGGTCGCGTCCGCGCTGACCGAGGCTCTCGTTGAAGCGCACGTCCTGCTCGCCGGGGATCACCTTCTCGGAGCCGTCCTCCGCCTTCACCGGGCAGTTCGGGATGTTCGTCCGCATGTCCCGGGGGATGCTCAGCACCGTCGCGTTGGAGCGGTCCTTCGACACGTGCAGCAGCAGCGTGGTGTCGGCGTGCCCGAGGCTGTCCGGGTCGCCGTACTTGGTGTTGCCCTCCCCGGTGCGGGCGTCGGTCCCGATGATGAGGATGTTCACCGGGCCGTCCGTGGTGGCCCCGTTGTTGATGCCGACGTCGACCTTGTCGATGTTGGCGTTCAGGTGCTCGACGTAGAGGTAGACGGCCGTGCCGCCGCCCACCAGCAGCAGCGCCAGCGCGCCGCCGCCCCACACCAGCAGCCGGCGCCGGCCGGCCTCCTTCGCCTTCGGCTTGCGGCGGCGGCTCGGCGGCCCGCCCGCGTCCGCCCGCCGGGAGCGCTGCCCCGGCACCCGGCCGCCGGGCTCCGCCCGCCTGCCGGGCGCGGCCGGCGCCTCGGTCGTCTCGGAGGGCCGCACGGCGGAGGCGGTGCCGCCGCCACCGGCGGCTCTGCGCGCCGCGGCGCGCGGCTCGGCAGCACCCGACGGGACGTCGGGGGAGGGGTGAAGGCGCAGCTCGTAGCTGCCGGTGTCCGGATTGAACACCCACTGATCAGCGGGATCGATGTCTCCCGCGTGCCCACGGCCCTGCGCGTTCACGTCGAGTGAGTCCTCCGTTGTGCCGGGCCGCGTCTCTCCCCTCGGAGCGCGCCGGGCAGTCGGGCGGTCGGTTGAGCGCTCACACTATCCGTCCGGATCAGCGAGAAGCCACGGACGGTGACAAAATCCACGTCAAGTGCCCAATGATTCGCCCCGACTCGTCCCTTCTCGTGCACAGCGGCCTCCCCGGTCTCACCGCGTGCCGCTCACCCGCAACTCTGCGTCACCGTGCGGGCGGCCGTTCCCGCAGCGCCGTGCTCCGCCCGGTACCGGGCCCCGTCGGGCCGGTCGTCCACCGTGTCGCCCGGCGCCGCCCGCCCCTCGCCGTCGGCCTCCCCGGCGCCGGACGTCCCGCCGCCGGGCTCCTGACCGTCCGACGCCCCGCTGGCGGAGTCATCCTCGTCCCCCTGCACCGGCTTGTCGTTGCGCAGCTGGGCGAACAGCCGGTCGGCGTCCGGCTGCACCAGTTCGTCGCGGTTGGGGTTCTGCGCGTAGGGCTGCCGGGGCACGGTCATGAACCGCACGTTCTCCTCCGGCATGTCCCTTACGCTGCGCACCAGTTCGTACAGCTCGGTCAGCGAGTTGAGGCCGGCGTCGGCGGTGATGGACGAGGTCGCCGCGTCCAGCACCGGGTACAGCTTCGCGGGGTTCATCAGCACGCCGTTGCTGCGTACCTTGCCGAACAGCGACGCCAGGAACTCCTGCTGCCGCGCCATGCGCTGGGTGTCGCTGCCGTTGCCGATGCCGTGCCGGGCGCGCACGTAGCCGAGCGCGTCCTCGCCCTTCAGGGTCTGCCGTCCCGCGGGCAGCTCCAGCTGGGCGTCCGGGTCGGACACCGGTTCGTCCAGGCACACCTCGACGCCGCCCACCGAGTCCACTATCCGCTTGAAGCCCTTGAAGTCGACCACCACGTGGTGGTCGACGCGGATGTCCGTGAGCTTCTCCACCGTGCGGATCGTGCACGCCGCCCCGCCGAACTGGAACGACCAGTTGAACTGGGCGAACTGCTCCTTGGTGCGCCCGCCCTCGGGCCGGGCGCAGTCGGGGATGGTGACCATCAGGTCGCGCGGAATGGACACCGCGGTCGCGTTGGTCCGGTCCGCCGACAGGTGCAGCAGGATCGCGGTGTCGGAACGGGCCGTGCCGCTGTCCTGGCCGTACCTGCGGTTGCCGCCCGCGCGGGTGTCGGAGCCGAGCACCAGGATGTTCTTCGCCTCGTGGGACACCGTGGCGGGGCGCTCGGCGTCGTAGCGCTCCAGCTCCTCCGCCGTGCCCACGTCGGTGGTGATGTTGCCCTCGAGCTTGCGGTACAGGGTCCAGCCGACTCCCGCGCCGACCAGTACCACCAGTGCGACGCCCACCGCCGTCCAGCGCATCCAGTGCCGGCGCAGCCCGGCGGTGAAGCGCCGGAAGGCCCCGGCCTGCCGCCCCGGGGCCTGCTTCTCGTGCGGGCCCGGCCCGTCGTGCGGGCCCCCGGAAGCGCTCTCCGGGTCGGCGTCGGCGTCGTTCACTGCTGCGTCCATCCCTCGCTTCAGGCGGCGTGCTGGTCCCGCATACGCACAGGCGTGCGGACCCGGCAGCCCATGAGACGCCCGAGACCGGCGCAGGGTTGTACAGCGGGTTCCCACCTTGGCGACCTTCAGGCAGGTCCGAACGACAAGCATGCGCCGAATGCCCGTTGCGGGCCACTGTCAGGAGGCCGTGCGGGTGACCCGTTCGCTCTCCCGGCGCGCGTCCAGCGCGGCCTCGTCCAGCCGGTCCGCGTTGCGGCACAGCACCACCGACGCGCCCGCGGCCAGCGGAGCCAGCAGGCCGTGCGAGAGCCCCGCCCAGTCGTCGTAACCGCGCAGCGACATCAGGCGCGAGCCGGCGTCCAGGCCCAGCTCGCGGGCGTCCGCCGCGGCGCGCTCGACCACCTGGGCGCCGGTCAGCTTCTCGCCGCCCACCAGCAGAGCCGGGGTGCCGGGGCCGACGGGCGTCCACGGCGTGAAGTGGTCGCCCTGGCCGGGCACCTCCACCGCGTAGTCGGTGAAGCCCTCGGGCGGCTGCGGGAACCGGCCGCCGAGCGGGCGCAGGCTCAGCGCCACCCGCTCGCCGCGGCAGGCACGGGCGGCTTCCAGGGTGTCGGGGCCGCTGACGACGACGGCGGCGTCCGCCGGGTCGCCGTGCGGGGCGGCGACCGCACCGACCGACGAGCAGGCCAGCAGCCATACGGCCGTCTGCCAGTGCGCGGGGAGCAGCAGCGAGACCTGCTCGCCGGGCTCGACGGACAGCTCGTCCTGGAGAAGGTTGGCGGTCTTCGCCACCCAATTGGCGAGGGTGGCGGCGGAAAGTTCCACCCGTTCGCCCGTCGCGTCGTCGTAGAAGGTCACCAGCGGGCGGGCCGGGTCCGTCGCGAGCGCGGATCGCAGCAGGTCGGCAGGGGTGCGGTCGGTGGCGGTCATGGTCGCCAGGGTACGTGCCGCCGGGCAGGCGAGGGCGGGACGGGTGACCCGGCGGAAGCGGCTGACGCGGGGTCAGGGCGACGCCCAGTCAGCTGGCGATTAGACAGATATGTCGCGATGTGTCCAGATTGTTGTCATGCGTGGAATCCTTGCTTCTTCGATCGGTGTCGTGTGCTCGGCCCTCCTGGCGGTACCGCTGGCGCTGCCCGCCGCCGCCAACCCCGCCGCACCGGCGGACGGGACGGCCCTCGCGTCCGACACCGGCCGCCCCGCCGGAACCCAGTCGCTCCCGCTCACCCCGCTCGACACGGGCAACCAGTCCCCGCGATCCGGAACCTCCAGCCGGGACTCCGCAGGGCAGCAGGCCGCCACCGGCCTGGCCGCCCGTGAGGTGTCGCCGTTCTCCCTGCTCGGTGTGGTGTGGGAGGACGCGACGCAGGAACTGCACGGCCAGGTGCAGGTACGCACCCGGTCCGCCGCCGACGGCGAGTGGTCCGCCTGGCAGGAACTCGAGGCGCACAGCGCCGACGCACCCGACCCCGACTCACCCGAACGCACCGAGCGGGCCGTCCGCGGTGCCACCGCCCCGATGTGGGTCGGCGACGCCGACGGCATCGAGGTGCGGGTACTGCCCGAACGGGCCCCGCACGGCGAGCACGGCGGCGCCGACGACCGGCACGCCCACGGCTCGGGCCAGGACGGCCCGGACGGCGGCGACGGCGCGGAGCTGCCCGACGGCCTGCGGGTCGAGCTGATCGACCCCGGCTCCGGCCCCGCCGATCCCGGCGACGCCGGCGCCTCGGCCGACCTGGACGCCGACGGCCGGACGACGGACTCCTCCGCCGGTGCCGACGCCTCCGCCGACGCCTCCGCCGGTGCGGACACCGACCGCGTCGCGGCGCCGCCGGACCTCACTCCGGAGGCGGAGGCCAGCAGCGCCGCCAACGCCCAACTCGCCCCGCTCGGCGCCGACCTCATCCCCCCGCTCACCAAGGAGCAGACCGAGGCCGAACTACTGGGCACCGGCGCCGCCACCGGCACCGGCAGCAGCGTCACCAACGCCGCGGCGGAGGGTGTGCAGGGCGCCCAGTCCCGGCCGTTCATCGGGCCGCGGCCCGGCATCGTCACCCGCAAGGGCTGGCAGGCCGACGAGCGGCTGCGCGAGAAGAACTTCGCGTACACCGGCGCGCTGAAGGCGGCGTTCGTCCACCACACCGCGATGAGCAACAACTACACCTGCCAGCAGGCGCCCTCGATCATCCGCGGCATCTACCAGTACCACGTCAAGAGCCTGCGCTGGCGCGACATCGGCTACAACTTCCTCGTCGACAAGTGCGGCACGATCTACGAGGGCCGTGCCGGGGGTGTGGCCAAACCCGTGATGGGGGCCCACACTTACGGCTTCAACAGCAACAGCATGGGAGTGGCGGTGCTGGGTTCCTACGGCTCCACCGCACCTCCCAGGGCGGCGGTCGACGGGGTCGCCAAGCTCACCGCCTGGAAGCTCGGACTGCACGGCGCCAACCCGGCCGGCAGCACCACGCTGACCTCCGGCGGCGGCAAGTACGCGGCAGGCACCAGGGTGACGATGCGGACGATCTCCGGTCACCGGGACGGCTTCGCCACCGAGTGCCCGGGCGCACAGCTCTACGGCAACCTCGGCACCGCCCGCGCCACCTCCGCCCGGCTCCAGGGCCGCTGAACCGGGCACCGCACCGCAGGACCGCGCGGTTCCGCGGGGGCTCGCGCACTCGGCCCCGTCGACAGACGGATGCGTCAGCACCCAACCGGTCGGTAACCTGCAGGACCGAGCAGCACCGGACAGGACCGGTCGGTAGCCGCACGGGCGCAAAACCGCAGGACAGCAGCACTGTGACAGGTACCACCACGTCGCGGGTCCCGGGCAACCACGCCCGGGGTCCGCGACGTCCACGTCTGCATACACTGGCCGCCGAGCACGACCCGGTGCGGCCCCGGCAGGAAGCAGAGACGACGGTGACAGAGGCGATCCTCCTGGTCGGAGGGCAGGGCACCCGGCTGCGCCCGCTCACGGTGAACACCCCCAAACCCATGGTCCCGGCGGCCGGCGTGCCGTTCCTCACCCACCAGCTCGCCCGCGCCAGGGCGGCCGGGGTGGAGCACATCGTGCTGGCCACGTCCTACCTCGCGGAGGTCTTCGAACCGCACTTCGGCGACGGCTCGAAGCTCGGCCTGCACCTGAAGTACGTCACCGAGGAGGAGCCGCTGGGCACCGGCGGCGCCATCCGCAACGTCGCATCCCGGCTGACCTGCGGTCCCGGCGACCCGGTGCTGATCTTCAACGGGGACATCCTCACCGGCCTGGACATCCGCGCACTCGTGGACACCCACCGCAGCACCGGGGCCGACGTGTCGCTGCACCTCACCCGCGTCGACGACCCGCGCGCCTACGGCCTCGTGCCCACCGACGCCGACGGCCGCGTCACCGCCTTCCTGGAGAAGCCGCAGACGCCGGAGGAGATCGTCACCGACCAGATCAACGCCGGTGCCTACGTCTTCAACCGCTCGGTCATCGACAGCATCCCGGCCGGCCGCCCGGTCTCGGTCGAGCGGGAGACCTTCCCCGGCCTGCTCGCGGACGGCGCACACCTGCAGGGCATGGTCGACTCCACCTACTGGCTCGACCTGGGCACCCCGCAGGCGTTCGTGCGCGGCTCCGCCGACCTGGTGCTGGGCCGCGCGCCGTCCCCGGCGGTGCCCGGCCGCTGCGGCGACCGGCTGGTGATGGCGGGCGCCGACGTCGCGCCGGACGCCAAGCTGAGCGGCGGCACCGCGATCGGCACCGACGCCCGGGTCGGCCCCGGCGCCCGCATCGACGGCAGCACGGTGCTGGCGGGCGCGGTGGTCGAGGCGGGTGCGGACGTCCGCGACTCGCTGATCGGCGCCGGCGCCCGGATAGGCGCGCGCAGCGTGCTCGACGGCGCGGTGATCGGCGACGGCGCCGACGTGGGAGCCGACAACGAGCTGCGCGCCGGTGTCCGCGTCTGGTGCGACGCCCGTATCCCGGACGCCGCCATCCGCTTCTCCGCCCCCTGACGGCCGTCGCCTCCTGACGGCCACCGCCTCCCGGGACCCTGCACGACCAGACCTCCACCACCGAACCTCCACGACCGGCTCCGCCCGTGGGGGGCCGGCCCGTGGGTCGGCGGCTGTCGGTGTCGGCGGCTAGCCTGGCGGGATGCCCGCCACCCGCACCTGGGAGCCGCCCGGTCCGTACGACCTGCGCGGCAGCCTGGGCGTGCTCCGGCGCGGCCCCCGGGACCCGGCCTACCGGGTCGCGGACGGCGCCGTCTGGCGGGCCAGCCGTACCCCGCAGGGCCCGGTCACGCTGCGCCTCGCGCCCCGCGCCGGCGGCGCGGTCGAGGCGACGGCCTGGGGCCCGGGGGCCGAGTGGGCACTCGACGGCCTGCCCGCCCTGCTCGGCGCGGACGACACCCCGCAGGCGTTCGTCGCCCACCACCCCGTCGTCCGGCAGGCGCAGCACCGGCACCCGGGGCTGCGGCTGATCCGCACCGGCCTGGTCCTGGAGTCCCTGATCCCGGCCGTGCTGGAGCAGAAGGTCACCGCGGTGGAGGCCTACCGCGCGTGGCGGCTGCTGCTGGACCGGTACGGCGAACCCGCGCCCGGCCCGGCCGAGGGCATGCGGGTGATGCCCGACCCGCACACCTGGCGGCACGTGCCGTCCTGGGAGTGGCACCGGGCCGGGGTCGACGCCAGGCGGTCGTCCGCGGTGCTGCGGGCGTGCCGGGTCGCGGAGCGGCTGGAGCAGGCCACCACGATGGAGCTGCCCGCTGCGGTGCGCCGCCTCACCGCGGTCGACGGCGTCGGCCCCTGGACGGCCGCCGAGACGCTGCAGCGCAGCAACGGCCACCCGGACGCCGTCACCGTCGGAGACCTGCACCTGCCCGGCACCGTCGGCTGGGCGCTCGCCGGCCGCCGGGGCGTCGACGACGCGGGCATGCTGGAACTGCTCGCCCCCTACGGCGGCCAGCGCCACCGGGCGACGCGGCTGATCCTCGTCTCCGGGCACACCCCGCCGCGCCGCGCCCCGCGCTTCCCCGTCGGCGACATCGCCCGCCTCTGACGCCGGGGGCAGCCTGCGGGGTCAGCGCACGACGAGGAACTCCTCGCCGGTGCGCGGCGGGCGGGGGCGCGGCGGCGCGGCCGGGTGGCCCACGGCCACGGCGCCCATCGGGTCCCAGTCGCCGGGCAGTTCCAGCACCTCGCGCACCACGTCCCGGCAGAACATCGTCGAGGACACCCAGGCCGAACCCAGTTGCTCTCCGGCGAGCGCGACCAGCAGGTTCTGCACGCCCGCGCCCGCGGCGACCACGAACATCTCCCGTTCGGCGGCGCTGCGCCGCGCGTCCGGGTAGTCGTGCGCGCCGTCGGCGACCAGGCACGGCACCACCAGGTAGGGGGCCCGCCGAAGGACGTCGCCGCGCCGCACGCGGCGGTTGACGCTCTCCTCGGTGCGTCCGTCGGCCCGCAGGTCCGCGATCCAGGCGTCACGCATGGCGTCGAGCAGCCGGACCCGGCTGCCCGGCGACTCCAGCAGTACGAAGCGCCAGGGTGTGGTGTGGTGCGGCGCGGGCGCGGTGACGGCCAGTGCGACCGCCCGGCGCACCGCGGCCGGGTCCACCGGCTCGTCGGTGAACTCGCGGACGGTGCGGCGCAGCGACACCGCCTCGCGGACCGCCTCGGAGGTGCCGAGCCGGAACATGTCCTGCTCGGCGGGCCGCACGAGCAGCCGCGCACCCTCGTCGCCCGCGGCCGGCTCACCGGGCGGGCCGGGGTGGGTACCGGCGTCCGGCGACGGGGGGTCCTCGTCGAGGCCGAGCACGTGCTGCGGCAGGCCGCGCAGCACGGCGACCGGCATGCCGTCGGCCTTGCCCTTCACCAGGTCCCCGGCCGCGGCGAGTTCGTCGGCGACGGCGGTGACGGTGACGCCCAGCGGGTTGCCGTGGCTGTCGGTGCTGCCGCGCAGGTCGTGCAGGACCCGCACTCCGGCGGCGCCGATCGCGACGTCCGTCTGCCCGACCCGCCAGGGCCGCCCGAAGGTGTCGGTGACCACCACGCCGACCTCGACGCCGAGCAGTTCGCGCACGCCGTCGCGCAGCCGGCGGGCGGAGGCGTCGGGGTCCTCTGGCAGCAGCAGGACGGTGCCCTCGGGTGTGTTGGAGGCGTCGACGCCCGCGGCGGCCATCACGAACCCGTGCCGGCTCTCCACGATGCGGGCCGGGCCGCGCCGGGCCACCGTGCGGACCGTCTCGGCGTCGATGGCCGCCTCGCGGTCGGCGGCCCGCACGGACCGGCCCTCGGCCTTGCTGACGATCTTCGACGTGACCAGCAGCACGTCACCGTGCGCGAGGCCCGGCAGGCCGCCGCCGGTGGCGGCGTCCGCGACCAGCTGCGCCAGGTCGTCGCCGGCCCGGACCTCGGGCATGCCGGGCAGCGCCCACACCTGGTAGGCCGGGGGCGTCGCGGGGCCGGTCACGCGCGCACCTCGCCGGCCAGGTCGAGTGCCGCGGCGGCCATGGCGGCGGCGGCGTCGGTGTCGGCCATCATCAGCGGCACCGCGCGGCAGCGGATGCCGGCCGCCTCGACCGCGTCCACGGCGGCGGAGTCCACGGTGTCCACCAGCCAGCCGTCGAGCAGACCGGAGCCGTAGTGCCGGGCGACGGCCTCGGCGGTGGTCTCCACGCCGATCGCGGCGAGCATCCGGTCTGCCATGCCTCGGACCGGGGCGCCGCCGACGATCGGGGAGAGCCCCACGACGGGCACGCCCGCCTCGGCGATGCCCTCGCGGATGCCGGGCACGGCCAGGATGGTGCCGATGCTCACCACCGGGTTGGACGGGGGGAAGAGGATGACGTCGGCGGCGGCGAGCGCGTCCAGCACGCCCGGCGCGGGCTTGGCCTGCTCGGCGCCGACCGGGACCACCGCGCGGGCGGCCACGGAGGCGCGCAGCCGCACCCAGTACTCCTGGAAGTGCACCGCCTTCTGGCCGCCGTCCTCGGTGTCGATCAGCACGTGCGTCTCGACCCGGTCGTCCGTCATCGGCAGCAGCCGCACGCCCGGCTCCCAGCGGCGGCACAGCGCCTCGGTGACGGCGCTGAGCGGGTAGCCCGCGGCGATCATCTGGGTGCGCACGATGTGGGTGGCGAAGTCCCGGTCGCCCAGCCCGAACCACTCGGGCCCGACCCCGTAGGCGGCCAGCTCCTCCTTCACCGTGAACGTCTCGTCGGCGCGGCCCCACCCCTGCTCGGGGTGGATGCCGCCGCCGAGCGTGTACATCACGGTGTCGAGGTCGGGGCAGACCTTCAGCCCGAAGAGGTGGATGTCGTCACCGGTGTTGCCGATGACGGTGATGTCCGCGTCGGGGGCGGCCTGTTGCAGGCCGCGCAGGAAGCGGGCACCACCGATGCCGCCGGCCAGAACCACTATGCGCTGCATGCCGCACAGTCTGTCAGCCGGCGGTGCCGCCCGGGGCGGCGGGAGAGGTCGCAGCCGTCCTCACGCGGGCGTGCGGGCGCCCTGCGCGGGGCGGGCTTCGGTGTGCATCGGCATCGCGGTCAGTCCGGGGTGGTAGACGTGCAGGCTGACGGCCGGCTCCAGCGCGTCGTTGACGATCTCGTGCACGTAGCCGGGGCCGAACACGCGCTGCGTCCCGGCGCCCAGTTCGCGGGCGCCGGCGGGGGTGCGTTCGGTCAGCCGTCCTTCCAGCACGGTCAGCACGCCGGAGGAGACGCCGTGGTCGTGCAGGCCGCTGCCCTGGCCGGGGACCCAGCTGAGCAGCCACACCTCGTAGCCGGGGCCGGTCCGCACCCGGTGGTACCAGCGGGTGGTGGCGTCGTAGCGGACGAGCGGCGCCCAGGACGCGCGGTCGGCGGCGACGTCCCGCGCCAGCCCGGCGAAGCCGGCGACGGTGGAGGGGTGTGCCGGGGCGGGCGGCAGCAGGTGGGGGATGGCGAGCAGATCGCCGGCGATCTCGACGTCGCTGTTCACAGGTGGTGTCCCTAGGGGGAGATGGGTGGCTGTGCTGGCGGAGTGAGGTGCAGTCCGGTGGTAGGCGCGTCATGGCGGGAGCGGGCGGTGAGGCGGCTTCCCTGCCGGAGACGGGCCCTCCATGGGAGGGGGGATCTCAACAGCAGCAACAGCGACAGTGGCCCTGGGCAGCGCGAACGAACCCGCGGGCGCGGGCCGGGCTGGACGCAGGAGTCACTGGCATGGGGACAAGGAGAGCGTGCCGAGCCGCCCTCTGTCAACCGGATGTCCCGTTTGGCGGCATAACGTCCCGCCATTCGGGCGCCTGGCGAGAGGGGAGGTTTGCTCCTCCCGAACCGCGGATACCTGGCGCATCAGTCGTTCCGGCGCCCGCTGTCCTGTTTCCGTGATCGTTCTGTGATCAAGGGCTCAGTGAGGTCGCCGGGTGCAACGTGAGTGACCGGTGTCGCGTCCTGTGTTCTGAAGGCGCTCGTCGACTGCCTTGTCTGGACTGAAAGGCGCGTTGTCGGGTTTTCAGGGTTTGTGGCGATTTGAACACTAACGGCGATGCCTTGGTTCCGCAGAGTGAATAACGGGCTCAATAGCAGATCTCGGCTTGACTGGCCCGTATCCGCACACTTGTAATTTCACTCGTGTCGTTCAGCACTGATCGATAACGGTGGCATCACGGGGACATAAAGACAGACGAGGGGCGCGCACATGACCGAGCTGTTCCAGCAACTGCTGGTCGAAGAGGCGGAAGAAGAGTTCGGTTGGCAGGAGCGCGCACTCTGCGCCCAGACCGACCCCGAGTCGTTCTTCCCGGAGAAGGGCGGCTCCACCCGCGAGGCCAAGAAGGTCTGCCTCGCCTGCGAGGTGCGCTCCGAGTGCCTGGAGTACGCCCTCGCCAACGACGAACGCTTCGGCATCTGGGGCGGCCTCTCCGAACGCGAGCGGCGCCGGCTGAAGAAAGCCGCCATCTGACCCGTCGTCCGACCCGCCGTCCGACTCTGAGGGTCACCCCGCGGCCGGACCGCCGGTTCGGCGGGCGCCGGGCCGCGACGGCCCCGCGACGGACCACCCCCGCAGGCGACCGAGGCCGTGGACGGCTCACCGCACACCAGGTCAAACCTGCCGAAGCGGGTCGGTAGCGGGCGGTCTGCCCGGTCCCGGGCGCGGCGGCGGCGGACCCCATTAGTGTGGGGCACCGTCCAGGACGCAGCGCGTCCTCCGCACCCACTGACCGGGGCCCGTAGCTCGATGTCCGTGCACAGCCACACGGCGGCCCAGAACGAACAGGCCGCCCCCGAGTTCCCCAAGCACGTCGTCACCGCCGTGCTCGTCTCCCACGACGGAGAGCGCTGGCTCCCCGACGCCCTGGCCGGCCTGGTCGGCCAGGTCCGCCCGGCGCAGGACGTCATCGCCGCCGACACCGGCAGCGCGGACTCCTCCGCCCAGCTCGTCACCGACACCCTCGGTGCCGACCGGGTCCTCCACCTCGCCCGCCGCACCGGCTTCGGCACCGCCGTCGCCGAGGCCGCCCGCACCGCGCCGGTGCTCGGCCCCGACGACCTGTCCTACCTGAAGCGGCCCAGCGGCTGGGACCCGGTCACCCGCAGCTGGCACGACGACGCCTACGACCTGCCCGAGCTGCCGCACGGCGAACCCGTCCACTGGCTCTGGCTGCTGCACGACGACTGCGCCCCCGAACCCGAGGCGCTGCTGGAGCTGCTGCGCGTCGCCGACGCCAGCCCCTCCGCCGTCGTCGTCGGCCCCAAGCTCCGCAGCTGGTACAACACGCGCCAACTGCTGGAGACCGGCGTCTCCATCGCCCACAGCGGCCGGCGCTGGACCGGCCTGGACCGCCGCGAACAGGACCAGGGCCAGCACGACCAGGTCCGCCAGGTCCTCTCCGTCTCCACCGCCGGCATGCTCATCCGCCGCGACGTCTTCGACGAACTCGGCGGCTTCGACCGCCGGTTGCCGCTGATGCGCGACGACGTGGACCTGTGCTGGCGCGCCCAGGCAGCCGGCCACCGGGTGCTCGTCGCCCCCGCCGCCGCCCTGCGGCACGCCGAGGCCGCCGCCCGCGAACGCCGCCCCATCGACTGCGCCGGCCGGACCGTCGTCGGCCCGCACCGCGTCGACAAGGCCGGTGCCGTCTACACGCTGCTCGCCAACACCCGTGCCCGCGCCCTGCCCTGGGTGCTGCTGCGGCTCGTCGTCGGCACCCTGGTGCGGACCGTCGCCTACCTCGTCGGCAAGGCACCCGGGCAGGCCCTCGACGAGGTCACCGGTCTGTTCAGGACCCTGCTGCGCCCCGAACTGCTGCTCAAGGCGAGGAAACGCCGCGGCAGACCCGCCGTCGAACCCGGCGAACTCCGCCCGCTCTTCCCGCCGCCCGGCGCGACCATCCGCGTCACCGTCGAGCAGGCCGCCGCCAACCTCGCCGGGCGCACCGAGACCGACCAGCCCAACCCGGGACGCCACGGCGCCGTCGAGAGCGGACCCGGCGGCGACGACGCCGACTACCTGGAGGTCGAGCAGTTCGCCCGGCTGCGGCGGCTCGCGCGCAAGCCCGCGCCCGTGCTGTTCGCCGCCCTGCTCCTCGTCTCCCTCATCGCCTGCCGCGCCCTGCTCGGCGGCGGCGCGCTCGCCGGCGGCGCCCTGCTGCCCGCACCCGGCGACGCCGCCGGACTGTGGGCCCGCTTCGCCGAGAGCTGGCACGCCGTCGGTGTCGGCTCCACCGAGGCCGCACCGCCCTACCTCGGCATGCTCGCCGGGCTGGCCACCGTACTGTTCGGCAGCCCCGGCCTCGCCATGACGCTGCTCCTGGTGTGCTCGGTGCCGCTGGCCGGACTCAGCGCCTACTTCGCCTCCCGGCCGCTGGTCACCTCCCGCGTGCTGCGCGCCTGGGGCAGCGTGGCCTACGCGCTGCTGCCCGCCGTCACCGGCGCGCTGGCCGCCGGCCGCCTGGGCACCGCGGTGCTCGCCGTACTGCTTCCGCTGATGGCCCGCGCCGCCGTCGCCGCCTCCGGCCTCGCCTCCGACGGTGAACGCCCCGGCTGGCGGGCCGTGTGGGCGTACTCGCTGCTGCTCACCGTCACCACCGCCTTCACACCCGTGGTCTGGCCGATGGCCGCCGTGCTCGCCGCCGCGCTGCTGGCGCTGCGGCTGCGCACCCGCACCCACGTCGGCGCCCACCTGCTGCGGACCTTCGTCCTGCTCGCCACGCCGATGGTGCTGCTCGCCCCCTGGTCGCTGTCGCTGCTCACCGACCCCGCCGCGTTCCTCACCGAGGCCGGACTGCCGTTCGCCACCGCCCCGGCGAGCGCACTGGACCTGCTCACCCTCAACCCCGGTGGCCCCGGCACCACCGGCGGCCTGCTGCTGGGCGGCCTGGTGCTCGCCGCGCTCGCCGCGACGCTGCGCCCCGAGCGGCGCCTCGCCGTCGGCGCGGCCTGGACGGCCGCCCTGACCGGACTGGTCTTCGCCGTCCTCGGCAACCACACCGCCTGGGCCGGGCCGGCCACCCTCGTCCAGGGCATCGCGCTGATCGCCGCCGCCGCCCTCGGCGCGGAGGGCGCCCGCACCCGGGTCGCGGCGCAGAGCTTCGGCTGGCGCCAGCCGGTCGCCGTGCTGATCGCCGGGGCCGCCGCCGCGGCGCCGCTCTTCGCCGCCTTCGGCTGGATGGTGTCCGGCGCCGACGGGCCGCTGGAGCGCCGCAGCCCCGTCCAGGTCCCGGCGTTCGTCGCCGAGGAGAGCGCCACCCGCGACCAGCCCCGCACCCTGGTGCTCAACGGCGGCACCGGCACCGAGGTCCGCTACACCCTGGTGCGCGGCTCCGGGGCCCGCCTGGGCGACGGCGACCTGGCCCGCGCGGCCGGGGACGACAGCCGCCTCGGCGGTGTGGTGGCCAACCTCATCGCCGGGTCCGGCGCGGACCAGACCGAGCAGCTCGGCGGCTACGGCGTGCGCTACGTCTTCGTGCGCGACGGCGCGCCCCGCGAGATGGTCCGGGTGCTGAACGCCACCCCCGGCCTGGAACGCCTCAGCAAGCAGGCCGGCGGTGAGCTGTGGCGCGTGGACGGCAAGATCTCCCGGGTCACCGTCGTCGCCCCGGACACCGACCCGGTGCCCGTCGCCGCCGGACCGGTCGAGGTCCGCACCGAGCTGCCCGCCGGGCCCGACGGCCGAGTGCTGCGCATGGCCGACGCCGTCTCCGACGGCTGGCAGGCGACGCTGGACGGGCGTCCGCTGAAGCCGGTCACCGTGGACGGCTGGGCGCAGGGCTTCACGCTGCCCGCCGACGGCGGATCGCTGGAGGTCGTGCACCGCACCCCTGCCCTCGCCGGTGCCTGGGTGTGGGCGCAGGGCCTGCTCACCCTGGTGGTGCTGGTCCTGGCACTGCCGGGCCGCCGCCGGGACCACGACGACGACCTGCCGGAGGCCGAGGCACCGGTCGTCCCGGCGCAGCCCGTCGCGGGTGAGGGCCGCCGGGCCCGGCGGCTGCGCGCCGCCGCGCAGGCGGAGGAGGCCGACGGACGTGAGGCCGCAGCCGGCGACGGCGAGGCCGACCGGGACGACTACGGTCCGCCGCCCCCTCCCGGCCCGCCCCCGCCGCCGGGCCCTCCCGGCCCGCCGGGGCCGCCCGCCCACGTGCCGGAGCAGCAGAGCGGCCCGCTCGCGGACAGCGGCTGGGACGACAGCCGGTACGCGTCCACGTACGACTACGGCGGCCCCTACGAGGTCCGCGGTGACGCCCGCCCGGCCCAGTACGGCACGTACGACGACGGCAGCCGCTACGACGACGGGACCCGTTACGACGGCAGCCGCCCCGACGACGGCGCCCGCTACGACGACGGCAGCCGTTACGACCACCGGAGCCAGCAGTGAGCCTCAACCGCCCCGCCCTCGGCCTGATCGCCGCCGTCACCGCGCTGGCTGCCGTGACCGGGCTCGCCCAGGTCACCGGCCCGGACCCGGACGCGGACGGCCGGGCACCCGCAGCCTCCTCCTCCCGCCTGCCGGTCGAGCAGTCCACCCTGGTCTGCCCGCAGCCCACCACCTCCGACCTGGGCGAGACGGTGCACACCGCCTTCACGCCGGCCGGGGGACGGCAGCGCGACGGCGACGGCAAGGGCAAGGCCGGGCTGCTGCCCGCCTCCCTGACCGTCGAGGGCGGCAACCGCGGCAAGAAGGAGAAGGAGCCCGATCCGGCGCTGCCGCTGACCGAGCCCGGCACACCCGTGGTGGAGAAGGCCGACAGCACCGAGACGCCGGCCCGCACCGGCAGCGCCGACGGCCCGCTCGCGCCCGGCTGGACCGTGCAGCAGACCACCATGATCAGCGCAGGGGCCGGCCGCGGCCTGTACGGGCTGAACTGCTCGGCGCCGGACACCGAGTTCTGGTTCCCCGGCGTGAGCACCGTCGCCGACCGGCACGACTACATCCACCTCACCAACCCGGACGAGGCGGCGGCGACCGTCGACCTCCAGCTCTACGGCAAGGACGGCCGGGTCGATTCCGACAGCGGCTCCGGCATCAACGTCCCCGGCCGCACGACCGTGCCGGTGCTGCTGTCGACGCTGACCACCGACCCGGCGGTGAACCTCACACTCCAGGTGGCGGTCCGCACCGGACGGGTCGGCGCCCAGGTGCAGGCACTGGACGAGAAGCTGGGCGGCGACTGGATCGCGGCCTCCGCGCCGCCCGCCGCCACCCAGGTGCTGCCGGGCATCCCGGCGGACGCCACCGCCGTGCGGCTGGTCGCCTTCGCGCCCGGCGAGCAGGACGCCGAACTGTCGGTGAAGCTGGCCGGCCCGACCGGCACCATCTCCCCGGCGGGCAACGAGACCCTGGTGGTCAAGAGCGGCATGACGGCCGCGGTGGACCTGGGCGACCTCACCCAGGGCGAGCCCGGCTCACTGGTGCTGTCCGCTTCGGATGGCTCCTCCGACGTGCCGATCGTCGCGGCGCTGCGGGTGCTGCGCGGCAAGGGCGCCAAGCAGGAGACGGCGTTCGTCCCGGCCGTCACCCCCGTCACCGAACGCACCACCGCGGCCGGCAGCGAGGCGGAGGGCAGCTCGCTTTCCCTGGTCGCCCCGGGCAAGCAGGCCGAGGTCAAGGTGACCGCGTCCCGCGGCAGCGGCGGCGGCACACCGGTGACCGAGACGCACACCCTCAAGCCGGGCACCACCACCGTGCTGGACGAGCTGCGCCCCGAAGGGCTCAAGGGCCACTACGCGCTGACCGTCGAGTGGGTGTCGGGCGGGCCGGTGCACGCCGCGCGCATGCTGGAGACCGAGGAGAAGGACATCGACATGTTCACCGTGCAGACCCTGCCCGACGACCGGGGCTCGGTGGAGGTGCCGCCCGCCGCGCAGGACCTGACCGTGCTCGGCGACTGACACCCCGGGCCCCGCCGGGTGCCGGGACCGGCCGGTCAGTCCTGGCCGTACCGGGGGTCGACCGACTCGGGGGAGAGGCCCAGCAGCTCGGCCACCTGCTCGACCACGACCTCGTGCACCAGCAGGGCCCGCTCCTCGCGGCTCTTGGCCCGCAGCTCGACCGGCCTGCGGTACACGATCACGCAGTCGGGCCGGTCGCCCAGGGCGGGCACCAGCCCGCCCAGCGGCACGGACCGGCCGTCCCAGCCGTCACCGCCGCCCGGCTCGGCGGGAGCGAGGCCCGGGACCTCCAGCACGGCGAAGTCCACGGCGGACAGCTGCGGCCACTGGCGCTCCAGCCGTTCCGCCGAGTCCCGCACTAGGTCGTCGAAGGTCTCCGCGCGGCTCGCCGACAGCGGGACCTGCGGCGGCGCGAGAGGGCCGCGCATGCCGCGGCCGTGGCGGTCGCGGTGGCGTGGCCGGGCGTCCGGCCTGCGGGGCGGTACGGCGTTGCTCATCGTCCCCCGAGCGTAGCGGCCCCCGGCCCCGGCACCGCCGGGACCGGGGGCATCCGACCGGATGTCACCGATCGACCGGTCCCGCTACGCCTTTCGGCCGAACGCCGCCGGTTTCATTTCGATACGCAATCGAAACTGCCTCAGGCAAGGCCTGCGATCGGCACTGCTCCGACCTCGCGCGACCGGCCGGGCCACCGGGCTCCGGCCGGAGTGCAGGCACGTTTCTGCGTCTTCTGCCTGGTCAATCGCGGTACGACCGGACCCGGGCCTTACCGGCGAAACCGGGACGACACGGCCGGGTGACCCACGGCGGAGACGTCGCAGCCCGCTCAGGAGTGCGGTAGCGTCCAGCATCGTGAGCCCTGTACGTCGATGTTCGCGCACCGCGTGCGGCCGTCCCGCCGTCGCCACGCTGACGTACGTCTACGCGGACTCGACAGCGGTCCTCGGTCCGCTCGCCACCTACGCCGAGCCCCACTGCTACGACCTCTGCTCGGAGCACTCCGCCCGGCTCACCGCCCCCCGCGGCTGGGACGTGGTCCGCCTCGCGGTGGACACCGGTCCCGCCCGGCCCAGCGGTGACGACCTGGAAGCGCTTGCCGACGCCGTCCGCGAGGCGGCCCGCGCCCCGCGCCGCCCGGTCGAGCCCACCGACGCGAAGCCGAGCCGCCGCAAGATCGACCCGATGGAGGTCGCCCGCCGCGGCCACCTCCGCGTACTGCGTTCCCCCGACTCCTGACACGGCCCACCACGCGGCCCCCGGCCGGGCCGATCATCGGACCGGCGGACCGCACTGCGGGTAGGTTTGACCACCTCAGGACGGACTCCAGGAGGGGTGGCTGTGCCCGACTTGTCACACATCGTTAAGGCGTACGACGTTCGCGGAGTGGTTCCCGACCAGTGGGACGAGACGCTCGCCGCACTGTTCGGTGCGGCGTTCGTCCAGGTCACCGACGCGAAGGCGATCGTCGTCGGCCACGACATGCGGCCCTCGTCCCCCGGGCTCACGCGCGCCTTCGCCGAGGGCGCCGCCGCCCGCGGCGCCGACGTCACCGAGATCGGCCTCTGCTCCACCGACCAGCTCTACTACGCCAGCGGCAGCCTCGACATGCCCGGCGCGATGTTCACCGCGAGCCACAACCCGGCCCAGTACAACGGCATCAAGATGTGCCGGGCCGGTGCCGCCCCCGTCGGCCAGGACACCGGCCTCAGCGAGATCCGCGCTCTCGTCGAGGAGTGGGCCGAGAAGGGCCTGCCCGCCTCCGGAGCCGCGACCGGCACCCTCACCCAGCGTGACGTGCTCACCGACTACGCCCAGTACCTGCGCGACCTGGTGGACCTGCGCGGCATCCGCCCGCTGCGGATCGTCGTCGACGCGGGCAACGGCATGGGCGGCCACACCGTGCCCACCGTCTTCGACGGGCTGCCCCTGGAACTCGACGCGCTGTACTTCGAGCTGGACGGCACCTTCCCCAACCACGAGGCGAACCCGCTCGACCCGGCGAACATCGTCGACCTGCAGAAGCGCGTCCGCGAGAAGGGCGCCGACCTCGGCGTGGCCTTCGACGGCGACGCCGACCGCTGCTTCGTCGTCGACGAGCGCGGCGAGCCCGTCTCCCCGTCCGCGATCACCGCCCTGGTCGCGTCCCGGGAGCTCGCCAAGCACGGCGGCGGCACCGTCATCCACAACTGCATCACCTCCTGGTCGGTGCCCGAGGTGGTCAAGGAGTCCGGCGGCACCCCGGTGCGCACCCGCGTCGGCCACTCCTTCATCAAGGCGGAGATGGCCTCCACCGGCGCCATCTTCGGCGGTGAGCACTCCGCCCACTACTACTTCCGCGACTTCTGGAACGCCGACACCGGCATGCTCGCCGCCCTGCACGTACTCGCCGCGCTCGGCGGCCAGCAGGGGCCGCTGTCGCAGCTGGTCGCCTCCTACGACCGGTACGCCGCCTCCGGCGAGATCAACAGCACCGTCGACGACCAGGCAGGGCGTGCCGCCGCCGTCCTGGCCGCCTTCAGCGACCGCGAGGGCGTGGAGCTCGACCACCTGGACGGCCTGACCGCCACCGGCGCCGACTGGTGGTTCAACCTGCGCGCCTCCAACACCGAGCCGCTGCTGCGGCTGAACGTCGAGGCCCGCGACGCCGACACCATGGCGCGAATCCGCGACGAGGTGCTCGCCCTCGTCCGCGGCTGACCCCGCCCACCGCTGAGGGGCACCCGGCCCCACCTGCCGGGTGCCCCGACCGCACGCCCCACCCCGCCCCGCCGCACCCGCGACCGAACGGGCCCGTCGCGGGCGGGGCGCTGGTCACCGGCGGTAGGCTGGCGGGCATCACCGACCCACCCCGGAGGGACACCATGCCGCTCGAAGCCGGTCTCCTGGAGATCCTCGCCTGCCCGGCGTGCCACGCGCCCCTCCGCGAGCAGCCCGCACCCGCCGGTGCAGCGGAGGCAGGCAAGCCCGCCGCCGACGAGGAGCTGGTGTGCACCGGCGACGCCGGCTGCGGCCTCGGCTACCCCGTCCGGGACGGCATTCCCGTCCTCCTCGTCGACGAGGCCCGCCGACCGGCCTGACCCAGGGAAGGGGCTCGCCATGCTGGACGATTCCTTCCTCGACGACCCGGAGGCACTGGCCCGGGCCGACCTGCACGGCCTGCTGCGCGGCGCCGCCGAGGCCGGCGCCCGGGTACGCACCGCGGCCCGGCACGCCACCGAGTCCGGGCTCGACGGGCTCCAACCCGAAGGCCGCCCCCGCGCCCTGCTGGTCGCCGGGCCCGGCCCCACCGCGAGCTGCGCCGCCGACCTGCTCGCCGCCGCCACCGGCGGCTCGGTGCCCGTCCGGCTGCTCCCGGCGACCGGACGCACCGCGGCGCCGCCCGGACTGCGCTGGACGCTGCCCGGCTGGGCGGGACCGCTCGACCTGCTGTTCGTGCTCACCCCGGACGGCACCGAGCCCGGCCTGACCGCGCTCGTGGAACAGGCCTACCGGCGCGGCTGCACGGTGGTGGCCGTCAGCCCGCCGGGAGCACCGCTCACCGAGAGCGTCACCGGGGTGCACGGCCTGCCCGTGCCGATCACCGCGTCGCCCTACGAGCACGCCGAGCCCACCCTGCGGCCGCCCGGCGCCCCCGGTGCGCTGTGGGCGCTGCTCACCCCGCTGCTGACGCTCACCGACCGCCTCGGGCTCAGCCACACCCCTCCCGAGGCCATCGCCGCCCTCGCCGACCGGCTCGACCGGGTCGCCGAACGCTGCGGCCCGGCCATCGCCACCTACAGCAACCCCGCCAAGTCCCTCGCCACCGAACTCGCCGACGCCCTGCCGCTGCTGTGGAGTGAGGGACCGGTCGCCGACGCCGCCGCCCGCCACTTCGCTACGGTGCTCGCCGCCCTGCCCGGCCGCCCCGCGCTCGCCGCCGAGCTGCCCTCGGCGCTCACCGCCCACGCCGCGCTGCTCGTCGGCGACCTGGCCGGCGGCGCCGACGAGGACGCCTTCTTCCGCGACCGCCTGGAGGAACCCCAGGGGCTGCGGGCCCGCGTGGTGCTCCTGCGCGAGGAGGAAGCCGGCCGGGACTCCGCCGCGGCAGCCGCCAGGGAACTGGCCCACGCCCACGGCGCGGCGCTCAGCGAGCTGCAGCCCGGCGAGGGCAGCACCACCGTGGAGGCCGCCGCCGAACTCATCGCCACCACCGATTTCGCCGCGGTTTACCTCACGCTCACCCCGACGCCGTAGACCTGGCCCGACCGGCTGATCGACCAGTCCGCCGACGGGCCGGCCAGCCGACCGGACAGCGGGGCCGGAAACGGGGTACCCGGCCCGTCCGGGCCCTTGCGTCCGGCCCCTGCGTCCGGGCCCACCCGACGCGGCTCCGCCTCACCGCCCCGCCCCGCACGTACCGTCGAAGGAACGCCCTCATGGACCGCCTCGCGAACACCGTGCGCCCCTACGCCTGGGGCTCCACCACCGCCATCCCCGAGCTGCTCGGCACCGAGCCCACCGGCCAGCCGCAGGCCGAGCTGTGGATGGGCGCCCACCCAGGCGCGCCCTCGCTCGTCGACCGCGGCGCCGGACGGCAGCCGCTGTCCGAGGTCATCGCCGCCGACCCGCACGGCGAACTGGGCGACGCGGCCGTCGCGGCGTTCGGCCCCCGGCTGCCGTTCCTGTTCAAGGTGCTCGCCGCGGCGTCCCCGCTCTCCCTCCAGGTGCACCCCGACAGCGTGCAGGCCGCAGCGGGCTACGCCGCCGAGGAGGCCGCCGGCGTCCCCGTGGACGACCCCCGCCGCACCTACAGGGACACCTCGCACAAGCCCGAACTGCTCTGCGCCCTCACCGACTTCGAGGGACTGTGCGGCTTCCGGCAGCCCGAGGAGTCCGCCGACCTGCTCGCCGCGCTCGACGTCGACGGCCTCAAGCCGTACGTCGACCTGCTGCGCGCCCACCCCCGGGACGCCGCGCTGCGCGAGGTGTTCACCGCGGTGCTGACCGCCGAACGGGACGCCGTCGCCGACACCGTCACCGAGGCCGTCACCGCCGCGTCCCGCCTGGCCGAACAGGACGGCCCGCACGCCGCCGCCTACCGCGCCTGCGCCGCCGCCGCCCACCACTACCCGGGCGACCCCGGGTCCATCGCCGCGCTGCTGCTCCACCACGTCACGCTCCAGCCGGGTGAGGCGCTCTACCTGGGCGCCGGCGTGCCGCACGCCTACCTCGGCGGCCTCGGCGTCGAACTCATGGCGAACTCCGACAACGTGCTGCGCTGCGGGTTCACCCCCAAGCACGTGGACGTGCCGGAACTGCTGCGCGTCGTCGCCTTCGAGCCGCGCGACCCCGGAGTGCTGCGGCCCGAACCGGACGCCGACGGCTCGGAGGTCTACCTCACCCCCGCGCCGGAGTTCCAGCTCAGCCGCCATGTGCTGGCGCCCGCCGCCGTCCCGGTCGAACCGGGCCACCACGGCCCGCAGATCCTGCTCTGCACCGCCGGGCACACCGTGCTGCACGGCGGCGACGGCACCGAACTGCCGCTGGCTCGGGGCGAGTCCGTCTACGTCCGGGCGGGAGAGGCGATCCGGATCACCGGCGAGGGTACGCTCTTCCGCGCCACCGTGGCGGCCTGACGCCGTCCGGGGCCGCCCGCGAGCAGTAGCGACCGGGCGCACCGGAAGCTCGGAAGGATCAGCACCCATGAGTGCATCAGGCGGTACGAAGGCCATTCTCGCGGCCCTCGTCGCCAACCTCGCGATCGCCGTTGCCAAGTTCGTCGCCTGGGCGTTCAGCGGCTCGTCGTCGATGCTCGCCGAGGGCGTCCACTCGCTCGCCGACTCCGGCAACCAGGGCCTGCTGCTGCTCGGCGGCAAGAAGGCCAAGCGGGAGGCCAGCGAGGAGCACCCCTTCGGCTACGGCCGGGAGCGCTACATCTACAGCTTCCTGGTGGCCATCGTGCTGTTCTCGATGGGCGGCGTCTTCGCCCTCTACGAGGGCTATCTGAAGATCAGCGACCCGCACGAACTCAAGAACTGGTACTGGCCGGTCGGTGTGCTCCTCTTCGCGATCATCGCGGAGATCTTCTCCTTCCGCACCGCGATCAGGGAGTCCAACCTGATCCGCGGCTCACTCGGCTGGGTCCAGTTCGTCCGCCGGGCCAAGGCGCCGGAACTGCCCGTGGTGCTGTTGGAGGACCTCGGCGCGCTCGTCGGCCTCGTGCTCGCCCTGGGCGGCGTCCTGATGACCATGGCCACCGGCGACGGCGTCTGGGACGGCATCGGCACGGTCTGCATCGGCGTGCTGCTGGTGGTGATCGCGCTGGTCCTCGCGGTCGAGACGAAGTCGCTGCTGCTCGGGGAGTCCGCCGACCCCGCCGAACTGGAGCACATCCGCACCGCCATGGTGGACGGCGACACCGTCACCGGCATCATCCACATGCGCACCCTCCACCTGGGCCCCGAGGAACTGCTGGTCGCCGCGAAGATCGCGGTGGCCCACGACGACAGCGCCGCCGAGGTGGCCCGCGCGATCGACGAGGCCGAGACACGCATCCGCCAGGCCGTGCCGATCGCCCGCGTCATCTACCTGGAACCGGACATCCGGCGCGGCTGATCCACGCCGTCGCCGGTGCCGGGCCACCCGCCCGGCACCGGCGACCGTGTAGATTCGAAGGGCACAGACGTCGCTGCTGATGGCGGTCGGGCGTCCCGCCGAGCGGGACCACCGAGGGAGAGAGGGCCTCCGACGGACTGCGCTGCGGCCAGGGGACCGGTGTGTCCGTAGGCTGTGTGCGGGGCGGGTTCACGCCCTCGCACCGCCCGAGCCTGCCCGCTGCCGCAGACCAGCCAGCCATTCACCCTCGACCCACCGAGGAGCAGCTCGAATGACCACCCCGGAAATTGCCCAGGACTTCAAGGTCGCGGACCTCTCCCTGGCCGCCTACGGCCGCAAGGAGATCACCCTCGCCGAGCACGAGATGCCCGGCCTGATGTCCATCCGTGCGGAGTACGCCGCGACCCAGCCGCTGGCCGGCGCCCGCGTCATGGGCTCCCTGCACATGACCGTGCAGACCGCGGTACTGATCGAGACCCTGGTCGCGCTCGGCGCCGAGGTCCGCTGGGCCTCCTGCAACATCTACTCCACCCAGGACCACGCCGCCGCGGCCGTCGCCGTCGGCCCCGACGGCACCGAGCAGGAGCCCAAGGGCGTACCCGTCTTCGCCTGGAAGGGCGAGACGCTGGAGGAGTACTGGTGGTGCACCGAGCAGGCGCTCACCTGGCCGGGCTCCCCGACCGGCGGCCCGAACATGATCCTCGACGACGGCGGTGACGCCACCATGCTCGTCCACAAGGGCGTCGAGTACGAGAAGGACGGCAAGGCCCCCTCGCCCGACACCGCGGAGAACGAGGAGCACCGCGTCGTCCTCGAACTGCTCAACCGCACCCTCGCCGAGAACCCGCAGAAGTGGACCCGGCTGTCCTCCGAGATCCGCGGAGTGACGGAGGAGACCACCACCGGTGTGCACCGCCTGTACGAGATGATGCAGGAGGGCACGCTGCTCTTCCCGGCCATCAACGTGAACGACGCCGTCACCAAGTCGAAGTTCGACAACAAGTACGGCTGCCGCCACTCCCTCATCGACGGCATCAACCGCGCCACCGACGTGCTCATCGGCGGCAAGGTCGCCGTGGTCTGCGGCTACGGCGACGTCGGCAAGGGCTGCGCCGAGTCGCTGCGCGGCCAGGGCGCCCGCGTCATCGTCACCGAGATCGACCCGATCTGCGCGCTCCAGGCCGCGATGGACGGCTACCAGGTCGCCCGCCTGGACGACGTCGTGGACACGGCCGACATCTTCATCACCACCACCGGCAACCGCGACATCATCATGGCCGGCGACATGCTGCGCATGAAGCACCAGGCCATCGTGGGCAACATCGGCCACTTCGACAACGAGATCGACATGGCCGGCCTCGCCGCGGTGCCCGGCATCGTCAAGGACGAGGTCAAGCCGCAGGTCCACACCTGGACCCGCCCCGACGGCCGGGTGCTGATCGTGCTGTCCGAGGGCCGCCTGCTCAACCTGGGCAACGCCACCGGCCACCCCTCGTTCGTGATGTCCAACTCCTTCGCGAACCAGACCATCGCGCAGATCGAGCTGTTCACCAAGCCCGAGCAGTACCCGACCGACGTCTACGTGCTGCCCAAGCACCTCGACGAGAAGGTCGCCCGCCTGCACCTGGACGCGCTCGGCGTCCGGCTCACCGAGCTGCGCCCCGAGCAGGCCTCCTACATCGGCGTCCCCGTCGAGGGCCCCTACAAGCCCGACCACTACCGCTACTGAGCGACCCCGCACCCGGCGTCGCGCCCGGCCCCCGTCCGGAACTCCGGGCGGGGGCCCCGCCGTGCCCGCGCGGCGCCCCCTTCGGAACGCCGTGGCCGCAGAACGCTATAGCCGCAGAACGCGTATACCCAGCCGCCGTACACGAGGACGCCGTACCCGAGGACGCCCATGCCACGTGGCCGCTACTCCCTCCACGACCCGCACGACCACACCCCCCTCGGCGAGGAGCACTTCCAGTGCGCCGCCGGACCCTCCGGCTGGCGCTACGTCTCCCGCACCACCGCACCCGGCGACCCGGAGGCCGAGACCGGCACGGCCGACCTGACGCTGGACGAACTGGGCCGTCCCCTGCGCCTGGAACTGCACGCCTCCGGCTGGCAGGTCCGCGGCGCCGCCCTGGACGGCGTGACCTGGGTGCGCACCGACCCGGCAGGCGTGCACGCCCAGGAGGCCAACGTGCCGGCCCACGCCTTCACCGGCTCGTCACCCGCCTTCCTCGTCGCCACCGCCCGGCTGCTGCGGCCCGCCCTCGGTGACCCGGCCGTCCGGGTGCGCCTCGTCGCGCTGACCGGCTCCGTACTGGCTCCGCGCACCCTGGACCAGGCGTGGGAACTGCTCGACCGGCAGATCCACCACACCGACAGCGGGCCGCTGACCGTCGACCACTACCGGCTGAGCGACCTGCAGACGGGGGAGCAGGCCTCGGTCCACCTGGCCGGCGACGTCGTCCTCGCCGCGCCCGGGATCGAGCTGGAGGACCTGGAGTCCCCGCCCACGTCCTTCGACTGATCCGCCTCCGCAGCCAACGACGCACCCGGCCCACGCCGCCTGCGGGCTCCCGGCCTGGGCGCTGCCTCCCGGCCCCCGGTCAGGAGGGCGGTGCGAACCCGCTCGACGGCCGCGGCGTGTCGGACGGCCCCGCAGCCTCACCGGACTGCTGCTCCTGCGGAGCCTGTCGCTCCTGCTGGGGCTGCTGGGCGTCCTGGGGATGCTGCTGGGCGTGCGAGGCCTGCCGGCCGTGCTGCTGCTCACGCGGAGGATGGTGCTCTTCGGGGGCCTGCGGCCCGCCCGCCAGGCCGGTCCCCGGCAGGTGGCCGGTCCGCCCGGCGCCCCCGAACGCCCTGCGGGAGTCCCGGGCCTGCCGCTCGGCGACCACACCCGTCAGGTAGGCCGCCGCGGGCACGCCCTCCGGCGGCGGTGCGCCGGTGCACCAGGCCACGTCGGCGCCGAGCCGCTCCGCCAGGGAACGGCTCACCTGCGGGTCCAGTTGCGGCATCCGCGTCAGGTACTGGCGGACCGCCAGCCACAGCGGGTCCGGCACCCGCGACAGGTCCAGGCCGTCGAAGTAGTGCGCCAGCCAGGGCGGCGGTGGGGGAGCGGGCACCACCCGCGGCGCCGAGTTCCGCTCACGGACGACCAGGGTGCCCGCGAACACGTCCCCCAGCCGCCGGCCCCGGCCGGAGACCAGCGAGGAGCAGCAGGCCACCACACCGAAGGTCAGCTGGATCTCGACGAACCCCACCAGACCGCGCACCAGCGCGTGCCGGAACCTGACCGGGCCTCCGTCCTCCCGGACCACTCGCAGCCCGCAGGCGGCCTTGCCCAGCGAGCGTCCGTGGCTCAGCGTCTCCACGGCCACCGGCCCGCCCATCAGCACCAGCACCAGCAGTGCTACCGCGATGGCCGCCTCCGCCGCCGGGTCCAGCCCGGCCACCGCCGTCAGCAGCAGTACGAAAAGCGCCAGGTACACCGACCAGAGCACCACCAGGTCGATGCAGACGGCCAGCGCGCGGCTCGGTACCCTCGCGGGCCGCAGCCCCAGCACCACCGCGTCGCCCGTCACGAGTTCACTCACCCGGCACATCCCCTCTCCACTGTTGTCGGACCAGTCTGACGACCGGTACCCGCAGACCGCCACGCCGGTCGTCTGCCAAGCTCTTCCCATGGATCTCGACGTCTTCGTCTCCGCCCACCGCGGACAGTGGGAACGGCTGGAGGAACTGCTGCGCCGCCGACGCCGCCTCTCGGGTTCCGAGGTGGACGAGCTGGTGGCGCTGTACCAGCACACCGCGACCCACCTGTCGCAGATCCAGTCCAGTGCGCCCGACCCCGCTCTGGTGGGACGGCTCACGACGCTGGTGGCACGCGCCCGCAGCGCCGTCACCAGCCCCCGCCGCTCGTCCTGGCGCGACGCCGCGCACTTCCTCACCGCCGGATTCCCGGCGGCCGTCTACCGGACCCGTCACTGGTGGATTCCCACCGCGGTGCTGTCCGTGCTGCTGGCCGCGGTCATCGGCTGGTGGATCGCCGCCCACCCGGAGGTGCAGTCCGCCATCGGGGCGCCGCAGGAACTGCGGGAGATGACCCGGCCCGGCGGCAACTACGAGACGTACTACTCCAGCAACCCCGCTGCCTCCTTCGCCGCCCAGGTGTGGACTAACAACGCACAGGCGGTCGCTATCTGCCTGATCTTCGGTGCACTGCTGGGCATCCCCGTGCTGTGGGTACTGCTGCTCAACATGGCCAACCTGGGAGTCGGCATCGGTCTGATGGCCTCGGCCGGCCGCCTGGACGTCTTCCTCGGCCTGGTCCTCCCGCACGGCCTGCTGGAGCTGACCGCCGTCTTCGTCGCCGCCGGGACGGGCCTGCGGCTGGGTTGGACGGTGATCGACCCGGGCCGCCGCAGCAGACGCACCGCGCTCGCCCAGGAGGGCCGGGCCGCGATCGGCATGGCGATCGGCCTGGCGGTGGTGCTGTTCGTCTCCGGCGTGATCGAGGGTTTCGTGACACCTTCAGGCCTGCCCACCTGGGCCCGGATCGGCATCGGGGTCGTCGCGGAGGTTGTCTTCCTCGCCTACGTCTACGTGCTCGGCGGCCGGGCCGCGCGGGCGGGCGAGACCGGTGACGTGGATGCCGCGGACCGTCCCGCAGATACCCCCGTGGCAGCCTGACGGCCCCGCAGCGAGCGGTCCGGCGCCCGATGTGCGCCGGACACCGGGAAGCTGCTACTGTCCTCTTCGCCCCGCAGGGATCCGTTGACACGGTGACTGTGTGGCGGTAGATTCGAACAGTTGCCTGGAGCCCGGTGGGCTCGGCAGCAACATGTGAGTATCTGA
>NZ_JASKMT010000002.1 GCF_030124175.1 Streptomyces sp. 549 | reverse complement strand
GCTCTCCTCGGACTCCGCTGACCAGCACGGACCCATGAACAGTCAGACTTTGAAACCGCCCTGGCCAGGCAAGGCAGGAGCAAGGCCAGCGGTCTGAGACCGCCAGGCGCCTGGGGCTACTACTGGAGCTCTGGCCCTGCACCCGGAGGGCAAAGGGGAGCAAAATGCCGCTTAGCACCTATGTGGCTGTAGGGCTCGGCACAAGGAGGTCCGTGCCAGACCGTGGGGGGATACCGCGAATCCAGCCCACCGCCCGACAGGAGCCAGTCCTGCTCCGCTGCAGTTCAACCCACCAGCAAGCCCTATGCACCTGCACGTCCCCAGGTGAAGGCTCCGAAGTTGCAGCACATCTGGCGCTCTCTTCACGGGCCGACTGTGGCACTTGGCTGTGGACGACGGCGCAAGCAAGTAGCGTGACTGAGGCCGGTGGGTGTAGCGAGGCACACGCGTGCGCCCTCGGTCGGCGCCCCCGCCGTCGTGGCTGACTGTCGTCGGCTGAGGTTCGTGCCACAATCGTGCCAGATGCAGGGGTCAGCTGCGGTCAACACCGGTTCTCTGCGGTCGAGTAGCCGCCCGCCACCTCGGTCGGCGAAGCCGCAGGTCAGGCGCCAGATTACCCACCCGCTCTCCTAAAGCGGGTGTCGCAGGTTCGAATCCTGCCGGGGGCACCAGCCATCGGCCGGTTCGAAGGGCTTGAACCCTCGAACCGGCCCTGCTGCACGATCGCTACTCCGCCACGCCCGGACCACGAATTCCGTTGTGCTCCGACCGCACCGGTGCCCTGGCGTCAGCCTGCTTGGGGCACCTTCGGGCGGGTGACCGGTACGACGGTGAGGAGGTCGTCCAGCCCTTTGAAGTCGTCGGAGTTGGTGGTGAAGAGGGGAAGGTCCTCGGCCACGGCGATGGCAGCGATCATCAGGTCGGCCACCCGGCGGCGTGGCTTGCGGCCGGCGCTGATCACAGCGGCACAGATACGGCCGTGGATGCGGGCCGCTTCGGCGTCGAAGGGGATGGGGTCGAACTCGTTCTCGGCGCGTTGCAGAACGTCGAGCCTGCGGGCGCGTTCGGCGTGTTCGTCGTAACTGCTCTGCTCGTCGTTGCGACGGACTTCGTGCGGGCCGGCGGACAGTTCGGCCAGGGTGATGGCGGTGATCGCCATTTCGTCCGGTAGCTCCTCGGGGGCCACCCAGCGGCGCAGAATCATGATGTTGGTGTCGAGGAGGCCCTGCCGATACGTCGAGCGGTCAGCGGGCATAGGGATCGTCCTGGTAGGCGTCGGCCGTGGCGTCCTGGTCGGCGCGGAACGTGTCGAGGTCGATGTCGGGCGCGGTCCTGGACATCGCGGCGAACTCCTGGCGGGAGACGAACCGACGGCGTCGGCGCAGCGGGACGAGCTGGCCGATCGGGTGTCCGTCGCGGGTGACGGTGAACGACTGGCCGCCCTGTATGGCGTCCATGATCTCTCGGGACCGGCTGCGCAGATCCCGTTGGGTGATTTCGGGCTGAACGCTCATACCAACCACGGTAGCACTCGGTGCTACCCGGTAGCACTTCGTGCCGAGGTCTTGCACCGACAAGCCTTCGACCGTTGACGCGGTGAGCGGCCAGGGCAGGCCGGCAGTCGTCACGGGCGGCCCACCGGAACAGACCCAGCACACCTGAGTCCCGGAAACTCCGTGAACCCGTGAGAACCGCGGAGAGGTGATTTCCCTGGCCAGGCACCCTGCAGCCTGCCTTGCTCCAGCGCCGGCTCCCGGTACTTCTCCCGACGGGTCAGCACTATCCGGTACGGCTCCGATCCGGGTCCGCGGCCGTGTCGGCCTCGGCCAGAACTCTGAATTCAAGGGCAACGCCCGAGCCTCGCGCGTTCACGAGGTGGCTGTACGAAGCTTGACCAAGTGGCCCGGGGGTGCCGCGCGCAGAGCCCCGTCGGTCGGTGAGGGCGTTGCGGGAGGCGGCCCGTAGGGTTCCGGGCATGGTGAATGCGACGGTTCGCGAGTGGAACGACGAGGAGGGGTGGGGTGTGCTCGACTCCTCCGAGACGCCCGGTGGTTGCTTCGGCCACTACTCCGACATCCAGGTGGCCGGCTTCCGCACGTTGTCGCCCGGTCAGCGGGTCGACCTCACGTGGGAAGCCCCCGGCTTCCGGCAGGACGGCTACGAGTACCGCGCGGTGAGCATCGTGCCCCGCTCGGCCTGACGTTGAGGTCCTGCCACCGGCCTTCGGTTGCGGCCAGGTTGGTGACGGTGTCGGCCTATCGTCGGCCGCGCAGGCCGTGCAGGACCAGGGCGGTCGCGCTGAGCGCGGTGACGACGCCGCAGACGAGGTGCAGTGCGAGGTCCGCGCCGACGAGGGAGGCCGCGAGGTTGACGAGCGTGCTGGTGATCAGGACCGCCCACAGCAACGTGCGGTAGACGCGACCACCGGTGATCGGGGCGGGGACGTCAGCGGTGAGGGTGGAGAGGTGGTCGCGGTCGGTGGGGGCCATGGGGTTCCTCCTGTGGATGTGGCAGCAACGGGTGCGGCGGCAACGGTGGCAGTGCTGAAGTCACTGCGGCTGCTCTGCCCATGACGCTAGGAGCCGGCCCGCCGTCGATCGATCCCGTGGACTGCCCGGCTCGGAGTACAGCAGGCTGTACCCGCGTCCACGACCACGCCCGCATCCGCCCCGCATCCGCCCCGCATCCGCCTGGAGGGCGCGGCGCTCAGCCGTGGCGGGGGTGGCTCCCCCTGCGATACTTGCCGCGCCCGTGACCGTCCAGGCGGGACGGACGCGTCGGAACGGGCGCGGAGGCGTAAGGGGCGCGGGTGGGAGGCGAGGCGGTGTCGCCGCGAGAGGGCGCGGGCGAGAGGTTGCAGGACACCGCCGTCCGGGTGCTGCGGGCCTCCGGGTCCGCAGTCGCGCAGCTTGTCAGTGGTCTCGGTACGGCGGTCCTGGCGCTGCTCGTGCTGGTCGTGCTCGCTGTGACGGCGGTGTCCGTGCTGGCGGGTGTCGGGCTGCTGCTGGCGCCGCTGGTGCTGCGCGCGCTGCACGCCCTGGCCGGGCGGGAGCGGGAGCGGCTGGCGCGGTGGGGACCGGAGGTCCCGGCACCGGAACCACCGCCCGTCCGGGTCCGGTCGGCGCTCGTCGACCCGGCCACCCGGCGGGAGGCGCGGTGGCTGCTGCGGCACTCCACCGCCGGGCTCGGACTGGGCTTCCTCGGCGTCTGGCTGCCGGTCCTCGCCGCGCGGGACACCGCCTTCCCGCTGTACTGGAAGTTGCTCCCGCAGGACACGACCGCCACCTCCGTGGGGTTCGGCACGGCCCAGTCGTGGCCCGAGGCTGTCGCCGTGGCCCTGCTGGGTGTGGGGTGGATCGCGATCCTGCTGGGGCTGGGCCCGGCGATGGCCCGGCTCCAGGCGGCGCCCGGACGGCGGCTGTTGGCGGCCGGCCCGGAGACCGACCTGTCGCTGCGGGTCGCGGAACTGACCGCCACCCGCGCCGCCGCGCTGGACGCGCACGCCGTCGAGCTGCGCCGGATCGAGCGCGCCCTGCACGACGGGACGCAGAACCGGCTGGTGTCCGTCACCGTCCTGCTCGGTGCCGCCCGCCGCCAGGTGGCACGTGACCCGTCCCGCGCCGACGAGATGCTGGAGCGCGCCCAGTCCGCCGCCGAGCAGGCGCTGGCCGAGCTGCGCGAGGTGGCGCGCAGCATCCTGCCGCCGGTGCTGGACGACCGGGGGTTGGCCGGGGCGCTCACCGGTCTGGCCGCGAGCTGCGCGGTGCCCTGCCGCACCGAGGTCGACGTGCCGCAGCGGTGTGCCGCCTCCGTCGAGGCGACGGCCTACTTCGTCACTGCCGAGGCGCTGACGAACATCGCCAAGCACAGCGGCGCCCGGCGGGCCGCCGTGGTGGCGCACGCCCGTGGCGGGCGCCTGCGTCTGACCGTCACCGACGACGGCCGGGGCGGCGCGGACGCCGGCCGAACGGGCGGCGGGGACGTGGGCCTCGAAGTCGGCGGGGACGTGGGCGGTGCGGACCCGGGCGGTACGGGCGGCGGGACCGGGCTCAGCGGTATCCGCCGCCGGGTGGCGGCGCATGACGGGACGTTCCGCCTGACCAGCCCGGTCGGCGGCCCGACAACTCTTGAGGTGGAGCTTCCCTGTGGATCGTGAGCTGCGGATCGTGATCGCCGAGGACGACCCGCTGCTGCGCGAGGGGCTCGCGCTGCTGCTGCGCGCGGAGTCCCTGGACGTGGTGGCCACCGCCGGTACGCCCGAAGGCGCGCTGGCGGCCATCGACGAGCACGCGCCGGACATAGCGATCCTCGACGTGCGCATGCCGCCCTCCCACACCGACGAGGGCATCCGCGCGGCGGTGGAGGCCCGGCGGCGGCGTCCCGACCTGGCCGTGCTCGTGCTGTCCGCGTATGTGGAGCAGAGCTTCGCCACCGACCTGCTCACCGGTGGTGTCGGCGGTCTGGGCTACCTGCTCAAGGAGCGGGTGGGCCGGGTGGAGGAGTTCCTCGACGCGCTGCACCGGGTGGCTTCCGGCGGTACCGCCATCGATCCCGAGGTCGTTGCCCAGCTCTTCACCCGGACCCGCCAGGACACCCGTCTGGAACGGTTGAGTCCGCGCGAGCGGGACGTGCTCGGCCTGATGGCCGAGGGGCTGGGCAACAACGCCATCGCCGAACGCCTCGTCGTCACCGGCGGCGCCGTGCACAAGCACATCCGCAGCATCTTCGCCAAGCTCGACCTGTCCCCCACCGACCGGACGGACCGGCGGGTGGCGGCCGTCCTGCACTACCTGGAGAACGCGCGGCGCGGGAGCTAGCGCGCGGGGGTCGGCGCGGGCAGCAGGGCGGGCCGTTCGGGCGGTGGTACAGCCTGCTGTACCACTACTCGGGGCGCTCACGGCAATGATCCGCGGACGCGGGGTTGGTGTGCTGAACACGTCACACCAGACCCGTCCGAAGGGACACCCCAGTGAGTATCAAGGACCCATCCCCGCTCAGCGCCGAACCGGACCCCGCAGGCCGGGCAGGACGTGCCGGGGGCCTGCGCGGTAGCCTCCGCCGCCGCCCGCTGACCTGGTTCTTCGTGCTCACCTTCACGTTGAGCTGGGCGGCCTGGACGCCGTACATCCTGTCGGAGAACGGCCTCGGCGTCTGGCGCTACTCCTTCCCCGAGGTCGGCGGCACGACCCAGCTCCTGGGAGTCCTGCCGGGTGCCTACCTGGGTCCGATCACCTCGGCCCTCCTGCTGACCGGCATCACCGAGGGACGTCGCGGCCTGCGGATCTGGCTCGGCCGGATGACCAGGCTCCGGGTCAGCTGGCGCTGGTACGTCGTGGTCCTGCTGTCGGTGCCGGCCGCGCTGACCCTGACGTCGGTGGCACTGTCCGGCCGGGGACCCGCGCTGCCGTCCGCCGTGGTGCTTGCCGCGTACCTGCCCGCGCTGCTGGTGCAGATGATCACGACCGGGCTCGCCGAGGAGCCCGGCTGGCGCGAGTTCGCGATGCCGCGCGCACAGCGCCGGTACGGGCCGCTGGCCGCCACCGTCGGTGTCGGTCTGCTCTGGGGCGCGTGGCACCTGCCGCTGTTCCTGACCGAGTGGGGCGGCGGGCCGAACCCCGGCGCGGGGCGGGTGACGGCGTTCATGTGCACGACGGTCGCGTTCAGCTTCGCCATGACGTGGGTGTTCAACCGCTCCGGCGGGAGCATGCCGCTGGTGATGCTGCTGCACACCAGCGTCAACAACTTCTTCTCCGTCGCCTGGTCGGACATGTTCCCCACGTTGTCCGACGACTACACCGTCTACTCCCTCCTGGTCGCCTGCGTCGTCACGGCCGTCGTCCTGCTGATGGCCACCCGCGGTCGCCTCGGCTACGTCGGGGACGCGGCCGTCAACGGTGCGGCCGACGTGGACGCGGCCGACCGGGACACGGCGGCACTGCCGCCTGTCGCCGAGGAGCGGACGACCGGCTGACGGGCCGTCCGCTGCCCCTCCCCCCTCACCGCCTGGCGTTCCCCGCCGCACCTGCCTGCCGTACTCCGGTGGTGGACCGGGGCACGGCAGGCGGGCGGGGCTCTGACCTCAGACGGGTGCGGCGGCCTCCGCGCTGGGGTCGGCCAGGGCGGCGGCGAGACGCCGGGCCTGACTCAGGACGCGAGTGGTGCCGCGGCGGGCGGCGAGGTCGGCCAACCCGGGTATGTCGCCTCGGATGCCGGTGCGTTCGGCGCAGTCGGAGGCGGTGGCCAGGAAGGCGCCGAGCGCACGGGAGGCAGGAGTGCGGGTGAGCAGGGCGGGCAGCAGTGCCGCCAGGACGGACCAGACCGTGCGGTGCGCGCCGGTGTCGGCGGCGGTGGCGAGTGCGTCGCAGACCCGGTTGGGGAGGGCGAAGCCGCGGTCGATCAGTTCGACCATGTCCGAGGCGAGCAGTACCGGGTCGAGGTGGTGGCGGGCGGCGAGCAGGAGAAGGGCGTCCACGGCGTGGGTGCGGTCTTCGCGGTCCCGGGCGCTGAGGCCGTAGGCGAGTAGCAGGTGCAGGCCGGGTGAGCCTGCGCCTCCGGGCGCCTCGGCGAGCAGGGGCAGCATCTGGCAGGCGTCGGACATGCCCCAGCCGTCGAGGTCGGCCGCCGCCGGGATGAGTCCGGCCGCCAGGGTCTCGCGGTGGCCGGGGCAGGCGGCCAGCTGCCGGCTCGGCGGCATGTGGTGCCAGTAGCAGATCTCGTTGCCGGGCGTGAGGGGGTCGGCGAGGCGCCGGGTCTCTGGTTCCCGGCAGATGTCGAGCAGGGCGGGCAGTGCCTGGATGTCGTACCGGACGTAGCTGCCGGCCGGCTCTTCCGACCGGTACCAGCGCCGCTTCACCTTGGCGACGCGGCGCTCCAGCGGCGCGGGGGCGAGCGGGCCGGATGACAGCAGAGCCGCCAGGCGGTCGCTGTGCTCGGTGCCCGAGCGCATTGCGCGCTCTGTCAGCTCCGCGGGGTCGTCGGGGTGCTGGACGCGGAGCAGTGCCTGCTCGAAGTCGAGCGGTGCCGGTGTCACGCCGAGCCGGTCGTATGCGGCGAGCCGGTCGAGCAGTTCGGCGGCGCCGAGCCGGCCGAGGTGGTCGCTGGGCGTGGCGAGCAGCAGCGGCAGCGGCTGGTCGCCTGTGAGGCGTTCGGCTGCCTCGCGCACCCGTGCGTCGAGCAGGGCGGTGAACCGCTGGTGCTGGCAGGTGCGGCCGTGCCGGGCGGGACGTTTGCCGGAGCCGCGGATCTGCTGCGGGTCGAGGTGACCGAGCACGGCGCTGACGGCCAGCGCCAGGCCGTCGGTGGAGTCGTGGAACTGCTGCGGGTCGGCGAGCCACGTGTGGTGCTGCGCGAGGGGCTGGAGTGCCGCGACGAGCGCCGGGCGGTCGCGGTGGGCGTGCCGGACGAGGGTGTCGAGTGCACGCTCGAACTCGGCCGCCTCCGGTTCGTGGGCCAGAGCGGCGGTGATCTCGGCCGCTGCCTCGGTGGCGGTGTCCGGGGCGGGCGGCAGAGCGTGCGGGACCGGTACGGGAGGCAGGGACTCCGTGTACGGCTCGGTGGCGGGCGGGGTGATGTGCGAACCGAGCAGTTGCGCGGCCTCGGTGAGGAGCGAGGGCGCCAGCAGGTCTGCTGCTGCGCCGAGTTCCGCTCGGGTGGCGTCGTCGGCGTGGGCGAGGTGACGTCGTACGACGCGTAGGGCGCGCGTCTGGACGGCGTGGTCGGGGTGCCCGAACGCCTGGCCGACGGCCGCCAGTAGCAGAGGTGCGCTGTCCGGCTCCCGGCGGACGGCCTTGTCGACGAGGCTGAGCTGCGCGTTCACCAGCTTCTTCTCGGTGCGGAACAGCACGCCTGTGGAGGCTTCCGCTAGCACGGCGGAGGGAAGTTGCTCCTGCTCCCACAGGTCGCGCAGGGCGGTCTGGGCGTGGGCGGCGACGGCTGAGGGCGCGTCGGCCGCCAGGCGGACCCAGTCACCCGTGCGTTCCGCCCGCTCCTGCGGAGTCGGGCTCAGTGCCGTCAGCAGGGCGGTGGCGAAGCGCAGCTCGGCGGGGCGTCCGCCGCGGAGGAGGGCGGCGAGACATCGGTCGATCAGGCCCCGGCGCGGCAGCAGGCCTTCGTCGCTGAGACGGCTGAGGGCGCCGGGCCAGGTCTGATCGGACGCGGAACTCTCCTCGGGGGTCCAGAGGTCGGGGCTGTTCACCCCGGCCAGGTCGAGGATGAGGGGTACGAAGACGGGCGTGAGCGGGTCCTCGCGCAGGGTCCGGACCAGGCTGACGGGCGTGCTGTTGCCGCTCGCGTAGCGCTGCGATTGGAGTTGGTTGATCCAGGCGTTGACGCAGGCCTCGTTGGCCGGCATCGGTACGTCGGCGAGGTCGCGGAGCCGCAGCAGCAGTGTGAACTCGTCCGGCATGAGGTCGGTGCGGGCCTCGGACAGCCGGCGCAGCAGGTCGGCGAGCCAGGCGGGGTCACGGTCCGCGAGGACGTCCGCCAGTGCCTCCGGTTCGGTGTCCGCCCAGCGCAGGTCGCTGTGCATCAGCCAGCGCGCGCAGGCGGCGGCACCGGTGTGGCAGCCCGTTCCGGCGAGTTTGAGGGCGGCCAGGTTCGGCCCGTCCCATCGTGACCAGTCGCTGCGCAGTCGCCGCCGCTCGGCGGTGAGCGCGTCGACGCAGGCACGGCGTTCCTGCTCGCTCATGCCCGCGAGCAGCACGGCGACCGCGCCGCTGTCGCCCCGGCGTACGGCGTCGAGCAGGGGCGCGGCGGTCCGCTCGGGTGTGGGGGTCCGCTCAGGGGTGGAGGCGGTCGGGGTGGGGGCCGACGCGGGAGTGGGGGCCGACGCGGGAGTGGGGGCCGCGGTCGGTGCGGCGCTCCTGTCGGGGGCGGTGGTGGTCATCGGGCGACGCTCCGGTCGGTGTGCAGGTCGGCGCGGTGGGCGAGGCCGACGGCGAGCACGTGCTTGCACGGGCCGCGTCCGCCGCGGTGCTCGGCCCACCAGGGGCAGGTGCAGTGGGTACGACGGCCGTCCGCCTCCCGGCGGACGTGGTGCACGCGGTCCTCGGACCGCACGGTGGCCAGGTCGCCGTCGAGGGTGACCGCGCCGGCTTCGAGCAGGGCTCGGGCGGAGCGCAGGCGGGGGTTGTGGCGCTCGACCCGGTCGGCGTCGTAGGGCAGTTCGCGGTGGAAGTAGGCCGCTTCGGCCGTGTCGTAGCCGACCCGTCCCGCGGTGCCGAGGCGGGTGAGTGCGGCCCTGACCCGGTCACGGGGCAGGCCGGAGCGGTCGGCGAGGTCGGCGGGGTCGATCCGCGGGTCCCAGGCGAGCAGCGCGGCCGTCAGCTCGGCGTCGGTGGCCGCCTCCTCGGCCTCCACCGCGGTGCCGGTGGCGAGGTGTTCCAGGACGGCTCCCTCACCGGAGAAGCCGCGGGCCGCCTGCGGGGAGAGCATCAGGGTGAGGCGCATGCCGGGCAGCGACACCTCCCAGGCGCTGGCGACCGGGCCGCCGTCGGCGCCACTGCCGAAGGCCGCACCGCCGGCCGCGACGGGCGGACCGTAGACGCGCAACCCGGTGACGTGGCGCAGCACCCGGTGCAGCACGCCGAGCCGGGCCGGTCCGGGCAGGCAGACCGCGCCCGGCACCGGGCGGGTGGTGGGGCGGAGCGTACCCGCGGCGGGCACGACCCAGCCGACACCACCGCTCGCGGTCGCGCCGCGTGGCAGCGACCGCAGGTAGCGCTGGGCCTGTACGGCGCCGAGCTCGGCGCGCAGGTCGAATCCGGAGGCGATGACCTGCGTCTCGGCGAAGCCGCGCAGCCACCGGTCCGGCAGCGGCACCTTCTTCTCCACGACCGGCCCGGTGAGCGTGGTGACGGCCATCTCCTCCGGTCCGACGCGCAGGTGCAGCGGGTCGCCGCTGCCGACGCGGGAAAGCGACTCCCTGAGCGGGCTGTTGACGTCGACGTTGGTGGTGCCGTGACGTATGTCGTCGCCGTCCAGACCGCGCGGCAGCACGTCGAGCCGGGCGTAGACGCCGCAGCAGCCGGAGAACGACTCGAACCGCAGGCGGTCGCCGTTGGCGGTGACGACCGGGTCCAGCGAGGCGGCGGCGAGCCGCCGGTGGTAACGCGCCGCCGCGATGTCGGCCACGGCGAGCAGCGCCTGGGAGGCGGCCTGCGGCTCGGTGAGGAAGCCGTGGAAGAAGCGGGGGTTGGCCTCGGCGCCCGCCGGGGTGAGGCCGCCGGACGTCTCCAGGCCGAGCAACGGCCCTGCCGGGGCCTGCTGTACGGCGGAGGGGCGCAGATAGCTGTAGACCTGCGTGGTTCGCGTCATGGGCAGGACCGTAGAGCGCGGGACTGACAACCGGCCCCGCCGTCCACAGGCAGCGGTTCTGTCCACAGGCAGCGGTGTTGTCCACAGGTAGGACAGGGAGGAGGGGCGCCCCGCGGGGGAACCGGCCACGGGGAGGGCCGGGATGCGCGGCGGGGCACCGGGCGGCGACCGGCATGCGGATCCGTCCCATCCGTACCGCTGGTTCACTGTCGGTGCCTAGAATCACTCGCACTTCCCTGCCGCGCGCCGGCTCGGCTGACCACGGGGCTTGAGGGGGTACGGATGCGTGCAGAGCGGAGGACCGCGACGGTGTTGGCCGCCTGTCTGGCCGGTGTGCTGCTGGCTGGCTGCGGCCAGGAGCCGCCGCGTGCGGACAGCGATCCGGACGTCGAGGCGACCGGTGCGGCGACGGCGGGTTCGGCGACGTCCGGAGCCGCGTCCGACCACTACGGGGACGGCGCCTGGACAAGGCCGGAGGAGGACGGGGCCGGGGACGCGGAGCGGTCACCGAGCGGTTACACGTTCACGCCCGACCCCAAGCGAGTGCCCAAGTCGGCGGACGCGGCACGCAGGTTGGCGGAGCGGGCGCAGCTGGAGCCGGCCGACTGGGCGGCCGGCATGGTCCGCCACGAGCAGTACGAGAGCGGCGGCACCTGGCCGGTGCTGGGCGGGGACTGCGTCTGGTCCCGCGGCGAGCTGCCCGGCCATGTGCTGCACACGCTGACCCGGCGCATCGACCTGCCTGCGAAGGACGGCCGCGGCCTGCTGCGCGGTTCGGTGACGATCAGTGTGCACCGCAGCGAGCGGGACGCCGAGCGGGAGATCAAGGACACCGTGCAGGAGAGCGTCCGCTGCCCCGACCAGGACCTCGGCGGCGGGCGGCAGTTGACGGGCCTTTCCTCGCTGCGGTTCGACGAGCGGGACGTGCGCAACGCGGAGTCGTCGCTGTTCGAGTCGGGCAAGTACAGCGACAGTTCCTCGTCCGGCCCGCAGGAGTACGTGTGGACGAAGTCCCGCATCGGCCCGGTGACGACGGCGATCTCGCTGAAGGGTGCGGAGGGGCACAAGAGCGGTGACCTGGTCCGGCTGGCGAGCGACGGCCTTACCCGTGTGCTGTACCGGGTCGAACTGGGCCTGAAGTGACGCCGCTGCGCGTGGTGTTCACGCCCCGCGCGGTGTTCACGCCCTCGCCCGTGCAGAGGAGGAGGGTCAGCGGCCGGTTGTGCCGTCGATGAGTTCGCGGAGGACGTCCGCGTGGCCCGCGTGCCGGCCGGTCTCCTCGACCATGTGGGCGAGCGCCCAGCGGATGCTGGGAGCGGGGCGGCGCGGTCGGGGGACGGGCGCGTCGAGATCGGTGCACGCGTCGAGTACGCCGTTCGCGCGCGTGACCGCGTCCCGGTACCGGGCCACGACGTCGGCCACGCTGTCTCCCGGAGCGGCGTGGAAGGTCGCCGGCCAGTCGCTGACCTCGTCTCCGAGGAACATCGCACGCTCGACGTTCGTCAGGTGGTTGAGCAGGCCGAGCAGGTTCGTGCCCGACGGCACCGCGGCGGTCCGCACCTGCGGCTCGGGAGCACCCTCGACCTTCGCGGCGACCGAGGTCCGCAGGTAGTCGAGGAAACCGCGCAGGGCCTCGGTCTCACTGCCTCCGGTCCGGGGTGGCGGGGTGTCGCGGCGGCGGGTTCGGCGGGTGGTTCCGGGCATCGTGGTCTCCCTTCGGCTGCCGACCGGCACGCGGGGACGCCGGCCGGACCCGTGGACGCCGTCCGGAGCGGCAGCACCGCCTCGGTGGTGCTGCCGCTCCGGGACTCCCCGGGTCGGTGTGCGCCCAGTCTCGCCGGACGCTCCCCGACCCGGCACGGAAACTTGCGGGAACGGCAAGTTCGAGGCGGGGTGAGCGCGACGGGCAGCGTCCCGCAGGGGCGGGAGTCCTCAAGGGCGGCAGTCCTCACCGCGACGGCGGTTCGGCGCTGGCCTCCGGTTCACGCTCCGGCTCCGGCTCCGGCTCCGGCGCGGGCTCGGGCTCGGGCGCGGACTCGACCTCCGGCTCGGGCTCCGGCTGGTGGGGGCGGGCGCTGAGGGCGAGTGCGTTGTCGACGGTGAGGTACGGGCGCAGGCGAATCGTTTCGCCCGTTGCCGTGTCCGGCAGGAGCCGCGCCGGGTAGGTGTCGGTCTGCTTGCGCTGGTGGCCGTCACCGCCGATCCGGCCCAGCCGGACCGGCGTGCCGCCGTCCGAGCCGTCCGGGTGCAGCCAGAGGTCCCACAGCGGGTTCTCCGGGTTGCGGAGGGCGACCAGGTCGGCATAGCCGACGGTGAAGGCGAACCGGCCGCCGGGCAGCCGGTCCACCGGGCGCCGCAGGTCGTGCGCGCCGCCCGCCCGGGAGACCGCGACGACCACGGCGTCCGGGCCCGGCGCGGCCGGTCCGTACAGCCGGGCGGTGACGGTGGCCCCGGCCCGGTCGATCTGCACGTCCTCCACCTCCGCGTGCTCCGGGCGGTGCCATACGCGCACGCTGAGGTTCCCGTCCTTCGTGGTGTACGGGACCCAGGACGACACGCCCTCGTCGTCCACGTCCGGCGGCCGGTTCACCAGCGCGGCCGTCTCGACGAGTTCGGCGGCCACCCGACGGGTCCGGCCGCCGCCGCGCGGCACGGCGTACACGTCCCAGCGTCCTTCGGCGAGCCGGTGGCCTCCGCGTTCCACCAGCACACCGATCCGGCCGTCCACCGGGTCGGCGAGCGCCGGCACCGGGAGGCGGACCTCCCGCTGCAGCGGGTCCTTTCGCAGGCGCAGGAGGAGTTCCAGCGGCGTGTCCGGCAGCGTCGCGGGGTCGAGACGGAGGCGCAGCCCGCCGTCCGCGGTGGCGCGGGCACGTGCCCGGGGGCCGCGCGGCACGGTGGGCTGCGCCGGCTGGGCGGTCGGCGCGGACGCCGGGCGTCCCACCCGGAAGGCGTCCCGCAGGCGGCGGCTCAGCGACCGGGTGCGCGCCCGGCCGCGGTGCAGGTCCACGACGAGCTCCTCGTACCGGGCGGCGATCGACGCCGACTCGTAGCGGGCCGCCTTGAGTTGCGCCCGCTCGCCCATGGCCCGCCGCCGGTCGGCGTCGTCCATCAGGGTGCGCAGCGCCTCCGCGTAGGCGTCGGCACCGCCGCCGAGCGGGACGAGCAGCCCGTCCGTGCCGTGGTCGATGATCTCGCCGGGGCCGTAGGGGCAGTCGGTCGCCACGACCGGCACGCCGCAGTGCATGGCCTCGACGATGGTCATGCCGAACGACTCGGCGTCGGAACTGACCGCCGCGATGGCGCCCTTGGCCCACTCGGTCTCGATCGGGGCCACCGCGCCCATCAGCCGCACCTGCTCGTACAGGCCCAACTCGTCTATCTGTGCCCGGATTTCGTCCCGCCTGGGCCCGCGCCCGTAGAGTCGCAGACTCCAGTCGGGGTAGGCCGGGGCCAGCTTGGCGAAGGCGTCGACGAGCCGGTCGTAGCGCTTGACGGACGCCAGTCGTCCGGCGGCCACGATGGTCCGGCTCTCCCCCGTGGCGGGGGCGACGGCGGGCGTGGGCACCGCGTTCGGGATGCAGAGGATGCGCGTCGTGACGTCCGGCAGGGCGTCGCGGTAGGCGTCGGCGTCGGCCTCCGACACGGTGACGAAGGCGTCGAGGCGGGCCAGTGCGGCGTTCTGGTCGGCCCGCAGCTGGTCGTCGTGCATGGCGAGGGTCAGGTGCTCCTGCCCCACGCGCAGGTAGCGGCTCTCGCCGAACCGGGCCAGGTAGCCGTTGATCACCGGCCGCGTCCCGATGACCACGTCCGCGTCGGTGTCCCGCAGGTAGGCGGCGACGCGCTCGTCGGTCAGCCGGGACGGCGGCAGGGGGCCGAAGCAGACGCCGCGGTCGGCGAACATGGCGGTCGGTTCGGAGACCGCGGGCAGGCCGCCCTCGAAGGTCGGCGCCGAGCGCCTCCAGTCGACGAGCGACATCACCCGCACCCGGGGGTCGAGGGTGAGCCGGGGTGCGTCCTGCGTCCGGTACAGGGACACGAGGTCCACGGTGTGGCCTGCCGCGGCGAACGCGCTGCTGAGGTTCGCGGTGGCCCGGATCGTGCCCCCGATTCCGTACACGTTGTACACCAAGAACGCGATCTTCATCCGCTTCCCCCTGGTCCTCCGACGGCCTGGGCCGTGGTCGAGTCACTGCCGGCCCGTCCGGTCGGTCATCCCGACGGGCCCCACAAGGTCCAGACCGCATTCCTCGGTCGAAGGTGCATCCAACGCGCCGGAAAGTGACATGACTCACCTTTGTGGCTTTCGCTCCCGCTTGCGCAGCCGCCCGGCGACACTCCGTGTTCGCCGCACCACCCGGCTGTGCGTTCCGGCCATCCTGCGGTGGTACCGGTGGGCATGGCGTGACTGCTGTGCGCGGTGCGGCGGAGATAGGGGGCTACCAGGCGGGGAGCACGCCCCGGCGGGGCGGCCGCCGGCTTTCGCGGCGGAGGCGTCCGGGACCGCGGCCCCCAGCAGGCCGGGAAGCGGACGGCGAGGCCCCGGTGGCCGGAACTGGTCGTCGGAACGTACCAGCGGCTCCTAGCATGGGCGGATGGCCGCGCCCAGCAGTGACCCGCAGGACCTCCACGAGTCGACGGACCTCTTCGGCCCCGGCGAGCTCCAGGAACCGGACGACGACTTCGCCGACCCGTTCCCCTACGAGCCGGACGAGCCCTTCGGCGACGCAGGCCTGCCCGCGCAGGGCGCGGGGGAGGCCGCGGACGCCCCGCACGCCGAGGCCGGCGCGTTCCGCGAGCCGCTGCCGAAGGACGCGCTCGGCGTACTGAAGCGGGTCTTCGGCTACGACGCCTTCCGGGGTGAGCAGCAGGAGATCATCGACCTGGTGGTGTCGGGTGGCGACGCGCTGGTCCTGATGCCGACCGGCGGCGGCAAGTCGCTCTGCTACCAGATCCCGGCCCTGGTGCGGGACGGTGTCGGGGTCGTGGTCTCGCCGCTGATCGCGCTCATGCAGGACCAGGTGGACGCGCTGCGCGCGCTCGGTGTGCGGGCCGGGTTCCTCAACTCCACGCAGGACCTCGACGAGCGCCGCATGGTGGAGGCGGAGTTCCTCGCCGGCGAACTGGACCTGCTCTACCTGGCGCCGGAACGGCTCAAGGTGGACGCCACTCTGCGGCTGCTCGACAAGGCGGCCTCGACGGGCGGGGTGTCGCTGTTCGCCATCGACGAGGCGCACTGCGTCGCGCAGTGGGGGCACGACTTCCGGCCCGACTACCTGGCGCTGTCGCAGCTGCACGAGCGCTGGCCGAAGGTGCCGCGCATCGCGCTGACCGCCACCGCCACCGACGCGACGCGCACGGAGATCGCCTCCCGGCTGGCGCTGGACGACGCCAGGCACTTCGTGGCGAGCTTCGACCGGCCGAACATCCAGTACCGGATCGTGCCGAAGGCGGAGCCGAAGAAGCAGCTGCTGTCCCTGCTGCGGGCCGAGCACGCCGGGGACGCGGGCATCGTCTACTGCCTGTCGCGCGCGTCGGTGGACAAGACCGCGCAGTTCCTCACCGCCAACGGCGTCGACGCCCTGCCCTACCACGCCGGTCTCGACGGCCGGACCCGTGCCGCCCACCAGTCCCGCTTCCTCCGGGAGGACGGGCTGGTGATGGTCGCCACGATCGCGTTCGGCATGGGCATCGACAAGCCGGACGTGCGCTTCGTCGCCCACCTGGACCTGCCGAAGTCCGTCGAGGGCTACTACCAGGAGACGGGCCGTGCGGGCCGCGACGGCCTGCCGTCCACGGCCTGGCTGGCGTACGGGCTGCAGGACGTGGTGCAGCAGCGCAAGATGATCGACGGGTCGGAGGGCGACGACGCGCACCGCCGCAAGCTCGCCGGGCACCTGGACGCGATGCTGGCGCTGTGCGAGACGGTGGAGTGCCGCCGGGTGCGACTGCTGGCCTACTTCGGGCAGCAGGGCGAGCCGTGCGGGAACTGCGACACCTGCCTGACGCCGCCCGAGTCGTACGACGGCACGGTCGCCGCGCAGAAGCTGCTGTCCACCGTGGTCCGGCTGAAGCGGGAGCGCAACCAGAAGTTCGGCGCGGGGCAGGTCATCGACATCCTGCTCGGCCGCAAGACGGCGAAGGTCATCCAGTTCGACCACGACGCCTTGAGCGTCTTCGGTGTCGGAGCCGACCTCACGGAGGCCGAATGGCGCAGCGTCGTACGGCAGTTGCTCGCCCAGGAGCTGCTGGCGGTGGAGGGCGACTACGGCACGCTGGTGATGGCCGAGGCGGGCGGCGAGGTGTTGGGCGGCGGGCGTGAGGTGCGGCTGCGCCGCGACCCGGCGGCCCGTACAACCCGCCCGGCGAAGGCATCCGGGGGCGGCAGGTCGCGCAGGGCGCCGGCGGTCGAGCTGCCCGAGGAGCTGGTCCCGGTCTTCGAGTCGCTGCGTACCTGGCGGGCCGCGACGGCGAAGGAGCAGGGCGTGCCCGCCTACGTCATCTTCCACGACGCGACGCTCCGCGAGATCGCCACTGCGGCGCCGACCTCGCTCGCCGAACTGGGCGGCGTGAACGGCGTCGGCGAGAACAAGCTCGCCAAGTACGGTGAGCAGATCCTGGAGTTGCTCACCGCGACACCCTGACCGCGCGCGCCTCTTCCCGGACAAGGCCGGTCCGGCCCGGGGGCCACCGGCGGCCCGCGCCGACGCCGACCGCCCCGGACCGGCCTGCGACCTCAACGGGCCAACCCACCGCCCTACTTGATGAGCTTGCCGTCGGGGGCGACCACGAACCACTCGTCATCGAGGCCCTGCCCGTTGACGTCGCCCGGGACCGCGTCCCCGACGTAGTAGTAGAGCGGCCACTCGCCGTAGGTGGCCTGGCTGACACCCTGGCTCTGGTCGGTCTGGCGCAGCAGGCCGGACTGGACTCCGTCACCCGCGTTGACCTTCGCCGGGGTGATGAGGGCCGGCCAGACGGCGATGCAGTCGGCGTCGCAGTTGCTCTTCCCGCCCTTGTCCTTGGTGAACCCGTACAGCGTGCGTCCGGACCCGTCGACGAGGAAGCGGCCCTCATCGGCCTGGACCACCTTGATGGTGGTGTCCGGCGCGGCCTTGGGCGGAGCCGCCGGGGCCCGGGTGGGCTCCTCCGCGGCGGGAGGCGACGCGATGTCCTCCTGCGCTGCGTCCTGGCCCGACTCTCCCTGGCCCGCCGGCGGTGCGGGCGCCGCCGGGTCCGCGGCGGCGGGCGGCTGCTGGTTCGCGCCGACGGCGGCCCCGTCGTCCGGACCGCCTCCGCCGCATGCGGTCAGTGCCAGCACGAGCGGTGCTGCGGCGAACAGGGCGATACGTGCGCGCATGATGGGCTTCCTCGTCCTCCGTCACGGTCATGTCGGAAGGGGGATACGGACAACGCGGGCCGTCGTACTCAGTCTTGAGGCAAACGAAGCAAAGTCCGGCCGGGTCTGAGTGTTTCGCGGCCCGGGTGCGTGGGTGAGGTTGACCGGTCGCTCTCCGCGCCGGTCGTCGACAGCTTCCGAAAGGACGGCACCATGCGACGGCGCTTTCTGGCCCTCTCGGCCGCGGCACTCGCCCTGGGCCTGCTGGGAACCTCCCCGGCCTCCGCCCACACCTCACACGGCAGCAGCACGGTCCCCACCACGACCACCACCACCAAGCCGGCGAAGGGCAAGTCGGTCTCCCTGGCCGCGGTGCTCACCGGCGCGCAGGAGGTGTCCGAGGACGGCAAGCGTGGTGCGGGCGACCCCGACGGCAAGGCCATCGCGCTGGTGAACGTCAAGGGCGACCGGGTCACGTTCGCGCTGAAGTGGAAGGGCATCGAGGCCCCCGCGGCCGGACACATCCACATCGGCGGGCTCGGCAAGAACGGGGACGTCGCGGTGCCGCTGTTCGGCACGCCGATGCCCAAGACGGTACGGGCGGCGGCCGGGCACGTCAGCGTGGAGGACGCCAAGATCGCCAAGGCCATCATCGCCAAACCGCACGGCTTCTACGTCAACCTGCACAACAAGAAGTTCCCCGACGGCGCGGTGCGCGGCCAGCTCAAGCCGATCAAGAAGGCGATCAACCCGCTGGAAATCATCAAGGCCGGCAAGCTTCGCGCCCTGGCCAGCGGGTTCCAGGAGATCAGCAGCGAGGGCGTGCCGCTGGCCGGTGACCTGGACGGCTTCGGCATCGGCTTCGTCGACCCCCGGCACAACAAGGCGCACTACTCGCTGGCCTGGGTGAACATCGGCGCACCGCAGGCCGCGCACGTGCACGAGGGCGGGTTCGGCAAGAACGGCGACGTGCGGTTCCCGCTGTTCACCACCCCGATCCCGGAGAACATCTTCGCGGTGTCCGGTGTCGTAAACAAGCTGAACCCGGCGGGTCTGAAGCACATCGCGGCGAACGCGAACGGCTTCTACCTCAACGTGCACAACAAGGAGTTCCCCGACGGCGCCGTCCGCGGGCAGCTCTCCCACTGAGGCAGGGCACCTCGTGATCCGCGCACCGCACCGGGCCAGGGGCCGGCGGCAGAACGGGCCGGTGGCCGGAACGATCCGGTCACCGGCGGCGGGGTCAGCGCAGGAGCGCGAAGGTGCTGCCCGCGATCAGCGCGCCGAGCAGGGCGCCGGTGACCACCTGGGCGGGCGTGTGGTCGCGCAGCGCGATCCGCGACCAGCCGACCAGGACGACCAGCGGCAGCAGCACCAGCGGGTGGGGCCCGTGGAAGACCAGGGTCAGGATCGCCACGCTGCCGGCCGAGACGGCCGCGTGCACGGACACCTTCCAGGCCACGGTGATCGCCATGAGCACCACGAGAGTGGCGACCATCGCGGCGATCAGGGCGACCATCGCCTGAGGTGCGCCGAGCAGCACCATGAGGAGCGTGCCGGTGAGTACCGAGCTGATGATGAACACCATCGCCACGAGGCGCTGCTGCCGTACGCCCAGGTGCCGGTCGGCCCAGGTGCCCCGGCGGATGCCGAAGGTGATGAACAGGACGGGGAACACGGCCGCGAACACCGCGCCGAACAGCCCCCAGCCGACGCCGGTGAGACCGGCGACCTGCCAGCCGACCACCACGGTCAGCGCGATGATCCAGTTCTTCGGCTCGAAGGCGTCGGTGACGAACCGGGCGAAGCCGCGTTCCGGACGTGCGGGCGGTGCCGCCGTCCCGTCGGTCCCGGCGTCGGGCACCGGGTCAGTGGTGCCGGCGGCGGTGGTGGTGCCGGCGGCGGCCGTCCGGCTGTCGGGCGCTCCTGCGCGGTGTGGGCTCACGAGGAGGCGGTCTCCTGACGGGAGGATCGGTCACCGGACACCGGAGCATCGGGTGCCGGGGCTTCGGACGCCGGGGCTTCGGGCGCCGGGGCTTCGGGCGCCGGGGCTTCGGACGCCGGGGCTTCGGACGTGCCCCGGCCGGGCGTCGGGGTCTCGGGACTGCGGGTGCTCGGCAGATGTGCGGCGGTGAAGTCCCTGACCTGCGGGGTGTGCCGGGCCGCTTCCACCCGGCGCAGCCAGCGGGCCTCGGCCTCCAGGTCGTGCGGTGCGTCACCGGGGCGGCGCACGCCGGAGGAGGACCCGTCGCCGTCCTCGTCGGGCCCGCCGGGGTCGCGGCGCTGCACGGTGGTGGCGGGCGGATGACCGGCGAGCTTGGCGGCACGGGCCAGCTCAACCCACCCCGCCTCGGCGACGGCCCGGCGGTCCGTGCCGGTGGGTCCGGCGGCGGTGGCCGCCTCCTCCGCCGCGTCCCGATGCGCGGTGGTGACGTGCGGTTGCAGGGCGAGCAGCGCGTCGCGGATCTCGACCACCGTGCGGTGCAGCCGCAGCCGCAGTTCCCGGCGCCGCAACCGCTCGTCCAGGACCACTTCGGGGACAGCCGCGGTGAGGTCGTGCCACAGCGGGCGGAGCCGGCGCAGATGCGCCCAGTACCGTGCCGACTGCCACGCGACGCCCACCGCCGGAACCGAACTGCCGATCACTATCAGGGCGATGGCGACGTGCTTGAGCACGTCGGTGGTGTCGCTCACCGTCGCGTCGCGCGCCGGGTCGTCGGCGCGGGTGGTCAGGCGCAGCACCAGGTAGGTGGCACGGACCACCGCGTACGCCACGCCCGCGGCGGTGCCCGCGCCGAGGATGCGCAGCCCGGTGCGCAGCCAGCCGGCGCCGGCGTGGCGGCTGGAGCCCCAGAACAGCCAAGCGGCTGCGGCCATCGCGGAGCCCAGGAAGCCGAAGAACACCAGCAGGTAGCCGGTGGCGGTGACGGAGCCGGCGCTGGTCTCGTAGAAGTCCGCGACCTCCGTCTCCCGCGGCATCACCGCGAACAGGGCGACGAGCACGGCCATCACGGTGCCGGTGACGGCCAGGCGCAGGCGTTGGCCGGAGCGGTTGTCGGGGCGGGTCATGCCGAAGACGAACTCCAGCAGGGACGCGGCGGCGAGCACGCCCAGCAGGTGCTTGAGCAGCGTCGACAGGTTGTTGACGCCGGTGTGGCCGTCGAGGGTCGTCATGACGTCGGGCAGCCGCAGCGTCATGGCGACGGTCAGCGCGGCGAAGGTGAACCACAGCGGGCGCTGCTTCGCCGGGCCGCCGGGCCGCAGCGCGGCCGGGGCCCGCCAGAGGACCATGGTCCACAGCAGGATCAGAACAGCGGTCTGCACAGGCGCCTCATCCGCGTATGGGGTGGCCGAAGACGTCGTTGAGCCGGTTGAGCACACCCGCCGCCTGGTCCGACGTCGCCGGAGCGCCGCCGCGCAGGGCACGCTCGCTGAGGATGCTGGCCAGCAGCTCGGCGTCGCGTTCCTCGCCGTCGGTGTAGCTGGTGCGTCCGAGTACGTGCATCAGCTGGTCCAGGTCTAGCTCGTCCTCGTCGTCACGGTGGACGGCTGCGGCGTCGTCGAGCAGGCGCACCGCGTAGGCGGGGCGTTCCGCGTCCGGAGCGCCGTGGCCGAGCAGCAGGTGCGCCAGTTCGTGCAGCACGATCTGGAGCTTGTGCACACCGCTGGTCGCGGGCTCGTAGAAGATGACGTCGGTGCTGGCGGTGGCGACCCACACCCCGCAGGGCAGGCTGCCGTCGGGGGCGCCTTCGAGCGGGACGAGCCGCAGCGGCCGTCCGCGGTCCGCCGCGACGCGCTCGCAGAGCGCGTCGAGGTCGAACGGTCGCGGAATGTCGAGCGCGTCAGCGGCAGCCTCGCAGCGGGCACGGCGGCTCTTTCTGGGCATACGGTCTCCTTCGGAGCCGTAGTTTAGGCCGCTCGGCTCCCGCTCGACCAAATGCTCTCGGACATTTCCGGGTCGCCCCGGCGTCCGCCCGGTGAACTGCCGTGTTATCCCCGCTGCGAGGTCCGGCGAAATCGCGACAAGAACGGAGATGGGCTCCAGCGGGCCTTATTCGCGCTTTTCAGGGGTGTCGGGCAGGCCCTCCAGCCTGCGGGCCTGGTCGATCACCCCGCGGATGGCGTGCAGGCTCCCGGCGGACAGCCCGTTCATCCGCACCGCCACGTCGCGCACATCCCCGTCATCGAGGATTTCGACCAACTCCCTTTGTGCTCTGGTGAGTTCGACCCGCTCTTTGATCTTGGCGAGTTTCGCGTCCACCCGCTCGGCAACCGAGGCGTCGAAGAAGTACGTCACCGGCACCCCGAAGAAGCCCGCGATCACCGTGAGCGTGCTCACCTTGGGATCGACGATCTCCGCTTTGCGGATCTTCTGAATCGTGGCGTGCGAGACGGTCGGCCCGTCGGGACCGGCCTTCTCCTTGATCCCGTCGGCTATCTCCATGTAGCTCAGCGGGCCGCGACCCGCCGGATGGATCGTCCCGATCAGGTGGTCCAGTCGCTGAGCGATGGTGCGCTCGCTTTCCGGTGTCCCCCTGTCCACCCCATCACCCCCTGTGATCAACGCTGCGGCTGGTCAACCGCAGCCGTCCTCTACTGAAGTTTACGCACGCGTAGCTTCCGCTGTCCGCCGTAAAACGTGCTTGACAAAGGGGGCCACCCTCGCCGTACTCTCTCAACAGCACGTAAAACAAAATAGACGAGCAGGGCGTACGGCCACGGGGGTTCGTACGGCCTGCCGGTCACGGGGGCGCGACGGCCCGGTACGGTCATCATCGACCGTACCGGGCTGTCCGTGTGCGGGGGGTGTGAGAACGCTCTCTTTCGGCTCCGGCGACACCCCCGGAAACTTCACGAGACGGCCGTCGGCGCCGGACGTTACGTCCCCTCGTCGGGGCCGGGGCGCGCATGACTCCCCGACATCCACGGGAGCACACCCCGACGTCCGGACTCAGACGCCACCTGCCGATAACCCTGTGTAGTGGTGGTGGTGTCGGTAGTGAGCGTGCCAGGAGACTCCCGACGATGCACGGGCCCGCCGAAAGGCCGGCGCAACCCGACCACGGACATGGCCGGATCCGGCCCCTCGCACACCTTTATCCGCGGTGGTCGGCGACAACGGGTCGCGGCAGCGGTCGGCTGAGCACCGGCGAGAGGTGGTGCTCAGGCCGAGCCGCAGCGGCAAAACCCTCCGAATCCGCCCCCGGTCCGCCTACGATGACAGGCACGTCTACAGGGGGGCACCGTGGAGACTCTGGTACTCGCGGCAGGTACGGCGCTGGTGAGCAGCATGGCCACGGACACCTGGGAGCAGGCCCGTTCGATGGCCGTGGGTCTGTGGCGGCGGGTACACCCGGAACGCACACGCGCCATCGAGGACGAACTCGAAGAGGTGCGGGCCGAACTGCTCGCCGCACGGGCGGCCGGACAGTCCGACGTGGAGGAGGGCCTGGCCGAGGACTGGCAGCGGCGGCTACGGCGACTGCTGCGGGACGATCCGAACCTGAGAGACGAACTGCAGCGGGTCCTCGACGAGGAGTGGCGTCCGATGCTCCCGGCCGACGCCCAGGACCGGCTCACCACGATCACCATGAACGCCACAGCGTCAGGTCGGGCACGTGTCTACCAGGCAGGCGGCAACCAGACCATCCACGAGGGGTGAGCTCGGCTACCGGATGTCGGCAGACCCGCCGCACCGGGGGACGGCTTCGCGCAACCCCGTGGGGCACCCAGTGAAAGCCCGGACCGAGTGGAAAGCCTGAGTGGATGCCACAGGAGAAGGTGGAGGGACGGGCTGACCCGCAGGTCGCCGTCTCCGACTACGGGAGGCTGTTCCAGGCCGCCCGGGACCAGCACATCACCGAGCACCACCACCACTACCCGGAGGGGTCACCGGTCCTCCTGCCCGGGCAGGCCGTGCGGGAACCGTACATGGGACCTGACTCGGTCAGGGTCCCCGTCGCGGCGCCCAAGCCCGTCGAGGTCCGCGACCGTGTCGAGTACAAGGCGCTGCTCACCGCCGCGGTGAGGACGCTCTCCGGGAAGCGCGTCCACGTCCTCCACGGCATGGGCGGCTGCGGAAAGACGACGCTGGCCCGTCACGTCTTCGACGAGTGCACAGCGACACGGGAGATCGACGGCTTCTGGGTCAACGCGGCCCACCGGACCTCCCTGCGGGCCGGCATGCTCGCCGTCGCCGCGGATCGCGGAGCGACGGCAGCGGAGTTGGAGGCAGTCCAGCGGGGGCACCGGCCGGCCGCCGACCTGGTGTGGCACCACCTGGACGGGCCGGACAGACCGTGGCTCCTGGTGCTGGACAACGCGGACGACCCCGCGTGCCTCGACGGCGGCTGGCTCAGGTCGAGTTGCCACGGCACCGTGCTCGTCACCACCCGGCAGAGCCACTCGGCGCTCTGGTCGCACGCCGAGACGCACCGCGTCGACCTTCTCGACCCGGAGGACGCCGCGCTCGTCCTGCGCGATCTCGCGCCGTCCACGGGCAGCGACACCGAGGCACTGCTTCTTGCCCAGGCCGTCGGATGCCTCCCGCTGGCGCTGACCCTGGCGGGGTCCCAGCTGTCACAGCAGATTCTGGAGCCCATGACCATGGACGAGCTACGCCGCAGAATGGCCGACAACCCGAGCACCCGGATCGACCAGGGCGTGGTGCCCTGGGAGAACGAGCCGCGACGGGCCCTCAGCAGCACCTGGCAGCTCTCGCTGGACGGGCTTGCGGAGCGGGGCCTGCCCGCTGCGACCACGCTGATGCGGCTCCTCAGCTGCTTCGCCTCCGACCCGCTGCCCGTCGGCGTGATCCCGCCGCGTGCGGTGGCCTCGTCGGGGCTGGGAGACGTCGACCCGCCGCTGGCCGAGACCACCATCGCCCCCTGCCTGAAGGCACTGGTCGACCACTCGCTCGTCGCGGTGGACGAGTTGCACGAGCAGTCAGGCCCGCCGCTGCGTCTGCTGCGAGTCCACGGGCTGGTGCTGGACACCGTGTGGACCAGCACGCCGGAAGCCCAGCGGCCGATCCTGCTGGCTGCCGCGGCGGCCCTGCTCTCGCAGGCCCTCCCGGAACCGGCCGGTGCCACTCCGGCTGGTGACAGGATGCGCCGACTGCTGATCCCGCACGTGGCCCAGGTCCTGAAGCGGGCTGGCGAACACGGAGCCGACGCCCTGCCGTTGGCCCTGACTGTCGCCCGGCAGCTGCGGACCCACATGGTCGAACGCGACGATCACGAGAACCTGCTCGCTCTCGCCCGCCTGACCGTCACCGTCGCCTCCCGGGACACCGCGACCAGCGCGGCCAGCACGACCAGCACGACCGAGTCCCTGACCGACAAGCAGGTGCTGGGCCAGGTCCTGCTGGCACTTGGCGAGTACGAGGAATGCCTGACGCTGCAGCAGGAGGTCCTGCAGGCCAGGGAGCGCACCGACGGACCGGACGCGCCCACGACGCTCAGCAGCGCTCACCACCTGTACTTCCCCCTGTACTGGGTGGGCGATGTGCGCGCTGCGGAAAGCACGGTGCGCAGGGCCGCGGAAGGACGGGCGCGGACCCTCGGTGCCGAGCATCCCGACACACTGCTCAGCAAGGGGCTCCTGGCCGAGGTGCTGTGTCGGCTCGGCGAAAGGGAGGAGAACGTGCGCCTCGCCGAGGAGATCAGTGAGACCAGCACCCGGGTTCTGGGCGAGGAGCACCCCGTGACCCTCACGTGCCTGCTCACCCGGGCGTTCGTACTCGACGAGCTGGGCAGGCCCGACGAAGCGGAAGCACCGGCGCGCAGTGCCTTCGAAGGACACCGCGCGGCCAAGGGCCCCGACCACTGGCTGACCACGGCGAGTGCCCATCGCCTGGCCTCGGTGCTGCGGGGCCGGGGACAGTGGGAGGAGGCGGAATGCCTGGCCCGCCAGGTGCTCACCACTCGGCTGTCGTCCCTGGGAGAGGCGCACGCCCACACCCTGCTCGTCCAGGTGGAACTCGCCCGGATCACCGACGGCTCGGGCCGCCGGGCGGAAGCCGTCGCGCTGGCCCGATCCACTCTGAGCGCCTGCCTGACCCACCTCGGTGCAGAACACCCCGTGACAGCCGAATGCCGTTCGTTCCTGGAGAAAGCGGAAAGCGCGACGAGAGAATCGTGAGCGCGGGTCGGAGACGAAGCTGAGTCCTCTCGACCAGGACGGTGGGCCAGTCGGGAGGACTCTGCTTCACACGGTGTGCAGATCAGTTGTCAGCGGGGAAGACCCTGCCGGACAAGTCCGACGAAGGACGACCATGCCTCGGTGGACGAGTGGAAAGCCGACTTGTGAGGGTTCTTGGAATCGCGGACGGCGACTACCTGCCGGGAGTACGCCCTCACCTCGACGCAGTCGCCGTTCACGGCCGAGTACGAGGATTTGGTCCAGTTCGCCAAGGGTGCCTGCCGATCAAGCATGATCACTCCGATGGTTGTGCGTGTGCGTGGGCACGAAACCCACCGCCCTACCAGGGCTCCGAACGATCCACGGTACGGGCTCATCGGAGTCCGGGTAGGAAGCGTTCACTCGACCGAATGGAATACCCCCACAAGGCCTTCCCCCATCACTTCCTCCCGTGTACTCTCCGGCCTTTCATATTCGCCGTATACGTCATGCCTCATGATCGGCGGCGGCCTGCAGGATGAAGGCCCGCGACTGCTCCGGGTTCAGCGCCTCCGCCCGGAGATGCTCGTACATCACGCCGTAGCTCTGCACGTCGTTGGCCTTCTCCAGGTACAGGTCACTGGTGACGCCCTCCAGATAGACGACGCTCGCGTCACCGGCGTCCTGGAACTCGAGAATGGCGAACTTGCCGTACATACCGGGGTGGGCTCCCACGCTGTACGGAAGGACCTGCAATGTCACATGCGGCTGCTGGCTGAGTTCGGCAAGGTGCTCGAGTTGCTCGGCCATGATGCGGGGACTGCCGACGACGCGGCGCAGCAGCGCCTCGTCGATCACAGCCCAGAACCTCAGCGGGTTGCGGGTCTCGGTGAGCCGGTCCTGCCGTTTCAGCCTGATCTGGATCCGCTTTTCGATCTCACTCGGCGTGGCCTCCGGCCACATGCCCTCGATGACGGCCTGCGCGTAGGCGCGGGTCTGCAGCAGTCCGGGCACGATGAGGGACTCGTACACCCGCAGTGACGCGGCGTCGGTTTCCAGGCCGATGTAGACGCTGTACGGGATATCGCCGAAGGCGTGCCACCAGCCCTGCTGGCGGGATTCCTTCGCCATCTGCATGAGCGAGTCGACTATCCGCCGGTCCTCGACCTCGTAGACGCCGCACAGGTCGCGGACATCGCGCTGGCTGATGCTGCGGCGGCCGTTCTCCAGGCGGCTGATCTTCGACTGCGAAACCAGCAGGCGTTCGGCGACTTCTTCCGCCGTCATGCCTTTCTCTTCCCGGAGCTTTCGCAGCTCCTGTCCCAGCCGGCGCCTTCGCACTGTCGGGTTGACGTTGGACGCCACGGGATGAGCACCTCCGCTGTTTCGTACGAATACTGTGCAGCAGGTTGCCACCAACAGCGCGGATGTGCCGGTACTTTGACAAGAATCGACCACACAGTGTGCAGGCACGCACGCAAGGGGTGGCGGGCGGCCCGCAGTCATGCGGACTGCCCGCCACCCCTGGCGTCAGCGGCTCCCGTTCCGATGCGTCAGCGAGCGCCGGCGCGGGCCATGCCGCCCCGGAGCGCCTGCTCGGGCATCCCGCGGGACGGCATCGCCGTCCCCGTCGCGGTGGCCCGTGCGGTGCCGCGCGTACTGACTGGCGGTGGCGCGCCGCCCGGTGCGCGCCGCGGCTGCGCCGCCACACCGTTCTGCACGTCCATGACGGCGTGCGCGACGAGTCCGCCCATCGGGTCGTGCCTGATGAGATCCCGCAACCGGGAACGGCTCGACCGTCCCTCGTTGCCGGGGTAGAGGTGCTTGCCGAGGCCGACCGCGTGGGCCAGTGCGGCGAGCGCGGCGGTCCGCGGGTCCGGCGGTACACCGGTGCGGATCGCCGAGTCCAGCCGGTTCTTGATCTCCCGGCTGATGGCCGTCTCCGTCGCCTGGTAGCGAGTCGTCGGCAGCACCCCGCACATCTGGCCCTCGACGGCATGCACCATGCCGCAGCGCTCCAGATGCGAGAGATACGTCTGGCGGAGCCCCAGTCGGGGTCCGCCTATCCAGTGGACCGCGCGTACCGGACTGCCGCGCCTGCGCAGCAGTTCCAGTGCGGAGTCCAGAGTTGGATCTCCTGTCGGCCGTGGCAGCACCACGGCGATACGATCCCCGTCCGGGGCTATCCGTCCTGCCAGAGCCAGCTCCACTAGCTGCGCTCCGGCCAGGCCGAGGTCGAGCGACTGCGGCTGCGCTGTGGTACCCGTGGTCGGGTCCAGAGCGAGCAACAGCAGCTCTTCCGGAATTGTTCTGCGGCTCCTGCCCATCCATGCCTCCCCGCGTGGATGAATCACAGGGTGACCCCTCTCACATTGTTCTGTCGAGAGTGCCTGGTCGTTATGGACGGGAACCAGTAGGTATGTCGTCTCGTCTGTCCACTGGGACACCCGGACCGCACGGTCCACCCGGCCGTACGGGCGTGTTCCGCAGGACACTGTTAACTGGTACGCGATCGGCAGAACTCAGGAGGCACGGTGGCGGGCGAGTCCCCCGACAGTTCGAAGCAGAGGAAGTCGTCGGGGGAGACGACAGCGGAGCGCGGTACGGTTCCGGCCGCCCGCGACCGGAACGACCCCCGTACGACGTTCGGCGGCGGCAGTCGCAATGGCGACGGCACGTCCGCACGGACGCCGGGCCCTCCGACGGAGCCGGCGGACGACGATCCAAACGCGGACACGACCGCGTCCGCGTCGTCGGATGACCTGACCGCGAGCACGGACGCGGACAGGGACGCGGACGTCCCGGTAGAGGGTGACGGCGCGGGCGGTGACGCGGACGTCAAGGGGGCCACGCGGCCCGTGGACGAACCGACGGCCGTCTTCCGTACCCCGACCACCCGCACGCCCCCGCGCGCCCCCCAGGCCGCCGACAGCGCGAGCCTGACGGACGCGGAAGGTGCTGCGGACGCCGAAAGCTCGGCGGACGCTGCGCAGGGCGACACCGCCACGGACAAGCCCTCCGGTCCGGAGCTATCCGACGCGAAGCCGTCCGACGACGAGCCGTCCGACGCGGCGGAATCCGGGTCCGGGTCCGGGTCCGGGAACCGGGAGCTGCGGGACGCGGTGGCCGCCTGGGTGTCTGCCGAGGATGCCGAAGAGGCCGAAGCGTCGGACGCCGCCGGAGCGTCCGATCCTGACCGATCGACGGACGGCGAGGCTGAGCCGGACGCCCCCAAGGCCTCCGAAGCAGCCCCCGCAGCGAAGGCCGAGGCCAAGGCCGACGACGCCGCTTCCACAACCGACGCCGCCGGACACGCCGACCTCGACTCCGACGCCGAGGCCGCCACGGCCGCCTCGAGCGCGGAGACGCCCGAGGCGGACCAGGCGGACGAGGCGGACGGCGATGCGCGCCCTGCCGTCGCCGTCGACCAGCCGACGGCCGTCTTCCGCACCCAGCCGCCGAAGTCCGACCGCCCGACGGACGCGGACCCGGACGACAAGGCGCCGGACGACAAGGCGGACGGCGAGGACCCGAAGGGCGAGGGCCAGGCCGCCAAGGCCAGGACGGCCGAGGCCGACGCGGAGAAGGACGCCGGCGGCACCGACGCTCCCTCCTCCCCCACGCCGAAGCCCGACGCCGCCTCCGGGGTCGCCGCCGACGCCGGAGACGGCGACGCCGATGACGCGCCCCCCGCGGTGGAGCGCACCAGCCAGTTCGTGCCGTTGCGGTCGGCGGACGACGTGCGGTCGGCGAAGCCTGCCGTGCCGCCGCCCGGCCCGCCCGTCAAGCCCGCCCCGGCGGACGCCGGCACACCCGACGCGAAGGCCGCCGGCGCGGCCACGTCCGACGGCGACCAGGCGGCGGGTGCGCTGCCGGAGGTGGAGCGCACGCGGCAGCAGCCGCTGCCGCCCGGTCCGGGCGAGCGTCCGCTCGACCTGCTGGCGCAGCTCACGAACAAGCCGGCGCCGCCCGAGACGCCGATCCGGACGCTGGTCCGCCGGGTCAAGATCTGGACTCCGCTGCTCCTGCTACTGGTGATCGTCTTCGTCGCGGCGCAGTTGCTGCGTCCGCTGCCGGAGCCGTCCCTCGACCTGACCGCGCAGTCCAGCCACACCTTCGACGGCGGCAAGCCGGACGTGGCGTGGCCGGGGTCGGGCCAGGCTGCCATGGAGATCGACGGACTCGGTTCGCTGGGCACCTCGGGCGAGCAGAAGCCCGTGCCGATCGCCAGTGTCGCCAAGGCGATGACGGCGTACCTGATGCTGCGCGAACACCCGATGAAGGCCGGTGAGGACGGTGCGTCGATCCCGGTCGACAAGCAGGCCGAGGAGGACGCGGGCCTCAGCCAGCAGGGCGAGTCGACGGTGGACGTCAAGGAGGGCGAGACGCTCACCGAGGCGGAGGCGCTGAACGCGCTCATGATCGCGTCGGCGAACAACGTGGCCCGACTGGTCGCCCGGTGGGACTCCGGGTCGGAGAAGGCGTTCGTCGAGAAGATGAACAAGACCGCCGAGGAACTCGGCATGAAGAACACCACGTACACCGACCCCAGCGGCCTGCTGAAGGAGACCGTGAGCACCGCGGCCGACCAGGTGAAGCTGGGCAAGGCGGCGATGAAGCTGGACGCGTTCCGGGCGTCGGTGGCCCAGCCGTCGTACGACGACCGCAACGGCAGGAACCAGAGCAACTGGAACCAGCTGGTGCCCTACAACGGCACCATCGGCATCAAGACCGGCACGACCACCGCGGCGGGCGGCAACCTGCTGTTCGCGGCGGAGAAGGAGGTCGGCGGCACGAAGCAGCTGATCATCGGGGCGGTCCTCAGCCAGCCCCCGGCCGGTCCCGGCAACTCGATCCTGGAGGGCGCGCTGAGCGCCGGCCGGAACCTGATCAGCTCGGCCGGTGAGCTGCTGACCGCCGAGACGATCGTGAAGAAGGGCGACGTGGTCGGGCAGGTCGACGACGGTCTGGGCGGCCGGACGCCGGTGGTGGCGACGAAGGACGTCACGGCGGTCGGCTGGTCGGGGCTTGAGGTGGAGCTGGCACTCACCTCCGGTGACGAAACGATTCCCGGTGAGGCCGCGTCCGGCACGCGGGTCGGCACGCTGACCGTGGGAGCCGGGCCCGGGCAGGTGAAGGTGCCGGTGGCCCTGGCGGCGGACCTGACCGAGCCGGGAACGGGAGCACGCATCACCCGCATCCTCTGACCCCACGTCTCTGACCGGCGCGACCTCCGACCCCGCGTCTCTGAGCCCGGCCCCGCGCACCCGCCGGGGCCGGGCTCAGCCGGCCCAGGGCGGCCCGGATCTGCTGTGCTGCTGCTCAGAGCGGGGTCGTACCCTCGGGTAATGACCTCAGACGCGCAGGGACCGACAGCCGACGCGCACCCGGTGGGACCGACAGGCGGCGCACGGGGAGTCGCCGCCGACGCCCCGGTGCCCACCGCCAACGCCATGCGCCGCGCGCTGCGCCGGGCCAGGGACGGTGTCGCCCTGGACGTGGCCGAGGCCGCCGTGCTGCTGCAGGCGCGCGGGGAGGACCTGGCGGACCTGACCGCCTCCGCCGCGCGGGTGCGGGACGCGGGGCTGGAGGCGGCCGGGCGGCCGGGGGTCATCACCTACTCGCGCAAGGTGTTCATCCCGCTGACCCGGCTGTGCCGGGACCGCTGCCACTACTGCACGTTCGTGACGGTGCCCGGCAAGCTGCGCGGCGCCGGGCACGGGATGTACATGTCCCCGGACGAGGTGCTGGACGTCGCCCGCAAGGGCGCCGAGACGGGCTGCAAGGAGGCGCTGTTCACGCTCGGCGACCGGCCGGAGGACCGCTGGCCCGAGGCGCGCGAGTGGCTGGACGCGCACGGCTACGACGACACGCTCGCCTACGTGCGCGCGATGGCGATCCGGGTGCTGGAGGAGACGGGTCTGCTGCCGCACCTGAACCCGGGCGTGCTGTCCTGGACGGACCTCCAGCGGCTGAAGCCGGTGGCGCCGTCGATGGGCATGATGCTGGAGACGACCGCGACCCGCCTGTGGTCGGAGCCGGGCGGCCCGCACCACGGTTCGCCCGACAAGGAGCCCGCGGTGCGGCTGCGGGTGCTGGAGGACGCCGGACGGTCCAACGTGCCGTTCACCACCGGGGTGCTCATCGGCATCGGGGAGGACTTCCACGAGCGCGCCGAGGCCCTGTTCGCGCTGCGCCGCGTCCAGCGCGCCTACCAGGGCGTGCAGGAGGTCATCGTGCAGAACTTCCGCGCCAAGCCGGACACGGCGATGCGCGGCATGCCGGACGCCGAACTCACCGAGCTGGCAGCGGCGGTGGCCGTCACCCGGCACGTGCTGGGGCCGTCCGCGCGAATCCAGGCGCCGCCGAACCTGGTCGACGAGGAGTACCGGCTGCTGATCGACGCGGGCATCGACGACTGGGGCGGGGTGTCGCCCCTGACGCCGGACCACGTCAACCCGGAGCGGCCCTGGCCGCACATCGAGGAGTTGGCCGCGCGGACCGCGGACGCGGGCTTCACGCTGCGCGAACGGCTCACCGTCTACCCGGAGTTCATCCGCCGCGGCGAACCGTGGCTGGACCCGCGGCTGCTGCCGCACGTGCGGGCCCTGGCCGACGGGGACACCGGCCTGGCGCGGGAGGGCGCGGTGCCGTCGGGACTGCCGTGGCAGGAGCCGGACGAGGAGTTCACCGCGCAGGCGTCGGGGCGCACCGACCTGCACCGCACCATCGACACCGACGGCCGCACGGCGGACCGCCGGGACGACTTCGACGAGGTGTACGGCGACTGGGAGTCGCTGCGCGAGCAGGCGGCTCCGGGCATGGTGCCGCAGCGCATCGACACCGACGTGCGGGCGGCGCTGTCCACGGCGGCGGACGACCCGCAGCGCCTCTCCGACGGCGAGGCGCTGGCGCTGCTGCACGCGGACGGGCCGGCGCTGGACGCGCTGTGCCGGGTGGCGGACGAGCTGCGCAGGGACACCGTCGGGGACGAGGTGACGTACGTCGTCACCCGGAACATCAACTTCACCAACGTCTGCTACACCGGTTGCCGGTTCTGCGCGTTCGCGCAGCGCCGCACCGACGCGGACGCGTACACGCTGTCGCTGGACCAGGTCGCCGACCGGGCCGCGCAGGCATGGGACGTGGGCGCGGTCGAGGTGTGCATGCAGGGTGGCATCCACCCGGACCTGCCGGGCACGGCCTACTTCGACATCGCGCGGGCGGTGAAGGAGCGGGTGCCGGGCATGCACGTGCACGCCTTCTCTCCGATGGAGGTGGTGAACGGCGCCTCGCGGACGGGCATGTCGATCCGGGACTGGTTGTCGGCCGCGAAAGAGGCCGGTCTGGACTCCATCCCGGGCACCGCGGCGGAGATCCTCGACGACGAGGTGCGCTGGGTGCTGACGAAGGGCAAGCTGCCGACGGCCACCTGGATCGAAGTGGTGCGCACCGCACACGAGTTGGGGCTGCCGTCCTCCTCGACCATGATGTACGGCCACGTCGACCAGCCGCGGCACTGGCTCGGCCACTTCCGCACGCTGGCGGAACTCCAGCAGGAGACGGGCGGCTTCACCGAGTTCGTGACGCTGCCGTTCATCCACACCAACGCGCCCGTGTACCTGGCGGGCATCGCCCGCCCCGGGCCGACGGTGCGCGACAACCGGGCGGTGACGGCGATGGCCCGGCTGCTGCTGCACCCGCACATCACCAACATCCAGACCAGCTGGGTGAAGCTGGGCGCGGAGGGCGCCGCGCAGATGCTGCGGTCGGGCGCCAACGACCTGGGCGGGACGCTGATGGAGGAGACCATCTCCCGTATGGCGGGGTCGGGTTACGGCTCGTACCGCTCGGTGAAGGACCTGGAGGCCATCGCCGCCGCGGCCGGCCGTCCGGCCCGGCCGCGCACGACCACCTACGGGGAGGTGCCCGCCGAGCGGCAGCAGGCGGCGCGGGACCGGGACGGGCACCTGCCGGAGCTGCTGCCGGTCCTCGGCGACTGAGGGCTCCGGCCGGGGCCCGGCCGTCCGGGCCCACGCCTTCTCTTCCCCGTCCGCGCGTTCGTTTACAGTGCTGAGCCGGGCAGTATCACCGGGGACCGGGGATGGCCGGAAGAGGCCGGAACGAGGGGGGCACCGTGACCGGATCGGGCAGCTCCGGCAACACCGCCGTGTGGGGCCGGGCCGAGCAGCAGGACTTCCGCAGCCGGGTCCGCGGCTGCCTGCTGGGCGGCGCCATCGGGGACGCCCTGGGGGCGGGCGTCGAGTTCGACTCGCTGAGCGCGATCCGGGACGCCCACGGCCCGGACGGGGTGACCGGCTATGTGCCCGCCTACGGGCGGCGCGGCGCGGTCACCGACGACACGCAGATGACGCTGTTCACCGTGGACGGCCTGATACGGGCGCACGTCCGCCGCGACGCGGGCGCCTGGCACCCGCCGTCGGACGTCTACGCCGCCTACCGGCGGTGGGCGGCGACGCAGCGCGACTGGGGGCCCGACGAGCGCCGCAAGGACGACGGCTGGCTGGCCCGCGAGGAGTGGCTGTACGCCCGCCGCGCCCCGGGCAACGCCTGCCTCACCGGCCTGGCGGACGACCGGATGGGCACGCTGGAGCAGCCGAAGAACCCCGGTTCCAAGGGGTGCGGCACGGTGATGCGGTCGGCGCCCTTCGGCCTGCTGGTCGGCTGGGAGCCGCAGCTGGTGTTCCAGCTGTCGATGGAGTGCGCGGCGCAGACCCACGGCCATCCGACGGCGTTCCTGTCCGCCGGGGCGTTCGCCGTCATCGTGCACGCGCTGACCCGCGGGGTGTCGCTGGACGCGGCGGTGCAGCAGGCCCTGGCGATGCTGGCGGACCGGCCGGGGCACGAGGAGACCACCGAGGCGCTGAAGCGGGCGCTGGGCACCGTACGGCAGGGCCTGCCGACGCCGGAGCGGGTGGAGTCGCTCGGGGAGGGCTGGACCGCCGAGGAGGCGCTGGCCATGGGCGTGTACTGCGCGCTGGTGGCGGAGGACGTGCGGCACGGCCTGCTGCTGGCCGTCAACCACGGCGGCGACTCCGACTCCACCGGCTCGGTCTGCGGCAACCTGCTCGGTGTGCAGCACGGCGAGACGGCGCTGCCGCCGGCCTGGGTGACGGAGCTGGAGGGGCGGCCGACGATCCTGGAGTTGGCCGACGACTTCGCGATGGAGATGACGCAGGGCCCGGCGCTGCACAGCCCGGCCACGCCCTCCCACTCCCCCGGCTGGCTCCAGCGCTACCCCCGCGCCTGACCGCCCCGCCCGCCCGCGCCCGCGGGGTCCGTCAGCGGCAGTGCTCAGCCGTGCTCAGTGGTGGAAGGCGGTGCCGGGGCCGGAGCCGTGCCGGGCACCGGTGCGGCCCAGGGCGGCGACGGACTGCCGCAGGTCCTCGGCGAACAGCGCGGTCCGGTCGGCGCTCATACCGTGCCGGATCAGCACCCGGTGGATCACCGTCTCCTGCCGGTCGGGCGGCAGCGGGTAGGCGGGCACCTGCCAGCCGCGCATCCGCAACTGGTCGGAGAGGGCGTGCAGGTCGAGCGGCCCGTCGGGGTCGCGCAGCGTGTAGGAGACGGCCGGCAGAGCGCCGCGGCCGTCGTGCAGCAGCGTGAAGGGGCCCATCGCGGCGATCTCGTCCGCGAGTCGCGCGGCCGAGTCCAGGCAGCGCTGCTGGATCGCCCGGTAGCCGGCCCGTCCGAGCCGCAGCAGCAGGAAGTACTGGGCGGCGACCTGGCCGCCGGGCCGGGAGAAGTTCAGCGCGAAGGTCGGCATGTCGCCACCGAGGTAGCTGACCCGGAAGACCAGCTCCTCCGGCAGGTCCCCGCTCTCCCGCCACAGCGCCCAGCCGACGCCCAGCGGCGCCATGCCGTACTTGTGGCCCGAGGAGTTGATCGAGCGGACCCTCGGCAGCCGGAAGTCCCAGACCAGGTCGGGCTGTACGAAGGGGGCGACGAAGCCGCCGCTGGCCGCGTCCACGTGCAGCGGCACGTCGAGGCCGGTGTCGTGCTGGACGGCGTCCAGTTCGGCGGCGAGTTCGGCGACCGGCTCGTAGTCGCAGGTGTACGTGACACCGAGGACGGCCACGACGCCGATGGTGTTCTCGTCGACGTGGTCCCGCAGTTGGGACGGGCGCAGGCCGGTCGCGCCCGACTCCAGGGGGACCTGCCGCAGTTCGACGTCGAAGTACCGGGCGAACTTCTCCCAGCAGACCTGCACCGGCCCGCAGACCAGGTTGGGCCGGTCCGCGGGCAGCCCGGCGGCCTTCCTGCGCTGCCGCCAGCGCCACTTCATGGCGAGACCGCCGAGCATCGCCGCCTCGCTGGACCCGGTGGTGGAGCAGCCGACGGTTCCGGCGCTGTCCGGCGCGTGCCACAGGTCGGCGAGCAGGTGCACGCAGCGGGACTCGATTTCGGCGGTGCGCGGGTACTCGTCCTTGTCGATCATGTTCTTGGCGAGGTTGTCGTCCATCAGCCGGTGCACCTGCGGCTCGCTCCAGGTGGTGCAGAACGTGGCGAGGTTCTGCGCGGCGTTGCCGTCCATGTCCAGCTCGTCCCGGATCAGCCGGTAGACGTTGAACGGGTCGGTGGGTGCGTCGGGCATGGCCCGTCGCGGCAGGGTGCGCCCGCCGAGCAGGGATGTGTAGACGTCGTGGTCGTCGTCACTCGCGTCGGCGTCGGCGGGCCGCTCCGCGCGGGTGCCGGCGGTGCGGTGCAGGGCCATGGTGCCTCCCTCGGCGCGGGCGGGCGGAGTGCCGGCCCCGTCCAGGGAATCCCGGTGCCGTGCGCCCGGCAACCGCACGGCGGCCGACCGGAGGACCCCGGGCGGGCGAGGGGACGCCCCCGGTCAGCCGGGCCGGGCGGGCCCGGAGGCGGGGCCTCCGCCGGGGGCCGGGAAGCGACGCCGAGCAACTCGCGCCGCCCGGTGGCGGGTTACTCTTCCAGGTTGGACACGGGCCGGGGCCGCCGGAGGCCGGTACGGAACTGCCGCTCATCCCGTGCACAGGGCACACTGTGGGGTGCGGCACCCAAGCACAGGACGACGAGGGGGCACTCATGGTCGCCGACCCGGCAACGGCGCTGCGCTTCGCGGTACTGGGGCCCGTACGGGCCTGGCGAGGTGAGGAGCCGCTGCACACGGGTTCCCCTCAGCAACGGGCCCTGCTGGCCGCGCTGCTGCTGCGCGGCGGCCACACCGCCACCGCCCAGGAGCTGGTGGACGCGCTCTGGGGCGAGAACCCGCCGCAGCAGGCACTCGCGGCGCTGCGCACCTACGCCTCCCGCCTGCGCAAGGCGCTCGGCGCGGAAGCGCTGGTCAGCGAGTCCGGCGGGTACGCCATCCGCACCGGCCGGGACGCGGTGCTGGATCTGGACGAGGCCGAACGGCTGGTCGCCGGGGCCGAGCGCGCCGCGCACGCCGGTGCCCTCGGACGGGCGCGCGAACTGTACCGGGACGCTCTGGGCCGGTGGGACGGCGAGCCGCTGGCGCAGGTCCCAGGCCCGTACGCCGAGACGCAGCGGGTGCGGCTGGAGGAGTGGCGGCTCTCGGTCCTCGAGCAGTGCCTGGACCTGGACCTGCGGGACGGCGCCCACACCGAGGCCGTCTCGGAGCTGACCGCGCTGACCGCCGGACATCCCCTGCGGGAGCGACTGCGGGAGCTGCTGATGGTGGCGCTCTACCGCGGCGGCCGGCAGGCCGAGGCGCTGGCCGTGTACGCCGACACCCGGCGGCTGCTGGCGGACGAACTGGGCGTGGACCCGCGGGCGGAGCTGTCCGACCTGCAGCAGCGCATCCTGCGCGGAGACGACACGCTGGCCGCCCCGGCCGTGCAGTCGGAGCCTCCCGCCCTGGTCCGTCCACAGCAACTTCCGGCCACGGTTCCGGACTTCACAGGGCGCCGCTCGTTCGTCGCGGACCTGGGTGGCCAACTGGGCACGTCCGCAGGGCGGGTGATGGCGGTGTCCGCGGTCGCGGGCATCGGCGGCGTCGGCAAGACGACCCTCGCCATCCACGTGGCGCACGCCGCCCGGGACAACTTCCCCGACGGCCAGCTCTACGTGGACCTGCGCGGCGCCAGCACCGCGCCGGCCGAACCGGAAGCGGTGCTCGGGGCGTTCCTGCGGGCGCTGGGCACCCCGGACGAGGCCGTGCCCGACGGGGTCGACGAGCGGTCCGCGCTGTACCGCTCGCTGCTGTCCGGTCGGCGCGTACTGGCGCTGCTGGACAACGCCAGGGACGCCGCCCAGGTGCGTCCGCTGCTGCCCGGCACCGAGGGGTGCGCGGCACTGGTCACCAGCCGGTCCCGCATGGTGGACCTGGCGGGCGCACACCTGGTCGACCTGGACGTGATGAGCCCCGAGGAGGCCATGACGCTGTTCACCCGCATCGTCGGCGCCGAACGGGTCGGCGCCGAACGGGAGGCCGCGATGGACGTCGTGGCGGCCTGCGGGTTCCTGCCGCTGGCGCTGCGCATCGCCGCGGCCCGGCTCGCCGCCCGGCGCACCTGGACGGTGTCGGTGCTGGCCCGCAAGCTCGCCGACGAACGCCGCCGGCTGGACGAGCTGCAGGCCGGGGACCTCGCCGTGAAGGCCACCTTCGAACTGGGCTACGGCCAGCTCGACCCGGAGCAGGCGCGGGCGTTCCGCCTGCTGGGACTGGCCGACGGCCCGGACCTGTCGCTGGCGGCCGCGGCGGCCATGCTCGACCGGGACGAGGAGGCGGCCGAGGACCTGTTGGAGTCGCTGGTCGACGCCAGCCTGCTGGAGTCGGCCGCTCCCGGCCGGTACCGCTTCCACGACCTGCTGCGACTCTACGCGCGTGCATGCGCGTACCGGGACGAGCAGCCGCCGACCGAACGGGACGCGGCGCTGTCCCGCCTGCTCGACTTCTACCTGGTGACGGCGGCCCGGGTGCACGTCCTGGACCGGCCGGGTGAGCTGCTGGTCGAGTACCTGGAGCCGACGGACTCCCGGGGGCTGGAGTTCGGCGACCTGGCGTCGGCGACGGAGTGGCTGTTCGCGGAGTCCTCGTGCTTCCTCTCCTGCGCCCAGCAGCTCGCGGGCGGCGCGACGCTGCGCCGGGCCGCGGACCTGCTGCTGGTCACCAGCGACCTGGCCGAGTCGGGGGCGAACGCCCGGCAGTACCTGCTGACCGCGGAGGGGGTGCGGGACGCCGCCCAGAAGGCCGGGGACCCGCACGCGGAGGCCCGGGCCCGACTGGTGCTGACCGTCGCCCACCTCACCTCGGGCCGGTTCAACGAGGCGGACGAGGAGGCGCGGAAGACGCTGCTGCTGGGACTGGCCGCGGACGACCCCATCAGCACCTCGTACGCGCTGAACGACTGCGGCATCGTGGCCAACTACCAGGGCAGGAACGAGGACGCCGAGGAGTACCTGAGCCAGGCCCTGCGACGGTTCCGCGACTACGCCAACCGGCCGTCGGAGGCCAGCGCGCTGTGCAACCTGTCGCGGGCCCACATGTCGCTGGGCCGGTTCTCCGAAGCCATCGACCTCGCCGAGCAGGGCGTGCGCATCTACGACGCCATGGGGTTGACGCTACGGCTCGCCAACGGCCTCTACACGCTCGGCGTGGCACTGGCGAAGTCCGGGCGCACCGCCGAGGGGCTGGCGAAGCTGACCCAGGCACTCGCCGTATTCCACGAGAGCCGGCAGCCGCTGTGGGAGGGCGTCACGCACTTCCGCGTCGCGGAGGCGCACCTGGCCGACGGCCGGGCGGCCCTGGCGGCCGGGCACGCCGAGCAGGCCCTGGTGCTTCGCAGCATCGGTGGCGAGTGGCGGCGGGGCACGGTGCTGTGCGTACTGGGAAGGGCACTGGCCGAGTTGGGGCAGCGGGACCGGGCGCGGGCCTGCTGGCAGGAGGCGCTGATCATCTTCGAGGCGATGGGCGCCCCCGAGACCGCCGAGGTGCGCGAGCTGCTGGCGCCGCCCGTCACGGTCTGACCCGCCCGCCGGAACCGGCCGTTCCCACGCGGTCCGGCCCTGTGCGACGGGTTCCGGTCCGACGGGTTCCGATTCGGTGTCCACCGATACCCGACTTCCGCCCGACTCCCGATCGCCAAACGGACGTTCATCGATCGTTTATCCCGCCGCGGCATGCTGGAACCAGTCGATCCGCCGGTCTCGGGGGGAGGCGGATCGAGGGGAGGGGCGCCGGTCACGGGGGGTGACCGGCCCCCGGTGACTGTCCGGCGGTATGCGGGGGTGCCGCCGGCCGGTCACCACGGGAGCACCACCAACGGGAGGAATCAGGCATGGCCGTCAACAAGAACCAGAAGTCGAAGAGGCCGAAGCAGGACGACGTGGCGGTCCAGAAGGACCACCACGGGTCGAGCGAACCACTGCGTGCGGCCGGCGACCACCACGGTTCGGGGGAGCCCGCAGTCGTCAACGGAGACCACCACGGTTCGAGCGAGCCGGTCACCTGATCCTCCCGCCCGGTGCGCGGCAGTATCCGCGCACCGGGCGGTACACGGAACCACCGCGTGTCCGGGGAACACGGGCCCGTGCCGGCGGCCGAGGGGGATGCCGCCGGCACGGGCCCGCCCACGCGTGCGCCTCCCGGCACCTGCCACGACCGGAGGTGCGCAGGCCAGGCCGTGCCGTAGCCGATGAGCGGCAGCGCGAGCGCATACCCCGCCCGGCCGAGGGCCAACCCGTAGGCGCTGGTCGCCAGGCCCGTCAGCGTGCCCGTGAGGTGCACCCACCGGGTGGCGGTTCAGATGACGACCACTCAACTAATGGATTGCACACGGCAGTTCGTCACGTCTCCGGCCTTCTCCGGCAGGTCCATCGGGACGTCGACGTCGACGGGCTTCCCGGACTGGAGCAGCACCACCGTCGATCCGCTGTCGACGAGAACGCCGTTGCGGTCGAGGAAGTCGACGTGCACGCGGTGGCTGCCGTTCCTGGTCCGCGGGTCGACGCGCACGGTCGCCACGGCCCTGGTGGTCGTCACGCACTGCTTGACACTGCCGGTCGGCCGTCGGCTGCTGCTGTCGCTGCCGGAACCGCCACTGGTCCCGCCACTGGTCCCGCCACGGTAGGTGTTGTTCCGGCCGTTGGACTTGTAGGTGTTGCCGCTGTTGCTACTACCGCTGGTCGACTTCTTGCCGCATCCGCCGCCGCTGCTGCTTCCGCTGCTGCGGCTCTTGCCACCGCCGCCCTTGCCGCTGGTGCCGGTGTGGCTGAAACCGGTCAGCGCCAGCAGCACGGCGGTGACGGCGGCGAGCAGTTTGACCTGACGCATCACGAAGGGCCCCCCGAGGCTCATGCGGAACACGGTGCCGCGACCGTCGCGCGCACCGTACACGTGCAAGGGACGCGGACATGGCCGCCCCGGGTTCCCGCCCGCTCCCAACTCCCTTACGTCTGAACCCAGCCGACGCCAATGACAGGGCGTCAGGGCGTCAGGGCGTCAGGGTGACAGGACGTCAGGAGCGGGCCTGGCCGGTGCCCTTGGCCGCGTCCAGGGCGTACACGCAGCGGTCCTTGCTGCAGGCGTACAGCACGCCGCCGGACACCACGGGAGAGCCCGTGATCTCGCCACCGGTGGCCAGTTTCCAGCGCAGTTGGCCGCCCACCGCGTCCAGCGTGTACAGCGAGTGGTCGGCGGAGCCGAAGTGAACCCGCCCGTCTGCGGCGACCGGCGCGCCCACCACGTCGCCCTGCGCCTGGAAGCGGTAGCGCCCGGTGCCCGGGACGGCGTCGATGGTGTAGAGCGCACGACCGCTGCCCACGTGCACCAGGCCGTCGGCGACGACGACGGGGTCCGCGGACTGGCGGGCCTCGGTGGCGATCCGCCAGCGGTCGTTGCCGTTCGCCGCGTCCAGCGCGTACACCGTGCCGAGGTAGTCCGCCAGGTACACGCCGCCGCCCGCGACGGCCGGGCCGGGGGCGAAGGCGGGCGGGCAGAGGAACGCCGCCGGGGCGTCGAAGCGCCAGCGCTCGTGTCCGGTGCCCGCGTCCAGCGCCAGCACCCGGGCGCCCGCGCTGACGTAGACCACCCCGTCGTCGGTCGGCAGCAGCCGGACCGGCACGCCGCCGGTGGCCGCGGCGTCCCCGACCGGGTACGACCACTGCTCGCCGCCGTCACGCGCGTCCCGGGCCGAGAGCCGTCCGTCGGCCCACAGGTAGACGGTGCCGCCGTGCAGCAGCGGACCGGCCTCCGGCGTTTCGAAGTCGACCTGCGCGCCGCTGAGTTCCCACAGCATCTCGCCGGTGGCGGCGTCCCAGGTCTGCACGCCGCCGCCGCGGGTGCCGGTGAGCACCGTCCCGCCGTCGGCGCGCAGCGCGTACACCCAGCCGTCCACGGCCTGCTTCCAGCGCTCGGTGCCGTCGGCGCCGTCCAGCGCGAACAGGCTCGGCCCGTCGGAGGCGTGCACCCGGCCGTCGGCGACGGCCATCGACCAGGCCACGTCGCGGGTCTTGAACTGGCGTCTGCCGCTGGCCACGTCGAGCGCGTGCACCTCGAAGGAGGTGACGTAGAGCAGTTCGTCCACGACGACCGGTGTGCCCCACACGTCGTTGGACATCCGGAACCGCCACGGCCGCCAGCGGGCGGGCGCGGCCCCGTCCGCCGACGCGGCGCCGCCGCCGGGCGGCCGCGGCGGCGCGGCCGGGGGCCGGGCGGGGCCCGGCGGTCCGGCGGGCGCGGGAAGTACGCCGCCCGGCGGGCGCACCCACTGGGTGCCGGCGGCGGCGTCGGGCCCGCGGCCGTCCACGCGGCGCGGGCCGGGACCGATCGGCACCTGCGAGCCGGGCAGCCGCACCGGGTCGGCGCCCGGCTGCACCGGGGGACGTGGTGGGGCGTCGGGTGCGATCGGCGCGGCCTGTGCGAACGCCGAGGCGGACTGCGGTCCGGCCGGTGCCGCCTGCGGGACGGCGGGGCCCGGGTGCGGCGGCGCGGCGAGCGCGCCCGCCGGGACGGGCGGCGCGTGCGCGGGCTGGGGCGGTGCGACGGGCGGCGGCGCGGGCGCCACGGGGACGGGTGCGGGGCGCGGGGGCCGGTTGCGACCGCCGCGCTTGCGCTCGATGAGTTCGACCGCGCCCGCGGGCAGCCACGCGGACGCGGTGCCGCTGTCGTCCCCGCCGGAGGAGAACAGGTGCGGGGCTAGCTGTGCCTGGAGGTCTGCGGGGCTGGGCCGGGCGTCCGCCTCGGTCCGCATGCAGGACTCGATGAGCGGACGCAGCTCGTCGGGCAGCCCCTCCAGGTCGGGCCCCTCGCGCAGCAGCATGAACACCGTCTCGACCGGGTTGGCGCCGTGGTAGGGCGCATGGCCGGTGGCGGCGAAGACCAGCGTGGAGGCCAGCGAGAAGATGTCGCTGGCCCCGGTGACGCTGCGGGAGTCGCGGGCCTGCTCCGGGGACATGTAGGCCGGGGTGCCGACGGCGACGTTGGTCATGGTGAGCCGCGTGTTGGAGACGCCGGAGGCGATGCCGAAGTCGATGACGCGGGGCCCGTCCTCGACGACGAGCACGTTGGACGGCTTGAGGTCGCGGTGGACCAGCCCGGCCCCGTGAATGGACTGGAGGGCTTCGGCGATGCCCGCGGCGATCCAGCGCACGGCCTGGGCCGGCATCGGGCCGCACTCGTGGATGATCTCCTCCAGCGAGGGCGCCGGCACGTAGGCGGTGGCCAGCCACGGCACGGCCGCCCGCGGGTCGGCGTCCACGACGGCGGCCGTGTAGAAGCCGCTGACCGCGCGGGCCGCCTCCACCTCGCGGGTGAAGCGGACCCGGAACAGCTGGTCCTCGGCGAGCTCGGTGCGCACCGTCTTGATCGCCACGCGGCGGCCGGAGGCCGAGCGGGCCAGGTAGACCAGTCCCATGCCCCCGGCGCCGAGCCGGCCGAGCACCTCGAACGGGCCGATCCGCCGGGGATCGTGCTGCGTCAGCTGCTCCACCATGTGCCTGCCACCTCCCCGTAGGGGCTTGTCTGTGCTTTTGTCGTTGTTCTCACTGATACTGCTGATACTGCTGCCGCCGCGGACGCTCCCGTCCGTGCTTCCTGCGTCCGGTACGGCGTCCCGCTGCCGCTCCGGAGGGGCGGTACGGACGCTGATTCTTCCTCCCGGCCTCCGCGGTCGCGAACCGGGGGCCGGTTCGGCCGGAATCCGGTGGCCGGGGCACGGCCCGCACCCCGGCGTGGGCCAAGCGGGCAGGGCGGGCAGGGCGCTGCCGCCTGCCCGGTGCGGGCGGGTGCGTGAGACGTCACGGTTGCTCCCCCGTCGTACGGTCCTGCCGCTCCCATGCTGCGGCATGGAACGGCCGCCGTCAGCCCTCCGACACGGCCCGCCGGGAGTCCGGCCCGCCCTCGTCGCCGCCCGGCGCACGCCGTTCGGTGCCGCGCTCCCCCTCCTGCCGGTCCTCCTCGGCCTCCTCGCGCCCGTCGTCCCCGGCCTCCTCGCGCCCGTCGTCCCCGGCCTCCTCGCGCCCGTCCCGTCCTGCCCGCACGTCGTCCTCCGCCTGCCCGTCGTCCTCCGCCCGCCCGTCGTCCTCCGCCCGCACGTCGTCCTCCGCCTGCGCGGGGGCGCCGCCGTCCGGCGCGGGCTCCTCCTCCGGCGCCGCCCGCGCGGACAGCTCGGCCGAGTCTGGCCGGGCGGTCCGTCCGGTGTCGAGGACCGCGAACACGGCTCCCTGGTTGTCCACCAGGACAGCGAACCGGCCGTAGCCGCCGGTCTCGGGGCCGGTGAGGACCCGGCCGCCGAGCCGGACGACGGTGTGGGCCGCCTCGTCGCAGTCGTCCACCGCGAAGTACGTGAGGAAGTGCGCGGGCAGCTCAACGGGAGTCGACTCGTCGAGCAGGGCCCGGCCGCCGACAGCGTGCTCCTCGTCGGCGGGCTCGCCCTCGGGGGCCCACATCAGGAAGTCCTCGCCGGCGGCCTCCGCCTGGCGGGTGCCGTAGCCGAAGACCTCCGGGTAGAAGGCGTCCACGGCGTCCCGCTCGCGGGTGCGGACCTCCGTCCACACGTAGGTGCCGGGCCGGCCGACGGCGGCGAAGCCGGGGTGCTCACCCGGCTGCCACAGGCCGAACACCGCGCCGGAGGGGTCGGCGGCGGTCGCGGTGATCCCGGCGGGGCCGCGTCCGACGGGGACGGGGGTGGTGATGACCCGGCCGCCGGCGGCGTCGATCCGGGCCGCCGTGCGCCGGGCGTCGGCGGTGGCGAGGTAGACGGTCCACACCGTCGGCATGCGCCCGTCGGACTTCTGCCGAAGGCCCGCCACCTGCTCGCCGTCGAGCAGTGCGGGAATCCACCCGTCCGGGTCGGCGGGCCGCTCCTCGGGGAAGGACCACCCGAACAGCTCCCCGTAGAAGCGCCGGCCGGCGGCCAGGTCGGGCAGGGTGGCGTCGGCCCAGCAGGGAGCACCCTCGGCGAAGTCAGCCATAACGCGCGGTCCTTTCCTGGCGGGGCTGCGGCCCCGCCGTCACGTGCGGATCCCCACGTGCGGATCCCTCTACCCCTCACCGTTCCCGCTTTCGGTGTTTCCCCCCGCTTCTTCCCGGTGTTCCCCATTTTTGTCCCGTCCGTGCCCCGCCCGCCAGTCCGGCGCCGCGCCGTGCGACCGGGGCGGAACCCGTTTGCATGCGGACAAATCGCGCATCGATCACCCGTCGGTAAGCTGACGGCATGACAGGACACGTTCGAACTGTTGACGGCCGGGTGGCCGGGCGGCGCGGGCAGGCAACGCGTCAGAAGCTGCTCGACTGCCTCAGTGACATGCTCAGTTCCTCGCCCTACCGCGACGTCAAGGTGATCGACGTGGCCCGGAGGGCGGGCACCTCCCCGGCGACCTTCTACCAGTACTTCCCCGACGTGGAAGGGGCCGTGCTGGAGCTGGCCGACACGATGGCGAAGGAGGGCTCGGCGCTCGACGAACTCGTCGCGGGCCGCTCCTGGGCCGGTCGTGCGGGCGCCCGCACGGCGGAGGAACTGGTAGACGGCTTCCTCGCGTTCTGGCGCCGCCACGACGCGATCCTGCGGGTGGTCGACCTGGGCGCCGCAGAGGGGGACAAACGGTTCTACAAGATCCGTATGAAGATCCTCACCTCGGTGACGTCCTCGCTCACCGAGTCGATCGAGGAGCTGCAGGCGAAGGGCCGCGTCGACAAGGACGTCAGCGCCGCCGCGCTCGCGGGCTCCCTCGTCACCATGCTGGCCTCCGTCGCCGGCCACCAGAAGGGCTTCCAGAGCTGGGGCGTCAAGCAGGCCCAGCTCAAGCCGAGCCTGGCCCTGCTCGTCCACCTGGGTGTCACCGGGCGCAAGCCCACCCGATAGACCGGTCCCAGGCCGCGGCCCCCGCCGCCCCTTCGGCCGGACCTGTCACCGGCCGGGCCGCGCACCGACCGCCCGACCGCCTTCCGCTCCCCGCCGCGAACCGCCGCCTGCCGGCCGCTCGTACCGGCCGCTCGTACCGACCGCCGCGCTCGACCGCCGGGAGCCCTCCGTCTCCCCCGGCGGCCTCACCGGCCGTCTCACCGGCCGTGACCGACCTGCCTCCGCGTCCGGGCGCGCGATGCCTGCGCGCCCGCGCGTCCGGACCCGGAGCGGTGTCAGAACCGGCTGTACAGCAGCCTGTTGGGCGAGCCGGTTCCGGGCGAGGTGACCTTCGAGGCCGTCGAGCGGTCCAGCAGCGCCTTGGTGACGGCTGCCGGCGTCGCGGTCGGGTTCGCGGACACGTACAGCGCGGCCACCCCCGTCACGTGCGGGGCGGCCATCGAGGTGCCGCTCCTGGTGGAGGTGCCGGTGTCGTCGGCGTGACCGGCGGACACGATCGACGTGCCGGGCGCGAACACGTTCACGCAGGTGCCGTAGTTGGAGAACGTCGAACGGGAGTCGTCACTCGCTGTCGCGGCGACCGTGATCACCTTGGGCTCCCGGGCGGGCGACTGGGTGCACGCGTCGGTGTTGTTGTTGCCCGCGGACACCGCGACCGTCACCCCGGCGTCGACCATGCGGCGCACGGCCTCGTCCTTGGCGTCGCTGGCGCTGCCGCCGATGCTGACGTTGGCCACGGCGGGCTTGACCGCGTTCTTCGCCACCCAGTCGTAGCCGGCCAGCACGTTGGCGGTGGTGCCGCTGTTGTTGCAGTTGAGCACCTTGACCGCGACGATCTTCACACCCTTGGCGACGCCGTGCGTGGCACCGCCGACGGTCCCGGCGGTGTGCGTGCCGTGGCCGTGGCAGTCGCTGGCGGTGGTGTTGCCGTCGACGAAGTTGTAGCCGTAGCGGGCCCGGCCGCCGAACTCGGTGTGCCCGATGCGGACGCCGGAGTCGACGACGTAGGCGGTGACGTTCGACGCGGTGGTGTCGTAGGTGTAGCTCTTGCTCAGCGGCAGGTCGCGCTGGTCGATCCGGTCCAGGCCCCACACCGGGTCGGTCTGGGTGGCGTCGCCCGTCTCGATCCGGTTCGGCTCGACGTAGGCGACGGCCGGGTCGGCGGCCATCCGGCGGGCCTGCCACTCGGACGCCTTCACCGAGAAGCCCTCCAGCGCGGCCGAGTAGGTCCGGTCCACCGCGCCGCCGTAGCGGCCCGCCAGGGACCCCGCCCGCGCACGCAGCAGGCGCTCCCGCGCTCCCGAACCGGCCTTCGTGTCGGCCTTCTTGAGGTCGCCGTCCTTCTTCAGGACCACGACGTACTCGCCGGCGATGCTCTGACCGGTCCCGGCCCCGCGGATCTCTCCGGGCGACCCGGGTTCCGCGGCCTGGGCGGTGCCGAGCGTGGTCCCCGCGACGGCGAGCGCGGCGAGCCCCGCCCCCAGTACGGTGCGTATGCGTGCCGGTCTCTTCATGCGGCCGTGCCCCTCCCTGAAGTGCGCGCGAAACAAAGGTTCTAGCGGACCGCCGACGCCCGCCGAGGCACACCAGTGCCAGGGACACCAAGATGCCCGCCCGGCACCACGGTGACGCGGCGCCCGCGAAGTGCCCTGCGGGCAGGGGAGTTACCGGCCGCCGTCGGCCTGGAGGGGGATGTGCGCGGCGCCCGGCGGCGGGCCCGGCGCGGTCGTCACAGCCAGCCGCGGCGCTGCGCCTGGAGCGCCAACTGGAAGCGGGAGCCCGCACCGGCCTGCGCCATGAGCAGTTCCATGCGGCGGAAGAAGGTGCGGCGGCTGACGCCCAGCTCCCGGATGATCTGGCTGTCGGGCACCCCGGCGACGAGCATGGCCAGGATGCGCCGCTCGGAGGGCCCGGGCCGCATCGCGACCGGCGCCGCGGCGACACCGCTCGACGCCTGGATGGGCAGCGCCCGGTCCCAGCACGACTCGAAGAGCGCGCGCAGCGCCGTCAGCAGTCCGCTGGGCCGCACCACCAGCAGGCCGCGGTTGACCTCGACCTCGGCGATGGACAGGCCGACGAAGCCGATGCGGTCGTCGACGATGGTCAGCTTCACCGGCAGCTCCGACAGCACCCTGGCCTGCTCGCCGGCGTCGATGCACGGCTGGATGTTGGTGCTCAGGTGACCAGGGTGGGCCAGCGAGGCGCGGGCGTAGACGGCCCGGTGCCGCACACCGCGCCGCAGCATGGCGATCTCGGCAGCGGCGCCGCGCTGGCTGTCCCAGAAGTAGGGCGGGGTGTCGAAGCGCAGCACCTCGGCGCGGGCGTCGGCGAGCGCCTCGCCGAGGCGCCGCTCGATGCCCTCTCCGGTGACCTCCTCGGCCACCACTCCCCCGCCTGCCGACGGGTGGTGCCGCCGGAAGTGGTCGTAGGCGCCGGCCACCGCCGCGCGCGCCTCGGCGAGCTGGAGGGCGCGGCGGCGCTCCAGCAGTTCCAGCGCGCCCGCGGGCGGGACCGGCGCGGGCTCACCGCGGGGGCCTTCCGTGACCATGCCGAGCGTGGTCAGCGCCCGCACCGCCGCCGCGTGCCGGGCGTCGTCCAGACGGGCGCGGGCCTCTCCGGAGAGCAGCCTGACGTAGAGCTCCACGGCGTCCGCATCCACGCCCAGTGATGCCAGATGACCTGCCAGTTCCTCGGTGTGGGCGTCCCCGTCGGCACCGGCTTTCTCGTGCACCATGGGCGGCACTTTAGTGCCGGTGTCACCAGGGTGTCGCCGCGGGCGTCCGAATCGCGGTAGAACGTGCGATCGCTGCCGCCCACCAGCCGGGAACCCCAACACCCCAACCCCGGCTGGTGGGCGGCAGATGTTGTTTCGGCGAATTTCCGGCCCCGGACGCGGGCGCCCCGAACGGTCACGGACCGCCCTGACACTGCCCGCCGGCCGCCCGGAAGTCGCCCTCGAGCCCCGCGGACGCCCGCTCGGGCATCCCCCCGCAGCGCCGCCCCAACGGCCCGGGGTCGGCGCTGCGTGCCGCTCGGGCGCGGTTCCCCGGGGTGTCCGGGAGCGTGGAGGCCGCCGGGCGGCGCACGGGAGCGCGGCCCGGCACATTGGCCGGAGGCGCCCTCGGCGCCGGCCGTTACCGGGGCTTAAGCTCAACGACATGCCCATGCCCGAAGACGGCAGACCCGTCCACATCATCGGTGGCGGCCCCGGTGGCCTCGCCACCGCAGCGGCCCTCCAGAAGCGCGGCATCCGCGCCCTGGTGGTGGAGCGGTCGGATGCCGTCGGCGCCTCCTGGCGCGGCCACTACGACCGGCTGCGGCTGCACACCACCCGCCGCTGGTCCTCGCTGCCGGGACTGCCGATGCCCCGGTCGTTCGGGCGCTGGGTGGCCCGGGACGACATGGTCCGCTACCTGGAGAAGTACGCCGAGCACCACCGGCTGGAGGTGGCGACGGGCGTCGAGGTGAGCCGCATCGAGCGCCTGGCCCCCGCGGACGGCGGCCCGGACGGCAGCGGCGCGGCGGACGGCAGCGGCGCGGCGGACGGCAGCGGCACGGGCGGTGACGGCCACGGCGGCTGGCTGCTGCGGGCCAACGGCGGCCGGGAGCTGCGCGCCCCTGTGGTCGTGGTCGCCACCGGCTACAGCCACACCCCGCACATCCCGGACTGGGAGGGGCGCGAGACGTTCACCGGTGAGCTGCTGCACGCCTCCCGCTACCGCAACGCGAAGCCGTACGCGGGTCGTGACGTGCTGGTGGTGGGGGTCGGCAACACCGGCGCGGAGATAGCCGCCGACCTCGTGCAGGGCGGCGCCGGACGGGTACGGCTGGCGGTGCGCACGCCGCCGCACATCGTGCGCCGGTCCACGCTCGGCTGGCCGTCCCAGGCCACCGGAATCCTGGTGCGGCGCCTCCCCGTCCCCGTGGTGGACCGGATGGCACGCGTGGTGGTCGGCGCCACCATGCCCGACCTGGCAGGCCGCGGCCTGCCGCGCCCGTCGCAGGGCCTGTACTCGCGGGTGCGCGAAGGCGCGATCCCGGTGCAGGACGTCGGGTTGGTAAGGGGCGTGAAGAAGGGGCTGATCGAGCCCGTTCCGGCGGTCGCGTCCCTGGACGGTGGCAAGGTCAGGCTGGCCGACGGCTCACTGATCAGCCCCGAGGTGGTCATCGCCGCGACCGGCTACCGGCGCGGCCTGGAGGACCTCGCCGGGCACCTGGACGTGCTCGACGAGCGCGGCCTGCCCCGCACCCACGGCCGCCGCGCCGCACCGGGCGCGCCCGGCCTGTACTTCACCGGCTACACCAGCCCGATCAGCGGCATGCTGCGCGAGCTGGCCCGCGACGCCGAGCGCATCGCCCGCGCCGTGGCCCGCTCCGCCGCCTGAGCGGCGTCGGCGGCACCCCGGCGCATGCCTCAGGAGGCGGGGAAGTCGCCGGTGCTGCCGTCAAGCAGCTCCCGCATGAGGTCCAGGTGCCCGGCGTGCCGGGCCGTCTCCTCGACCATGTGGACCAGCACCCAGCGCATCGACACCGTCACGCCGTCCCAGGAGGTGCCCGTGGCCTCGACGGGCAGCTGCCGGATCACCGCGTCGGCGGCGGCCCGCGCCCTGCCGTAGAACGCCCGTATGTCCTCGGCGCTCTCCTGCGGGCCGAGCGTGAAGTCCTCCTCTGGCTTGAACCAGAGCGGTTCGACGGGCCTGCCGAACGTCTCGCAGAACCAGCCGTACTCGACCGCCGCGAGGTGCTTGAGCAGCCCGAGCATCGTCATACCCGAGGGCGTCATCGGGCGCCGCAGCTGCTCCTCGCCGAGGCCGTCCAGCTTCCACAGCACCACGTCGCGGTGCCGGTCGAGGCTGACGTGCAGGGTTTCCTTCTCGCTGCCGGTGGCCGGCACTCGTTGTCCCATGCCCGCACGTTAGCCGCGGCCACTGACAACCAGCGTTCGCTCCCAACACCCGGCCCGTACCCGGCCCGTACCCGGCCCACCTGAGGCTCCCGGGCGGCTCAGGCGCCGCTCAGGCGCCCGGTGGCGCCCCGGCCGGCTCCCGATCGCCGGGGACTTCGCCGGGGCGGATGACGAGGGCCATCAGCGCCGCCAGGGCGCACAGCGCACCGGACGCCATCCACACCGGGTCGTAGGAGCCGAAGGCGTCACGGGCGAGGCCGCCGAGAAAGGCCACCAGCCCGGCGCCGATCTGGTGGGAGGCCAGCACCCAGCCGAAGACGATGGCGCTGTCCCGGCCGTAGGCGGCCCGGCACAGGGCGAGCGTGGGCGGCACGGTGGCCACCCAGTCCAGGCCGTAGAAGACGATGAAGAACACCATGGGCAGCTCAACGGTCGGTGCCAGCAGCATCGGTAGGAACAGCAGCGAGACACCGCGCAGCGCGTAGTAGACGGCGAGCAGGCGGCGGGCGTCGAACCGGTCGGTGAGCCAGCCGGAGGCGATCGTGCCGACCACGTCCAGCACGCCGATGAGCGCGAGCAGCGAAGCGGCGGCGGTGATCGGCATGCCGTGGTCGTGGGCGGACGGCACGAAGTGGGTGCGGATCAGGCCGTTGGTGGACGCGCCGCAGATCGCGAAGCTGCCCGCCAGCAGCCAGAACGGGCCGGTGCGGGCGGCGTCGCGCAGCACCCGCAGCGCCCGGCGGGCGGCCCCGGGCTCGGGCGCCGGGCGGGCCACCGGCGCGGCGGCGCCGTAGGGGGCCAGGCCGACGTCGGCGGGGTGGTCGCGCAGCAGCAGGACGACGAACGGCACGACGGCGAGCGCGGTCAGAGACACCGTCACCGAGGCGGGCCGCCAGCCGTGCTGCTCCACCAGCCAGGACAGGACCGGCAGGAACACCAGTTGCCCGGAGGCACCCGCCGCAGTGAGCACACCGGTGACCAGGCCGCGCCGGGTGGTGAACCAGCGGTCCACGACGGTCGCCGCGAAAGCCAGCGCCATCGAGCCGCTGCCGAGGCCGACCAGCACCCCCCAGTAGAGGACGAGTTGCCAGGCGGACGTCATCACCGTGGTCAGCCCGGCGCCGACGGCGATGACGGTCAACGCGCAGGCCACCACCCGCCGCATGCCGAAGCGGTCCATCAGCGCGGCGGCGAAGGGCGCGGTGAGCCCGTACAGGGCCATGTTGACGGCGACGGCGAAACCGACGGTGCCGCGCGACCAGTTGAACTCGGTGTGCAGGGGGTCGATGAGCAGGCCCGGAAGCGAGGCGAACCCGGCCGCGCCGATGATCGTCACGAACGCGACGCCGGCCACCCACCAGGCGCGGTGCACGCGGGGCCGGGGCGCGCTTTCGAGCCGCGAGGGCTGCTGCGGGCGCGGGGGCTGCTGCGGGGAGTCATGGAATGTCTGGGCCACGGCGTTCATGCTGTCCGCGCTGCTCACCGTGAACGAGTGGCCCGATGGCCATGATGTGCAAGGATCGGGCCATGGGCCTTTCGCGGACGTACTTCCGGCATCCCGGCCGCCACCGGGTGGCCGTGCTCGTCCGGCACGGTCTGCTGCCGATCGAGGTGGGCATCGCCCACCGCATCCTGGGCGGGGCCCGCACGGCGGCGGGCGAGCCGCTGTACGAGGTGCTGACCTGCGCGGTGCAGGCGGGCGAGGTGCGCACCGACACCGACTTCACGGTCAACGTCCCGCACGGCCCCGGTGCCCTGGCCGAGGCCGACACGGTGATCGTGCCCGCCGCCCACGAGCCGGACCCCGCGTTCCCGTTCGGCACGCTGGAGGCGCCGCTCGCGGCGGCGCTGGCTCTGATCCGGCCGGGCACGCGGATCGCCTCCATCTGCACCGGCGCCTTCGTCCTGGCCGCCGCCGGACTGCTGGACGGCCGCCGGGCCACCACCCACTGGGCGCACTGCGAGGAGCTGCGGCAGCTGCGTCCGCAGGTCGAGGTGGACCCCGACGTGCTCTTCGTGGACGACGGCGACGTGCTGACGTCGGCCGGTGTCGCCTCCGGCATCGACCTGTGCCTGCATCTGGTCCGGCGGGACTTCGGTGCGGAGGTGGCCGGCTCGGTGGCCCGGCGCACGGTCGTGCCGCCGCACCGCGACGGCGGCCAGGCGCAGTTCGTCCGGCGGCCGGTGCCCGCGCCCGGCATGGCGTCGACGTCCGCCGCCCGCGCCTGGGCGCTGCGTCACCTCCACCGGCCTTTGGCCCTGGCGGAGTTGGCGGCCCAGGAGTCGATGAGCGTGCGCACGTTCACCCGGCGGTTCCGCGAGGAGACGGGCGTCAGCCCGCAGGTGTGGCTGACCCGGCAGCGCGTGGAGCGCGCGCGGCACCTGCTGGAGACGAGCGACCTGCCGGTTGACCGCGTCGCCGCGGACGCCGGGTTCGGCACCGGCGCCTCCCTGCGGCAGCACTTCCAGGCGGTGTTGGGCGTCGCGCCGAGCGCCTACCGCCGCACGTTCCGCGCGGCCCCGCCCGAAGCCGCGCAGGGCGCGGTGCGGTCGTCGGCCGAGGTGTAGTGCGCGCCGAGGTCGGTGCGGCCGGGCGCCACGTGCGGGTACAGCACGAGGTCGGCGTCGTAGTCGCCGCCGCGCTCGGTGCGGAAGGGCAGCGGCTCGGTGTGCGGCAGCGCCCGAATCCGCTCGCGCAGGCCTGCGGCGGCCTCGGCGTACCCGGCGTCGGTGAGGCGGTCGGCACCGTACACCGCGTAGGGCGGCAGCGCCTCCAGGCCGGTGTACCAGAAGGTGCCGTGCAGCAGCGGGAACAGCACCTCGTCGAGCCGGCCGTGCACCCCGCGCGGCCCGAAGCCGGAGGCGCGGGCCCCGACCGAGGTGACGGTGAGCGCGCGCCTGCCCGCCAGGCCGCCGTCCCCGTACCGGCGGTGGCCCCGCTCGTCCCGCACGCCGAAGGCGAATCCCTGCGCGAAGACCCGGTCGAACCAGCCCTTGAGGATCGCCGGCGGGCCGAACCACCAGAGCGGGAACTGGAAGACCAGGACCGACGCCCACCGGACCTTCTCCTGCTCGGCGGATACGTCGGCGCTCAGCTCGGCCCGCCGGTGGGCGCGCTCCTGCGCGGCTCCCACCCGCAGCCGGTCGCCGGACGGGTCGGCGGGGAAGTCACCGGCGTCCAGGACGGGGTCGAAGCCCATCGTGTACAGGTCCGACACCCGGGTCGGGTGGCCGGCGGCGGCCAGTTCCCGCAGTCCCTCGTCGCGGAGCGAGGCGTTGAGTGAGCGCTGTTCGGGGTGGGCGAAGATCCAGAGCACGTTCATGCCTCCACCCTGCGCCCGGCACGGGCAGCCCTACGAGTGGCCAGAGTGCCGAAGGGTGAAAGAATCTGGCCATGCCGTCCCCGTCATCGCCATCGTCATCGTCATCGGGACCGCCCTCGCCATCAGGACCGCCGCGCCCGCACCGGGTGGCGGTGCTCGTGCGGCACGGCGTCATGCCGATGGAGCTGGGCCTGGCGCACCAGCTGTTCCGGCAGGCCCGCGGGGCGGACGGGCGGGCGCTGTACGAGGTGGTCACGTGCGCGGTTGCGCCCGGCCCGGTCCGCACGGACGCCGACTTCCCCATCGACGTCGGCCGCGGCCCGGAAGCGCTCGACACGGCCGTCACCGTGCTCGTACCCGCCACCCACGACCCCGGCGCCACCGACAGCACCGGCCTCCTGCCCGCCGACCTCGCGGCGGCCCTGGCCCGCATCCGTCCGGGCACCCGCGTCGCGTCGATCTGCACCGGCGCCTTCGTCCTGGCCGCCGCCGGACTGCTGGACGGCCGAAGGGCCACCACCCACTGGAAGTCCGCCGACCTGTTCCGCCGCCTGTTCCCGGCCGTGCGACTGGACCCGGACGTGCTGTACGTGGACGAGGGCGACGTGTTGACCTCGGCCGGTGAGGCGTCCGGCATCGACCTGTGCCTGCACCTGATCCGGCGCGACCACGGCGCCGCCGTCGCCGCCGACGTGGCCCGCGCGACCGTGGTGCCGCCGCACCGGGAGGGCGGTCAGGCCCAGTTCGTCCGGCGCCCGGTCGCCGCGCCGGGCGTCGGCGCGACCGGGCAGGCCCGCGCCTGGGCGCTGCGGCACCTCGACCGGCCGCTGACGCTGGGCGAGTTGGCCGCCCGGGAGACGATGAGCGTGCGCACGTTCAACCGCCGCTTCCGCGAGGAGACAGGCCTCACCCCGATGCGCTGGCTCGCGCTCCAACGGGTGGACCGGGCGCGGGAACTGCTGGAGACCACCGACCTGACCGTGGACCGCGTCGCCGCAGACGCCGGGTTCGGCACCGGCACCTCCCTGCGGCAGCACTTCCAGGCCGCGCTCGGGGTCTCCCCGGCGGCATACCGCCGCACCTTCCGCGGCACGGGCGACATCCCAGCATAATGCCGAACATGGGAAAGAGTTACGAACACATCGACGGCCGACTGCGCACCTTCATAGAGCAGCAGCCGATGTTCTTCACCGCGACCGCCCCGCTGGCCGGCGAGGGCACGGTCAACCTCTCCCCCAAGGGCCTCAAGGGCTCCTTCGCGGTACTGGACGGGAAGCAGGTCGCCTACCTCGACTTCGCCGGCAGCACCGCCGAGACCATCGCGCACCTGCGGGAGAACGGACGGATCACGCTGATGTGGTGCGCCTTCCAGGGGCCACCCAACATCGTTCGGGTGCACGGCCGAGGCGAGCCCGTCTTCCGTGACGACCCGCGCTTCGAGGATCTGCTCGCACACTTTCCGAGCATCGACCCGGCCCTGCACGGGCTGCGCGCGATCATCGTGGTGACGGCCGAACTCATCCGCGACTCCTGCGGATACGGCGTGCCCTTCATGTCGTACGACGAAGATCGCGACCTGCACGGCAAACGCTTCGCGCGTGAGGACGACGCCTCGCTGAGCGCGTACTTCGCCAAGAAGGACCACATCGCACAGAGCATCGACGGCCTGCCCGGACTACCTCTCCCGCTGCCGCCCGGCAACTTCTGATCAGCCGTCCTTCTTCTTCCTTGGGGCTTCTTCCTTGGGGCTGCCCTGGCGTTGCCGACCGATCGTGGGACGACTCCCCGTGAGACCGCCCCGCAGATCCGCCGAACCGGGGCAGGGACGGGCCATGAACGATCGCAGCGCCAGACACCTGAGTGGCCTGGCGGAAACAGGTGAGACCGGTGGGACGGGGCCCGACGGGCCGGGGGCGGGGCGCTGCACGCCCCGAGCACGCATCGCGGACCGCCACCCGGCTCTCGTCGTCCGGGCCCTGTCACTCCCCGGCAGGGTACGCCGGGACCGGACGGACGATCCGCTCTCGTCGAGGGCTGTGGACGCCGTCCACAGCCCTCGACGTCCCCTCACGACGAATCGCTCCAGACCAGGGTGATCAAACGGACACCGTTCGTCAACACCTGGCCTGAGCTTTGCCCGTTAAGGCCGATTTGTCCGCGCACACGGGTGAGCCGCGCCCCCGGCCGGCACCACGTCCGCCACCGGCCCGTTCTCGGCCCGGTCCAGCTCGCACCAGATGCGCTTGCCCTGACCCTCCGGCTGCCAGCCCCAGCGGTCCGCGAGCCCGTCGACCAGCTCCAGCCCGCGCCCGCCGGTGTCGCCGCCACCGGCCTGCCTGCGGCAGGGCGCCTTGCTGCTGGTGTCGGCCACCTCCACCCTGACCGCACCGGGAACGTGCCGCTCGGGGAGCAGCATGCGCAGCACCGCGGGGCAACCGGCGTGCACGACGGCGTTGGTCACCAACTCGGAGATGAGCAGGATCAGCGTCTCGCCCAACTGCCCGTCGGCACTGATCCCGGAACCCGCCAGTCGGGACCGCGCCCATCGTCGGGCGCGGCCGACCTCCATCGGGTCAGGCCCGATCTCCAGTTGCACCTGCAGCACCTGCACCGCTCACACCACCAAGACCGACGGGGTCACGGAAAGTGACACCGGAGTAACACAGCCTGATGGACAAGCTGTTGCGCGAACAAGCACTTCGGGCATATTCCGGCGCAAAGGAGTAGGCGCCTCGCATACTGTGCGACGACGAACCCGCTTACTCGAACGTCGCCGCTCGGGGACTCGGGGCCGGGGTACCTGTCGCATTCGACGGAGCGTACCCGAGGCTTCGCCGCTCGGCGCCGGGCGATCAGTCACGAGCGTGCATCGACTGCACCGCAGGTCACGCTCCGCCGCGACCGCTTCACAGCTCGTCGAGCAGGCCCCCCTTCACCGCGCCGAGAAGCGCGGCCAGCCCGCCCCGACCGGCCACCAGTACGACATCCGGCCGCTCGCTCTCCCGCAGCCGGACCTCACTGCGGTCCGCGGCGAGTTCTATGCAGTTGGAGCCTTCCGCATCGGTCGAGTAAGACGACTTCTGCCACTTCATGCTGGTTTCCCCTTCGATTCAGCCTTCGCGAACCACTTCCCGGATGAAGTCACGGGAGGCGGCAGACGAGAGGCTCAACTCCGCAGTCCGACTGATGATCGCTCGATACTTGGCCAGTACCGAGACGGCGTCCAGCAGGGCGACACCATTGGCCACATCGAGTTGCACGGTGTCGAGCTGCGGCACCGGCCCCTCCGCGTAGAGGGTGGAGTTGCCCGCGTTGGGAAAGCCTCCCGAGCAGAACGGAATGACACGCAGCGTCACGTTGTCACGCTCCGACTCGTCCAGCACGTATCGCAGTTGCGATCGCATGACACTGGAGCCGCCGAACTCCAGGCGCAGTGCGGCCTCATGAAGGAGGAACGTGCAGTCGGGTGGCTGAACCCGGTCGAGCACGTCACGACGCCGCATCCGGTGCGAGAGCCGGCGGCGCAGTTCAACCGGGGTGGGCTCCGGAACAGCAGTGGCAAACACAGCCCGTGCGTAGGCCTCGGTCTGGAGCAGACCCGGAATGTGCATCATCTGCACCGCCCGCAGCCCCACCGCATGGTGCTCGAGTTCGGCGAGGTCGAGGGCGCCGACCGCCATCGTCTCCCGGTACTCCTCCCACCAGCCTCGCCGCCTCTCGGCCGCCATGCCCGCGAGAGCGCACACGTAGTCCCGATCCGAGCAGTCGTAGAGGCTCGCGAAGGCTTCGACACGCTCCCCGCTGATCCCAACCCGTCCGGCCTCGATGTTGCTGATGCGGGTGCGGTCCACACCCAGCCCCGATGCGGCCTGAGAGACGGACAACCCGGCGCTCTCGCGCATCTTCCGCAACTCGACACCCAGTCGTCGCTGCCTGGCAGACGGAACCGCCCTCGCTGGCATCCACCCCTCCTCAACTCCGCGCCAAGTCTGGTGGGTGCGACCCCCGCTTCCCAAATGATGCACGAATTCAATGAGATGGATGCACATGTGCATCCGCATGCTCTACAGTCGGTGCTCGTACCGCTACAGCGCGCCAGTGAAACCGCAGAGCAGCCGCCCCTGACCAGGCGGCCGGGCCACGGTGGCGCCTCTCGCCGGGAGGGAACTTGACCGCCATCACCGAACTCGCCATCGCCGAGCCGACCGTCGGCTCGTACCGCATGTGCGCCCCGAACGTCCCCGAGACGGCGAAGGTCGGCCGCGACATAGTCGCTTCACTGCTGCGGGCGACCGGGCACCCGCAGCTGGTGGACGTGGCGCGGCTGCTCGTCTCCGAGGTCGTCGCCAACGTGCACCTGCACACCCGGGTGCCCGCGCTGACCCTGGTGGCCGCCGTCCGCCGGGACGGTCTGTGGGTGGCAGTCCGGGACGGCGAGCCGCGCCTCGCGCCGCGCCTGCGCCCGGTGGGCGGGGAGCAGGAGTGCGGCCGGGGCCTGCCCCTGCTGGACGTTCTCGCCTCGGCCTGGGGCGTCACCTGGCACGGGCAGCCGGAGCCCACGGGCAAGAGCGTCTGGTTCGAGTTGCGGGACGGAACGGCCGTCCCCGGCGCCGGGTGATGTTCTGGACGCTGCTGGCGGCCGGGGCGTCCTTCGCCGGAGGTGTCGCGTTCGCCTGCCACCTGCTCGGCCGCGCCGCGACCGGAGGCCGTGAGACCGGAGGCCGTGACACCGGCGGCCGTGACGACGGTGAGCCGTGACACCGGTGAGCCGTGACGGCCGACGCGATGCAGGCCTCTTCGCCCGAAACGATGAGTTCCGCCGCGTCGTCCGGTCTGTCAGTGGTGGCAGGTGTACTACTGCTGCCGCAAAGCCGAAGCCGCGACAGCAGCAGGTACACCGGCCGCCCATCGACGTACCGACACCCCGTCCCACCACCAGACACACCCCCGGGAGACACCAGATGCGCACTCTGATCAGCACCGCCTTCGTCTCGCTCGACGGCGTCGTGGAGGCCCCGGGCGGCGAGCCCGGATACCGGAACTCGGGCTGGACCTTCAAGGACGTGGAGTTCCTGCCCGAGGCGTACGAGATCAAGGACCGGGAGCAGCGCGAGTCCGCCGCGCTGCTGCTGGGCCGGGTCAGTTACGAGGCGTTCAGCCCGGTGTGGCCGGGCATGGAGGAGTTCACCGGCTACAAGGCCATGCCGAAGTACGTCGTCTCCTCCACCCTCACCGAGGACGCCCTGGTGACGGACTGGGGCGACACGACGATCCTGCGCTCACTGGACGAGGTCGCCGCGCTGAAGCAGACCGAGGGCGGCCCGGTCATCGTGCACGGCAGCGCCGCCCTCAACCGGGGTCTCTCCGACGCCGGCCTGATCGATCGCTACCACCTGCTCGTCTTCCCGCTGCTACTCGGCGCCGGCAAGCGCCTGTTCAGCGAGTCGGACGTGGACACCCGCAAGCTGGAGCTGGTCGAGCACGAGGTCTACGGCAACGGCATCCAGAAGAACGTGTTCGACGTCGTCCGCTGACGCTGCCCCGGCATCGGCCCCGGCATCGGCCCCGACGTCAGACGCCCGACCTCAGGCGCCCGACGTCAGCGGGCTGCGTGCCACAGGGGCCCGGGGTCCGCGTCGGGGCCGGGGCCTGGCTGGGGCACGGGGAGCGGTACGCAGCGGGCGGCCGGCAGGTAGGGCTCGGTGCCTGCCGCCAGCTTGTCGAGGTAGCGCAGCGGCACCCACAGGAGCACCAGGGCGGCGGTGACGAGCCACGGCACGGGCCAGGTGTGCGCGGTCCAGGCGGGGGCCAGAGCGGCTTCGACCGCGCTGGCCGCCATGGCGACGGCGAACGTGCCGCACAGGGCGGTGCCGACGGCGTCGGCCGACCGCGACCATCCGGAGACGAGGTCGCGGTCGTGGGGAGTGACGGGCGTGGACATGGGCATGGATGTCCCTCGGGTGCGTGGCGGGGCCGCGGCACGACCTGCCGTGTGCGGCAGCGGCCCGGAGCTTGTGCGTACGCCCTGCTAACGGTCCGGGCCTGCCGAAACCCGCACTGATTCACACTCCGAACACAGGGTGCAAAAGGGCGGCGCGGGCGTGGCCGGCGGCTCCCACCGGGTGCGGGCACCGCCGCGCGGAAGCCGGAACGGCAGAATGCTGCGTCATGGACATCACCGTGCAGGGGCTCAACCGGGCGACTCTCAGTCGTCAACTGCTACTGCGACGCCAATCGTTGAGTGTCCTGGACGGCGTGCGGCAGGTGGTCGCGCTCCAGGCGCAGCATCCGGCGTCACCGTATCTCGCCCTGTGGAACCGGCTTGCGGGCTTCACTCCGAAGGAGTTGGACGACGCCTTCGCCCGGCGGTCCGTCGTCAAGGCGACGCTGATGCGCATCACGCTGCACGCCGTGCACGCGGAGGACTACGACGTGTTCCGCGCGGCGATGCAGCCGACGCTGTACGCCTCACGGCTCGGTCAGCGCTTCGCCGCCGCGGGCCTGACCCCGGCGGACGCGGCGGAACTCGTGCCGGAGGTGCTGGCCTTCGCCGACCGGCCGCGCACCGCGGCCGAGATGCGGGCCTGGGTCGAGCAGCGGCTCGACGCCGAGCGGCGCGACGGCGCGTGGTGGGGACTGCGGGCGTACGCGCCGCTGCATCACGCCCCGGGGGACGCGCCGTGGTCGTTCGGTGTGCGGCCCTCGTTCGTCGCGTCCGGGTCCGGTCCGGTGCCGGCGGGCCGGGAGGGTGATCCCGAGGCGCTGCGCAGCCTGGTGGTGCGCTACCTGGCCGGGTTCGGGCCCGCGTCGGTGGCGGACGTGGCGCAGTTCGCCATGGTGCGGCGGGCGCCGGTGCGGGCGGCCCTGGGTTCCCTGGGGGACGCCGTCGAGCAGCTTTCCGGACCGGACGGAGTGACGCTGTTCGACCTGCCCGGTGCCGCCCGGCCGCCGGAGGACACCCCTGCGCCGCCGCGGCTGCTGGGCATGTGGGACAGCGTGCTGCTGGCCCACGCCGACCGCAGCCGGGTGATTCCCCCGGCCTACCGGACGATGGTGATCCGCAACAACGGCGACGTGCTGCCGACCCTGCTGGTGGACGGCCGGGTCGCCGGTGTGTGGCGGCCGGTGGACGGCGGCGTCGAGGCGTCCGCCTTCCACGCCCTCACGCCCGCCGACTGGGCAGGGCTGGCGGCGGAGGCCCGGTCGCTGACGGCGCTGCTCGCCGGCCGTGAGGCGTCCGTGTACAGCCGGTACGGCCACTGGTGGGCGAAGCTCCCGGCGTCCGAGGTGCGGCTACTGCCCGTGCCCGAGCCGCGCTGACGGCCGCTCAGGCGGAGAGGGGGCGGGCGGCGCAGTCGGTGGCCGCGGTGAGGTCGGGGTAGCAGTCGAAGAGGCGTCGCACGCCGAGAGCGGCGAGCACCCGGTTGACGTGGGAGCCGTCAACGGCGCCCTTGGCGGGCAGGATCAGCCGCAGTTGCCCGGCACAGGAGTGCATCAGGCGCCGGGAGGCGATGAGCACGCCGACTCCGCTGGAGTCGCAGAACAGGACCTCCGACAGGTCGAGCACCACACTGTGCCGGCCCTCGGCCACCGCCGCGTGCATGTGCTGCCGGACCGCCGGGGAGGTGACGAGGTCCATCTCGCCGGAGACCCGCAGCACGGACCACTCCCCCCGTGTCTCCTCCATCACCCTCAATGACACGCGTCGAAGCCCTTCGCTCGGTCTACCGGAACTATTGCTTCCCGTCTCGACTGCCCCGCCGACCACGGTCAAAACGGCCCCCCTCTGTCTCGACCCTATGCCGAAGTGAGGTGCAAACTCCCCACAGATCCGGTCACACCCGCGTAACGCATCGACAGAATCCGTCACGAATGATTCATTTACCGCAGGTGCGGTCCGCACACCGTGACCGATCCACCACGATGTGCTGTCGTCCAGGGGGCGCACATTGCCGTAAAGGGGCGCACCTTGTCAGCTCTTCGCACTACATTCGAGGAAGGAAGAGGGCTGGGGGCCGGGACGATGGGGCATGACACACCACCTCGCTGGGACCGCAAGATGCAGCAGCGGCTGACCCGTGGCGAGGCAGCGGCGCTGGGCGAGCTGTACGACCGGTTCGCCTCGCTGGTGCACGGGCTGGCCCACCGCGTGCTCGACGACGAACACGCCGCGGACCGCGTCACCCGGGAGGTCTTCGGGTACGTCTGGGAGAACCCGGAAGCCTACGAGCCCAAGGAGGGTTCGATGCGGTCCTGGATCGCCGCGGTCGCGCAGCGGCTGGCGGTGCAGTCCCTGCGGCGCCGCCAGGAGTCCGGGGACGGCCCGTCCGAGCACCTGGAGGAGCAGGTGCGCGCCGCCTCGGTCGCGGCCCGCGCCGACTACATCAGGACGTCCATGCCCGCCCCGCTGCGCGCCGCCCTTGAACTGGCGTACATACAGCGGCGGGACTACCGTCAGACCGCCGAGCATCTGGGCGTCACCGAGGACGAGGCGAGGCGTCGGCTCCGGCTGGGGCTTCAGATGCTGTCCACCGCGACAAAGGGCACCCCGCCGCCACTGGGACCGGCAGGGCTCGGAGGTCAGCAGTGAACGACCCGCACCTTCCCGGCCGTTCCCCGGAGGACGGGCCCGCGGGACCGCCGCGCATACCGCCGCCGCGCGCCGCGGGCGACGACAACCCGCCGGCGGCCCGCCGCCCGCAGGTCCCGTTGCCGCGTCAGGGACCGCGCGGTTCCGGCCCGTACCGGGCGCCCGCCGGACCCGGCCGGGCGCCGCTGCGGCCCGCGCCGGAACCCGGCACACCGGACGCCGGGCGGACGCAGCGGCAGTCCCGCGAGGCGACGCTGGAGACGTCGGCCCGCACCGCGGGCAGTGGCAGCGCGGAGGAGGACAGGGCGGAGGCTGACAGGGCGGAGGCGGTGGATGACGGGCGACCGGCCGACGGCCGGGACGGCGAGAACGCGTCCGGCCCACACCACCGCGACCCGGACCCGCATGCCCCGGGAGACGGCAGCACCCCGCAAGACGGCCCCGGCCCGGATGGTGGCCGCACGCCAGGTGACCCGCTCTCGTACGAGGACCCGGACGGGCCGGGCGGACCCGGCGGTCCCGGCGGTCCCGACGGGTACGACCACTCGCTGCTGAAGTCGCTGCTGGGCGCCTGGGCCCTGTCGGCGTGCTCGCCCGCGGAGGCGGTGGTGCTGGAGGCGCACCTGACCGACTGCGCCAGCTGCGCGGAGGAGGCGCTGCGGCTGCGGGACGCCGTCGGGCTGCTCCACACCGGCGACAGCCTCGACCTGGACCCGATGCTGCGCTCCCGGGTGCTGGCCGGCTGCCTCGACCGGCGCCCCGCCCGCATCCCGGTACCGGAGTGGGCGGCGCCGTACGACGCGGAGACCGCCCGTCTCGACGCGCTGCTGCACGACATGGCGGAGGCGGAGTGGCGGGCCCCGGTGCGCCTGCGCTGGTTCGACGGCCGGCAGCAGCAGGAGCACACGACCAGCGTCGGCGGCGTCATCGGGCACCTCATGGCGGTCGACGGCATGGTCGCCACGGCCCTGGGGCTGCCCGACCCGCTCGGCACGTCCGCCGCCGCGCTCGACCCGCTGACCAGGACGGAGGCCTTCTGGCAGGCCGGTGTGCCCGACGGCCGGACGCTGCTGGCGCCCTGGCGGCAGCAGACGCACGCCCTGGTCCGCACGGTGTCCTTCGGCGGCGACCGCGCCGCCGACCGGGAGGTCCCCGGCTTGGGGCTGCCGATGCGGGACGTCTTCCTGGACCGGGCCTTCGAGTGCTGGGTGCACGCCGGCGACATCGCCGACGCGGTGGACTACCCGCACGCGCTGCCCAGCGGCAACCACCTGCGGCAGCTCATCGACCTGGCCGCCCGCATGCTGCCGCTGGTCCTCGCCGGGCGCCGCCGGGCCGGACTGGCGGCGCCGCCGCGACGACTGGCCGCGGCCGGCTCGCCCGCCCGGACGCTGCACCTGGAGGTGGAGGGCAGCGGCGGCGGGCACTGGTACATCCCGCTCGACTCGCCGGGCACGGTCGCGTCACCGCAGCACACGGTGGCCCATGTCGCGCTCGACGGCATGGAGTTCTGCCAGCTCGTGGCCGGTCATGTGCCGCCGCTGGACGCCGCGGCCGGTGCCGAGGGCGATCCGGAGGCCATCCGCGACGTGCTGCTCGCCACCGCCTCACTCTCCCGGCTCTGACCGGGCGGCGGTTGCCCGTCGAAGACGGTCAGTCGTCGACGGCCAGACGAAACCGGCCAGACGAAACCGGCCTGTCGAAACCGGTCAGTCGAAGACGACCGTGCGGCTGCCGTTGAGCAGCACCCGGTGCTCGCTGTGCCACTTCACCGCGCGGGCCAGTGCCTGGCACTCGACGTCCCGGCCGATCGCGACGAGCTGCTCCGGCGTCACCTGGTGGCCGACCCGCTCGACCTCCTGCTCGATGATCGGGCCCTCGTCGAGGTCGGCGGTCACGTAGTGCGCGGTGGCGCCGATCAGCTTCACACCGCGGGCGTGCGCCTGGTGGTAGGGCTTGGCGCCCTTGAAGCTCGGCAGGAACGAGTGGTGGATGTTGATGATGCGGCCCGACAGCGCCTTGCACAGGTCGTCGGAGAGCACCTGCATGTAGCGGGCCAGCACGACGAGTTCCACGCCCTCGTCCTCGACCAGCGCCAGCAGCTCGGCCTCGGCCTGCGCCTTGGTCTCCCGGGTCACCGGGATGTGGCGGAACGGCACGTCGTAGGAGGCGGCCAGCTCGGCGAAGTCGGGGTGGTTGGAGACCACCGCGGCGACCTCCACCGGCAGCGCGCCGATGCTGGCGCGGAACAGCAGGTCGTTCAGGCAGTGGCCGAACCTGCTGACCATGAGCACCACGCGCATCTTCTGCTCGGCCCGGTGCAGCTGCCAGCTCATGTGGAAGGAGTCGCCGATGGCGGCGAAGCTGGCCCGCAGCTTCTCCAGCGTCACCGGGGACTCGGCGCTGAAGTGGACGCGCATGAAGAACAGGCCGGTGTCGTGGTCGCCGAACTGCTGGCTGTCCTCGATGTTGCAGCCGGTCATGAACAGATAGCTGGACACCGCGTGCACGATGCCCTGTTTGTCCGGGCAGGACAGCGTCAGTACGTACTGGTCAGCGGCGGTGGGCGACGGCGAACTCATGCGCACCAGGGTGGCACATCGGCACGCGGGCTCAGACCGCGCGCAGCATGATGGCCAGCACGTCCAGCGAGGTGGGCGGCTCGTCCGGGTTGTGCCCGTCGTTGGCGGCGAGCAGCACGTGCGCCTCCCTCGCCGCCCGCACCGCTTCCGGCCAGGACGGATGCTCCAGGTAGGACGCGACGGGAGCGTCCGCGCCGACCTGGTGCATGATGCGCAGCACCTGCAGCACGGCGGCGTCGACGAGCGCCGCCTCCTGCGCGTCGCGGAACACGGTCCCGACGTACTTCTCGGCGGACCAGTTGTCCAGCCACGTGTCCTCGACCAGGCGGTAGACGGCGTCCGTCACGTCCCCGTAGCCTGGACGCCCCGCGAGCCAGCACTCCTGCTGGAAGGCGGGGTCGGAGAGCATGTGCAGCGCCGAGCGCACGTTGCTGCGCCAGCGCCACCAGGGCATGTCATTGACCGGCATACCGTCCATGGTGCTGGACCGACCGCCGCGACGGGAAGACCTCTCCTGAGCTTGCACGGTTGTCGATCGTACGTTCCCCTGCCGCGCGGGCACGTCCCGGGCCGCTGTTCATCCTCCTGTCACCCACTGTTGGGGGTTCGTCACTGACCCGTTGCGGCTGCGGCGGCAGGGTGTGTGGACATGACCGTATGGCGCCGTACCCGCCTCCGCCCGCTCGCCGCCGCGCTGACCGCCGCCGCCCTCGGTGCCGGGCTGCTGTCCGGCTGCGGCACGCTGACCGGCGGCTCCACCGACTCCGGGCCGATCACCGTCATGACCTGGGCGCCGGTGAAGACCCGGGCGACCAACATGCCGGGCGTGACCGCCGTGGCCAAGGCCTTCGCCCGCTGGGTCAACGCCGAGGGCGGCGTCAACGGCCGCGAGCTGCGCGTCGTCACCTGCAACGAGGGCAACGAGAGCGTGCTCGCCGCCCGCTGCGCGCGGCGGGCCCGCGAGGAGGGCGCCGTCGCCGTCGTCGGCTCCTACAGCCAGCACAGCCAGGTCTTCATGGCGTCGCTGGAGGCGGACGGCATCCCCTACCTGGGCGGCTACGGCGTCACCGAGGAGGAGTTCACCAGCCCGCTGTCGTATCCGGTCAACGGGGGCCAGCCGGCGCTGCTGGCCGGCAGCGGGCAGCAGTTGTCGGAGGTGTGCGAGCGGGTCGCGCTGGTACGGCCCGACACGCTCGCCGGTGACGAGCTGCCCGAACTCTTCAACGCCGGGCTTGCGACCGGCCGCCGCAGCCCCGCCGCCGACGTGCGCGTGCCCGAGGACGCCGCGAACTACGGCGAGGAAGCCGAGCAGGCGATCCGCGGCGCCCGCGGCGACACCCCCGGAACGCCCCTCGCACCCGGCAGCGGGACGGGCGGTGACGGCACGGGCGACGGCAGCGGCACGGGCGGTGGGACGGGTGGCGGCGCGGGTCGCGACGAGACGCGGGCCGCCTGCGTGAGCGCCGCCCTCGGCGGACGCACCGGTGCGTTCCTCGACTCCTTCGCCCGTGCCGGCGCCGGCGGCCCCGAGGTGGGCTTCGCATCGGTGCTGGGCAGCGTGCAGCAGTCGCTGGTGGACCGCACCGGCGGCGGCAAGGGCATCCTGGAGGGCAGCTTCGTCACGGCCTGGTACCCGCCCTCCCGGGAACCGGTCTGGGACGAGATGAAGCAGGTCATCCAGGAGCACGCGTTCGGCGACAACCGCATCGACGCGGCCGATCCCGGCGTGCAGACCACCTGGGTCGCGTACACGGTGCTGCGGGCCACGCTGGAGTCGCTGGAAGGCCGCCCGGTCACGCCCCGCACGCTGCAGCGCGCCCTGGACACCAGCCCGCCGCTCACCACCGGCGGGCTCACCCCGGACCTCGGCTGGCGCTACGAGGACCTGCTCGCCGCCCGGTCCTACCCGCGGCTGGTCAACTCCATGGTCAGCTTCCAGCGGGTCGAGCAGGGCGAGTTGATCACCACGCGCCGCGACCCGGTGGACATCGGGCCCACCCTGGAACGCGCCATCGCCGGCAACTGACCGCTCCCCGGTGCCGCCCGGTGCCCCCCGGGTTCCACCTGGGTCCGCCCGGACGCCCGGCACCGCCCGGCGGTGGCATGCCGCCACCGCCGGGCGCAGCCGTCACAGCTGGGTGGGCTGCCGCTCGTCGAGGTCGTACTTGCGGGCGACGGGGTTCCACAGGTCGGCCGCCTTCTGCTTGGCGGCCGTCGCCTCCCCGCTCGCCCGGTTGCCGCGGGCCTGGGCCTTGGTGCTGCGGGCCTGGCCGCCTCGGCAGCCCTTGGGCGAGTCGACCTGCTCGGCCCAGTCCGCGTAGTGGTCGTCCGCGGCCGCCGACGCCTTCCACGCCTTGGTCAGCTCCGCGGCCAGCTTCCTGTGGTCGGGCAGCTGGGCGATGTCGAGTTCGCCGAGCCGGGTCACCAGGTCGTTGCGCTGGTCGGCGGCGTCCCGGAGGTCCTTGGCTGCGGTGCCGAGGTTCTCGCACTTGCGGATGCTCTCCACCGAGCGGATCACCGCCTCGCGGCTGTTGTTGCTGTCCGCCAGCAGAGTGTCCAGCGCCTTGGCCTGCTCCTCCACCGGATCGACGGGCGCCTCGGTCTCCTCCTGCTCCTCCTGCTCCTCCGGGGCCGCACTTGGCTCCCCGGTCCGGGCGGCGGGGGTTCCGTCGCCGGAGCTGTCGTCGCCACCGCCCAGCGCGGCCCCGCCGATCAGTCCGGCCACCACGATGCCGAGCACCCCGAGGCCGCCCAGCAGCACCGGGCTCGGCTTCTTGCGCTCGCCTGACGGGCGCCCGCGCCCCCGGGACGTCGGCTGCGGCCTCTCCCCGGCTGGACCGCCGGGGCCGCCCCTTCCGGCCGGGCGGGGCCGGGAGACGGCCTCGCCGATCTGCGGCAGCTGCTGGGTGGAGCTCGCTGCTCCGCCGCCTGCCCCGGCGCCGGGGTCCGGACGGAACAGGTTGTCGAACTCGGCGGGCGGCGGGCGCTCCCCCGGCGTGCCGGGCCGCATTCCGTAGGCGGGGCCGGCCGGGAGGTCGGCGGAGTCGGCGCCGCTGTACGCGGACCCCGCCGACTCCGGCGGGCCGCCCGCCGGGGCCTCCGGCGGCAGCGGACGGCGTGCCGCCTCGGGCCCGGCCGGGGCGGCGGGGCCGTCGGCGTAGGGCGGGATGAACTGGGTGGCGTCGGCGTCCGCGGCGCCCTGCGGCGGGATGAGCTGTGTCGCGTCGGCGTCCGCCGCGCCCTGCGGCGGGATGAGCTGGGTGGCGTCGGCGTCCGCGGGCGGCGGCCCGAACTCCCCCGGCGGTGCGGCCTGCGGATACGCGTCAGCTGAGTGACGGCCGTGGCCCCCCTGCCGGTGACCGCCCTGCCCGTAGCCGCTGTCGCTGTGGACGGTGTGGCCGCCGTGGCCGCCCGACGTGAACTGGTCCTGCTGGTACTCGTCCTGGCGGTACGGGTTCTGGTGGAACTGGTCCTGGCCGTGACGGGCCTGACCGCCGTAGCTTCCGCTCTGGCCGCCGTAGCCGCCTTGGCCGCCGTACCCGTCCTGGCCGTACCCGTCCTGGCCGTAGCCGCCCCGGCCGTAGCCGCTCTGGCCGTAGCCGCTCTGGCCGTACGCGCCCTGGCCGGGGGCCGCGGTGCCGGGGTCGGAGGGCTGCGGGGGCAGCATCTGCGTCTCCTCCGCGGCCGACGGCGAACCACCGTAGGCGGAGGGAGCGTTCGGCTGGTGGTCCGGTGACGCGTAGTCGGGCAGCGGTCCGGCGGTCGGGGCGGGCGGAGTCTGCGGCGCGGGCGGCTGGTGCGGCGGGGCGTGCGGAGGCCGCGGCGGCACCGGCGTACCGGCGCCCGGCGCTCCCGGGCCCTGCGCCGCGTCGGAGGCCTCGTCGGCGGCCGGGCCCCAGGGCCGGTCCCACGGCTGCCCGGCCGGAGGTGACACCGGCGGCGTCTCCTGCCGCCCCGGGAACCACGGCTCACCGTTCGACGGCAGCACGATTCCCTCGCGCGGCTCGTCGCCCTGTCCGCTGTGCGCTGTCACCGGGGCTCCTTGTTGGTGCGGGCGTTCATCCGACTTACAGACCGTCGGCAACGCTACCGGGTCCCGAGCGCACCCGACCACGAGCGCCCCGGTTACCAGCCGGTCCGCCCGGCGTGCGGACGCACCGGTCCGGTGGCCCGGTTACGCCGCGGCGCCACCGGCCCCCGGACACCCCGGGCCACCGCCCGCACCCGCCCGGTTACGCGGCGGCCTCCATCCGGGAGCGGCTGGTGAACTCGCGTACCACCGGCTCCTGTTCGAAAGGCTCCAGACGCTGCCGGAAGGCGTCCAGGTACTCCTGGCCGCGCTCCGACCGCAGACCGCTCAGCAGTTCCACCGCCCGGCCCCCGGTGTGGCAGGCGCGGTCGATCTCCCGCTGCTGCACCTGCGCGTCGGCGAGCAGCAGCAAGCCGATCGCCCGGCGTCTGGCGCGGCGCTCGTCGAGCTGGGCGAGCGCCTCCTCTGCCCGCCGGGCGGCGGGCACCGGCTGCCCCAGGTCGCGATGGGAGTGCGCCAGCTCGTCCGCGAGGTAGGCGGAGTCGAAGTGCGCGATCCACGGCGGATCGTCGCCCGCGTCCGTCGCCGACTCGGCCCGCTCGAAGGCGGCCAGGGCCTGGCCGGCGGCGACCTGGCAGGCGCGGCCGTCGCCGAGCACGGCGTGGCCGCGGGCTTCGGCCGCGAGGAACATCGACTCCACGCGGGGTGTGACCTGGCCGCGGGTGCCCTCCTGGGCGGCCCTGGCGAGTTGGGTGATCTCGCGCGGGTTGCCCAGCGGGCCGGCGAGGTGGCTCATGCCCGCGGCGAGCACGTAGCCGCCGTATCCGCGGTCCCCCGCGGCCTGGGACAGGCGCAGCGCCTGGATGTAGTAGCGCTGGGCCAGGCCGGGCTGACCGGTGTCGACGGCCATGTAGCCGGCCAGCTCGGTGAGCCGGGCGACGGCCGCGAACAGGTCGCGGCCGACCGCCTCCCGGTAGGAGCCGGCGAGCAGGCCGGAGACCACGCTGTTGAGGTAGTGCACCACCACCGGCCGCACATGGCCGCTGCCGAAGCGGTGGTCCAGCTCCGACAGCGCGGCGGTGGTGGCGCGCACCGCCTCGACGTCGGCGGTGCCCACCCGGGGGCCCGCCGTCCTGGCGACCTGCGGGTCCGCGCCGCTGATCAGCCAGTCGCGGCTGGGCTCGACCAGTGCGGAGGCGGCGACCGTGCGGCCGGTGAGGAACTCCCGGCGCCCGACGTCGCTCCGCCACAGCTCGCTGACCTGCTCGACGGCGGCGGGCACCGAGGGTGCGAACTGGAGCCCGACACCGGCGGCGAGGTTCTTGCCGTTGGCCATGCCGATCTCGTCGATGGTGACGGCCCGCGTGAGCTTGCGGCCCAGCGCCTCGGCGATGATGCCGGGCGCCCGGCCGCGCGGCTGCTGACCGCGCAGCCAGCGCGCCACCGACGTCTTGTCGTAGCGCAGGTCGAGGCCGTGTTCGGCGCCGACCAGGTTGACGCGGCGGGCCAGTCCGGCGTTGGAGCAGGCGGCCTCCTGGATGAGTGCTTGCAGCCGTTCGTTCGGCTGCCTCGCTACGAGCGGCCTGGCGGCCATGGGCGGCTCCCCCTCGTGATGGGATGACGGAATCGCGTCGCTTGCGAAACGCGCTGATGAACGCTGACGAACGCTGACGAACGCTGACGAACGTTGAAGAACACTGCCCAGTGCATATGCGGAAAATCCCGGCGGACTCCGGCATCACTCCGCAGAGGTGACTACCCATCCGCAGCCGCTCACCGCGGCACGCGCCCCCGCCTGTGCAACGGTGCGCCCTCGGGCCGGTCCCGGTGAGCCGGGCGCACGGCCCGCCGCGGAATCCGCCACTCCGCCTCCGCGCCCCGCCCCTGAGCGGCGCGCACCGACCGTGCGCCCCGGCTCGGCGCACGTCCGCCGGGCGGCGCCGGAACGTATCGCCTCGGTGATGCGGCACCGAGCCGTAACCCCTGGTGGTACGTGAAGTTGTGAAGTGCGTGGAAGAGACCATCGGAGTCACCTCAGGAGTCACAGCAGCGCCCCCGATCCCTCAGCAGCGGGGGGAGACACTGCTCGAACACGCGGTCCGCTACGCACAGGAGCGGCACTGGGACGTGTTTCCCGGCACCTGGCTGGAGACCGGCAGCGAGGACGGCGGCACCCCACGGTGCACCTGCCGCGTGATCGACTGCCCGTCGCCGGGCGCCCACCCCAGGGACGCGGACTGGGCCCAACTGGCCACCGGCAGTGCCACCGCGGCCCGGCGGATGTGGCAGGAGCACCCGGCCGCCTCGGTACTGCTGCCGACCGGACGCACCTTCGACGCCGTCGACGTGCCGGACGTCGCCGGCTGCCTCGCCCTGGCCCGCATGGAACGCATGGGCCTGCCGCTCGGGCCGGTCACCTGCACGCCCTTCGGACGCATGCTCTTCTTCGTGCTGCCCGGCGCCTCCCCCAAGGTGCCCGGACTGGTCAGGAAGCAGGGCTGGGCGCCGGAGTCCATCGACCTCCTCGCCCACGGCGAGGGCGACTGGGTCGCCGCGCCCCCCACCCGCATGGGCCTGCGCGGCTCCGTGCAGTGGGCCCGCCAGCCCACCGCGGCGAACCGCTGGCTGCCGGACGCCGAGGAGCTGCTGCCGCAGCTCGCCTACGCGTGCGGCCGGGAGGCGGCGGGCCCCCGCACCGTCTGACCCCGCCGCCGTGGCCGCACCGCCACCGACGCCGACCTCCCGCCCCCGTCCGGCGGCCCGTATCGTGTCGCCCGGACGGGGGTCCGGGCGTTCCGGTACGGAAGGCGGCGGCCCCGAGCGGACGGCGAAGGGGAAGAGCCGGTGGCGACCGAGGCAGAGCACGGCGGGCAGGTCCCGGCGGTACGCATCCAGGGGTTGTGGAAGCGGTTCGGCGAGCAGGCCGCCGTCGCCGGGGTGGACCTCGAACTGCCCGCCGGGCGCTTCGTCGGCCTGGTCGGCCCCAACGGCGCCGGCAAGACCACCACACTGTCCATGGTCACCGGCCTGCTCAGGCCCGACGCCGGCACGGTGCACATCGGCGGCCACGACGTGTGGCAGGACCCGGTGCGGGTGAAGTCGACCATCGGTGTGCTGCCCGAGGGGCTGCGCCTCTTCGAACGACTCACCGGCCGCGAACTGCTCACCTACATGGGCCTGCTGCGCGGACTGCCGGCAGACGAGGTGGAGCGCCGGTCCGGCCAGCTGCTCGACGTGCTCGACCTGTCGGGCTCCCAGCACAAGCTGGTCGTCGACTACTCCACCGGCATGCGCAAGAAGATCGGCCTGGCCGTCGCCCTGCTGCACAACCCCTCGGTGCTCTTCCTCGACGAGCCGTTCGAGGGCGTCGACCCGGTGTCCGCGCAGACCATCCGCGGAGTGCTGGAGCGCTACACCCGCTCCGGCGCGACCGTCGTCTTCTCCAGCCACGTCATGGAACTCGTCGAGTCGCTGTGCGACTGGGTCGCGGTGATGTCCGCCGGACGCATCCGCGCGCACGGGCCGCTCGCCGAGGTCCGGGGCGAGGCGGCCTCTCTCCAGGAGGCGTTCCTGGAGCTGGTCGGCGCCCACGGCAGGACCGCCGGAGCGGACCTCGACTGGCTCGGCGGTGCCCGATGACCGCCGCCGTGCAACCGAACAGTGCAGAGGGGTTCGGCACCGGCTCCCTGCCGCGTTCGGACGTGCAGCCGCCGATCGTGCGGGTCTTCGTCCGCCTCAAGTGGTCGCTGCTGCGCAACGGCCTGCGGCAGTCCTCCGGTCGGACCGCGCTCTTCGTGGTCAGCGGCGTACTGGTGCTGCTCGTCGCCGCGCTGGTGCTGCTCGGCATGGTCGCCCTGCGCGGGCGGCCCGACGCCGCCGCCCTGGGCATCGTGCTGGTCGCGGTGCTCACCCTGGGCTGGGCGGTGATGCCGCTGTTCGCCGGCGGCGGCGACGAGACGCTGGACCCGGGCCGGCTGGCCATGCTGCCGCTGCGGCCCCGCCCGCTGCTCACCGCGCTGCTGGTGTCCGGACTGGTCGGCTTCGGACCGCTGTTCACCCTGGTCATCGCCACCGGCGCGGCCGTGTCCGTGGCGGACGGCGCCGGTTGGGCCGCCGCCGTGGTGGCGGTGCCGCTGGTGGTGCTGGTGTGCGTGGCGCTCTCCAGGGCCCTGGCCACCGCCAACGCCAGGTTGCTGACCAGCCGCAAGGGCCGCGACCTGGCCCTGCTCAGCGGCCTGTTCCTGGCCGTCGGCATCCAACTCGTCAACCTCGCCGCCCAGCAGCTCGGCGCGGGCGGCGGACTGGCCGCGCTGCGGCCCTACGCCGACGTGCTGCGCTGGCTGCCGCCGGCGTCCGGCGTCGAGGCGGTGCGCGCCGCCGGGGAGGGCTCGTACGCGCTGGCGGCGCTGCTGCTGGCCGCGACCGCGGGTGTGCTGGCGGCGCTGCTGTGGTGGTGGCACGCCGGTCTCACCAAAATGATGACCGCGCCGGACTCCTCCACCCTCCAGCCGGCCCCGGAGGCCGACCGCGGCCGGGCCGGCGGCGGCCGGCTCAGCGCCCTGCTGCCCGCCGGGCGGACCGGCCCCGCCCTGCGGCGCACCCTCCAGTACGCGTGGCGGGACCCGCGCACCAAGGCGGCCTGGGCGACGTCGCTGGGCATCGGCGTGCTGCTGCCCTTCGTGACCGCGGTGCAGGGCAACGGCTCGGTGTACAACGCCTGCTGGGTGGCCGGCATGCTGGGCCTGCTGATGTACAACCAGTTCGGGCAGGACTCGTCGGCGTTCTGGATGGTGGCGGGCACCATCTCCTCCAGCCGCGACGCCTACCTGGAGCTGCGCGCCAGGGCACTGGCGCTGGCCGTGGTCGTGGTGCCGTTCACCGTCGTCGTGCTCGTGGGCTCCGCGGCCGTCTTCGGGCAGTGGGACGAGCTGCCGTCGGCGCTCGGCCTGGCCCTGGCACTGGCCGGGGTGCTGATCGGCGGCGGGGCCGTCGCCTCGGCCCTCTTCCCGTACTCCATCCCGCAGGACAGCGGCTACAAGAACGTGGTGCCGGGCCAGGGCTCGGTGGCGTACATGAGCCTGCTCCTGGGCCTGCTGGCCGGTCTGCTGCTGTGCCTGCCGGTGGTGGCGCTCACCGTCTGGATGCACCTGGACGACCGCCACGGCATGCTGTGGACGGTGCTGCCCGTGGGCATCGGCTACGGGCTGCTGGTTGCCGTGGCCGGTCTCAAGCTGGCCGCGCCGCGCACCGCCCGGCGGCTGCCGGAGATCCTCACCGCCGTCAGCAAGGGATGACGCCCTCCTCGTCGCCGGCCGCCATCGTGCGGCGCAGGAACGGCTCGACGGCGACCCGCCAGCCGTCGGGCTGGTCGTAGTGCACGAGGTGGCCGGCGTCCGAGACCTCCGCGTAGCTGCCGCGCGGCAGCACGCGGACCATCTCCTGGGCCTCCGCCCGGCCCAGTTCGCCGTCCACGCCGCGCACCACCAGCGCGGGGCAGCGCACCTGTGCCAGCTCCTCCCAGTGCGCGTCGTAGACCCAGGTCTCGCGGGCCAGCAGCATCTGGCGGCGGGAGAACACCGGCCGCCAGCCGTCGGACCGCTCGGCCATCACCTCGGCGTAGAAGTCGCCGCGGGAGGGGTTGGGCCGCTCCAGCGTCGGGTCCTCCTCACCGAACCAGCGCCGCACGTCGGCGAGGGTGGCGAACGGCAGCGGCCAGTGCTCGAACCACTGCTCCCACTCCCGCTGCGACTGCTCGCCCAGCGGGGAGGCGCGCATGTCGCAGATCACCAGGGAGCGCACCAGGTCGGGCCGCTTCGCGGCGAGCTGCCAGGCCGTCAGCGCGCCCATGGAGTGACCGATGAGCGCGACCGGTCCCAGACCCAGCTGCTCGATCGCGGCCTCCGCGTCGGCGACGAACGACTCGCGGTCGAAGGGTCCTTCGGAGGGCTTGTCGCTGCGACCGTGGCCGCGCTGGTCCAGGCAGACCGCGCGGTAACTGCCGGACAGCCAGCGGGCGGTGGTCGCCCAGTGCGAGGCCCGGCCCATCAGGCCGTGCAGTAACAGGACGCCGCTGCCAGGCCGTTGCCCCGAGGGCGCGCCGGACCGGCGCCCGACCTCGGGCTGTTCCTTCGGAGGATCGGTGAACTCCCAGGCAGCCAGGCGCACTCCGCCCCTGCCGGTGACATCGATGCGTCGCACCATTCGCCTTGGCACCCCCATCCCCCTCCTGCCCGCTGCACCCACCACAACACCCGACACGCTATCGAATGCGGGTTCGAAAAGAGCCCCCGACGCGGCAACACCCCCCGTTCGAGTGACACCGGTGCGCGGTTGACCGTCTTCGGCGCGGGGAGACAGCGGGCGGGAGGGCGGCACCGCTCACCGCAGGGGCGCTCGCCACTGGGAAGCACACGGGGAGGCGGTCGCCGTAGGGCGGCGGCCCTGGGAGCTCGGGGCTCCGGGCCGCGACCGAAGGGGGGCGCACAAGGACGGGGCCCTGGATGCTCACAGCACCGGGGCCCCTGCTCCAGGACCGGTACATCAGACGGCTTCCCTCCCGTCCCGCATATACGTCAGCCCCAGCGTCGCACGATCAGTGCCCTGGCGTCCTCCTTCCGGAGAACTAGACGGCGGAACCGGACCGTTGGCTCCGCTTCGGCCGGCGTGCCCCGGCGCAGCGCCGGGGCACGCGCCCACCGGCGCGTCCGGTCGGCAACGCACGCGGCCCCGCCCGGGAAGGGCGGGGCCGCGTGCGGCAGCGGTCGAGCGGCCGACCGGCCGACCGGTCCGCTGTCAGCGCTTGGCGACGAAGACGTGCGAGGCGACCTCGGCGCTCAGCTCCGCCGCCTCACCGCCGCTGCCCACGTGCGAGCCGCCGTCGGCGCCCGGCGTGACCGTCACCACCGAGCCCGGCTGCACCCCGGCCCGGCGCAGCGTGTACATCAGCTGGGCGTCGGTCTGGATCGGCTCCCCGATGCGGCGGACCACGACCGTCTTGCCGTCCGAGCCGGGCGACAGCTCGCTCAGCGCGACCATGTCCTCGGCGAGGAAGGGGTCGGACTCGTTCTTCTCACCCAGCTCCTCCAGCCCCGGGATGGGGTTGCCGTACGGCGACTCGGTGGGGTGGCGCAGCAGCTCCAGCACCCGCCGCTCCACGGCCTCGCTCATCACGTGCTCCCAGCGGCACGCCTCGGCGTGGACCTGCTCCCACTCCAGGCCGATCACGTCGACCAGCAGGCACTCGGCCAGCCGGTGCTTGCGCATCACCCGGGTGGCCAGGGTGCGGCCCTCCTCGGTCAGCTCCAGGTGGCGGTCCCCGGCCACTGTGACGAGCCCGTCCCGGGCCATGCGTGCCACGGTCTGGCTGACCGTCGGACCGCTCTGGTCCAGCCGCTCGGCGATGCGGGCACGCATGGGGACGACGCCTTCCTCCTCCAGCTCCAGAATGGTGCGGAGATACATCTCCGTGGTGTCGATGAGTCCGGACATTCGTGCCCCTCGTCAGTTCGTGCGGTGGCCCTGACCCAATTCTGACGCATAGCGCCGACAACCGTTCCCGCCGCGGCCCGCCCGGCCCGCGCCCGCCCCCCGCGCACGCCCCCGCGATCCGGTGCCGCGGAGCTATTGAAGGCTCTGGTCCAGACCTCTAACGTGTGCGCAATGACCGAGAGTGAGCTTGCGGACCAGTTCTTCGACAGTGCCATCAGCCTGCTGGAGAAGGCCAGGGCGGCCAACGCCGGCTCCGTGCGGGCCGCCGGGGCACTGCTCGCCTCGACCGTGGCCGACGGCGGCCGGATCTTCGCCTTCGGCGCCGGCCACTCCTCGCTCCCGGCCCAGGACGTCGTCTACCGCGCGGGCGGGCTGGCCGTCGTCAACCTGCTCAGCGTGCCCGGCGTGGTGGGGGTCGACGTCGTGCCGGCCACCCTGGGCAGCGCGCTGGAACGGGTCGACGGGCTGGCCGCAGCGGTCCTCGACACCAGCCCGGCCACCGCGGGCGACACCCTGGTGATCATCTCGCTGTCCGGGCGCAACGCGCTGCCCGTGGAGATGGCGATGAACGCGCGGGCCCTGGACATGAAGGTCATCGGGGTCACGTCGGTGGAGTACTCCGGCGCCACGAAGTCCCGGCACTCCTCCGGCACGTTCCTGAAGGACCACTGCGACGTCGTCATCGACAGCTGCGTGCCCGTCGGCGACACGACGCTGACCGCGCCCGGCATCCCGGCGCCGTTCGCCCCCGCGTCCACCGTGGTCACCAGCGCCCTCATGCAGGCCGTGGTCGCCACCGCCGCCGGGGACCTGGCCGCCCGGGGCATCGAGCCCCCGCTGCTGCGGTCCGGCAACGTCGACGGCGGCCACGAGTGGAACGACCACGTCATGACGGAGTACGCGGACCGGATCTTCTACCGGCGCTGACACCCCTGCCCGCGCCGCGCCCTTCCGGGGCGACGCCCTGCCCGCGCCGACGCCCTACCGGCGCTGGTCCCGCTCCACCGTCTCCGCCAGGTCCACCGAGGCCGCCACCCGCACCGCGACGTCCTCCGCGTACATCGCGTCGGACCGGTCGAAGGGCCGGCGCCCGGCGGTCCGCAGGAACGTCACCACACCGAGCGTGTGGCCCCGGCTGCGCAGCACCGAGCACATGCCGTGCACCGCGTCCTCCGGCCAGGACCGGGCCGCCGCCCAGCCGGGCACCGCGGCGCCCCCCACGCTGGTGCGCACCGACCCGCAGCGCTCCAGCGCCTGCAGCGCCGGGTGGGCGTCCATGTAGCGGACCGGGATGCCGCTGCCGGCGGCCGGCGGGCAGGGCCCGGCGAGGGACGGCGTCCGGGCGGCGCGCACCAGCCGGCCGCCGACGGATAGGTCGAGCAGGGCGTGGTCGGCGAACCCGGCGAGCGCGAAGTCCAGGTGCAGGGCCGCCGCCTCACGCGGGTCCTCGCACTCCGCGGCGGCCCGCGCCGCGCGGTGCAGCTGGGTGTCGCGGAAGCGGACCCGGGACGCCTCCTGCTCGGCGCGCTTGGCGTCGGTGATGTCGTGGAACAGCCACGCCACCCCCAGCGGCACCGGCTCCTCGGTGAGCGGCGACGCCAGCCGCAGCATGCCGCTGCGCCAGCACCGGCGCTCACCGCCGTCGCCCCGGCCGCCGGACTCGCCCGGGGCGTCGGAGCGGCCGTTGCGGCCGGTGCGCAGCGTCACCCACAGGTCGGCGGGCGCGGGCGGCGTGCCGGCCGCCAGCACGTGCTGCAACGCGCCCTCCAGCTCGTCGACACCCTCCGCGATCAGGTCGCCGAGCGGACGGCCCAGCATGGCCGCCCGGCCGACGCCGAGGGCCCGCGCGGCGTGCGTGTTGGACACCGCGGGACGCAGGTCCGCGTCGAGCAGCACCACACCCCAGGAGGCGTCGTCGAACAGGGCCTCGCTGAGCGCGATGGACCGCTCCAGGTCGATCTGGGTGTGCACCTCGCTGAACGCGCAGTACACCCCGGCGGGCCGGCCGTCCGGGTCGCGCACGCCGGAGGACTGGGTGCGCACCAGGACCCGGCCGCCGTCCTTGGTCACCAGGGCGAACTCGTGCACCTGGCGGCCCGGCGCGGTCATGGCGCCCAGCAGCCGCGACTCGATCTCCTGGGCGTCGGCGCTGCGCACCGCCCACCCGGAGAGGCCCTTGCGGCCCACCGCCTCCCGGCTGGTCCAGCCGAGGATGCGCTCCGCCTCGCGGTTCCAGTGGGTGACCACACCGGCCGCGTCGAAGGCGCACAGCGCCGCGTCCATGCCGTCGAGCAGCGCGGCGAGCAGGGACTCGCCCCCGGGGTCGGCGCCGCTGCCGCCCACGGGGCCTCCACCGGCACCGCCGGTACCACCGGCTGCCGGTCCGGACTGGGTATCGGGTTGAGCAGGCATCGGGCACCCCCGGGCTTGACGCTGCTGCACACTGCGGCCGCACGATCATTCAACTCGAACGTGACGCGGCACACAGCGCCTTCCGGCAAATTGTTGCACCCCCGAAATTCGCTTGCCCGTCGCGGAGGCGGTGCCTACCGTCGGCTTTACACGAGAAGGGAGGTGGTTCCGGAGATGTACGACAACCGGACGCGTGAGGTGACTGCGGCCTAGGGGCCGGAGTCAGCGCACCTGCGCAACGCCGGCTAGCCCGGCCAATTCCCAGCAGTCACCCGACCCGCGGTGTCGCCGGATCGTCCGACCGGCCCGCTGCTCCCGCCCCCTGGGCGGCGCAGCGGAAACGACACCGCGGGTCGTTGCGTTCCCGCCTCCCGCCTCCCGCCTCCCGCGCAGGTCGCTCCCACGCCCGCCGCGCCCTCAGCGGGTGACGTCGGCGGATGCCACCGCGGGGGTGAGGATCGTGGCGTTGCCCTTCGGGGCCACCGCGGCGCGGCCCGCGCTGTCGCTGATCCTGATCAGCAGCGCGACCAGCAGCCAGTTGGCCACCGTGGACGAGCCGCCCTGCGCCAGGAACGGCAGCGCCTTGCCGGTGAGCGGCACCAGGCCGGACACCCCGCCGCCGACCACGAACAGCTGGAGCGCGATCGTCACCGACAGGCCCAGCGCCAGCAGCTTGCCGAACGGGTCCGGTGTGGCCAGCGCGGTGCGCAGGCCGCGCTGCACGAGCAGCGCGTACAGCAGGATGACCAGAGTCGTCCCCAGCAGCCCCAGCTCCTCGCCGACGGTGGTGAGGATGAAGTCGCTGCGCCCGGCGAACTTGATCAGCCACGGCTGGCCCTCGCCCAGGCCGGTGCCGGTCAGGCCGCCGGTGGCGAAGCTGAACAGGGCCTCGGCCGGCTGGTCGGAGACCAGCCCGGGCGGTTGCTGCTCCGGCGGCAGGTAGATGGCGAGCGGGTTGAGCCAGGCGGTGACGCGGCCCTTCACGTGCGGTTCGACCGAGCCGACCACAAAGGCTCCGGCCGCGGCCATCAGCACACCGCAGACCACCCAGCTGGTGCGTTCGGTGGCCGCGTACAGCATGATCACGAACACGCCGAAGAAGATCAGCGAGGTGCCCAGGTCCCGTTCGAGGACCAGCACCAGGAGGCTCAGCACCCACACCACCAGGACCGGGCCCGCGTTGCGGCCACGCGGCAGGGTCAGGCCCCACACCCGGCGCCCGGCCAGCGCCAGCGCGTCGCGGTTCGCCGTGAGGTAGCTGGCGAAGAAGATCACGATGAGGATCTTCACGAACTCGCCGGGCTGCACCGACAGGCCGCCCAGCCGGATCCAGCGCTTGGCGCCGTACTCGTCGGCCCCGAACAGCGCGGGGGCCATCAGCAGCACCATGGACACCGCCATGCCCAGGTAGGTGTAGCGCTGGAGCACGCGGTGGTGGCGCATCACCACGAGCAGCACGACCAGCAGCGCGATACCGAGCGCGTTCCACATCGCCTGCCCGGCGGCGACCTCGGGCGCGCGGTACTTCTCGGCGTAGGAGTGGTCCAGGCGGGACAACAGCACCAGGCCCAGCCCGCTGAGCATCACCGCCAGCGGCAGCAGCAGCGGGTCGGCGTACCGGGCGAAGCGGCGCACCGCCAGGTGGGCGAGCAGCCCGAGCGAGCCCAGACCGGCGACCTGCACGGCGTACCCGGACGGCAGCGCGCCCTCCAGGGCGAAGCCTGCGGTGGCGTGGCCGGCCGCGGCGACGAGCACGGCGAAGAGCACGAGCAGTCCCTCGCGGCTGCGCCGCCGTGCGATCCACCGTTCGGTGTCCGTGTGTCCGCCGTCCTCCACCACCAGCCCCAGTTCCCTCCGCCGCCTCCCGGGTACCGCGCCCGGCACCGGCCGGGTTGCCGCCACGCGCCCCGGTCCCGCCCGCGCGTTCCTGCCCGCGTTCCTGCCTGCGCGTCCGGCGCCGGGTGCCGCACAACTGGACGCCCGAACCTCCCGTCAGGTTGCCCGAAAGTCCGGCCGATCGGGCGCCGCCGCGGACATCGCTCCCTCCGACGGCGGGTCGGAGGCGGGCGACGCACGGCAGACGGGTGGCAGACGAGCGGCAGGACGGGCGGCGGGCAGCGGGAGGAATGGGACGGTCCGTACCGGTTACCCGGCGGAGGCGACCATCTCGTCCGCGCCCCGCCGTCCGCGGACACGCCACCACCCGGAGGAACGCTTGAACCGGAGCAAGAAGTCCCCCCACTCGAACGAGCCCGCCGCCGGGGAGGCCCCCGACATCCCCGGTGTGCCCGCGCCGGAGCCTCCCTCCCTGGAGGAGCCCACCACTCCCCGTGAACCGCTGCCGCCCAAACCGGACCAGGCGGAGCCGGCCCCCGTGTCACCCACCGGACGCCGCTCCGGGGAACCGGGCGACCGGTCCCAGCAGGGGGCGCGGCTGACCACCGCCGAGGGCCTGCGCCTCCCGGACACCGACCACTCCCTGAAGGCGGGCGCGCGCGGCCCGGTCCTGCTGCGCGACCACCACCTGCGGGAGAAGATCACCCACTTCGACCACGAGCGCATCCCCGAACGGGTGGTGCACGCCCGGGGCGCGGCGGCGCACGGAGTGTTCCGCGGCTACGGCAGCGCCTCCGAGGTCTGCAAGGCCGCCTTCCTGGCCAAGGACGTGGAGACCCCCGTCTTCGTGCGCTTCTCCACCGTGCTCGGCTCCCGCGGCTCGGCGGACACCGTCCGCGACACCCGGGGCTTCGCCACGAAGTTCTACACCTCCGAGGGCGTCTTCGACCTGGTGGGCAACAACATCCCGGTCTTCTTCATCCAGGACGCGATCAAGTTCCCCGACGTCATCCACGCGGGCAAGCCGCATCCGGACCGCGAGATCCCGCAGGCGCAGAGCGCCCACGACACCTTCTGGGACTTCGTCTCCCTGCACACCGAGGCGACCTTCCACACCCTGTGGAACATGTCGGACCGGGGCATCCCGCGCTCCTACCGGACGATGGAGGGCTTCGGCGTCCACACCTTCCGCCTGGTGGCCGCCGACGGCACGACGACGCTGGTGAAGTTCCACTGGAAGCCCCGGGCCGGCGTGCACTCCCTGGTGTGGGAGGAGGCGCAGATGATCAACGGCTTCGACCCCGACTTCCACCGCCGCGACCTGGCCGACGCCATCGAGGCGGGCGCGTACCCGCAGTGGGAGCTGGGCATCCAGGCGTTCCCCGACACCCCGGAGCAGACCTTCGAGGGCATCGACCTGCTGGACCCGACGAAGATCGTGCCCGAGGAGCTGGCGCCGGTGCAGCCGATCGGGCTGCTCACCCTGGACGCCAACCCGTCGAACTACTTCGCGGAGACCGAGCAGGTGGCGTTCCACCCCGGCCACCTGGTGCCGGGCGTCGACGTCACCGACGACCCGCTGCTGGCGGGCCGGCTGTTCTCCTACATCGACACCCAGATCACCCGGCTGGCCGGACCGAACTTCTCGCAGCTCCCGATCAACCGGCCGCACGCCGAGGTCAACGACATGCTGCGGGACGGCTTCCACCAGCAGGCCGTGCACCGCGGGGTGGCCCCGTACCACCCCAACTCCCTGGACGGCGGCTGCCCGTTCCTGGCGGGCGCGGAGGAGGGCGGGTACGTGGAGACCCCGGTGCGGGTGCCTGAGTCCCGCCAGGTACGGGAGGCGCCGGAGTCCTTCGACGACCACTTCTCCCAGCCCCGGCTGTTCTGGCGGAGCATGTCGCCGGTGGAGCAGGAGCACATCATCGGCGCGTACACCTTCGAGCTGGGCAAGTGCTACGAGCAGACGATCCGGGAGCGGACGCTGCGGGTGCTGGCCAACATCGACGAGCGGCTGTGCCGCGAGGTGGCGACCGGTCTCGGGCTGCCGGTCCCCGATCCGGACCCGGAGTACGCCGCCCACAACCCCGAGCCGAGCCCCGCTCTCTCGCAGGTCGGGGGAACGTGGCCCGCCGAGGGGCGGGTCATCGGCATCGTCGCCGACACGGCCGCGGACCTGGCGCAGGTGCGTGCGGTACGGGAGTCGATCCTGGCTGCGGGCATGGTCCCGCTGGTGATCGCCCCCACCGGGGGTGAGCTGGCCGACGGGGACGGCGGTCCGGTCACCGTGCAGCGGACCTTCGCCACGGCGCGGTCGGTGGAGTTCGACGCGCTGCTGCTCGCCGGCGCCGCGCCGGACGGCCCCGACGCGGCGGGTGCCCGCAGCGCCGGCGCGGGCGCGCCGCAGGAGAGCCGTACCGGAGTCGACCCGCGGGTGCTGCTGATGGTCTCCGAGGCGTTCCGGCACGCCAAGGCCATCGGGGGCTGGGGCGGTGCCGACGGCGTCGTCCGGGCGGCCGGCTGCTCCACCACCGCGCCCGGCGTGGTGCTGGCGGACACCTCCTCGGCGGTGCTGGAGGAGATCACCGGCCTGCTGGCCTCGCACCGGGTCTGGAACCGCTTCCCGGTTCCGGTCGGGGGCTGACCAGGGGCCTGCCCGGGGGTCTCGGAGTCCCGACCCGGAGCTCCGGGGCCCGGGTCGGGGGTCCTGCGCCCTGATCAGGGGCAGAGGCGCTCGATGGTCCAGCCGTCGCCCTCGCGGCGGTAGCGCAGGCGGTCGTGCAGCCGGTTCTCCCGGCCCTGCCAGAACTCCACCGTCTCCGGCACCACCCGCAGACCGCCCCACTGCGGGGGTGCCGGCACGTCCTCGCCCTCGGGGTAGCGCTCGGCCAGGGCCGCGAACATGCGGTCGAGGTCCTCGCGGGAGGCGACCGTGGAGGACTGCTCGCTCGCCCAGGCGCCCAGTTGCGAGCCGTGCGGGCGGGTGCGGAAGTACGCCGCGGTCTCCGCGCGGCTGACCCGTTCCGCCCGGCCGCCGACGATGACCTGGCGGGCGATGCCGTGCCAGGGGAACAGCAGCGAGACGTACGGGTTGACGGCGATCTCGCGGCCCTTGCGCGAGCCGTAGTTGGTGAACAGCACGAAGCCGTCCTCGGTGCACTGCTTCAGCAGCACCGTGCGGGAACTGGGGCGGCCCTCGGCGTCGGCGGTGGACAGCACCATCGCGTTGGGTTCGTGCAGTCCGGCGGCCTCCGCCTGGGCGAACCAGGCGAGGAACTGGGTGACCGGGTCCTTCGCGAGGGACATCTCGTCGAGGCCGTCGGCCCGGTACCGGGCTCGCATCCCGGCCGGGTCGAGCTGCCGGTCCTGGCGGGGTTCGTCGGCGCTGGTCGCTGCGGTGTGGCGGTCGGCTTGGGGCACGGGTTCATCTTGCAGCATGCCGGAGCCTTGCGGTGGCCGAGTCTGCCCGCTCTTCTCCGCGCGTACACCTGGTGGGGCCGAATGCGCGAGTGTGCCGCTTCTCACCCTGTACCGCAGGTGGCGAACCCACCAAAATCACCGGGTGGGAAGGTGTGGCACCCCGACAGCAGCGGCTATGGTGTTCGATCGCCCGGGTTGGGTGACCACCCTCCGCACGGGGCATGACCCGGATACCGGCAACGGACCGCCAGCCTGCGAGAACCGAAGCAGCGGAACCGTTCCGACACACCTTTAGGAGCCGCCAGATGTCCGATTTCGTACCCGGACTCGAGGGAGTCGTCGCGTTCGAGACGGAGATCGCCGAACCCGACAAGGAGGGCGGCGCTCTCCGCTACCGCGGGGTCGACATCGAAGACCTCGTGGGGCACGTCTCGTTCGGCAACGTCTGGGGGCTGCTCGTCGACGGCAGCTTCAACCCCGGACTGCCGCCCGCGGAGCCGTTCCCCATCCCCGTCCACTCCGGTGACATCCGCGTGGACGTCCAGTCCGCGCTGGCGATGCTCGCGCCGGTCTGGGGCATGAAACCGCTGCTGGACATCGACGAGGAAGAGGCCCGCGACGACCTGGCCCGGGCCGCCGTGATGGCGCTGTCCTACGTGGCGCAGTCGGCGCGCGGCCAGGGCCTGCCGATGGTGCCGCAGCGGGAGATCGACAAGGCCGGCACGGTCGTGGAGCGCTTCATGCGCCGCTGGCGGGGCGAGCCGGACCCCAAGCACGTGGCCGCCGTCGACGCCTACTGGACGTCGGCCGCCGAGCACGGCATGAACGCGTCCACCTTCACCGCTCGCGTCATCGCCTCCACCGGCGCCGACGTGGCGGCCTCCCTGTCGGGCGCGGTCGGTGCCATGTCCGGCCCGCTGCACGGCGGGGCGCCCTCGCGGGTGCTGGGCATGATCGAGGAGATCGAGCGCAGCGGTGACGCCGCCGCGTACGTGCGGCAGCAGCTCGACAAGGGCGAGCGGCTGATGGGCTTCGGCCACCGCGTGTACCGCGCCGAGGACCCGCGGGCGCGCGTGCTGCGGCGCACGGCGAAGGAACTGGGCGCGCCGCGCTTCGAGATCGCCGAGGCTCTGGAGAAGGCGGCGCTGGAGGAGCTGCACAACCGCCGTCCGGACCGGGTGCTGGCGACGAACGTGGAGTTCTGGGCGGCCATCGTCCTGGACTTCGCCGAGGTGCCGGCCCACATGTTCACCTCGATGTTCACCTGTGCGCGTACCGCCGGCTGGTCGGCGCACATCCTGGAGCAGAAGCGCACGGGCCGCCTGGTGCGCCCCTCCGCGCGCTACACCGGCCCGTCCTCGCGGCAGCCCCAGGAGATCGAGGGCTTCGACCAGATCTCCGGCTGATCCACCCGGTCCGCCCGCCTCGGGCGGGCCCGGCGCACACGGGCGGCGGGGGGAGCGCACGACGCTCCCACCGCCGCCCGTCGCTGCGGGGGGACGGGCGGCGGGCAGGACACCGGACCAAGGCCGTGCTGCCCTCTGCCGCGAGCGGGCACGTCAACGCGGGGCTACGGCAGCAGAGTGAGTGCCGGGAGGTGGCTCGGGCGCACCATACTGAAGTGGCGGCGGTCCAGGGTGGCGATGTTGACCGCGCGGTACTTCTCGGCGACCGCGACGACGAAGGCGTCGGCGGTGCCCAGGGGCAGGCTCGCGTACTGCTCGACCAGGTCGGCGGCCCGACTGACCTCGGAGGAGGTCACGGGCACCCGTTCGTATACGCCGTCCGCGACGTCGCGGAGGAAACCGGCCTCTGCCATGGCCCCGGCGCGGCTGGCGAGCATGTGACCGATCTCGGTCAGCAGCGGGGCGGGCAGCAGGAGCGGGCCGGGGAAGTTCTGGAGCAGGTCGACGCACTGCAAGTGGTAGTCGTCCTTGCGGTTGGCGGCTGCCACCACGGGGCCGGTGTCGATGACGATCACGCGCTCCGAGGCTCCTCCCTGGCCCAGGCGTCGCGGACTGTTTCCTTGGAGCGGACCGCGAGGTCGGGTTCGCCGTCGAAGACGCCGGTCGTACGGAACTGGCGGCGGGGGCGCTCGCCGAGTTCCGCTTCCGCCCACTGCCGCAGCAGCTCCAGGGCATCGGGCAGCCGGTCCTCCGGCACCGCGTCGAGCAGCCGGTGTGCTTCCTCGCGTACGGTCATGGGCCAAGTGCAGGGTCCGCAGCCGCCGTCGGCCCAGGAGTTGCCGACGGCAGAGGGGGATCGGGCGGACGACTCACGTACTGCGTGCTCGCATCGCTGAGGTCGGGCCCAAGCCCGAACGTCACAGCTCAGCCCGTCATCAAGGCCACCCGGGTCAGCGGGCGGTCAGGGCCGCGTCGAGCACCCCGGCCCACTGCGCGACGACACGTTCACGGCGTGCGGTGTCGTCGGTGAGCAGGTTGGCCAGGCCCAGGCCGCGGGCCATGTCCAGCAGCCCCTGCACCGTCTCCCGCACCCCCGGCACGGACTCGTCAGCGCCGAGCAGGTCCACCGCCATGCGGTGCGTCTCCCGGCCGATGCGGGCCTCCAGCACGGCGACCCGCGGGCCGAGCTGCGGTTCGTGGGAGGCGGCGACCCACAGGTGCAGGGCGGCCCGGAACAGCGGGCCGGTGTAGAGGTCCACGAGCAGGGCGACGGCGGCCCGGGTGCCGGCCGGGCGGGGCAGGGCCGTCAGCGCCGCCGAGCGGCGTTCGGCCACGTACTCCACGGCGGCGGTGAACAGGTCCTCCCGGGTCGGGAAGTGGTGCTGGGCCGCGCCTCTGGACACCCCGGCGTACTCCGCGACCACGGCGACGGTGCTGCCCGACCAGCCGTGCTCGGCCAGGCAGCTCACCGCGGCCTCCAGCAGCCGCTGCCTGGTGGCGCGGCTGCGGTCCTGCTTGGGGGCGGTCACAGCGCCCATGCGGGGTCCCTTCGTTCGAGGAAGGCGGTCATGCCCTCGCGCGCCTCGGGGCTGCCGAACAGGCGCGCGGAGAGACTGGCGAGGCTATCGCTGTCCCGGTCGAAGGCGCGCAGCACCTCCGCGGTGACCAGCCGCTTGGCCTCGGCGAGGCCCTGCGGGGAGCCGCGCCGCAGCGCGCTCAGCATGGGCTCCAGGGCGTGGGAGGTGTTCTCACCGGCGGCGGTGATGAGGCCGATGCGGGCCGCCTCGGCGGCGTCGAACCGCTCCCCGGTCAGGTAGTAGCGGGAGGCGGCACGCGGGTCCAGGCGGGGCAGCAGCGGCAGCGAGATGACGGCGGGGACGACGCCGATGCGGACCTCGGTGAAGGCGAAGGTGGCCCGGTGGGAGGCCACCGCCAGGTCGCAGGCGCCGACGAGGCCGAGTCCGCCGCCGCGGACGTGGCCGTCGACGGCGGCCACCACGGGGCGGGGCAGTTCGACGAGGGTTCGCAGCAGGTCCACCAGGTCGGCCGGGGACCCGCCGCCGTCTCGGAGGTCCGCGCCGGCGCAGAAGGTGTTGCCGGTGTGGGTGAGCAGCACCGCGCGCACCGAGTCGTCGCCGCCGGCCGCGGTGAGGTGGTCGCGCAGGGCGGCGACGAGACGGGTGGACAGCGCGTTGCGGTTGTGCGGGGAGTCCAGGGTGAGGACGGCGACGCCGCGGTCGTCCGTGCGGTGCACGAGTTCGGCGGTGTCCTCGGCAGCGGTGTCCTCGGCGGCGGTGTCCTCGGCGGCGGCGCCTGCGGTGGGGTCGGTCACGGTGGTCTCCTCGCGGGTGCGGCGGGCGGAAGGCGGCGGACGGGGTCGCAGCGGAACCCGGTCCCGGTGTCCGGGGGCTGTCCCTCAGTAGGACTTCGGCAGGCCGAGGGACTGGTGCGACACGTAGTTGAGGATCATCTCCCGGCTGACCGGAGCGATCCTGGCGACACGGGCCGCGTTGAGCAGGGAGGCCAGGCCGTACTCGGTGGTGAGGCCGTTGCCGCCGAGGGTGTGCACGGCCTGGTCGACGGCCCGGATGTTGGCCTCGGCCGCCGCGTACTTGGCCATGTTGGCGGCCTCGCCGGCTCCCGCGTCGTCCCCGCTGTCGTGGAGGTGGGCGGCCTTGGCGGTCATCAGGGCGGCGAGTTCCAGGTCGATGTGGGCCTGGGCGAGGGGGTGGGCGACGGCCTGGTGGGCGCCGATCGGTGACTTCCACACGGTCCGGGTGCGGGCGTAGTCGACGGCCCGGCCCAGCGCGTAGCGGCCCATGCCGAGGGCGAACGCGGCGGTCATGATGCGTTCCGGGTTGAGCCCGGCGAACAGTTGCAGCAGCCCGGCGTCCTCGTCGCCGACGAGCGCGTCGGCGGGCAGCCGCACGTCGTCCATGACCAGCTCGAACTGCTTCTCGGGGGCGGCGAGTTCCATCGGGATCAGCTGCCGGTGGAAGCCGGGGGCGTCGCGGTCGACGATGAACAGGCAGGGCTTGAGCCTGCCCGTGCGGGCGTCCTCGGTGCGGCCGACGATGAGCGTGGCGTCGGCGATGTCGACGCCGGAGATGTAGATCTTCCGGCCGGTGAGCAGCCAGTCGCCGGTGGCCGCGTCGCGGCGGGCGGTGGTGGTGATGCGGTGCGAGTTGGAGCCGGCGTCGGGCTCGGTGATACCGAAGGCCATCTTCAGGGTGCCGGCGGCGAGGCCGGGCAGCCAGCGCTGCTGCTGGCTGTCGGTGCCGAAGCGGGCGATGACCGAGCCGCAGATGGCGGGCGAGACGACGAGCATCAGCAAGGGGCAGCCCTGGGCGCCCAGCTCCTCCAGCACGATCGACAGCTCGCGCATGCCGGCGCCGCCACCACCGTGGGCGGTCGGCAGGTTGACGCCGAGGTAGCCCAGCTTCCCGGCCTCCGCCCACAGTTCGTCGGTGTGGCGTCCCTCGCGGGTGACGGTGGTGAAGTACTCCCGCCCGTAGCGCGCTCCCAGCGCGGCGACTGCGGCGCGCAGGGCGCGCTGCTCCTCGGTGTCCAGCAGGGCTGACGTCATGACGGGGGCTCCTCGGTGACGACGGCGAGCAGGGCTCCGACCTCGACCTGGCGGCCGGGTTCGGCGTGCAGTGCGGTGAGCGTGCCGGCGGCGGGAGCGGTGACGCGGTGCTCCATCTTCATCGCCTCCAGCCACAGCAGCGGCTGCCCGGCTGCGACCGCCGTGCCGATGCGGACGCCGTCGGCGAGGCGGGTGACGGTGCCGGGCATCGGGGCGAGCAGCGAGCCGGGTTCGGTGCGGGCGGCGGGGTCGGTGAAGCGGGGCAGGGCGGTGAACGCCCGTGCGCCCTCGGCGGAGTCGACGTGCACCCGGGTGCCGTAGCGGGCGACGCGGTAGGTGCGGCGGATGCCGCCGGTCTCCAGCACGACGCGGTCGCGGGCGGCGGTGACGAGCCGGGTGCCGGGGTGGCCCTCGGCGTGCAGGCCGTCCCGGTCGAGGCGGTAGCGCACCTCGTGGACGGCGGCGGGGCCCGTCGCATCCGTCGCGTCCGTCGCCGGTTCGGCGCGGTAGCTCTTCGACTGCGGCCCGGACGGCAGGTTGCGCCAGCCGCCGAAGCGGGAGCGGCCGGTGGCGTCGGCGAGGGCCGCGGCGAGCGCGGCGGCGGACGTGCCGGCGGGGTCGGTCCGGGTGAGGTCGTCGAGGTGCTGGTCGAGGAAGCCGGTGTGCAGGCGGCCGGCGGCGAAGTCGGGGTGGGTGAGCGCGGCGCCCAGCAGGTCGCGGTTGGTGGCCGGGCCGTGCACGGTGGCGTGCCGCAGCGCCCCGGCGAGGCGGCGCACGGCGGCGGCCCGGGTCGGTGCCCAGGCGACGGCCTTGGCGAGCATCGGGTCGTAGTGCGCGGTGACGGTGTCGCCGTCGTCGTAGCCGCTGTCCAGGCGGACGCCGTCGGGCAGCGCCAGCCTGTGCAGGGTCCCGGTCTGCGGCTGCCAGTCGCGGCCGGGGTCCTCGGCGTAGAGCCGGGCCTCGACCGCGTGGCCGCGGGCGGGCGGCGGCTCTGCGGGCAGTGCCTCGCCCTCGGCGACGGACAGTTGCAGGCGGACGAGGTCCACGCCGTGCACGGCCTCGGTGACGGGGTGCTCGACCTGGAGGCGGGTGTTCATCTCCAGGAAGTAGGGCCGGCCGTCGGCGGAGAGCAGGAACTCGACGGTTCCGGCGCCCTCGTAGTCCACGGCGCGGGCCGCGCGGACGGCGGCGGTGTGCAGCGTGTCGCGCAACTGCCCGTCGAGGCCGGGCGCGGGGCACTCCTCGATCACCTTCTGGTGGCGGCGCTGGAGCGAGCAGTCGCGGGTGCCGAGCGCCCAGACGGTGCCGTGCCGGTCGGCGAGCACCTGCACCTCCACGTGCCGCCCGCCTTCCAGGTACGGCTCGACGAACACCTCGCCGTCCCCGAAGGCCGCCGCGGCCTCCTGCCGCGCGGCGGCCAACTCCGCCGGCAGCCGCTCCAGTTCGCGGACCACACGCATGCCGCGTCCGCCACCGCCGGCCGCCGCCTTCACCAGCAGCGGCAGGTCGCCGGTGCTGGCGGCGGCGGGATCGACGGTGTCGGGCAGCGGGACCCGGGCGGCCCGCATCAGCTCCTTGGCGCGGGTCTTCGACGCCATGGCCTCGATCGCGCCGGGCGGCGGCCCGATCCAGACCAGCCCGGCGTCCAGCACCGCCCGTGCGAAGGCGGCGTTCTCGGCGAGGAAGCCGTACCCGGGGTGGACCGCGTCGGCTCCGGCGTCCAGGGCGGCCTTGACCAGGAGGTCGGCGCGCAGATAGGTCTCGGCTGGGCTGTCACCCGGCAGCCGCACCGCCAGGTCGGCCTCCCGCACGTGCGGGGTGTCGGCGTCGGCGTCGGAGTGCACGGCGACGGTCGCGACGCCCAGTTCGCGGCAGGTGCGGAAGATGCGGCGGGCGATCTCGCCCCGGTTGGCGACGAGCAGGGAGGTCAGCATCCGGTCCTCTCAGGTCCTGTGGGTCTGTGCGGGTCCGCCTCCGGTCCGCGCACCGTCCGGGGTCGGGCCCGGTCTCACATCCGGAAGACGCCGAAGCCGCCGCGCACGCCCTCGACGGGCGCGGTGTGCAGGGCGGACAGGCAGACGCCCAGCACGGTCCTGGTGTCGCGGGGGTCGATGACCCCGTCGTCGTAGAGCCGGCCGGAGAGGAACAGCGGCAGCGACTCCGCCTCCACCTGCTGCTCGACCATGGCGCGCAGCGCCGCGTCGCCCTCCTCGTCGTAGGGCCGGCCGCGGGCCTCGGCGGCGGCGCGGGCCACGATGGACAGCACGCCGGCCAGCTGCTGCGGGCCCATCACGGCGGACTTGGCGCTGGGCCAGGTGAACAGGAAGCGCGGGTCGTAGGCGCGTCCGCACATGCCGTAGTGGCCGGCGCCGTAGCTGGCGCCCATCAGCACCGACAGGTGCGGCACGGTCGAGTTGGAGACGGCGTTGATCATCATCGCGCCGTGCTTGATGATGCCGCCCTGCTCGTACTCGGTGCCGACCATGTAGCCGGTGGTGTTGTGCAGGAACAGCAGCGGGATGTCGCGCTGGTTGGCGAGCTGGATGAACTGCGTGGCCTTCTGCGACTCGGCGCTGAACAGCACGCCCTGCGCGTTGGCGAGCACCCCGACGGGGTAGCCGTGCAGCTCCGCCCAGCCGGTGACCAGGCTCGGGCCGTAGCGCGGCTTGAACTCGTCGAAGTCGGAGCCGTCGACGAGCCGGGCGATGACCTCACGCGGGTCGAAGGGCGCCTTCAGGTCGCCGGGCACGATGCCCAGCAGTTCCTCCTCCGGGTACAGCGGCGGCGCGGCGGGCGGCGGATCGGCGTGTGCCTTGCGCCAGTTGAGCCGGGCCACGACCCGGCGGGCCTGGCGCAGCGCGTCCGGCTCGTCCACCGCGAAGTGGTCGGCCAGCCCGGAGGTGCGGGCGTGCATGTCGGCACCGCCCAGCTCCTCGTCGTCGGCCTCCTCGCCGGTGGCCATCCGCACCAGCGGCGGCCCGCCGAGGAAGACCTTCGCCCGCTCGGCGACCATGATCACGTGGTCGGACATGCCGGGGATGTAGGCGCCGCCCGCGGTGGAGTTGCCGAAGACCACCGCGATGGTGGGGGTGCCCGCGGCCGACAGCCGGGTCAGGTCGCGGAACAGCGCGCCGCCGGGGACGAAGATCTCCTTCTGCCCGGTCAGGTCGGCGCCGCCGGACTCCACGAGGCTCAGGCAGGGCAGCCGGTTCACCCGGGCGATCTCGTGGGCGCGCAGCGCCTTGCGCAGCGTCCACGGGTTGCTCGCGCCGCCGCGCACCGTCGGGTCGTTGGCGGTGACCAGGCACTCCACTCCCTCCACCACGCCGATGCCGGTGACGAGGGAGGCGCCCACCGGGTAGTCGCTGCCCCAGGCGGCCAGCGGCGACAGCTCCAGGAACGGGGTGTCGGGGTCGAGCAGCAGCTCGACGCGCTCCCTGGCGGTGAGCTTGCCGCGGGAGCGGTGCCGCTCCACGTACTTCTGCCCGCCGCCGCCGAGCGCCCTGGCGTGCTCGGCGTTGATCTCGTCGAGGCGGCCGAGCATCACCTCCCGGTTCGCGGCGTACTCGGGCCCTGCGGTGTCCAGGGCCGACGTCCACACCGTCACAGCAGAACCTCCGGGATGTCGAGGTGGCGGGAGCGCAGCCACTCCCCCACCGCCTTGGCCTGCGGGTCGAAGCGGGCCTGTGCGGCGACGCCCTCGCCCAGCAGCCCCTCGACGACGAAGTTCAGCGCGCGCAGGTTCGGCAGCACGTGCCGCCGCACGGGCAGGGCGGCGGTCTCCGGCAGCAGCTCGCGGAAGCGGCTGACGGTCAGCTCGTGCACCAGCCAGCGCCAGCCGTCCGCGCCCAGCGACTCCCGGCTCCACACGCCGACGTTGGCGTCGCCGCCCTTGTCGCCGCTGCGGGCCCCGGCGACCAGTCCGAGCGGCGCGCGGCGGCACGGCCCGGCGGGCAGCGGAGGCGGCAGCGGCGGTTCGGGCACGGCGGCCGGTGCCCGGGTGCGCGGCGCGGGCGGCACGGGGACGCGGCGGCCGTCCGGCAGCACCGCGACGTGCGGCACGTCGGCGGCGTCCACGGCCAGCGCCTCGAAGACGCCGTAGGGGGCGCCGGGCCCCGGCGGCGCGGTGACATGGAAGCCGGGGTAGCCGGCCAGGGCCAGTTCCACGGCGGCCCCGCTGACGGCCCGGCCCACCGCGGCCTCGTCCGCGTCGCGGACCACCAGGCGCAGCAGCGCGGACGCCTCCTCCTGCACGTCCGCGTCGGGCCGGTCGGTGCGCGCCAGCGACCAGCGCGCCTCCTTCGGCCCGGCGGCGGTCAGCGCGTCGGCCATCTGCTCCTTCACCAGGGCGGCCTTGGCCTCGACGTCCAGGCCGGTGAGCACGAAGACGACCTCGTTGCGGAAGCCGCCCAGCCTGGTCAGTCCGACCTTCAGCGTCGGCGGCGGCGGCTCGCCCCGCACACCGTCGATCCGTACCCGGTCGGGGCCGTCGGCGGTCAGGCGCACCGAGTCCAGCCGGGCCGTGGCGTCCGGGCCCAGGTAGCGGGCGCCGTCGGTCTCGTACAGCAGTTGGGCGGTGACCGTACCCGGCGTGACGGCGCCGCCGGTGCCGGGGTGCTTGGTGACGACCGCGGACCCGTCGGCGGCGATCTCCGCGAGCGGGAAGCCGGGGCGGCGCAGGTCGTGCCCGGCGGCGGCGAGTTCGCCGAAGAGTGCGTAGTTGCCGCCGGTGGCCTGGGCGCCGCACTCCAGGACGTGCCCGGCGGCCATCGCCCCGGCCAGGGCGTCGAAGTCGTCGGCCGCCCAGCCGTGGTGCGCCATCGCCGGGCCGGTGACCAGAGCGGCGTCGGTGACCCGGCCGGTGACGACCACGTCGGCTCCGGCCCGCAGGCAGGCGGCGATGCCGGTGCCTCCGAGGTAGGCGTTCGCGGTGAGCACACCCTCGCCCCAGCCCCGGCCGAGCAGGTCGTCGCCCTCGACGTGGGCGACCCGGACGGGCACGCCGACCCGGTCGGCGAGCGCGCGCACCGCGTCTGCGAGCGCCGCCGGGTTGAGGCCGCCCGCGTTGCTGACCAGCTTCACCCCGCGGTCCCGGGCGAGCCCGAGGCCGTCCTCCAGCTGCCGCAGATACGTCCGGGCGTAGCCGCGATCCGGGTCCTTCAGGCGGTCCCGGCCGAGGATCAGCATGGTCAGCTCGGCCAGGTAGTCGCCGGTGAGCACGTCCAGCGGTCCGCCGGTGAGCATCTCGCGCACGGCGTCGAACCGGTCGCCGTAGAACCCCGAGGCGTTGGCGATGCGCAGCACATGGGCCCCTCTCGTGGTGGACGCCGCGGCGTCCACCCTTCGCCGTTGACGTGGCGGTGCTCGGGCGTTGCGGTGCGGACTCGGCGGTGCTCGGGCGTTGCGGTGCTCGGGCGTTGCGGAGTGGCGCGGGCCCAGCGTGGCACCGACGCGAAAAACAATCAAGCGTGCTTGCTCGTTTTTCTGGCCGCACACCAACCGGTACTCGCTTGACAAAACAGATTGCCGTGACGGCAAATGGAGGGATGGCCGACAACGACATCCCCCAGGTGCTGACCGCGGTGGGGCCCAGGCTGCGGGCACTGCGGCAGGAACGCGGCGCGACACTGGCGCAGTTGAGCGAACTCACCGGCATCTCGCTCAGCACGCTGTCCCGCCTGGAGTCCGGCCGTCGCAAACCCACCCTGGAACTGCTGCTGCCGCTGGCCAAGGCGCACGGCGTGCAGCTGGACGAGCTGGTGGGCGCGCCGCCGACCGGCGACCCCCGCATCCACCCGCAGCCCTTCACCCGGCACGGACAGACCTTCGTCCCGCTGACCCGCTACCTCGGCGGCCTGAACGCCTACAAGCAGATCCTCCCGGCCCCTCCCGAGGGCGCGCGGCACAGCCCCGAGCCGCGGGTGCACGAGGGCTACGAGTGGCTGTACGTGCTCTCCGGCCGACTGCGCCTCGTCCTGGGCGAGCACGACCTGGTGCTCACGGCGGGCGAGGCGGCCGAGTTCGACACCCGCACCCCGCACGCCTTCAGCAACGCCGGTGACCGGCCGGTGGAGTTCCTCAGCCTGTTCGGCGCGCAGGGCGAGCGCATGCACGTGCGGGCCCGCCCGACCGGCTCACGCGGCGGCGACTGACGCCGCACGCGTGGCCTGCCGAACGGGCCCGCGGGCCGCAGCGGTTGGCGGCTGTGCCGGGTCGGCTCAGCGGTTCAGGCGCTTCGCCATCTTCTTGCCCTCGGGTGACTCGCCCAGGGTCTTCCACAGCTTCGCCGAGCTGGTGGAGGCGTAGACACCCGGCGCGCCCTGCTCGGCGCAGCCGTCACCCCACGACACCACGCCGATCTGGAAGACGCCCTCCCGGCCAGGCACCGGACGGAACAGCGGGCCTCCGCTGTCGCCCTGGCAGGAGTCCTTGCCGGCCACTCCGGCGCAGACGTTCACCTGACGGTTGTACTCCTTGTAGGCGATCTTGCACTCGTCGTGCGACAGCAGCGGAACCTTGACCTGCCGCAGCCGGTCCGGGAAGTGCGGCATGCCGGTGTCGGTGTTGCCCCAGCCCGCGACGGTGGCCTTGGCCCCGGGACGGATCAGCGAGTCCGTGCCCACCGTGGGCAGTTGCACGGGCCGCACCCCGGTGACCGGCTTCGCCAGCTCCAGGAAGGCGATGTCGTAGGCGTCCGCGCCCTTGGTGTAGCGCGGGTGTATGACGATGCCGCCCGGGTCGCCCGCGCCGGAGGACTTTCTGATCTCGCGTACCTGGCCCTGGCCGGTCCGGGAGAGCACGGTGCGTCCGACGGCCACCTGGAGGTCCTTGGGCTTCATTCCCTCCACGCAGTGCGCGGCGGTCATGACGACGTGCTGGTTGACGAGACTACCGCCGCAGAACTGGCGGTCCTTCGGATTTCCCTTTCCCTTGCTGAGCAGGGCGGTCATGAAAGGCAGCGCGTCGTTGGAGACGTCACCGCCGCCGATGATGCGCGCACCGGGCTTGGCGCGCTCCTGGTCGGACGGGGCCGCCACGGCACTCGGGACGGTCGCGCCGAGCAGCGCTCCGGCCGCCGTCGTGGCCAGGGCGGCGGCGGCCAGGCGGCGCCGGCCGGCCGGGTGGGACAGGGAAAGCCGCATGGGGGGTGGCTCCTTCTTCTCAGTTCCCTCAGTGGGCCGGCCCGGGCAGCACAAAGCAGCGGCAACGACACGCGTGAACGTGCAACCGCCCTTACCGGGCCGATTCGTGGGGTCACATTAGAAGCGCCACCGCGACTACGTCAAAGAATTCCCCGAACCAATCCAGCAGTACAATTCCCAGCCAATTCCCGGCCAGTTGCAGGGCATTTTCCCCGCCGGATGTTCAGACGCCGTGGAGGGCTGCCGGGTTCACTCCGTGCCCGGGTTTCCTTCCGGCGCCTTCCCGGCGTCACCCGGACCGGCCGCCGGTCGCCGCCGCAGGCCCTCGGCAAGGACCTCCGCCAGGTGGCGGCTGTGCACACCGGCGAGCTGCGACAGCTGGGTACGGCAGGAGTAGCCGTCGGCGAGCAGTTCCACGTCCGGCCCCGCCGCCCGTACCGCGGGCAGCAGCTGGTCCTCCGCACACCGGCTCGACACCTCGAAGTGGCCCTTCTCGAAGCCGAAGTTGCCGGCCAGGCCGCAGCAGCCGGCGGACAGCTCGCCGGTGAGTCCGGCGCGCTGCCGCAGCCGCCGGTCGGCGGCGTCGCCGAGCACCGCGTGCTGGTGGCAGTGGTTCTGCCCGGCCACCGGACGGTCCAGGCGCGGCGGCTCCCAGTCCGGTGCGTGCTGCTCCAGCGTCTCGGCGAACGTCCGCACCAGGCCCGCCAGCCGGGCGGCCCGCGGGTCGTCGGGCAGCAGCTCCGGCAGGTCGGTGCGCAGCGCCGCCGCGCACGGCGGCTCCAGCACGGTCACGGGCACACCCGCCCGCAGCGCCGGTTCCATCCGGTCCAGAGTGCGGCGCAGCACCGACCGGGCCCGGCCCAACTGCCCGGTGGAGACCTGGGTGAGACCGCAGCAGACGGCTCCCGGCGGGACGACGGGTTCGATCCCGGCGTCCCGCAGCACCGCCACCGCGGCCGAACCGGCTTCCGGCGAAAGGTGGTTGGTGAACGTGTCCGGCCACAGCACCACCCGGGACGCGGGCGCGGCCAGCGCTCCATCGGTCCGGCCCTGCGCCCGCCACCAGCGGGTGAACGACGTCCGGGCGACGGGCGGGATGTCGCGCTCCGGAGCGACGCCGCCCAGGCGCTTGGCGACGTGTGCGAGCGGCGTCCGGGCCAGGGAGTTCAGCAGCGGCGCCGTGCGGGTCGCCGCCACCAGCCGCAGCCACCGCGGCAGCAGGCCCATCGAGTAGTGCGCGGCGGGACGCGGGCGCCCGGCGTAGTGGTGGTGCAGGAACTCCGCCTTGTACGTCGCCATGTCCACGCCGACCGGGCAGTCGCTGCGGCAGCCCTTGCAGGACAGGCACAGGTCGAGTGCGTCGTGCACCTCGCGGGAGCGCCAGCCGTCGGTGACGACCTCCCCGGCCAGCATCTCGTGCAGCAGCCGCGCCCGCCCCCTGGTGGAGTGCCGCTCCTCGCCGGTGGCCCGGAACGACGGGCACATCACGGCGGGCCCCGGTTGCGTCTCGCGGCACTTGGCCACGCCCACGCAGCGGCGCACGGCCGCGGTGAAGTCCCCGCCGTCGTGCGGGTAGGAGAACCCGTCAGGGCGGGTCGGCCGGGTGTCCTTGGGCAGCACCGCGAAGCGCAGGTTCGCGTCCAGCCGGTCGGGACGGGCCAGCACGCCCGGGTTGAGGCGGCCCGCCGGGTCCCAGGCGTCCTTGAACCGTTCGAACAGCCCCACCATCTCCGGCCCGTACATGCGCGGCAGCAGCTCCGCCCGCGCCAGGCCGTCGCCGTGCTCACCGGACAGCGAACCGCCGTGCCGCACCACCAGGTCCGCCAACTCGACGGAGAAGGTGCGGAACCGGGCGACGCCCTCCGGCCCGAGCAGGTCGAAGTCGATCCGGACGTGGATGCACCCGTCGCCGAAGTGCCCGTAGGGCAGGCCCCGCAGGCCGTGCTCGCGCATCAGCGCCCGGAAGTCCCGCAGGTACACGCCGAGTCGGGCTGGCGGCACCGCGCAGTCCTCCCACCCCGGCCACGCCTCGGTGCCGTCGGGCATACGCGTCGCTGTGCCGGAGGCGTCCTCGCGGATCCGCCACAGCACCCGCTGGTCGGCCGGGTCCACCACCAGCGCGTACGCGGTCGTGCCCGAGGCCGCCGCGTGGCACAGCCGCCCGGCGCGCTCCCGCGCCTGCGCCTCGTCCTCGCCACCGACCTCCACGAACAGCCAGGCGTCACCGCGCGGCAGCGACTCGCGCGCACTGCCCACCACCAGGTCGGCGGCCATGCCCTCCACCGTGAGCGGCCCGTGCGGCAGCAACTCCGGTGCGGCTTCGGCGGCTTCGCTCTCGTCCCGGTAGCCGAGCACAGCCAGCACCCGGGCCCTGGGGGCCGGGACCAGGGCCACGGTCGCCTCGGTGAGCACCCCCAGCGTGCCCTCGCTGCCGGTGAACGCGCGCGCCCAGTCCTCGCCGCGCTCCGGCAGCAGCTCGTCCAGGGCGTAGCCGGAGATGCGGCGCGGCAGTTCGGGGAAGCCGGTCCGCAGCCGAGCCAGGTCACCGCCGACCAGGGCCGCGACCTCCTCCCTGATCCGCGCCGGAACGCCGTCGCCGCCGCGGGCCAGCCGGGCGTGCTCACCGCCGTAGGTGAGCACCGACAGCTCCCGCACGTTGTCGGCGGTGGTGCCCCAGGCGACCGAGTGCGAGCCGCAGGAGTTGTTGCCGATCATGCCGCCGAGCGTGCAGCGGCGGTGCGTGGACGGGTCGGGGCCGAACGTCAGGCCGTGGCGGGCCGCGCCGCCGCGCAGGGTGTCCAGGATGACGCCGGGCTGGACGCGCGCGGTACGGGCCGCCGGGTCGAGGTCGAGCACCCGGTTCATGTACCGGGTGAAGTCCAGCACCACACCCGTACCGGTGGCCTGCCCGGCGATGCTGGTGCCCGCGCCGCGCGCCACCACCGCGGTGCCGTGCCGCCGGCACACCTCCAGCGCCGCCGCCACGTCCTCGGCGTCCCGGGGTGCGACCACACCGACGGGCACCCGCCGGTAGTTGGAGGCGTCCATCGTCATCAGTGCCCGGCTCGCGGCGTCGAACTCCACGTCGCCGCGTACTTCCCTGCCCAGTTCCGCTGCCAGTCCCATACCCCCAGCGTGCACCCCGGGCCCGCCCCCGCGCCCGCATTCCCGGCGGCGGGTGCGGCGGGCGCGTCGGCGACGGACCGCCCGCCTGACCAGGTGCTCGCACATTGGTTCCGCCCCCGTTCGTGGGCGGTCGCCGTGCGTTCTCCCGTTTCCGTTCTTCTGCCTGCCACGCCTTGAGCGACGGTGCTGATCCAACAACGTCATCGACAACCACCTGCACGTCTTCGCCGGGTGGTGAGCCGCCTCCCGCTGTTTGCCATGACTGGTTGTTCGGATGGCCGGGTTGCCCGTAGCGACCGGTGCACGGTGGGGAGACCGTAGGCGGGAGACAACCGGTCGTGGACACGCTCGTGATCTTGCTGCTCCCTGTCCGGTGTTGCGAAGCTTGAGGGCGACCGCGTGACCAAGGGGGAGTTGTGCTGACGGAGAAGCTCTATTTCAACAGCGCCGAGGTACCGGCTGCGGAGCGGTTCGAGCGGTGGCGGGAGCACATGGCGGGCTCGCTGTCTCCTATGGATGTGCACAGCGCCCATCGTGAGGACTTCCGCGCGGAGCTACGGGTGATGGAGCTGGGCGCGCTCGCGGTGTGGCCAGCGAGTTACCACGCTCTGACCTTCCACCGCTCCGCGAGCCTGGTCAGACAGACGGACCCGGAAACCTGCCATGTCTTCCTCCTAGTCAGCGGAGGAGCGGAGGCCGCCTGGGGGAAGTCCTGGAGCCGCTACGGCACTGACGACCTGCTCACCACGGTGTCCTCCGCACCCGCACGGGTCAGAACCGGACCAGCCGCGGCGGGCGCGCTCGTGCAGTCGGTCGGCGTGGAGGTACCCCGGGCCGCCATCCCACTGGCATCCCGCCAGGTGGACCGGGCGGTCGGCCAGCGCCTTTCCGCCCGCGAGGGCGCAGGGGCGCTGCTTGCACTCTGCCTGACCCAGCTCTCCCGCCGGAACTCCGGCTACCAAGCAGCTGACGCCCCTCGACTCGAACTGATCCTCCTCGACCTGCTCACCGCGTTCCTCGCTCAGGCCGGCGACGCGGAGAACACGCAGCCGGCGGAGACCCGCAGCCGGATCCTGCGGTTGAGGATTCGGGCGTTCATCCAGGAGAACCTCTCCGACCCCGAGTTGTGCCCCGCCCTGGTGGCGAGTGCGCACCACATCTCGGTCCGCTACCTGCATCGGCTGTTCGAGGAGGAACGGGAGACGGTGACGCAGAGCATCCGCCGACAGCGGCTGGCGTGCGCGCATCGTGATCTGTCCGACCCGGCGCTTGCAGCGGTGCCCGTCCATGACATCGCCGCGCGCTGGGGCTTTCGACACCACGCCGTGTTCACCCGGTCCTTCCGCGACGCATTCGCCGTGTCCCCGTCCGAGCACCGAAACACCGCTCCCGTCGATCCTCCAACGGTGTGACGGGGCACGGTCGCTGTGCTGCCCCTGGGCTCGACTGAGTGCGCTGAACGTCAAATATCCGTGCGCGTCACGTCATTCAACTGCACGGGCGGCCCGTGCCAGTCTTCCTTCACCGAGTCCACAGCCGGGCCCTGACGACTCCGACCTGAGTTCCAGCCATGTGCACCCCGTTGCGAAGTGACGGTCGAAACGCCACCACACATATGCAACGGCACCCGGCTCGCGCACTCAGCGACTCGGGACGATCCACCCGACCAACCTGGCCAGAACTCAACCCTCACGTGGCACGTGCATTGGTGCCGCGCTGAGCACGACACACGGGGACTCCCAATGAGAAGGAAGACGTCTGCCACTCTCGTCGCCGCAACCGCGCTGATCCCGCTCGTGTTGAGCAACGGCTCAGCGCAGGCGAAGTCAACCGACGAGGTGAAAGCCAGTAGCCTCTCCTGCCACCTCACCAGCAAGCACACCTACACCGACGCAAGCGGACGCGTTCTCCTCAGCTACACCAAGGTCAAGCTGTGGGAGACGAACGGGACGACGGTCAAGCGCAAGAAGATCAGCTACGGCGGGAACGTGACCCCGCTGGGCAAGATGCAGGGTTGGACGTACTCGCGCACCACCGGCGTCGTGGACGAGTACCGCCAGTGGTTCGGTGTGAGGAATGCCCGCCACTACAGCGCGGCGACCGGCAACTTCGTCAACTCCCTGGGCAAGAAGCCCGTCAAGCTCGAAGCGCGCCAGATCGTAAGGGCGAACGGCACATGGGAGACCAACGGGCCCAGCTACGGAGAGTGCTCCTGACAACACCGGCTCGTTACCACCCGTCCGACGTACACGGGAGATGACATGCTCCGAAAGCAACTCGCCCACACCGCAGGCATCGTCGCAACAGCCCTCGCCCTGGTGATGCTCCTCCCGGGGAGCGCGTCAGCCAAGACGATCCACTTCGAGAAGGCCCGCAAGACCAGCAGCACGATCAAGTTCGACGCGAACTGCCTTGAAGTTCTGACCGGCCGGCAGGCCGTGGGCCTGGCCTGCTTCCAGCGCAAGGGCACAAAGCTGTGGGTGAAGGACCTCAAGAAGGACGGGGCCCACATCGAGATCAGGGGAGAGGTCCTGGACCGCAAGCGGGACGGCTTCCGCTGCTACGGCACCGGCGGGGGCGGTAGCCCCTGGCACGTCTGCGACAGCTTCGGCCCCAAGATGTCCAAGGGTCACTACTTTGCCTGGAGCATCGTGCTGGTCGACGGCGAGAAGATCGTCGGCGGGGGCGAAATGAAGCTCAGCCTGATCTGAGCGGCAGTGCGGTGTGTCGTCCCCTCGGCCGCCAGGCCGTGGGGACGACAGCCGACACGCTGCGTCTGCGCCACCGGAGGCCGGACGTGCGGCAGGGCTGCTTGCTTCGAGTGCGCTTCAGCAGCTTGGCTGGTGGGCATGGAGTACACGCAGCTTGGACGCACAGGACTCAAGGTCAGCCGACTCGTGCTGGGCACGATGAACTTCGGTCCGCAGACGGACGAGGCCACGAGCCACGCCATCATGGACGCCGCGCTCGAGGCGGGCATCAACTTCTTCGACACCGCCAACGTGTACGGCTGGGGCGAGAACAAGGGCAGGACCGAGGAGATCCTCGGCAGTTGGTTCGCCCTCGGCGGCGGCCGGCGCGAGAAGGTCGTGCTCGCCACGAAGGTCTACGGCAGCATGGCGCCCGACGGCGAGTTCTGGCCGAACCAGGACCGGCTGTCCGCGCTGAACATCCGCCGCGCGGTGGACGCCAGCCTGAAGCGGCTCGGCACCGACCACATCGACCTCTACCAGTTCCACCACGTGGACCGGCGCACCCCCTGGGAGGAGATCTGGCAGGCCATCGACGTACTGGTCCAGCAGGGCAAGATCCTCTACGCCGGCTCGTCCAACCACGCGGGCTGGCACATCGCCCGCGCCAACGAGACCGCCGCCCGGCGCGGCAGCCTCGGCCTGGTCAGCGAGCAGTGCCTCTACAACCTGGCCGAGCGCCGCGCCGAGATGGACGTCATCCCGGCCGCCGAGGCCTACGGGCTGGGCGTCATCCCATGGTCACCGCTGCACGGCGGCCTGCTGGGCGGCGCGATCCGCAAGGAGCGTGAGGGCGGCGCCGGGCGCAGCGCCACCGGCAGATCGGCGGACGCGCTCAAGGACAGCGCGTTGCGCGAGCAGATCCAGCGCTACGAGGACCTGCTGGAGAAGCACGGCAAGGACCCCGGCGAGACGGCCCTGGCCTGGCTGCTGACCCGGCCCGGCGTGACCGGCCCGATCGTCGGCCCGCGCACCGCCGAGCAGCTCGACGCGGCGGTCCGCGCGGTGGACGTGAAGCTGAGCGACGAGCTGCTGGCCTCGCTGGACGAGATTTTCCCGGGCCCCGGCCCGACCCCGGAGGCCTTCGCCTGGTGAACCGGCGAGCACGTGCCCCGGTCGGCGGATAAACCTGCCGCCCGGGGAACTCGCCGCACGTGCTGCGGCACGTGACGCGCGGCGCCCCCGTGCCCGGCATCCCGCCGGGCCCGGGGCCGCCGTCGCATGTGCGCGCCGGTGGGTGGCGTCCGCGTCCGCCCGGGGCCGCCGCTACCGGCCGAAGGCCGAGGCGAGCGCCACCACGGCGAACATGAGCACCAGCGCGCCGGTCACGATCCGCATCCTGATCTTCGAGTTCACCCTTCCACGGTATCCGCCCGGGTCAGCCGCCGAGCGGCCAGGCGGCGACGGGCAGGTAGTGGGGGCCGCCGGAGGAGTCGTGCGGCAGCCGGCTGCTCATCAGCACCAGCTCGCTGACCTGCCAGGACGCGGAGGCGTAGCCGGACAGCGCGTCGGTCCATGGCGCCAGCGGCTCCCGTCCGGAGCCCCTGGCCAGCGTGAGGTGCGGCACATACGGGTGTCCGCCGACCGCGCCAGTCGCCCCACCAACCCCATCTGCCCCACCAACCCCGTTGGCGGCACCGGCGGCACCGGCGGCCAACCCCGCCAGGCTGTCGCGCTCCCCGTCCACGCCCGCCCACAGGTGCCGGTCGCCGAACCGTCCGCCGCCGGACAGGCGGAGCGTGAACGGCGGGCAGTCGGCGGCGGCGCGGGCGAGGCCGCGGTGCAGTTCGGGGACGCGGTCCTCGGCCACCTCGCCGTGGAAGGCGACGGTGACGTGCCATCCCGCGGGGTCGGTCCAGCGCAGCCGGTCCGCCCCTGGTCGGGCCCGCAGCCGTTGCACCAGTTCGGCGAGCGGCCCGGCCGCCTCAGGCGACGGCAGCACGGCGGCGAAGAGTCTCATCCCGCCAGTGTCCCGTCCGCCGGGCCCGACGGACGGGCGAACGCGGCCAGGCGGTGAACGCGGTCAGGCGGTGAAGGCGGTCAGGCGGGCGAACGCGGTCAGGCGCCCGCGCCCTGCGAGGCCGCGAGCCCGGTGACGGGGGTGCGCTCGCGCGGTACGAAGGCGAAGTGCCGACGTCCGCGGCGCAGGTCGACGCGGAGCCGCAGCCCCGTCAGCCGGGCCAGCACCAGGCCGACGACCACGGCTGCCAGCAGCGAGATGACCGCGCCCGACAGGAAGCCGATCCGGGCGCCGTAGGTGTCGGTGATCCAGCCCATGAGCGGGCCGCCGAAGGGCGTGCCGCCGACGAACACCATCATGAACAGGCTCATCACCCGGCCGCGCATCGCCGGGTCGGTGGCGAGCTGCACGCTGGAGTTGGCCGTGACGTTGAAGGTGAGGCCCATCATCCCGATGGGCAGCATGAGCGCGGCGAACAGCCAGAACGACGGGGACAGCGCGGCGGCGATCTCCAGCACGCCGAACAGGACGGCGGCACCGACCAGCAGGCGCAGCCGGGAGGAGTTGCGCCGGGCCGCGAGCAGCGCGCCGGTGACCGATCCGACGGCCATCAGCACGTTGAGCAGTCCGTAGGCGCCGGCGCCCATGTGGAAGACGTTCTCGGTGAACGCGACGAGCCAGATGGGGAAGTTGAAGCCGAAGGTGCCGATGAAGCCGACCAGGATGATGGGCCACATCAGTTCCGGCTTGCTGCGCACGTAGCGCAGCCCCTCGCGGAGCTGGCCCTTGCCGCGCGGCACGGGTGCGATCGGGTACAGCTCGCTGGTGCGCATCAGGAGCAGGCCGATGATGGGTGCGAGGAACGACAGGCCGTTGAGCAGGAACGCCCAGCCGCTGCCCACGGCGGTGATCAGCAGTCCGGCGACCGCCGGGCCCACGAGGCGGGCGGACTGGAAGTTGGCCGAGTTCAGGGAGACCGCGTTGCGCAGCTGGTGCGGACCGACCATCTCGGAGACGAAGGTCTGCCGGGTCGGGTTGTCGACCACGGTGGCCATGCCGAGCGCGAAGGCGACGGCGTACACGTGCCACACCTGGACGGCGCCGCTGAGAGTGAGCGCGGCCAGCACCAGGCCGGTGAGTCCCATCACGGACTGGGTGACGAACAGCAGCCGGCGCTTGGGGTAGCGGTCGGCGATGACTCCGCCGTAGAGGCCGAACAGCAGCATGGGCAGGAACTGCAGCGCGACGGTGAGTCCGACCGCGGTGGCCGAACCGGTGAGGCTGTAGACGAGCCAGTCCTGGGCGATGCGCTGCATCCAGGTACCGGTGTTGGACACCACCTGGCCCATCGCGAAGAGACGGTAGTTGCGGATCCTCAGCGAGCTGAACATCGACGGCTTGCCGCTGGGTTCCTGTGTCGGGGGTGCGGGTGCGGAGTGTGCTCCGGGTCCCGAACTCAATGGTGCTTCGCCTCCTTGGCGTACTTCCTACAGATGAGCCAGCTTCTCCAGTACGGGCGCCGCCTCCCGCAGCTTCGCCCACTCCTCCTCGTCCAGTCCGCCGGCCAGCTCGGCCAGCCAGACGTTGCGCTTGCTGCGGCTGGCCGCCAGCATCGACTCGGCCTGCTCGGTCTGCGTGACGATCTTCTGCCGCCGGTCCTCGGGATGCGGTTCGAGGCGGACCAGGCCCTTCGCCTCCAGCATCGCGATGATGCGGGTCATCGACGGCGGCTGCACGTGCTCCTTGCGCGCCAGCTCACCGGGACCGGCCGAGCCGCACCGGGCGAGCGTGCCGAGCACGGACATCTCGGTGGGGCTGAGCGACTCGTCGACGTTCTGGTGCCGCAGGCGGCGGGAGAGCCGCATCACCGAGGAACGCAGTGCGTTCACGGCGGCGGCGTCCGCATCGTGCATCAGGTCCGGCATACTCGTTAGCCTAACTCATTACCTCGGCTAACGACTATCGGTCCCGCCGTTCCCTCCGTCACACGTACGGGTGAGTCCGGACGGGATTGAGCCCCGTCACCCGGTGGTGGCGGCCACGGTGGCGGGATGACTTCGAAGGTGCTCAGCCTGCGCATGGACGGTGAGCTTCTCGACCGGCTCCACGAACACGCGGCCAGACGGCGCATGACCGTGCAGGACTACGTGATACGGGCGCTGCGGCGCGACGACTTCGACGAGCGGTTCAAGACGGCGGTGGAGGAGACGGAACGCTTCCACCGGCTGAGCTGAGCCGGACGGGACCGGGCTGAGTCCCGCACCCGGACCGGGCTGCGGCCGGCCGGCCGGGGCCGCGACCGGCCGGTCCTGGTCGGGTCGGTCGGGTCGGTCGGGTCGGTCGGAGGTGTGTCGGCAGGCGCGGATACCCTGGGAGCACACGAGCGAGAGGCTGGCCGAGACGATGCGCCTGGACAGGTGGACCAGCGGGGACCGGGAGGCACCCGAGCCGCTGGAGGGCAACATCTTCGCCACCGTGGCAGGCCTGACCGCGGCGTGGTTCGTGCTCTTCCTCGTCCAACTGCCCTTCTACGGCTGGTACGCCGACCGCGGCCACGACTGGTTCATCTGGACCTGCCTGGCCGGCGCCGGCCTCGGCCTGATCGGGCTCTGGTACGTCCGCGCCCGCGAGACGTCCATCCGCCGCAGCGCCGAAGCAGCCGGGACCGGCACGACCGGGACAGCCACCACCGAAGCGCCCCCCGCCGCCGACACGCCCGACGCTCCGACGCCCGGCGCTCCGGCACCCGGCGCCTCCACGGGCGATGCTCCGGCAGGCGACGCCTCGGCGGGCGACGAGCCGCTGCCGCCGGGCACCCGCTGACCACCTCCACCGAGACGGCCCCGCCGACCCTCCGCGATCACGCCCGTACTCTCGACTGACCACGGCTGACCACACCCGGCGGCTCCCGGACACACCCGGCGGTTCCCGGCCACCCGCCGACCCGCCCAAGGGGCTCGGCAGCGCATTCACCGCCGTTCCCGTCTACCGTCGGGGGCATGACGCAGCGGGTGGACACCGACACGGGGCAGACCGGACCGGGCGGCGAGCCCGCCCCTTCGAGGACGCCCGGCCTGAGCACGGCCGAAGTCGCCGAACGTGTCGCCCGGGGCGAGGTCAACGACGTACCCGTTCGGTCGTCGCGGTCCGCCGCCGAGATCGTGCGGGCCAACGTGTTCACGCGGTTCAACGCGATCATCGGCGTGCTCTTCGCGATCATCCTCGTGGTCGGACCGATCCAGGACGGCCTGTTCGGCTTCGTGATCATCGCCAACACGGGCATCGGCATCTTCCAGGAACTGCGGGCCAAGCGGACCCTGGACAACCTCGCCGTGATCGGCGAGGCCAAGCCGGTGGTGCGGCGCGACGGACGCAGCACGCCGGTGCCGACGGGCGAGATCGTGCTGGGCGACCTCGTGGAACTCGGCCCGGGCGACCGGATCGTGGTGGACGGCCGGGTGGCGGAGTCCGACAGCCTGGAGGTGGACGAGTCCCTGCTGACCGGTGAGGCCGATCCGGTGGTCAAGCAGCCTGGCGACCCCGTCATGTCCGGCAGTTTCGTGGTCGCGGGCGGCGGCGCCTTCACCGCCGTCAAGGTGGGTCGGGAGGCCTACGCGGCACAGCTCGCCGAGGAGGCCAGCCGCTTCACGCTGGTCCACTCCGAACTGCGCAGCGGCATCTCCACCATCCTGCGGTACATCACCTACATGCTGGTGCCGGCCGCCATCGGCCTGATCATCAGCCAGACGGTGGTGGAGAGCCGCGACCTGGACGAGGCCGTGCGCCGCATGGTCGCCGGCATCGTGCCGATGGTTCCCGAGGGGCTGGTGCTGCTCACCTCGGTCGCCTTCGCGATCGGCGTGATCCGCCTCGGCCGCAAGCAGTGCCTGGTGCAGGAACTGCCCGCGATCGAGGGCCTGGCCAGGGTCGACGTGGTGTGCCTGGACAAGACCGGCACGCTCACCGAGGGCGGCATGGACGTCTCCGAGCTGCGCCTGCTCGCCGACACCGACGAGGCGTCCGTGCGGCAGGTGCTGGGCGCGCTCGGCGCGGCCGACGAGCGGCCCAACGCCAGCCTGCGGGCGGTCATCGACGCCTACCCGGTGGACCCGGGCAGCGGCCTGCGGCGGACGGGCGCGCTGCCGTTCTCCTCGGCCCGCAAGTACGGCGGTGCCGCGTTCACCGGCCAGGACGGCGGCACCGCCGGCTGGCTGCTGGGCGCCCCCGACGTGCTGCTGCCGGACGAGCACCCGGCCCTGTCGCACGTCGACGACCTCAACACCCGGGGTTTGCGCGTACTGCTGCTGGCCCGTGCCTCCCGGGACCTGCACGACCCGGACGTGGCGTCGGACGTCGAACCGCACGCGCTGGTGGTGCTGGAGCAGCGGCTGCGCCCGGAGGCCGCCGACACCCTGCGGTACTTCGCCGAGCAGGGCGTCGCGGCGAAGGTCATCTCCGGCGACAACGCGGTGTCGGTCGGCGCGGTCGCGGCGAAGCTCGGCCTGCCCGGCGCCGACGCGCCCGTGGACGCCCGCCACCTGCCGTCCGACCCGGAGGGCATGGCCGACGCCATCGAGAAGGGTGCCGTGTTCGGCCGCGTCACGCCCCAGCAGAAGCGCGACATGGTCGCCGCCCTCCAGGCCCGCGGCCACGACGTCGCGATGACCGGCGACGGCGTCAACGACGTCCTGGCGCTGAAGGACGCGGACATCGGCGTGGCGATGGGGTCCGGTTCCGAGGCCACCAAGTCCGTCGCGCAGATCGTGCTGCTGAACAACAGCTTCGCCACGCTGCCGTCGGTGGTGGCCGAGGGCCGCCGGGTCATCGGCAACGTCGAACGGGTGGCGAACCTGTTCCTGACGAAGACCGTCTACTCGGTGCTGCTGGCGGTACTGGTGATCATCTGGCAGGTCCCGTACCCGTTCCTGCCCCGGCACCTGACTCTGCTGGCCACCCTGACCATCGGCGTGCCCGCCTTCTTCCTGGCGCTGGCCCCGAACAAGGAGCGCGCCGCGCCGCACTTCGTGCGCCGGGTCATGCGCTACGCGATCCCCGCCGGACTGATCGCGGGCACCGCCACCTTCACCACCTACCTGCTGGCCCGCAGCCACTACTCGGGGCCGAACGCGCTGGACGCCGAGACCAGCGCGGCGACGCTGACCCTGTTCCTGGTGGCGATGTGGGTGCTGGCCATCGTCGCCCGCCCCTACACCTGGTGGCGGGTGGCCCTGATCCTGACCATGGCCGCGGCCTTCCTCGCCGTCCAGGTGACGCCGTGGCTCCAGGAGTTCTTCGCGCTGCGGCTGGTCGGCCTGACGATGCCGCTGAGGGCGGTCGCCATCGCCGCCATCGCCGCCGTGCTGCTGGAGTTCGGCTGGCGCTGGGTGGCCCGCCGCTTCCCGGCGTGAGCTTTGCGTGACGGAGGCGTGAGCGAGGCGTGAGCCATGCATGAGCGAGGCGTCGGAACGGAGGTCTTTCCTCCGTTCCGAAAGATCGCTTAGGTTCCGGTTCTACTGAGTAGCCGACGGCTCGCGGACGGGCTGGCTCCCGACGGCTCTGAGCCCTCCGGTTCCGGACAAGGTGTTTCCAGTGATCGAGGCATCCATCAAGGCCGTGCCCGGCCTGCTGGTCTCCTTTCTTCTTCTCGCCGCGCTGTTCGCCCTGCCCGTCTGGTTGAGGGCTCGCAGACAGGAGCGCCCCTCGGCGCTGCCCACGGTCTTCGCCGTCTCCCTGGCCGGCGTCGCCGCTGTCACGCTGCTTCCGGGCAGCGCCGGGACAGCGGGAAGGGGTGCGTGCGACAACGGCTTCTCCGCCACCTACCTTCTGCACCGGCACACAGATGGCCGGCGTCCGGCGGGAGTGGCGAGGAGAGCGTGCCCTGATCACGGCGGAGACAGACCGCGGGCAGATCTCCGGATGGTGGCCTGACAAGAAGCTCACGGAGGCGCGCTCCCACGACAGCGAGGGGGAACCCGGGGACCTCGGCCGTGAGCAGGCCCGCACGGTCGGCACCGACTTCGCCCGCGCGTGGTTTCCCCAGGACGTGCGCGGCAGCCGGAAGACCGTCGACACCGTCGCCGGGGAGACGGGCGAGCGTGCGCTGTACGTGCTCACCTACCGCCGCCACACCAACGGTTCCCTGATGCCGGCCCATCTGGAGATCACCGTCACCGCAGCAGGCCGCATCATGGGCTTCTCCGCGCTTCCCGGCCCCGGACCCGGCTCCCCCGAAGGTGGACGTGAGCCGGGAAGGGGCTGACGCCATCGTGCGCGGCAACTCCGGGACACGGGCAGCCGCCCTGGACCCTCGCGTACTCACCCCATGTATACGCGGAGTGTATAGTCACCGTCTCCGGGTGCCGCTGCTGCGGCATCGGCATCCACGACCACGGAGACGGCGATGACGACCACTGCTCCCGACCACCTGGCCGCCGCACCGACGGCCGGCCCGCTCCCGTGGCGGAGCCGGGCGGTGGCAGCGACGCTCGGCGGCCTGCTGCTGGGCGTGCTGACCAACCTCGCCCAGGGCTGGCTCCCCGGCGCCTGGAACCAGATCGCCAACTCCGGAGCCGTGTGGGCCGCCGCCGCGTTCGCCGCCGGAGCCCTGCTGTTCCGCCAGGGCCCGCCCCTGCGAGCGGCGATCGGTGGCGCCGGCGCAGAACTCGGCCTGGTCCTCGGCTACTACGGGTACGCCGAGTTCGTCCGGGGCGGCGCGGGCGGTCTGCTCTTCCCGCTGGTGTGGCTCGGCATGGCGCTGGTCGCCGGGCCGCTGTTCGGTGTCGCCGGCCTGTGGTGGCGCAGCTCCCGGGACACCCGCCGCCGCGTCGCCGCCCTGGCCGCGTTCGCCGGGCTGTTCGGCATGGAGGGCCTGACGTACGCCCTTGACCTCCGCTACGCGCCGCAGGCCTGGGCCTGCCTCGCGGTCTTCACCGCCATCCCCCTGCTCATGGCGCGCACCCACCGGGAACGCGCCACGACGCTCGGCGCCGCCGCGGTCTGCGCCCTGCTCGCCTACGTCCTCGTCGCCCTGCCCCTGCAGGCCGTCTCCGCCTGACGGGCACCGCCCAGCCTCTGCCCGGCGCCGGGGCGCTACCGGGCGGCGACCGGTTCGTACGGCTCGGCGACGTCCCAGGCCTGGTACATGGCGTCGACGAAGGCCGCCGCGAGCAGGTGCTCGCCGCTGGGTGAGGGGTGCGTGCCGTCGTAGGTGTCGCGGTCGGTGCGGAAGTCGGCGGGCGCGGACGCCAGCAGCAGCGGTGACAGCGGGGTGTCCAGGTCGGCGACGGTCTTGGCCAGCAGCACGTTGAACCGGTCGCACTCGGCCGCGAACAGCGGATCGCCCGCCGCCCGCACGTTGGGTATCACCGGCAGCAGCACCGCGCGGATGCGCGGCGCCGCCGCCCGGGCGGCGGTCAGGAACCGTTCGACGTTCGCGGCGGTCTGCTCGGCGTCGGTGTAGAAGCCGAGGTCGATGAGGCCGAGCGACACCAGCAGCGTGTCGGGGCGGTGCCGTCGCACGGCGTCCTCGACGAGCGGCGCCATGTGGTGGAAGCCCTCGCCCCACCCGGCGAGGTGCCCGCGGGCCTTCTCCGGGAACGCCGGATCGCCGTACTCCTGCGAGTCCTCGTACAGCGCGGTCCGCGGACCCACCAGGCGGAACGGCCCACCGAAGGTGCGGCCGTAGTGCTGCCACAGGCGGTAGCGCCACGTGAAGTCGCCCGCGCTGCCGATCGTCATCGAGTCGCCCACACACATCATCCGCACCACGACATCCTGACGGACCCGGCACCCTCCCGGCGACGTGATGCCGGTCACCGAGGCCGGGGAAGCGGGTGGCAGGCTTGGGGGCATGCGAATGGGTGTGTGTGCGGCGGGTGCGGCTCTGGTCCTGGCGGCGGGGGCGGTCACCGGGACGGCCGGGGCAGCGGTGGCGGCGGACGGCCCTGAGCCGTTCACCATCGAGGACCCGCGGATCGTGGAGTCCAGCGGGCTGGCCGCGAGCCGCCTCCACGAAGGCGTCTACTGGACGCACAACGACAGCGGCTACACGCCGTTCAACGTCTACGCGGTGGACAGCCGCACCGGCCGGACGGTCGCCACCGTCACGCTGAGCGGCTTCGAGGGACGCGACGTCGAGGCGATCTCGATCGGCCCCGACGGCAACGTCTACGTGGCCGACATCGGCGACAACCTAGGCGGCACCTGGCCCGAGGTGTGGATCTTCCGCTTCCCCGAACCCGAGAAGCTCGCCGACCAGACGCTCACCCCCACCCGGTTCACCGTCCGCTACTCCGACGGGCCGCGCGACGCCGAGTCGCTGGCCGTGCACCCGAAGACCGGCCGGGTCTACATCGTGGGCAAGCACGAGGACGGCGACGGCCTGTACCGCGGGCCGGAGAAGCTGACCACCGAAGGCGTGAACACCTTCGAGCGGATCGCGGAGATCGACCTGTGGGCGACCGACGCGGCGTTCTCGCCCGACGGCAGCCGTCTCGCGGTCCGCGGCTACTTCGGCGGCATCATGTACGACTGGCAGGACGGCCGCCCCGAGCGAATCGACCGCCTCCAGGTGCCGATCCAGCGGCAGGGCGAATCGGTCACCTTCACCCCGGACGGCCGCACGCTGATGTTCGGCACCGAGGGCGAACGCAGCGAGGTGCGCCCGGTGGAGCTGTCCGGCGACCTGCTGCCCGAGGACGTGGCCGAGAAGGACGGGAACGGCAACGGGAGCGGCGGGGACGGCGGCAAGGCGGACGGCCGCGGCGACGGCGGTCAGGACTCGGGAGCGGAGGACTCCGCGGGCCAGGGCAGCGCCCTCAAGGGCGCGGTCATCGTCGCGGTGGCGGTCGGCGCCTGGCTCGGCCTGCGCAAGCTGTTCCGCCGCCGCGCCTGACCGCCCGCGGCCGAAGGGCGTTGGTGGCTCCCGCACCACGTTCGCGGCCGAGCCTCTCCTCCTTCGGCTCTTCACCGCGACGGCGTTTCCGCCACTCGCCGCCGCACGCCTGACCAGAAACCGCGTTGACCTGCGTATACCCGGCAACCAGGATTGACGGCACCCGCCACTGACCAGGGCGGGCGTGCAAGCGGCCGTAGCCCGCCGGAGTCCACGGAGTTCCCTGCCCAGCTAGGCTCGGGCGCTCAGGCGGATCTGCGGGCTGCCGCCGACGGCACCGCCGTCGTATCCAGGGAAGCCCGCATGACCTCCTCCGAACCCCCCTCGCCCAGCGCGCCGGCCGAGCTGTCGCCCGGGAACCGCACCGAAACCGCATTCGGCTCCGTGCTCCTGTTCGCGGTCATCGGCTTCCTGCTGCTGTTCGTCGCGGACGCTCGCGGCAACGACACCCTGGCCGCCGTCGGCCGGCTCCTGCACTGGGCAGCCGGAGCGGGGGTCCTGGTCATCGTCGCCGTCACCCGCACCGCGCTGCGCCGCTGGACGTCCGGCTTCGACTGGATCTTCGCCGCCATGTGGATCGTCCTCACGATCCCCATGTGGCTCAACGGAGATCTGTAGCCGTCCGGGACCCCGTGAGGACGGGGGCCGTTACTCGCCGATCAGGCGCAGCTCGTAGTGCACGGGGCGGTCGAACTTCAGCGCATAGCCGAGCGGCACCAGCACGCCCTGCATCAGGGGGTGCTTGCGGGCCAGTCTGCGGGCGGCGTGCTGCGACTCCTGACCGTCCAGGCGCCGCACGCGGGCCTTCAGCGGGGCTCCTGCGGGAACGCCGTCCATCGTGGCGGGCACGATCTCGACCTCCGGGTAGCGGTCCAGGCGCGCGTTCTTCTCCGCGCGGCTGTACGTCCGGAAGTAGGCCCGGTCACCTTCGACTGCGAGATTGCTGGTGTAACCCTGCGGCGTCCCGTCGCGGCCGTAGGTGGTCAGACGCACCCGCTTCTCGGATGCGAAGTTCGCAAGTCCTGTCGTCGGAGTAGCCATGCGGGGGCGGGTACCCGACCGGCAACAGGCAAAACACCGGTAAGAACACCGGCGCCGCCGCTGGGGCCCCGCCCCGCACCGGCGCTGCGGGGCCGGGGTGCGAACGCCGCAGGCCCGGCAGCGGTGCTGCCGGGCCTGCGGACGCGGACCGCCGGGACGACGGTGCCGGAAAGGTCAGAGCTGTTCGATGACGTAGTCGACGCAGGCGGTGAGGGCCTCGACGTCGGCCGGGTCGACCGCCGGGAACATGGCCACCCGCAGCTGGTTGCGGCCCAACTTGCGGTAGGGGTCGGTGTCGACGATGCCGTTGGCGCGCAGCACCTTCGCGACGGCGGCGGCGTCGATCTCGTCGCTGAAGTCGATGGTGCCGACGACCTGCGAGCGCTGTGCCGGGTCGGCCACGAACGGGGTGGCGTACTTGGACTCCTCGGCCCAGCCGTACAGCGCCTGCGAGGACGCCGCGGTGCGGCTCACGGCCCAGTCCAGGCCGCCCTGGCCGTTGATCCAGTCCAGCTGGTCGGCCAGCAGGAACAGGGTCGCCAGCGCCGGGGTGTTGTAGGTCTGGTTCTTGCGCGAGTTGTCGATCGCGGTGGGCAGGTCGAAGAAGGCGGGGATGTGCCGGTCGCCGGCCGCGATGCGGGCCGCGCGGTCCAGGGCCGCCGGGGAGAAGGCGCCGAGCCACAGGCCGCCGTCGGCGGCGAAGGACTTCTGCGGCGCGAAGTAGTAGACGTCGCTCTCGCTGATGTCCACGGACAGGCCGCCCGCGCCGGACGTGGCGTCGACCAGGACGAGCGCGCCCTCGTCGGCTCCGGCGACCCGGCGGATGGGGGCCGCGACGCCGGTGGAGGTCTCGTTGTGGGTCAGTGCGTAGACGTCCGTGCCGGCCTCGGCGTGCGGGACGGGGTGGGTGCCCGGCTCGGACTTGACGACGGTCGGCTCGGCCAGCCAGGGCGCGGCGCTCGCGGCCTTGGCGAACTTGGACGAGAACTCGCCGAACGACAGGTGCTGCGACTTGTTCTCGATCAGACCGTGCGTCGCGATGTCCCAGAAGGCGGTGGAGCCGCCGTTGCCGAGCACGACCTCGTAGCCCTCGGGCAGCGAGAACAGCTCGGACACGCCCTTGCGGACCCGGCCGACCAGGTCCTTGACGGGTGCCTGGCGATGGGAGGTGCCCAGCAGGGAGGTACCGGTGGCGGCCAGGGCGTCGAGCGCCTCGCCTCGCACCTTGGAGGGGCCCGAACCGAAACGTCCGTCGGCGGGCTTGATGTCAGCGGGAATCCGGATCTCAGCCACGCACGTGAGAGTAACGCGTGCGGGGAGGCCGGGCGGCGACGTCCGTTCCGTGAGACGCGCCGCCCGTTCCTCGGACCGGAGCCGGATTCCCCCCGACCGTTGCCGGACGGGGTGGTCGCCTGGGCCATTACCGGACGGAGGGGGGCCGCCCGGGCCGTCGCAGGATTCACCCGGACCGGCGTCAGTCGAACCAGCGGGCGACGGTGAGTTCCGCCGTGCGGGAGGAGTCCTCCAGCAGGGCCGCCACCTCGAAGCGGCGCGGCCAGGCGCCCGCCGCCCAGCACAGCCCGGCGGCGACGCCCTCCAGCGTGGCGGCGTGCAGCACGCCGTCGCCGGTGAGGCGCCACTCGGTCTCGATGCCGTCGACGAGCAGCTCGTCGTGCTCCAGGTAGGTGGCGGGTGCGGCGGAGCCGAGCAGGGCCCGCACCGCGTCCGGGACGGTCCGCTGCTCGCCCCCGATGGGCGGCTGCGGCGTCAGGGCCTCGGACAGCCGCCGCACGTCCAGCACCGCGGCGAGTTCGGCGGCCAGCGCCGGGCGGACCGGCAGCAGTGCCCGGCCGCCCGCGGCGGGCAGCAGGTCGGGCGCGTCGGCGACCAGGGCGTCCGCCGCGTCCACCACCCGCACCTCGCCGTCGACGACGGCCCGCAGTTCGTCGGGCAGTGTCACCTCCGACGGGTCGAGTTCGGCCAGCAGCGTGTACAGGCCGTGCAGTTGGGCGGCGCCCACCGGCAGGTCCGGGTCGGCGAGGCGGCCCAGCAGCTCCGCCGCGCCGCCCGGCTCGTCGAGCAGGGCGGCGGCGGAGGTGCGCACGCCGAGGGCGTGCAGGATCTGCGGGTCGTCGAACCCGGACGCGTCGGCCTCCTCGTAGAGCCCTGCGAGCAGCGGGTCGCCGCCGGCGGCGCGCAGCCCGGCGGGACGGCGACCGTCCAGCACGGGGTGGCCGCGCAGCCACCACGCGGTGTACGGGCGCACGCTCTCGGTGGTGCCGTCGGGCAGCAGCACGCGCAGCGGGGTGGTCAGCGCGTCCCGCAGCGGCGGCATGGCGAGCATCGCCAGGGCCTGCGGCCAGCGGTCGTCGTCGACCAGGTCCAGGTCGCGCACCGCGAGCAGTTCACCGGCGACCGGGGGGACGGGCGTCTCGGGCAGCGTGTCGAGCGTGTCCTCGCACCACACGTCGACCGCGTCCAACAGCCCGGCGTCGTCCGGTTCGGCGAAGTCGCCTTCGCGCGGCTCCAGTTCGTCCGGGTCGAGTACGACGTCCTGGGCCCGGACCAGGGTGAGTCGGTCCAGCACGCCGACCGCGGTCAGCGGCTGCTCGCCCCAGCGCTCGGCCAACTCCGCGTCGCAGCGCGCGAGTTCGTCCTCGCGAATGATCTGCTCCAACGCGCTTCCGGGGTAGAGGAGTTCACCGGCGGGGGCCGGTTCGCCGTCCTCGTCGGGCAGGGCCAGCGCGGCCAGCCACGGCTCCTCGCCTGGGGCCAGGCCCGCGTCGCGGACGAGGGTGAGCACCGTCTCGACCAGCTCGTCCGGGTCGAGCGGGCCGTTCCCGGCGTCGTCCAGGCCGTCGTCCCAGCGTTCCTCGGCGTCCATCGACGCGGCGACCGCCGCCCGCACCTGCGGGGTGGTGAGCACCGCGCGCGGCGTGGCCGGCAGCGCGCCCAGCTTCTCCAGCAGCGGGTGCGCGGCCTCGGCGTGCGCCACCTTCAGGCCCAGCCGGGCGAGGCGCCGGGCCGCAGCGCCGGGCCCGTCCCCGGCGGTGCCGTCTCCGCTGGCGTCCCCGCTGCCGCCCCCGGTCGCGTCCCCGGTGGGGTCGGGCAGCAGGACCTGGCGGGGGCCGATCGTGGTGCGGCCGTCGGCCAGCGGCACGGGCAGGCCGGTGAGCCGGTCGGGGTCAACCCCGGCCAGCGAGTCGTAGAGCCGCCGCCACCAGGCCGGGTCGCGTTCCACCCCGGCCAGCCGGTCGATGACCTCACCCAGCGGGATGCGCGGCACACCCAGCACACGCAGTTCGGTGCGGCGCTCCAGACCGGCCGGCAGCAGGCTGGGGAACAGTTCGGCGAGCACGGCGACGGTCTCCGCGCCGGCGCCCTCGGCGAGTTCCGCCTCCCGGGGCCGCAGCGCGTACGGCTTGCCCTCGTCGTCCAGTCCGGCCCCGGCCAGGAACGGCTCCCGGATCAGGCGGGGCGGCAGCAGGCCGCGCAGCTCGCCGTCGATCTCGCCCTTGCCGAGCGGGCCGGGCACCAGGTCCAGCGTGCCGGTGCTGACCGGCTCCCACTCGCGCAGCAGCGCGGCGTAGGCGTCCGCCGCCCGTTCCAGCAGGAAACGGGTCAGCGGGCCGGGGGCGACGTGCCGCCGGGTGGGCTCCAGCGGGAACGAGGCGATGAGCAGCGCGGGCAGGCCCAGCGGCTCGTCGGTGGGGGTGGGCGCGTGCAGGACGGGCGCGGTGGCGGGCGGCACGGGGGCGCCCTCGGCGTCCACGGGCACCGCCCAGGTGACCGACCAGCCGGGCCGGGCGCGCTCCTCCACCGGCCGGTCGGCGAGCAGTTCGGGGCCCGCGGTGCCGGCGTCGGTGACCACCCGCCAGCGGGTGCCGCCGATGACGGTGTACGGGCCGTCCTGGCGGCGGGTGAGGGTGCGGGTCCCGGCGTCGGTGCGGATCTCGACCTCGGCGAGGCCGGGCAGGGTGAGCAGCAGCGCGTCGTCGACGGCGGCGAGCAGCCGCTCGGCGAGGTCCCGGGCGGCTGCGTCGCGCAGCGGCAGCACCACGGCCGTGTCGTAGCCGTCGGGTGCGGTGCCGTCGGCGGGCAGCGGCAGGCGCAGCAGCGGGACCTGGAACGGGCCGCCGCTGCGGCGGCGCAGCTCGTCGGCCAGTTCGGGGCGGGCGGCGGCCATGGTGAGCGCCTCGTCGAGTGACCAGCGCACGCTGCCGGTACGGCTGAGCAGCGCGGGTTCGTCGCTGATCGCCAGGACGGAGGCGAAGCCGACGCCGAACCGGCCGACGGTGCCCTCCGGCTGCGTGTCGTCGCGCTTGGCGGAGGCGCGCAGTGTCGACAGCGACTCCACGCCGGCCGCGTCGAGGTGGGCGCCGGTGTTGGCGGCGACCAGCGCGCCGGAGTTCAGGGTGAGCAGCAGCCGTCCGGGCACGCCCGCACGGGCGGCGGCGTCGGCGGCGTTCTGCGCCAGCTCGACGACGAGTCGGTCACGGTAGCCGCCTAGGGCCAGCTCCTCCTCGGCGTTGGCGTCCTCCCGGAACCGGGCTGGCGACGCCGCCCACGCGTCGAGCACGCGGCGGCGGAGGTCTGCGGTGCGGAAGAGGTCATCGGCCATGCGGTGACGCTACCGCCCGGGGCACCCCACGCGCCCCGCCGCCCCGGTCCGGCCTCCCGGCGCGGCCCGAGCCGCCCTGGGGGGCGGGCCCACGCCGAGTGGGCGCGGCCAGCCGGCAGTCGGCGGTTGCCAAGCGGGCCAGCGCGCGGTCGTCGGCGTCCAGCCGTCAGCCGGTGGCGGGGCCGCCGTCGGGGCCGGGCGCGGACGTGGAGCCGGAATCGCCGTCCGTGGACTCGCCACCGGAACGGCCACCGGCCTTGTCACCGGACCCGTCGGGTCCGTTCCCGGCCCCGTCGGCATCCTCGTCGGTGGCCGGCGGCGGGTCGTGCAGGGGCATGGCGTCGACCCGGTTCTCGTCGACGACCGGCTCGGGGGGGCGCACCGGCTTGGGCATGACGGCGGCCTCGGAGTGCGCGCCGCAGCCGTAGGCGAGGGACACCACCCGGCCGTCGGCCGGGGCGTACTCGTTGGCGCACACGCCGAACGCCTGCCGCAGCGAGCCCGTCAGCGGCACCAGGAAGCCGCAGCTCATGCAGGAGGCGGGTGCGGACTGCGCCATCTGCGCCTTCGGCCCGAACTCCTCCTCCCAGCGGTCGGCCGCGGTGTGCAGGCCGAAGCGCGACAGCACGCGGGGCCGTCCCATGCCCAGCTCGTCGGCGATCGCGCCCAGCTCAGCGGGGCGCGGCAGCGGCGGCTCCTCCTCGTCAGCGGCGAGCGGCGAGTTGGGCGGCGGCGCGTCCTCGCCGGAGAAGCCGGGCTCCAGGCGCAGGTCGTCGGCGTCGGCGGGCAGCAGGTCGCCGGGGCCCATGTCGCCGGGCCGCAGCCGCTCACTCCAGGGCAGCCACTGCGGGGCGAGCAGCGCGTCGGTCCCCGGCAGCAGCACCGTCTCGTCGACGGTGACGAGCTTCGCGCGGGAGGCGCGGGCGACGGTCACCGCCCAGTGCCAGCCGCGGTAGCCGGGCTCCCGGCACGCGAAGAGGTGGGTCACGACCCGATCACCGTCAACGACCGTGCCCAGGTGCTCGCCGACCGGCCGGGGGTGCGCGGCCTCGACCGCCGCCTCCCGGGCCAGTTCGACTGCCTCGGCGCACAGCCGGTCAGGGGTACGGCTTCGCATCGCAGCACTCACAAGAATCGTTTTCTCCTACGCCGTGTCGCGGGGGCGCGCCATCGCGGGGCCCGGCCTGCCGAGGGGACCGGGGACGGAGCGGACCGACGGGCCGCTGCGACGTCCGCCTCCCCGGTGCAAGGACCGTACGGGGCGCACTGCGCTCCCACGCTACCCCACCGGGGCGCCGGTGCGTCCGGGCCGGTCCGGTGGGGCTGCCGGGTAAGCGTGCTTCGCTGGGGCAGACTGAACCAGGTGGGTGCAACCAGGTTGACGGAACGGGAACCCGGACGAAGGCGAAGCGTCATGCGGGGGCTGGGCCATGCGGTGCGCAGGCCGCCCACCGCGGTCGCCCGCCGCATCCGGCGGGCGACACACGCCCAGGGCGCCGGGGAGACGGGCCTGGGCCGGCTCATCGAGCTGCACGCGGTGAACTCCGCGGGCGACATGATGATCACCGTGGCGCTGGCCTCGACCATCTTCTTCGCCGTGCCCACCGACGAGGCGCGCGGGCGCGTCGCGCTGTACCTGGCGGTGACGCTGGCGCCCTTCGCGCTGCTCGCGCCGGTCATCGGCCCGCTGCTGGACCGCATCCCGCACGGCCGGCGGGCCGCGATGGCCGGGGCGATGCTGGCCAGGGCCCTGCTGGCGCTTGCGCTGTCCGGCGCGGTCGGCGACGGCGGGCTGGAGCTGTATCCGGCGGCGCTGGGCGTGCTGGTCGCGTCGAAGGCCTACAACATCGTCCGCTCGGCGGTGGTGCCACGCCTGCTGCCACCACGCATCTCGCTGGTCAAGGCCAACTCCCGGGTGACACTCGCCGGTCTGCTGGCCACCGGCGCCGCGGCGCCGGTGGCAGCCGGTCTGCACCAACTCGGCCCGCAGTGGCCGCTGTACGGCGCTTTTTTGATCTTCATCGTCGGCACCTTCCTGTCCTTCAGCCTCTCCCACGACGTGGACTCGGCGAAGGGTGAGCGCAAGGCCCGGCTGGCGGCGGCAGCGGGCGAGCCGGAGCCGTGGGTGGCCCGGCACACCCCCGGGCACGACCGCCGGGCCCGCCGCCCGGGGCTGCGCACGGTCGGCATGTCGGTGCTGAACGCGCTGGTGGCCAACTCCTCCATCCGGGCCCTGTCCGGCTTTCTCACGTTCTTCCTGGCGTTCATGCTGCGCGAGCACCCCTTCGAGGGCATGAACGCCGCGTACTCGCTGGGCATGGTGGTGGTCGCGGCGGGCGCCGGCAACGCGCTGGGCACCGCCACGGGCGCCTGGCTGAAGGCCCGCGGCCCCGAAGTGATCATCGCGGTGGTGCTGGGCCTGTCCCTGACCGCGTCCGTCGCCGCCGCCGTCGCCTACAGCGCCGTCACCGTGACGGCCGTCGCCGCCGTGGCGGGCATCTGCCAGGCGCTGGCCAAGCTGTCGCTGGACGCGCTCATCCAGCGGGACGTGCCGGAGGACGTGCGCACCTCGGCGTTCGCCCGCTCGGAGACGCTGATGCAGATGTCGTGGGTGGTCGGCGGGGCCGTCGGCATCTGCCTCCCGCTGCTCGGCACGCTGGGCATGGCGGTCGGCGCGGGCATCCTGCTGGCGGGGGCGATCGCCTCCGTCCGGGGCCTGCTGGTGTCCGCGCGGCGCGGCACGCCGCACCCCCGCGTCGCCTGACGGACGCGGAGCGGTAGCCTGCGTGCATGACCAGCATGCTCTCAGGAGGCCGGGGCCGCCGCGCCGCCCGCACCGCCGTCGCCGCCGGCGCCGTCACCCTCGGGCTTGTCGCCCTGTCCGCCTGCGAGAAGCCGACGCCCCGGGCCACCATGGTGGCCGGTTCGACGTCGGTGTCGACGGAAGCGGCCTGCTACGACCACGGCAAGAAGCTCAGCGAGAAGCGGATCGCGGACTGCACCAAGCAGAAGCCCACCCGCTCCCTGACGGTCGGCGAGGGTGACATGCTCCGCCTCGGCGTCGACCCGGAGATCGCCGAGACCGGCTGGGTGCTCTTCCTCAACGGCCAGCAGGCGATCGAGCCGATCACCAAGACCTACCGCAGCTTCCCGAGCGACGCGTTCTTCAGCCGGCAGGACCCGATGGGCGGCCAGGAGCAGGCGTCGTCGGTCAACGTGAGCATCGTCCAGGTGGACGGCGACAACTACAAGGGCGTCTGGAACATCGAGCTCAAGAACAACTGAGCCACCGGACCGGTCCGCCGTGCGCGCGCTGATCGTCACCGCCGTCCCGCCCGAGCGGGACGCGGTGCTCGCCGGCCTCGCCGCCTGCGGCTCCGACTTCGGTCGGGGCCCGGACCCAGACTCCGGACCGGGCTCGGGTGAGGGCCGCCCGACGGTGCTTGCGGCCGGAGTGGGCCCGGCCGCCGCGGCTGCCGCCACCGCCGCCGAGCTGACCTCGGCCGCCCTGGCCGGGCGGCCGTACGCGCTGGTGGTGTCCGCCGGTATCGGCGGCGGGTTCGCGCCCGTGCAACCGCCGGACCTGGTGGTGGCCTCCACGATCGTCGCCGCCGACCTGGGCGCCGACACGCCCGACGGTTTCCGCTCGGTCGCCGCGCTCGGGTTCGGCACCGACACGGTGCACGTGCCGGGCGACCTGGCCCGCGCGGTCGCCGACCGGCTCCGGGCCGTGCTCGGCCCGGTCCTCACCGTCTCCACCGTGACCGGCACCGCCGCCCGCGCCGCCGAGCTGGCGGCCCGTCATCCCGGGGCCGTCGCCGAGGCGATGGAGGGGTTCGGCGTCGCCCAGGCCGCCGCCGCGTCGGGCGTGCCCGTGCTGGAGGTGCGGGCGGTGTCCAACCCGGTCGGGCCCAGGGACCGCGCAGCCTGGCGCATCCCGGACGCGCTGGACGCGCTGGCCGGGGCGTTCGGGAAGATCGCACCCGTCATCGAGGGTTGGACGAGGCATGGTTGAGCAGCCGCGGCACGCACCGCTGGACATCGCGTACTCCCCCTGCCCCAACGACACGTTCGTCTTCCACGCCTGGGCGCACGGCCTGGTGCCGGACGCGCCGCCGCTGAACGTGACGTTCGCCGACATCGACGTGACCAACGGCATGGCGGAACGCGGCGAACTCGACGTGCTGAAGGTCTCCTACGCGGTGCTGCCGTGGGTGCTGGAGGAGTACGCGCTGCTGCCGTGCGGGGGTGCGCTGGGACGCGGCTGCGGCCCGCTGGTACTGACCCGCGAACCCGGCCGCGACCTGCGGGGAGCGACGGTGGCGGTACCGGGCGAGCGCTCCACCGCGTACCTGCTGTTCCGCCTGTGGGCGGCCGAGCAGGTCCCGGGCGGCGTCGGCGACGTGGTGGTCATGCCGTTCGACGAGATCATGCCGGCCGTACGGGACGGCCGGGTGGACGCCGGGCTGGTCATCCACGAGGCCCGCTTCACCTACCAGCGCTACGGCCTGCACCGGCTCGCCGACCTCGGCGAGCACTGGGAGCGGACGACGGGCCTGCCCATCCCGCTGGGCGCGATCATCGCCCGGCGCTCACTGGGCGGGCCGACGCTGCGGGCCCTCGCCGCGGCGGCGCGCACCTCGGTGCGCATGGCGTGGGACGACCCGCAGGCGTCCCGGGAGTACGTGCGGGCGCACGCGCAGGAGATGGACCGGGAGGTGGCGGAGCAGCACATCGGGCTGTACGTCAACGAGTTCACCGCCGACCTCGGCGAGTCCGGTCTGGCCGCCGTGCGCGGGCTGCTGACCCGGGCAGCGGCGGAAGGCCTCGTCCCGCCCCTGGCCCCGGACGCCCTGACCCTGCCCCGCTGACTCCTGCCGCGGCGTCGGTCACGGTCCCTCCCGCGGTGCGCGTCACCCTGATCGTCAAGACGCGGGCGCAGGCGCGGGAATCTCCGCCCAGACGGTGTGGCCGTGGCAGCGGCGCCGGTCCCCCCAGGCATCGCAGAGCGCGTCGACCAGGAAGAGACCCCTGCCGTCTTCGGCCAGGTCGAAGGCGGGATGACGCCACCGGGCCTGCAGCCGGCCGATGTCCACACCGGTGCCGGCGTCGCTGACCTCGATGCGCACGGCACGCCGCCGGTCGCTCGTGCGTCGCAGCACCACGGTCACCGCCAGCGGCGGCGTGCCGTGCCGTACGGCGTTGGAGACGAGCTCCGTCCAGACCACCTGCGCGTCGTCGGAGACGTCGCTCAGGCCCCACGACTGGAGTCGGCGCCGGATCTCGCCTCGCAGGGCGGGCAGGCAGGCGGGCCAGTCGTCGAGGGGACGGCAACCGGGGCCCTCGTCGAGAGGGCCGTGGGTGGCGTCCGGCGGAGCGGTGTCCTGAATCGGAGTTTTCATGGCCGAAGTCCCTTGTTTGCCTGTACAAGTTATTCGTCACCATTCGCTCGGCGGATGGGTTCACCGGCGAAAGACCAGGCGGGAGGTCGGCCGATCCGAGCGGACGGTCGGCTGCGCCTCGGTGTGCGGCCCGCCCCCGGCCGGGGGCGGGCCACGCATCGCGAAGTGTGCGCCGGACGTCGGGCCCGGGCAGGCGTCGCAGGTTCAGACGTCGAGGTCGCGGGCTCAGACGTCGAGTTGGTCGGCCACCGCCCGCAGCATCCCGGCGATCTTGTGGCCGTGCTGGCGGTCCGGGTACCGGCCGCGCTCCAACTGCTGGGAGACGCCGTCCAGCAGCGTGGAGAGGTCCTGGACGATCGACGCCAACTCGTCCGGCTTGCGGCGCTGCGCCGCGGCGACCGAGGGCGCCGGATCGAGCAGCGTCAGCGAGAGCGCCTGGTCACCCCGCTGACCGGCCACCACCCCGAACTCGACCCGCTGCCCCGGCTTCAGCGCCTCCACGCCGCTGGGCAGCACGGAGGAGTGCACGAAGACGTCCCCGCCGTCGTCACGAGAGAGGAAGCCGAAGCCCTTCTCACTGTTGAACCACTTGACCTTGCCGGTAGGCACGTCTGTCCTCGTCCTCGTCACTCGTCGGTCGGCCCCGGCAGTTGCGCCGGACTGATGGGCAGGACTCAACGCCCCCCTAGCGTCGAACGGTGCCCTCGCAGCCCCTGGGCTGCGCCGGTCGGCACCGAGAACGCTCGTGAAAACGTGAAAGCGTGAATCCGTGGAACTGGAAAGCAGCGGCGGGCCGCTCGCCCCGCCATGACTCAAGGTTAATCTTCCGTCGCCCGCTGACAAGATGCCCCGGCCCCGTTCCTCCGCGCACCTGCCCACCGGCTTACCCTGGACAGGTGAGCAATACACCAGTCCACCGGAGCCCGTCCTCTCCTTCCACGGGCGGCGCCACCGGCCCCGCCACCGGCCCCGCCACCGATCAGGGGAGAGCCGGTGACCTGCTGGTGCGGGTCGGCGGGATCGTCTTCGCCGTCGGCGCGCTGGCCACCCTCGTCACGTTCGCACCGATGTTCCTCGGCACCGAGCGGTTCCCGCCGATCGCCTACTTCGTGTGCATGCTGATGGGGCTGGGCTTCGCGCTGGCCGCCGCAGGGCTGCTGCGGTCCGCTGCCGAGCAGCGGCGTCAGGCGGGTGACGCGGCGCGGCGGCTCTCCGAGCGGTAGCCGTCCAGCCAGGCGGGGAACGCGGTGAGGTCCGGCAGGACGACCGCCGCCCCGGCGGCGTCCAGTTCGGCCGCCGAGTACGGGCCCGTCGCCACCGACACAGGAAGTGCCCCGGCCGCCAGGGCGCCGCGCACGTCACCCACGTGGTCGCCGACGTAGACCGTCGCGCCCTGCTCGCGCAGCGCCCGGCCCTTGGCCTCGGCCCACAGGTCGCCGACCAGCTCGTCCGGCTCCAGACCGAGGTACGCCAGGTGGTGGCCCGCGTTGCGCTGGTTCTTGGCGGTCACCACCACCGACCGGCCGCCGGCATCCCGTACCGCGGCGAGCGACTCGCGGGCGCCCGGCAGGGCGGGAGTGGGCTCGATCGCGTGGTCCACGTACAGCTCCCGGTACCGGTCGGCGGCGGCCCGGAGGCCGTCGGCGGGGAACCAGTGGGCCAGTTCGGTCTCCAGCGGCGGCCCCAGCCGGGACACCACCAGCTCGCAGTCGATGTGGACGCCCGTCTCGGCGGCCAGCAGCTCGTAGACGGCCCGGATGCCGGGTCGGGAGTCGATGAGCGTCATGTCGAGGTCGAAGCCGACCGTCACCGGCGGCGGGGTCGGGTGGCCGGGCAGCTCCCCGGCGTCGGTCGGTGAGGTCACGGCGCCCATTGTGCCGGTCGGGCGGGCACGGCCGACCGGCCGGGGCGGGACGGGCGGGAGGGGCCCCGCTCCCGCCCCGGCCACCGATCAGGCCGGCCACGGATCGGGCCGGCCACGGATCGGGCCGGCCCGCCGCTCAGGCGACCGGGCGGCGGGCGCGCCAGAGCAGGAACACCGCGCTGGCGACGGCCGCTCCCCGCAGCACCCACGGGTAAGCGCCGGTCAGCACCTCCTGCAGCTGCCCGTCGGCGATCGGATCGCCCCACCGCCCGTCCGCGCGCCCCCACAACCAGACGAGCCCGACGCCTACGACCAGCCCGGGCATGCCCAGCAGTGCCCACTTCGCCTCGATGCGGCTCAGCCGCGGCGACCACCACGTCAGCACCCAGCCCAGGCCGAGTGCCACCAGTGAGCCCAGCGCCGCCCCCGCCACCAGCGCCAGCGCCGCGATCAGCTCGACCGCGCCGCCAGCCCGGCGGGTCCCGCCGCCGGGCTGCCCGGCCCGGCCGCGCAACCGGGCGACCAGCCGCCGACGGCCGGTCGGCACCTCCTTCGCGGCGGCCGGACCGGGCACGGCGGCGGCCGTCTCCATGGCGGGTGGCGGCGCGGGTGACGGCAGCGGGCCCTTCTCGCCGGGCGGCGGTTTGAGCATGTCGGGCAGTTCGATGCCGCCGACGAAGCCGCTCACCTCACCGCCGCTGCCCTGCGGCAGCGGCCCTGACCCGGCGCCGCGCCACCAGTCGGGGTCGCTCTCGGCGGACGTCAGCTCGTCCAGACCGGCCAGGTGCGGCGGCGCGGCTCCGCCCGACGCGGACCGCGGCACCGAAGGCCCGACGGCACCGGCGGTACCTGCGGCGGTGGCGTCGCGCTGCTCCGGCAGTGAGCCGCCCCCGCCGCCGGCAGCGGCCACCACGTCCTCGGGCCGGCCCATCCGCTTCAGGATCTTGCGCACCGCCGCAGAGGACTCGCCCCCGCCCTCGGCCGCGGCCCGTTCGCTCTGGATGCCCGCCCGCAGATCGCTGACCAGCCGGGCCCGTTCGGCAGCGGTCATCGGCGTGCTGTGCGCCAAGTCCCCGACGCGGCTCAGGTAGTCGAACACCAGCTGTTCGCTCTCGATCCCCACACAGCGACCGTATCGCGCCGCGCCCGGTACCGTGAGGGGGATGACCAGCGAGACCGGCTCCCCGCGCACTCTCGCCGACGAGTTGCGCGCCCTGCCCGACGAGGCGCTCGCCGCGCTGCTTCGGGCACGCCCCGACCTGCTCTCGCCGGTACCGGGCGACCTCACCCAGCTCGCCACCCGCGCCGGCACCAGGGCGTCCGTCGTGCGGGCCGTCGAGCGCCTGGACACCTTCGCCCTGCAGACCGCGCAGGCGCTTGCCGTCGCGCCCGACCCGTGCGACCTGCCCGCGCTGGCAGCGCTGCTGCCCGGCGGCGAGGAGCAGCTGCCGACGGCGGTGGCCGCGCTGCGCGCCCAGGCCCTGGTGTGGGGCGGTGAGCGGCTGCGGCTGGTCCGCACCGCCCGGGAGCTGCTGTCCCCGTCGGCGACCACGACGTCACCGACCGGGCTGGGCCCCTCCCTCGCCGAGGCCGCCGCCGGGACGTCGCCCGGGCGGCTCCAGGAACTGGTGGCGGCCTGCGGGCTGCCCGCCACCCACGACCCGGTGAGTGCCGTCAACGCACTGACCGACCTGTTCACCGACCGCACGCGGATGGCCGAACTGCTCGCCGGGGCGCCGCCCGAAGCGGCGGCGATGCTCGGCAAGCTGGTGTGGGGCCCGCCCTACGGCACCGTCGCCACCGCCGACCCGGCCGACGGCACGGCCCCCGTGGCGGGTGTGTTCTCCGCGCCCGTGCGGTGGCTGCTGGACCGCGGGCTGCTGCTGCCCGCCGGCCCCCGCGCCGCACCCGGTCCGGGCGGGGGGCGCGGACACACCGTGCTGCTGCCGCGCGAGGTGGCGCTGCACCTGCGGGAGGGCCGCGCGCACCGCGAGCTGGAGCCCGTGCCGCCGCCCGTCGCGGCCCAGCGGGTGCATCCGCTGCCGACCGTCGACGGCACCGCCGCGGGGCAGGCGTTCACGGCCGTCTCGACCGTCGAGGAACTGCTCAAGGAGTGGGAGCGGGCCGCCCCCGCCGTGCTGCGCGCCGGCGGCCTTGGCGTGCGCGACCTCAGGCGGACCGCCGCCGCCCTGGACCTGCCGGAGCCGGAGACCGCGTTCTGGGTGGAACTGGCCCACGCGGCCGGCCTGGTGGCGTCCGACGGCGAGACCGACGAGCGGTACGCGCCCACCCCCGCCTACGACGACTGGCTGGACCGGGCGCCGCAGGACCGCTGGGCGGTGCTGGTCGCCGCCTGGCTGCCGGGCACCCGGGTGCCGGGGCTGGCCGGCACCCGCGACGGCAAGGGCCGCACGCTGTCCGCGCTCGGCCCCGGCCTGGACCGCTCCCTCGCGCCCGCGCTGCGCCGCCGCACCCTGGAACTGCTCGCCGAACTGCCCGAGTGCGGCACACCGGAACCGGGCGCGCTGCTGGAACGGCTGCGCTGGGAACGCCCGCTCAGGTCCGGCGACGAGCTGCGGGCCACGATGGGCACCGCCGTCCTCACCGAGGCCGAGCAGCTGGGCCTCACCGGGCGCGGCGCCCTGGCCGGGCACGCCCGCCCGCTGCTGGACGCCGCCTTCGCCCCCGGCGGCACCGCCTCCGGAGGCACCGCCTCCGGTGACGGCCCGGCCGCGACCGCCGGTCCGGCGGCGAAGGCCGCCGCTCTGCTCGCGCCGCTGCTGCCCGAACCCCTCGACCACGTGCTGCTGCAGGCCGACCTGACCGCCGTCGCCCCCGGCCCGCTGCGCCGCCCGCTGTCGGACGCGCTGAGCGTGCTGGCCGAGGTCGAGTCCAAGGGCGCCGCGACCGTCTACCGCTTCACCCCGCAGTCGGTGCGCCGGGCGCTCGACGCCGGGCGCAGCGCCACCGAACTGCACGCCTTCCTCGCCGCGCACTCCCGCACACCGGTGCCGCAACCGCTGACGTACCTGGTGGACGACGTGGCGCGGCGGCACGGCCGGCTGCGGGTGGGCGCCGCCTCCTCCTACGTGCGGTGCGACGACGACGCACTGCTCACGGAGATCCTCGCCGACCGCCGGTCCGCCGGGCTGCGCCTGCGGCTGCTGGCGCCGACGGTGCTGGCGTCCGCCGCCGCCCCCGACCAGCTCCTGGCGGGCCTGCGCGACCTGGGCTTCGCGCCGGCCGCGGAGTCGGCGGACGGCGACGTGCTGATCGCCCGCCCCGACGCCCACCGCACCCCGCCGCGCACCCCGCCGGAGCCGGTGCCCGACGGCCCGCCGCGCCCGGACGACACGCTGCTGGCCGCCGCCGTCCGCGCCATCCGGGCGGGCGACCTGGCCGCCGTCACCCCGCACAAACCGCGCGCGCCGCGCCACACCCCGGAGGGCACGCTGCCGCGCACCACCTCGGCGGACACCCTGGCCACCATGCAGTCGGCCGTGCTCACCGGGCAGGCCGTGTGGATCGGCTACGTCAACGCCGACGGCGCCGCCAGCCAGCGCGTCATCGCCCCCGTCCGGGTGGAGGGCGGCTTCGTCACCGGCTACGACCACACCGCCGACGAGGTCCGCACCTACCCGCTGCACCGCATCACCGGCGTCGCCGAACTCGCCGACGGCTGACCGGGGTTGTCTGTCCCTGAGCGTGTTCTCGCGGCGAAAACGGGTTGAAGGCATGGATCGTGCCGCGCATGCTTCCACGGTGAAGATGCACGCCGATCAGTTGACGGTGCGGCCTGAGACGGTGCGCACACTGGTGGACCAGCAGTTTCCCGAGTGGCGGAGCCTGCCGGTCAGGAGCATCCGCGCCCAGGGCACGGCCAACGCCATCTTCCGCGTCGGAGATCGGTTCGCGGCCCGGTTCCCGCTTGAGTCCGCAGACGTCGAGTCGACGCGGCGCGGGCTGGAGGCCGAAGCGGAAGCAGCTCGCGAGTTGGCGGGCCGCATCCGTTTCCCCTCGCCCGAGCCGGTCGCGCTGGGTGAACCCGGGGCAGGCTATCCGCTTCCGTGGTCGGTGCAGACGTGGCTGCCCGGGGACGTGGCCGCGGACGAGGACCCGGGTGGATCAGTCGGATTCGCCCGGGACCTGGCGGATCTCATCGGAGACCTCCGGGCGATCGACACGCGTGGCCGCACCTTCGCCGGTACGGGCCGGGGAGGCGACCTGCGCTCCCATGACGCATGGATGGAGACCTGTTTCCGGCACAGCGAGCAACTCCTGGATGTTCGCCGGCTGCGCCGCCTCTGGACAACTCTGCGTGCCCTCCCGCGCGACGCGGCTGAGGACGTGATGACCCATGGCGATCTCATCCCCGGCAACGTGCTCCTGTCCGCAGGTCGGTTGGCCGGGGTTCTTGATGTCGGCGGCGTCGGACCGGCCGACCCGTCGCTGGATCTCGTGTGCGCGTGGCACGTGCTCGAAGCCGGGCCGCGGCAGGTCCTCCGTGATCGCCTGGGTTGCGGTGACCTCGAATGGGAGCGGGGAAGGGCGTGGGCGTTCGCCCAAGCGATGGGGTTGGTCTGGTACTACGTCGAGAGCAATCCGCCCATGAGCCGAATGGGTCGACGGTCCCTTGAGCGCATCCTGGACGACAGGCCGGTCACGTGAGCCCCCCTCGCAAACGCCGCCCAAGGGCGTTGGTCCCAGGGCCGGACACAGCTCACCCGCATGGCTCCCGCAGCGCGTCGATCAGCGTGTCGACGTCCGTCCACGGGTTGACAGTCTGCGGCGCCCGTCCCTGAACGGGCAGGCGCAACTCCCTGGCCCGTCGGCGTGCCGTACCGAAGTGGTCGGCCAGCTTCGCGTACTCCAGGTGTCTGCGCTGTGCCGTGTAGCCGCATGCGGCATGCCTCTCCAGCAGCCGCTGAGCCTGTGCGGACGTGCAGTAGGCGGCGGTGGAGGTGAAGTGGAGCAGCACCACGGTTCGAAGCACGGATTACTCAGCGCCATCCTGATGCCCTCGCGGCGGGCCAGGGCGAGAGCCTGGTCCAGGCCCGGATGCGGGGTCGGCGCTTCGACGTCGACGACACACCAGACCTCGTCGTAGGCCGTGTGGCGGTCCCGGGCGCTGCGGGGTGCGTTCTCCTGCCGGGTGACGGCGCTCGTACGAGGGCCAGGGGTTCACCGTGCTGCGGGGCGATGCAGACCTCCACGGGAGTGGAGCGCAGCTCGGCCCGGAGCCCTCTGAAGTAGTGCTGTTCCGTTCTCTCGCCTTCGCAGTGGATGAGGAACCTACGCCGCTCCGGGCGTTCCTTCCGGTTCCGCCTCAGCGAGCTCTTGCGTTGCAAGCCCTCTCCCCCTGTTGATGCCCGCGACGATGTCGTCGAGCAGGTCGTCGTCGAAGAACGGCACCGCCCCGTACCGGCCCACCAGGTAGCGCTTCTCGAGGTTCTCGCCGGAGGGGCGGACCTGGAAGTCCGTCATGGGGAACAGCCGGGTCGCTCCGCTGTCGTGGTCCTTCTCGGTGAACCACACCTGGTCCCGCTGCAGTTCGATCCGGGAGTTGCGGCCGAGCAGGTGCGCCTCGTGTGTGCTGAAGACCAGTTGCGCACCGCGGGTGTTGACGTGCGGGGACTGGAAGAGTCCGACCAGGGTGTCGGTGAGGTGCGGGTGAAGTCGGGCGTCCAACTCGTCCACGCACAGCACGGAACCGTCGGCCAGCGCGGTGAGGACCGGGCCGAGCAGTCCGATCCACGTCCGCGTCCCACTCGACTCGTCCGCCAGTCGCAGAGTGAACGTGCCCTGGTCTGTGCGGTGTTCCACGCTGACCCGGTCCCCCAGGCTCTCCTGGACATGGACGCGCTCCCCGATCACGTCCCGCAGCGCAGCCACCACACGGGCGCGATCGGCTTCCGCCTGAGGCTCCGGTTCCGACACCTCCAGCCCGGACACTCCCAGGTCCGCGTAGCGCAGCAGCGCCAGCAGCCGCTCCCCACCGGGGCGTTCGCCTCCCTTCAGGCAGAGGTCCACGGTGAAGTCGAGACGCTGCGTGAAGTCGGCGTCGGTCGCCACGCGCAGCCCTTCCCGGAACCACTGGTAGAGGCTGCCGAGCAGCTCATGGCCCTGCGCTGCGGCTACGGACAGGTAGAGACTGTTCGGCCGCAGAAGGTCGGCGATGGTCTTGCGGCGCCCGCTGAGCCCCCGGCCGAACCGCATGGCCTCGCCCGCGGTCCGCTCGAACAGCCGCCGCGGTTTGCCCTCGGGGTAACTGGACAACCACTCGGCCTCCACCCTCTCGTCGTCACAGGTGAAGCCGTACTCGTAGCGGACCTCCCCGTGGAGGAACTCGACGCTGTAACTGCTCGGCTCCCGACCGGGGTGCTTCCGCAGCGCGAAGGGCCGCCGCGGCACGCCGCCGGACGGGTCCCAGCGCCGGAACGACGAGAGCACGGCGAGCCGCATCCACGCCATGGCGTCGATGACGTTCGACTTGCCCGAGGCGTTCGGGCCGTAGACCACCGCCACCGGCACGGTGTGGTGCCTGGTGCGCGGCACCGCACGGTCCGCCCGGCCCTGCCTGGGACCGTCGGCGATCAGCGACAGCTCCTGCTCGTCACGCAGCGAGGCGTGGTTGGCGACCCGGAACCGCAACAGCATCTCAGCCTCCTGAACGACATCTCATGTGCGTTTTTCCCGGCTGTACCGTCATTCTCCGACGGTACAGCCGGAGAAACGACATGCACCCATCGGATTCACTCGCAGGAGGGACTTCCCCCGCGGATGCGGGACACTGGAGGACTGCCCCCGTGCCGGGGGCGGTGATGCCTGGGCCGGATGGAGAACCGCGTGAACACAGGTCCGCTGATCGTGCAGAGCGACAAGACGCTGCTGCTGGAGGTCGACCACGAGCAGGCCGACGCCTGCCGGCGGGCGATCGCGCCGTTCGCCGAGCTGGAGCGGGCGCCGGAACACATCCACACCTACCGGGTGACGCCGCTGGGCCTGTGGAACGCGCGGGCGGCCGGGCACGACGCGGAGCAGGTGGTGGACGCGCTGGTGGCGTACTCCCGCTACCCGGTGCCGCACGCGCTGCTGGTGGACATCGCCGAGACGATGGCCCGCTACGGGCGGCTGACGCTCACCAAGCACCCCGCGCACGGCCTGGTGCTGACCAGCACCGACCGGCCGGTGCTGGAGGAGGTGCTGCGGTCGAAGCGGATCATCCCGCTGGTCGGTGAGCGCCTCGACGCCGACTCGGTGGCCGTGCACCCGTCGGAGCGCGGGCAGGTCAAGCAGGTGCTGCTGAAGCTGGGCTGGCCTGCGGAGGACCTGGCGGGCTACGTCGACGGCGAGGCCCACCGCATCGACCTGGACGAGCGGGAGTGGTCGCTGCGGCCTTACCAGAAGCAGGCCGTGGAGGGCTTCTGGCACGGCGGCTCGGGGGTGGTGGTGCTGCCGTGCGGCGCGGGCAAGACGCTCGTCGGCGCGGGTGCGATGGCGCAGGCCAAGGCGACGACGCTGATCCTGGTGACGAACACGGTCTCGGCCCGGCAGTGGAAGCACGAACTGGTGCGGCGCACCTCGCTCACCGAGGAGGAGATCGGCGAGTACAGCGGCACCCGCAAGGAGATCCGCCCGGTCACCATCGCCACGTACCAGGTGCTGACGACCCGGCGGAAGGGCGTCTACCCGCACCTGGAGCTGTTCGACTCCCGGGACTGGGGCCTGATCGTCTACGACGAGGTGCACCTGCTGCCGGCGCCGGTGTTCAAGTTCACCGCCGACCTCCAGGCGCGGCGGCGACTGGGCCTGACGGCGACGCTGGTCCGCGAGGACGGCCGCGAGTCGGACGTGTTCTCGCTGATCGGCCCCAAGCGGTTCGACGCGCCCTGGAAGGAGATCGAGGCGCAGGGCTACATCGCGCCGGCGGACTGCGTCGAGGTCCGCGTCAGCCTCACCGAGTCGGAGCGGCTGGCCTACGCCACCGCCGAGACGGAGGAGAAGTACCGCTTCTGCGCGACCACGGAGTCCAAGCAGCGGGTGACGGAGTCCCTGGTCAGGCGGCACGCGGGTGATCAGACCCTGGTCATCGGCCAGTACATCGACCAGCTCGACGAGCTGGGCGAGCGGCTGGACGCCCCGGTGATCAAGGGGGACACCAGCAACGCCCAGCGGGAGAAGCTGTTCGACGCGTTCCGGCAGGGCGAGCTGTCGGTGCTGGTCGTGTCGAAGGTGGCGAACTTCTCGATCGACCTGCCCGAGGCGACTGTCGCCATCCAGGTGTCCGGCACGTTCGGCTCCCGCCAGGAGGAGGCGCAGCGGCTCGGCCGGGTGCTGCGGCCCAAGGCGGACGGGCACGAGGCGCGGTTCTACTCGGTGGTCGCCCGCGACACCGTCGACCAGGACTTCGCCGCCCACCGGCAGCGCTTCCTCGCCGAGCAGGGCTACGCGTACCGCATCGTCGACGCGGGTGAGCTGCTGGCCGACGACGGCGCCTGAGGGTGCCCCCGGAGCGGCCCTCCCGACCGGCCGAACGGAAGGAGAGGTCCCGTGGACGACAGGACGTCCCCCGACGCCGGGCGTCATCCCGGTGTCCGTGCCGGTCTCCGGCCCGGTGTCCGGCGCGCGCTCCGGCCCGGTGTCCGGCGCGGAGAGCGATCCTGGTTGGTTGCCGCTGGAGCAGTACGCCGAGACGGTCCCCAAGGCCACCTGCTTCGCGTGTGTCTGCTACACCGACGAGGAGGACCGACCGGCTGGTGCAGAGCCGGTATTCCACCCATGCGGTATCCGGTGGCCACGGCCCTGGCCTGCCAGCTCCCGGCCAGGACCAAGGCCCGGCGGGACGCGGTCAGCTGCGTGATCGCATGCGATAAACCCGGCGACGTGGGCGATCACCTCCGGGATACTGATCGCCCATGGATGAGGTCGAGATCGTCGTCGCCCATTCCGAGCGCGCGACCCTGCGCGTCGGCGACGTGTTCCTGAAGGTGGACACCGATCAGACGCGTATCGACGTCGAGGTCGAGGCGATGTCCCTGGCGCCGGTCCCGACCCCGAAGGTCCTATGGCGCAAGCCGCCCGTGCTCGCGATCGCCGCGCTCCCGGGGACGACGCTCGGGCGCCTCGGAGGGCCGTCGACCGGGGCGTCGGCGGCCTGGGCCGCGGCAGGCGCCGCCATCCGGAAGCTGCACGAAGCGCCGCTGCCGCCCCGGCCCGGCCGGGCCGGCCGGACCATCGCCGCGCTGGCGGCGGAACTCGACGACGAGTGCGAGTTGCTCGTGACGAACGGCCTCCTGCCAGCTGACCTGGTCACCCGGAACCGCCGGGTCGCCGAGGCCGCCCTCCGGCCGTGGACTCCGGCGTTCACGCACGGCGACCTGCAGATCGCGCACGTCTTCCTCGACGGCGACGAAGTGACGGGCGTCATCGACTGGTCCGAGGCCGGCCAGGGCGATGCCCTGTACGACCTCGCCACCTTCACGCTCGGACACGAGGAGCACCTCGACGACGTCCTCGCCGGCTATGGCACCGACATCGACCTCGACGTGATCCACGCGTGGTGGTCGTTGCGAAGCCTGCTGGCAGTTCGCTGGCTGATCGAGCACGGCTTCGACCCGTTCGCGCCAGGCTGCGAGATCGACGTGCTGAGATCCCGGGTGTGAGGCTGCGCCTGAAGGTTCAAAAGCCTCCTGTTGTTGGGAGTCGTAAGGTGCCGGGCTCTCATCGGGAGCCCCCGGTGGCTCTGCCGGTAAGCCGTCGATGGTGCGGGCATCCAGGTACTCGGCCCAGCTGGCGCTCGCCAGGTGGTCCACCGGGCCGCGGCGGACGCCGTGATGCCGAGAAGGTCGCTCACAACGACCGGGGGCAGCTCCGTGACTGCCTCGATCATGGCGGTGGTCCGGGCCCTGAGGATGGGCGAAGGCGACTTCGCGCGCCTGAGCGCCGTGGCGGATGCCCGCCGCACCGGCAGGACCGCCTACTTCGACACCTGGGACTGGACGACCGACTGAGCGGCAGCGTCACCTCGCCCCCGACAGGTCGCCCTGCCCCCGACAGGTCGCCCTGCCCCGCAGGTCCCTGCCGGGCCCGCCGGGCCGCGTGGCGGCGGCGGCTGGGATCATGGCATCCCGTTGGCCGGTCGAGACCAGGGGGACACATGCGGTGGGGCAGGAAGGCAGCGCGGGAGACGGTCGCGTGGACGCCGCCGGGGGCGCTGGAACAGGCACTTCTGCACGCCCGGCAGCATGCCGACTGGACCGCCTACTTCAACGCGCTGGCTCCGCACTACCTGTACTTCGCCACGCCCCGCGGACCGGTGGACGCCGTCCGCCAGGCTGAACTCCACCCGTTCTGGAACAAGTCCCTCGGCAGCCATTGCATGGCCTACTACACCGACGGCATGCTGCCGGTGCCGGGCGACAACCCCGTGTACGAGGGCGAGAGTCTGCGCAGCCTCGCCTCGTCATGGCCGAGCGACAGGTGGTGGCTGGCGGTGAACCCGGGCACCCCCTGTGAGGCGTACTTCCCGGGGACGATGGCCCACCGCGTGCAGTGGCGGGCGCACGCCGAGCAGGCGCCCTCGGGCCAGGCCATGCTGCGCACCCTGCGGGTGGGCGGCGTGCTCGACGGGCCACTCGCGCACGGGCTGGCCTGCGGCGCCCTGCTGTGCGTCTCCAACGGCTCGCTGTGGAACGCCGTGGCCTGGCACGGCAGGGGGTACTCGGGCGAGCGGAACCGGCTTGAGCAGGCGTGGGGCATCACCGACCGGATCGCCTGGCTGGCCCGGTTGGAGGAACTGCTGCTGGGCGAGTCGCTGGACCCGCTGTGGGAGGTGCTGCTGAGGCTGCGGCAGCAGATGACGCAGGCCACCGGCCGGGCGCCGGGCGTGGCGGAGTGGCAGGACGCGGCGGAGTACGCCTTGCGGCGTTCCGCCCGCCCGGCACCGCCGACCGCGGGGGCACGGGCGGGTTCCACAGCCGGGGACGGGGACGGCGCGGACGCGGCGCCGGACGGCGGTCCGGCCGCCGGTCCGTCCCACGGCCGCGAGCCGGAGTCCGAGCCAGACCGCGGACGGGAGACAGGCCTGGGCCGGGGAACGGGCCTGGGCCGGGCGGACCTGCTGGACCGGGAGGTGCGGCGGGCCCGGCACCTGATCGGGCGGATCGCCCGGTACGAGTCCCGGTTCCGGGCCGACGGGCTGCTGCCGGAGGACGGCCAGGTGCGCTCGGTGCTGGCCTGGTGCTACGGGCGGGCCTCCAAGATGGCCCGCTGGGGCCTGGGCGCCCGGTACGGCACCATGGCCGAGACCGAGCGGGCACTGGTCCGAGCGGGACGGGTGAGCCAGGTCTCCTACGAGTCCTGGGAGGAGTTCTCCGCGGGATACGTGCTGGGCCGCTGCCTGCACTTCGACCGGGACGAGGCAGGCTCCTGGTACACCGAGATGCTCGACGCCCACCGGCAGCTCACCACCGACCCCGAGAGCCCGTGGCTCCGTCTGCCGTGGCGGTGACGGAGACGGAGACGTCTCGCAGAAGCCCGCCACGCGCTGTGGAGACCATGCGCCCCAGGTCCGCATCTCCTGCCGGGCGAGCCCGTGAACTGCACGGTCACCGCCAGGTTCCCCAGTCACGGAGAAGTGCGTTCTTCCATGTCAGCGGCTGCTCTCCTACGGTTTCTGAGTAACCACTGGAGACCGGGAGCGTCCCGGTCCGTGGTGAACAAGGAGGCGGACAGCATGGCCATCACCCTGGTGAATCCCGACGGACTGCCGAAGATCGACGCGTACCGGCAGGTGGCGGTCGCCACCGGTTCGCGACTGGTCTTCGTCGCCGGGCAGGTCTCCTGGGACGCCGACGGAGTCACGGTCGGCGAGGGCGATCTCGCCACTCAGGTCGAGCAGTGCTACCTCAACGTCGGCACCGCTCTCGCGGAGGTCGGCGCTTCCTTCCACGACGTGGCTCGGCTGACCGTCTACGTCCCCGACTGGTCTCCCGACAAGATGCCGCTGTTCATGGAGGGAGCGGCCCGGGCGTCCGCGAAGCTCGGCGTCACCCCGGTGCCGCCGGCCACCCTGATCGGCGTCGCGGCGCTCGACGTGCCCGAGCACCTGGTGGAGATCGAGGCCACCGCGGTCCTGGACTGACGACCGGACGCCCGGTCGTCAGACGGCAGGTGCACCCGGCAGCTCCGCCCGCGCGTCAGCCGGCCAGCCGGGACGGGAGCGGGTCGGCGTGGACCACCACCAGGCCGGAGACGGCACGGGTGAGGGCGACGTACAGGCGGCGCAGCCCGGTGCGCTCGTCGGGCTCGCCCGCGACGACGGCGGCCGGTTCGTCGAGCACCACGTGGTCGTACTCCAGGCCCTTGGCGAGCGTGGCGGGCACCAGCGTCAGCCGGGACGACGCGGTGGTCTCGGTGCCGGGCTCCAGATGGCCCAGCCCGGCGGCGTCGAGCGCGGCGGCGAGCTGCGGGACGCGGGCGTCGGCGGCGATCAGGCCGACCGAGCCCTCCCGGGTGAGCGCCTCCCGGCAGGCGGCGAGCACGGCGTCGTCGAGCCGTGCCGGGTCGCACGGGCGCACGGCGAAGTCGCCGGGCGACTCGCGCACGGAGGTGGCGGGCGCCAGGCCGGGCGCGATCGCCGGGAGCAGCCGGGAGGCGTAGTCGATGACCTGGCGCGGCACGCGGAAGCCCCGGGTCAGCTCCTCCACGACGGCGTCGGGCTTGCCCAGGTGGCGCAGCGCCTCGGCCCAGTCGGCGGTGGCCCACGGGGTGGTGCCCTGGGCGAGGTCGCCGAGGACCGTGACCGAGCCGGTGCTGCACCGGCGGCCGACCGCCCGGTACTGCATGGGCGACAGGTCCTGCGCCTCGTCCAGCACGACGTGGCCGAGTGAGCCGGTGCGGGAGACGAGGTCGGCCGCCTCGTCGATCAGCACCGCGTCGGCCGCCGACCAGCGGGCCGACCGCACGCTCCGGGCGGGCTTCGCCCACCGGATCGCCCGCTGCTCGTCCTCGTCGAGCACACCGTGGGCCTGCCCGGCGAGGAAGTCGGCGTCACCGAGCAGCCGCAGCACCAGCTTTGCCGGGTCGACGGCCGGCCAGACCTCCTTGACCGTCGCCTTGACGGCCGCGTTGCGGGCCACCGCGTCCTGCACCCGGTCGTCGGGTGCCTCACCCGACTGCTCCATACGGACCAGCACGGCGTGCGCGATGCGCTGCGGCAGAGCGTCGCGGGCGGCGCCGTAGCGGATGTCGCGGGCCAGCAGTTCGTCGACGAGCGCGGCGAGTTCGTCGGCGGGCACCCGCCAGCGGCGGGAGCCGCGCACCACGACGCACGGTTCGGTGGGCCGCCGCACGCCGGACCGGACCGCGCGGCGCAGCACCTCGGCCATCCGGGGGTCACCCTTGAGCCGGGCGGCGAGCGCGTCGTCGGTGCCGGTGACGGGCACGTGCGCCACGAGGTCGGCGACGGTGGACTGCCGGACCGCCAGTTCGCCGAGCGCGGGCAGCACCTGCTCGATGTAGTGCAGGAACGACCGGTTCGGCCCGATGACGAGAGTGCCGGTGCGGGCCAGCCGCTCCCGGTGCGCGTACAGCAGGTACGCCACCCGGTGCAGGCCGACGGCCGTCTTTCCGGTGCCGGGCGCTCCCTGCACGCACACCGAACCCTCGACCCCGGCCCGCACGATGCGGTCCTGCTCGGGCTGGATGGTGGCGACGATGTCCCGCATCGGGCCGACGCGGGGCCGTTCGATCTCGCGTTGGAGCAGGGCGCTGCCGCGCACGTCCGCGGCGGTGTCGCCAGCCGTGGGGTCGCCGCCAGCGGGGGCGCCTCCGGCAGGGGCGCCCAGGGGCTCGTCCTCGTAGGCGGTCAGTTCGCCACCGGTGTAGCCGAAGCGGCGCCGCAGTTCGACGCCGAGCGGGTCGCGCCGGGAGGCCCGGTAGAAGGGCTGCGAGACGGGTGCCCGCCAGTCGACCACCATCGGGTCCCCGTCGGCGTCGTGCACATGCCGGCGGCCGATGTAGAAGCGGTTCCCGGTGTCGCCCTCGGCCTGCCCGGTGGGCCGGACCTGCCCGTCGGGGTGGGCGTGCCCGTCGGACAGCGCCGCCGGGCCGGGCTCGGCGCGGTAGTCGAGGCGGCCGAAGAACAGCGGGGTGTGCGCGAGGTCGGCGAGCGAGGTGATGCGCTTGTCCAGCTCGGCCTGGAGGACTTCCGCGTTCACCCAGTTGGCGGTGACGTCCTTGATGTCCAGCGCCGCCGCGTCGGCCCGCATGGCGCGCAGCGCGGCGCGGGACGCCGCGAGGTGCGCGCGCTCGCGCTCCAGCGGTCCGCCGGGCGCGGGAGCCGGTTCGTCGGGCCCGTGCGCGGGTGCGGTGTCGGTGCGGGGCCGGGGCGCAGCGGGGGCGTCGCTCCCGGCAGGTGCGGCAGGTGCGGGAGTGGGGGCGGTCCCGGGGTCGGCGGGTGGGTGGGCAGGGGCGGGCACGGCACGGCCTCCGGCGGGTTACGGGTGCGGGAACGGCGAGTGCCGGCCGATTACCGTCCGGCCGGGGGCCTCCCCGGTCCGGGAGGCGGCAGACGGGCGAGTGTACCGGCGCCTCCGGGCACGGGCGACCGGTTTTCGCACCGGCCCGGAGGCGACCCGTAGGGGTCGCGCTCACCCGCCGGGCCTACGGTCCGCATGGGACGAATCGGTCGTGGGACCGATGTGCGGCGAACGGGTGAATCGCATGCTGGATGCATGACTACCGCATCGCTCACTCCCGCTGTGGGTGGTCGGAGCCGGGGCGCGACCGCCATCGGACCGGCCGACGCCCACACCCGCCATCTGCTGGGCAACAGCCTCCGTGCCGTCCGGGTCTTCTTCGGCGCCGCGATCGACATCGCCGTGCTGGGCCGGATGGACGACGGCACCGCAGCCGCCGCCGGCATCCACCGCCGCCACTGAACGTCCCGTCTCCGGACCTCCGCCGACCCTGACTCCCGCCATACCGACCTCCGCCCCCGACCCGCGGGCTCCGAGGTCCGGGCTCCGAGGTCCGAGGTCCGAGGTCCGGCGACGGCTGGCACGCCCCCCGACGTGCAGCCGCCACTCCTCCCGGGCCCGGTCCGGTGCGACCGACCGCGCCAGGCCTGAGGTGCCAGGCCCCCGGGCGCCAGGTGTCAGATGTCAGGCGTCGAGCGCCGTGCGCCAGCGGCGCACCGCGTCGGCGTCCACCGGCGCCTGCCAGCCCTGCGGACGGGCGGCGCCGCCGATGTGGAAGGCGTCGAGTCCCGCCGCGCGCAGCTGCGGCAGGTGATCCAGGCGCAGGCCGCCGCCCACCAGGATGCGCGCCTCGAAACCGGGGTCCCCGGCCAGCGTGCGCGCGCTCTCGGCCAGCAGGACGTCCAGGCCGTCCTGCACACCGGTGGCCGACCCGGCGGTGAGGTAGGTGTCCAGGCCCGGCAGCTCGGCGAGGGACTTGCGCAGGCTCTCCCGGTCCGCGGCCCGGTCGATGGCCCGGTGGAAGGTCCAGCGGGCGCCGTGGACGACCTCCAGCAGCGCGCCGACCGCGTGCAGGTCGGGCTGCCCGGTGGTCCCGTCGAGGAAGCCGAGCACGAACTCGTCGGCACCCTCCGCGCGCAGCAGCTGGGCCTGGGCGCGCAGCGCCGCGATGTCGGCGGCGTCCCCGGCCGCGAAGCCGTCCGTCGTGCGCAGCATGACGCGGATCGGGATGTCCACCGCGGCACGCACCGCGGCGAACGTCTCCCGGCTGGGGGTGAGCCCGTCAGCGGCGATATCGCTGACCAGCTCCAGGCGGTCCGCCCCGCCGGCCCGGGCCGCTTCCGCGTCCTCCGCGCTGAGCGCGATCACCTCGAGAATTGGTCTAGACATATAACAAAGAGTGCCACAGACCCCGCGACCGGGGAAGGTGCACTACACAATTGGTTCCATGACCGAGCCCCGCACCCCCGACCGCTCCGACCTGCTCGCCCGGTGGAACGCGTTGCTGACCCGGTCGCGCGGGACCGCCGACGGCCCCGACCCGGAGCCCTACGGCGCCGAACTGCTGGCCCGCTGGGCCGAGCCGCAGCGCCGCTACCACACCACCGCGCACCTGGCGGCGGTCCTGGACCGCCTGGACGAGCTGGGTGCCCACGCCGACGACCCGGAGGCGGTGCTGCTGGCCGCCTGGTTCCACGACGCCGTCTACCGGCCCGACCGCAGCGAGAACGAGGAGCGCAGCGCCGCCCTGGCCGAGCGGGCCCTGCCGGAGGCGGGGGTGTCGGCGGCCCGCACCGCGGAGGTCGCCCGCCTGGTCAGACTGACCGCGACCCACGACCCGGAGCCCGGCGACCGCAACGGCGAGACGCTGTGCGATGCCGACCTGGCCGTGCTGGCGGGCAACCCGCAGGAGTACGCCGCCTACGCCGCCGCCGTGCGGGAGGAGTACGGCTTCCTGCCCGACGAGGTGTTCCTTCCCGGCCGCGCCGGGGTGCTGCGCTCCCTGCTGGCGCTGCCCGGCCTGTTCCGCACCGAGCACGGCCGGCGCCACTGGGAGCACCACGCCCGGCGGAACCTGACCACCGAACTGGAGTTGCTGTCAGCCTGAGGGCGCTGTCAGCTTGAGGGTATGGAACAGCTCGAAGCCTTCGACCGCGCGCACGCGGAGTTCGACCGCCGGGTGCGCGCCGTCCCCGACGACCGCTGGACCGCGCCCACGCCGTGCACCGAGTGGTCGGTGCGCGACCTCGTCAACCACCTCACCGCCGAGCACCTGTGGGCGCCGCCGCTGCTGAGCGGAGCGACGCTGGAGGAGGTCGGCGACCGCTTCGACGGCGACGTGCTGGGCGACGACCCGGCCGCCGCCTGGGCGAGCGCCTCCGCCGCGTCCGTGCCCGCGTTCCACCGGCCCGGCGCGCTCGACCTGCCGGTACACACCTCCGGGGGCCGGAGCCCGGCGGAGGAGTACGCGTGGCAGATGACGCTGGACCTCGCCGTGCACGCCTGGGACCTGGCCCGCGGCGCGGGCCTGGACGACCGGCTCGACCCCGAGCTGGCCGCGGCCGTGCTGGAGCAGGTCCTCCCGATGGCGGACGCCCTGCAGGGCACCCCGATGTTCGCCGCGCCCGTCCCCGTGCCCGCCGACGCCCCCGCGCAGGACCAGCTGCTGGGCCTGCTCGGCCGCCGACTGTGAGGGTCCGCGCACATCCGCAGGGCCGCATGCGATGAGTTCGCGGCGCGGCGGCCGTCGGTAAGGGGTGACAGCACTTCACCCGCAGGAGGCAGCGATGACAACCGAGGGCTTCACCACGTGCCTGTGGTTCGACGGGCAGGCCGAGGAGGCGGTCCGGCACTACGTCTCGGTCTTCGAGGACAGCCGGGTCGGCGAGACGGTCCGCATGCCCGAGGGCGGTCCGGGCCCGGCCGGGACGGTACTGACCGTCGAGTTCGAACTGAACGGCCAGAAGTTCGTCGCGCTGAACGGCGGCCCCCAGTTCACCTTCAACGAGGCCGTCTCGTTCCAGATCCCCTGCGCCGACCAGGCGGAGGTGGACTACTACTGGGACCGGCTCACGGACGGCGGCGAGGAGAGCATGTGCGGCTGGCTCAAGGACAGGTTCGGCGTGTCCTGGCAGGTCGTGCCCACCCCGTTCACCGCCATGCTGCGCGACCCCGACCCGGCGAAGGCGCGGCGCGCCACCGAGGCCATGATGACCATGCGCAAGCTCGACCTGGCCGCCCTGGAGAAGGCCTACGCGGGCGAGTAGTACGAGTGGTACCCCGGCGGGTAACCCCCGGGCGGGCCGGCCGCGGTGGGACGGCCGGAGGTGAGGCGGGCGCCCGGACGGGGGGCGGGCGCCCGCTTTCCTGAAAGGGCAGGCTCTGGGACGAACGGCCGAACGGGAATGCGTCGACCGGGTCCGGTGTTGCCGCCGTACGTGCCCTCTGACGCCCCGCCCGACCACGCCGCCGGCCGTGCCCGCATGCCCGCAGCCGTGTACGTGCTGGGGCTCTCCGTCTTCGCGCTCGGCACCAGCGAGTTCATGCTCGCGGGTCTGCTGCAACCGGTCGCCCGCGATCTCGACGTCACCATCCCGCAGGCCGGGCTGCTGATCTCGGCCTTCGCCATCGGCATGGTGGTGGGCGCGCCCGTGCTCGCCGCGGCGACCCTGCGCCTGCCGCGACGCACCACGCTGATCGCGCTGCTGGCGGTCTTCGGGCTGGGCCAGGTGGCCGGGGCGCTCGCTCCGACCTACGGCGTGCTGTTCGCCTCGCGGGTGGTCAGCGCACTCGCCTGCGCCGGTTTCTGGGCGGTCGGCGCGGCGGTCGCGGTGTCGCTGGTACCGGTCAACGCCCGTGCCCGCGCGATGGCCGTCATGGTCGGCGGGCTGAGCGTCGCCAACATCGCAGGCGTGCCGGCGGGCGCGTTCCTCGGCCAGGAGTTCGGCTGGCGGTCCGCGTTCTGGGCGGTGGCCGCCCTGTCCGCCGTCGGGCTGGTGGGCGTGGTCACCGTCGTCCCGGGCACCCAGCCGCCCACCGGGGCCGACCGTCCGGTGCTCCGCAGGGAGCTGCGCATCTACACCGACCGGCAGGTGTGGCTGGCGCTGGCCGTGACCGCGCTCAACGGCGGTGCCGTCTTCGCGCTCTTCTCCTACCTCTCGCCGCTGCTCACCGAGACCGCCGGACTGGGCGAGCGCTGGGTGCCGACGGTCCTCGGCCTGTTCGGCGTCGGCGCGCTCATCGGCACGGTCGTCGGCGGCCGGGTCGCCGACGGGCGCCTATTCGGCACGATGTACCTCGGCATAGCCGCCTCGACGACCGTGCTGGCCCTGCTCGCGCTCACCGCACACCACCCGGCGGCGGCCGTCGGACTGTCGCTGCTGCTGGGCGTCACGGCCTTCTTCACCGCGCCCGCGCTCAACGCCCGCATGTTCGACGTGGCCGGTGCCGCCCCCACCCTCGCCGGTGCCACCACGACCGCCAGCTTCAACATCGGCAACACCGTCGGCCCCTGGCTGGGCGGCCTGGTGATCAGCGCCGGCTGGGGCTACCCGGCCGTCGCCTGGACCGGCGCCCTGCTCGCCGCCCTCGCCCTCACCGGTACGGCACTGGCCGCCCACTGGCACCGCACAGCGGCGGCGACCACCACCCGCACCCGCATCGTCGAGACGGCAGCGGGCGGCGACCATCCAGGCGCGGCAACCACCGACCAGCCGGCCGACCGCCTGCCCTGAGGCGACTCGCACACTGCCGATCCGGACCGGGGAGGCGCGTGGACAAGGGACACGCCAAGGCCACTCTCACCTCGTCCTGCCCCGGGCAGGAACGTCCGTGCGCTACGGCAACGTACGCGGGTCGACGCCGCCCGGGGTCACGGAGACCTCGGTGACGCCCTGGTCCACGACCCCTGCCGCCGCGAACGCGATCCGCACCTGACGTACGGCCACGTCCACGGCTTCCCCCGGTGTCGCCGCGCCGATCTGGAACGTACCGCCCGCTGAGACCACGGGCGAGGCGGCGCCACCGCTCAGGGTCGCCACCGCCACGAACTCGTGGGGCCCCCAAGGAGAGCTTCGGCCAGACGTCGGCACAGCTCCGAAGAATCACGGGCGGGCCCCGCCAGCAGCAACTGCGCGTGGACTTCCCACTCCGCCATGTTCGTCTCCCGTTTCGGTGTCACACCACTCTGGCCCTCTCGAACCCGCATCGCCGTCACCGCGTCCCGGGCGGCGTGGCCCACCGCCGGGGCGGGCCGAGGACCTGTTCGGCCGAGGTGGGGCTCAGGCCCGCCGTCCAGCAGGCGTAGGCGAGGCAGGACGCGTCGTGGAGGTGTTCGGGGCCCCGGTCATAGAAGCGGAACAGCCAGTGGTCGGCGGGGGAGTCCTCGTCCGGGTCGAGACCGATCTCCTCGTGCAGGACCACGGCGCCGTCGCGGGCCAGGGTGCCGAAGACGCCGCCTTTGGGGTTGAAGTACAGGCCGTACGCGGTGGTGCCCGCCGAGAGCGGTATCAGTGCTTCCTCGGTCCTGAGCCAGTAGTTGTAGGCGTGCATCAGCACGCAGCCGCCGGGCACGGCGGACACCCCGGTGACGTCCCCGGCCTCGTGCTCCAACGCGTCCCACGCGGCCCTGTCCGCCTCGGTCAGCGGCGAGCAGGCGGCCGGGTCCAGGCCCACCCGGCGCAGCGCCTCGTCCTCGGTCAACCCGGCGACGAACGCTGCCGCCAGGCCTTCCGGATACTCGCCGGTGAAGAGGCCGATCAGCCAGTCCGCTTCCTGCTGCCGGGCCGTCTCGTCCGCAGTGGGCAGGACGGCGCCGGGCAGGCCGGCGAACACGTCGGCGCACTTGTTGCGCAGGCCGAGCCATCCCGCCGACCGCTCGCCGACCACCGGACGCCACGGGTCAGCGCCCACCGCCAGCATTGCGGCGGCGGCGTCCGGGGAGTCGGCGCAGACCGCCGCCCACAGCGCGGTGTGTCCTTCGCCGTCCACGGCCTCCAGGTCGCTGACCCGCCCGGCCAGCTCCGCCACCACCTCCGCGGCGCCCTCCTCCGCGGCCCGGTGCAGCGGCGGCGGCCCGCCGTCCGCGCGGTCCTGCGGGTCGCCGTCCGGGTCGGCCCCGGCAGCCAGACGGGTGCGGACCACGCGCAGGTCGTGCCAGTCCGAGCGGACCATGCGCTGCCAGTCCGGACGCGGTTCGTAGCGGCGGTCGTCGGCCCGGCGGGGCGACTGCTCCGGCTCCCGCTCCCCCGCCGCCCACCGCGCCGCCGGACCGACCATCATGTCCTCGTCCGAACCCATACCGACCTCTCCCGCCTGCGCGCCTGCCCCTGTCCGAAGTGTCCCAGGGCGACCGCCGTGCCGGACAGGCGATCAGTGCTCCCGTCGCGATTCGGCCTGCGGATCGGCCACCAGCCACAGCACACCGAAGGTCACCGCGTCCCCGGCCGCCGGAGCGGCGCTCAGGCCGGGCGGCCCTTGGGGCGGCGGAGGCCGGCGGCGGTGAGGCGGCGGACGAGTTCCTTGCTGCCGACCTCCACCGCGCCGAGCCGGACGGCGTCGGCGTAGCGGGTGGACGGCAGGTCGTAGTGGTCCCGGTCGAAGGCCCGGCGGGGCGCACCGAGGCGGGCGGCGAAGGTGTGCAGTTCCTCGAAGGAGACGTCGCTGACCAGGTGCGACCACATACGTCCGTGGCCCGGCCAGATCGGCGGGTCGATGTACACCGTCACGCGGACGCGCCCAGGCGGCCGACGGGCGCCACCGCCGTGGCGGTCAGGGTGCACACCCAGTGCGGGTCCTCGCCGAGTTCCGGTTCGACGTCCAGGGCGTGCGGGCCGCCGTCCACGTCGTCGCCGCACAACGGGCACAGCGGCCAGCGGCCGTAGCGGTCCAGCAGGGCGTCCTGCACGTCCTGGGCGACCAGGCCGGTGACGAACGCGGCGCCCTGCGGCCACTGCTCCACCCACCACCGCCGGTGCGTGACGGCGTCCTCCACCAGGGACACCGTGTCGGCTTCCGCGACGTCCGCAGCCGCCAGGTCGGCGAGGACCAGCGCGCGGGCGGTGTGCAGGGCCTGTTCCAACTCCATGCCTCCATTGCACCAGAGGCCGCCCCACCGCCGGACCACGCACCCGGCCGCCCTGCCCGGCCCCGAGGCGGTCTTGACGCGGGCGGGGGCTGAAAATATCTTCCGGAGCGTGAGGATCGCATGAAGAAAACCTTCACCCGGCAGCCCCTGGCGTCGAACCGGGCCGCGCTGCCGGGACCCCGGCAGCCCGCCGCGAGCACCTCTCAGTCCCCACCGCCCCCGCCGGCCCCTCCCGCGCCGCCCGGCCCGGCCGCGCTGGCCGCGAAGGTGCGGACGCTGGCGCCGTCGATGACCCGGTCGATGCACCGGGTCGCGGAGGCCGTCGCGGCGGATCCGGCCGGCTGCGCGGGCCTGACCGTCACCGGCCTGGCGCAGCGCACCGGAACCAGCGAGGCCACGGTGGTCCGCACCTCCCGCCTGCTCGGCTACACCGGCTACCGAGGCCTGCGGCTGGCGCTGGCCGGACTCGCCGCCCACCAGGCGTCGGGCGCCGCGCCCGCCGTCACCGCCGACATCGACGTGGACGACCCGATGGCCCAGGTCATCGCCAAGCTCGCCCAGGACGAACGGCAGACGCTGGCGGACACCGCCGCAGTCCTGGACGCCACGCAGGTCGAGGCGGCCGTGGCGGCGCTGTCCACCGCCCGGCGCACCGACGTCTACGGCGTCGGCGCGTCGGGACTGGTGGCCCAGGACCTGGCGCAGAAGCTGCTGCGCATCGGCCGCGTCGCGCACGACCACCACGACCCGCACCTGGCTGTCACCAACGCCGTCCAGCTCGGCCCGGGGGACGTGGCCGTGGCCTTCAGCCACTCCGGACGCACCGAGGACGTCATCGAACCGCTGCGGGTGGCCTTCGACCGGGGTGCGACGACGGTGGCCGTCACGGGCGGGCCGGACGGCGAGATATCCCAGTACGCCGACCACCTCCTGACGACGTCCGCCGCCCGGGAGAGCGAGCTGCGCCCGGCCGCCATGTCGAGCCGCACCAGCCAGCTCCTGGTGGTTGACTGCCTCTTCGTCGGCGTCGCGCAGCTCACCTACGACGAGGCTGCTCCGGCGCTGGCCGCGTCGTACGAGGCGCTGGCGCACCGCCGGCACGCCCGACGCACCCGCTGAGGCACCGCCGCGCCCCGGGCGTCCCGCGCCTGCGGCGGGTGGGGCGGTGCCACGCCCGCCCCCGAACCCGTCCGCCAGTCCCCCGCCCCGGTACGGAAAGAGCACGCACCCCATGACGACCCACCGTGAACTCCGCGACGAGCTGGGCCGGTTGAGCACCGAGACGCACCGGTCCGAGCTGGCGGAGCTGGACCGGCTGCCCACGCTGGAGATCGCCGCACTGATGAACGGCGAGGACGCCACCGTGCCGGCCGCGGTCGCCGCCCGGCTGCCGCAGATCGCGGCGGCCATCGACGCCACCGCCGACCGGATGGCCCGCGGCGGACGACTCGTCTACGCGGGCGCCGGGACGGCGGGACGGCTCGGCGTGCTCGACGCCAGCGAGTGCCCGCCGACGTTCAACACCGACCCGGACCAGGTGGTCGGGCTGATCGCGGGCGGTCCGGAGGCCATGGTGGCGGCCGTCGAGGGCGCCGAGGACCGTGCCGACCTGGCCGAAGCCGACCTGCGCGCGCTGGGGTTGACGTCGCAGGACACCGTCGTCGGCATCTCCGCGTCCGGCCGCACGCCCTACGCGGTCGGTGCCGTCACCTTCGCCCGCGGCCGGGGCGCGCTCACCATCGGGCTGTCCGGCAACGCCGGTTCGCCGCTGGCGGCGGCGGCCGAGCACGGCATCGAGATCGTCACCGGCCCCGAACTGCTCACCGGATCGACGCGGTTGAAGGCGGGGACGGCGCAGAAGCTCGTCCTCAACATGCTGTCGACCGTGACGATGATCCGGCTGGGCAAGACCTACGGCAACCTCATGGTGGACGTGCGCGCGTCCAACGAGAAGCTGCGCGCCCGCTCGCGGCGCATCGTGGCACTCGCCACGGGCGCGCCGGACGAGGCCATCGAGGCGGCGCTGAACGCCACCGGCGGTGAGGTGAAGAACGCCGTGCTGACGCTGCTGGCCGACGTGGACGCGGCCACCGCCACCCGCCTGCTGGCCGCCAGCGGCGGGCGGCTGCGCGACGCCCTGGACGCCGCCCGCAGGTGACGGCCCGGGGTCGCGCGCAGCCGCCCGCCGCCGGTCAGGCCCGCGTCAGCGGCTCCTGGATCTCGGTCACCCAGTGCTCCTGGCCGCCCTCGCACGAGAGGTACAGCTCGCGTGAGGCGCCCACCGCCCGGTAGCCGCCGCTGCCCTCCACCCAGCGGGACAGCGCCTGCACGGCGGGCATGACCTCCGCCATGGGACCTCGGTGGACGACGGTCGCGGCCTGCTCGACGGCGGGCAGGTCCACCACCGCGAAGTCGTGGCCCTCCCGCTCCCGCAGGTCGACCGGCGCGGCGGCGTGCACCACCACCGAGCCGTCCCCGTCAGCCGCGTGCCCGTAGTGGGCGATGGTCGGCCCGGTGATGGCCACCCCGGCCGCCTCCAACCGCCGGCACAGCTCCTCGAACAGCGGCTGGATGACCGGGCCGATCGCGGCAGGCGTGAAGTCGCTTGCGATGGCCGTCAGTTCGGCGACGCGGACGGCGGGGAGGGACTTGACGACGATGTCGCAGGCTTCCATGCGACCCTCACTCTCGATCGTGCGGAGACGCACCTCGACCTGGGCCAGCCGTGCCGCTCCCGCCGCCAGTTCCTCCTGCAGCTCGACCTGTCTCAACCGCAGCATGCCGCGCAGCTCGGCCGCGTCCACCTGCGCGTCGAGGAGGTCGGCCACCTGCCGCAGGGTGAAGCCGAGTTCCTTCAGCGCGATGATCCGGTTCAGCCGGGTGAGCTGGTCGGCCGTGTAGTGGCGGTAGCCGCTGGACGGGTCGATGTGCGCGGGGCGCAGCAACCCGATGGCGTCGTAGTGGCGCAGCATGCGAATCGACACGCTGCCGGTCCGGGCGAAGTCTCCGATACTCAACATGACGCCTCCCAGTGCACGGCCTCACACCATGTCAGGGTCAAGCAGCATGCCAGGGTCGAGCACCCGGTCATGCGGGTGGGCGGACTGCGGCATGACGATGAGAAGAAGGAGATGTGCGTATGGCACGCCCTGCACGGACCGTGTGCCTGCTGGACTGGCACGCCGACACCCCGTACGGGCTGACTGCGGTGGCGGTCCCGGCGGACGAGCTGTCCGAGGCGGAGGAGGTGGCGGCGCCCCTGGCCGGCGAGGCGCTTCCCGTCGCGTGGGTGGATGCGGACCCGGCTCTGCTGCGGCGTCTTGTCGCCATGTGCCGGCCGATCCCGACGACGGGCTTCTGGCACGTGTATGACGACCGGCCGGTCACAGACGAGGCCCGCGCCCGGCGGGACTGCCTGCGCGTCTTCGCCGACGAGTGGCCGGACGCAGAGCGGCTGCCCGTCGACCAGGCGGACCACCTCCCGGGCCTGACCGCCCTGGTCCGCCTTGCCGCCCTGGGCTGCCGGGTGCCACCGGAAGCGGAGGAGTGGCTGGACGAGGACGAGGACATCCACGACACGTTCGACACCTTCACGGTGGGCGTCCTCCCCGCCGACTGGCACTGACCCGGCGACCGCACGCCCCCTCACGCGTCACAGCACACACCGCGGCCACCCCACCCGGCCTGGGTGGGGTGGCCGGGCCTGGCTGGGGGCAGCGAGGGCATCCGGGTCGGTCAGGTGCCGGCCAGGATGTGCCGCAGGGTCACCTGGGCGTACTCCTCGGGCTGGCCGGCGTGCGGCGCGTGCCCGGCGCCGCTGTAGGTGTGGCGCTCGGCCTGCGGCAGGAAGGCCGCGACCAGGTCGAGGACGGGGGCGAACATCGGCGGGCTGTCGTCGCTGCGGGTGAGCAGCGCCGGGTGGGGGAAGGCGTGCAGCGCGGCCAGGTCGAGCCCCAGGCAGTCGGGGTCGCGCAGCTCGTCGAGAAAGGTCGGCCCGTTGCGGACGAAGGACGCTCGCACCGGTTCGGGCAGCCGCCGCCACCCCCCGAGGCCGAAGGCGACCGTTTCGACGAACCGTTCGGCTGCGGCCTCACCGTCCCCGGCCTCCAGCAGGGCACGGACGGGCTCCACACGTTCCCGGAACCCGTCCGCCAGCGGCTTCGTGGCCGGGTCGGCCTCCAGGAGGCGCACGCCGGGCGGCTCGTGCACGGTCAGCGCACGCACCAGGTCGGGGTGGGCGGCGGCGAGGCGCAGGGTGATGAGAGCGCCGTAGGAGTTGCCGCAGACGTGGACCGGGCCCAGTTCGAGGTGGTGGATCAGCGCGGCCAGGTCCTCCACGTCCTCGTGCACCGAGCCCTGACCGGGCGGTTCCGCTGATTCGCTGCGGCTGTGCCCGCGCCGGTCGTAGACCGTCACCGAGCAGCGCTCGGCGAGCAGCGGGACCACACCCGCCCAGCTGTCGCCGTCGGTCCACGAGCCGTGCACGAGCACCACGGTCGGTCCGTCCCCTTCGGTGCGGTGGTACAGCGGCGTACCGTTCAGGTCCGTCACGGGCACGGTGGCCTCCCTGCCGATCACGGCGGTGTTGTCCGACTGTCCGCCTCCCAGCATCCCCGGCGGGCACCCGCCGCGCGACCCGGCGGCGTGCACCCGTACTCCACCCGGCCGTACCGGACCGGCGGCCCGGCCATCCGCTACACGGTCCAGGCCCGCCACGGGCGGGTGATCACCTCCCGGTAGGTGTGGTGCGAGGAGTTGCGACCCGCGTGGCGGAACGTCCACTGCTGCACGTCGCCGAAGTCCACCCGTGCCTCGGACCGGGCTCCGCACACGGCGCACTCCATGGCGAACGTGACCGGCTCCGCGTCCGGCTCCCGGTCCGGTGCCAGGTGCCACCGCGCGAAGCGCAGCACCGCGCGCACGCTCACGGCATCCTGCTCTCACGGTTCAGACGGGCCACCCGCACCCGCAACTCCTCGCTGGTGGACGCGTGCCGCAGCGCTTCGGGCGGGCAGTCCCACTCCCGCCCGCCTCCCGTCGGCCTCAGCTGCACGAACGGTCCCTCGTGCCCCATCACCCGGCCCACCCGGCTGCTGCGGATGTCCACGGCGTGGCAGCCGACGGGGAACCCGGTGGGGGAATTCTTGCTGTTCATGACGCAAAGCCTGCTTACGCGTCGCTACGGTCGGTAGTAACCAGGTGGATACGGGCACCGCTGTATCGGCGACAGGACGGTCGGTAGCAGGCGGTGCCGGGGGAGGTACGCCGATGACCACTCGGCAGGGTGAGACACCGCTGGCCTGGCGGTACTGCGGCAACCAGGTCAAACTATGGCGGACCAACTGCGGCACGTCGCGGGAGGAGTTGGCCCGGGCGGCTGGGTACTCGCCTGACACGGTCAAGTCCATGGAGCAGGGCGCGCGTATGCCGACCCCGCAACTACTCGACGTGGCAGATGACTTGTTCCGGGCGCAGGGTCTGCTGCGAGCGGCGAAGCAGTACCTGCGCCGCGAGAGGTTTCCGGCACGGTCGCACGACTTCTTCGGCTACGAAGCCGACGCCATCAGCCTCTGGTGTTACGAGACGACCCTCGTCCCCGGACTCCTGCAGACCGAGTCCTACGCCCGTGCGTTGATCAGCGAGCACAGCCCGCCGCTCGACGAGGAGGTCATCGAGGAGCGGATTGCCGCCCGCGTCGAGAGGCAGACCCTGCTGGATCGCAAGCCGCCGGCAGCCTTCAGCTTCGTGATGTACGAAGCTGCACTTCGCGCACGGATCGGTGGGCCGGAGGTCTATCGCGACCAGCTGGCGCACCTGCTGAAGATCGGCCGCCACCCTCGTGTCACCTTGCAGGTGCTGCCGTTCACACAGGCCATCCCTCTCGCGCTCACCGGACCTCTCGTCCTGCTGGAGACCCGTGACCACGAGAATCTGGCGCTTGTCGAAGGGCAGTCGCTGAGCCACCTGACCTCTGCACCGGCGGACATCAGCGCGCTCACTCTGCGCTATGGGATGATCCGGACCGAAGCACTCAGTACCGAGGAGTCAGCCCGCTTCATCACCCGCATGCTGGAGGAGCTTTGAACAAGCAGTCGGCGTGGTTCAAGTCCAGCTACAGCGACAGCGAAGGCAGCGAGTGCCTCGAAGTCGCCCTCTCCTGGCGGAAGTCGTCCCACAGTGACAGTGAGGGCAGCAACTGCGTGGAGGTGGCGGAGTGTCCGGAGACCGTGCACGTGCGGGACTCCAAGCGCCTCGCCGGGCCTCGTCTGGCCTTTCCCGCACGTGCCTGGTCCCGCTTCCTCGTGGACCTCACCACCTGATCACGTCACCGGCTGATCGCGTCACCGGCTGAGCACCCCGCGCTGAGCGCCCCGCTCCCCGCCCCGGTCAGAGCTTGCGGATCACGCGGGCCGGGTTGCCGACGGCGACGACGTCGGCGGGCAGGTCGCGGGTGACGACGGCTCCGGCGCCGACGACGGTGTTCTCGCCGATGGTCACGCCGGGGCAGACGATGACGCCGCCGCCCAGCCACACGTTGTCGCCGATGGTGATCGGCTCGGCGGCCTCCCACTTCGCGCGTCGCGCCTCCGGCTCGACCGGGTGCGTGGGCGTGAGGAGTTGCACGTTCGGGCCGATCTGCACGTCGGCGCCGATGGTGACGCGGCCGACGTCGAGCAGCGTCAGGCCGTAGTTGACGAAGGTGCGCGGGCCGATGGTGGTCTGGTAGCCGTAGTCGAGGTGCAGCGGCGGCCGGATCTCGACGTCCTCGCCGATCTCACCGAGCAGTTCGGTGAGCAGTTCCCGCCGCTGTGCGGGGTCGGCGGAGCTGGTGGCGTTGAAGCGTTCGCTGAGCAGCGCGGCGCGGAGTGCGTCGGCGCTGAGTTCCGGATCGTCGGCGAGGTACGGCTCACCGGCGAGCATGCGTTCCTTCTGACTGGCCACGGCGGGTCCTCCCCGGGTCGGCCCCGGCGGTCCTGCCCGCCGGGAACGGGCGGCGGGCGGCACCCGCCCGCGTCCACGCTACGCACCCGCCGCCACGCGTCCCGCAGGGGTGGCCGTCAGGACGGCCAGGTGCTGCGGAGGGCGGGGAGCAGCGTCTCCTGGGCCCAGTTGATGAACGCGGGCTGGGTGTCGCCGCCGACCTGGACGACGGCGACCTCGGAGAAGCCGGCCTCCACGTAGGGGGCGATGGCCTTGACGAAGTCGTCCGGGTTGTCGCCGCAGGGGATGGACTCGGCCACGTCGTCCTTGCGCACGAACTGGGTTGCCGCCTCGAAGGACTTGGGTCCTGGCAGCTCGGAGTTGACCTTCCAGCCGCCGGCGAACCAGCGGAACTGGTCGTGGGCGCGGGCCACAGCCGTGTCGTGGTCGGTGTCCCAGCAGATGGGGAGCTGGCCGACGCTCGGCTTGCCCTCGCCGCCGTGGCGGGCGAAGGCGTCCAGCAGGTCCGCCTTGGGTTCGGTGCCGATGACCAGGTCGGCCAGGCGCCCGGCCAGTTCGCAGGACTGCTCGCCGGAGACGGCGATGCCGATCTGCGGCGCCTCCTCGGGCAGGTCCCACAGCTTGGCGGACTCCACGTCGTAGTGGGTGCCGTGGTGGTTGACGTAGCCGCCGCCGAAGAGGGCGCGGATGATCTCCACAGCCTCCTCCAGCATCTCGTGACGCACGTCCGCCGGGGGCCAGCCGCCGCCGACCACGTGCTCGTTCAGGTTCTCGCCCGACCCCAGGCCCAGCCGGAACCGGCCCTCGGCGAGCAGTTGCAGGGTCGCCGCCTTCTGCGCCACGACCGCCGGGTGGTAGCGCACGGTCGGGCACGTCACGTACGTCATGAGCGGGATGCGGCTGGTCGCCTGCGCGGCGGCGCCCAGCACCGTCCAGGCGTGCGGGGAGTGGCCCTGGCTGGTCAGCCAGGGGAAGTAGTGGTCGGAGGTGACGGAGAAGTCGAAACCGGCCTGCTCCGCCAGGACCACATGGTCGACGAGGTCCCGGGGCCCGGCCTGCTCGGTCATCATCGTGTAGCCGAATTGCACCATTTCCGCCGTGTCCCCGATCCGCGCGGCGGGAAACACCCCGCATCCGGACGGGTGACCGGTCACCGGCACCTCCTGGACCGCATCCGCACACCCTCCCCTCTGCTGGACCTTCCGCCGCGCGCCCTCCCGCTGCTGCGCCTTCCCGCCGCGCGCCCTCCCGCTGCTGGACCTTCCGCCGCGCGCCCCCCGCTGCGACGTGTGTCACCTCGGACAACCGCACCTCCCGGGGCCGCGTCTCCCTGTACGCGCGGGCAGGACCGACCACCTGCTCGCGCGCGGGGCGGTTCGGCGCGGAAGCGGGGGAGACACGGTATGGCGGTTGTTCGGCTCCTCTCCCCCGCTGCCCCTGCTGCCCCTGCGGCACCCCCCGTGCGGCCGGCCGCGCAGGTGGTGCCCGCCGAGGTGCGCACACCGGCCGCGAGCGCCCTCTCCGCCGCCGTGCGCCGGGCGGCGCCCGCGCTGGCGCTGTACACGGCGATCCGCGCGCTGGGGGTCGCCGTCCTGTTCGTCTGGTCCGGGTTCACCGGCAGGAACCCCTGGGTGCTGCTGTCGGAGCGCTGGGACTCGCTCTGGTACACGCGCATCGCGGAGCACGGGTACGCCTTCGCCGTGCAGGCGCCCGACGGGCGGCACCTGTCCAGCATGGCGTTCTTCCCGCTGTTCCCGTGGCTGGAGCAGACCGTCTCGGCGGTCACCCGGCTGTCCGCTCCCCACGCGGGACTGCTCGTCAGCCTGCTCGCCTCGGTGGCCGCCGCCTGGGGCATCTTCGCGCTCGCCGACCGCACGTACGGGCGGCGCGCCGCCACGGTCCTGGTCGTGCTGTGGGCGGCGCTGCCGGTCGGCATCGTGCAGTCCATGGCCTACAGCGAGTCGCTGTTCGTGGCTCTCGCCGCCTGGTCCCTGTACGCCGCCGTCACCCACCGGTGGATCACCGCGGGGCTGCTGGCGTCCCTGGCCGGGCTGACCCGGCCGGTGGGCCTGGCAGTGGCGGCGGCCTTGCTGGTGGCGGCCTTCTGCGCCTGGCGGACGGCACGTCCGGCCGTCCCGCCGGCCCCCGGCCGCCGTGCCAGGGCCGTGCTGGGCTGCCTGATCGCGCCGCTGGGCGCGGCCTCGTACATCCTGTGGGTGGGCTGGGAGCGAGGCGCCCTGTTCGGTTACCTCGACGTGCAGGGCGAGTGGGGCAACGGCTTCGACGCCGGGATCGCCTTCGCCCGGTTCGTCGCCGCCTCGATGGGTGCGGGCGCATGGGCGGGCGTGCTCGTCCTCCTCGCCGTCGTCCTGCTCTCCGTGTGGCCGCACTGGCTGGGACTGCGGCAGCGCGTGCCCGTTCCGCTGGTGGTCTACTCGGCCGTCGTCACGCTGCTCGCCGTCGGCGCGTCCGGCTACTTCGGTTCCAAGCCGCGCCTGCTGCTCCCGGCCTTCCCGATCCTCTTCCCGCTGGCCCTCGCCCTGGCCAGGGCCCGCCCTGCGAGGGCGGCCACGCTGCTGACGGTCCTCGTCGCGCTCTCCGCCGCCTACGGCGCCTTCTGGCTCAACGGCTCCGGCCCGCCCTGAGCCGAGCCCTCCCGGGCGGCGCACCGGCGAGTGTCGGTGGCCTGCCGCACACTTGGTCGCGGACGGGTACGCCACCGCGCACAGGCGCAGGCACAGGCGCAGGCACAGGTGAGAAGAGGAGCACCGCCGTGACGGGATGGGAACTGACGCGGACGTTCGGCAGCACCTCCGGGGAGGTGCGGTGGGACGCCCTGGGCGCGGAGGGCCTTCCGCCGGTGGTGCTGCTGCACGGGACGCCGTTCTCCTCCTACGTCTGGCGGGCGACCGCGCGGGCCCTCTCCCGGCGCCACCGCGTCTACGTGTGGGACATGCCGGGGTACGGCAGCTCGGCGATGCAGGCCGGGCAGGACGTGTCGCTGGGTGCGCAGGGGCGCGTGTTCGCGGAGCTGCTGGCGCACTGGGAGCAGGCCGAGGGCCTCAGCAAGCCGGCCGTCGTGGCGCACGACTTCGGCGGTGCCGTCGCGCTGCGGGCGCATCTGCTGCACGGTGCCCGGTACCGGGCGCTGGCGCTCGTCGACGTGGTGGCGCTGGCACCCTGGGGTTCGCCGTTCTTCCGGCTGGTGCAGCAGCACGCCGCCGTCTTCGAGCAGCTGCCGCCGCCGCTGCACGCCGCCCTCGTCCGCGAGTACGTCAGCTCGGCGAGCGGTCCGGGTCTGCACCCGTCGGTGGCGGACGCGCTGGTGGAGCCGTGGCTCGGCGAGCGCGGCCAGGCCGCCTTCTACCGGCAGATCGCGCAGGCCGAGCAGCGCTTCACCGACGAGATCCAGGAGCGCTACGGCGAGCTGGACCTGCCGGTGCTGGTCTGCTGGGGCACCGAGGACGCCTGGATACCGGCCGAGCGCGGACGGGAGCTGGCCGGCCGGGTGCCGGGGGCCCGGCTGGAGCTGATCGGTGGCGCCGGACACCTCGCCCAGGAGGACGCGCCGGGCGAACTGACCACCCTGCTGGCCGAGTTCCTGTCCGAGCCACCGCCGGGCTGACCATCTGGCCTCGGGCGTTCTCCGCGCGCGGGCGTTCCGGTCGACGCACGGCATCGCACCGGCTGAGGCACGGGGGACGCGGCCGGACCCGGCCCGCTCACCAACGCCCGGCTACGGCTCGGTGATCGGGTCCCCCAGGGGCTGACGCCGATCTGTGCGGTGGTGCCCAGGTCCATCGTGCCGTCGGGCACGGTGAGTTGGCCGGGGTCACCGGCGGCAGGGGCGACCTCCAGGTGCCCCGCGTCGGCGGCCCGGTCGACGGCGGTGACGGTTCTGCGCCACGACGCCCCGGCCCGCACCTGCTGACCGGTCTGATCCGTCTAGCCCGTCGCGCCGGAGGCCGAACGGACCGCGCCTGCTGCGTCGGCCGGGACACGCGCGTCACCGTCCCGTCCGCCGTCCCGCATCCCGCCGACCACGCTCCCCGTCGGCTCCCAGCACTCGACGCCGGTCAGGCCGGGGATGCGGTCGCGGGTGAAGACCGGGTCCAGGCCCTGGCGGCGCTGCGCCTGGTAGTCGTCGAGCAGCTTGAAGGCGATCACCGACAGCGGGAGGATCGCCAGCAGGTTCACCAGGGTCATCGCGCCCATGGTGATGTCGGCGAGGTTCCACACCACGCTGACGGACCCCATCGCGCCGAGCACCGCACAGGCCAGCACGGCCGCCCGGTAGCCGGTCATCACGCGGCGGCTGCCGGTGATGAACTCGATGTTGGACTCGCCGTAGTAGTAGTTACCGATCATGGAGCTGAAGGCGACCAGGAAGACGACGAGGGTGAGCGCGTGCCCGGCCCAGCCGCCCAGCGCGTCGTTGAACGCGCCCTGGGTGACGTCGGCGCCGCCGCGCTCGGCCAGCGACGGGTTGGTGCTGAGGATGACGAGCGCGGTCATGGTGCAGATGATCAGCGTGTCGAAGTAGACGCCGAAGGTCTGCACGAGCCCCTGCTTGACGGGGTGGGTGGTCTCGGCGGCGGCGGACGCGTTGGGCGCGGAGCCCATGCCGGCCTCGTTGGAGAACATGCCGCGCCGCACACCCTGGAGGATCGCGGTGCCGACGGCGCCGCCGGCGACCTCGCGCACGCCGAACGCGCCGCCGACGATGTCGCCCAGCAGGCGGGGCACCTCGGTGACGTTGAGCAGCACCACGGCCAGACCCAGCAGCAGGTAGAGGCCGGCCATGACGGGGATGAGGACCTGCGTGACCTTGGCGATGCGCTTCACGCCGTAGAACACGGCCATCGCCAGCAGCGCGGCGAGCGCGACGCCCAGCACCGGCGTGAACCAGGCGCTGTCGGCGGCGCTCAGCGAGCCCTGCATGGTGACGGTGATGGTGTTGGACTGCACGGCCGTCAGCACGAAGCCGAACGTGAGCGTGATCAGGACGGCGAAGAGCACGCCCAGCCAGCGCTTACCGAGGGCGCGTTCCATGTAGTAGGCCGGGCCGCCGCGGTAGGTGCCGGGCTCCTTGCCGCGGGCCTTGTAGAGCTGGGCGAGCACGGACTCGACGAACGCCGAGGCGCCGCCGATGATCGCCATGACCCACATCCAGAACACCGCGCCCGCGCCGCCCAGCGTGATCGCGGTGGCCACACCGGCGATGTTGCCGGTGCCGATACGGGCCGCGGCGGAGATGGTGAACGCCCCGAACGGGCTGACGCCGCCGACCGGGCGGTCCTTGAAGACCCGCAGCATGTCCGGCAGCAGGCGCAGCTGCACGGCCCGGGAGCGGAAGGTGAAGTACAGGCCCGCGATCACCACCAGGGGGATCAGCAGGTACGTCCAGAAGGCGTCGTTGACGCCGAGGATCCAGGAGTCCAGCGTGCTCATGAAGGGTTGCGTTCCCGTCCTCGTGAGTCGGGTGGTGCTCGGCTCGGACGGCGGTGTACGGGTCGCGTACGAAGGTGCTGTCGGCCGCGGAAGTGGTTCTCCCGTTGGAAGCTTCCGGGAGGTTAACCAGCGTTCGCGACGGCTGAACAGAGGCCTCTGAGGTGCGGAATCTCACAGTATGGGATGGTCTGTGCCCGGTGGGGAGCACTCGGCGGATGCCCGCCCGGCCGGGACACGCCCGTGGGCGGCCGACACACCGTCAGGGTGCGTCGGCCGCCCACGGGGACGGTCAGGAGCCGGGGCGACGGGCTGGGGCCGGGACGGTCAGGAGCCGGACGGCCGCGGGGCGGCGGCCTTCTCCGAGGCGCCCTCCCAGCACTCGACGCCGGTCAGGCCGGGGATGCGGTCGCGGGTGAAGACCGGGTCCAGGCCCTGGCGGCGCTGCGCCTGGTAGTCGTCGAGCAGCTTGAAGGCGATCACCGACAGCGGCAGGATCGCCACCAGGTTCACCAGTGCCATGAAGCCCATGAAGACGTCGGCGAGGTTCCACACCGTGCTGACCGTGCCGAGCGCGCCCAGCACCACCGTGACCAGGACCAGCGCCCGGTAGCCGGGCAGCACCCAGGTCCGCGCGGTCATGAACTCGATGTTGGACTCGCCGTAGTAGTAGTTACCGATCATGGAGCTGAAGGCGAGCATGAACACCACCAGCGTCAGCACGTGCCCCGCCCAGCCGCCGAGCGTGTCGGTCAGCGCGTTCTGGGTGAGGTCGGCGCCCTGCCGGCCGGCCAGCGACGGGTTGGTGGTGAGGATGATGAACGCCGTCATCGAGCAGATCAGCAGCGTGTCGAAGAAGACGCCGAGCGACTGCACCAGGCCCTGCTTGACCGGGTGCGAGACCTGCGCGGTGGCGCCCGCGTTCGGGGCCGAGCCCAGACCCGCCTCGTTGGAGAACATGCCGCGCCGCACACCCTGCTGGATCGCCGCGCCGATCGCGCCGCCGGCGACCTCGCGGAAGCCGAGCGCGCCGCCGACGATGTCGGCGAAGACCCGCGGCACGTCGCCGAGGTTGAGCAGCACCACGACCAGGCCCAGCAGCAGGTAGACGCAGGCCATGACGGGGACCAGCACGCTGGTGACGCGGGCGATGCGCCGCACGCCGCCGAAGATGACGCCGGCCAGCATCGCGGCGAGCAGCAGCCCGATCGCGAGCGGGAACCAGCGGGCGTCGGCCGCGTCGAAGGAGCCGGCCGTCACCGTCCTGATGGTGTTCGACTGGACGGCGTTGAAGACGAACCCGAAGGTGAGCGTGATGGTGACGGCGAAGACGACGCCGCCCCAGCGCTTGCCCAGCCCGCGCTGGATGTAGTACGCCGGGCCGCCGCGGAAGGTGCCGCCCTGGCGGTGGTCGCGCACCTTGTAGAGCTGGGCGAGGGTGGACTCCACGAAGGCGGAGGCGGCGCCGAGCAGCGCCATGACCCACATCCAGAACACCGCGCCCGCGCCGCCCAGCGTGATCGCGGTGGCCACACCGGCGATGTTGCCGGTGCCGACGCGGGCGGCGGCGGAGATGGTGAAGGCGCCGAAGGAGGAGACGTGCTTGCGACCGTCGGGCGCGGTCTCGGCCTTGCCGCGCACGACGCGCAGCATCTCCGGGAACAGCCGCAGCTGCACGGCCTTCGACCGGAAGGTGAACCACAGTGCCGCCACCGCCACCAGCGGGATCAGCAGATAGGTCCAGAAGACGTCGTTGACGTCGACGATGAAGGCGTCCAGAGACTCCATGCGTGTCCTCAAAGTCGGATGGTGCTCGGCTCTGACGGCGCACCCATGGCGTCCGGCCGCGGAAGTGGTCCTCCGTAGAAGCTCCCGGCAGGCTACCCGGGCGCTAACACCGCATTCCGCCAATCAACGGTGGCTTACGTCACACAGTGGTACATCCCACCACGGCCCGCCGCCGGTGGGCAGGGGGGTTGCGTGGGTCCCGGCGGCTGCGGACGTGCCGAAGGGCGGCACTCCCACCGGGGAGTGCCGCCCTTCGTCGAGCTGCCTGGAGCTGTCCGATCCGCGGGGGATCAGAAGTCCATGCCACCGCCCATGCCACCGGTCGGGTCGGGCGCACCGGCGCCGGCCTTCTCGGGCTTGTCGGCGATGACGGCCTCGGTGGTGAGGAACAGCGCGGCGATGGAGGCCGCGTTCTGCAGCGCGGAGCGCGTCACCTTCGCCGGGTCGATGATGCCCTCGGCGATCATGTCGACGTACTCGCCGGTCGCGGCGTTGAGGCCGTGACCCACGGCGAGGTTGCGGACCTTCTCCACGACGACGCCGCCCTCAAGGCCGCCGTTGACGGCGATCTGCTTGAGCGGGGCCTCCAGGGCGAGCTTCACGGCGTTGGCGCCGGTCGCCTCGTCACCCTCGAGCTCCAGCTTCTCGAAGACGTTGGTCGCCTGGAGCAGGGCCACGCCACCGCCGGCGACGATGCCCTCCTCGACGGCGGCCTTCGCGTTGCGCACCGCGTCCTCGATGCGGTGCTTGCGCTCCTTCAGCTCCACCTCGGTGGCGGCACCGGCCTTGATGACGGCCACGCCGCCGGCCAGCTTCGCGAGGCGCTCCTGGAGCTTCTCGCGGTCGTAGTCCGAGTCGGAGTTCTCGATCTCGGCGCGGATCTGGTTGACCCGGCCCTGGACCTGCTCGCTGTCGCCGCCACCGTCGACGATGGTGGTCTCGTCCTTGGTGATGACGACCTTGCGGGCGTGGCCGAGAAGCTCAAGACCGGCGTTCTCCAGCTTGAGGCCGACCTCCTCGGAGATGACCTGGCCACCGGTGAGGATGGCGATGTCACCGAGCATGGCCTTGCGGCGGTCGCCGAAGCCCGGGGCCTTGACGGCGACGGACTTGAAGGTGCCGCGGATCTTGTTGACGACGAGCGTGGACAGCGCCTCGCCCTCGACGTCCTCGGCGATGATCAGCAGCGGCTTGCCGGACTGCATGACCTTCTCGAGCAGCGGAAGGAGGTCCTTCACGTTGCTGATCTTGGAGTTGACGATGAGGATGTAGGGGTCGTCGAAGACGGCCTCCATACGCTCCATGTCAGTGGCGAAGTACGCCGAGATGTAACCCTTGTCGAAGCGCATGCCCTCGGTGAGCTCAAGCTCGAGCCCGAAGGTCTGCGACTCCTCGACGGTGATGACGCCTTCCTTGCCGACCTTGTCCATCGCCTCGGCGATGAGCTCGCCGATCTGCGTGTCCGCGGCGGAGATGGAGGCGGTGGAGGCGATCTGCTCCTTGGTCTCCACGTCCTTCGCCTGCTCCAGCAGGGCGGCGGAGACAGCCTCGGTGGCCTTCTCGATGCCGCGCTTGAGCGCCATCGGGTTGGCACCGGCGGCTACGTTGCGGAGTCCTTCGCGGACCAGCGCCTGCGCCAGGACGGTGGCGGTCGTCGTTCCGTCGCCGGCGACGTCGTCCGTCTTCTTGGCGACCTCCTTGACGAGCTCCGCACCGATCTTCTCGTACGGGTCCTCGAGCTCGATCTCCTTGGCGATGGACACACCATCGTTGGTGATCGTGGGGGCGCCCCACTTCTTCTCGAGGACGACGTTCCGGCCCTTGGGGCCGAGAGTGACCTTGACGGCGTCGGCGAGCTGGTTCATCCCGCGCTCGAGGCCGCGCCGTGCCTCCTCGTCGAACGCGATGATCTTGGCCATGTGAAGTGGTCCTCCCAGACGGGGTGGATTTCTCCGGACCGCACCGGCGCCCGCGACGGACGATCTGCGAGTGGGGCGGTTCCTTCCCGCCACACCTGCCGACCTCACCGAGGTGGTCCGCAATCTGTCACTCTCACCTGCAGAGTGCTAACGCCAATGATTAGCACTCGACCCCCCTGAGTGCAAGCGGCCTACCCGGCCCCGATCCCGCCGATCCACGCTCCGGTACGGCGAACGCCCAGGTGGCGGGCGGTTCGCGGCCGTCGGGCGGCCTGCTCGGCACGTCAGCGAATCCGCGTCGAATCCCTGCCCCGTGCACGCCGGATCACCGCCGGACCGACCCCTGGCAAGCCACCTGGCCGCTCCCTGACACAGGTACCGGACACACGCCCGGGCGCGCGGCGAAGGGCCCGTCCCCCGTGGGGAACGGACCCTTCAGACGTGTGGTGTGGTCGTCGCTCAGGCGGTCAGTCGGACCATGTCCGCCTGAGGCCCCTTCTGACCCTGCGAGATCTCGAACTCGACTCGCTGCCCCTCCTCAAGGGTGCGGTACCCGTCCATCTGGATCGCGCTGTAGTGGACGAACACGTCCGCACCACCGTCGACCGCGATGAAGCCGTACCCCTTCTCCGCGTTGAACCATTTGACGGTGCCCTGAGCCATTCCTAACTCCCCTATTACTGGCCCTTTCGCGAGACCGCACTCCGCGGACCTCGGGTCAGACCTCACCCCCTAAGTCACAGGAGGTGTGCGCCGGAACGCGTCGACCGCCGCTGAATGTATCTGCACGGACGCCCTCTGCAACAGGTCAATCCGACGAGAATTCCGAGCACGAATGATCGGAAATTCCGTGACAGAGCGCGGCGAATCCGGGCAACCCGGGCCGGGCATAGCGGATCAACCCGACAAATGGATCAGCATTCTCGGGCAAGATTGTCGTGTTCTCAGATGACACGTCACGCGCTCATGGGGGCGCCGCACACTCTATCGCCTTTCTAAACATGGAATCGCCCCCTCACTCGACAAAAAGAGAAGGGGGCGATCCGGTGGTGCGGTGGCGGACGGGCGGTTCAGCAGCCGCCGGCGACGGCGGGAATGATCGAAATGCCGGCACCGTCCGGGGTGGCGGTGTCCAGACCCTCGGCGAACCGCACGTCGTCGTCGTTGACGTAGACGTTCACGAAGCGGCGCAGCTTGCCGGTGTCGTCCAGGACCCGGGGGCCGATGCCGGTGTGGTTCTTCTCCAGGTCGGCCAGCACCTCGCCCAGGGTGGCGCCGTCAGCCGCCACCTCGGCCTTGCCGTCGGTGTAGGTGCGGAGAATCGTCGGGATGCGGACGGTAACGCTCATGCGGATTCACCTTCTGTGGGAAGAGGACTGCGGGGCGCGGGATGGGGGCGCCGTCGGGAAGCGGTGTCGGGACGCGCTGCCCTGACATGCTGCCCTGACTCGCTGTCGGACGCTGGAGAGCACTGCGGGCGTCAGCCCAGGCCCGCCTCGCGGAACGCCTCCAGGCTGGGGCGGATCACCGCGCTGGGACCGGAGGTGGGCGCGACGGCGTCCAGCGTCTTCAGGCCGTCGCCGGTGTTCAGTACCACCGTGGTCAGCGTCGGGTCCAGCGCACCGGACTCGATCAGCTTGCGGGTCACACCGACCGTCACGCCGCCCGCGGTCTCCGCGAAGATGCCCTCGGTACGGGCCAGCAGCTTGATCGCGTCGACCACCTGGGCGTCGTTGACGTCCTCCACCGCGCCGCCGGTGCGCCGCGCGATGTCCAGCACGTACGGGCCGTCCGCCGGGTTGCCGATCGCCAGCGACTTGGCGATGGTGTCGGGCCGGACCGGGCGGACCACGTCGTGGCCGTTCTTGAACGCCTGCGACACCGGCGAGCAGCCCTCGGCCTGGGCGCCGAAGATCTTGTAGGGGCGGTCCTCGACCAGGCCGAGCCTGATCAGCTCCCGCAGCCCCTTGTCGATCTTCGTCAGCTGCGAGCCGGACGCGATCGGGACGACCAGCTGGTCCGGCAGACGCCAGCCCAACTGCTCGCAGATCTCGTACGCGAGGGTCTTGGAGCCCTCCGCGTAGTAGGGCCGCAGGTTGACGTTGACGAAGCCCCAGCCCTCACCGATCGGGTCGCCGATCAGCTCGCTGCAGAACCGGTTGACGTCGTCGTAGGTGCCCTCGATGCCGACCAGCTCACCGCCGTAGACGGCGGCCATGACGACCTTGCCCTGCTCCAGGTCGTGCGGGATGAACACGCAGGACCGCAGCCCCGCACGGGCGGCGGCGGCGCCGACGGCCCCGGCGAGGTTGCCGGTGGAGGAGCAGGAGAGCGTGGTGAAGCCGAACGCGCGGGCCGCCTCGACGGCGATGGCCACGACCCGGTCCTTGAAGGAGTGCGTCGGGTTTCCGGAGTCGTCCTTGACGTGCAGCTCACCGGTGACACCCAGCTCGCGGGCCAGGTTGTCGGCCTTGACCAGCTTCGTCATGCCGGGGTTGAGGCTGGGCTTTCCCGCCACGTCGGCGGGCACCGGCAGCAGCGGCGCGTAGCGCCAGATGTTGTTCGGACCTGCGGCGATCGCGGCGCGCAGCGCCTCGGGGTCGCCGGTGGGCAGGTCGTAGGCGATCTCCAGCGGTCCGAAACAGGCCGTGCACGCGAAGCTCGGTCCGAGCGGGACGCGTTCCCCGCATTCGCGACAGGAGAGCGCGACGGCTGGTCCGAAGGAACCAGGAGAGTCGGTGGTGGTGTCGGTGGAGTTTTCAACTGCTTGCACAGCCATGGAGGCGAGGCCCTTTCTCCTCATCTTCCCCGTGACGTATTTCGTCCCAGGACGGAATTGGCACCTTCCCCACGGCGGCTTCGCCCCGAAATGTCGGATGAACGAGTGCGCGCGGGAGGGTTGCCGGGGCTTCAACGGGCCGTTCCCTCTGCCCCTCTGGATGAGCGGTGTGACGCCGGGCGAATCGGACCGCCCGAGGTGTTTGTCCCGCCTGTGCACCACCGCTCACCGGGGCCGACCCCGACATGCAGTGGTCACATGCGTTGTTCAAGACTGTAACCGACGACCGGGAGGGTGGAGGGAGTCGTCCGCACCGCGAGACACCGGCCCCGCCCGGCGCCCCGCCCGACCGCCCGCACCCGCCGAACCGTCCGACCCGGAGAACCCGAGCCCGTAGGAGGCGCAGACGTGCTGGACGAGGTCGACTCCTGGCTGCGGCGCCGCTCGTGGCACGCCGCCGACCGGACACTGCCGCAGCTGCTCGCCGCCAAACGCGCCGCCGGGCCGCTGGGCAGCGTCAGCGTCGTGCTGCCCGCGCTCAACGAGGAGGCGACGGTCGGCGCCATCGTCTCGGTCATCCGCGAGGAGCTGATGACCGGCGCCGTGCCGCTCGTCGACGAACTGGTCGTCGTCGACTCCGGCTCCACCGACCGTACCGCCCAGGCCGCCGCGGCGGCCGGCGCCACCGTCGTGCACCGCGACGCGCTGCTGCCCCGGCTGCCGGCGCTGCCGGGCAAGGGCGAGGTGCTGTGGCGCTCGCTGCTGGCCACCAGCGGCGAGATCGTCTGCTTCGTCGACGCCGACCTGCGCGGCTTCCAGTCCCGTTTCGTCTCCGGCATCGTCGGCCCGCTGCTCACCGACCCGGCCCTGCACCTGGTGAAGGCGATGTACGACCGCCCGCTCGGCGACAGCCCTGCGGGCGGCGGACGGGTGACGGAACTGGTGGCCCGGCCGCTGATCAACCTGCACTGGCCGCGCCTGGCGGGGTTCGTGCAGCCGCTCGGCGGCGAGTACGCGGCCCGCCGCTCGCTGCTGGAGAGCCTGCCGTTCCCGGTCGGCTACGGCGTGGAGCTGGGCCTGCTCATCGACGCGCTGGACGCCGTCGGGCTGGACGCGCTCGGCCAGGTCGACGTAGGCGTCCGGCGCCACCGGCACCAGGACGGCCTGGCACTGGGCCGGATGGCCGCCACCATCTACCGCACCGCCCAGTCCCGGCTGTCCGGAGCGCCGCTGACCCGGGCCGAGCTGACCCAGTTCGACCGGTCCCCCGGCGGCGGCTTCGACCCGAGCACGCACCGCGTCGCCACCGAGGAGCGCCCACCGATGCGCGGCGTGCCCGAGTACCACGCCCGTCGCGCGGCGTGACCCGGGCCGTCGGGTGACGGGCTGCGAACCGGCCGAGTGACCCACCTCAAACCGCACGGCAGTTTGAGCGGGGGCCTCAGCGGATACGCTCGCCGCATGGTCACTGCGCCCCGGATCCTCGTCGCCTCCAACCGCGGCCCCCTCTCCTACGCGGTGGGCGAGGACGGCTCCCTGAGTGCGAAGCGCGGCGGCGGCGGCCTGGTCTCGGGCCTGTCCGCGATCGGCCCGGACGCCGGCGCGCTGTGGGTGTGCGCCGCCCTCACCGACGGCGACCGCGCCGCCGCCCGCCGCGACGCGGGCCGGCTGCCCGCGTCGGAGACGGGCGACCAGCGGGTGCGCATGCTGGACATCGACCCGGACGTGTTCGCCGACGCCTACAACGGCGTCGCCAACTCCGTGCTGTGGTTCGTGCACCACCTGCTCTACCAGACGCCGCTGGAGCCGGTCTTCGACACCGGCTTCGAGGCGCAGTGGGCCTCCTACGAGGCCTACAACACCGCCTTCGCCGACGCGCTCGCCGAGGACGCCGCGGAAGGCGCCACCGTCCTGGTGCAGGACTACCACCTGACGCTGGTCCCCGGCCTGCTCCGCGAACGCCGCCCCGACCTGCGCATCGGGCACTTCTCGCACACGCCGTGGGCGCCGCCGGACTACTTCCGGCTGCTGCCCGACGACGTCGCCGCCGCCGTACTGCGCGGCGTGCTCGGCGCGGACCGGGCCGCGTTCCTCACCTGGCGCTGGGCGGAGGCGTTCACCGCCTGCTGCGCCGACCTGCTGGGCGCCTCGGTGCTCTCCGCCGACGGAGAACTGCTCGTCTCGCTCGACGGCCGCACCACCCGCATCGGCGTGCACGGCCTCGGCGCGGACGCCGACTTCCTGCGCGAGCGCTCCCACCGCGACGACGTCGAGGAGCGCCTGGTCACGCTGCGCGGGCAGATCGGCGGCAGCGACCGCAAGGCGATCGTGCGGGTGGACCGCACCGAGCTGTCCAAGAACATCGTGCGCGGCATGCACGCCTTCCGCCGTCTGCTGGACGACCACCCAGAGTGGCGCGAGCGGGTCGTGCACGTCGCCTTCGCCTACCCCTCCCGGCAGGACCTCGCGGTCTACCGCGACTACACCGCCGAGGTGTCCCGGGTCGCCGAGGAGATCAACAAGACCTACGGCACGCCCGGCTGGACTCCCGTCGTGCTGCACGTCAAGGACGACTTCGCCCGCTCGCTGGCCGCCTACCGGCTCGCCGACGTGGCACTGGTCAACCCCATCAGGGACGGCATGAACCTGGTCGCCAAGGAGGTGCCGGTCGTCTCCGACAACGGCTGCGCCCTGGTGCTGTCCCGCGAGGCGGGCGCGCACGCGGAGCTGGGCGAGCACGCGCTGACGGTCAACCCGTACGACATCGCCGACACCGCCCGCGCCCTGCACGAGGCGCTGCTGATGGACGGCCACGAGCGCGCCGAGACCACCAAGCGGCTCGCCGCCGCGGCCACCGCGCTCCCCCCGAGCCGCTGGTTCCTCGACCAGCTCCACGCCCTGGAGTCCTGAGCCCGTCCCCCGGACCGCCCGCGCGCCGTCCTCCGGCGGCCCCCGCGCCGCCTCCCGGCAGCCCGCTCCCGCCGTCCCAACCGTCCCAGCGCTCCCGTTCGCAGCGCGCCGTCCCCGCAGTTCACGGGGCCGGTCGTCCGAGGTCCGCCCAGAGTCCCCGGGACCTGTGGACGCGGCGACCGCCGCCCCCGCACGGTGGCGACGGCGGGACGCCCCCTGGAGTCCGAGCACAGGACCACGGGCCCGGGCCCGCCGCGTGATCCGGTGGGAGGGGAGACGTCGTGCTGACCGAGTCTCCGACGGCCCCGGCCGAGGACCACGCACACCGCCGGGGCCGGTCAGACGTCCGAGAGAAGGCCGGACAGCAGGGCGGCGACGCCCGCCGGGCCGGGCACGACGAGGTCGGCGCGCTCGGCGAGCGCGGTGACCTGCTCCCCGGCGACCGTGCTGCCGCTGCACACCAGCAGGCCGGGCTGCCCCTCGCCACGCCGCTTCTCCACCGCGGCGAAGGCGGCCAGGTCCCCGAGGTCGTCGCCCGCGTAGAGCACCGGCCCGGCCTTCTTCTCGGCGAGGAACGCCTCCAGGGCCATGCCCTTGTCCATGCCGGGCGGACGCAACTCGATTACCTGGCGCCCGGGTTCGACGGTCAGGCCGTGCCGCTCGGCCAGGTCGCGCAGCGGCTCGGTGAGCAGCGCGAAGGCGGCGGCCGGGTCGGCGGTGCGCCGGGTGTGCACGGCGAGCGCCCGGCCCTTGTCCTCGACCCAGGTGCCCTCGGGCGCGCCCGACCGGTCGAGCACGGCGGGCAGTTCGGCGCGGACCGCGGCCACGCCCGGGTCGGGCGGCGGCAGTCGCGTCTCGCCGGTGGCGGCGTCCCAGCGTTCGGCGCCGTACGCGCCGAGCACGGTGAGCCGTTCCAAGCCCGGCACGTCGGCCAGCCCGGCGTAGGCGACGGCGAGTTCGGCCGGGCGGCCGGTGACGATGGCCACCGCGCGCAGCCGCGGCGCCAGGCGGGTCAGCGCCGGGAGGACGTCGGGGTGGGCACGGGCGGCGGCGGGGTCGGCGACGATGGGCGCGAGAGTGCCGTCGAAGTCGAGCGCGACGACGGATTCCGCGGGGTCGGCCCGGAGGGCGGCGAGCCCGGCACGGCCCGCGTCGGTGGTGGGAGCCGGAAGCGCACTGTCCATACCGGCGACCCTACCGGGCCGGGTGCCGGCCTCAGCGGCGTTCGCGCTGGGCGTCCCGGAGCCGCCGCAGCCGGTTCACGGTGACCGGGTCGTGGGCGAGCGCGCGGGCGTCGTCGAGCAGCGCGTTCAGCAACTGGTAGTAGCGGGTCGGGGAGATGTCGAGCTGCTCGCGGATGGCGCGTTCCTTGGCGCCGGGACCGGGCCAGCCGCGCCGCTCCACCGCCAGCACGGCCCGGTCCCGGGCGTTGAGCGCGCCGGGTCCGCCGGCCCGGTGGTCGGGTGCCGGCTGCGCCGGCGGGGCGTCGGGCGGGGTCACCGTGCCAGCGTACCGACGGCCTGCGACAGGCCGCCCGCCCCCGGCCGGCCTCCCACCTCCGACCAGCCGCCCACCTCCGACCGGCCGCCGGGCGGCGGGCAGGGGCGAGCGGTGGCCGGGAGCGGTGGCCGGGGAACGGCGGGTGTCAGGGCTGGGCTGCGGCGGCGGCCTCGTCGGCCTCGGCCTTGCGCTGGAGCGAGCCGAGCACCGCCTCGGGGTTGCCGTCGCCGGCGACGGCCTTGCCGATGGACTCCTTGATGGTCTGGCTGGTGCCCGCCCAGGAGATCTTGCCGACGGGGTAGAACTCGGCGATGGGCAGCTGGTCGAGGAACGGCCACAGCTTCTTGTGCTTCTTCTCCGAGCTCATCCGGTCGATGGCGGAGGTGGTCACCGGCAGCAGGTCGTACTGGTCGGTGAAGGCGTAGTGCTGGTCCAGGCTGAACACGAAGTCGAGGAACCTGCCGATCTCGGCCCGGTGCCCGTTCTGCTTGAAGCCCATGATCCAGTCGGCGACGCCCATCGTGGAGCCCGCCTCCCCGTCGCGGCCCGGCAGCTTGGCCGTGCCGTACGAGACCTTGTTGCGGTCGGCCTGCTGGAGCAGCGTCGGGTGGCCGTTGAGCATGCCGACCTCGCCGCGGGCGAACGCGTCGAAGACGTCCTGGCGGTCGGTGCGTCCCGGGGAGCCGGGGCCGGTCAGTTCCGCGCCGACGAGTTCGTCCCGCAGCCAGGTGAACGTCTTGATGTTCTCCGGGGAGTCGATGGTGTAGCCGCCGACGTTGTTGGTGTAGCCGCCTCCGCCGCCGAACATCCACAGCATGGTCTCGGCGGGGGCTTCCTCGGGTCCGAGCGGCAGGCCGTAGGGGATCTTCACGCCGGCGGTCTTGAGCGCGGTGGCGGCCTGCTTCAGCTCGGCCCAGCTCTTCGGCGGCTCGTCGGGGTCGAGCCCGGCGGCAGTGAAGAGGGACTTGTTGTAGATGAAGACGCGGGTGCTGGAGACGAACGGCAACCCGTACTGGGTGCGGCGCAGTTCGCCGGCCTGGGCGAGTGCGGGCACGAAGTCGGCCTGCACGGGTATGGAGAGCAGTTCGGAGGCGCTGTAGAGCTTGCCGCCGGCCGCGTAGTCGGCGTACGCGCCGATCTGGGCGATGTCGGGGGCCTCGCCCGCCTTCACCATGTCGGCGACCTGCTTGTCGACGTCGTTCCAGCTGAGCACGGAGACGTCGACGGTGATGCCGGGGTTCTTCTTCTGGAACTCGGTCGCGAGCGCGTCCCAGTACTTCTTGGAGCTGTCGTGCCCCCCCGGGGAGCCGTAGTCGGCCGCGACCAGTTTCAGCCTGACGTCGCCGCCGCCGGAGTCGCCGCCACCGCAGGCCGTGGCCGAGAGCCCGACCGCGCTGGCTATTCCGGTTGCTGCCAGTCCCAAGAACCGACGCCGATCCACTGGCACTTCCCCTTTGCGCTGTTCCTACCCGTTCGCCCCGCTGTTCGAGGCGGCGTGTTCACGTGACTGTGGTGCGCACGTGAAGCATGAGTCTCCATTCCGGACTTCATCAGGTCTACACCACCCTGGGTCTCGCTTCCGCAACGGCCTTCCGCTTCCCAGGTCAGAGCTGATATCCACAGGTGTGATCCGCGCATGGTCCGCACCAATCACCCGTCCGGCACGGTCTGTTCAGCACTCTCCGACTCGCCCTCCCGGCCCACTCCCCGGCACCACCGCGCCACTTCACCGCACCCACCCCTCGTTCACCCCGCCTGCATCCCCTTGAGCCCGTTCCGGCGCGCTAGAACCCACTTGATCACCTTCGCCCGGAAATGCCGTACCCGGCCCACTCCGTCCCCTCTCCGGCCCGCCCGCACTCCCCTGGAGCCGCCGCATGACCCCCGAGACCTCCCCGACCGACGACCCACCCCGCAGCGCCGACGGTCCGTCCCGGACCGCTGCCGAGATCGCCACCCAGCCGGACTGCTGGCTGCGCGCCGCCGACGCGGCGTCCGGTGCCGCCGGGCTGCTGCCGCAGCCGGGGGAACGGGTCGCGGTGACCGGCTGCGGCACGTCCTGGTTCATGGCGCAGTCCTACGCCGCGCTGCGGGAGGCCGCCGGGCAGGGGGAGACGGACGCCTTCGCCGCCTCGGAGTTCCCCGCCGGACGGCGCTACGACCGGGTGGTGGCGATCACCCGGTCCGGCACCACCACCGAGGTGCTGGACCTGCTGGGCGGTCTGCGGGGGCGCCAGGCGACGGTGGCGCTGACGGCCGACCCGCACACGGCCGTACGGGAGGCCGCCGACCGGACGGTGGTACTGGACTGGGCCGACGAGGAGTCGGTGGTGCAGACCCGGTTCGCCACCACCGCCCTGGTGCTGCTGCGCGCGGCCCTGGCTGCGCACGGCCCGCTGCCGGACGGCGTCGCACCCGTCGCGGACGCGGTCGCGGACGCCCGCACCGCACTCGCCGAGCCGCTGCCGGACGTGGTGCTCGACGCCGAGCAGTGGACGTTCCTGGGCACCGGCTGGGCCTACGGCCTGGCGCTGGAGGCGGGCCTGAAGATGCGGGAGGCGGCCGGCGCCTGGACCGAGGCGTATCCGGCGATGGAGTACCGGCACGGCCCGATCTCGGTGACCGGTCCGGGACGGGTGGCCTGGGCGTTCGGCCCGGTGCCCGCCGGGCTGTCCGCCGACGTGGAGCGGACCGGCGGTGTGCTGGTGTCCAGCGGCCTCGACCCGTTGGCGGAGCTGGTGCGGGCCCAGCGGCTGGCCGTCGCCGTCGCGGAGGCGCACGGCCTCGACCCGGACGCCCCGCGCTGCCTCACACGCAGCGTCGTCCTGGACGCCTGACCGGAGCCGCCGCCCCCGCCCGACCGTCGCGACCGCCAAGGCGGGGGCGGCGGCTCCTCGGTACCGGTCGACTCCTCGGTACCGGTCGACTCCTCGGCACCGGTCGACTCCTCGGCACCGGTCGACTCCTCGGTACCGGTCGACTCCTCGGTACCGGTCAGCGCAGGCTGTGGTATTTGCCGCGGTAGTAGGCCAGCGGCCCGCCCTCGGCGGCCGGCAGGGCGGTGCTGAGCACACGGGCGACCAGCAGGGTGTGGTCGCCGGCCGGCACCCGCTGCTCGGTGCGGCACTCCAGCTGGGCGAGCGCGCCGTCCGGCAGGGCGGCCCCGGTGATCTCCCCTCGTGTGTGGGGAATCTCCTTGAACAGCAGCCGGTCGCTGAGCCGGCCCTTCATCGAGAAGCGCCCGGCCGTCTGCCGCTGGTTCTCGGCCAGCAGCGAGGCGGCCCACAGCGGCTGGCCCTCCAGCACCTCGTCCATGCGCGACCCGGTCCGGACGCTGAGCAGCACCAGCGGCGGCTCCAGCGAGACCGACAGGAAGGCCGTGGCGGTCATGCCCACGTCCTCGCCGCGCGGGCCGTCGTCCTCGTCGAACGCCGTCACCAGGACCACGCCCGCTGCAAGCCGGGCCATCGCCGCCCGGAACCGTTCCTCGTCCACCCCTTCAGCATGCGGGAGCGAGGGCCCCGCGGGCGCGGCGGAGGCGTCGGACACGGGGGCGGCGGAGTGCGGTGCTGTCGGGTACACACAAGAAACGCTAACCGGACGATCACGGTGGGCGCATCGGGCGGCGGTACCAGCCGGGCCGTCGTACGGTCGGTAGTCCGGCCTAGGTCGGACGGAGCAGGACGGGCGCACGGCACTCCGCCCTACCCGTCATGACCGTGTCCGGCCACTCCGTGGCGTTGCCGACGACATATGTGCGGGAAATTTGCCCATTCGCGGGAGCGTTCCCACCCGGAGCGATCAACCGCCTACGCTCTGCTGTGACTTGAGTCACAGATGGGACTAATTGTTGACCCTGTGTACCGGGTGCACAGCTCGCTGTGATTCAGTGGCCGGGACACACGGACGAGTGGCATTCGGAGGATGCGAGCCACACGGGGGGAGGGCGATGGACACCGACTCTGAGCCGTACATCCACCTCGCGACGCTGCGCCAGCTCCACCAGTCCGTCGCTCAGCTCAACACGGCACGCAGCCTCGCCGACACCCTCCAGACCGTCGCGGACGGTGTGGTCAGCGGGCTCGGCTTCGAGCTGGCCGCCGTCAACCTCACGCGATCCGACGGCGAGCTGGTCGTCGCCGCGGTCGCGGGCAGCGCCGGGGCCGAGGCGATGATGAACGGCCGCGTCGGGTCCCGCGCCTCCTGGGAGCGCCGGCTGGCGATGGGCGAGGCCTGGGGTGAGCTGCGGTTCATCCCGTACACCGAGGGCTGGGTGCTGGACGACGACGACGTGCCCCAGTGGCACACCGCCGGTCCCGCCCCGCGCTTCGCTGACGAGTGGCACCCGATGGACCGGCTGTTCGCGCCGATGTACTCCTCCGACGGCGAGCTGCTCGGAGTCATATCCGTCGACAAGCCGCGCGACGGCCGACGGCCCGGCGCCTGGGGCTGCGAGGCCCTGCAGATGTACGCCTACCAGGCCGCCATCGCCATCAGCAACGCCCGCCTGCGGTCCAACATGCAGCGGGCGCTGGTCCGTCTGGAGCGCGAGCAGCAGGCGCTGCGGGCCAGCGAGGAGAGCTTCCGGCAGGCGTTCGAGTACGCGCCGAGCGGCATGGCCATCGCCGAGATGGGCGGCGACCAGCACGGGCGGCTGATCAAGGCCAACGACGCGCTGTGCCGCCTGCTGGGCCGGCCCGCGTCGGTGATGCGCCGCTACAGCTTCTCCGACCTGGTGCACCCCGAGGACATCGGCACGCTGCTGCGCACCTCCGCCGAGGGCGGCCGGGCCGAGCTGCGGCTCAGCCGCCGCGACGGCTCCTACCTGTGGGTGTCGCTGCGCAACTCCGTGGTCGCGGACACCGCCGACGGGCCGCGGTTCCTGCTGACTCACGTCGAGGACATCGAGGAACGCAAGCGCCACGAACTCCAGCTCGCCCACCGCGCCAGCCACGACCAGCTCACCGGCCTGCCCAACAGCGCCGAGCTGCGGTCCCGGCTCGGCGGCCGGCTGTGCGTCCGGCCGGGCCCCGCGCCGGCCGAGGAGCCCGCGGTGCACGCCTTCAGCATGGACGGCTTCGACGACCTGGTGACGACCCCCGTCGGCTTCGACCACCACGAGCACCTGACCTCGCCGCTCACCGACGACCCGCAGGACAAGGGCCTCGCGGTGCTCTTCTGCGACCTCGACGGCTTCAAGTCGATCAACGACCGGTTCGGCCACCACTGCGGGGACGCCGTCCTGGTCGAGGTCGCGCGCCGGCTCGCAGCCGGGGTGCGGGACAACGACACGGTGGCCCGGCTGGGCGGCGACGAGTTCGTGGTGCTCGCCTCGGGCCTGTGCCGCACGGACGCCGCCGACCTCGCCGTGCGGCTGCGGAACGCGATCATCCCGCCGATCCGGGTGGACGGCCGGGCGGTCCGGGTGGGCGCGAGTTTCGGCATCGGCTGGGCGGCCTGCGGCATGTCGGCCGAAGAGGTGCTGCAGTCGGCTGACCAGCGCATGTACGTGGAGAAGCGGGCCCGGTCCAAGGGCCACCGCCGCGCCGGCTGAGTCCGGCGGAGATGAACACGAGGTCAAGCGAATCGGACCTGTCGCCCTAACGGGGTAGGCTGCGCCGGTCAGCCATTTGCCGTGTGAGGAGAGCAGGGGATGACCGCCGGAAGCAACGGTACGAACACTCCGGAGGGCGGCGACGACCCGTTCGGCTACCTGTACCGCTCGAACGACGGCGCGCCAGCCCAGGCCCAGCAGCCCGGGGTTCCCCGTACCTCGTACCACCAGGTCCGAGCGGTCGGAGAACGCCGCAACGGTCCGCAGCAGGCCCAGGCGGTGCACCAGTCGCCCAGCCCGTACTACGCCGCGCCCGAGGCGCAGACCGGCACCCCCGGCGGTCCCGCCACTCCGGCGCCGCCCCGCGGCGGACGCGGACAGGGTCCGCATCGGCGCAACGGCCTGCTGATCGGCGCGCTCGCGGTGGTGGCCGCCGTGGTCATCGGAGTCGGCGCGGCCGTGGCCTTCAGCGGCGACGACGACAAGCCCGACCCCTCCGCGGCGCCGACCTCCGGCCAGCAGGACGCCGGCAGCAGTTCGCAGGAGGAGCCGGAGCCCCCGAAGGAGGGCGACGGCAAGGACAAGCCGGACGAGTCCTCCGAGCTGCCCAGCGAGGACGCCTCCAGCCTGCGCCTGGACAACGGCCCCGAGGTCTCCAAGGACATCTCCGGCTCCAAGGCCAAGGACGGCGCGTACATCGCCGGCTTCGGCCAGGAGGGCGCGTCGGCGACCTGGACGACCGAGGTGCCCAAGGCCGGCAAGTACCGGCTGTACGTGAGCTACAGCGTGCCCGGCAAGGACAGCAAGATGGGGCTGTGGGTCAACGACGGCCAGCAGCCGCAGAACCTCAACTTCAAGAACTTCGCCAAGGCCGGCGACGGCGACTGGGCCAAGGGCTGGACCTACACCTACGGTGAGGTCAACACCCACGAGGGCACCAACGTCTTCCGCATCAGCTGCGGCAAGGGCGACGCCTGCGACGTCGCGGTGGACCGCGTCTGGCTCGCCGAGATGGGCTGACGCCCCCTCCCCCGCTCAGCGCGAGTCCCCGCTGAGCACCCCTCCCCCGCTCAGCGCGGGCCGGCGGTCAGCCGGAGGAAGTGCTCCACCGTGTCGGCCATCGCCTGCCGGCCGGCGGCGAGGTAGGTGCGCGGGTCGACGGCCGCGGGCCGCTCACCGAGGTGGGTGCGGACGGCGGCCGTGCAGGCGGCGTTGAGCGCCGTTCCGATGTTCACCTTGGAGATGCCCGCGGCGACCGCCGCCCGGAGCCCCTCGTCCGGCACGCCGGAGGAGCCGTGCAGCACCAGCGGCACCGGCACCGCGCCGTGCAGCCGCCGGATGAGGCCGGTGTCGAGCACGGCGGTGCGTTCGCTCATCGCGTGGCTGCTGCCGACCGCGGCGGCCAGCGCGTCGACCCCGGTGGCCTCGACGAAGCGGGCCGCCTCGGCCGGGTCGGTGCGCGCGCCGGGTGTGTGCGCGTCCACGGGCGGTTCGCCGTCCTTGCCGCCGACGCGGCCCAGTTCGGACTCCACCCAGATGCCGCGCTGCCGCCCCCAGCGCACGGCCTCCGCGGTGGCCTTCACGTTGTCGCCGTAGGGCAGCGCGGACGCGTCGAACATGACCGAGCTGAACCCCTGCGGGTGCGCGGCGTGCAGCAGTTCGGTGCGGGTGACGTGGTCGAGGTGCAGGGCCAGCGGCACCGCGGCGGCGCGGGCGACGGCGGTGGCCGCGGCGGCGAGCGGTGCGAGGCGACCGCCGTGGAAGCGGACGGCGTTCTGCGATATCTGGAGCACCGCCGGCCGGTGGGCGGCTTCCGCACCGGCCGCCACGGCCTCCGCGTGCTCCAGCGTGACGACGTTGAAGGCGAACACCGCGCGCCCCGACTCCCGGACGCCGGCCATGAGTTCACCGGTGCGGACAAGCGGCATGGCGACCCCAGGGGTTGGGCGGCTGCGGTGCCCGTCCAGGCGGGCCGCCGCGCCAGCGATCATGCCACCGCGTCCCCGGCCGGCGCGAGACCCGTGCGGCCACCGATCCGGACAGGTCCCGTGCGGCCACCGATCCGGACGGGTCCCGGCGCCCGTGTGCGGGCTCAGACCAGTTGCGGCTGCACGATCCACTCGCCCTTGCGCAGCACCCCGGCGACGGTCCACGCCTCGTCCAGCACGACGAGGTCGGCGTCCTTGCCTGCGGTGATCGAGCCGACCCGGTCGTCGATGCCGAGCAGCCGGGCCGGGTTCGCCGACAGGGCGCGCACGGCGTCCTGCACGGGGATGCGGTCGACGGTCACCGCGCGGCGCAGCGCGGTGTCCAGGGTGAGCGTGGAGCCGGCGATGGTCCCGTCGGCGAGGCGGGCGACGCCGTCGGCCACCTCCACGTCCAGCGGCCCGAGGCGGTAGCGTCCGTCGCCGAAGCCGGCCGCGTCCATGGCGTCGGTGATGAACGCCACGCGGTCGGCGCCCGCCCGGGCGAAGGCGAGTTCCAGCACGGCCGGGTGCAGGTGGGTGCCGTCGTTGATCAGCTCGACGGTGACCCGCTCGTCCTCCAGCAGCGCCGCGATCGGGCCGGGCGCGCGGTGGCCCAGGCCGGGCATGGCGTTGAACAGGTGGGTGGCGACACTCGCTCCGGCGTCCAGTGCGTCCCGGGTCTGCTGGTACGTGGCGTCGGTGTGGCCGACGGCGGCGATCACGCCCCGGTCGGCGAGCAGGCGCACCGAGTCGAGGCCGCCGGGCAGTTCGGTGGCGAGCGTGACCATGCGGGCGGTGCCGCGGCAGGCGTCGACCAGTTTGGCGACGTCCGCCGGGTCGGGGTCGCGCAGCAGGCCCTCACTGTGCGCGCCCTTGCGGCACGGCGAGATGAACGGCCCCTCGAAGTGGATGCCGGCCAGGTCGCCCTGCTCGACGAGTTCGGCGAGCAGCCCGGCCTGCCGGGCGAGCACGTCGAGGTCGCCGGTGACGGTGGAGGCGAGCGTGGTGGTGGTGCCGTGCCGGCGGTGGGTCCGCACACCGGTGAGCACGTCCTCCGCGGTGCCGGAGCTGAAGGACGCACCGCCGCCGCCGTGGTTGTGCATGTCCACGAAGCCGGGCACGATCCAGTGCCCGGTGAGGTCCGTCGAGCCCGGTTCCGGCTGCCCGTCCTGGGGGCCGACGGCCGCGATCCGGGTGCCCTCCACGGTCACCCGGCCGTTCTCGGTGACGCCTGCGGGCGTCACCACCGAGGCGCCGGTCAGCGCCCAACGATTGGCCTTCACAGGTCCGTGACCTCCGTTGATAGCAGGTCCCGGGCGAGGAGTCCCGCACCCAGGCAGCCGGCGGCGTCCCCGAGCGCCGCCGGGACGATCGTGGGCAGCCGCTGGAAGGTGACCTTCTTGGCGACGGTCTCCCGCAGCGGGGCGAACAGGATCTCGCCGGCCTCCGCGAGGCCGCCGCCGATGATCAGCGTCCGCGGGTCCAGCAGGGTGATGCCGATGACGAGGCCGGCGGCGAGCGCGTCCACCGCGTCCTGCCAGACGGCGGCGGCCCGCGGGTCGCCGTCCGCGACGGCCCGCGCGGCGTCGGCGGCGGTGGCCGCCGGGTCGCCGCAGGCGGCGGCCCAGGCGCGGCCGACCGCGGACGCGGACGCCAGGGTCTCCAGGCAGCCGCGCTGCCCGCAGCCGCACTCGGGCCCGTCGGGGCGCACCACGATGTGCCCGATCTCGCCCGCGCCGCCGTGCGCGCCCGCCTCGACGCGCCCGTCGATGCCGATCGCGCCGGCGATGCCGGTGCCCAGCGGCACGAACAGGAACCGGTCCACGCCCGCGCCCGCGCCGACGCGGCCCTCGGCGAGCCCGCCGGTGCGCACGTCGTGGCCCAGGGCGACGGGCACGCCGCCGAGGCGCTCGGCGAGCAGCGCGCGCAGCGGCACGTCCCGCCAGCCGAGGTTGGCGGCGTAGTGGACCATCCCGGCGGCCTCGTCGAGGATGCCGGGCACGGCGACCCCGGCGGCGGCCGGTGCGGTGCCGAACCGGTCGGTGCCGACGCGGCGCAGGTCGGCGGCGAAGTCCAGGACGGCGGCGGTCACCGCGTCCGGTCCGCGCTCGCGGCCGGTCGGGCGGCGGGCCTCGTGGAGCAGCTCGCTGTCCGGTCCGACCAGGGCGGCCTTCATCCCGGTGCCGCCCACATCGAGGGCGATGACGTAGTTCACGGGCCCAGTCTCGCCCGAGAAACCGTGAAAGGTCTAGTCCACTCGTGCCGAGGCGGGGGTGGCGGCCGGTTGCGGCGGTGCCCGATCAGTCCCAGCCGCGACCGGATCGGCCCCGTTTGACGTCGCTGCGCTGCCGCTTCGCCTGGAGGCGGCGCTCCTTCGCGCCGCGCGAGGTGCGGCGGGCGCGGCGCGGCGGCGGGGGCGGTGCCGTCGCCTCGGCGAGCAGCGCGGTGAGCCGCACGGCGGCCGTCTCGCGGTTGCGCCACTGCGAGCGGTGCTCGGAGGCGCGGACCGTGACGACCCCGTCGACCAGCCGGGCGGCGAGGCGTTCCAGCGCGCGTTCCTTCCACACCGGTGGCAGGGCGTCGGTGGCGGCCAGGTCGAAGCGCAGCTCGACCTGGCTGTCGGTGGTGTTGACGTGCTGGCCGCCCGGCCCGGACGAGCGGGAGAACCGCCATTTCAGCTCGGCCTCGGGCAGGGCGACCGAGCCGCGGATCAAGTAGGGACCGGACATGGGTCCATGGTCCCGGCGCGCACGCCCCGGCGCACGTTCTTTTCGAGGTGCGTTCCGCCACTGCGGGGCGCACGATCGCGCAACAGGAGTTCTGTGTGGCGTGGAACCGCCGCAACACCCACGGCGTTGGGGAAGGTGACTGTACCGTCGTCGGAGCAAGGATCCGACGAACGGACCCACGACGAAAGGGACATCTCCCATGGCTGTGAGCCTGTCCAAGGGCGGCAACGTTTCGCTCACCAAGGAAGCGCCGGGCCTCACCGCGATCACCGTCGGTCTCGGCTGGGACGTCCGCACCACCACGGGCACGGACTTCGACCTGGACGCCAGCGCCATCGCGGTCAACGCGAGCGGCAAGGTTCACTCCGACCAGCACTTCATCTTCTTCAACAACAAGGTCTCGCCCGAGCAGGCCATCGAGCACACCGGTGACAACGTCACCGGTGAGGGCGAGGGCGACGACGAGCAGATCAAGGTGAACCTGGCGACGCTGCCCGCCGAGGTCGACAAGATCGTCTTCCCGGTCTCGATCTACGACGCCGAGGCCCGGAGCCAGAACTTCGGCCAGGTCCGCAACGCGTTCATCCGCATCGTCAACCAGGCCGGCGAGGCCGAGATCGCGCGTTACGACCTCAGCGAGGACGCCGCCACCGAGACCGCCATGGTCTTCGGTGAGCTGTACCGCAACGGCGACGAGTGGAAGTTCCGCGCCGTGGGCCAGGGTTACGCCTCCGGCCTGACGGGCATCGCGTCGGACTACGGCGTCGGCGTCTGAGCCCCACCCGCCGTCACACCCGTACGACCCGCACCACCGCATGACCTCCCGCGCGCCCCGGCGTGCGGCCCGCGAACGCCTCCGGCAGCCGGCCGGGGGCGTTCCCGCGTCCCGGGGGTCCGCCGCGACCGCACGGGCGGCGACCGGGGAGGGTGCAGCCGGGGGCCCGTGACACCATCGGACGGTGATCGACCTCGGCTACTCGCTCTCCCGCCGCTTCCCGGACCCCCCGCAGACGGACTACCGGACGGCGGACGTGCACACCCTGCGTCACGACCTGTTCTGCGGGGACGTCTACCTCGCCGACCTGCAGACCGACCGGGAGCTGTCCACAGCCTGGGGATGGGTGCCGGTGCTGGACTTCGCCTGGGCCCTGTGCGACATCGTCGAGCAGGTGGACCGCGATCCGCGCGGCACCCGGGCGTCCGAGCCGCAGCACGCCGAGCTGGACTTCACCGAGTCCGCCGACCGCATGTACTTCGACCGGCGCTTCGGCTGGGTCGAGATCAGCGCCGACTGGCAGCCCGCCGAGGAGCGTCCGCTCAACCTCAACCACGCCGCGCTGCGCCGCGAGGCCCGCGACTTCCTGCACGACCTGGTCGCCGACCTCACCGACATGCACGACGGCCTGGCGGACAACCCCGCTGTGTGGTCCCTGCTCGCCCGCTTCCCCCGCGTCTGAACCGGCAGCGCGTACGGCGGGGCGCCAGGAGGTTGGCCGGGTGCCGGGAGGGTACGCCGGGCGCCGGGAGGTACGCCGGGTGCCGCAGGCGCTGGTGCGTCGCGGCGCTCGTCCCCCTACGGTGCAGTTATGCGAAAGAGGTGGCTGGTGTGGGCGGCGCTGGGGTGCGTCCTGGTGCTGCTGGGTGTGGTCCTGGTGGTCCAACTCACCGACCGGAACCGGGAGGCGAAGCGCGACGACTCGCTGCTCGTGCCCGAGGGCAGACGCGCCTCCCAGGTGTACACCTCCACCGACGCCGCGCTCGGGCTGGACGAGGGCACCACGGCACGCGCCGCCCGCAACGCCTCGCTCGCCCTGCCCCCGGAGGCCGACGGCAACCCGGAGGGCTACCTCTTCCCCGCGACCTATCCCGTCACCGACGACACCACGGCGTCCGCGCTGCTGTCGTTCATGGTGAACACGGCGAACAGCACGCTGGAGGCGGAAGGCATCCCCGAGGCCGCGAAGCGGCACGGGCTCAGCACCTACGAGGCGGTGGCGGCGGCGAGCATCGTGCAGGCCGAGGCGGACACCGAGGAGGACATGGGCCGGGTCGCCCGCGTCATCCACAACCGGCTGGAGCGGGACATGCCGCTCCAGATGGACTCCACCGTCAACTACGCCCTCGACCGCAGCTCCCTGGACACCAGCCGCGACGACACCCGGATCGACAGCCCCTACAACACCTACCGGCACCGCGGCCTGCCGCCCGCCCCCATCGGCAACCCCGGCCGGGAGGCGCTGCGGGCCGTCGTCGACCCGCCGGAGGGCGACTGGCTGTACTTCGTCACCGTGCGTCCCGGCGACACCCGCTTCACCTCCGACTACGCCGAACACCAGCGGCACGTCGAGGAGTTCAACCGCGAACGCGCCCGTGCCCGGGAGTCCGAGGAGGAGTAGACCGGGCGGGCGGCTCCGGCGGGCGGCTCCCAGCCTGTCGTCAGCCGCCGCCCGGCGCGGTCGCGGCAGCGGTGCGGCGCAGGCGCGCGGCGTCCTCGCGGATGCGGGGCAGCCGGTCGTGCAGCGCGTCACCCGGGCAGCGGGTGCGGAAGCTGTCCCGGTGGCCCGACACCACGTCCAGCCGGACCCGGGTGCCCTTCGGGAAGCGGCTCTCGCTGTTGCTGGACACCATCCGCACCCGGCCGCGCGGATCGGCCCCCGGCCGCAGCTTCCACGCCGTGAGTCGCACCAACGAGTCCAGCACCGCCTCCGGCACCTCCGTTCCGGCCCCGAACGTGCCGATGGCGGCGACGCCCACGCTGTCGGCGTTGAACCCCTTGGTGTGCGCGCCGCGCACCGGCCGGGACACCCCGCCCGCGCGTCCCTCGTAGACGGTCCCGCAGCGGTCGACCAGGAAGTTGTAGCCGACGTCGTCCCAGCCCATGCTCAGCACGTGCTCCCGTTGCAGCGCGCGCAGCATCTCGGGCACGTCCCCGCAGTCGTAGGTGTTGCCGTGCGCGGTGTGGTGCACGAAGACGGCCCGCGGCCGGCCCGTGTAGGTGGCCGGTTCCCGTACCAGGTCCTCGTCCGCCTCCCAGGCACCCCGGCCGACGATCGCCGGACGTGCGGCGTCCCGGGCGTCGGCCCGCGCCGCGTCCGTCCGCCCGGACGCCACGCCCGCGGGCAGCGGCCGCAGGCCCGGCGGTGGGGCGTGCGCCGGGACCAGCAGGGCGAGCGGCAGCAGGGCCGTGCCCGCGACGACTCGCCGGGACCACATGCCGACCACCCTCCCCCGCGCCGCACCCCCGGGAAAGACGGGCACAGCCGTTCGAGTGACACCGGGCGCGGTGGCGGTGATGCAGTCGGGCGGCAGCGGGGACGGTCCGGGAACCGGCCGCCTGCCGCCGCACGTCTGTGAACGTGCCCGCCCGGACCGCAGCCACCCGTTGCGCATGGGGGGCGGGCCGGAACGATTTGGCCAACAGCCCGGAGGCGCGGGCCCGGGGCGCGTTAGGGTCACGGCGTTGGGATTCCGGGACGGGGAGGGACCGCACAGCCATGGACTCATGGGGGCCGGACGAACCGCGGCGCATAGGTTCCTACCGGCTGCTGGCCCGTCTGGGAGCCGGCGGCATGGGACAGGTGTACCTGGCGCGTTCCGATCGCGGCCGGACGGTCGCCGTCAAGCTGGTCCGCCGCGAGCTGGCGGAGCGCGGCGAGTTCCGCGCCCGCTTCCGGCAGGAGGTCGAGGCCGCCCGGCGGGTCGGCGGACGGTGGACGGCGCCGGTCCTCGACGCCGACACCGAGGCACCGGTGCCGTGGGTCGCCACCGGCTACATCGCCGGGCCGAGCCTGCTGGACGTCGTCTCCACCGAGCACGGCCCGCTGCCGGACCGGACAGTACGCATCCTCGCCGCCGGACTGGCCCAGGCCCTCAGCGACATCCACGCGGCCGGGCTGGTGCACCGCGACCTGAAGCCGTCGAACGTGCTCGTCACCATCGACGGCCCCCGCGTCATCGACTTCGGCATCGCCCGCGCCCTGGACGCCGCCACCGAGGGCGGACTGACGCGCACCGGGGCCGTCATCGGCTCGCCCGGCTTCATGTCGCCCGAGCAGGTCCTCGGGCGGCCCGTCACGCCCGCCTGCGACATCTTCTGCCTCGGCTCGGTCCTCGCCTTCGCCGCCACGGGACGCTTCCCGTTCGGCGACTCCGACGTGGGCAGCCACGCGCTGATGTACCGCGTCGCCCGCGAGGAACCCGACCTGTCGGGCGTGCCCGACGGGCTCACCGACCTCGTCCGCGACTGCCTGCGCAAGGACCCGGCGGCCCGCCCGCTGCCGCGCGACATCCTGCGCCGCACCGACGCCGGTCAGACCCTGGGCGACGGCCGCCTCCGCGAGCCGTGGCTGCCCGCCGCGCTCGTGGCCCAACTGGGCCGCCACGCCGTCCAGCTCCTCGACCGCGAGGACGCAGCCCCGGACGGGGGCGGGGGCGGGGACGGCGGCCCGGACCCGGCGACCGGGGGCGGGGGCGGGGGCGGGGGCGTCAGCGGGGACCCTGCCGAGAGCGCCGAAGCCAAGGCGGCCACCGCCGCCGCAGCCTCCGACCCGTCCTCTGCGCCTGCGCCTGCCGCACCCTCCGCGCCCGCCGGCCCCTCCGTGGCCGCCACGCCCTCCGCGCTGCCCGCGACTCCGGCCCAGTACGGCCCGGCAACGTACCCCGGCCCCGCAGCCCCGCAACCCGCCCCGTCCCCCCACCCGGCGTACGGCTACGGACCCACCCACCCCTACGGCCACACCACGCCCTACGGCACCGCCCCGCCCCCCGCCGCGCCGCCCGCGCGCACCGGACGGCACTGGACGCTGCCGCTGGCCGCCGCCGCCCTGACCGTCGCCGCCCTGGCGGGCGTGGCCGTCTACGTCGGGATCGCCTCCGACGACGACCGGCGCTCCTCCGCCGGCACCGACGACAACCGCTCCGGCTCCCTGGAGACCGGCGACTCCGCCGGCACCACGTCCCCCGACCCGTCGCCCGACGCCTCCGGCGAGGCGAAGGGGGACACGTCAAAAGACCCGCAGGACCCCGAGGAGACGCCGAAGGAGCCATCCGCGACCGGCGACGTGCCCGACCGGTACCTCGGCACCTGGCAGGCGAGCTTCGACACGGCGGAGGGCACCAACACCCGGGTCCTGACCCTCAGCAGGGGAAAGCTCGGCGAGCAGGTGATGACGCTGGTCGGCCGCGGGCCGGGCCACGACTGCCGGTGGTCGGCCACGCTGCGGTCCGCGGGACCCCCGCTGGAACTCGGCCCCTCAGCCGTCACCCAGGGCAACCCCACGGCCTGCTCGCCGGGCCAGTGGTCCCGGCTGACCATGCAGGGCGACAGCACCCTGGTACGCGAACTGGTCGGCAGCGGCGGCACCCCGCTCACCTACCGCAAGGTCCGCTGAGCCGCAGCCGCCAGGCCGGCGGCCAACTGCCCTTCGAGAGCAGCCGCTACCGCAGCCCGGCGGTGAACGCCGCCCAGGACGCCGCCGGGAACACCAGCACGGGCCCACGCGTCCGCTTGCTGTCCCGCACCGGCACCCACCCGGCCACCCCGTCCCGCACTTCGAGGCAGTCACCGCCGGCGGTGTTGCTGTAACTGCTCTTACGCCAACCGGAAGCCGCTCGCCCGGGTCCTGTGCCGCGCATCAGCAACCGTCCTCCATCGCCTCGCGGATCATGGCAACCGACCTGTCCGGGGGCAGCGCCTGCGCCCGCAACAAGTCGTAGGTGAGTGCCAGTTCACTCACCCGGGCCTGATTTTCCACCAGCACACCGGAGTTGTGCCCCTCAAGGTAGGCCACGCGCCTGCCGTCGCTCAGCGTCAGCACGGTCAGCGCGCCGTCCATCGCCGCGTACTCCCCCTGGTCGAAGGGAAGCACCTGGAGCACGACGCGCGGGCGGGCGGCGGCCTGGACCAGATGTGCCAACTGGCTGCGCATCTCCTCGCGTCCGCCCACCGGGCGCCGCACAACCGACTCGTCGATGATGCACCAGAGCACCGGAGCCTCCGTGCGGTCGAGCACGTTCTGACGACCCAGCCTCGTGGCGACGCGTGCCTGCAACACCTCCTCGCAGCCCGGCCTGCCCGTGTTGAGCATGGCCCTGGCGTAACCCTCGGTCTGGAGCAGGCCCGGCACGACCGCACTGGACTTGCAGATTTCAACCGCCTCGGATTCAAGCCGGACGTAGCGCTCGGCCCACTGCGGGAGGGGTGAGTAGTCCAGCAGGTCCCAGATGTCGAGCAGGTCGCCCTCCGCCTTCAGCGCGAGGTCCAGCGACTCCGTCAGGCGGCGGTTGGGCGGGGCCGTGCCGAGTTCGATCTGCGCGATGCGGGTGTGTGTGACGAAGACCTTGGTGCCCAGGTCCCGCTGGGTGAGTGCGGCCCGGCTGCGCAGCTTGCGCACCTTCGTCCCGAGCAGCGCGGCCACCGACGCCCCCGGGTCGAGCTTCTTCGGTCCCGGCATCGCGCCCCCGTTTCTCCGTCGACGACTTCAATCCGCTACCCCTGGTGAGCGTAGCTTTCACGCAGGGAGACTTCGGGGAGAAAGCCCCCCGTGAAGGAACAACGAAAGGCTCCCCCCATGTCCGACGAGGAACGCCGAGCCGCGGTGCAGCGCATCCAGGAAGCCGAGCAGGCGGTGGAGGAGCTGAAGTCGTCACTGCGGTCGGTGGGTATCGTGCTGCCCTCCCTGCGCGTCGACCCTGTCTCCTGCGCACGGGACGAGCCCAAACCACTCGTCGACCTGGGGAGTTGCAATCTCAGCACGGTCCGCTGGCTGACCTGCGTACTGCGCGACTGCGCCCGCCCGTCCCCGTCGCGCATCGCACCACCCGCCCAGCGCTGAGAACGGTTCCCATTTCCGTATCATCGTGCGGGTGACAGGCACCGACAGGCCCCCGCAGGTCCGGCCACCGGTCCGGCCGCCGGACCGGGCCGGACCGCCCGCTACGACGCGCCTGCCCGCGTCGGTGCTGGTCGCCGGGGTGCTCTCCGCCCTGCTCCTGTTGTCCCTGGTGCTGGCGTCCGACGCCGTGGCGTGGCTGCGGCACCCGGGCTTCCTCGCCTGGCAGACCATCGCGGTGGCGGTGACGGTGCAGGCGGTGCCGTTCCTGCTGCTGGGCACCCTGGTCTCGGGCGCGGTCAACGCCTTCGTCCCGGCCCGGGTCTTCCAGCGGGCGCTGCCCCGGCGGCCCGCCCTGGCGGTGCCGGTGGCGAGCGCGGCCGGGGTGCTGCTGCCGGGGTGCGAGTGCGCGTCGGTGCCGGTCGCCGGAAGCCTGATCCGCCGCGGGGTGACGCCCGCCGCGGCGTTCGCGTTCCTGCTCTCCGCGCCCGCGGTCAACCCGATCGTGCTCGTCTCCACCGCGGTGGCGTTCCCGGGCAGCCCCGAGATGGTCCTCGCCCGACTGCTCGCCTCCCTGGTCGTGTCCGCCCTCATGGGGTGGCTGTGGCTGCGCTGGGGGCGTGAGAAGTGGCTGCGCCTGCCGGGGCGTGAGCGCGGGCACCAGCCGGGGCACGGCCGCTGGGAGGAGTTCCGGCGCTCGTTCCAGCACGACTTCCTGCACGCGGGCGGGTTCCTGGTGCTCGGCGCGATGGCCGCGGCGACCTTCAACGTGCTGGTACCCCGCTCGGTGCTGGACACCTTCGCGTCCTCGCCGTGGCTGTCGGTGCTGTTCCTGGCGCTGCTCGCCATCGTGCTCGCCGTCTGCTCCGAGGCGGACGCCTTCGTCGCCGCGTCGCTGACCGGCTTCTCCCCCACCGCGCGCCTGGTGTTCATGGTGGTCGGCCCGATGGTCGACGTGAAGCTGATCGCACTCCAGGCAGGCACGTTCGGGCGCGGTTTCGCGCTGCGGTTCTCGTCGGTGACGGCCGTCCTGGCCATCGCCGTCGCCTCCCTCGTCGGCTGGTGGCTGCTGTGAGACGCAACGTCCAGACCCTGGTGGTCCTGCTCGCCGGCGCGGCCATGCTGCACGTCGCGCTGCTCACCGACATGTACCTGCGGTACGTCAAGGAGGGGTTGCGCCCGTTCCTCATCGCCTCCGGCGTGCTGCTGATCGTGCTGGGCCTGATCGGCGCCGCCCGCGACGGCTTCCCCTTCGTCAGCCGCGGCAACCAGCCCCCGCCGCCCCGGGACGTTCCCGCGTCCGCCGACGAGCACAGTGGCAGTGGCCACGACCACGGTCACCACCACGACCGGCCGCCGCTCGTCGCCTGGCTGCTGCTCGTGCCGGTGCTGGCCCTGCTGCTCTTCCCGCCGCCTCCGCTCGGCTCCTACACCGCGTCCCGCGACGGCGGCCTGACCGTGGAGCTGCCCAGCAAGTACGGCAAGCTGCCCGCCTCGGACCCGGTGCGGCTGTCCATGACCGAGTTCACCGGCCGGGTCACGCGCGACGACGGCAACGGACTCGACGGCCGGACCGTCGCCCTCACCGGCTTCGTCACGCCCCGGCCCGGCGGCGGCTGGTTCCTCACCCGGCACCTGGTGAGCTGCTGCGCCGCCGACTCCGTCAGCCTCAAGGTCCGCGTACACGGCGCCGAGGCGCCGCCGGTCGACACCTGGATCGTCCTGACCGGAACCTGGCGCCCCGGCACAGGGGACGCCCTCGCGGTGGACGCCGCCGCCGTCACCCCAGTCCCCACCCCCGCCAATCCCTACGGCGACACCGCCCCGCCCGCCACCTGACCCGCGCCGGGAGAGGCCGGGAGGACCGAGAGGAACCCCATGCGACTGCGCTGCGCCGTGCTCGACGACTACCAGGACGCCGCCGCCACCGCCGCCGACTGGAGTCCCGTGCAGGACAGGGTGGAGGTCGTCAGCTTCGCCGAGCACTTCGCGACCGAGGACGCACTCGCCGCCGCGCTGGCCCCCTTCGACATCGCCGTCACCCTGCGGGAACGTGTCCCCTTCCCCGCCTCCCTGCTCGACCGGCTCCCCCAACTGAAGCTGCTCATCGCGTCGGGCATGCGCAACAGCGTCATCGACCACGCGGCGGCCGAACGCAACGGCGTCACGGTCTGCGGCACGCAGAGCACCTCCACCCCGCCCGCCGAACTCACCTGGGCGCTGCTGCTGGGCCTGGCCCGCGGCATCGTCACCGAGAACAACGTCCTGCGCGCCGGTGGGCCCTGGCAGTCCACCGTCGGCACCGACCTGAACGGCCGCCGCCTCGGGCTGCTCGGCCTGGGGAGGATCGGCAGCCAGGTGGCCCGCGTCGGCCTCGCCTTCGGCATGGAGGTGACGGCCTGGAGCCCGCACCTCACCCAGGAACGCGCCGACGAGGTCGGTGTGCAACTGTCGCCCAGCAAGGAGGAGTTGCTGAGCACCAGCGACTTCGTCTCGCTGCACCTGGTCCTCGGCGAACGCACCCGCGGCCTGCTCGGCGCCGCGGAACTGGCCCTGCTCAAGCCGACCGCGTACCTGGTCAACACCTCCCGCGACGCCCTCGTCGACCAGCAGGCCCTGCTCGCCGCTCTGTACGAGGGCCGGATCGCCGGCGCCGCAGTAGACGTCTTCGACACCGAGCCGCTGCCCGCCGACCACCCGATGCGCACCGCCCCCCGCCTCCTGGCCACCCCGCACCTGGGCTACGTCTCCCAGAGCAACTACCGCACGTACTACGCCCAGGCCGTGGAGAACATCACCGCCTACCTCGCCGGCACCCCCCTGCGCCGCCTGGGGTGACACCCCCGCCGTCACCTGCCGTCACCCGCCGTCCCAGACCGAACTCCACGGCCTCGTCGTTGCAGACGACAGCAAGGATCCCCGCCGGGACCCGAATCCGCTCCGCTTGTTGATCCGACCGCGATCCGCCGGGGCGGGGCCTACTGCCGCCTGGTGTATCGCGCGTGGTCATAATGCGCGGGTGACCAGACTTCCCCTGCCGTTGCCCGCCGAGCACATACCGCCCGGCGTCGCCGTGTGGCGGACTCCCGACGCCCAGCGCTGGCTCGCCGCCGTCCCCGCCCGGTGGGCGCACCCTCTGTGGGCGCTGCTGGCGTTGGTCACCTCGGGGGCGTGGGACACGGTGGCGGGCCCCGTCGCCCCGTGCACGTCCGCCGACCCGTGCGGTACCGACTGGCTGGGCCTTGGGACAGCCATCGTGCTGGTGCTGACCCTGTACTGGGTGTGGCGGCAGCCGCGGCTCGCGCTCGCGGGGCTCGCGGCCGCGCTGGTGGGGTTCGCCGTGGAGGGCGACTTCACGGCGGCGCTCGGCGAACCGTCCGCACTCGCCTTCCTCATGGCCGCCGCGTTCACCACCGTCGGGATCGTCCACCGGCTCGTCGTCGCGGGGCGGCAGCGGGCGCAGGCTCTGGAGGCTGCCGGGCCGGTCACCCAGCCGCTGCCCGCCGCCGCACGGACTTTCCGCCGGGGCCGGATCTCCTTCCTCATGGCCGCGCTGATGCTGGCCGTCGCCGGGTTCGGCTGCTGGCAGGTACAGCAGGTCGTCGACGCCTACGAGGAGCGGGCCGCAGGAGCGGCTCAGCTGTCCGGACGGGTCACGGCCCTGGAGCAGGGCGACGAAGTCGACTTCCTCGAAGTGGAGGCCGACGGACGTACCCATCGCTTCGAGACGGCCTACCCCGAGGACTTCCCCGTGGACAGCCGGGTTGACATCGTCGTGGACGGCGACTGGGCGGCGCTGGTCGCGGAGCCGTACGACACGTTCGACTGGGAGCTGGTGGCACTGGTCGGCTCCGTCGCGGGGCTGGCGTTCCTCGCGAACGGCGTGGACGGCCGGACACGCGCGAAGCGACTGCGGAGCGAGCCGCTGCCGGTACTGCACGTACTGGTGCGCGAGGGACACGACGACGGCCGCACCTGGGTGTTCGCAGCCGACGACCCGCAGGGCCTCCGGCCGATCCTGCACTTCCACTCGCAGTACGCATTCGAGGACGAGGAGGAGGACGAGGACGCCGGTGAGGACCGCGGCGACGCGGGCGACGGGCCCGAACTCGTCGTCGAGTTCGGCAAGGTCACAGAGATCCTCAAGGGCGAGGATCCTCCCCCGCCCCTGCGCGAGGCCGTCCTGTACGGCGCCCCCTACGCCGGCGCCGAGGTCGCCTTCGTCGCACGCGACGGCGCGGACGACGACGAGGTGTCGGTGGAGTGCAGTGTCACCGCGGTGAAACCGGCCGTTCCGGGACTGGTGCGGCGACGCGGACCGCAGCGCCGTAGACACGAGAGCCCTGGGCGGCCCTGCGAAGAGATCGCAGCCGGCATGACACCCACAGCGGCACCGCGAGTGTGGACGGCGCACGGCTTCTCGCGCGCGGTGGGCTCCGGCCTGCTGCTTGTGCAGGGCGGTGGCATCTGGGCCGCGCTCGAGGGCGGGCCGTCGTGGGGTGGGCTGTTGCTGGCCGTGGGCCTGCCGTGGCTGGTGACGGCCGTGGCGACGGCGCTCGCCTGGCGTATCACCGCCGACCGTGACGGACTGTGGGTGACGGGAGCGTGGCGCGTGCGGCGGATCCCGTGGAACGTGATCATGTCCGTGCAGCACTCCGACGACGGCATCCGGGTCGCCCGGACCAAGGACTCCCCCGTCGAGCTCTCCCCCACCGGCTGGGCGTGGCTGGAGCGCCGTCTGGGCCGCGACCCGCATGCGGTGCGCGCCGCCGGGGAGTTGCAGGCGCTCCTGCTCCGCCCGGAACTGCGGCCGCTGGAGGAGGCGCCAACGGGGCGGCAGGGCATGCCGATCGGGCCACCGCTGGTGGCCCTGTCCTTGCTGTGGGGCACGGCGGTAGTGCTTCTGCTGTGACCCGACTCCAGATCGGTGACCGGACCCAGGTCGCGCCACGCTTTGGCCACACAGCGCCAGTACGAGCCATCCCGGTAGGCCGGAGCAGGACGGGAACGCGAAAAGCCCAGGTCAGACACCGTCTGACCTGGGCTTTTCACTGAGCCTCCTGTCGGAGTCGAACCGACGACCTACGCATTACAAGTGCGTTGCTCTGGCCAGCTGAGCTAAGGAGGCGCGTCGCGCGGGCGGGTGGGGGCCGCGCGGGCTCGTCCACTCTACACAGCGCCGCGGACGGGCAGCCACGGGCTTTCGGGTGCCGTCGGCGGTGCTGCCGCCGGGAGGGACACGGGGGGAGGTCCGGAGGGCCCGCCCGGGGTGTGGCCGGGCGGTGACCGGCGGTTCTCCCCGGCGGGAACTACTGACAAAGCGCGGTCCGCCAGGTAGCGTCACGGCGATGTCCGCGTCCAGTGGACTACACCAAAACTCCACCTTTACTCGGATCGTCCGGCACGTTCCTGCCGGTGAAGGAGACAACAGCATGGCTACGGTCACGTTCGACAAGGCCACCCGTGTGTACCCGGGTAGCGAGAAGCCCGCCGTCGACGAGCTCGACATCCAGATCGAGGACGGCGAGTTCCTCGTCCTCGTCGGCCCCTCCGGCTGCGGCAAGTCCACCTCCCTGCGCATGCTCGCCGGGCTGGAGGACGTCAACGGCGGCGCGATCCGCATCGGTGACCGCGATGTCACCCACCTCCCGCCGAAGGACCGGGACATCGCCATGGTGTTCCAGAACTACGCGCTCTACCCGCACATGTCGGTGGCGCAGAACATGGGCTTCGCGCTGAAGATCGCCGGTGTGCCCAAGGACGAGATCCGCCAGAAGGTCGAGAACGCGGCGAAGATCCTCGACCTCACCGAGTACCTGGAGCGCAAGCCGAAGGCGCTCTCCGGCGGTCAGCGCCAGCGCGTGGCGATGGGCCGCGCGATCGTCCGTGAGCCGCAGGTGTTCCTGATGGACGAGCCGCTGTCGAACCTCGACGCCAAGCTGCGAGTCCAGACCCGTACCCAGATCGCGTCGCTGCAGCGCCGCCTGGGCATCACCACCGTCTACGTCACGCACGACCAGGTCGAGGCCATGACGATGGGTGACCGGGTCGCCGTCCTCAAGGACGGTCTGCTCCAGCAGATCGCCTCACCGCGCGAGATGTACGACCGGCCCAACAACCTGTTCGTGGCCGGCTTCATCGGCTCGCCCGCGATGAACCTCATCGAGGTGCCGATCACCGACGGCGGCGTGAAGTTCGGCAACAGCGTCGTCCCGGTCGAGCGCGAGGCTGTGGCGGAGGCCGCCAACAAGGGCGACAAGACGGTCACGGTGGGCGTCCGCCCTGAGCACTTCGACCTGGTGAACGGGGACACCGGCAAGTCCCTCTCCAAGGACGAGCCGGCCGGTGTGGCCGTCACCGTGAACGTCGTCGAGGAGCTGGGAGCCGACGCGTTCGTCTACGGCACCACCGAGATCGGCGGCGAGACCCGCGACCTGGTGGTCCGCGTGCACGGCCGTGCCGTGCCGGAGAAGGGCTCCCAGATCCACGTCCTGCCGCGGGCCGGCGAGAGCCACGTCTTCGCCACCTCCACCGGCGAGCGCCTGAGCGACTGACCCTCCGGGTCGTCCGCCAGCCGTCCGCCTGCCGCCTCGCGGGAGCCCGTCTCACCGCGGGAGTGAGCGGCGGGCGGCAAGGGTAGGGATTGGGGCCGTACTTTCGCACCTAGCGGGCGTACGGCCCCTTTTCGATCTCCGTACGTCAACCTGGCGATCGCCATATCGAGGGATTGTTCCCTCATCAGGGTGACTAAATGTCGCCAAATCACCACTCCTCGCTACCATCACAGGCGAACCCCTCCCGGGCACCGTTCCGACCCGGTACCGCCGGGATCCCTTCGCGAGGAAGTCACCAGTGAATCAGGCAGCGCGCCGTATCGGCAGAACTCTCGCCCTCGTCCTTCCGGTCGTCCTGGTCCTCTCCGGGACACTCGCGGTGACCAGAGTGCCCTGGGCCGTCCAGCCCTCGGAGGCCCAGATGCTCACCGCCGCCGCCGAGGAGGAGGCGAGCCGGACTCCCGCGAGTGCCCCGCACGAGGTACTCCAGGAGAAGCTCCTCGTCCAACTCCAGGAGGAGAACCCGGGCGTCGCGTTGACGAACCTGCAGCGTTCCGTGGAGCGGCGGCCGTCGCTGGCCCAGCACTGCGCGGGCATCGCCCGCGAGTTGGGCAAGGCGGCAGTGCAGAAGTACGGCACGCCCGAGCGCGCCCAGCGCTTCTCCCGGCCGGTGTGCGACACCTCCTTCGCCTCCGGCGTCGCCGACTCCCGCTGAGCGCCCGAACAGCCGGTGGGGCGCCGTCCCGGCGGCCGTCCCGCCGAGCGGCTGCGGGGACGACGCCGAGTCGCCACGGCTCCCGCTGAGGCGGTCCGTCCGCCGCGCCCGGATAGCGTGCGGAGCATGACGCCAGCTCCGCACGCACCCACCCAGGCGGTGATCCTGGCCGGCGGCCAGGGCTCCCGGCTGCGCCCCTACACCGACGACAAGCCGAAGCCGATGATCGAGATCCCCGGTACGGGGACGCCGATCATCGGCCATCAGCTTTCCTGGCTCGCCCAGGAAGGCGTGAGCGACGTCGTGGTCTCCTGCGGGCACCTCGCCGAGGTGATGCAGCGGTGGCTGGCCGACGCGGACCTGCCGCTGCGCATCACCACCGTCGTCGAGGACGAACCCCTGGGCCGCGGCGGCGGACTGCGTTTCGCCGCCGCGGCCCTCCCCCGCCCGGCCGAGCCCTGGTACGCCACCAACGGCGACATCTGGACCCGCTTCCCGCTGCGCGACATGGCCGCCTTCCACACCGAGCGCGACGCCGTCGCCACGCTGGCCCTGGCCCGCCCGCGCCTGCCGTGGGGAGCCGTGCGCACCGACGGCTTCGGGCACGTCGTGGACTTCATCGAGTCACCGCCCACCGCGTACGAGATCAACGCGGGCGTCTACGTGCTCTCCCCCGGGTTCGCGGAGTTGCTGCCCGAGCGCGGCGACCACGAGCGCACGACGTTCCCGCGGCTGGCACGGGAGCACCGGCTCGCGGGCTTCTCCCTGCCGCAGGGCGCCTACTGGCGCGCGATCGACACCGCCAAGGACCTCACCGAGGCCGCCAGGGAACTCGCCGCCCACCGCGGCACCCCTGACCCGCTCGCCTGACACGCCCGACCGACCGCCCGCCCGCCCACGTGACCGGGCCACCAGGCCGGACCTGGCCTGAACACCGGAGCTGGCCTGAACACCGGGCCTGGCCGGGGACACTGCGGCCTGGCCCGGCAACGCCGTCGGGCAGCACGAAGGGTGGGGCCACCGGTCGCAGCCGGTGGCCCCACCCTTCGCCGTGGGGCCGCGCCCCTCAGTGGTTCAGAGCCTCAGTGGTTCAGAGCCTCAGTGGTTCAGAGGCTCGAAAGCTCAGAGGGGCAGGCCCAGCAGATCCCTTCAACCCAGGAGGCCGCCGAGGGCGCCGCGGCCACCGGAGCTGCCTCCGCCGCCGCTGCCGCCGCCGTCACCGCCGGTGGTGCCGCCGCTGTCACCGCCGCCGCCGTCGGAGCCCCCGCCTCCGCTGTCGCCACCGCCTGGCGCGGGCGCGCCGCCGCCGGAGGTGCCGGGCGCCGGGTCGGGCGCCGGGGGCTGCTGTTGCGCGGGCGGAGGCGGGGCCTGCTGCTGCGGGGGCGCCTGGACCGTCTGGTCCTGGCTGGGCTGGCCGGCGGTCTCACCGGTGGGGGCGGTGCCGCTGGTCTCCTGTGTGGTCCCCGCGGTCGGCTCCTGGGTGGCGGGGGCCGAGGACTGGCCGGCGGTGGGGCCGGCGGTCGGCCCCTGCGTGGCTCGGCCGGAACGCTGCCCGGGGGTGGACGGCAGCGGGGAACCGGGCAGGAAGTTGCGCGGCGGCTCGCCCGGCTCGGGCACGGTGGCGACCCCGGCCGTGCGGACCGCGCTGCCGAGCACCGAGCCGATCAGCAGGGCCAGTCCGGCGATCAGCGTCACCATGATCGTGCCGCGTCGCAGCACCCGCCGGCGCAGGTCCCACAGCCCGGCGCGCGGGCCGAGGCGGCGCCACGCCTCACCGGCGAGCCTGGCGTCCAGCGAGTAGACCGGCGCCCCGGCGATGATCAGCGGCGACCAGGCGGCCAGGTAGATGATGTCCGGCGCGTCGTAGGCGGCCACCATGCGCCAGCTCACCGTCAGCAGCAGCGCCGCGGACAGCAGCGCTCCGCAGGACGCGGCGACCCGCTGCCACAGGCCGCAGACGGTCAGCACGCCGACGATGACCTGGAGGAACGCGACCGTCAGGCCGGAGCCGACCGGGTGCGCCACCGCGAAGGAGTGCAGCGGCGAGGCGATCGCCCACGGCTCCAGCGAGGTCAGCCAGCTGACCATCGAGCCCCGCTCGCCACCGTCGAAGTAGACGGGGTCGGTGAGCTTGCCCATGCCTGCGTAGATCGAGATGAAGCCCAGGAAGATGCGCAGCGGCAGCAGCACCACGCCGAGGTTCATCCGGCGCCCGGGGTAGTAGGCGTGCCGGACGGCGTCGTTCGCGCGGGCGCTCTCGCGCCGGTCGTAGGCGTCGCGGTCGTAGGCGTCGCGGTCGAGCCCGTCGCGGTCGTGGGGGCCGGTGGTGCCGGACCCCGGTCCGTACGGCTCGTCGTAGGCGCCCTCGGCCGGCCGCACCCCTTGCAGCAGGGGCCGGTCCGGCTCGGGTGCCCGGGGGCTGACGACCGTGGGGTGCGCGGCGCGCTCGGCGTCGACCCGGGGCAGCACCTGGGTGGTGCCCCCCGCCGACTCACCGCCGCCACGGGCGTGCGCGGCGTGCAGCAGCTGGCTGAGGCCGCCGTCACCCGGCGCGTTCCGCCCGCTCCACACCACGGGCGCGCGCCGCCTGGCACCGTCGACCGCGGGCAGCTGGGCGGTGTCGGCGAACGCGCTGCCGGTGGGAGTCGGCGTGGCGAGCTTTACCCGGAAGCTGGCGTTGTTGACAATGACCTGTGCGGGGTCGCTCGGCACCTTGACCGAGCTGAGCACCGGGTCGTCGTCAAAGCCGCCCGGGTTCGTCCCGGTAGGCGTGCGGGGTGTTCTGGTGTCCACGCTCATCTAACCGAGTGACGGACGTTAAGGACACTGCCTTGACCCGCCCGATCTGTCCGCGACCCGTCAAGCCCCTGGTGGGCCGCTTCCCGGCTGGGCCCGCACCCGGCGCACGGCCCGCACGTCCGCGCCGGTCAGCGGCGGCGGCGCGCGGCCTCGTAGAGCGCCACCCCGGCTGCCACACCCGCGTTCAGCGACTCTCCGCCGCCAGGCATCGGGATGCGGACCAGCACGTCGCAGGTCTCGCCGACCAGCCGGGACAGGCCCTTGCCCTCGCTGCCGACCACGATGACCACCGGCCCCTCCAGCGCGGCGGCGTCCGTCAGGTCCGTTCCGCCGTCGGCCGTCAGGCCCACGACGGTCAGCCCGGACTTCTGGTAGGTCTCCAGCGCACGCGTCAGGTTGGTGGCCCGCGCCACCGGGATGCGCGCCGCCGCGCCGGCGGACGTCTTCCACGCGCCGGCGGTCATGCCGGCCGCGCGCCGCTCGGGCACGACCACGCCGTGTCCGCCGAACGCCGCGGCGGAGCGCACCACCGCGCCCAGGTTGCGCGGGTCGGTGACTCCGTCGAGCGCGACGATCAGCGCGTCCTCACCGGCGTCCAGCGCGGCGGAGGTCAGGTCCTCCGGGTGCGCGTAGGCGTAGGGCGGGACCTGGAGCACGAGGCCCTGGTGGTTCAGGCCGTTCGTCATCCGGTCCAGCTCGGCCCGGGGGGCCTCCATCAGGTTGATGCCGCCGCGGTCCGCGATCAGGCGCAGCGCCTCGCGGACCCGCTCGTCGCTGTCGATGAACTGCTGCACGTAGAGCGTGTTGGCGGGCACGCCCTCACGCAGCGCCTCGACGACCGGGTTGCGCCCGACGACCAGCTCGGAGGTGCCCTTGGGGCCGCCGCGGCGCGGCGCGGGACGGCCGGCGGCCTTGCGGGCGCGGACCTGCGCGAGGCGCTGCTTGGGGTGGCCCTTGCGCTCCTCGGCGCGCGGCGTCGGGCCCTTGCCCTCCAGGCTGCGGCGCCGGTTGCCGCCGCTGCCGACCTGCGCGCCCTTCTTGTTGGACGTGCGGCGGTTGCGCCGCTGGCTGTTGCCGGCCATGGGAGTTCCTACTCTCTGCCTTCGGTACTGCGGGTCGGGCTGCTTCGGGGGCTGCGCGCGCCGGTCGGCGGTGCTGCCGGTCGTGCGGTGGCGCCGGTCGTGCCGGTTCCGCCAGTGGTGCGGTGCTGCCGGTTGTGGGGTGACGGCGGGGGACGTCAGCGGCTGAGCTCCCAGCGGGCTCCGCCGGGGGTGTCCTCGATGACCAGGCCGGCCCGCTGCAGCTCGTCGCGGATGGCGTCGGCGGTGGCGTAGTCCTTGCGTGCGCGGGCGGCCTGCCGCTGGTCGAGCACCAGGCGGACCAGCGAGTCGACGACGCCGTGCAGCTCGTCGCCGCCGCCCGCGCCTGCCGCCCAGTGGGCGTCGAGCGGGTCGAGGCCCAGCACACCCAGCATGGCACGCAGCTCGGCGAGGCAGGTGGTGACGGCGTCCTTGTCGTCGGCGCTCAGAGCGGCGTTGCCCTGCCGGACGGTGTTGTGCACCACCGCGAGGGCCTGCGGAACGCCGAAGTCCTCATCCATCGCGGCCGCGAAGTCGGCCGGGACCTCGGCGGCGGGCTCGACCGCGCCGGCCCGCTCCACCGCGCGCTGGACGAAGCCCTCGATCCGGGCGAAGGCCGTCTCCGCCTCCGTCAGGGCCTCCTCGCTGTACTCGATCATCGACCGGTAGTGCGGGGTGCCGAGGTAGTAGCGCAGCACGATGGGCCGCCAGCGCCGGACCATCTCCGACACCAGCACCGAGTTGCCGAGCGACTTCGACATCTTCTCGCCGCTCATCGTGACCCAGGCGTTGTGCAGCCAGTAGGTGGCGAAGTCGTCACCGTAGGCCTTGGACTGGGCGATCTCGTTCTCGTGGTGCGGGAAGACGAGGTCGACGCCACCTCCGTGGATGTCGAAGGCCCGGCCGAGGTACTTGTGGGCCATGGCGGAGCACTCAAGGTGCCAGCCGGGACGGCCCGGGCCCCACGGCGTCTGCCACGACGGCTCGCCGGGCTTGACCGCCTTCCACATGGCGAAGTCCCGCGGGTCGCGCTTGCCCGTCTCGCCCTCGCCCGAGGGCTGGAGCAGGTTGTCCAGCTCCTGGTTGGACAGCGACAGGTAGCCCTCGAAGGAGCGCACGTCGAAGTAGACGTTGCCCTCGGCGGCGTAGGCGTGGCCGCGGTCGATGAGCGCCGCCATCATCTCGATCATCTCGGGCACGTGCCCGGTGGCGCGCGGCTCGTAGGTGGGCGGCAGGCAACCGAGCGCGTGGTAGCCCTCGTTGAACGCGCGCTCGTTGTCGTAGCCGATGGCCCACCAGGGGCGTCCCTGCTCGGCGGCCTTGGTGATGATCTTGTCGTCGATGTCGGTGACGTTGCGGACGAAGGTGACGTCGTAGCCGCGGTGGGCGAACCAGCGGCGCATGATGTCGAAGTTGAGGCCCGAGCGGATGTGCCCGATGTGCGGGGCGGCCTGCACGGTGGCACCACACAGGTAGATCGAGACGGCGCCCGCGGTGAGCGGGGTGAAATCACGGATCTTCCGGGCGCTGGTGTCGTACAGGCGAATGGTCACCCGTCAAGGGTAGTAGAAGCGAGCGGTGCCCCGTGCCGTCGGCGCGGGGCACCACTGGGCGGGGTGCCGGCCCGGCGGCGGGAGGCCCGGGTCCGGCCGGCGCGTCAGACGATCTCGCCCTGCCCGACGACCTTGCGCGGCGAGACCCGCACCACCACACGCGGCGCCTCCTGGGCCGAGGCCGGGTTGAACTCGGCGTACCTCGTGCCGGTGTACTTCTGCGAGAGCTCGTCGATCAGTTCCTGACCGCCCTCGGTGGTGAGCGTGGCGGTGCCGCGGATCTCCGCGTACGCGTAAGGGGAGTCGGCGGGCTGCACGACCACGGTCACCCGGGGGTCGCGGCGCAGGTTCTGCTCCTTGCGGCGTCCCTCGGTGGTGGAGATCAGCAGGTCGTCGCCGTCCCGCTTCACCCACACGGGCGAGACCTGCGGACTGCCGTCCGGCTGGACGGTCGCGACCATCACGAAGACCTTGCTGTCGAGGAGCTGCTTGAGGTTGTCGGACAGGGTGGCTGCCACGGTGTGCCCTTCTCTCACTGGTGCGCCACCGGCCGGCACTGCAGGAGCGCGGCGCACGGCCGGCGGCTCCTGCGGAGCACGGCCGGGGCCGGTGGTTGATGGCCGGGTTACGGGTACCACCACCGAACCTACCCAAAGCGGGCCGCGTCGCATCCGGGGAGGAAGTCGGTCCGGACGGCCGGACCGACGCGTCTCCGGGCCGGGTGCGTCAGCCTGCGGGCAGGACCAGTGCAGTGGCAAGGGCGGCCAGTCCCTCACCGCGGCCGGTGAGGCCGAGGCCGTCCGTGGTCGTGCCGGACACGGAGACGGGGGCGCCGACGGCCTCGGACAGCGCCCGCTGGGCCTCCGCCCGCCGCTTGCCGATCTTGGGTCGGACGCCGATGACCTGGATGGCGACGTTGCCGATCACGAAGCCCTCGGCGCGCACGATGCGCGCGGCCTCCGCGAGCAGGGTGACCCCCGAGGCGCCCGACCACTCGGGCCGTCCGGTGCCGAAGTGGGCGCCCAGGTCGCCCACACCGGCGGCGGAGAACAGGGCGTCGCAGGCCGCGTGCGCGGCCACGTCGCCGTCGGAGTGGCCGGCGAGCCCCTGGCCGCCGCTGTCCGCCTCGGACCACAGCAGCCCGGCGCACCACAGCGGCCGGCCCGCCTCGAAGGCGTGCACGTCGGTGCCTACGCCGACGAGCGGCATTCGCACCGGTGCGGGGACCGCGGGCGGCAGCACCGCCGACGGCAGTCCGGCGGGCGCCGGCTCGTCGGCCGGGAGCGGCTGGGCGCCGGCGGGCGGGTGGGGGTCAGTAGCCATCGTGGGCCCTCCGGCGGGCGAGTACCGCTTCTGCCAGTACCAGGTCCAGCGGCCTGGTCACCTTGAACGCCTCCTCGTGGCCGGGCACCAACACCACCGGACGGCCGAGGCGTTCGACCATCCCGGCGTCGTCGGTGGCGCCCTCGCCCTCACAGGCGACGCGCTCGTGGGCCTCGGCGAGCACCGCGCGGTCGAAACCCTGCGGCGTCTGCACGGCACGCAGCCGGGACCGGTCGGGCGTGCCGAGAACCTGCTCCCAGGCGCGTCCCACGGCGGGTTCGACCTCCTTGACCGTGTCGGCGAGCGGCACGGCGGGCACCACGGCGGGCGCCCCGTCGCGCAGCGCGGAGATCACCGCCTCAACGGTGTCGACCGGTACCAGCGGGCGGGCCGCGTCGTGCACGAGCACGGCGTCGACGCCGACGGGCAGCGCGTCGAGGCCGTGGCGCACGGACTGCTGTCTCGTCTCGCCGCCGGGCACCACCAGCACCTCGGTGCCGCCGTCGGGCAGCGGGTGCTCGTCCAGCATGCGCCGGACCTCGGACACGCCGTCGGGCGGGGCGACGACGACGACCAGGGCGACCGCTCGGGCTCTGGCCATCGCGCGCACGGCGTGCACCAGCATCGGGAGGCCGCCCAGCGCCCTGAGCGCCTTGGGGGCCCCGGGGCCGAGACGGACGCCGCGCCCTGCGGCAGGGATGATCGCCGCGGTGCGGTGGCTGGGACGGGACCCTTGCGGCGTGGTGTGCTCGTCGGACATTGGTTGCACGTTCAGGTTTGTGTCCTTGGCTGAGGTGGGTATGGCCACAGCGAGCCGGACGCCACACCTCGGGCGGCCCTTCCGTGAGAACCGTTCGAGGTGCCAGCCCGCGCTCAGTCCCTCCGGGGACCGCCCTGGCTATGGGTCAGGCGAAGCAAGTGCGCGAGTTCGAAGAAGCTGCGAAGAAGTTGAACAGCTGCACAGCGAAGAGGTGCACAGCACCGTGTACCGTCCCGGCATTCCGGGTGTCGGCGTGCTGGGAACGCGTACTCGAACATGCCGCAGCGCCCGCCGTGACGGCCGCAGCCGTCACTCGGGCACCACGGCAAATCCGCATCTGCCGCCGTTCAGCGTGTGCCGTCGGGTCTCCACCGATGACGGAACATGCTGTCGGAGTTGCGTCAGGAGGCGAGGACCTCGTCGAGCAGCGCCTCGGCCTTGTCCTCGTTGGTGTTCTCGGCGAGAGCAAGTTCGCTCACCAGGATCTGGCGGGCCTTCGCGAGCATCCGCTTCTCACCTGCGGAGAGCCCGCGCTCACGCTCACGACGCCAGAGGTCACGCACGACCTCGGCGACCTTGATGACATCACCGGAGGCGAGCTTCTCCAGGTTTGCCTTGTAACGACGGGACCAGTTGGTGGGCTCTTCGGCGTACGGTGCACGCAGCACCTCGAAGACCCTCTCCAGTCCTTCCTGGCCGACCACATCACGAACGCCGACGAGCTCGGCGTTTTCCGCCGGCACACGAACCTCAAGATCACCCTGGGCGACCTTGAGAACCAAGTACAGCTTGTCCACGCCTTTGATCTGGCGAGTTTCGATGGCCTCGATCAGCGCGGCCCCGTGATGGGGATAGACCACGGTGTCGCCAACCTTGAACGTCATGTGTCAGGTACCCCTTCCGTGGCTATCCAGGATAGCACGGGATGCGGGTGTTCTGAATGGCGTTTTCGCAGGTCAGGGCATATCTCGGGGCTTGACAACTCTGCCCGCGACGTGCTGCGGACGGGGCGTGGAACCGGGTATTCGCAGGTCGGGGCCCGTCCCGCGGGGCCGCGAATCACGGCGGTAACCGCGCGGGAAGAGGCGACACGAGACGTCAAAAGTCCGTTTTGCCGGTATTCCAGAGGTCGCCCGTTTGGCCGTCGCTTAATTGATCAACACATCACGGCGGCAGCGCGTCGGCCGATATTCACGGCCTCGGCAATAGTCGGCCGGGAATCCTGCACGCGCCCTCGGGCCATGTTTTCCACACACCGTTCCGGGCCCGTTCGCGGGCGTCGCGCGGACGGTGTTCACCGCCGCGGGACCCGGCCCGCGGCCGCCCGCCGACGACCACTCCCACACGCGGGCGCGCGGGTCGCGCACAACGCCGCGTTTCCGGGTGCGACGGTTCCGGAACCGTTCCGCCGCGGCGCAGGCGCGCACCGCGGCCGCCGGTGGGGCGGGTCGGGTGCGAGGGTGCTGCAGGGGGTCGGTAACCTGGGCGCCTGACCGACTCTTTACCTCAAGCACAGCTTTCACTTACCGCTAGGAGAAGCCGCCGCCGTGAGCAGCCACCTTCGACGCGGCGTCGTCGCCGCCACCGTCATCGCGCTCTCCACCGCCTCGCTGGCCGGGTGCGGAGCCGGTCGCAACGCCCAGACGAGCGGGGTCAACCCGGACAACGCCGCCATCACCGTCGGATCCATCAAGATCCAGAACGTCAACATCGTGACGTCGGAGGACGGTGACGGCCCGGCAGCGGTGTCGGCACGCATCTTCAACGACGGCACCGAGGACGAGACGCTGGAGTCCGTCAAGGTCACCGGCGCGGGCGGCGAGGTCGAGCTGAAGCCGGCCAAGGACGGCGACCTCACCGTGCCGGCCGGCGGTTCGCTGATGCTCGGCGGCCCCAACAACGCCTCCGCGTTCCTGGCGGACACCGGGGACGTGACGGACGGCAACGCCCAGCCGATCGTCTTCGAACTCAGCGAGACCGGCGCCGTCGAGCTGCGGGCCACGGTGGTCCCGGCCCGCGGCGGCTACTCCGACTACGGCCCCACCCCGCCGGCCGAGGCCCCGTCCGACAACGCCCCCGGCCAGTCGGAGGAGGAGGGTGCGGGCGACTCGGCCTCGCCCGACGCCGACGGTGCGGAGAACAGCGGCGAGACGGAGAACGGCGCCGCGGACGGCGAGAACGCCGCGGACGCCGGCAGCGGCACCGAGGAGAGCCCGGTCGCCGAGTAACACCTGGCATCACCTGTGAGGGGGTGGCCCCGGCCTGACGGGCCGGGGCCACCCCCTCACAGCAGCTGCCCGCTCACGGTCGTCGCCTCGCACCGGAGCCGGCGGGCCGGCCTACGGCTCGAACTTGTAGCCGAGGCCGCGCACGGTCACCAGGTAGCGCGGAGCGCCCGGGTCGGGCTCGATCTTGGCCCGCAGCCGCTTGACGTGCACGTCCAGGGTCTTGGTGTCGCCGACGTAGTCGGCACCCCACACCCGGTCGATGAGCTGCATCCGGGTGAGGACCCGGCCGGCGTTGCGCAGCAGCATCTCCAGCAGGTCGAACTCCTTCAGCGGCAGGTCGACCTTGCCACCGGAGACCGTCACCACGTGGCGGTCGACGTCCATCCGGACCGGGCCCGCCTCCAGCGCGGCCGGCTCGACCTCCTCCGGCTCACCGCGCCGCCGCAGCACCGCGCGGATACGTGCGACCAGCTCACGCGACGAGAACGGCTTCGTCACGTAGTCGTCGGCTCCTATCTCCAGGCCGACCACCTTGTCGATCTCGCTGTCCTTGGCCGTCACCATGATGACCGGCACGTTGCTGTGGTTGCGCAGCTGGCGGCAGACCTCCGTACCGGGCAGCCCCGGCAGCATGAGGTCCAGCAGCACCAGATCGGCGCCGTTGCGCTCGAACTCGTCCAGCCCCTCCGGCCCGGTGGCGGCGATGGCCACCTCGAAGCCTTCCTTGCGGAGCATGTACGACAGGGCGTCGCTGAACGATTCCTCGTCCTCGACGACGAGCACTCGGGTCACGGGAGGACCTCCGGGGCAGAGAGTTGATCACGGGTGAAGGTCTCGTACGACCGGCCCTGCACGGTGCCGCCTCCCCCGCCGGAGGCGGGTTCGTCGGGGTCGTCGGCTTCGTCGTAGTCGGCCGGTTCCTGCAGTGCGCCGCTGAGCTGCTGCCGGCTGCGCCGGCTCGCCTCAGCCCGCTCCCTGGCGGTGCCGGCCTCCGGCAACCGCAGGGTGAAGGTGGAGCCCTGTCCCTCAGCGCTCCAGACGGTGACCTCCCCGCCGTGCGAGGCGGCCACGTGTTTGACGATGGCAAGCCCGAGGCCGGTGCCTCCGGTCTGCCGGGAGCGGGCCGGGTCGACGCGGTAGAACCGCTCGAAGATCCGGTCCTTGTCCTTGTCCGAGATGCCGATCCCCTGGTCGGTGACGGCGATCTCGATGAGGTCCCCGCCGGGAGCCGCGATACGGCGGGCGGCGATGCCCACCCTGGTCCTCGGCGCGGAGTAGTTGACGGCGTTCTCGACGAGGTTGCCCAGGGCCGCGGCGAGCTGCCCGCGGTTGCCCCACACGTACAGGTCGTCGATACCGCCGGTGGCCATGGTGATCTGCTTGGTGCCCGCCGCCTGTCCGCAGCGGTCGATGGCCTCGTTGACGAGCACCCCGACGCCCACCGGCTCGGAGTCCTCCAGCGGGTTGTCGTTCTGCACGCGGGACAGGTCGATGAGTTCCTGGACCAGGTTGGTCAGCCGGGTGGCCTCGTGCTGCATCCGCCCGGCGAACCGTTCGACGGCCTCCGGGTCGTCGGAGGCGCCGCGTACCGCCTCGGACAGCAGCGACAGCGCGCCCACCGGGGTCTTCAGCTCGTGGCTGACGTTCGCCACGAAGTCGCGGCGGACCGCCTCGATGCGGCGGGCCTCGGTGAGGTCCTCCACCAGCAGCAGCACCAGCCGCGAACCGAGCGGCGCGACGCGGGCGGAGACCGCGAGGGCCTCGCCCCGTCCGGAACCGCGCCTCGGCAGGTCCAGCTCCACCTGCCGTATCTCGCCGTCCCGCCGGGTGTCCCTGGCCATCTGCAGCATCGGCTCCACCGCGAGACGCCCGCCCCTCACCAGGCCGAGCGCATAGGCGGCCGAACTGGCCTTGACCACGGCGTCGCCCTCGTCCAGCACCACGGCGGAGGAACGCAGCACCGACAGCACGGTGTCCACACCCGGTGGCAGTCCGGCTTCCATGTGCAGGGAGGTGCGCGAGGGCCGCGCCTGCTCACGCTCGCTCCAGCGGAACGCCAGCACGGCGAACGCGCCGGTGCAGACCCCGGCGATCGCAGCCACTGCGGCGACTGCCGCGTTCACGTCCATGTCCACAGGTTAAGCGGGTGGCGGAAGCCGCTCACAGGTCTGACCGCCCGACTCGAACACTCGTCCCCCAGAGTTCACCGGCAGGACGGTGGTGGTTCACTGTCCGCACCGGCAATCACTACATTTGAGACATCGCTCCCCGCAGGCGACCGGCGGCGGCCCACTTCAGGGCGGCCGATGGGCCGAACGGGCGACGTATCCCAGAGTTCACCCGGGTGTCGGGGGTGATTCACTTGGGGTGCCGAAGCCGGACGCATTGCGGGCCGAGCGTGGCAGCCTGGGGAAACTGCCCCACAACGGCCGTACCATCGCCATGCGAGGGAAGGACAGTCATGCGGGACGCGTACCACGAGGAGCTTGATTCGATCAGCGAGAACCTGGTCGAGATGGCCAGGCTCGTCGGATCCGCGATCGGCCGCGCCACCACGGCGATGCTGGACGCGGACCTCAACCTCGCCGAGAGCGTGATCGCCAACGACGACAAGGTGGACGACCTCCAGCGCCAGCTGGAGACCCGCGCCATCCAGCTGCTGGCCCGCCAGCAGCCCGTCGCCACCGATCTGCGGATAGTCGTCACCTCCCTGCGCATGAGCGCCGACCTGGAGCGTTCCGGCGACCTCGCGCAGCACGTGGCGAAGGTGGCCCGACTGCGGTTCCCGCAGTCGGCGGTGCCGCGCGACCTGCAGGCCACCATCCTGGAGATGGGTCAGCTCGCGCAGCGGCTCATGGCCAAGGCAGCCGAGGTCATCGTCACCAAGGACGTCGACCTGGCCCTCCAGCTGGAGCAGGACGACGACAAGATGGACGACCTGCACCGCACTCTCTTCCAGCACCTGATGGACGACCGCTGGAAGCACGGCATCGAGACGGCCGTCGACGTGACGCTGCTGGGCCGCTACTACGAGCGGTTCGCCGACCACGCCGTGTCCGTCGCGCGCCGTGTGGTCTACCTCGTCACCGGCGACTACGCCGACGAGATCGACCCGGCTGCCGCCGTCCAGGCCTCGACGCAGGCAGCGCCGGCCAAGAGCGCCGACGCTTCCTGACACCAGGAGCCACAGGTCGGCACCGGTCGGCACCGGTACCGACCGTCGGGGAACTGCGCCTGGTTGCACGAGTGCGGCCGCGGGCTGGGAGGTCAGCCTCCCAGCCCGGCGTCCCGTGCCAGCAGCGCGGCCTGCACCCGGTTGGCGCAGTCCAGCTTCGCCAGGATGCGGCTGACGTACGCCTTCACCGTCGCCTCGCTCATGTGCAGTCGGCGTCCGGCGTCGGCGTTGGACAGCCCCTCCCCGAGCAGCGCCAGCACCTCGCGTTCGCGCGGGCCCAGGCGGGAGAGGCGCTCGCGCGCCTCGTCGGCCCGCCCGTCCGGCAGGTCGGCCAGCGAGTCCACCACGTGCCGGGTCGCGCTCGGCGACAGGTAGGCGCCCCCTGATGCGGCTGCCCGCACGGCCCGGATCAGCTCCTCCGGGGCGGAGTCCTTGAGCAGGAAGCCCGCCCCGCCGCGCCGCAGCGCCGCCAGCACGTTGTCCGGCTCTCCGAACGTGGTCAGGATCAGCGGCCGGGCCGCGGGGGCCGCCCGGCGCAGCTCGGGCAGGGCGGAGAGCCCGTCGAGCACCGGCATCTGGATGTCCAGCAGCACCACGTCGACCGCGTGGCTGCGGGCCAGCTCGACCGCCTCCCGGCCGGTGCCGCCCTCGGCGACGACCTCTATGTCGCCGGCGGAGGTGAGGATCGCCCGGATGCCGGCACGGATGAGCGGCTCGTCGTCGACGACCAGGACCCTGATCATGGGGGCGGCTCCAACACGGTGGTGGTAGCGGTCTAGTGGCGGTGAAGGCGACGGCTGCGGGGTGGGTCGGCTGCTGCGGGGCGGGTCGCTGCTGCGGGGCGACGGCTGCGGTACGGGGAGTGGAAAGCGTGGGTGCGGAGTGGGCTGCGTGATGGAGGCTGCGGGGTGGGCAGTCTGGTGATCGGTCCGTCGGCCGGCGCGCCCATCATCGCGGATAGCGCACCACGGGCGGGAAGCCTGTGGACAAGTGGAGCGAGGATGCTGAGGGGCCACGGGCGCCTGTGGACAACAGGTGCCCGTGAACGACGGGGCGCGGGCCGACGCCGGCCGGGAGGCGGGGCGGTCCACCGCCGACGGCGTTGCGAGGGGCGCCGCAGGACGGCGGTGCTGCTCACGGGGTGGTGGTGTAGCGGTCCTTGCTGACCAGGACGTCGTCCTTGAAGCAGAAGCGGAACACCAAGTCGGTGTTCCAGTCCGGTGTGTCCTCGGTGGACAGCAACCTCAGGCAGGTGGCACCGGTGGGTATCTCCGGTTCGCCCTTCGACAGGCCTGAGGTGAGCAGCGACTCGCCGTTCGGCAGGCGATCGCGTACCACGCGCTCGGGCTGGCCGACCTTCACCGACGCGTACTCCTCGGGCTCCAGCAGGCTGTTGCGGAACTCGTCCATCAGCGTGGTCGCCCCCCACACCAGCAGCACGACGAGCAGCACCATCGTGAGGGCGGCGATGCCGCAGCCCCACGGCAGGCAGGCGCGGCGACGGCGGCTGAGCAGGCGGTCGTAGTCCCGGTGCATGCGCATCCGGGGGTCCTCGGCGTCGGCCCCATGCCCGCCGCTGAGGGCCGTGAGCGCGGCGGGCAGCGCGGCGGCCGCGCCGGATGCGCTCTCGCTCCCGGCAGCGCTCACAGTGGCGCTCGCGGGGACGCTCCCCGCAGCGTCAGCCGCTGCCGTCCCGAAGGCCCGCCCGGCGGCCTTCCCGGCGCCCCTGTTCTGGGCTTCCGTGGCGTCCTCGGGTGGGCGGACGGCGACACCGGAGGGTTCGTAGGGCAGCACTCCGGCGAGGCGGAAGCCGCCGTCGGGCAGCGGGCCGCGGTGCAGCATGCCGCCTGCCAGCCTTGCCCGCTCGCCCAGCCCGGCGAGCCCGCGCCCGCCGCTGATGGCGGGCGCAAGGCGGGAGGACGGCACGGCAGGGCGGGGGCCGTTGACCACCTCGACCAGCAGGGAGTCCGGCTCGAAGTCCAACGAGACGGTGATGGGCGCACCGTAGGCGTGCTTGTGGGCGTTGGTGAGCCCCTCCTGCACGATGCGGTAGGCGGCGCGGTCCGCGACCGCGGGCAGCGGGCGGGCGGTGCCGCGGTGGTGCAGCTCCACGGACGCCCCGGCGGCCCGCGAGGACTCGACCAGGCCCGCGACGGCGTCCAGGCCGCTCCCCGCTGCGGGTGTCTCGGCACCCTCCTGCGGACGGGATTCGGTGGCGTCCTCACGCAGCACGCCGACCACCTCCCGCAACTCCCGCATGGCGTTCACCGAGGCGTCGCGCAGCACGCCGACGGCCACCCGCTGCGTGTCGCTGAGCTCCGGGTCGACCTGCAGCGCACCGGTGTGCACCGCTATCAGGGTGAGCTGGTGGCCCAGGCTGTCGTGCATGTCCTGGGCGATGCGCTGGCGCTCCCGCAGCTGGGCCTCGCGGGCGATGATGGCGTTCTCGCGCAGCAACTGGTGGTGCTGGGCCTGCACGGAGGCGAGCAGCGCGCGCCGCTGGGCGAGGTACCGGGCCGTCAGCCCGGGCACCACCATCGAGGCGAGCAGCCACAACGAGGAGAGCAGCAGCACCACCCATGAGCTGATCGCTATGCCCTCCCGGACGAGGCCGACGAGCTCCGTCAGGAGGTGGACCCCGAACGCGGCGCCGAAGACGGCCAGTGCCTTGGTCGGCCGCTCGATGCGGCGGCCTGCGGACCAGGCGGTGATCGGCAGCAGCAGCCACATGCCGACCAGCACGCCACCGAGGCCCGCGGTGAGGAGCAGCGTCACAGCCGGCAGCGGGCGGCGCAGCGCCGCGAGCAGCAGGACGCTGAGCGCGCTGAGCAGAGCGAGCCGCCAGCCGTGCTCGCTCATCTGCACCGCGAAGGCCGCACCGGTGGCCACCAGCAGGGCCACCGTCTCACCGACGACGCGCAGCGCGGACCACGGCTCGGGGCCGATGGTCCACCGCCAGGTTGTTCGTACCGTTCGCATGACGTCCACGGGGACACCGTAGGGAGCGGGGGCGCGTACGCGCAGCCTCCCTTCGTACCGGTGTGCGGCGACGAAAGTATCGACCTTCGAACAGAGGCGCAGACGCGCGGGAGCACGGACGGACATGCTCCCGCGCGCCGTTGACGCGCCCGGCGAGCGACGCGTGCACTGGTCGGGTCAGGCCGTGACCGGCCACCAGGAACGTCTGCTTTCGAGGAGCGATGCCATGGCTGCCGCCCGGAACGTGTGGTCCACTCTCCAGCTCCCGGCTGTCACCGGCGCGGTGCCGTGGGGCGGCCCGAGCGTCACCGGCCGTCCGGGGGGCCGGCCCGCGGCGCCGGTGCCAGGCGCGTGCGGGTGCGGTTCGGGGTGCTCCTGCGGCTGCCAGTCGGGCGGCCCCTGCCAGTGCGGCGGCTGCTGCGGCTGACGGCTGACCGGAAGGCCGGCCCGCACGCGGAGATCCGTGCGGGCCGGGCCGTGCGCGGGGCGGTCGGGAGCGTTCAGATGCCGACCGGGCGGCGTTCGCTGTTGGTGCGGGTCGCGCCGCGTTCCAGCCGGTCCAGCCAGCCGCCGCCGTCGGGTTGCTGTGCGGCGGCGATGTCCTTGCCGTAGCGCAGCCGCACGAAGGTCTCCGGCAGCCTCGCCGCCCGCCGACGGTGGGCGAGGCGGCCGAGCAGCCACGCTCCGAGCAGCCCGTTGAGCAGGCCCACCGGCACCGCCGCCCAGGCAGCGCCCGTACCGCCGTACTGCCCGCCGCCAGGGCGGCGGGCAGCGCGGCCAGCGTCGGCGCGGTGCCCGCAAGCGTGCCCCACATCGCGATCCACACCTGGTAGGAGACGTCCCCGCGTCATCGGGGCCGACACGCTCCCGCGGGTCGACGCCCGGCGTGGCGGCGACCACCGACAGCAGGACGGCGACCCCGACGGCGGTGCCCAGCAGCGCCGGGAGCACCGCGAGCAGTACCGGCCAAGCCCAGTGCTCCCCGGAGAGCAGAGTGAACCCGGTGGTCAGCAGCACGGTGGCGGGTCTGCGGCGGGCATCCTCCGGTCGTCCGGTATTTCCGGCCGGGCGGCGGACGCGGGACGGCCGGGCGGCGGAGGCGGGACGGCCAGGTGGCGGAGGCGGGATGGGCGGCGGAGGCGGGAGGGCCGGGTGGTGCTTACCCTCGGGAGGTGAGCGAGACCAGGATCAGGACGGCCGTGCCGCGGGCGCTGCTGCCCGGTGCACTGGCCGCCGCCTACGCCGGAGCGCCCGCCGGCCAGGGGCCGGGCCGGGAGCGGCGCACCCCCCGGGACTGGGCGGTGGACGTCGCGCTGTTCCTGTGGGCGGTGATGTGGTGGGCGATCATGTTGTCCGCGCTCCAGGACCACGCGTACCTGCCGGACTGGATGCGGACGGTGGACGCGCCGCTGGGTGCGGCGGCCTGCCTGTCCCTGTGGTGGCGGCGGCGCTTCCCGCTGGCGGTGGCGCTGTTCTCCGTGCCGGTCGCGGCCGTGGCCAACAGCTCGGTGGGCGCACTGATGGTGGTGGTGCTCAACCTGGCCATGCGGGTGCCGTGGCAGCGCGCGGTGCCGGTGCTGGTGGTCTACCTGGTGACGGCGATGCCGTACGTGCTGCTGTACTCGGTGCCCCACGAGGGCGGTTGGGTCACCGCAGCGTTCGTCTTCGCCTACTACCTGGTCTTCTTCGCCTGGGGCACCGCAATCCGCGCCCGCCGCCAGCTGATCCTGCGCATGCGGGAGGACGCCGACCGGGAACGCCGCGAGCACTCCCGGCACCTCGCCGACACGCGTCGGGCGGAACGGACAGCGATCGCGCGGGAGATGCACGACGTGCTGGCGCACCGCATCTCGTTGCTGTCGGTGCACGCCGGCGCGCTGGCCTACCGGACGAAGCAGTCGGCCGCCGGGCGCGCGCCCGCGCTCGCGGACACCGAGGTGTCGGAGAGCGCGCAGGTCATCCGGGACAACGCGCATCTGGCGCTGGAGGAACTGCGCGAGGTGCTGCACGTGCTGCGGGCCGACTCCGACGAACGTGCGACAAGCCCGGCGGGGGCGGACGGCACGGCTGAGGCCACCGGTTCGGCGCGAGCGGGCAGCGAGACCGGCGAGCACGCGGGGAGCGCCGGGGGCGGCATGGCGCCACCGCAGCCGAGCATGGCCGACATCCCGCGCCTGGTCGACGAGGCGCGGCAGGCCGGACAGCAGGTCGGACTGGACGACGGGATCATCGAGCAGGCCGCCGACTCACTGCGCTGCCAGGTCCAGCGCACGGCCTACCGGGTGGTGCAGGAAGGGCTGACCAACGCCCGCAAGCACGCCCCGGGCGCCCGCGTCGGCGTCCGGCTGGCGGGTGCACCGGGCACGGGCCTCACCGTCGAGGTGCACAACCCGCTGCCGGTCGGGGTGACGGCCTCGGAGATCCCCGGCGCGGGCGCGGGCCTCACCGGGCTCAGGGAACGTGTGGACCTGGACGGCGGCACCCTGGAGCACGGCAGCGGGGACGGCACGTTCACGCTGACGGCGCGGCTACCGTGGCCCCACGATTCGCGTGCTGCTCGCCGATGACGACCCGCTGGTGCGTGCCGGACTGCGCCTGATGCTGGGCGGTGCGGCGGACATCACGGTCGTCGGGGAGGCGGCGGACGGCAGCGAGGTGGCCGGCGCGGTCCGCGCGGGTGCGCCGGACGTGGTGCTGATGGACCTGCGCATGCCGCACCGGGACGGACTCGCCGCCACCCGCGACATTCGGGACGCGGGCGGGGCCTCACCCAACTGACCGTGCGGGGCCAGGAGATGGCGCGCGCGGTGGAGCCGAAGGCCTGTCCAACTCCGAGATCAGCGCGCGTCTGCACCTCTCCGCCGGCACAGTGAAGGCCCATGTGTCCAGTGCGCCGGCCAAGTTGGAGCTGGACAACCGCATCCAGCTCGCGCTGTTGTCGCACGACGCCGCACCGCGCTGAGACGCCGCGCAGGCCACACACGAAGACGTGCACGAAGACGTGCGCCCGGTGTTCGCAGAAGTTTTCTGATCCGCACGGCAACCTTTCCGGCCGCGGCGGCAACCAGAGGACGCACAACGTCACCACACCGGGAAAGAGTTACATGAAGAACAGAGCAGAACTCCGCCGCCAGGACAGGCGCCGGGTCACGCGGCGCCGGGTGCTCGGCGGACTCACTGCGGGGCTCGCCCTCACCGGCGCTGCGGTGTTCACCCAGCTGCCGCTGTCCTCGGCCGGTGCGGCCACCGACTGGCCGACCTCCAAGGGCGACCGCAGCGTCCCCGAGACCATCGAGGTCAAGGGCACCTTCGACGGCGAGTACCGGCGCTTCAAGGCCACCTCGGCCCTGGGTGACGGCAGCCAGAAGGAGGGCCAGAAGCCGGTGTTCAAACTGGCCGACGGCGCCGTGCTGAAGAACGTGGTCCTGGGCGCACCCGCGGCGGACGGCGTGCACTGCATGGGCAGTTGCACCATCCAGAACGTGTGGTGGGAGGACGTCGGCGAGGACGCCGCGACCTTCAGGGGCGGCGACGACGCCGTGTACACCGTGCGCGGCGGCGGCGCCAAGCACGCAGCGGACAAGGTCTTCCAGCACAACGGCGGCGGAAAGCTCGTCGTCTCGAAGTTCACCGTCGAGGACTTCACCACGCTCTACCGCTCCTGCGGCAACTGCTCCACGCAGAAGAAGCGTACGGCGATCTTCCGCGACATCGAGGTGAAGGCCCCCGGCCTCCGGATGGCCGGCATCAACTCCAACTACGGCGACTCCGTGGCGCTGCGCGAGATCACCGTGATCGGCGACACCAAGAACCGCCTGGTGCCCTGCCAGAAGTACAAGGGCAACAACACCGGTTCGGAGCCGGAGCGCCTCGGCACCGACGCCGACGGCAAGCACTGCAACTACCGGCCGTCCGACATCACCTACCGCTGACGTCGACCCGGTCCAGCACGCCGCGCCCCGTCCCTGCTTCGAGCTTCGGGCGGGGCGCGGTCACGCCCGGCGGGCGGCGGGGCGCGAATGGCCGGGCCTGCGCGATAGCTCTAACCGGGCTGCCTGATGCTCTCGATGATCCGCGCGAAGCCCTCGGCTCCGTGGCCCGCGCGGATCTGGCGTTGGATGAGCCGCTGGACCGTGTCGACCACCTCGGTGCTGACGCCCTGGTCGGCACTGGCGGCCAGGATGTCGCCGAGGTCGGAGAACTCGAGGCTCTGCTGTCCTTCGACGGTGTAGTCACCGCCGTCGACGACCGCGGCGAACTCCGGGAAGGCACCGGTCATGGCGGACAGCCAGGGCGCGGCCATGGCAGCGAACTCGCCTGCCGTCACGCCGGCCGGAGAGACCATGGCGGCGCCGTGCAGGAATCCGGCGAACATGACGTACATGCCCGAGAGCAGGGCGAGGTCGTACAGGGACGCCAGTCCCGCGTCCTCACCGAAGTAGGTGCTGGCGCCCCACAGGTCGAGCAGCGGTTTGCACTGGTCGAAGGCCTCGGCCGATCCGCTGTAGAGCACCGACGCACCCGGTCGTCCGATCATGTGCGGCTCGGCCATGATGCCGCCGTCCAGGTACACGATCCCGGCGTCGGCGGCCCACGCGGCCAACTCCCGCGACTGGGCCGGGGTTGTGGTGGTCACGTTGACCAGTGTCCGTCCGGCCAGCGCGCCGGAGAGCGGATCCAGCACCTCGCGGACCGACGCGTGGTCCAGCAGGCAGGTGACCACCACGCGGCCGGCCCGGACCGCGTCCCCCGCCGTGGCGGCGGCGTCCGCGCCCTGTGCCACGAGGTCCGCCGTCTTCCCCGCTGAGCGGTTCCAGACCGTCGTGGTGCGGCCGGCCCCCACCAGGGCGGCTGCGAGAGCACTGCCCATGGCACCCAGCCCGAGAACACTCACCCGAGTGGTGTCGTCGGTTGTCATTTCCTGGTCTCCCCCTCAGGTGCGGACGTGCCTTCGTACGCCCCGCTTCGCCTCGATCCTCTCCGTCGCCAGTACCGTTGACCAGTACGGACTTTCAAGTCAGGTACGCACCTGCGGGTAAGTGGGTCCGGGCTGGGTCCGGACCTGAGTACGGGCTTGGGCTTGGAGGAGCAGATGGCAGCATCGGCACGACGCGGTCCCTATGTCTGCGGGATCGACGCGGCGATGGACGTGGTCACCGGGAAGTGGAAGTCGCTGATCCTGTGGGAGCTGCACCACTACGGGATCCGCCGGTTCGCCGAACTCCGACGGGGGCTGCCGGGCGTCAGCGAGAAGATGCTGATCCAGCATCTTCGGGAGATGGAGGCAGACGGTCTTGTGCATCGTGAGGTGTACCGCGAGGTGCCGCCGAAGGTCGAGTACTCCCTGACCGAGCACGGCATCTCGCTCAACGCCGCCCTGGAGCCCCTGGGGGCGTGGGGCACCGAGCGCATGCAGCGGATCGGGGCGGAGAAGGTCTCCACCCGCGAGGACACGGCGTGAAACAACTCGGGTGACGGCGTGCTGCGCCGACGCTAACGTGCCCGGGTGATCAGCGAAGAGGGAGCACGTCTGGGGGCGGATGCGTCAGCCCGCCTGGCGCAGAAGGGACTCTACGAGTTCGAGCCGGGGCTGACCGACGCCGAGTTCACGCGCATCGAGCGAGAGTACGGCTTCGAGTTCGCTGACGATCACCGCGCCTTCCTCGCGGCGGCCCTTCCGGTCAACATCCCTCCCGAGGACGGGCAGACCTGGTCCAGACCGTGGCCGGAGTGGCGCTGGGGTGACCAGGACAGTCTGCGTCGACAGCTCGCCTGGCCGGTCGAAGGTGTTCTGCTCGACGTCGAGCACAACGGGTTCTGGTACGAGGGCTGGGGCGAGCGTGCCGCCGATGCGACGGCGGCTCTGGCCACAGCTCGGCGTCATCTGGCGGAGGCGCCGGTGCTGGTGCCGGTGTATGCGCATCGATACCTGCCCGCCGGCCGGGGAAGCTCCGGGCACCCGGTGCTGTCGATGTGGCAGACCGACATCATCTGTTACGGACTGGATCTGGACGACTACATGCACCAGGAGTTCGACGGGGCACGGGGCGACGTGGACGAGAGCTGGAACCCGCGAGCGACCGCCCCCTTCTGGCGCGATCTTCTCTGAGTTCTCCGGGTTCCCGCCAGGACGCGGTCGCGCTCAGCGGTAGCCGGGTATGCCCGCCACGCGGACCAGCACATGAAAAAGCCCCTACCTTGTGCGCAGAACCACAGGTAGGGGCCTCTTCAGGTCTGTCTGCTACTTCTTGCCCTGGTTCTTGACCGCTTCGATGGCGGCCTTGGCGGCGTCCGGGTCGAGGTAGGTGCCGCCGGGGTTGAGCGGGCGGAAGCTCTCGTCCAGCTCGTAGGAGAGCGGGATGCCGGTGGGGATGTTGAGGCCGGCGATGTCCTCGTCGGAGACGCCGTCGAGGTGCTTCACGAGCGCGCGCAGGCTGTTGCCGTGGGCGGCGACGAGCACGGTGCGGCCGGTCAGCAGGTCGGGCACGATGCTGTCGTACCAGTACGGCAGCATGCGGATGACGACGTCCTTGAGGCACTCGGTGCGCGGGCGCAGCTCCGGCGGGATGGTGGCGTAGCGCGCGTCGTCGCTCTGCGACCACTCGCTGCCGTCCGCGATCTCCGGCGGCGGGGTGTCGTACGAGCGGCGCCAGAGCATGAACTGCTCCTGGCCGAACTCGGCGAGCGTCTGTGCCTTGTCCTTGCCCTGCAGGGCGCCGTAGTGGCGCTCGTTGAGGCGCCAGGAGCGGTGGACGGGAATCCACAGCCGGTCGGCGGACTCCAGGGCCATCTGGGCGGTGCGGATGGCCCGCTTCTGCAGCGAGGTGTGCACGACGTCGGGCAGCAGGCCGGCGTCCTTGAGCAGCTCGCCGCCGCGGACAGCCTCCTTCTCGCCCTTCTCGGTGAGGTTGACGTCCACCCAGCCGGTGAACAGGTTCTTTGCGTTCCACTCGCTCTCGCCGTGGCGGAGGAGGATCAGCTTGTACGGTGCGTCGGCCATGTCGGCAAGCCTAATGGGTGCCGTCGAACAGCGTCCGGTACCGCCCGGCCACCGGACACCGGCCGGGGGCGGTGGGACCGCCCCCGGAACCGGTCTCACCCCTGCGCGGGCTCCCCCGCCCCCAGGTCGAGCGTCACGTCCCCAGTGCCCCCGGCCCCGGCGGCCCCGCCGCCCGTGCCGGTTTCGAGCCGGTAGGGGCGGTCGGTGCCGTGGGCAGTCGCGTGCACGGTGTCGCCCTCGCGCCGGACGCGGAAGGTGGCCGCGGGGCGGCCGGTGTGGTCGGGCACGGTGACGGTGGTGTCGAGGTCCGGCGGCGGTGCGTGCACGCGCAGGGTGAGGCCGTCCAGCCAGTCGCCGTCGGGACGCTGGTCGTCGGAGCCGAGCGGCAGGACCGCGCCGGGCCGCACCAGCAGGGGCAGGCTGTCGAAGCCGTGGGTCTCGCGGTGCCAGCCGGGGCCGGTGACGGTCTCGCCGGTCAGCAGGCGGGTCCAGGTACCGGCCGGGACGTAGAACTCCACGTCGCCGTCGGCGCTGAACACGGGGGCGACGAGCAGGTCGGGGCCGAGCATGTACTGGCGGTCCAGGGGGCGGCACGCCGGGTCGTCAGGGAACTCCAGGACCATGGGCCGCATGACGGGCACGCCCTCCTCGTGCGCCTGGACGGCGGCCCCGTACAGGTACGGCATGAGGCGGTGCTTGAGGCGGGTGAAGAGGCGGGTGACGTCGACGGCCTCCTCGCCGAACTCCCACGGCACCCGGTAGGAGACGTTGCCGTGCAGCCGGCTGTGCGAGGACAGCAGGCCGAAGGCGAGCCAGCGCTTGAAGACCTCCGGGTCGGGGGTGCCCTCGAAGCCGCCGATGTCATGGCTCCAGAAGCCGAAGCCGGACAGACTGAGGGACAGGCCGCCGCGCAGCGACTCGGCCATGGCGGTGAACGACGCGAAGCAGTCGCCGCCCCAGTGCACCGGGTACTGCTGCCCGCCTGCGGTCGCGGACCGGGCGAACAGCACGGCTTCGCCGTGGCCGCGCTCCTTCTCCAGCAGCTCGAAGACGGTCCGGTTGTATAGGTGGGTGTAGTAGTTGCGCATGCGCTCGGGGTCGGAACCGTCGTGCCAGACGACGTCGGTCGGCACCCGCTCGCCGAAGTCGGTCTTGAAGCAGTCGACGCCCTGGTCGAGCAGCGGGCGGAGCTTGCCGGCGAACCACTCCCTCGCGTCGGGATGGGTGAAGTCGACGAGGGCCATGCCGGGCTGCCACAGGTCCCACTGCCAGATGTCGCCGTTCGGCCGCCTGACGAGATAGCCCAGGCGGGCGGCCTCCTCGAACAGGGCGGACTTCTGCGCGATGTAGGGGTTGATCCACATGCTGATGCGCAGACCGCGGTCCTTCAGGCGGGTCAGCATGCCGTCGGGGTCAGGGAAGACGTCCGGGTCCCAGCGGAAGTCCGACCACTGGTACTCGCGCATCCAGAAGCAGTCGAAGTGGAAGACGGTGAGCGGGATGTCCCGGGCGGCCATGCCGTCGACGAAGGAGGCGACGGTGTCCTCGTCGTAGGCGGTGCAGAAGGACGTGGTGAGCCACAGCCCGAACGACCAGGCCGGCGGCAGCGCGGGGCGACCGGTGAGCGCGGTGTAGCGGGCCAGCACCTCCTTGGGCGTGGGGCCGGCCACGACGAGGTACTCCAGCGACTGGTCCTCGACGCTGAACTGGACCTGGCCGACCGACTCCGAGCCGACCTCGAAGGACACCTTGCCGGGGTGGTTGACGAACACGCCGTAGCCGCGCGAGGACATGTAGAACGGCACGTTCTTGTAGGCGAGTTCACTGCTGGTGCCGCCGTCGGCCTGCCAGATGTCCACGGTCTGGCCGTTCTTGACGTACGGGGTGAAGCGCTCGCCGAGCCCGTAGACGTCCTCGCCGACGCCCAGGGTGAGTTGGGCGATCATGTGGTGGGTGCCGTCGCCGGTGGTGGCGAAGGCGGTGCCCTTGGGTTCGACGGCGGTGAGGCGCCGGCCGTCCGCGTCGAGGAAGGTCAGGCCCCAGGGGGCGTCGCGGTCGAGGCGGACGGTGAGCGGGCCGCTGGTCAACTCGGTGACGCTGCCGTCGGTGGCGGTCTGCGCGCCGTGTCCGGTGCCGGCGCCGGGCAGGTCGAAGAACGGGCCGCGCCGGGCCCGTCCCGCGTGGTGGGTGGTGCGCACGCCGATGACGCCCTCGGCCGGGGAGAAGCACTCGACCGTGATCAGCGGGGAGTTGAGGGTGTCGCCGCGTCCGCGGACCTGCTTGTCGGCGGCGTAGGCGGTGAAGCGGTCGGGGTCGACGCGCAGGTCGCGCACCTGGGAGGCGTAGGTGGCGCGGACGCCTTCGCGCATGAGCCAGAAACCGTCGGTGAACTTCATCAGCTGTTCCTCGCTGTGGTGGGGTGCCGCCGGTCCCCCGGTCGGAGGAAGTCCAGGCGTGCCAGCCGGACCGGGCCGCGCAGGGTCAGCCGCAGGTCGCGCACGCCGTCGAGCCGGATGCCGGTGTGCAGGGCGGTGAACTCGTGGACGCCGCCGGTGGCCGGCACACCGACCGTGGTCGACGCGTCCGGGTCGGCGCCGGAAGGAGTGGCGCCGACAGGAGACGTGCCTTCGAGGGGCGGCCCGGCCGCCAGTTCCACGGAGCCGGGTCCTGTGGCCGCCACCAGCAGCGCCACCGTGGTCACGCCGTCGCCGAAGTCGCAGCGCCGGTAGAGCAGTTCGCCGGGGTCGTCACCGTCCGGGGCGACCGCCGTTCCGTCGGTGGTGCTGCGGGCGACGAGCACGGTGGCGTGCTGCTCGTCGTAGTCGGCGGCCTCCAGCCCGGCGGACGGCACCGGGCGCGGCCCGGCGCGTTCGCCGTCGACGGTGAGGGCCGCCGTGCAGTGCGGGTCGGCGCTGGAGGGTCCGGCCAGCAGCTCGTAGCGGCCGGGTTCGACGGTCCAGCGCCCGTGCGCCACGTCCCAGTGGCCGAGGGCGGCCAGCGGCACCTCGAAGTCCAGCCGGGCGGACTCGCCGGGCGCGAGGTGGACCCGGCGGTGGGCGACCAGTTCCCGGCCGGGCCGGGGCACGGACGGTGCGGTGGCCCGGGCGTAGAGCTGGGCGACCTCGTCGGAGGCGACCGGGCCGGTGTTGGTGACGGTCAGCGCGGCGTGCACGGTGCCGCCGTCGACGCGGGCCGTCAGTCCGGCGTGGGTGAACGTGGTGTAGCCGAGGCCGTGGCCGAAGGGGTACAGGGGGGTGCCGGTGAAGTACAGGTAGGTCTGGCGGCTGCCGACGATGTCGTAGTCGAGCAGGTCCGGGAGGTCCTTGTCGGCGGCGTACCAGGTCTGCGGCAGGCGTCCGGCCGGTGACACGTCGCCGGCGAGCACGCGGGCCAGCGCGGTCCCGGCGGCCTGGCCGCCGTGCGCGGTCCACAGCAGCGCGGGCAGTTCGGCGGCGGCCTCGGGCACCGCGTAGGGGTAGGAGGAGCTGAGCACGAGCACGGTGCGCGGGTTGGCGGCGCGGGCCGCGCGCCAGATCCGTTCCTGCTGCTCAGGGAGGGCGAGCGTGCTGCGGTCCTCGGTCTCGCGGCCGTTGATGTGCGGGTCGTTGCCCGCGACGACCACCACCACGTCGGCCTCGGCGGCGGCCCGGGTGACGGCGTCGGTGCCGTGCTCGACGGTCTCGACGCGGAACACGTCGCCCGTCGCGCCCACCCGCACACCACCGTCGGTGACGTGCACGGGCCGGCCGGTGCCCAGGTGGACCAGCAGGTGGCCGTCGCCGTGCGGCTCCAGGCGGAACGTCTCCTGCACGACCCAGCCGCCGGGCCGGTCGGCGGCGGCCCGCAGGCAGCCGTCGTCGGCGACGGTGAGGTAGCGGCCGTCCGGTGCGCGCAGCGTGACCACGCCGCCGCCCCAGTCGGCCAGGGCGAACACCGTGCCCGTCGCGTCACAGGTGAGCGGCGGCAGGTCGGTGCGTCCGCGCAGCAGCGCCGGGTCGAGAGCGGCCTCGCTGCCGCTCGCCGGGTCGGGCGCGGACGTGGACGCGTCGGGGACGCGCAGGGTGCCGGACGCGGTGTGCAGCCGGACCAGGTCGAGGCCCTCGGCGAGCTGCACCGCGTCGGCGCCGAACCGCTCGCGCAGGCCGGTGAAGGGCGTGGAGCGGTGGAGCAGGGTGCCGCTGTACCAGTCGAGCTTGCACTCGTCGGCGAGCGGACCGACCACCGCCAGGCGCGTCCCCTCCGCGAGCGGTAGCAGCGGCCCGGCGCCTCGGGCCGGGGGCCCCGCCGGGGAGTCTCCGACCGGGACGTTCTTCAGCAGCACCACCGCCTGTTCGGCGGCCTCCAGGGCGAGGGCGCGGTGCTCGGGGGTGTCGAAGGGCTGCGGGCCGGCGTACGGGTCGAGGTCGGGGTCGAACTCGCCGAGGGCGAACCGGACGGCGAGCAGGCGGCGCACGGCGGTGTCGACGTGGGAGGGGTCGATGAGTCCCCGGTCGAGTGCGCCACGCACCCTGGCGGTGATGGGGCCGGGGTCCTGACCGTGGTCGGTGAAGCTGTCGACACCGGCCCGCAGTGCGGCGGCGGTGGCCTCCTCGTGGGTGTCGAAGCAGTGCTCGGCGTCGACGAGGTTGGTGGGCGCCCCGGCGTCTGAGCACACCAGCAGGTGCTGGTCCGTCCAGGTGCGCAGCCGGGTGCGCAGCTCGGGCGAGAGGTGGTTGGGGCGGCCGTTGACCAGGTTGTAGGCGGGCATGACGCCGGCCACCGCCCCGGCCTCGACCGCCGGGCGGAAGGCCCGCAGGTCGTACTCGTGCAGCACGCGGGGCCGCACCGACGCCGACGAGGTGGCCCGGTCGGTCTCGTTGTTGTGCGCCAGCCAGTGCTTCAGCACGGGCGCGGTGCGCCAGTAGCGCGGGTGGTCGCCGCGCAGGCCGCGGGTGTAGGCGACGGCGATCGCGGAGGTGAGGGCCGGGTCCTCGGAGTAGCCCTCCTCGTTGCGTCCCCACAGCGGGTTGCGCAGCAGGTTGACGGTGGGCGCCCAGACGTTGAGGCCCACCCGGTCGTCGCGGGCGCGCATCGCGCGCACCTCGGCGCCGACGGCCTCGCCGACCCGGCGGACCAGGTCGTCGTTCCAGGTCGCGCCCAGTCCGACGGCCTGGGGGAAGACGGTCGCCGGCCCCATCCAGGCGACGCCGTGCAGGGCCTCCTGGCCGGTGCGGAACGCGGCGACGCCGAGACGGTCGACAGCCGGGGCGAACTGGTGCAGCATCGCGATCCGCTCCTCGGGTGTGAGGCGCGTCAGCAGGTCGTCGATCCGGTCGGCGACGGGCAGCCGCGGATCGCGGAAGGGCGGCTCGGATTCCGGCACGTGAGGTGTCCCCTTGGTTCGTGAGCGGTGGCCTCGGATCGATGAACCCCGGTAGGTGCCGGTGAAGCCCCGTGCCATCCGGTGCGGCCGGGTGACGGAGGTGGTCCAGGAACTCGAAGCGCTTCGATGCTCAGTCGATGCGGCACACCCTGTCAAGGCACCGAACAAATCCGAACCGGACTCTTGTGCGGCATGAACCGGTCACTTAACCTCGCAGCAACATCGAAGCGCTTCGACGAAGGACGTCAGCAGCGGGCCTGCTCTTCTTCATCCCGCTTCGTCCCGCTCGCTCCGCGAGCGCCGGCACGCCTCGGCCCGGACACCCGAGCCGAACAGGCGGATTCCCGCCGCGTGTTGTCCCGGTGCGCCACTGAAGGGTTGACGCAATGACGCCGAACTCCCCCTCCGCCCCGAGCCGGAGAAGCTTCCTCGCCTCCACCGCCGTCGCGGCCGCCGCCGTCGGCGGCGGGCTGCCGCTGCTCACCGCGTGCGGCGGCTCGGGGAGTTCGGGCGGCTCGAACAACGAGGGCACCACCACCGGCAAGGACCTCAAGAGCGTGCTGCCGGCCTACGTGCCCTCCGACGTGGTGCAGCCGGACCTGCCCAGCAGCAACGGCTCCGCGATCGGCTTCACCACCGCGCTGCCCGCCGCCGAGCTGGCCGTCTCGGTTCCGAAGAAGCTCGGCAAGGGCGGCAAGCTGACCGTCATGGCACCGCTGTGGGGGACGTCGCCGGGGCGCGGCAACCCGTACTGGAAGGCGATGAACGAGGCCGTCGGCGTCGACGTCACCTGGCAGAACCAGGACGGCAACACCTACGGGCAGAAGCTCGGCGCGGTGCTCGCCTCCAGTTCGGTACCGGACGTCGTGGTCGTGCCCGGCTGGGAGCTGGGCGGCAAGATCCCCAGCGCGGTCAACAACAAGTTCGCCGACCTCGGGCCCTACCTGTCGGGCGACCGCGTCAAGGACTACCCCAACCTGGCGGCGATCCCCACCGGTGCCTGGCAGCGGGCGGTGTTCGGCGGCAAGCTCCGCGGCCTGCCGATGCCGGCCTCCGTCATCCCCAACATCACGCCCTTCTACCGTGCGGACCTGTTCAAGGAGAAGGGCTACGAGGCGCCGACCACCGCCAAGGAGTTCTTCGACCTCGCCAAGGACATCACCTCCGCCAGGAACAAGGTGTGGGGCTGCGGGGACATGACGTGGGCCGCCTACGGCTTCTTCGGTGTGCTACCGGAAAAGCCGTACTACTGGAGCCTCGTCGACGGCAAGCTCGTCAACCGCTACGAGACGGACGCCTTCCTGGAGGCGCTGGAGTGGTCCCGCTCGCTGTACTCGGCCGGGGTGGTGCACCCCGACGTCAAGGCCGAACAGGGCGACGTCGGCAACCTGTTCGCGTCCGGGCAGGTGTGGATGTACAACGCGGACATCTCCGACTGGTACGGCAGGACCGTCGTCCAGCGGTCCGACCACCCCGACTTCGCCATGGCGGCGATGGACTACTTCGCGCACGACGGCGGCAAGCCCGTGCTCTACGCGGGGCAGCCCTCCATCATCTGGGCGTTCGTCAGCAAGGACGCCTCGAAGGAGAAGATCCTCGACACGCTGGCGCTCGCCAACTACACCGCCGCGCCCTACGGCACCAAGGAGCAGCGGCTCAAGGCCTACGGCATCGAGGGCACCCACCACACGCTCAAGGGCGGCACGCTCAGCAAGACCGAGCGCGGCAACAACGAGGTGTTCGCGACCTACGAGTACATCGCCAGCCCGCAGCAGTTCTTCGCCCACCCCGACCACCCCGACGTGGTGAAGGGCATGATCGGCTGGCAGCAGCGCCAGGGCGCGCACGTGCGCAAGCCGCTCTTCCACGGCATGCAGGTGCAGGAACCCAACCGGTTCGCAGACCTGAACAGCCAGTTCGAGGACCTGGAGAAGGACATCGTGCGCGGCCGCAAGAAGGTGTCCGACATGCAGCAGGCGGTGGCCGACTGGCGTTCCCGCGGCGGCGACAAGCTGCGCGACTGGTACCGGGACCTGCTGGAGAAGACCGGCGGCCCCACCTCATGACCACCCTCCCGACCACCGCCTGACGGCGCACCGACCACCGTCTGACGGCGTACCGACGGCGTACTGACCGAGGGAGTCACCCGCCCATGTCCCACAGCACCGTTCCCCGGGTCGCGCCCGGCGCGGCGGCCGATCCGCCGCCGCTGCCGGCCGTGCCCGGCAAGACGCCCAAGGGCCGGGCGCCGGGCGGAGCGAACTGGCGGCACCGGTTGCGGCGCGACCGCACGCTGCTGCTGATGACGCTGCCCGCGCTGCTCCTGCTGCTGGTCTTCGCCTACCTGCCGCTGCTCGGGAACGTCGTCGCCTTCCAGGACTACGACCCGTACGTCGCGGACAACGCGTGGCAGGCGATGGCGCAGAGCCCCTGGGTGGGCCTGGAGCAGTTCTCCCGCATGGTGGGCGACCGGCTGTTCTGGCAGGCGCTGCAGAACACGCTGGCGATCTTCCTCATCCAGCTGACGCTGTTCTTCCCGGTGCCGATAGCGCTGGCCCTGTTCATCAACAGCTTCGTCCGGCCGCGGGTGCGCGCGGTGGCCCAGGCCATCCTGTACCTGCCGCACTTCTTCTCCTGGGTGCTGGTCGTGACCATCTTCCAGCAGATGTTCGGCGGCGCCGGGCTCGTCGCGCAGACCCTGCGGCAGCACGGCTACGAGGGCTTCGACCTGATGACCGAGCCCGCGCTGTTCAAGTTCCTGATCACCTTCGAGATGATCTGGAAGGACGCGGGCTGGGGCGTGATCGTCTTCCTCGCCGCGCTGGCCGCCGTCAACCCGGAGATGTACGAGGCCGCCGCGATGGACGGCGCCGGACGGTGGCGCCGCATGTGGCACATCACGCTGCCCGCGCTGCGCCCGGTCGCCGCGCTGCTGCTGGTGCTCCAGGTCGGCAACGCGCTGACCGTCGGCTTCGAGCAGATCCTGCTCCAGCGGACCGCCGTCGGCCCGACCGCCGCGGAGGTACTGGACACCTACGTGTGGAACGTCGGCATCCAGTACGGCGACTTCAGCTACGCCGCCGCCGTCGGCATCGTCAAGGGAGTCTTCGGCCTGCTGCTGGTGCTGGCCGCCAACAAGGTCGCCCATCTGATGGGCGAGCAGGGGGTGTACAAGCGGTGAGCACCACCACGAGCCGCCGTCCCGTGCGCGGGCCGGCCCGCGCACCGGGCCGCTCTCCGGCCGGCACGCACCTGCGGCCGGTCTGGGAGGAGCAGCCGACGCCGCCCGGGCTGGCCGGCAAGGGCGTGCTGCTGACCCTGGCGTGCGCGGCCGTCCTCTTCCCGCTGTGGGTGGTGGTCGTCACCAGCCTGTCGTCGGTGAAGACGATCACCGAGGCCGGCGGGCTGGTCGTCATCCCGCGCGGCGTCACCTTCGTCGCCTACCAGGAACTGCTCAGCGGCGGCCAGGTCACCCGGGCCACGATGGTGAGCCTGGGCGTGACGGTCGTCGGCACCCTGTTCAGCATGACGGTGTCGGTGCTGTGCGCCTACGGGCTGTCCCGCAGCGGCTCGATGTTCCACCGGCCGCTGCTGCTGTTGCTGCTGGCCACCATGTTCTTCAGCGCCGGCCTCATCCCCACCTACCTGGTGGTGCAGGCCGTCGGCCTGACCGGGACCTATCTGTCGCTGATCCTGCCCAGCGCGATCAGCGTGTTCAACGTGCTGGTGCTGCGCGCGTTCTTCATGAACACCGCGCAGGAACTCATCGAGAGCGCACGGATCGACGGCGCCGGGGACTTCCGCATCCTGTGGCAGATCGTGCTGCCGCTCTCACGGGCCGTCGTCGCCGTCATCTCCCTGTTCTACGCGGTGGGTTACTGGAGCGCCTGGTTCAACGCCTCGATCTACCTGAGCGATCCGGACATGATGCCGCTGCAGAACGTGATGAACCAGCTCGTCCTCAAGCAGGAGCGGCCCACCGGTCTGGCCCAGGCCATCAACACCGGCAACCTGTCGCCGCTGGCCATCCAGATGGCCGTCATGGTGCTCGCACTGCTGCCCGTGGCGGTGCTGTCGCCCTTCGTCCAGAAGCACTTCAAGAAGGGCATGCTCACCGGCGCCGTCAAGGGCTGACCCCTCCCCGTCAAGCCCTGGTCGCCGCCCGCACCGCCCTCCCCCACCCCCAGGAAGGTGTCCGCCATGCCCGAATCCCAGCCCCACCACGCCCCGGAGCCCACTCCGGAGGCCACTCCGGAGCCAACCGCCGTCGGCCGTTCCGCCCCGACCCGGCGCACGGTGCTGGCGACCGCCGCCGCCACCGGCGCGGCCGTCGCCCTGGCCGCCGCCGCGCCCGCCGCCGCGTCCGCCCCCCACCGGCCCCCGTCCGCCTCCGCCTCCGGCGCGCAGCCCTACCGCTGGCGCAACGTGTTCATCGGCGGCACCGGCTTCGTCACCGGCATGCTGTTCCATCCGCGGGTCCGCGGCCTCGCCTACGCCCGCACCGACATCGGCGGCGCCTACCGGTGGGACGACGCAACCGCACGCTGGACGCCGCTCAACGACGACCTCGGCTGGGACGACTGGAACCTCACCGGCGTGGAGGCCATGGCCGTCGACCCCGCCCATCCCGACCGGCTCTACCTGGCCGTCGGCACCTACACCCAGCCGTGGGCCGGGGACGGCGCCGTGCTGCGCTCCACCGACCGGGGCGCCACCTGGGACCGCACCGACCTGGCCGTCAAGCTCGGCGCCAACGAGGACGGCCGGGGCACCGGCGAGCGGCTGCTCGTCGACCCAACCGACAGTGCCACCCTGTGGCTGGGCACCCGCCACGACGGCCTGCTGGTCTCCCGCGACCGCGGCGCCTCCTTCGCTCCCGCGCCCTTCCCCGCCACCCCCTCGTCCAGCGGCCAGGGCGTCACGCTGCTCGTCGCCGCCGGGCGCACCGTCTACGCGGGCTGGGGCGACGGCGGCGAGGGCGACGCCAACCTGTACCGCCTGGAGAGCGGCCGGTGGGTGCCCGTGCCCGGACGCCCGACCGGCGCCCGTGCCCGTATCCCCATCCGTGCCGCGTACGACAGCACCACCCGTGCGCTGTACGTCAGTTACGCCGACGCGCCCGGCCCCAACGGGCAGACCGACGGCTCGGTGCACCGGCTGGACACCGCCACCGGCCGGTGGACGGACATCACCCCGGTCCGGCCCGGCGGCGAGGACAACTTCGGCTACGGCGGCCTCGACGTCGACGCCTCCCGTCCCGGTACCGTCGTCGTCTCCACCAACAACCGCTGGTCGTCGATCGACACGCTGTTCCGGTCCACCGACGCGGGCGGGCGCTGGACCTCTCTGAAGGACGACGCGGTGCTCGACGTGTCCGAGACGCCCTACCTGCGGTGGGGCAACGACCAGCCCAAGTTCGGGTGGTGGATCCAGACCGTCGCGATCAACCCGTTCCACTCCGAGCACGTGGTGTTCGGCACCGGCGCCACGCTCTACGCCACCCGCGACCTGCGCCGCTGGCAGCCGCAGATCCGCGGCCTGGAGGAGTCGTCCGTAAGGCAGTTGCTGTCGCCGCCCACCGGAAAGGCGCACCTGCTGAGCGGGCTGGCCGACATCGGCGTCATGTACCACGACTCGCTCACCGCCTCGCCGTCGCGCGGCATGGCGACCCAGCCCGTGTTCGGCACCGCCACCGGCCTCGCGCAGGCCGCCGCCCGGCCGTCCTACGTGGTCCGCACCGGTTGGGGCGACAACGGCAACGGCGCCTGGTCCGGCGACGGTGGCCGCACATGGCAGCCGTTCGCCTCGCAGCCCGACCTCGCCCCCCAGGCGCCGGGGCCGATCGCGGTGAGTGCGGACGGCCGGACCCTGCTGTGGTCCTTCGTGCACTGGGACGGCACCCGCCACCCCGCGTACCGGTCCGTCGACGGCGGCGCCACCTGGACCGAGAGCGCCACCTGCCCCAGAGGGGCCGCCCCGGTCGCCGACCCGGTGAACCCCGCCCGGTTCTACGCCTACGACACCACCAGCGGTGAGCTGCACGTCTCGACCGACCGCGGCGCCACGTTCTCCCGTGCCGCCACCGGCCTGCCGTCCGGCGACACGCAGTTCCGCGTCGCTGCCGCCCCGGGTCGCACCGGCGACCTGTGGCTGTCGGCGAAGGAGGGCGGCCTGCACCGCTCCACCGACGGCGGACGCACCTTCCGCCAGGTCCCCGGGTGCCGGGCCTCCTACGTGCTGGGCTTCGGCAAGGCCGCCCCCGGCTGCACCTACCCGGCGCTGTTCCAGACCGGCACGGTCGGCGACACCACCGGCGTCTACCGCTCCGACGACACCGGCCGCAGCTGGATACGCGTCAACGACGACGCCCACCAGTGGGGCTGGACCGGCGCGGCGATCGCCGGCGACCCGCGCGTACACGGCCGCGTCTACCTCGGCACCAACGGCCGCGGCATCCAGTACGGCGACCCGGCCCCCGCCACCCGCCGGTCAGCCGGCGCCCGGCAGGGCGGCACCGCCGCTGACGGGCGGTGACGCCCGTGCCCACCCCGCGGCCCGCACTCGCCCCTGACCCGCCTTCGCTGCGGACCGCGACCCGCGGACGCATCCTGTTCGGCGGCGACTACAGCCCCGAGCAGTGGCCCGAGCAGACCTGGCAGGAGGACGTGCGCCTGATGAAGGGCGCCGGCGTGAACTCCGCCACCGTCGGCGTCTTCGCCTGGTCCCGCATCGAACCCACCCCCGGAGCCCGGGAGTTCGACTGGCTGGACCGCCTGATGGACTTGCTGCACGGCAACGGCGTCTCGGTGGTGCTCGCCACCCCCACCGCGTCACCACCGCCGTGGATGGGCCGCCTCCACCCGGAGACGCTGCCCCGGGACGCGGACGGCCGGACCGTGTGGTGGGGCTCGCGCCAGCACTTCTCCCACTCCAGCGCCGTCTACCGCCGCTACGCGACCGCACTCACCGAGGACCTGGCCGCCCGCTACGCCGACCACCCGGCACTGGTCATGTGGCACATCAACAACGAGTACTGCACCTACGACTGGGGCGACGAGTCGGCCCGCGCGTTCCGCAGCTGGCTGCGCGACCGCTACACCACACTCGCCGCCCTCAACGAAGCCTGGGGAACGGCGTTCTGGAGCCAGCACTACAGCGACTGGGAGGAGATCATCCCGCCGCGCCGCGCCCAGTACCTGCCCAACCCGACGCAGGTGCTGGACTTCAAGCGGTTCACCTCCGACGCGCTGCTGCGCTGCTACCTCGCCGAACGCGACATCGTCGCCCGGCACACCCCGCACCTGCCGGTCACCACCAACTTCATGCCGTTCTGGCAGGGCCAGGACGGCTGGGAGTGGGCCCGCCACGAAGACGTGGTGTCCGTCGACAGCTACCCCGACCCCAAACCGGTGGAGGGCTCGCACGCCGCAGGCGCCCGGCACCACGCCCTGATCGCCGACATGACCCGCTCCCAGGCGGGCGGCCCCTGGATGCTCATGGAGCAGGCCGCGGGCCCGGTGAACTGGCGCGGCGTGAACCACCCCAAACCGCGCGGCCTGAACCGGCTCTGGTCGCTCCAGGCGGTGGCCCGCGGCGCGGACGCCGTCTGCTACTTCCAGTGGCGGCAGTCCCGGCAGGGCGCGGAGAAGTTCCACTCCGGCATGGTCAGCCACGCCGGGGAGCACGGCCGCGTGTACCAGGAGGTCAGGGAGCTGGGCGCCGAACTCGCCCGGCTCGCACCCGAGGTCACCGGGCAGCCGGTGCCGGCCGAGGTCGCGGTGCTGCACGACTGGGAGTCCTGGTGGGCCGGCCAGCAGGACGGCCGTCCGTCCACCGAGGTCGACTACCCGCAGGTGGTCGCCGCCTGGCACCGGGCGCTCTGGGACGCCGGGCTGGCCACCGACTTCGCCCATCCCGTCAGCGGCGACCTGGCCGCCTACCGCATGGTGGTGATCCCGCAGCTCTACCTGCTGCGCGACGAGGCGATCGATCGCCTGGTGCGCTACGTCGAGGGCGGCGGCACCCTCGTCTGCGGATTCCACACCGGCGTCGCCGACGCCGACGACCGGGTCCGCGAGGGCGGCATGGACCACCGGCTGCGTGAACTGTTCGGCATCCGCACCGTGCACGAGTGGTGGCCGCTGGACGCCGGGGAGACCGTGGACTGCGGCACGTTCCGCGGCACGCTGTGGTCGGAGGAGCTGGAACCCGCCGGCACCGCCGAAGTCGCCGTCGCGTACCGGACCGGTGAACTGGACGGCCTACCGGCAGTGTTGCGCCGCGGCCGGGCATGGTACCTCGGCACGCTGCCCGAACCGGACGGGCTGCGCGGGCTGCTGTCCCGCGCCGCCGCCGACGCCGGAGTGCACCCGGTGGTCGCCGGACTGCCGGAGGGCGTCGAGGCGGTACGCCGCGGACCGCTGCTGTTCCTGCTCAACCACACCCGGCAGGCAGTGGAGTTCGACGTGCCGGGCACCCACCGCGACCTGCTCGGCGGCGCCACCCACACCGGCCCGGTCACCCTCGCCCGGTACGGCGTGGCGGTGCTGCGGGAGGCCACGACGTGAGCGCGGGCTCCTGGGAGCCGGCGCCCGCAGCCCGCTGGGAGGACGCCTACCTCAGCGGGAACGGGCGGCACGGCGCCATGGTGCTCGGCGACCCGGACGACGACCGGGTGATCGTCAACCACCACAGCCTGGTCCGGCCCAACGGCAGCGAGCACGCCGGACCGCCGCAGCTCGCCGACCGGCTCCCGTCACTCCGGGACCGGCTGCTCGCCGGGGACACCGACGCCGCCGACACCTTCACCGACGGGCGCCCGCTGCTGTGGGTGCAGCCCTTCCACCCGGCCTTCATGACCCGCTTCCGCCACGCTTCCGGGGGCGGGGGCGAGCCGGGTGGGACGTCTCCGGTGGGCGGGGCGGGCGCGGCGCCGGAGGGCGCCGACGCCCGCGCCCTCGGCTACCGGCGGGAGGTGGACTACACGTCCGGCGTCGTCACCGCCCGCACCGCCGACCGCGACAGCCGCGTCTTCGTCTCCCGGGCCGACGACGTGATCGTGCAGCACCTCCGCACCACGGGCGACATGCACGCGGACGGCCGCGCGGCCCCGCCCAACCGCCCAAGCCCGGGCGGCCTCCGGGGCCCCCACGGCCTCCGGCGCGCGCCCGACGCGGGTGGCGGGATCAGCGGGCTGCTCTCGCTCGACCACCGGCTGCCCGGAGCCCCCGACCGCCTGGCCGTCGGCCACGGCACGGCCCTCGTCCCCGAGGGCGCGCTGCTCAGCCTGCGCGTCCGCTACCCGGACGCCGACGGCCTCGGCTTCACAGGCGTCACGCTCGCCCTGGTCCGCGGCGGCCGGACCTCCATCTCCTGCACCGGCGCCGCGATCGAGCACGCCGAGGAGGTGCTGCTGCTCACCCGCGTGCGACGGCACCGCGGTGACGGGGACACACCCGCCGCATCCGACGCCCTGCGCGCGCTGCTGCCGCCCGACGCCACCCCCGGCACCGCCTTCGACCACTTCCTCACCCGCCATGTGGTTTTGCACGCAACGGCGTTCGGACGTGCGTCGCTCTCCCTGGACGCGAAGGCCGACGGCCGGGCTGCCCCCGGCAGCGAGTTGCTGGCGGGCAGTGACGAACACGCCTTGCTGGAACGCCTCCACGCGGCCGGGCGCTATCACCTGCTGTCGGCGTCCGGCATGCTGCCGCCACGCCTCACCGGGCTGTGGACCGGGGACTGGGACACCGCCTGGTCCGGCGCGTTCACCACCAACGCCAACCTCAACCTCCAGATCGCCGCCGCACCGGCGGCGGACCTGCCGGAGGTCGGCGCGGCGCACGCCGCCCTGGTCTTCGGCCAGTGGGACCACTGGCGGGACAACGCGCGGGCCGTGTTCGGCACCCGCGGGGTCGTGGCGCCCTCCCACACCGACGGCGAGTCCGGCCACACCCGCCACTTCCAGCGCGCCTACCCGCTGCACCTGTGGACGGCGGGCGCCGACTGGCTGCTGAAGCCGCTGCTCGACGAGGCGGAGGCCACCGGCGTCCCGCACCCGCGCCTGGCTGCCGCCCTGGCCGAAGTCGCCACCTTCTACGAGGACTTCCTCACCCGAGCCGGTCCCGACGGACAGCTGGTACTGGTGCCGTCCTACTCCCCCGAGAACCGCCCGGCCAACGCCTCCTGGGTCACCCGCAACGCCACCATGGACGTCACCGCCGCCCGCCACGCACTGCTGACCGCCGCAGCCCACCACCCGGGGCCGGACGCCGACCGGTGGACGGCGCTGGCCGACCGCCTGCCCCCGTACCGCGTCAACACGGACGGCGCGCTGGCCGAATGGGCCGACCCGGACCTGGCCGACAACTACGACCACCGTCATCTGAGCCACCTCTACGGCGTCTGGCCGCTGGACGAGATCACCCCCTACGACACCCCGGACCTGGCCGCCGCCGCGCACCGGGCACTGGAACTGCGCGGCGCTGAGAACGACTCCGCCCACGGCCACCTGCACCACGGTCTCATCGCCGCCCGTCTGGCCGACGCCCCCCGCGCCGAGGCCTGCCTGCGGGCGCTGCTGGTCGGCGACTACTTCCACGACTCGCTGATGAGCGCGCACTACCCCGGACGCGACGTCTACAACGCCGACGCCGCCCACGCCCTACCCGCACTGCTGACCGAGATGCTGCTCCAGTCCACCCCGCACCGCCTGGTGCTGCTGCCCGCCGCCCCGGCCTCCTGGCCCGGCGGCGCCCTGCTCGGCGTCCGCACCCGCTTCGGCGCCCGCGTCGACCTGACCTGGGGCAACCGCCTGCGGACCGACCCGGAGGCGCCGGGTCCGCGAGCCGGGCAGCAGGCCGAGGAGAGCGCGGGCGTGCCCTGGCGGGCCGTGATCACCCCGGACCGCGCCGGGCGCGTCGAACTACGCGCCCCCGGCACGTCCACCCGGCCCCTGACGCTGGTCGCCGGGCAGGAACTGGTCGTCACCTCCGCCGGGGCCTGACATGGTCCCGCCCGGCGGACGGGGACCGGGACCCCAGGTCCGGCGGCTCCGGCGGCCCCGGCGACGTACGGTGGCAGCGTGGCAAACGAAGACCTGGGACGGACTCTGCGCCGCTTGCGCCGCCTGGCTTCCCTGACGCAGGAAGAACTGGCCGACCGATCCGGCCTGTCCGTCGACGTCATCCGCCAACTCGAACAGGGACGGAAGCACTCGGCTCGCCTTCCCACGCTCCACGCGCTGGCCAACGGTCTCGGCGTGGAGCTGACCACCCTTCTGGGTGACCCGCCCGCGGTCGCGTCATCGGGCGAGAACGACGGGCCGCGCTTCGTAGCCGTGCGCCGCGCCGTCATGCCGGCGCTCTGGGGCCCGGAGCCGGTCGCGCCCGAGCCCGGCTTCTCGTTGGACGGCCTGCGCGAGCAGATCGCAGACGGCTGGACGCAGTACCACGCCGCCGAGTTCGACACGGTCTTGCAGGCGCTGCCGAACTTGATCTCGGACGCGCGCGCCGCCACTGCCCACGGCAGCGACGAGGCCCGCGGGGCCGGTTTCGCGGCCCTGGGCAAGGCGCTTCAGCTCGCCGGGCACATCGCCGTGCGGATGGGCAAGACCGACCTCGCCCTGACGGGCCTGGAACGCGCCATGGACGCCGCAGGACGGTCCTGCGACCCACTGCTCCAGCCGATGATCGCCAACTCCGTGGCGTGGACCTACCAGCGGCAAGGGCGCCTGGAGGACGCGCTGCACATCGCTCTCCGGGCTGCCGCCGACTTGGCGCAAGCCGACCGTACCGGCACGGCCGACGGCCTGAAGGTGTGGGGCGCACTCACCATGAGCGCCGCCACCTCCGCCGCCCGCAGCGGCGACTACGCACGCGCGACGAGACGATGATGGAGGCGGCGGAGAAGGAGGCAGCCCGCGTCTCGAAGATGCCCGACAGCGGCGACAACCGCATGGTCAGCGTCTTCAGCCCGTCCTCGGTCCGCATCGAACGTGTCCGCCTGGCGGTGCAGTACGGACACCCTCAGGACGCGTTGACGCTGGCCAAGGGCATGCGGCTGAGCAAGGACACCCCGCCGTCCTGGCGGACGTGGCTCCTGCTCGACGTCGCCCGGGCCCACACCGACATCGGGGATGCGGCAGGGGCGGTGAAGGCCCTGGAGTCCCTTCGACGGGTGGCACCGACATGGATGCGGCACCACACGCTCGCCGTGGCAATAGTGCGCGACCTGTGGGCACTCCCCAACCACCCGTCAGGGCTGCGTCCGTTGGCGGAGTTCCTGGAGATCGTCACATAGCGTCGCGAAAGTGGGACGTAGCGTCCCTGGAGGCAACTCGGGCGACTCGGTTGCATGGACGGACAGCACTCCGCGGCCTCCTCTGTGGTCTCGGGGTTCGGCCGAGCCGAGAAAGCAGACCGACAAATGCAGCCACCTGTGACGCTGACGTGCTCAACCGGCTGTCCGCGCTACAGCGAGACGCTTCCGCGTGAGCCCGGAAGCGCGGCCACCGCCCGCCGTCTGGTGCGCGTCGCCGTCGCCGTCTGGGGCCTGGACGAAGCAGCAGACGACGGCACCCTGGTCGTCACCGAGTTGGTGGGCAACGCGGTGCGGCACGCCCGGGGCCACCTCATCCGGGTCACGGTCAGCCGACCGGCAGCGGCACGGGTGCGCATCGGTGTCGTGGACAGGTCGAAAGCTCGTCCGGGACTCATGAGCCCCGGCACGGAGGACGAAGGCGGGCGCGGCCTGGCGCTGGTGGCAGCGCTGGCCGGTTCCTGGGGCTGCGATCCGCTGCCGTGGGGCAAACGGGTCTGGGCGGAACTGCACGTCGCAGCGCAGACGCGGAGGTGAGTCCGACCAGCATCCGCTGGGGCGGCCGGCAGCGGGATGACCACCCGACCCGGGCACAGCGCTACGAGCTCGCGGCCTCCGCCAGGACGCGGGCGAGATCGCGGGGGCGGGTGGCCATCGGCCAGTGGCCCGAGTCGAGGTCCACATACTCAAGGTGGGTGGCGCGGGCGAGCTCGGGGCTCTCGCCTGCGGCAATCCACTCCTGCGCCTGGGCCGGGGTGAACTCGGGGCATACGACCACGACGGGGACGCCGAAGCGACGCTCGTCGGTCAGGTGCACGACTCCCCTGGCGACCCCCTCGGGGACGGGGATGGCGGCGGACGCAAAGCGGTGCCGGGTCTCCTGGTTCAAGTCGGCGGAGTCCGCCCCCTCGAAAGGGCCCCAGCCCGGGAACGGCATGGCGCCGCCCTCGATCGCGAAGTAATCGGCGTAGGCCCGCCCGTCGGCGACGGGGAAGCCGCCGACCAGTGCGACCTTGGCCACCTTCTCCGGCCGGGCGTCGGCGGCCAGCCAGGCCAGGCTCGATGCGGCGGAGTGCCCCACCACCAAGGGCTTCCCGGGCGCCGCGTCGACGGCGGCCACCACTGCTGCCAGCTGGTCGTCGAGCGTCACTGAGGTGGTGCCGTCGCCCTGGCCGGGGAGGGTGAGCGGCACGGGACGGTGGCCGAGCGCGGTGAGTTCGGGCACGACCTCGTCCCAGGCGGACCCGTCGAGCCACAGGCCGGCGATGAGCAGGATGTCCACGGTTGTTCTCCCCGGAGGAGTCGGATCTGCTTGCCGGCACGCTACCGGGAGGCTCTGACAACGGGCTCAGACCGCCCCAACCCGGCGAACCTTCCCGGTCACAGCACCAGCGGTCCCGGTCCGCTGTACTCCTCGTGCCCGAGAACAGGTTCAGGCGGGCAGCGCCGCGTCGTTGCCCGGAACGGGCGGCGGGGAGGCCGAACGCTGGGCTGCCGTGCCGAGCGCGGCGGTGCTCTCACGCACGGTCAACTCCGGCGGCAGCAGCACCACTTCGTCAGAACGGCGGCCCTTGAGCTTGGCGACGACCTGCTCGACCGCGTACCGGCCCATCTCCTGCGCGGGTACGGCGACCGAGGTGAGCGGCACGGACGCGTGCGCCGCCACCTGGTCCGGGCAGATGGCCATCACCGACACGTCCTCGGGCACGGCTCTGCGCTGCTGCCGCAGCAGGGCCAGCAGCGGGTCGGTCGCGGCCTCGTTCTGCACGATGAACGCGGTGACACCGGGGCGCTCCTCGTATATGCGCGCGAGCGTCGCCGCCACCCCCGCGTAGCTGCCCTCGCACGGCCGGTGCAGCATGCGCAGCCCCAACTCGCGGCTGCGGTCGCGCAGGCCGGTGAGGGTGCGTTCGGCGAAGCCGGTGCGGCGCTCGTAGACGGCCGGCGCCTCGCCGATGACGGCGATCTCCCGGTGCCCGAGCCCCGCCAGGTGGTCGACGCACAGCGCGCCGGCGGCGGCGAAGTCCAGGTCCACGCAGCTCAGCCCGGTGGTGTCGGCGGGCAGGCCGATCAGCACGGCGGGCCAGCCGGTCTGCCGCAGGGCCGGCAGGCGGTCGTCCTGCAACTCGACGTCCATCAGGATCATCGCGTCGGCGAGCGCGCTGCCCTCGATCCGCCGCACCGCCGCCGGGCCCTCCTCGCCGGTGACCAGCAGCACGTCGTAGCCGTGGGTGCGGGCGGTGGTGGCGACCGCGATGGCGATCTCCATCATCACCGGCACGTACATGTCGGTACGCAACGGGACCATCAGGGCGATGATGTTGGACCGGTTGCTGGCCAAAGCCCGCGCGCCCGCGTTGGGGTGGTAGCCGAGCGTGGCGATGCTGTGCTCGACCCGTTCCCTGGTGGACGCGGAGATGGACCGCTTGCCGCTGAGCACGTAGCTGACCGTGCTGGAGGACACTCCGGCGTGCTTGGCGACGTCAGCGAGGGTGACCACGCAGCCCTCCCGGACCTGGTGAAGCGCATCGATTCGAACGACCTCGACTCTAGGTCGGACGCCAAAGCTTGTCCAGACCAGTCGTCGAAGCGCTTCGACGGGTCCATGCGACCCCGCGCCCTCAGCGTAGGTGGCCCGGCCGCCATCGGCACCGGGTTCGGCATGACGACCGCCCCGGAGCCGACGAGGTACCGCCTCCGGAGTCGGCTCCCGGTGGCGGCTCCGGCCCGCCGGACGGTTGACGGGGATCATCAATCCGATGGCACTCGGCGGCCCACCATCCGTAACGTCCGGCGCACAGGTCCACTACTTACCGCCGGGGGTCGTCCCATGTCCGTCACCGCTCTGAGACGCGCCGCCCGGGAGAGCTTCGGCGGGCTGCCGTCCGCGTTCTGGTGGCTGTTCACGTCCACGCTCGTGAACCGGCTGGGCGGCTTCGTCGCCACCTTCCTCGCGCTGTACCTCACCGTCGACCGCGGCTACTCGCCCGCCTACGCGGGCCTGGTCGCCGCCGTGTACGGGCTGGGCGGCGTGGTGTCGTCGATCGGCGCGGGCGTCATGACGGACCGCCTCGGCCGCCGCCCCACACTGCTCGCGTCGCAGCTCGGCACGTCCGCGTCGGTGGCCGTGCTCGGCTTCGTGGAGCACCCGGTCGCCATCGCGGTGGTCGCCGGCCTCGTCGGCATGGCGAGCAACGCGTCCCGGCCCGCCGTGCAGGCGATGATGGCGGACATCGTCGCCCCGGAGGACCGCATCCGCGCCTTCGCCCTCAACTACTGGGCGATAAACCTGGGGTTCGCCCTGTCGGCGACGGCCGCCGGGCTCATCGCCGAGCACGGCTACCTGCTGCTGTTCCTGGGCGAGGCGACGCTGACAGCGGTGTGCGCACTGCTGGTGTTCGCCCGCCTGCCGGAGTCCCGCCCCGAGCCGGGCGCAGCAGTACGCACCGCCGGAACCGACACCACCGCGTCCGACACCACCACGTCCGGTTCCACGGCGTCCGCTGCCCCGGAGGCGGCACCTGCCCCGGAGGCGGCACCGTCCGTCTCCCTGTGGACGGTCCTGCGGGACGGGCGGTTCATGGCGGTCGTCGGGCTCAACTTCCTGGTGGCGACGATCTTCCTCCAGGCATACGTCACCCTGCCCGTCGCCATGTCCCGGGACGGCCTGAGCAGTTCGGACTACGGGCTGGCCATCGCGGGCAACGGCGTGCTGATCATCCTGCTGCAGATCCCGGTGACCCGTCTCATCGAGCACCGCGACCCGGCCCGCCTGCTGGTGCTGTCCTCACTGCTGGCCGGTTACGGCTTCGGTCTGACGGCCTTCGCCGGCTCGACGGCCCTGTACGCGCTGACGATCCTGGTGTGGACCCTGGGCGAGATCATCAACTCCCCCACCCAGATGGGACTTGTGGTGCGGTTGTCCCCCGTGCACGGGCGCGGCAGGTACCAGGGCATGTACACCCTGTCCTGGTCGGTGGCCGCGGTCACCGCACCGCTGGCGGGCGGCGTGGTCCTCGACCGGTTCGGCCCGGACCTGCTGTGGTCACTGACGGCAGCTGTCGGCACCGTGGCCGCGGCCGGCTACTGGCTGCTGCTCCGACGGCCCGCGACGCCCCGGCCCCAGGGGTCTGAGAACACCGGCGGACCCCGTGACGTGCCGGTTCTTCCAACTGCCTCTGCTCACAAGGATCCTGCTGAAACATCGATCCCGTAAAAATCTTGAACCACTCTGAACACGGCGTTCCACAGGTGCGTATGAGGGGGGACACGGAGTCGCGTCTCCCCTGCCCGGAAGGCTCTCCTCCCCAACAAAAGAGAGCCTTCTTCGGAACGATCCAGAGGGAATCCATGAAAAAGATGACTCACAGGCGCTCGGGCTTGCTGAACAGAACGACAGCCGCCGCAGCAGCACTGCTGCTGGGGGGCGGCGGACTGATCGCAGCCAATGTCTACGCCAGCGCCGGCACGTCGAAGGACCAAGGCGGCAGCACACGGGATGCGCCCGCCCAGCAGGCAGGGACGGTGTCCACCATCGCCTGCCCCGAAGTGGGTGACCGGCTGACGGAGGTGCCGGACTCGGCCCGCGCCGAGGTGGACCGCAACCTCGCGCTGCTCGACTCGCAGGTGGCGGACGCCTACAAGCGGATGAAGAACTCCCAGCAGGCCATCCAGAACGACGCTGGTTTTGTCAACAACGCCATCCTGGGCCCGCTGAAGGACAAGCGGACGGCGACGATCGAGCGCATCGCCATCTCCATCGGACGGTCCGCCGAACGCCCGCGCAACCTCGACGGGTTGGCGGAGTGCAACCTCCGCGACGACGTCGCCGCACCCGCCCCCAACGAGGGTGAGGGCGAAGGCGACGCCGGCAACCAGGGCCAGGGCGACGGCCAGGACCAGGGCGAGAACCAGGGCCAGGGCGACGGCCAGGACCAGGGTGAGAACCAGGGTCAGGGTGACGGCCAGGGCGACGGCGACGGCCAGGGTGACAACGGCGGCCAGCCGGCCGGCCCGTCACCCGAGGACTTCGTGGACATCACCACCGTCCAGCCCAACGTGTCCCAGGAGCGCAACCGCCGCAACGCCTCCACCGGCACCTTCACCACGGAGTGCGGCAAGAACGAGAACGGCCTGTTCAACTCCGACAACGTCATCGTCGCGCCCGGCGTGAGCAACGGCGCCCACCACATGCACGACTACGTGGGCAACCAGGGCAACAACGGCTTCGCCAGCGACGAAGACCTCGGCAACGCCCGCACCTCGTGCGCGAACGAGGAGGACCAGTCGTCCTACTTCTGGCCGGTGCTGCGCCTGCAGAACGGACAGGACGAGGCCGACGCCAACGAGCCGGGCGGCGGCCAGGACGGCAACGTCGGCCAGATCCAGCAGCCTGCAACGGTCACTCTCTCCTTCGAGGGCAACCCGCGCAACAAGGTGACGGCCATGCCGCGCTTCCTGCGCATCATCACCGGTGACGCCAAGGCCTTCACCAACGGAGACGCCAACGCCAACGCGTCGTGGAGCTGCACCGGCTTCGAAGACCGCCAGCTGAAGGACAAGTACCCGATCTGCCCCGAGGGCAGCCAGGTCGTCCGCACCTTCAAGTTCCAGAGCTGCTGGGACGGTGAGAACATCGACAGTGCGAACCACCGCACCCACGTGGCCTTCGCCGGCCGCGGCGGTCGGTGTGCCAACGGCTTCCAGGCCATCCCCCAGATGGTGCAGCGCATCACCTACGACGTGCCCCCGGGCCCGGGCTTCGCGGTCGACTCCTTCCCGGAGCAGCTGCACAAGCCCATCACCGACCACGGCGACTTCATCAACGTCATGTCTGACGACCTGATGAACCGGGCGGTGGACTGCATCAACAACGGTCAGAACTGCACCGCCTGACCGGCGACTGAACAGCCCTGAAAGGCAGGTTCACCGATGCGACTCCCAGGCCGCTCCGCAGCCGTCGCCGCTTCACTGACCGGCGTGCTGCTGCTCGCCGGCTGTGGTGGCGGCGCGGACCCCACCGAGCCCACCGGCTCCGCCTCGAAGCGGAACGGCGCGTCCGACGCGCCGTCCACCGCGACCGGCACGCTGGAGCAGCTCGCCGCGAAGACGGACTGCAAGGTCAACGTGGAGATCGACGTCGACGATCTGCGCCGGGGTATGTGCACCACCAAGCAGGGACGTTTCGTGCTGGCCACCTTCACCACCAGCAAGGGCCAGCAGTCGTGGCTCGACGAGGCGATGCCGTACGGCGGCACGTACCTCGTCGGCAAACGCTGGGTCGCCGTGGGCGAGCCGAAGGTTCTCGGCTCGGTCCGCGGCCGACTGGGAGGGGAGGTGGAAGAAGGCGAGTCGCACACCGGAGGCCACTCCGGGGAGGGCCACTCCGACGGGGACCACTCCGGGGAGGGCCACTCCGACGGGGACCACTCCAAGGAGGACTCCAAGCAGGAGGACTCCAAGGAAGGGGACCCCAAGGGGGACTCCTCCAAGAAGGACGACGACTCCTCCGGTGGCGGCAAGCACGAGCACCACGGCAGCTGACCCCGCAGCGGGACCCGGACCGCCTTCCCCCGGGTCCCGCACCGGCAACGCCGTCGGCGGCACCGACCCTCCGCGGCCGGACTTCCTCCCGGCCGCGGGGCGGCCCGACGCAGGCCGCAGCGGTCACCCGCCGCCGACCGCACCCGCTGTACCCCGCCTCTCATCGGCAGGCGGGGTACAGCCATGTCCGGGGGCCGTCCGAACCGGCCCGAGCGTCCCCGCGTCGCGGGCCGAGTGATGCGAAGGCACCGCCGGACGGCACTGTGGGTTTCGATTTGACTTGTCGGTCGATGGGAACGTGACCTGGTGTTTCGGCGGGCTGTCCAGGCATCTTGTCGAGGATTCGTCCGACAGATCTGTCGTTCTCCTCAGGCCGTGATGCGGTGTGGGGGTTCGCGCCAGGCGGCTCGGTAGCCCTCGGCTGCGAAGGTGTAGCAGGTGCGGCGTTCGGACTGAGTTCGGGACGATCTGAAATCGCTTTGTGGTGATCCGATGGGGCGTCGTACGGTCGCTCCGATGAACGAGACGCCCGAGGTTCTGCCGTTGCCGGACCGGAGACCAGTCGACGCAGCGGTGGCGGGCAGGTTGATCGCCGCGCAGTTCCCGCAGTGGTCCGACCTTGAGGTCCGGCCGGTCGATACGCAGGGTTGGGACAACAGCACCTTTCGCCTCGGTGACGAGATGCTGGTGCGGCTACCGACTGCCGAGGAGTACGCGCTGGCGGTGGAGAAGGAGCACCGGTGGTTGCCGGTGCTCGCACCCGCGTTGCTGCTGGAGGTCCCGGTTCCGCTGGCCAGAGGCGTGCCCGGTGGGGGCTTTCCGCACAACTGGTCGGTCTATCGGTGGATCGGTGGCGAGCCCGCGGCCCGTGCCGTCGTCGAGGACAAGACGGCGTTCGCCATCCGCCTTGCGAAGTTCCTCGTGTCTCTGCAGCGGATCGACCCGACAGGCGGACCGGGCCCGGGACTGCACAGTTGGTTCCGAGGCGGACCACTGACGACCTACGACGGGTGGGCCCGGGCAGCCCTGAAGACGTTGGACGGCCTGATCCGGACCGAGGCCGCCGAGGAGATCTGGGAACGGGCGTTGCGAGCCTCGTGGGACGGTAAGCCAGTCTGGTTCCACGGGGACATGGCCTCGGGGAACCTTCTGGTGAAGGACGGTGCACTCGCGGCCGTCATCGACTTCGGCACCTGCGGAGTCGGAGACCCGGCCTGCGATCTGTCGATCGCCTGGACGATGCTGACCGGCAAGAGCCGGGCAGCGTTCCGCGATCGGCTAGGGGTGGACAAGGCGACCTGGGAGCGTGGACAAGGCTGGGCGCTCTGGAAGGCCCTGGTCGTCTGCGCCGGAGCGGTTCGCGATGGCGACGGCCTCCCGGCGGATGCCTCGTTCGTTCTTGAGGAGATCCTCGCCGCCCATTAGCGGCTGGACCGAACGACAAGTTGATGACAAAGCACTTGGGCAACGGCATCTCTCTTCGGAACCTACAGGAACCCCGCGTACACGATCTTCGTCCTTACCGTTCATGGGATCAGTGGGAGAACGGGACGGGGGCGCGGGCGTCGGCTGCCTGCTGGCGCTGGCGGGCGCCGGCACGGGCCTGGTCACGTGGCTGCACGGCGCACGGCCCGGCCTGCGAGGCGGCTTCGAGGGCGAGGGGCGGAACCTGAGCCTGCTCTACGTGGAACTGCCCGCCATGGTGCTGGGCGTGCCCGCCGTGGCACTCGCGGTCTGGGCCCTCACCCGTGCCCTGCTGGGCGACCGTCTGACGCCGGCCGCCCGGGCCTCCACGTCCGCCGTCGCCGGACTCACCGCCCTGACCCTGCTCGGCTGGGCCTGCATCACCTGGCTCGACCACGCCACCGGCAGCGCCGTCCCCACCACGCCGCTGTGACCCGGCGCCCCCTGTCCATCCGTTCGAGCGCCACCTAGAGTTCCGGGCGAGATCCACCGAACGGAAGGTGCTCCTGGTGCTGTTGCGCTCCCGTCTGACCGTAATCGCCGCCTGCGGAGCCCTGTTGCTGTCCGCCACCCCCGCACTCACCACCCCCGCACTCGCCGCCGACGGGTCCACCGGCAGCACACCCACCACCGCACCCGGCGCCTGCGCCCCGAACACGGACGCGCGGCTCACCGTCGAGGAGCAGCGGCTCGCCGGGCCCGTACCGCAGGAGGTGCTGAGCCGCAGCGGCTTCGACCGGGCCGCACCCGCGCTCACCCGGGCGCTGTGCGCCGCGAAGGACGCCCGCCAGGCCGAGCAGGTGGTGCAGCAGCACGGCCGTGCGCTGTGGCAGCGGGCCGTGGACCGGGTGCAGGGCCGCGGACCGGCCCGCGGCGACCTCGCCAGGGACGACGACCGCCCGCTCTACTGGGCCAGGTTGGACATGAGCCGCACGCTGCGCGAGTGGCAGCCGCGCTTCCCGCTGCCGGAGGCCGGGCGCGCCGCGCTGCTGGACCGCCTGGAGGTGGGTTCACGCGGCCAGGACACCATGCGGCTGCCCGCGGGCAAGGGCGTGAAGCGGATCGTCGTCACCGGCTTCGACCCGTTCCAGCTCGACCAGGACATCCGCCGCAGCAACCCGTCCGGCGCCGCCGCCCTCGCCCTGGACGGCACCACCATCCGCACCGCCGACGGCCCGGCCCGGATCGAGGTGGCCGTCTTCCCCGTCCGCTGGGCCGACTTCACCGACGGCACCGTCGAGAAGACCCTGCGCCCGCACTTCACCGCCGGACCCCGGCAGGCGGACCTCTTCACCACCCTCAGCCAGGGCCGCCCCGGCCGCTTCGACGTCGAACGCTGGAACGGCGCCTGGCGCGGCGGCTTCCCCGACAACGCCAACGCCTCCGTCACCGGCCAGATCCCCGTCCCGGACGGAACCGGCAGAACCGGCGGCACCCACGGCCCGCAGTGGACGTCCACCACCCTGCCGTACCGGGCCCTGACCGAGGCCGACACCGGCCCCTACCCGGTCCGCGACAACACCGAGGTGACCGAAGTCCCGGCCGGTGCCACCGAACCGGTCACCCGCCCCGACGGCCCCACCCCGGGCTCAGCCGCCCGCTCCGGGGGCGGCGGCAGCTACCTCTCCAACGAGATCGCCTACCGCGCCACCCTGCTCCGCGACACCACCGGCCTGCGCGCCCCCGGCGGCCACCTCCATACCCCGGTCCTGCCCTGGGCCCCCGGCAACACCGACCCCGACACCGGTACCCTCACCGACCCCGACTTCCTCCAGGCCCGCACCGCCATCACCACCCAGATCCGCGAAGCCCTGCGCGTGGCGGCGGGGCAGCCGTAGCGCAGGCAGCGGGACGGTGGCCGAGGAGCAGGGCGGTTGCAAAGTCTTTTGATCTTAGATCGGTGCAGGTCAGGGTAGGTCGAGGAGGTTCAGTGGTCGGCGGAAGCTGTCGTAGGACATTTCGCGGAGTCCGGCCGCGATGTACGCGTGGCCGGCGGCTCGCAGCTGGTTGATGGCGAAGCTGCGGAGGGTGGCCATGTTGTCCGGGCCGTGTCCGGTGCGGATCTTGGAGGCGTCCTCGGCGAAGGTGGTGTCGCGGACGAAGTGGAGCCGGTTCTCGATGGTCCACTGCGAGCGGACGATCTTCGCGATGCGTTCGGGGGATGCCTGGCGGCTGGTCAGATCGGTGATGACGTAGACGGTCTCGCGACTGCGTTTGCCGGTCCTGCGCTGGGTGCGGTGCCGGACGATCTTCGCGACCTGGGTGGCGTGGGGGAAGTCGACGCCGAGGCCGGTGATGGTCAGCGCCTGTACGACGCGGGTCTCCAGGCGTCCGTGGGCGTCGGTTCGGTCGTAGAACTTCGCGCTCGCCTTGTCCCAGGGCAGGGCGGCCAGCTGGCGGTGCAGGTTCTTCTGGTTGCGCTTCACGGTGAAGGCGTAGTGCGCCTTCTTCTGTTCGACGAGGAACCGGGCGTGCTCGCGCTGGCAGTGCAGGGCGTCCGCGGTGACCGTGACGCCGCTCAGGTCGTACGGCTTCAACAGGGCGTCGAAGCAGGTGATTTCGTTCGTCTTGCCTGGTACCCGCAGCTGGGTGACGGTGAGGCCGGTGCCGGTGACCGCGGCCAGCAGGTGGGCGGCCGGGGTGTCGCCGTGGCGTGAGCCGCGGGCGCTCTTGCCGTCCACCGCCAGGGTGTCGGCCCCGGCCGGGTCGTGACCGAGCAGGTCGGCGAGTCCGCCGGGGCAGGCGGCGCCCAGGACGCGGCGGATGGTCGCCGTGCTCGGTGCGATGCGCACGTTGAACACGGTCGTGGTGCGAGTTCCGAGCCGGGCCAGGGTGTCCTGCGGGGCGCTTTTCGCCCACTGGCCGATCGCGGCGAACGAGCGCGCACCAGTCAGTACCGCCGAGCACGCCACGAGCAGCACACTCACGAACGGGTGACGCTTCCCGCGCCGGTGCCGGGGATCGGCCAAGGTCCCCAGCCGCAGGACCAGCGGTCCGGTCAACCGGTGCTGACGGGTGGGCGTTTTGACCAGGCAGACGGTGGAAGACTGACGGCACATCGAAGCTCCGGGCGGTGCAGGCGACTTGATCGGTCACCGGCATCAACCGGAGCTTCGTTGTGTTCGGAGCGGGGCGAGCGGACATCGTCATACCGCCGTGACCTGCGCATTCACGAACTCACCGGGACTTTGCAATCGCCCTGCGACCGCGACCCTGCTGCTGGAGCAAGGCGTCGATCTCGTCGTCATCAAGGAACTCCTCGGCCACGCCCACATCGGCGTCACCGCCGGCGTCTACGCCCACGTACGCCTCCGCCTCCAGCGCCAGGCCATCGACACCCTCGGGGGCATCCTCAGCCAGACCGACGCCCCGGACGACCCGCCCACCGCAGCCGTCGTCCGCTGACGTTGCCGTCGCCGTTGCCGTTGCCGTCAAATCACCCAAGAAGCCCCACCGGGAATCTCCGGTGGGGCTTCTTTGACGCAACGACGTGGGCCTTATTCTTCCCTGCCCGATTCAAGGAATAGCCTCAGCTCGGTCATTCCGGTTGACCATTCAGAGATGCGATTCCCATCATCGTCGATCGCGCAGCGCGGACGCATGAAATGCCAGGGCTCTTCGGGATCAAATCTACTGTCCAGCTCGTCCAGAAATACGACCGAGTTTTGCACGTAGACATCTTCTCCGCTGCGATAGAGCGGCCAGCAGAATGCGAAGTTGCTGTTTCCCGGGTCGGTGATTGAGGAGATCAGACACGAGATCGCTGCCTCATCGTCTACGAGCACCTGCAATGCACGCTTCCAACTCCGGCGATAGTCGCTCACGCTCCAGAAGCTCAGATCCATGCGGAACGTTTCCGCAAACTCCCCGACCGTGATCCTGCCCACCGCCTCGGAGGATGCACCCTGCACATCCTCCGAGGCGGCACTATCGACCACCTCAATCGCGAAGCCGTTACTCCTTGAGGTAGTTGAGGTCTGGGTCATAGGTACCAATCCGTTGTCCTCTGCGGTTGAACATCTTCCAACCACCCGTCACGTTGTGGCCGTCAACATCGGGCGTTATGTAGTTCTTCCCATTGGAGAAAACCACCTGCCCGTGCGAGTCGAAAGGGGCCTTCTGTGCGGGAATTCTGGTCCTGTACCCAAGCCCACCAGCCCTGTCGCCGACGCTTCCAGCGTAGAGTTCCCTATTCTGCGCACTCCGACCAGCAACCGAATCCGGATGGTACGGGTCTCCCTTAAGCGCCGGAGATGAGGTATACCCCTCGGGAAGGTCGCAATTACTATTGTGAACGAGGACCGGAGTCTGCCCCGCCAGCACATAGTACGTGTGCATGTTGGCAACGGTCAGGTTGAACACTGCCGCGTCTTGCATCCAGTGGCGCACGCCTACTACCTGCAGCACCGAACCGTCCCTGGCCAGTAGGTTCTGGCCAGCTCGCAGGTCTGCGGCATCGATCCACTCGTCGAGGCCAGGGACCCAGAACGGGTGGCCGTCGGTCGCAACGACCTCGGCAGTGAGGTCGCCGTGCTGTCCGTCGATGTCGATCGTCAGGCTTACGAGCTGCTTGTCGCCTGCATGGAAGAGTTCCGCGGTAACAAGCTGAGCCTGCAGCTCGCCGGTCTCAGGATCAGCGGCCAATACCTCGTCGCCGACCTTAACGTCCTCTATTGCCTTGGAAGAACCGTCCGCCATCAAGACTTGAGTACCAGGGAGGAAACTGTTGCATTGCTTGCGGTACTGTTTTGCCAGCTTCTTCCCAAACATTCCCGCACCCTTGACAGGCTTTGCGACATCCAAGCCTACGTAGACGCAGCTTTCAACGTCCCCCTTACCGAAACACGTTTCCCATGATTCGTAATCCGGGGTAGCCCATTCCACAGCCAAGTCGCGGACAATGTAGAGCGTCTCTTTGACGGTCTTCGGCTGCACGCTGTCAATCATCGAGTTGCAGGCGTTGCCGGTATAGGTGCAACGAGGCCTAGCAGGGGCCGGCCGGGAGAGAACACCGTAGCCCCTCACGCCCACAACAGCGGATGCCTGAGCAGTACCCTTTACTGCCCCCTTGGAAGGCGTCGACTCCTTGTGCGCGATCTTGTCGTAGTTCTTCCCCTTTTTGATCGGCTTAGTGCCGCCCTTGCAGACGTACATGCCGTTTACGCATTCCTCGAAAGCCAGCCCAGTCGGGTCGGACCAGGTGACGGGATTGTTGTTGGAATACGTGTACCCATGGATCTGCTGCGGGTCGGACAGATCCATGACCGGGTCTACGGACAGGAAACGACCGATGCCGGAGTCATACTGACGGGCACCCAGGTGGACGAATCCCGTGTCCGCCGTGTCGTCCACTCCACCGACGAAGCCCTTGGTCCCAGGCCAACTCGTCGGTTGTTCGCCGCGGGGGCCCCCGAAGGGAAGGCTTCGGCGCTGCGTCATGCTCAGGTTCCCGGCTTCGATCGCCAACTGGCCGGTGCCGTGGTGGTCCGCCATGGTGAAGGTGACGGAGTTGTCGTCCGCCTGGACCGCTTGGTGTCCGCCGCCCAGCGGTATGTAGCGGGTGGCCTTCGCCTTGCTCGCGCCCTTGGGCAGGACAACATCGGTGTGGCCGAGGTAGAGAGTGGTCTCAGTGGACGTGCGCGCGATCAGGCGGTTCCCGTCCGCGTCGTACAGGTACTCGCTGACCTTGTCCGCGCTTCCTTCCACGGCCTCGGCCACCCGCACCAGACGACCTTCGGCGTCCCAGGTGAACCTCTGGGTGTCGCCGCCGACGAGTCGAGTCGCGGTGTTGCCCGCGGCGTCGTAGGTGAAGCTGTCCTGTGAGGTACTCGAAGGGGCGGTCTGGGTGACCGACGTCAACGTGTGCGCCTGCGGCTGCCCCGGGGCGGGGTACGCGTAGGCGCGCTTGATGTCCTTGCTAGCGCTACCGCCCGGGTCGTGCTGCGTCTCCGTGAGGCGGTTGCCCGCCTTGTCGTAGGTGTAGCTGTGCCAGTAGGGCGCCACTCCGCCGACCTTGTCGGAAGTGGGTGTCGGCGCGCAGGTCGACGTGCCCTGTGCCCACGCTTCGGTCAGTCTGCGGAGGTGGTCGTAGGCATAGCACTGGGTGTCCGTACCAGATCGGGACACGTCAGCGATAGCGGTGACGTTTCCTGCCGCGTCGTACCGGTAGGTGCTGTGCCGGTCGACGCCCGCAATGTTCAGGCGATCGACGCGTGAGGTGGCGAGGCGCTTTGTGCCTGCCTCATACGTATACGTGGCGAACACGTTCTTGGGGCTGTTCGCCCGGCCGAGGGCGTGCTGGAGAGGCTGGCCGATCCTCGAGTAGACCGTGGACGAACCAAACCCTTCACCCGTGACCGCCGTCGGCCGCAGAGTCTCGTCCTCGTACGTGTACGTGTACGCACTACCCGGGAGGGACCCTGCGGCGGAGTAGGACACCGACCGGGTCACTCCGGAATCCCAGAAGGCCGTACCGGTCTGGTAGGTGCCGGCAAGTGCGCCTTCGGATGCGGGAATCACCACGGCCTGCCGATAGGGCCGGTACAGGCTGTCGTAGGCCGTGACCCTGTTGATGTAGGCCTGGCCTCCGACGTAGCGGGCGGACTCGGTGAGGTGGCCCTTCGCCCCGCCGATCGTGTCGAAGGTCCATTTGGCACGCAGGGTGCCCGTCGCACTGCCTTCCCGCAGCTCCGTCTTTCGCCCGAGATCGTCGTAGACGCTGAAGAGGGTGACGTCGCGGGAGTCCGTGGCCGAGACGGCCTGCCCCCGGTCGTCGTAGGTGGTGCGGCTGACTCCCTTGTCGGGGTCACTCGTCCGCACCTGCCGCCCCAGCTGGTCGTAGGTGTAGGTCCAGACGTTGCCAGCCGGATCGGTGACCTTGGCCAACTGCCCCTTGGGAGTGTGCTGGTACTTGGTGCTGTCGAAGGGCGCATTGGCTGCCCGGTGGTGGTGCTGACGCAGCTCAGTGCTCAGGCCGCGCGCGTCTACGAGCGTTGTGGTGGCCGTGCCGCCCTCAGGCGGAAGGACCGTGGTGCGGTCACCTCCGTAGAGGGTGCGAGTGACGGCCTTCACCTGCGGCTCACCGCCGTCGCCGTTGCCGGCCACCAGGCGGTTCTCCGTCTCGCGGCCCAGACCGTCGTAGTAGTGGCGGGTCTGAGTGTCGACGGACAGAGCATTGTCGGGTCTGAACAGGTCCGAGCTGGGTGCTCCTCCGGTGAAGTAGGCAGCGTTCGTGCGCTCAGTGAGTCCGCGCTCGTCGTAGAAGACGTCCGTGAGGAGTCGACCGCCATCAGGGCCCGGGGTCTGGGTCTGGCGCTCGCGAAGCAAGCCGTCATAGATGCTGTAAGAAGCGATCTGCCCGTTGCCGCCGTTGGTCGGGGTCTGGGTTCTGACGGCGACGGGCTTGCCCTCAGTCACGAAGTACGTGAACTGAAGGCTCGGGGTCGTGGTCGTCCTCCGGTCGGGACGCCAGATCTTGCTCGAACGGCCGAGAGCATCGTGCTGGAAGGTGGTGACCTTGTTGTTCGGGTCGGTGATCGTCTTCGGCTGCGACCGCAGCAGGTTCAGGTCAGTGGTCGTCGTCTGGGCGCTCGAGGCCACCCCCGCCTTCGCCGGCGGGGTGGTCTCGGTGATGCGAGTCGGCAGACCGCTCGCCGGGCTGTAGACCGTTGTCGCCGTGCGGCCGTCGTTTCGTACCGTACGTACGGGGGCTCCGGTGCCGGTGACGGTCACCTGTGCGGTGATGTCCGTCGTCGTCAGCGGTCGCCCGTACGTGTCGTAGGTGGTTCCGGACTCGAGGTAGGTGGCCTTCCCACCGTCGTGCTCCTTCAGCACTGCGACAGCCGTCTCATCGCCCTTGGTCGGGGCTGCCCCGTATGCGCCACCGTCGTAGGCCGTACGGATGTCCTCGATGACGTCCTTGCTGCGGTCCGGGTTGGTGCCGCACCCGACAGCGACCGTCTCGACCCGTGACTCCAAACCGAGGAGATTGGCGGACGTGTTGGTCGCGTAGGTCGTCCGCATGCAGGTGTTGTCGGAGGCGACGGAGTTGTCTCCGAAGTCGTCCACCTGCGTCAGGCGACCGGCGACGGTGTCGTGCGTGTTGGACGCCGAGGTGACACGCCAGTTCGCGCCGGCCCCGTCATCGAGCGACGTCCAGCTCTTCGTGTGAGAGGTGCCGGTGAAGTGGGCAGCGATGGTTCCCCAACTGCGCACCTTCTTCGCTGTCTCGTGACGCCAGGGCCGGTTCACGGTCTTCGCCAGCACCTTGCCCGCCGGCTTGTCGAAGGTGACCGTCTTGTACTCGAACCCGCTTGCGGCATCGTGATCGGTGATCGGCTCACCCTCGCCCTCGCCGAGGGCAACACTCACCTCCTTTGTGCCCCCACTCGGTGCCTTCTTGTCGCCGTGCATGCCGCGCAGGAAGTAGCTGTCGCTCTGCGACTTGAGCGCACTTCCGCCTCCGGCGCCTCCGGTCCGAACCGTGACGTGGCCGTACCCGCGCCATTGCGACCAGGTCTTGAACTTCTCCTTCGTCAGGCCGTCGTCATCAAAATGCCAGGCGGCCCCGCCCTTGTAGTCGTACGCCACGACGGAGTCTGCGGCACCACCGGTGCGGTCCGTGGTGGTGACGGAGGTGGCGACGTACTTGTTGAACCAGTGGCGTTCCGGGTCGTCCGAGCTGGAACCACCTATGTACTGCGGAAAGCAGCGAGTGGTGTTGGTCTGCGGTGTGGGAAGGGAATTCCAGTTGCAAGCCGGGGCGGAGTAGTCGACGGTGACCTGTCCGCCCGACTCGTCGTCCACCCCGGAGAGCCGTGCCTTGATGAAGGGGGCGTAGCCGTCGCCCGTGCGGTCCAACCTGTTCGCCATCTGCTTGTAGGCGAAGGTCGTCCTGGGCAGGGTGATTTCGGGCGTCGCGGTGTGACCGGTCTGCTGCACGGAGTCCAGGAGCAGCTGGTAGTCCACGTCGGCCTGCCCCCAGCGGTGCCCCAGCTTCCAGGAGTCGACCTTGGAGTAGTCGGTGCCGTTGAGAAGGTGGGTGGTCACACCGGTAAGGCGCTTGCGCGTCCAGAAGGTGGGAGACAGGCGCCCTCGGTCGCAGTCCTCACTCGCCTTGCAGTTCAGGTCCCATGGTGTGTCGTACCAGTAGAAGGCGTCGGATTCGATGGACGCGCAGGTGGTCTTGCTGTTCGGCAGGCAGCGTTCGGCGTTGGTGAACTCGACCTTGGCCAGCGCCTTGCCGCTGTACACGGCGTTCGACTTCAGGCCGTACTCGATCCGGTCCAGGTGGCCGCCGCGGACGTAGGACGTGTTGTCCTTCGCCGTGAGGTTGCGGCCGTAGGAGTTCTTCTCCTGGTTGTAGTAGTAGGCGACGGCGTTTCCGTGGAGATCGACTGCGTAGTCCAGGTTCCACCGCCAGGCCTGCTGGCACCAGGAGTCCTTGAAGGCGGCTGCGTGGCAGGGTTCCCCAGCGTTGTTCCCGAACACGGGAGTCGTCCAAGTGGAATCCGTGGTCTCGCTGCCGGAGGACCAACCGGGAAGACGGTTGTAGCCGAAGTAGTAGCGGGTTCCCTCGGGATCGGTCAGGCGCCAGTACTCGCCGTCGTTGTCGCCGTTGGCACGGGCGGTCGAGGCGAGGCGCTTGATCCGCGTTCCGTCGTCCTTCTTCAGCTTCCATTCGTCGTCTGCGACGGGTACCAGCTCACCCCCCTTGCCGTTGAAGGTGATGAAGGCGTTGTCATGGTCCCAGCAAAGGTCGCCGGGCTTGTTGCCGTCCCCGTTCTTGACCCCGTCTTCGGCGCAGGGCTGGTAGCGGCGCTCGATGTAGCCGGGCCAGAGGTCGAAGCCGTCGCCGATCCAGGAGGACTGGTTGTTGGTGCCGCCGGTGCGGCCGTCGACCTGACCGGACGAGTACGAGAGGCCGACGTTCGGCGCAAACCCGCCGGGTACCTCCGGCACCGGCATCTCGTAGGCCCAGTTGAGGTCGCCGGTGCTGAGGTCGGTGCCCCAAGTAGCGGAAGGGGAAAGGGGCGTGGCCTTGTAGTCGCCGCTCTCTCCTTCATCGTCAGCGACCGCGGCCAGCACGGTGGGGCCGGAGGCACGCAACGTCACCGCATCCGCAGAGAGCGTCTGCTGCTCCGTGTCGTTCTCCGTCGGTACTGGCTTGCTAGTGCGGCACTCGTCACGAGTCGGGGTGGTGAGCGCACAGGCGGGCAGTTCCACGAGGGTGAGTCGGGAAGCCCATCCGCCACCGTATGCCTGGCCGAAGCTGGAATAGTCCAGGTGCACGCTTGTGACGCCCGAGATGGGTCCTGCCGCGCTCTTCGCCTCGGAGCGTGCTGCCTCCAGGCTCAGCAGCACCCCTTCGACATCAGCCCGCTCAGTCGCCTCCCGATCCAGGACGCGCGCCCGAACCGGCCCTTGCACCGCTTCCTTCGTCGCCTTCGCCCGGGCGCCGGGATGGCCTCCAGCTGCATCCGACGGCGCACTCAGCTTCACAGGAAGCCCGGCGGCTTCGTGGAGGTCGGGGGTGCGCCCTGCTGACAAGGCCGGCAACGTGACGACGGATGAGCCTGGCTTGGGCCAGGCCGCCTGCGGCTCCGCTGCCGGTGTGCGCGGGCCAGGCGTCTGCTGCCTCGGCCTGGGCTTCCCGGTGGCGCCTCCTCGGACGGGCTTCTCCATAAGGGCCGCCACGTCCGGAGGCGTGTCCACCGCCGTCGCCGTCGGCGCGTTCACCGCCTGCAGCAGTGTTCCCAGCATCACCGCAGAGGTGGCCAAGGCAAGTTGTCGTCGGAAAGCCAAGAACCTGACTGGTCTGGCCGAGCCGTTCATCAGAAAACCGATCCTTCGAGGTCGGCAACGCCCAGCACGGCTGCTGCGTCGCAGAAAAGGGAAAGACAGGGCGAGGAGGCTCCCAGGGAGGCGCCGGTTTCCGGAACCTCCCTGAGCGATGGTCAATCTCCTGGGACCTTGGTCGGCACGTCGAACCACATGTCGGCGAGGTTCTCGACCTGCGTGTCCGTGAGCGCGCCCTGGAACAGCCACACGTCGTCGATCACACCGGGGAAAGGCTTGGCCTGCGCCGACGACTTGACGAAACGCCCAACCTGGAAGGACCTCGTCGCTTTGAACGACAGGGCGTTCTCAGCCCACGGCACAAGCTCGGTACACCCGCCGTCAGCATTACCGTCGCTGTCCTCATCCGGGCAGCCGATCTCTGCCAGATCGCCGTCCACATAGAGTCTGGCCTCCTTCTGGAAGCCGTCATAGACAAAAGCGATGTGCGTCCATTGAGTGACATAGTCGACGTTGCCGTTGTCCGTCTGGACGACGGAGGCTCCCGGCTCGTCCGCATCAGTGAGAGACAGCTGCCAGTGCCCCGGGTATCCGACGGGGTCGGTGGGATGTGGCACGTACCGGACACCGAAACCGTCCCGCTGCACCCCTTCTGTGCTGAAGAGCGCAACAGGGTCCGACGGCTGCGCAGCTGCCTTCACCCATGCTGTCGCGGTGAAGCTACCCGACGTGTCAACGGGGACCTTGGTGGTCGCGGCATGTGCGTTGACTCCGTTGAGCTGAAGAGCCCCACTGCCGAGCATGCTGTCAAAACCTATCTCGGCCTGACCGTGGAGGGTCATCGGGTTGCGCACTTCGGAGTCGTCCGGGGTCTTGAGAGGGTCCGCATCTTCGGTCTTGTCGAACATCCAGCGGCCCTTCACCATGGCCCGCTGCTTGAATACCTGCTGGGCCTCGGCCGCCGACACCGGGCGGTCGAAGAGGCGGACGTCGTCGATGGTGCCCGGGAAGTGGTTGGTCGGGGAGCCGCCGTAGGCGCCGGCGCCGATGAACATCGACTGGTCCGCGTAGAAGGCCGACCCCAACTGGGTGCTTCCGACGGCACGGCCGTTGACGTAGAGGGTCAGCGTTTCCGCGACGGTGTCGTGGACGCCCACGAGGTGCACCCAGTCGCCCACCTGAGCGGTGGTGCCGGCAGGTTGCATGGCCCTAATGACGCTCGCGTCCGGCGAGTCGGCGCTGTACTGGTTGAACGCCCACCGGTCGTACGCGCTGGAGTAGTACAGCTCGAAGCCTGGCCGGTGCCTGCCTGTCTGGGCGGTGATGATCGCGGCGCCGGTCGGCTTCCTGGACAGTTTCGCCCAGGCAGCGATCGTGAAGCTGCGCGAGGTGTTGACGTGCGGGCCACTGGACTGGCCGATCTTGGCGTGCCCCGTGGTCCCGTTGAACTCAGCGGCGTTGCCCTGGATGCCGGGGACGCCGGTGGTGACACCGCCCTGGTAGACGGCGGGCAGAACGTCTCCGGGGCCGCTGATACTGCCCGAGTCGGTCTGGGCCTCCATGTCGAAGAGGGCGACGGCGGGACGCCCCGGGTCACCTACCCGACCATGGCCACGCAGGGTCGCGATCTCCCCGGTGCTGATCGGCTTGTCGAACATCTGAAGCTCGTCGATCATGCCGGGGAAGAAGTTGTTCGGCACGCCGTTCGACGCTCCCGCGCCGATGTGGAGTCCTCGGCGGGCGTTCCAGGCGTTGGGCAGGGCGGTCTGGCCCGCCAGGCTGCCATTGACGTACAGCTTGAGTTGCTTGCCCACGCCGTCGAAGGTGCCCGCGAGGTGCGTCCAGGTGCCTGTGCTCACGCCGCCTGGCTGGTCCGCCATGGCTCTGACGATCTTGGAGCCGGGTTGGTCGGTCTCGTACTGGTTGAAGATCCACCTGTCGAAGGCGGACGAGTAGTACAACTCGAAGCCGACGTTGTGGTTGCCCGGCTGCGAGGCGACCGTGGCGGCCGCGCCGGTGGGCTTGCGGTCGAGTTTGACCCATGCGGCCACCGAGAAACCACGGTTGGTGTCCACGATCGGCACGTCACTTGCAGCGTGTCCGTCCACGCCATCCAGGCTCAGCCCGTTGCCCTTGGCGCCGCCGCCCGTGATCTCGGCTCCGCCTTTCAGCGTCGTCTCGCGCGAGGGGGCGCTGCCGCTCGCCTGGGTGGCGCCGCTGTCCTCGTTCAGTTGCCAGGTCGCCCGTTCCGGCTGCCCGGCCTTGACCCGGAACTGGTAGGTGCGGGCCTCTGACCGGTTCCCCGCGGTGTCGAGCGCCATGGCCGTGACGAAGCTGACTCCGGGTTTGCTCGGTAGTACCTTGACGGTTCGCGCCGCCCCGGCGGAGGTGCTGATCTGGTTCGACTGCACCGGGTCGCTGTTGACGCCGTACCAGTAACGATTCACGTCGCCGGCGGACGCCTTGAAGGTGAAGTCGCCGTACTGGCCGACCCCGTCCAGCCACGGGTCGTCGGGGTTCTCGGGATCGGACTCGGGGTATTCCGCGGAGACGATCGAGGGTGCCTTGGGCACGCTGGTGTCGTAGACGAAGTAGCAGCCGGTGGGATCACCTGCATGGGACCACGGCGAGTACTGGGCACCGTCGTAGGAGCGGACGTACCAGTGCACGGTCCGGTTGGCGGGGATGTTGGTCGGGAGCTTGATCGCGAAACTGGAGCCGGACTTCTTGGCTGCGGTGCGAGCCGGCTGCCATTGCACGGTGGGGGTTCCGCCGCTCGTCGAGGCCCACTTGGCCTGGAACTGGACGGAGACGCTGTCGCCGTCCGGGTCGGTCACGTTGTTCGCGTAGATCTTGCCGAGCGTGCGCACGCGCGCCGCGCTGGCCGGCTTCCTGCAGGTGCCGCCGTACTCCATGGCAAGCTGCGACATCTTCACCTGGGGCGGCGGGCGGTTGTACTGCACCCGCAGGAACGCCCTGTCGGAGAAGCGCTTCCACCCGTAGCGGTCCGTCTCGCTCGAGGCCCTGAGCCCGAACGTCATCGTGGACCACTTCTTGTTGGCCGCTTCCTGGACCGCCGCCTTCACGTTGAACTCGGCGTCCTTCGCGGCGCAGCCGTTGTGACCGTGGGCGAAGGAACGCGACGCCAGTTGCTTGATCCAGAAACCGGAGGCGTTCTGCGAGTTCCACGTGGTCTTGTCGGAGATGGCCCCGGTGCGCCAGAGCTGGACCGATCGGGCGTCACAGGAAGCCGAGTGGACGTTCCGCACGACGAACTCCGCGGACAGCACCGACTTGCCGGAGAACCTGGAGGTGGGGATGCGGTAGAAGAGCCGCTTGGTGTCCTGCGGTTGGCAGTAGGCCCATCCGCAGTACCCAAGACCGCCGTCGGGGTCGCCGTTGAACTTCCACTGCGGTGAGTTGGCCCAGTACTTGGACGCCATGGTCCAGGCCGCCGCGCGCGGCGAGTACCACTGGGGGTCGATGTAGACGGGGTACTGGGTGTCCGCGCCGCGCAGCAGACCGGCGTCGGGGGTGAGGACGAGTTCGTTCCTGCCCGCGGGCAGGTCGACGGCCACCGGGGCCTGCTTGCCCGACTCCCCGGCAGGAGTGCCCTGTTCCGGACCCGATGCGGCCGGCGCGAGCACCTTGGAGGACTTCGCCTGCGGCTGGCCGGTGTCGCCTGTCCCACCGCTGGAGTCCCACATGAGCGGCGTTGCGGCTTCGAAAACGGGTGTCTTGGCGCCCTTGTCGATCGCTTCCAGACCGCCGGTCTCGGTGGTCCGGACGTCCATGCCCTGAGCGCCGAGCTTCAGCCGGAGCTCCGTGAGCTCTTCGCTCTTGGCCGCCTCGGCCGACTTGACGACCAGGAGTTGGGTGAACCCGTCCGCGTGGGCTCCCATCCGCAGGTCGACGCCGGGCAGGACCTCCGGGTAGGTGGCTATCTCGCCCTGTAGTACGGGAGCGGGGAGCCGGTGGGGCCAGGAGAGGGCCAGTTCGCGGCCGGCCCGGTCCATTCGGACCAGCGGGTCGGCCCCGCCTCCTGAGAATCTGATGTCGAGCGTGGCCACCTTGGGTCCGACGCCGCCGCCCGGCAGCTTCACCAGGTCCGTGTCGACCGGCTTCCACTCTCCCTTGACGCGCGCCCACACCGGTCGGAGGTGTTCACGAGCTTCGAGCGCTCCCTCGGGGGTGGCGAAGACCTCGCTGCTCTCGCTGCGCAGCGCTTCCACCTCGACGGGTTCGCCGGACTTCTTCGCCCGGTCGAGCGCGTCCTGCTCCGGCGATCGCGGGGGCGCGGTACCGCTGCCGTCGCCCGCCTCCTGAAGGGGCGGGGATGCCGCTGCCGACGCAGCGTCGGGCGTGAGCACGCTCAGCCCCAGAACAGCACTCAGCGCAAACACCATCGGTCTGCCAAAGCCGCGCATGCGACTTCCCATCCCCCGCACCCCGCCCACGTTGTGAAGATCAGATAAAGGTCGTGGGATCAGAAAGTAGTCGCCGTTTTACGGAAGGTCTACACCTCCTAATTACCGCAAAAGACGCACTCAACGTGGACTGGACGTGATGAACGCCATACGCAAAGTAATGACTTTCAGGATATGGGGGCGTTTGCGTGTACAATTCTTTGCGACGCCCTATGGGCATATGCCCGGAGGGCCGCATTCCCTTCAGCTCACAGGACACGCGTCCTGCTGTCCACGGTTGCGTGCGGACAGCGAAGTGCCCCTGCGAACACCGGCAGGGCGGTTCGCAGGGGCGGGCTCGGGTAGCGGCGGTGGTCCCGCTCCCCCCGTCAGTCGTGCGGGATGACGGCGACGGGGCAGGGGGCGTGGTGGAGGGCGGCGTGGGTGACGGGGCCGAGTTTGGGGGCCAGGGGGTGGCGGTGCAGGCGGCGGCCGACCACGAGCAGGCGGGCCTGGGCGGTGGCGGCCAGCAGCACGGGGGCGGCCGGGCCGGCGTCGAGGTGCTCGACGACGGGGACGTCCGGGTACTGCTGGCGCCAGGGAGCCAGGGACTCGGCCAGCAGGGCCCGGTGCTCGCTCTCGAAGGTCTCGGTGTCGTTCGCGAGCGGGACCATGGCCTGGCTGTAGGCCAGCAGCGGCGGCGGGTTCCAGGCGTGTACCGCGCGGACCGTCAGGCCTTGGGCGTCGGCGGTGGAGAAGGCGTAGGCGAGCGACGCGTCGTCGCGGCGGCCGGTGCCGTGGACGCCGACGACGATCTCCGTGCCGCTGTCCCGCGGGCCTGCCCCGGCGGCCGGTGGGGTGGCTTCGACGGCCTTGTCGCGGTGCTTGTCGAGGTGCTTGTCGAGACGGACCGTCACGGTGGGGCAGGTGGCGCGGGCCAGGACGGGAAGGCTGACCGACCCCATGAGGAAGCCGGCCACGGCCCCGTAGCCGCGCGAGCCGAGGACGAGCAGCGACGCGCTGTCGCCCTGGTCGGTCAGGGCCTGCACGGGCTGCTCGGCGACAAGTTCGCCGCTGACGTCCAGTTTCGGGTGGCGGCTGCGCAGGTCGGCTTCGGTCTCGTGCAGCAGCTGCTGGGCCCAGCGCTGCTTGTTCGGGCCGTCCTGGGCGATCGGCAGGTCCAGGGACTGGGCCGTCCAGGAGTGCAGCAGGAGCAGCGGGACCTCTCTGCGGCTCGCCTCTCCGGCCGCCCAGTCAGCGGCGGCGCGGCTTTCCGGGGAGCCGTCCAGCCCGACGACGATCGGCCCGTTCATCGGCCTGCTCATGATTCCTCCAGGGGGACGGCGGACCGGGTCCGCTGCGGCGATGTGCCACTTCGAGTGTCGGCCGGACCGGCCGCCCGGCAGGAGGGCCGGGTGGTCCCCGTCGGGAGTCCACCCGGCCCTACTCGTGGGGACGTCCGGCCGAACACAATGGGGTCCTGCCGGCATCCCGCCGGCCCTGCCGGACGTCGTCGCACGGACGGTCCACCGCTCGTCCCGAAATCGGAGACCCCCCATGAACGCGCACATCCTGGTCGGCGTCGACGGCTCGCCCTCGGCCCTGGAGGCGGTCGGCACCGCGGCCCGGGAGGCGGAGCTGCGCGGTTGCGCGCTGCGGATCGTGCACGCCTTCATCTGGCCGCTGATGCGGGTTCCCCTGGGCCCCTCGGAACTGGGGCCGGCGGACGGCGGCCTTCGCCACGAGGCCGAGAAGATCGTCGCCGAGGCCGCCCGGCACGCCCGCGAGGTGGTGCCGCAGGTCGAGGTCAGCGGCGTGGTGGTGCCCGGCGAGCCGCTGACGGTGCTGGAGGCGGAGTCGCGGAACGCGGCGCTGGTCGTCGTGGGCAGCCGCGGACTGGGCTCGTTCAGCGGACTGCTGCTGGGGTCGGCAGCCGTGCACCTGTCAGCGCACGCACACTGCCCGGTGCTGGTGGTGCGCGGCAAGGCGCAGCCGTCGGGTGACGTGGTGCTGGCCGTGGACGGTTCGGCGGCGGGGGCGGCGGCGGTCCGCTTCGCCTTCGCGGAGGCGTCGCTGCGCGGCGCGGACCTGGTCGCGGTGCACACCTGGAACAACTGGACTGGCCCGGTGTCCAGCGGTCCCGGCGACCCGGTGCCGCTGGTCTACGACGAGGCGATGCTCAAGGACGAGGAGGAGCGGGTCCTCGCCGAGGCGCTGTCGGGGCTGAAGCACGAGTACCCGGACGTGGCGGTGCGGCGCCGCCTGGTGGAGGGCCGCCCCCGGCAGACGCTGATCGAGGCGAGCGAGGACGCGCAGCTGCTGGTGGTCGGCGCACGCGGGCGGGGCGGCTTCGCCGGGCTGCTGCTCGGCTCGGTCAGCCAGGCCGTGCTGCACCACGCCCACTGCCCGGTCGCCGTCGTCCGCAAGTCGGCCGCCCAGCGGTGAGGGGGCGGCGCTGACGCGCCCCCGGAGCGGCTGACCTCCCGCGGCGAGAAGGCCGCGGGTCGGTCAGCGGCGCGGAGGGCGGTCGCGCGGAGGTCGGTCGCGCGGAGGTCGGTCGCGGGGAGAGGGCCCCGGGCGGGGCGGGTCAGTCGCGGGTGAGGTGGCTGAAGGCGTCGAGGTTGCGGGTGGACTCGCCGCGGGAGGTGCGCCAGGCGTACTCCTTGCGGATGGCCTCGGCGAAGCCCATCTCCAGCAGGGTGTTGAACGAGCCGTCGGCGTTCTCCAGCACGGTGCCCAGGATGCGGTCCAGCTCGTCCGGGGTGACGGCGGCCAGCGGGAAGCGGCCGACGAGGTAGACGTCACCCAGCCGGTCGATGGCGTAGCTGACGCCGTAGAGGCGGGTGTTGCGCTCCAGGAGCCAGCGGTGCACGGTCTCGTGGTTCTCGTCGGGGCAGCGCACGACGAAGGCGTTGACCGACAGGGAGTGCTTGCCGACCACCAGCGAGCAGGTGGTGGACAGCTTCTTCGTCCCGGGCAGAGTCACCACGTAGGTGCCCTTCTCAGGGGACTCCCACTCCAGTTCCGCTTCGGTGAGAGTGCGCTCGATCACCGCGGTCGCGTCGCTCACATCAGCCATGCAGTGATCGTAGGCGACCGGGCCGGGAGGCGAGCGCTTCGCCGTACACGTCGACGGTGCGGTGGGCGGCGGCGGCCCAGCCGAAGCCGCGGGCGTGCCGGGCGGCGGCCTCACCCATGCGGGCGATGAGCCCGTCGTGGTCGGCGAAGCGCCGCAGGGCGGCGGCGTAGCGGGCGGGTTCGTGGCCGTCGACGAGGAAGCCGCTGACGCCGTCGCGTACCGCCACCGGCAGTCCGCCGACGGCGGCGGCGACGACCGGGGTGCCGCACGCCTGGGCCTCGATGGCGACCAGCCCGAAGGACTCGCTGTAGGAGGGCATCACCAGCACGCTGGCGGCCCGGTACCAGTCGGCGAGCGCCTCCTGGCCGATCGGCGGGCGGAAGCAGACCAGGTCGGCTATGCCGAGCCGGGCGGCGAGCTTCTGCAGCCCCTCGGGCTTGGCCAGCCCCGATCCGCTGGGCCCGCCCACCACCGGCACCAGCAGGCGCTCGCGCAGCGACGGGTCGTCGTCCAGCAGCCGGCGCACGGCGTGCAGCACCAGGTCGGGGGCCTTGAGCGGCTGTATGCGGCCCGCGAACAGCGGGATGAACGCGTCCGGCGGCAGGCCGAGGCGGGCGCGGGCGGCGGCCCGGCCGTCGGCGGGGCGGAACACGTCGAGGTTGACGCCCGGGTGCACCACGGCCGTGCGCTGCGGCTCAGCGTCGTAGTGCCGCACCAGCTCGCCCGCCTCCTCGGCGGTGTTGGCTATCAGCCGGTCGGCGGCCCGCACGATCTGCGTCTCGCCGATGACCCGGGCCGGCGGGTCGGGAGTGTCACCGGCGGCGAGCGCGGCGTTCTTCACCTTGGCCATGGTGTGCATGGCGTGCACCAGCGGCACGCCCCAGCGCTGCGCGGCGAGCCAGCCGACGTGCCCGGAGAGCCAGTAGTGGGAGTGGACCAGGTCGTAGTAGCCGGGCCGGTGGCCCGCCCAGGCCTGCATCACGCCGTGCGTGAAGGCGCAGAGCTGCGCCGGCAGGTCCTCCTTGTTCAGGCCCTCGTAGGGCCCGGCGTCGACGTGCCGGACGAGCACGCCGGGCGCCAGCTCCACGCGCGGGGCCAGGGCGCCGGTGGTGGCCCGGGTGAAGATCTCCACCTCGGTGCCGAGCGCGGCGAGCTGCTTGGACAGCTCGACGATGTAGACGTTCATGCCGCCCGCGTCACCCGTCCCCGGCTGGTGCAGCGGGGAGGTGTGCACGCTGAGCAGCGCGACTCTGCGCGGAGCCCTCGGAGGGAGTCCGAGCCTGCGACCGATCCGCGTCACGTACGAGCTCACGCGGCTTCTCCCTCTGACCGACGGCTGTCTCCGTCCGCGTCAACGCCGGAATGGTTGCTCGCTCTTCCCACTTTACCCATTCTTGACCCGGCGCGGTGGCGCGTACGCTGCGGTGCATGTCCGCGCGCGCCCGCCCCGGAGTGCCCGAGGGCACCGTCACCAGGGGCACGACCAATCCGAACCGGCTGCGGCGGATGGACCGCTGGATCGTCGCCACGCACGGCGCCGCCCTGCGCCGCAGCCCCGAGGCTCCGGTCGCGGTGGACCTGGGGTACGGCGCCGCGCCCTGGACCGCCGTGGAGCTGCTGGGGCGACTGCGGCAGGTGCGGTCCGACGTGCGGGTGGTGGGCGTCGAGATCGACCCGGAGCGGGTCGCCGCCGCCCTGGCGTGGCAGCGGCCGGGGCTGACGTTCCGGCGCGGCGGCTTCGAGGTGCCGGTCGAGGGCGCTCCGCAGCTGGTGCGCGCGGCGAACGTGCTGCGCCAGTACGGCGAACGTGAGGTCGGCCCGGTGTGGCAGCGGTTGTGCGGGCGGCTGGCACCGGACGGGCTGCTGGTGGAGGGCACCTGCGACGAGATCGGGCGCCGCCACGTGTGGGTGGCGCTGGGCCCGGAGGGCCCGCGCACGGTCACCTTCGCCACCCGGCTGGCCTCCCTCAACCAGCCCTCCGACCTGGCCGAGCGGCTGCCGAAGGCCCTGATCCACCGCAACGTGCCGGGCGAGCCGGTGCACCGGTTCCTGCGGGACTTCGACCGGGCGTGGGCGGCGGCGGCCCCGTGGTCCGCGCTGAGCGCCCGGCAGCGCTGGATCCGCGCGGTGCGGTCCCTGGGCGGCGAGTGGCCGCTGGCGGACGGGCCCCGGCGGTGGCGCCAGGGTGAGGTCACCGTGCGCTGGCACGCCCTCGCCCCCAACGGCTGACGGCCCGAAGGGCGGCGCCCCGGACGGCAGTCGGTCCGGACACCGAGGGGTGTCCGGACCGGCTGCCGTGCAGGTGAGTGCGTGCGGGCGGGCGTGCGGGCGTGCGGGCTCAGAACGAGCGGCCGGGGTCAGCCCGCGCGAGGCAGGGTCAGGCCGCGCGGACGAGTTCGGCGCGGCCGAACAGCAGTGCGTAGCCGGTGGGGAGCGCGGCGAGCAGGTCGGTCAGCTCGTCGTCGGCGGCGTCGTCGGCGAGCGCCGCGGGGAGCACGCCGAGGACCGAACCGGCGTCCCAGCGGGCGGTGGCGGGCGTGGCGCCCGCGACGCGGGAGGCGATCTCGGCGACGAACTCGGCGGCCTTGAGCGGGCGGCCCGCGGCGGGGCCTGCGGTCAGCATCACGGCTGCCTCCGGCGGCAGGCCCGCGGCCAGCCCGGTCCGCTGCTCCGCGGTGAGCGCGGCGCCCAGGGCGCCGAGCACGGTGCGGGTGACCTGCTCGGCCTCGGCGGCGCTGCCGTAGCGGCCGTGCCGGCGTACTCCGTCGACGAGTTCACTCCAGACCATGACGTGGTGTCCCCTTCTCCTCACCCCGGCGGTCGGCCGCGGGTGGCCTGGCCGACGTCCCGTGACGCCGGCTGGTGCGGTGGTACTGCGTGGTGGCGGGCGCGGAACGCCCTGAAGTGGTGATGGCCCGGGGCCGTCCGCCCGGAGGTCGGCCGGCGCGGTGCCTCCTGCCGTGTGCCCGCAACGGGCGGGTCGAATCACGGACTCTTCCGGCACCGGCGCCCGGCCGCTTCCGGACGGCAGCCCGCGTCCGCCCTGCCCGGTCGAGAGGCGGGGCGGACGCGGCCAGGCGGGCGAACGGACCGGCGAACGGGCAGTCAGCCGGCGATCTGCCTGGCGCCGCCGGAGCCGTCGCTGTCGATGGAGATGCGGCGCGGCTTGGCCTGTTCGGCGACCGGGACGCGCAGGGTCAGCACGCCGGCTTCGCAGGAGGCGCTGATCCGGTCGGTGTCCAGGGTGTCGCCGAGGAAGAGCTGCCGGCTGAAGCGGCCGGTGGGGCGCTCGGCGACGATGCGCTCGGCGTCCTGCGGGCCGGGCCAGACGCGTTCGGCGTGCACGGTCAGCACGTTGCGCTCGACGTCGAGCTCGACGGTGTCCGGGTCTACGCCCGGGAGGTCCAGGTGGATGACGAACTCGTCGCCGGAGCGGTAGGCGTCCATCGGCAGGCCGAGCGGACGGGACCGGGTCCCGGTGAACTCCTGGGTGAGCCGGTCGAGCTCGCGGAAGGGGTCGGTGCGCATGAGCATCACGGTCATCTCCTTTCGTATGACGGTGTCGGTGACGCCCTCTGCTTCTTATATACACCCCGGGGAGGAAAGTTGACAAGCAGCCGCTCAAGGCAACGAAAAGGCCAGTTCAGACGGTACGCAGCGTGTCCAGGGCGGCGTCGACGAGCGAGCGGTCGTGAGAGTGGGAGAGGCGTTCGCGGGCTGCCCCGGGCGGCAGCCACAGCAGGCGGTCCACCTCGTCGTTGGGCTCGAACCGCCCGCCGACGGCTTCGGCCGCCCAGTAACTGACCTCCTTGGGCCGTCCGCCCACCCGGTAGCGCGTGCCCGGCAGCGGGGCGCCGAGCCGGCAGTGCAGGCCGGTCTCCTCCAGCACCTCGCGGACCGCCGCGTCCGCCGGGGACTCACCGCGTTCCAGCTTGCCCTTGGGGTGGGACCAGTCGTCGTAGCGCGGACGGTGCACCAGCGCGATCTCCACCGCGCCGATCTCCACCGCCTCGCCCCCGTCGACCTCCACCCCCACCGCATCGACCCCCACCGTGCCGCCCTCCGTGCCGCCCTCCGTGGCACGGACCTCCGCCTGCGGCGCACGCCGCCACAGCACGCACCCGGCCGCGCGCACCACGCCGCCGTGCCCGCGCCGGGCGGCACGGTCGGAGGCGGGGGCGACTGACGGGTCGGCGGCCAGTGCCGGGGACGGGCCGGCGGCGGGCGTCGGGGACGGGTCGGCGGCGGGTGCAGGAGCGGGGTCAGTCATGGCGGGCCTCTCTGCGGGGGTGCCAGCTGCGGCAGAAGGCGCGGCGGGCCAGGTCGACGGCATGCCGCTGGTCGGCGTGCAGCACGCCCAGAGCGTAGGCGGTGGCGGGCGCGATGCGCGGGGTGTGACCGGCGGCGGCTGCCGCCGCTGCCGCCTCCGCGGCGTCCCGGTACCGGTCGAGATGGTGGCCCGCGGCGGCCAGCCGCGAGGGGTCCTCGCCCAGGACCTCCTGCGCGTACCGGGCGAGGCGGGCGAGGCGGCGCACCCGGTGCCAGGCGGCGTCGTCGCGGCTCTCGCCCGAGGTCAGTGTGTGGTCGAGCGCGCCGGGGTCGCAGGGCAGTGCCTCGACGGCCTCGGCCAGGCGGTGGCGGGCCTGCTCGGCGGCGGGACCCAGCACCGGCACTGCGGGCCGGTCGGTGACGGCCGGGTCGAGCGGGGCTTCCGAGGCGAGTACGGCCACCGCGTCGGCGACCGCGTGGAAGCGGGCCGAGCCGAGCGCCTGCAGGGCGGCCGAGTGGGCGCGGGTGCGGGAGAGGTTGAGGCGGCGTTCCAGCAGCGCGCCAGCCCGGGCGGCCCCGATGCCGGGTCGCTCCTCGGTGCGGGCGCCGGGCTGCGGGGCGGGTGCGGAGAGGCGGCGCAACGCGCCGAGCAGGCGTTCCAGCCGGGCGGCGCAGGCGTGCTCCAGAGCCAGGACGCCGGAGAGCCAGTCCAGTTCGGCGCCGAGCCGGTCGGCCCACTCGGCGTCCAGCAGCGGCTGGAAGGTGTACAGGGAGCCGCTGATCCTGCGGGCCGAGCGGCGCAGCTGCCGCACGGCTTCGGCGGCCTCGGCGGCGGTGTCGGCGCTGCCCGCGGTCTCGTGGTGCTGCCGCAGGGCCCGTAGCAGCTCCGCGGCCTGCGTGTGCAGGTAGCCGGCGAGCACCTCCCCGGCGGAGGCCCCCGAGACGGCCCCGGCAACGGCCCATTCGGCCGCCCCGGCGTCACCGGCGGCCCCGGCGGTCAGGCGCTGCGAGCCGGGGGCGGCGGCCGGTGGGACCCGGGGGCGCTGCGCGCCCGGCGGGGACCCGGTGGAGTCGACCGTCGCATCATGTCGTGGGGCCACGCCGGCGCCTCCGGGCGTCGATGAGCATTTCCTGGACGTTGCGCAGCGGCTGGCCCTCGGCGTCGACGGCGTGCCGGGTCCACTCGCCGTCCGGGCCGAGGTGCCAGGACGCGGTGGACTCGGACATGCCGGTCTGCAGCAGCTTGTCGAGTGACGCGCGGTGGCCGGGGTCGGCGACCCGCACGAGTGCCTCGATGCGGCGGTCGAGGTTGCGGTGCATGAGGTCGGCGCTGCCGAACCACACCTCCGGTTCGCCGCCGCCGCCGAAGGTGAACACCCGGGAGTGCTCAAGGAACCGCCCGAGCACGCTGCGGACCCGGATGTTCTCGCTGAGCCCGGCCACTCCTGGCCGCAGGGCGCAGATGCCGCGCACCCACACGTCGACCGGCACACCGGCCTGCGAGGCACGGTAGAGGGCGTCGATGACGGTCTCGTCGACGATGGAGTTGACCTTGAAGCGGACGAACGCGGGCCGGCCGGCGCGGTGGTGGGTGATCTCCTTGGTGATGCGGGAGACCAGGCCGTCGCGCAGCGAGCGGGGGGCGACGAGCAGGCGGCGGTAGGTCTCCCGGCGGGAGTAGCCGGAGAGCCGGTTGAACAGGTCCGACAGGTCGGCGCCGACCTGCGGGTCGGCGGTGAGCAGGCCGAAGTCCTCGTAGAGGCGGGCCGTCTTGGGGTGGTAGTTGCCGGTGCCGACGTGGGCGTAGCGCCGCAGGTGCTCGCCTTCCTGGCGCACGACCAGGGACAGCTTGCAGTGCGTCTTGAGGCCGACGAGGCCGTAGACGACGTGGCAGCCGGACTCCTCCAGCTTGCGGGCCCACTTGATGTTGGCCTGCTCGTCGAAGCGGGCCTTGATCTCGACGAGCACGAGGACCTGCTTGCCGGACTCGGCCGCGTCGATCAGGGCGTCCACTATCGGGGAGTCGCCGGAGGTGCGGTAGAGCGTCTGCTTGATGGCGAGCACGTCCGGGTCGGCGGCGGCCTGTTCCAGGAACGCCTGCACGGAGGTGGAGAACGAGTCGTAGGGGTGGTGCAGCAGCACGTCGCGTTCGCGCAGCGCGGCGAACACGTCGGGGGCGGAAGCGGACTCCACCTCGGCCAGGTCGCGGTGGGTGCCGGCGACGAACTTGGGGTACTTCAGCTCGGGCCGGTCCATGGCGCCGACGATGCCGGCCAGGCCGCTGAGGTCCAGCGGTCCGGGCAGCGGGTAGACCTCGGCGTCGACCACCTTCAGCTCGCGGACCAGGAGGTCCAGCACGTAGGGGTCGATGGTCTCCTCGACCTCCAGGCGGACCGGCGGGCCGAAGCGTCGCCGCATCAGCTCCTTCTCCAGTGCCTGGAGCAGGTTCTCCGCGTCGTCCTCCTCGACTTCGAGGTCCTCGTTGCGGGTCACCCGGAACATGTGGTGGGCGAGCACCTCCATGCCGGGGAACAGCTCCTCCAGGTGGGCGGCGATCACGTCCTCCAGCGGCACGTAGCGCTGCGGGGACGCCTCCAGGAAGCGGGAGAGCAGCGGCGGCACCTTGACCCGGGCGAAGTGGTGGTGGCCGCTGACGGGGTTGCGGACCACGACGGCCAGGTTGAGGGACAGTCCGGAGATGTACGGGAAGGGGTGCGCCGGGTCGACGGCCAGCGGGGTGAGCACGGGGTAGATCTGGTGGCGGAACAGGGTGAAGAGGCGGGCCTGCTCCTTCTCGGTGAGGTCGGCCCAGCGGATGAGGTGGATGCCCTCCTCGCCGAGCGCCGTTGCGACGTCGTGCTGGTAGCAGGCGGCGTGCCGGGCCATCAGCTCTCGGGAGCGGGTCCTGATGAGGTCGAGCACCTCGCGCGGCTGGAGGCCGGAGGCCGAACGGGTGGCGACGCCGGTGGCTATCCGGCGCTTGAGGCCGGCGACGCGGACCATGAAGAACTCGTCGAGGTTGCTGGCGAAGATGGCCAGGAAGTTGGCGCGTTCCAGCAGCGGGGTGGACGGGTCCTCGGCGAGTTCCAGGACCCGCTCGTTGAACGCCAGCCAGCTGCGTTCGCGGTCCAGGAAGCGGCCCTGCGGCAGGTCGTCGTCCCCGCCGCCGTAGGCGTCCGGGTCCGCGTCCAGCTCGGCGTCGAGGTCGACGGCGGGGACGGTGGCGGCCTGCGGGCGGGAGGCGTCGATCGAGCCGAGTGCGGCGGGCGCCTGATCGGCGGAAACGGCGGAGGCTGCGGTCCCTCGGCGGGCCGGCTGCGGCTTGGCTGACTGGCGGGCTGACTGGCTCATGGACCCATTGTTCCGCGCACCGGACGCACCGGGCCCGTCGGCGGGTGGCACGGCCCCCGGGGCGAGGTGGAACGGGCGGTCGGGCACGGCGGGCTGCATTCCGCGATGCTCGCAAGCGTGTCTGAATGAGCGGTTACGCAGACATGTCCGGGAGGCGAGCCGCACCCTTCCCCCGGATGGCCGCCCGCCACCCGGGCGACCGCCGCCCGGCGCGGGCCCGGCGCGGCACGCCGGGCTCGGATCAGCCTTCGGATCAGCCCTCGGTGCGGTACATCAGGTCGACCTCGTGGGTGCGGAAGCCGAGGCGCTCGTACACGGAGACGGCCGGGGCGTTGTCGGCGTCCACGTAGAGCATGGCGGTCGGCGTGCGCCGGTCGGCGGCCAGGTGGCGCAGGCCGGTGAGGGTGAGCGCCCGGCCCAGCCCGCCGCCCTGCGCGCCGGGCACCACGCCGACCACGTAGACCTCGCCCAGGCCTTCCTCGGCGTGCACCTTCGTCCAGTGGAAGCCGACCAGGCGGCCGTCGCGGAACGCGAGGAAGAAGCCGGCCGGGTCGAACCACGGCTCGGCGACGCGGGCCCGCAGGTCCTCCAGGGTCAGCGAGCCCTGCTCGGGGTGGTGGGCGAAGGCCGCCGCGTTGGCGGCCAGCCAGTCCTCGTCGTCCGCACCGGGGCGGAAGGTGCGCACTGCGACGTCCGGCGGCAGCACCGGCTCCGGCAGGGCGTCGGCGGACAGCGGCATGCGCATCTGGCGCAGTTCGCGGAACAGCGTCAGGCCGAGCATCTGCGCCAGGTGCCGGGCGGCGGCGTGGCCGCCGTGTGCCCAGGCGCGCAGGCGCTGCCCGGACGACTCCAGCATCGCCTGGCCGAGCGCCCGGCCGTGGCCCTGGCCGCGCTGCGCGGGGTCGACGACCAGTTCGGCGGCGGGCGCCTCGACCGGGTCGGTGTCCTCCAGTTGGCCGTAGCCGACGAGGGTGCCGCCGGACCTGACCAGGAAGTGGGTGACACCCACCCGCTTCCCGCCGCGCAGGTGCAGCCGTCCCTGCTCGGACACCGGGGACTGCCCGTCCGCGCGGGCCGCCCGCGCCACGAGCGCCAGCACCTCGCCCGCGGCCTCGTCCGACACCTGGTCCACCACTGCCACGTCAGTCATGCGCAGAGCCTACGACGGCCGGTGCGCACCACGCGTGGGGCGGGCACGCCAGTCCCGCGCGGGCGGCGCGCGCCGCGTGGGACGGCCCGGGAGGCGACGGGAGAGCGGTGCCGCCCCGAGTCGAAACCTGTTGGTTACCGCAGCCCTCCTGACACGCTACGCGCGTTGACCTTAGGCTGCCGTCTGACCGACCCCTGTCAACTCACCCTCATAAAAGGGGACATACATGCACGACTCCCCGAAGCCGGCCGCGCGCCGCCGTTCCGGACGCGCGCTGACCGCCGCCGCGGCCGGCCTCGCGACGTTCGCCGCACTCGCCGCCGCGGCCGTACCGACCGCGCAGGCCGCCCCGGAGAAGTCCCCCGGCCAGAGCAAGAGCAGCCGGACCGTGGACCTCCAGGTACTGGCCCTCAACGACTTCCACGGCGCCCTGGAACCGCCCACCGGTTCCGGTGGCCAGGTGACGCACGAGCACCACGACGGCACCACCGAGCAGATCACCGCCGGCGGCGTCGAGTACCTGGCGACGGCACTGCGCGAGGCCCGCAAGGGCGAGTCGCGCTCGGTGACGGTCGCGGCCGGCGACATGGTCGGCGCGAGCCCGCTGCTGTCCGGCCTGTTCCACGACGAGCCCACCATCGAGGCGCTGAACACCCTCGGCATGGACGTGGTCGGCGTGGGCAACCACGAGTTCGACGAGGGCGCGAAGGAGCTGCTGCGCAAGCAGCGCGGCGGCTGCCACCCGGTGGACGGCTGCTACGCCGACAAGCGCAAGTTCAAGGGCGCCGACTTCCCGATCCTGGCCGCCAACGTGGTGGACTCCAAGACGAAGAAGCCGCTGCTCGCGCCGTACACGGTGAAGAAGCTCAAGGGCGTCAAGGTCGGCTTCGTCGGCGTGACCCTGGAGGGCACCAAGGACATCGTCTCCCCCGGCGGCATCGAGGGCCTGACGTTCCTCGACGAGGCGGAGACGCTGAACAAGTACACCAAGGAACTGAAGAAGAAGGGCGTGAACGCCGTCGTGGCGCTGGTCCACGAGGGCGGCTACCCGCCCTCGCAGGCCTACAACCACGACTGCAGCACCGGCGGCGGCCTGTCGGGCCCGATCGTGGACATCGCCCGGCGTACCGACGCGGGCGTGGACGCGCTGGTCACCGGCCACACCCACCAGGCGTACGTGTGCACGGTGCCCGACCCGAAGGGCAACGACCGGCTGGTGACGTCGGCGGCGTCCAACGGCCGGCTGTTCACCGAGCTGACCATGGCGTACGACCGCAAGACCAAGGACATCGTGCGCACCTCGGTCGAGGGCGCCAACCGCGTCGTGCACCGCGACCGCCCCAAGGCCAAGGACCTCACCCGGCTGCTGGGCTTCTGGCAGGACCTGGCGGCACCCGTCGCGTCCCGCCCGATCGGCTGGATCGCGGAGGACATCAAAGCCGACCGCACCGTGCCGGAGTCGCCGCTCGGCGACCTGATCGCCGACGCCCAACTGGCCTACGGCAAGGCGACGGACGGCTCTGTGGAGCTGGCGCTGATGAACCCCGGCGGCATCCGCACCGACCTGGTGTACAAGGCCTCCGGCAACGAGGGCGACGGCGTGGTCACCTACGCCGAGGGCTTCGCGGTGCAGCCGTTCTCCAACACGGTCAACTTCGCCGACCTGACCGGCGCGCAGCTGCTGCAGATCCTGCGCGAGCAGGTCAGCGGGCCGAACGAGGCCACCCCGAAGATCCTCCAGGTCTCCGACGGCTTCACCTACACCCTCGACCTCACCCGTTCGGGTGCGGACCGGATCGTCGCCGACTCCGTCCGCCTGAACGGTGAGCCGCTGGTCGCCGACCGCACCTACCGGGTCGCCATGAACTCGTTCCTGGCGAGCGGCGGGGACGGCTTCCCGACCTTCGCCCAGGGCACCAACCCCTACGTGGGCGCGGTCGACCGGGAGACCCTTGAGTCCTACCTGAAGGCCAACTCCTCGGCGCAGGAGCCCTTCAAGGCCCCGGCGGCGGACCGCATCACCGTCGTGCGCTGACCCCGGGCGCACGCAGCGACAGCGGCACGGCCGTGCGGCGGCACGGCCGCAACGCAGAAGAACGGCCCGGTAGCCCCGTGAACGGGGCTACCGGGCCGTTCCGCGTACCGGGCGGCGGAGGCGTCAGCCACCCGGTACGGGCCTGTGGAGTGGTGCCGCCGACGAGCGGATCAGCTGCCGTAGGGGCGCAGCGCGCGGCCCTGCCGCAGCACGGTGCCCCACCAGTCGATCTGGCCGAGCATGCCCTTGGCGGCGCCCGCCGCACCCTCGGCGTCCACCGGCTGCCCGTCCTCGCCGAAGACGTCCCACGCACTGTGGAAGCTGAGCGCGTCCCGGACCGTCACCGCGTGCATCTCGGGGAAGACCTGCCGCAGTTGCTCGGCGGCGCGGATACCGCCGCCCTGGCCGCCGTAGGAGACCAGACCCACCGGCTTGGCCTGCCACTCCTCCCGGAACCAGTCGATGGTGTTCTTCAGCGCGGCGGGGAAACTGTGGTTGTACTCCGGCGTCACGACCGCGAACGCGTCGGCGGCGCCCAGGCGTTGGGACAGTTCCTTCTCCACGCGGGCCGCGGCCGGGTCGGTGTCGCCTCCCCAGCTCGGCATCACCAGCGGCAGCGGCAGGTCCACGAGGTCGATCACGTCCACCTCGAACCGGCCGTACTCACGGGCCTGCTGGGCGAACCAGTGGGCCACGGTCGGCCCGAAACGGCCGTCCCGGACACTTCCGATGATCACGGCGAGACGCAGCGGGCTGTCAGTCATGGCGGAACTCCTTGTCGCAACGGGTGGGGAGGGGTTCCCCGGGCTGGTGGGACCAGGCTGCTAGTTGAACCTGGGTTGAAGTCAAGCGGTCACGCCGGAGGTACGGCCGTGGGCTCGGACGCCGGCAAGGCGCCGGTCGGGGAGGCCGGTTCGGAGTGCCGGTTCAGTGGTCCACGAGGTGGACCGAGTTGCCCTCGGGGTCGAGGACGTGGAAGCCGTGCCCGTCGTCCTGCGGCACGATCTCGCCGGGGCCCAGGTCGACGAGGGAGCGGTGGGCGCCGCGCCTCCAGGTCCTCGCAGAGAACAGCGGAGATGGCGAGCCTTCCGTACACGGGGGGTGCCTGGAGGGAGAAGCCCTGCCGGGCACAGCCCCTGGATGGCCTGAACCCTTCGTGTTCACGAATGCGGACTTCCCACCGTGAATCCCCACGGACGGACTTCCCACCGGGCGCCGCGGAGTCACTTAAACAAAACTTCAGGTCCGGTTGGTCTGGGAACATGACTCCCGTGTCCTGGAAGACTCGTGAACTCACCGTCGGCGAGACCGCCGAACGCAGCGGCGTCAGCACCTCGGCGCTCCGCTTCTACGAACGCAACGGCCTGATCCAGAGCCGCCGCACCACCGGCAACCAGCGCCGCTACAGCCGCGACACGCTGCGCCGGGTGGCGTTCATCCGGGCGTCGCAGCGGGTCGGCATCTCGCTGGAGAAGATCCGCGCCGTCCTGGAACTCCTACCGGAGAGCCGCACCCCCAACCGTGAGGACTGGGCGCGGGTCTCGGAGTGCTGGCAGAACGACCTCAACACCCGCATCACCCAGCTCCAGGAGCTGCGGGACAACCTCACCGGCTGCATAGGCTGCGGCTGCCTGTCGCTGGACCGCTGCGCCCTGGCCAACCCCAAGGACGTCGTCGCCGAGGAGGGCCCCGGCCCCCGCCACCTGACCGGCCACTGAGACCCGGAGGAACAGCGGCGGACGGCGCGGTCGCGGCCGGTGGGGCGGTGCCGGACGGGACGTCAGGACCGCTCGGCTGCGGAACGGGACCGGGCGCCGTCCGGGTCCTGCCCGCCCTGCTCGCCCGGCCCGTTCTCCTCATGCTCCCCGCGCCCGTTCTCCTCGTGCTCCCCGCGCCCGTTCTCCTCGTGCTCCTCGACCGGCGTGGTGACGCGGACGAGCAGCAGCACGAGCAGGACGGCGGCGGCCAGTCCCGCAGCTCCCAGATACCCGGTCTTGGTGGAGGTCGCGTCGACGACCGGGCCCAGCAGCAGTGGTGAGGCGAACTGGCCGGCGAAGCTGGCCGTGCCGGAGAGGGCGACCGCCCGGCCCTGCTGGTCGGCGGGCGCGCTGTCGGAGATGAGCACGGTGACGGCGGGCATCAGGATGCCCAGGCCGAGTCCGAACAGCCCCATGGCCGCCGCCATCACCACCGCGCTGTCGGTGAAGCCCAGGATGAGGAAGGCGCCCAGCCACAGCGCCGCCGAGGTGCGCAGCAGGGCCGCGTAACCGAGGTGGGAGCGCACCCGGCCGTAGAGGAGGCCGATGAGGCTCATGGCGATCGTGCTGGCCATGCTGACCAGCGCCACCAGGAAGGGCTCATTGACGCCGACCTCGCCGAGCCGGATGGGCATGAAGATGGCGAGCGCGTACAGCAGCACGGAGGAGATGACCAGCAGGGCGTAGTGGCCGAGCAGCGCGGGGCTGCGGCGCAGCAGCCCGAGGATGCTGCCGCTGCCGGCGCGGTCGGCAGGCTCGGCACGGCCGGAGTCCGCCGCGTCGCCGGCAGTGGCTTCGGCGGGTGCCTCAGCCGGTGCTTCAGACGCGGCGGCGGCGTCGGTGCGGGGCAGGATCAACCAGGCGGCGAGGCCCAACGGGATGCCGACCGCGTAGATGAGGAACGGCGCGTGCCAGGACAGGCCGCCGACCACGCCGCCGAGCAGCGGCCAGACGATGCCGCCCATGCTCATCGCAGTGGAGCGCCAGCCCATCAACCGGTCGCGCTGCGCGCCCCGGTAGAGCGCCAGCATGGCCACGGTGGTGCCGGCGAACACGGCGGCGGCGGCGAGCCCGAAGGCCATCCGGCTGAGCAGCAGTCCGGCGTAGGAGTCGATGAAGGCGCCGGAGGCGCCCGCCACCCCGTAGAGCACCAGGCCGGCCACGAGCGGGGTGCGGACCCCGACCCGGTCGATGAGCCGTCCCACCAGCGGGCTGGCGAGCGCGATGGTGAGGCCGTGGGTGGTGATGATGAATCCGGCCGCGGTGCCGCTGAGACCCAGGTCGCCCCGGATCACCTCCAGCACCGGCGCGATGATCGCGCCGGCCATGACGGTCAGGGTGGAGGCGAGCAGCAAGACGGCGAGGACCGCAGGGCTGCCGCCCGTCGAACGGGCCTTCGGGGTGGGGTGGTGCTTCGTCATCCGCTCATCTCCTGATGCGCAGGGCCCGGCTCGGGGCGGACCGGAGGCTGATGCGCGTCACGCTAGAACTTCAACCAGAGTTGAAGTCAACGCCGTGTGAGCGGACCGGGCGCCGCCCAACCGGCGAACTGCCCGGCCAGAGAGCCGGTGCCGCCGGCGTCACCGGTCACGAACACGGTGTCACCGGGCCTGATCTCCACCCCCTGCGCACGCCCCGACCGTGCCGCGGCCATCCCGGAACCGGAACCGCCGGGCGGAATGACTCCAGCAGGTGAAACCGAGATACGAGTGGACACACACGAGGTCCATGACGATTCCACCCGGCGCACATTCGCATGAGTGCGCACCTTTGGCACGGAAATGCACCCAGCAAAAGGAGCGGAATTCACACGTTTCTGCCAAGTGGCGTCAGGTTCTCGCCAACATATCCGCCAGTGATCCCGCCTGCCGCACGGAGCCGGCCGCGTGCGGGCAGAAGTGGGTGCGGATCGCGCCGCGAAAGGCCGTCCGGGTGGCCCGGCGCCCCGACCTGCCCGAGCGGGTCACCGAGCTGTGGCAGCACCTGCTGCCGGCCATCGCCAACCCGGCGGTGCTCTCCTTACGTGCGCGCAGGCGGCTCGCCGTCCGTCGCACCCGCAGAACCCGTCGGCCCCGTTCCTGCGGAGTCCGCCCCTGCCGGGCCGCCCCGCCTGGAGTCCGCCGCCGGCTGACCGGGCGCCGGCCCTTCCAGCACCGGCCCTTCCAGCACCGGCCCTTCAAGCACCGGCCCTTCCGGAGCCGGCTGGGCCGGGGGCGGCACCGCGGCTCCGGGCAGCCGGACCACGGCCAGCGTGCCGCCGCCGTCCGCCGGACGCAGCTCCACCTCCCCGCCCGCCCGTGCCACCGTCCGGGCCACGATCGCCAGCCCCAGCCCGGACCCGGGCAGGCTGCGGGCGGCCGGCGACCGCCAGAACCGATCGAAGACGCGGGGCAGTTCCTCCTCCGCGATGCCAGGCCCGCGATCCCGCACCCGCAGCTCACCGCCGTCCAGCGCCACCTCGACCGTGCCGCCCGACGGGCTGAACTTCACCGCGTTGTCCAGCAGGTTGACCACCGCGCGTTCGAGCGCGGCCGGTTCCGCGCGCACGTACCAGGACGACAGGTCCGCCTCGACGGTGATGCCGGTGCCGCGCAGCCGCGCACGGGCGACGGCCCGCTCGGTCACCTCGTGCAGCGGCACGATGTCCCACTGCCCCTGCCCCGGCACCTGGTCGGGACGGGACAGCTCCTGCAGATCCCCGATGAGCGCGCCGAGTTCGGCCATCTGCGAGCGCACCGAGGCCAGCAGCTCGGCCCGCTCGCCGGGCGGCAGCGCCCGGCCGCTCTCCTCGCTGCGCACCAGCAGGTCGATGTTCATGCGCATCGACGTCAACGGCGTCCGCAACTCGTGGCCCGCGTCCGCGATCAGCTGCTGCTGCACCTCGCGGGAGGCCGCCAGCGCCTCGGTCATCATGTTGAACGACCGGGACAGCCGCGCGATCTCGTCGTCCCCGGAGACCGGGATGCGCACCGCCAGGTCCTCGGTCCGCGCCACGTGCTCCACGGCCTGCGCGAGCCGGTCCACCGGCCGCAGACCGGCGCGGGCCAGCGCCACCCCGGCGCCCGCCGCGCCCAGCACCCCCGCCGCCGCGACCAGGCCCAGCACGAGCGCCAGCGTGTCCAGCGCGTCGTTGACCTCGTCCAGCGGACGCGCCACCGTGACCGCGGCGTCGGTGCCCTCCAACGGCCGGGTCAGCGCCCGGTACTCCGTGCCGTCGGCCGCCCGCACCCGGCGGATCGACTCCTGCTCCAGGCCGCGGGCCACCGCCACGTCCTGCGTGCCGACCGCCAGCGGCTGCTGCCCGAACACGATGCAGCTGGTGCCGTTGCGGTCGACGATCTGCACGGTGGAGTCGAACGGGTTCGGCGTCGCCTCACGCTGCTCCGAGGGCACCGCCGTGCACTGGCCGGCGTTGATCTGCTGCACGACGAGGGAGGCCGGCACCCGGTTGGTGCGCAGCGCCTCGTCGAGCGAGTCCAGCAACTGGCCGCGCACCAGGAACCAGGCCGCCGACGCGCAGGCCGCCACCGCCACGGCCACCGCCACCGCCGTCAGCAGCGCCAACCGCGCCCGCAGCGGCAGCCGCGCCGGGCCGGCCGGACGCGGCCGGGCGGCCTCTCCCGGCTGAGCGGACGTGCGGGGCTGCGGACCGCCGGGGTTCACCCGTGCTCCCGCAGCACGTACCCCACGCCGCGCACCGTCTGCACCAGACGCGGCTCGCCGCCCGTCTCCGTCTTGCGCCGCAGGTACATCACGTACACGTCCAGTGAGTTCGACGACGGCTCGAAGTCGAAGCCCCACACCGCCTGGAGGATCTGCTCGCGGGTCAGCACCTGCCGGGGGTGCTGGAGCAGCAGCTCCAGCAGCGTGTACTCGGTGCGGGTGAGTTCCACCCGGCGGCTGCCGCGGGTCACCTCGCGGGTGACCGGGTCCATCCGCAGGTCCGCGAAGGCCAGCACCTGCCCCTCGTCCTCCTCGGCGGGCCGGGCGTAGGAGCTGCGGCGCAGCAGGGCGCGGACCCGGGCCAGCAGCTCGTCCAGCTCGAACGGCTTCACCAGGTAGTCGTCGGCGCCCGCGTCCAGACCGGTGACGCGGTCCCCGACGGTGTCGCGCGCGGTCAGCATCAGGATGGGCAGCGTCACGCCCCGCGCCCGCAGCCGCCGGGCGGCGGTGAGGCCGTCCATCCGGGGCATCTGCACGTCGAGCACGATCAGTTCCGGCGGCCGGGCCTCGACCCGGGCCAGCGCGTCGAGGCCGTCCACGGCCTCCTCGGTCTCGTAGCCCTCGAAGGCGAGACTGCGCCGCAGCGCCGCGCGCACCGCCGGTTCGTCGTCGACGATCAGCACACTCATGGGGGCGAGTGTGCCACCCGGGTCAGTCTCCGGCGCGCAGGTCATCCAGGATCTGCTTCACGTCGTTGATCGGGACCGCGAAGCCCAGCCCGATGCTGCCCGCCTCCGACTGGTTCGACGCGGCGCTGTGCATGGCCGAGTTGATGCCGACGACCTCGCCGTTCATGTTGAGCAGCGCGCCGCCGGAGTTGCCCGGGTTGAGCGAGGCGTCGGTCTGCAGGGCCTTGTAGGTGGTCGTCTGCGAGCCCACCTCGCCGTTGTACTCGCCGTCGCCGAACCGGAACGGCCAGTGCTGCTCCTGCCCCTGCTGCGGCGTGCTCTCCTTGCGGACGGTGACGTCGCGGTCCTTCGCGGAGATGATGCCGCTGGTGACCGACCCGGTCAGTCCCTCGGGCGAGCCGATCGCCACGACCTGGTCGCCGACCTGCACCTTGTCGGAGTCGCCGAGCTTCGCGGGCGTCAGACCGCTGACGCCTTCGGCCTTGATGAGCGCCATGTCGAGGTCGGCGTCGGTGCCGACCACGGTGGCGTCGGCGGTGCTGCCGTCACTGAAGCGCACCTGGACGCGGTCCGCCCCGGAGACGACGTGGTTGTTGGTCAGGATCTCGCCGTCGGCGGAGATGACCACCCCGGAACCGGTCGAGCTGCCGGTGCTGATCTCGACGACGCTGGGGCTGACGTTCTTGGCGACCGAGGCGACCGTGCCACCGGTGCTGACGTTGGTGCCGTTGGTGCCCGCCGACAGCGCGGTGGGCGCGCTGCCGCCGCCCCAGGCGGTGCCCAGCAGTGCCCCGGTGCCGCCGCCGATCGCACCGGCCGCCAGCGCCACCGCGGCCAGCACCGCCACCGGCCGCCGGGCCCGCCGCCGGTGCGCACCGCCCGGGTGACCGGCCGCGGCGTGCGCGTCACCGGCCTGCGGCGGCTGCGGGTCCTGCGGGAAGGCGGCCTGCGGGAAGGCGGCCTGCGGGCCCTGCGGGAAGGCGGCGTAGGAGCCGTACGGCAGCTGTGCGGTGTGCGCGGTCGTGTCGTACGGGTGCGCGCCGGGTGCGTGCTGCGGACTCGGCGGCACGGGGCCGGGGCCGGGAACGGGCGGGATCGGGGAGGAGGTGTTCTCGTTCATGACGGCACTGTCGCCACCGCGGATGAGAACTTCCTGAGTGCCCGCTGAGAGCAACACCGCAAAAAACCGGGCCGCGAAGGTGGCGGGCGGCGTGCGGTGGGCGCGCCGCCGCGCGGGGCGTCAGCCGCAGCCGCAGGAGCGGCGCACGACCAGCGCCGACGGGAACTGCTTGAGCCGCTCGCGGCGGCTCCCGGCGAGGCGCAGACCGTCGTCGAGCACCAGGTCCACGGCGGCGCGGGCCATCGCCGGGCGGTCGGAGGAGACCGTGGTCAGCGGCGGATCGGTCAGCGCCGCCTCCTTGACGTCGTCGAACCCGGCCACCGCGAGTTCGCCGGGCACGTCGACGCGCAGCTCGCGGGCGGCACGCAGCACGCCGATGGCCTGGTCGTCGGTGGCGCAGATGATCGCGGGCGGGCGGTCGGGGCCGGCCAGCAGCCCCAGCGCCACCTGGTAGGCGTCGTAGCGGTTGTAGGGGGCCTGGAAGAGCCGGCCCTCGGTGGGCCGCCCGGCCTCCTTCATGGCCCGCCGCCAGCCCCGCACGTGGTCGGTGACCGGGTCGCCGATCACCGGCGTGGACTCCACCCCGCCCAGGCAGGCCACATAGGGGTGGCCGTGTTCCAGCAGGTGGCGGGTGGCGAGCTGGGCGCCGCCCACGTCGTCGGTGACCACCGCGACGTCGTCGATCGCGTCGGGCCGCCGGTGCAGCAGCACCACCCGGGCGTCCCAGGCCTCGATCTCGGCGGCGGCGTGCTCGCTGGGGCCCTGGCTGACCAGGATCAGACCGGCGACCCGCATGCCGAGGAAGGCCCGCAGGTAGTGGACCTCGCGCTCGTCGAGGTAGTCGGAGTTGCCGACCAGGACCATCTTCCCGCGCTCGGCCGCGGCCTGCTCGACGGCGTGGGCCATCTCGCCGAAGAAGGGCTGCCGGGCGTCGGGGATGATCATGCCTATGAGGTCGGTGCGCCGGGAGGCCATCGCCTGGGCGACCCGGTCCGGGCGGTAGCCCAGCTCCTTGATCGCCGCGAGCACCCGTTCCCGGGTCGCCGGGGCGACGGGGCGCGGTCCGTTGTTGATCACATAGCTGACCACCGCGGTCGACGTACCCGCCAGCCTTGCCACATCGTCCCGCGTCACCTTGGCCACGGAGGCAGTCTACGCGGGGTGACCCGCCGGACCGCACCCGTTGATCCGACAGTCACACCCTGACGGTCGCACGTGCGGTCCGGCGCGAGGGGTCAGCCGTGCAGGCGCCGGGAGGCGGCGGCAGCAGCGGCGGCAGCGGCGTCCGGGGAGCCCTCGGCCGCGGCCCGCGCCACGTCCGCCGCGGCGTCGGTGACGGCCTTCGCCTGGGCCGAGGCGCTCTTCTCCTCGGCGGTCTTCTCGGGCTTCTCCGGGCTGACGAAGCGGTAGCCGACGTTGCGCACGGTGCCGATCAGCGACTCGTGCTCGGGGCCGAGCTTGGCGCGCAGCCGTCGCACGTGCACGTCCACCGTGCGGGTGCCGCCGAAGTAGTCGTAGCCCCACACCTCCTGGAGCAGCTGGGCGCGCGTGAAGACCCGGCCCGGGTGCTGCGCCAGGTACTTCAGCAGCTCGAACTCCTTGAAGGTCAGGTCGAGGACCCGGCCCTTGAGCTTGGCGCTGTAGGTGGCCTCGTCCACGGAGAGGTCGCCGTTGCGGATCTCCATGGGGCTGTCGTCGACGGACAGCTGCTGCCTGCCGGTGGCCAGCCGCAGGCGGGCCTCCACCTCGGCGGGTCCCGCGGTGTCGAGGAGGACGTCGTCCACCCCCCAGTCCGCGGTGACGGCCGCCAGGCCGCCCTCGGTGACGATCAGCATCAGCGGGCAGCCGGGGCCGGTGGAGCGCAGCAGCTGGCACAGCGAGCGGACCTGTGGCAGGTCACGGCGGCCGTCGACGAGGATGACGTCCGCACCCGGTGTGTTCACCAGCGCCGGGCCCTCGGCCGGGGCGACCCGAACGTTGTGCAGGAGCAGCCCGAGAGCTGGAAGGACTTCGGTGGACGGCTGAAGTGCGTTGGTCAGGAGGAGTAGCGAGCTCATGACGGCGAGTTCCTTCCTCGGTCCCATCGAGGACTCATGGCGGCACTGCTTCTGGACGCTGCCTGAAAGCGCAAAAGGACCCGGGGGCGGCGCTGCCCGGATCCTTCATTGCGAGAACAATAGCCCACCGAGAGGTTTCCGCCAGGGGGAGTCAGCGTGCTTCTACGTCACATCGCCTGATCATCATGGCCATGACCTGGTGTTTTCCGCAGAGGGGGCGCACTGGCGCACATCTCGACATGCGGACGGTCCATGATGGGTGACGGCACTTCACACGTCTGGGAGACATCAATGCCCGTACACGGGACGATCCGCTACTGGGCGGCGGCCAAAGCCGCCGCCGGGGTGGCGGAGGAGACCTACGAGGCCGGCACCCTCGAAGAGGCGCTGCGGGAGGCACGGGACCGGCACGACGCGCGGCCCGAGTTCGCCCGGGTGCTGCAGCGCTGCTCGTTCCTGGTGGACGGCAACCCGGTCGGCACCCGCTCCCACGGTGCCGTCTCCCTCACCGAGGGCGGCACCGTCGAGGTCCTCCCGCCGTTCGCCGGAGGTGCACGATGAGCACGCCCCCCGGCGGACACGACCCGTACCCCCTTCCCGGCGACCCGGCGGGCAACCCCGCGGGCGATCCTTACGGCCACCGGCAGCCGCAGCCGTGGCAGGTGGCCGACGGCGGCGAGGGTGCCCGGCTGCCGCACCAGGGCCACCGGGCGACGCCCGCCGAGCCGGGCGCCGGCACCGGGCGACGCCGCAAGCCGTCCCCGGCGCAGCCGTCGGCCCCGTCCGCCTCCGCCACGCACACGGTCCCGTCCCCGGCAGGCCCAGCCGACGGGCCGTCCCGTCCCGCCGCTCCGGCGGGGCCTGGCGTGCGCACCGGCAGCCCGATCATCGAGCCCGGGCTGCGGCCCGCCGCACTCACCGCGGTGCTGGCGGCCCTGCTCGCCGTCTCCGCCCAGGCGGGCCGCCCGGCCCTCGCGGTGGCCGTGGTGCTGCTCCAGGCACTGACCGCCGCCGGCTGGTACCGGCTGAACGGCATGTGGCCCGCCAGGCAGGGCATCGCCCTGGCGTTCGCCGCCGGCCTCACCGCGGACGTTGCGCTGCTCGCCGCGGGCCGGCAGAACGCCGCCGTGGCGATCGTCGGGTCGCTGGGCGTGTGGGTGGTGCTCCTCTTCGTCCTGCACCTGCGCAACCGCAGCACACCCGACGAGCGGCTGTACGCGCTGACCGCGGGCACCGGCTCCACCGTGCTGACGGTGCTGGCCGCCGGGCTGCTCGCCGCCGAGGGCGTCGACCCGGGCGTGGTGACGGCCGGGGCCGCCGCGGTGGCGGCGGCGGTGGTCGCCAGGGCGCTGCCGCTGCCGGCGGTCGTGTCGGTGCCGGTCGCGCTGCTGGCGGCGGCCGGTGCCGGTATCGCCGCGGGCAGTTGGGGTGAACTGGGCACGGGCGGCGCGGTGCTGGGCGCGGGCGCCGGGGTGTGCGCGCTGGTCGGCCTGCGGGTGGCGAGCTACGACTGGCCGTCCCGCTTCGTGCACATGACGGCCGGGGTCGCACTGCCGCTGTCGCTGGCCGCCCCCGCGGTGTATCTGCTGGGCCGCGTCGTGGCCTGACCGGGCATGCTGGAGTGCACCACCGGGCAGGAACGCCCATTCGACTGAGGGAGCACCGGACATCATGCGTGCGTTGCGGATCACACTGATCATCGTGTTCGTGCTCGGCGGCCTGTTCGTCGGCGCGGACCGGTTGGCGGTCAAGCTGGTCGAGGACCGGATCACCGACGAGGTCAGAAGCGCGCGGGACGCCAACTCGGTGGACGTCTCCGTCAACGGTTTCCCGTTCCTCACGCAGGTGCTCGCCAAGGAACTGGAGTCGGTGGACATACGGTTGAGCGGCGTGACCCAGGACATCGCCGAAGGCTCCCTGCGCGTCAGCGAGTTCGACGTCGAGGCCCGGGACATCCGGCTGTCGGACGACTACTCCGGCGGCGTCGCCGACCGGGCGGACGGCAGCGCCCTGCTGACCTACGAGGACCTGACGGCGGCGGCCCAGGAGGGCGTGCGGGTGGAGTACGGCGGCCCCGCGCAGGCCGGGGAGGCGAAGGTGAAGGTCACCGGCAGCGTGAACGTGCCGGTGCTGGACAAGCCGCTGGAGCGCTCCACCACCAGCACCGTGAGCGTGGAGAACGGCGACACGGTCCGGCTGCGGGCCGACGCCATCCCCGGCTCGGACATCCCCGGCATCGAGGACCTGATCCGGCAGCGCATCGACTACACACGCACCATCGACGGACTGCCGGACGGGGTGCGGCTGGAGAAGATCGAGGCCAACCAGCGCGGCGTCACCGTGCACTTCTCCGGCTCCGACGTCAACGTGACCGGCTGAGGCGCGACGATCCGGGGCGGACGCCGGTCCCCACCAGCACTGCCGCGTCCATCACCCCTGCCGCGTCCATCACCCCTGCCGCGTCCGGCATCTGAGACCGGCGCGTCCGTGGGCGCCGGTGCGTGGTCCACCTCCGCGCACCGGCGCCGGTCCGGGGGCGCCCGGGGGCGGGGCCCAATCACTTCCCATCCCACATCGCAGACGATCTCGTATCACCATGTGGACCGCCGGTGACATGCGGCGCGCCCGTCCTTACGATCGACCCCATGAAGCGACAGGCGGATCTCACGAAGCGACGGGCAGTGGACCTGTGCCGCGTCGCCGCCATGCTCTGTCGCACCGTCGTCTGACGGCATCGCAGCCGTCGACGGGGGACCCGGCCCTCAAGGCGCCGATGCGTGCCGACCGGCCGTCGCCGGCCGGTCCGGACCATCCCTCGACAGCCCGCCGCCGCGCACACACGAGCGCAGCGCGTGCCCTCCTGCTCTGTGCGCGCGCACCCATCCGCATCAGCTCCGAAGGAGAATCCATGAGCCGCAGTGACGTCCTGGTGGACGCCGACTGGGTCCAGGCCCGTATCGACGACCCGAAGGTGGTCATCGTCGAGGTGGACGAGGACACCTCGGCCTACGAGAAGAACCACATCAAGAGCGCCATCCGGATCGACTGGCAGAAGGACCTCCAGGACCCGGTGCGCCGCGACTTCGTCGACCAGGCCGGGTTCGAGAAGCTGCTGTCCGCGAAGGGCATCTCCAACGACGACACCGTCGTGCTCTACGGCGGCAACAACAACTGGTTCGCCTCCTACGCGTACTGGTACTTCAAGCTCTACGGCCACGAGGACGTCAAGCTCCTCGACGGCGGGCGCAAGAAGTGGGAGCTGGACTCCCGCGACCTGGTGGCCGAGGTGCCCGAGCGGGCCGAGACCACCTACCAGGCGAAGCCGCAGAACCTCGCCATCCGCGCCTTCCGGGACGACGTGGTCAAGGCCATCGGCGAGCAGAACCTCGTCGACGTGCGCTCCCCCGACGAGTTCAGCGGCAAGCTGCTCGCCCCCGCGCACCTGCCGCAGGAGCAGTCGCAGCGTCCCGGCCACGTGCCGACCGCGCGCAACATCCCCTGGTCGAAGTCGGCCAACGACGACGGCACCTTCAAGTCCGACGACGAGCTGAAGGAGCTGTACGAGCAGGAGGGCGTGGACCTCGCGAAGGACACCATCGCCTACTGCCGCATCGGTGAGCGCTCCGCTCACAGCTGGTTCGTGCTGCACGAGCTGCTGGGCCAGGAGAACGTCAAGAACTACGACGGCTCCTGGACCGAGTACGGCTCGCTGGTCGGCGTGCCGATCGAGCTCGGCTCCAACTGACCACCCGTCCGCGGGCCGCTCGGCCCGCGGACCCTCCACGAACCGGTACCCACCGGAAACCGTCCTGAGGACAGACAGGGGAGCACCCATGTGCGGAGCGAAGGCCGGCGGCCCGGACGCCTCCACCATCAAGCCCGGCGAGACCACCATCCAGGGCAGCGTCACCCGTGACGGCGAGCCGGTGACCGGCTACGTCCGGCTGCTGGACTCGACCGGCGAGTTCACCGCCGAGGTCCCGACGTCCGCGACCGGCCAGTTCCGGTTCTACGCGGCCGAGGGCACCTGGACCGTGCGTGCGCTGGTGCCCGGCGGCACCGCGGACCGCACCGTGGTCGCCCAGCAGGGCGGGCTGGCAGAGGTCGCCATCGCCGTCTGAGGCGGGCACCACCGACAGCGGCAGGGCCGCACCACCGGGTTACCGGGAGGTGCGGCCCTGCCGCTGTGTGGGGCCGCCGCTGGGTGGGACCCGAGACGCCCGGGGCTCAGACGCCGGGCGGCGGACCGCCGGGCAGGGTGCCGCCGGGCGGCGTGCCGGGGGTGCCCGACGCCTCGGAACCGCTACCGCCGCTGCCGCGGCTGGAGACGTGCTCGCGGACCCGGCTGGTCTCCTGCTCGGCGCTGACCAGCCAGCGCTCCCAGCGCTGCTGCATCGGCTTGACGAGGCCACCGCCCACACCGACCACCAGGATGCCGCCGATGGTGGCGAGCACCGTGATGAGCACCGGCGTGGTCACGGCGACCGCGACGCCGATCTGGTTGAGGGCCGCGATCACACCGAGGCCGATGATGAACACGGCGGCGATGTTCGCCAGCAGCTTGCCGTAGGACAGTCCGCCCAGCACACTGCTGATCACGCTCTTGGCGGCGTTGGCGATGGCCGCGGCCAGCACGACGATGATGATGGCGACGACGGCCCGCGGGATCCACGCCACCACTCCGCGCAGCAGGTCGCTGATCGGGTTGGGTCCGAAGACCGAGAACGCGACCTGCAGCGCGATCAGCAGCACGGCGTAGTAGACGAGCTTGGAGATGACGTCGATCGCGTTCAGGGACGAGTTCTCCAGGAACCGGTCCAGGCCGCTGCGGTCGATGACCCGTTCGAAGCCGACCTTGCGGAGGATCACTCCCACCGCCTTGGCCAGCGCCTTCGCGATGAGCCAGCCGACGAGCAGGATGATCAGGAACGAGATGAACCTCGGCACGAACGTGGCGACCGAGGTCCACGCCTCCGAGAGGCCCTGCTGGAAGTCGATCGCCAGCACTACCTGCGAATTCTGCATGGAACTCCCCGTCCGACATCAGCTGATGAGCTGCCGGTACCACCGGGGCCGCCACTCAGTCGGCCGGGAGTCCTCCCTCACCCGTCTGCGCGCCCCACGTCCCCCGTTCGGCGGAGCGGCACCGGGAGCCGGCGACGGGAGCGGGAGGGCAGTCGTGCGGCTCGGGGCGGGTCAGTAGACGAGGGCCTGGGTGCCGTCCGCCATCGCCTCGCCGACGAACACCTGGGCACCCGCGATGCGCACCCCCTCCAGCAGGTCCTTCTCCTCGATCTCCCGCCGCGCCGCGCACTGGGTGCACACCGTGACCCGCCCGCCCGCCAGCACACCGGCGATCAGCTCGTCCAGCGGCGCGGAGTGCGGCAGCTCGAACTCGGCGGCCCGGCCCGGCAGCCCGAACCAGGCGGACTCGCCGGTCAGCCACAGCGACACCTCCACTCCGCTGGCCACGGCCACCGCGGCGACCGTGAACGCCTGCGAGCACCGCTCCGGGGCGTCCGCCCCCGCCGTCACCTTGATCACGAGCTTCTTCTGGGTAGCTGCCATGGGTGTCACCCTATGCGCGGGCCCGGGTGCGCGATGCGCGCGGCGCCGGGTGGCGGACCTCGCAGCGTCGGGGGCCGTCGGGCCGACTAGACTCGGTGCCGGTCCGTACGTACCGAGAACCCGCTCAAAGGAGCGACCGTGCTTGAGATTTTCTTCATCACCTTGATGATCCTGGTCTGCATCGGCACCACCGCGTTCGCCGGGCTGACCGTGAAGAAGCTCTTCCAGGGCCAGCGCTGACCCCTCCCACCGGTCCCACCGGTCCCACCGGTCCCGCGACATTCGCCCCGCCTGCCGTCCCTGCTACAGATCGCCTGAGCCATCCATGATCGAGATCCCGTCCGACCTGCACCCCGACCTCGTACCGCTGGCCTTCCTGCTCGGCGACTGGGCCGGTGCGGGGGTAGCGGACTTCCCCGGTGCGGAGAAGTGCAACTTCGGCCAGGAGGTCACCTTCAGCCATGACGGCCGCGCGTTCCTGGAGTACACCTCCCGGAGCTGGCAGCTGGACGGCGAGGGCAACAAGGTCGCCCCGCTGGAGTCGGAGTCCGGCTACTGGCGGGTCGACAGCGAGCGCAAGATCGAGGTCGTGATGGTCCGCGACCAGGGCGTCGTCGAGATCTGGTACGGCCAGCTGGCCGACAGCAAGCCGCAGATCGACCTGGCCACCGACGCGGTGGCCCGGCTCGCGGCGGCCGAGGAGTACAGCGGCGGCAAGCGGCTGTACGGCTACGTCAAGGGCGACCTGATGTGGGTCGGCGAGAAGTCCACCCCGCAGGTGCCGCTGCGCCCCTACATGTCGGCGCACCTGAAGAAGGTCGTCGACCCCAGCGAGTGGGCCAAGGACCTCGGCGACCTGCCCGACGACGGCATCGCCTTCTTCAAGTAGGGCGGCTTCCCCAAGGAGGGCGGCTTCCCCAAGCAGGGCGGGGCGAGGCGCCGTTGGCGCCCGGCAGCAGCCACACCCGCGACCGGGCCCCGTGGCGACCTGACTCAGGGGAGTCGCGGCGGAAACCCACTCGACACGCCCCGGGAGCCCGTCACAGGCTGGCTTCTTCCCGCACGGCGGGGAGAAGGGAGCAACCGCTCCGCCGTGACTCCTGAGGAAGCAGGACCGCATGAGCATGTTCCGACACGTCTACTTCGGCATCGTGTCCCGTGAGCACGGTGAGTTCAGCGCCAGGGTCGAACTGCCCGACCGTCCGGCCGTCACGGTGACCTGCGCGTCGGAGGGCGCACTGGTCGGGGCGGTCGACCAGGAACTCGGCCGCGTCCTCGGCTGTGACACGAGCGGGATCGAGGTGTACCTCTTCGGGAGCGAGGGCGGCGAGGAGCCCGTCTACGCGGGCGCCGCCGTGTTCGACGGCGAGGTCTGGCACACCCAGTTCCCCGCCCAGCACGATCTTTCCACCGGCTTGTCCGTCCTGCCGTCCCCGAGCTACGCGAACGCGGAGCAGACGGTGCGTGCCTCGCTGGCGGAGGCCGTCGGCCGTCCCGGGGAGGCCCTGGACATCGAGTTCTTCGAGATCGTGCCGGAAGCGGCATAGCCAAGCACCTGGACGCCTCGGCACGGGCGGGATGGCTGCACCCGCTCGCGCGCCGGCCGCCGCCGACGCGACGCCGGCCCCGGCACCGTGGAAGCGGTGCCGGGGCCGGCGTCGTGAGCGGTCGTCGTGAGCGGTGCGTCAGTACAACTTGCTGACGTCGCGGACCGCGCCCTTGTCGGCGGATGTGGCCATCGCCGCGTAGGCGCGCAGCGCCTGCGAGACCTTGCGCTCCCGCGCCTTCGGCGCGTAACGGCCGCCGAGCGCCTCCCGGCGGGCGTCCAACTCGTCCTGGCCGACCTTCAGTTCCAGACGGCGCTCCGGGATGCTGATGGAGATCAGGTCGCCGTCCTCGACCAGGGCGATGGTGCCGCCGGCCGCCGCCTCCGGGGAGGCGTGGCCGATCGACAGGCCCGAGGTCCCGCCGGAGAAACGCCCGTCGGTGATCAGCGCGCACTTGGCGCCCAGGCCGCGGCCCTTGAGGAAGGACGTCGGGTAGAGCATCTCCTGCATGCCGGGCCCGCCCTTGGGGCCCTCGTAGCGGATGACCACCACGTCGCCCTCCTTGACGCGCTTGGCGAGGATCGCCTCGACGGCCTCCTCCTGCGACTCGCAGACGACGGCCGGCCCCTCGAACGTCCAGATGGACTCGTCGACGCCGGCGGTCTTCACCACGCAGCCGTCCTCGGCCAGGTTGCCGTAGAGCACCGACAGGCCGCCCTCGGTGCTGTAGGCGTGCTCGACGTCGCGGATGCAGCCTCCGGCCGCGTCGGTGTCGAGGGTGTCCCAGCGCTCGGACTGGGAGAACGCGGTGGCCGAGCGCACGCAGCCGGGCGCGGCGTGGAACATCTCGACGGCCTCCGGCGACGGGGAGCCGCCGCGGATGTCCCACTGCTTCAGCCAGTCGGCGAGCGAGGAGCTGTGCACGGTGTGCACGTCCTCGTTGAGCAGCCCGGCCCGGTACAGCTCGCCGAGGATGGCGGGGATGCCGCCCGCGCGGTGCACGTCCTCCATGTAGTACGAGCCGTTCGGCGCGACCTTCGACAGGCAGGGCAGCCGCCGGGACAGCGCGTCGATGTCCTTCATCTGGAAGTCCAGCTCGGCCTCCTGCGCGGCGGCCAGCAGGTGCAGGATGGTGTTGGTGGAGCCGCCCATGGCGATGTCCAGCGCGACGGCGTTCTCGAACGCGGCGCGGGAGGCGACGTTGCGCGGCAGGACGGTCGCGTCGTCCTGCTCGTACCAGCGCTTGGTGACGTCGACCACCGTGCGGCCGGCCGCCTCGTACAGCTCCTTGCGGGCGGTGTGGGTGGCCAGCACCGAGCCGTTGCCGGGCAGCGACAGGCCGATCGCCTCGGTCAGGCAGTTCATCGAGTTGGCGGTGAACATGCCCGAACACGACCCGCAGGTGGGGCAGGCGTTCTCCTCGATGAGTGCCATGTCCTCGTCGGAGACGGACTCGTTCGCGGAGTCGGCGATCGCGGAGATCAGGTCCAGCTTGCGGACCGTGCCGTCCACCAGCGTCGCCGTGCCGGACTCCATCGGCCCGCCGGAGACGAACACCGTCGGGATGTTGAGGCGCAGCGCGGCCATCAGCATGCCGGGGGTGATCTTGTCGCAGTTGGAGATGCAGATCAGCGCGTCGGCGCAGTGCGCCTCGGTCATGTACTCCACGGAGTCCGCGATCAGGTCGCGGGACGGCAGCGAGTAGAGCATGCCGCCGTGGCCCATGGCGATGCCGTCGTCGACCGCGATGGTGTTGAACTCGCGCGGCACGCCGCCCGCCGCGTGGATCGCCGCGGAGACGATGCGGCCCACGGGCTGGAGGTGGGTGTGCCCCGGCACGAACTCGGTGAAGCTGTTGGCCACCGCGATGATCGGCTTGCCGAAGTCCTCGCGCGCTACGCCAGCGGCGCGGAGCAGGGCTCGGGCACCCGCCATGTTGCGGCCGTGGGTGACGGTACGGGACCTCAGCTCGGGCATGATGCTCCACTTCCCTGACGCGTGGGTGACAGTGCCACGAGCGTACGCCGCTTCATCCGTGATCCGGACGGGCCTGCCAGATGGTGAGACACCCGTACCGGAGTCCGGACGGGCGCCGCTCGGCTCCCGCCCCAGCGCGGGACGCCTCCGCGGGCGGTCGGGCGGCGCCGGTCAGCCGCCGGTGAGCAGCGGCGGTGCCGCCCCGGCGACCGTGCCGCGGAGCAGCCCGGCGGCCGTCTCGTTGCTCACCGCCGACCGCACCAGGGCGAGCACCGGCTCGCGGGTTTCCGGGTCCTCCCGGACGCCGAAGGGGGACGGACCGGCTGCTCGCCCAGCGCGTCCGAACCGACCTCGGGCAGCGGCTCCAGGCCGCTGCGGACGGGGCGGACGCCGTCTCCAGGGCGGCGGCGAGCACCTGCTCCTTGCTGCCGAAGTGGTGGTGCACCAGCGCCGGGTCGACCCCGGCGCCGCGGGCGATGCCGGGGATGCCGGGGATGCCGGGGATGCCGGGGATGGAGGCCCGGTCGTAGCCGCGGGCCGCGGACTGGGCGCCGGCCGAGGCGAGGATGCGGGCGCGGGCGCCGGTCCCGTCAGCCGCGCCTGCGCGGGCCGTCCCCGGTGGGTACCGGGCCTGCTGCGGGCGTGTCGCCGTCCGCGGCCTGCGGGGTGCCGGCACCCCGCCCGGTCACGGCCCGGCCGTCCGGGGCGCGGTGGCCAGGTGCAGGCGGGTGAACGCCAGCGCCTCCGCCAGGTCGGCCTCCCGTTCGGCGGGGGACATCGCGCGCCGGGTGTTCACCTCCACCACGACGTGCCCGCTGAAACCCGTCGCGGCGAGGTGCTGCAGGACCTCGGCGCAGGGCTGCTTGCCGCGGCCCGGCACCAGGTGCTCGTCCTTGGCGGAGCCGTTGCCGTCGGCGATGTGCAGGTGTCCGAGCCGGTCGCCCATCCGGTCCAGCATCGCCACCGTGTCGGTCCTGGACGTGGCGGTGTGCGAGAGGTCCAGCGTGAAGTGCCGGTAGTCCTCCTCGGTGGGGTCCCAGCCTGGCGCGTAGGCCTGCATCTCGCGGTCCCGGTAGCGCCACGGGTACATGTTCTCCACCGCGAACCGCACGTCCGTCTCGTCGGCCATGCGCCACACGCCGCGCACGAAGTCCCGCGCGTAGTTGCGCTGCCAGCGGAACGGCGGGTGCACCACGACCGCGGACGCGCCGAGCCGCTCGGCGGCGCTGCGGGCGCGCTGGAGCTTCGTCCACGGGTCGGTCGACCAGACACGCTGGGTGATGAGCAGGCAGGGCGCGTGCACGGCCAGCACCGGCACACCGTGCTGGTCGGACAGCCGGCGCAGGGCGTCGACGTCCTGGCTGACCGGATCGGTCCACACCATGACCTCGACCCCGTCGTAGCCCAGCCGCGCGGCGATCTCGAACGCGGTCGCGGTGGACTCCGGGTACACCGACGCCGTGGACAGGGCGACTTTCGCAGCCGGGAAACGCGGCGCGTCATGTACGTCAGGAGCCACGGGCCCAGCCTACGGTGAACCGCTACGCGCTCCGCAGGCGGTCCAGCCGCCGCAGGATGACGCCCTCGCGCAGCGCCCACGGGCAGACCTCCGCCGACGCCACCCCGAACAGGTCCATCGTGGCCTCGGCGACGAGTGCCCCGGCGAGCAGCTGCCGGGCCCGGCCCTCGGAGACGCCGGGCAGCGCGGCCCGCTGCTCGGCGGACATGCCGGCCAGCTTCGGAACCCACTCCTCCAGGTCGCGGCGGCTCAGCTCGCGCTGCACGTAGAGGCCGTCCGCGGACCGGGCCGCGCCGGTCAGCCGGGCCAGCTGCTTGAAGGTCTTGGACGTGGCCACCACGTGGTCCGGGGTGCCCAGCCGGGTGAACTCGCCGACGACCCGCGCGATCTCCGCCCGCACGTGCCGCCGCAGCGCCCGCACCTCGGCCGGGTCCGGCGGGTCGCCCGGCAGCCGGGAACCGGTCAGGCGGCCGGCGCCCAGCGGCAGCGACACCGCCGCGTCCGGCTCCTCGTCCAGGCCGTAGGCGATCTCCAGCGAGCCGCCGCCGATGTCGAGGACCAGCAGGCGGCCCGCCGACCAGCCGAACCAGCGGCGGGCGGCCAGGAAGGTGAGCCGGGCCTCGTCGGGCCCGGACAGCACCCGCAGGTCGACGCCGGTGTCGGCGGCCACCCGGGCCAGCACGTGGTCGTGGTTGGTGGCCTCGCGCACCGCGGAGGTGGCGAACGGCAGCAGGTCCTCGACGCCCTTGTCCTCGGCGATCTCCAGCGCGACCTTGACCGTGCCGGCCAGCCGGTCCACGCCCTCGGCGCTGATCGCGCCGTGCTCGTCGATCAGCTCGGCGAGGCGCAGCTCCGCCTTGTGCGAGTAGGCGGGAAGCGGGCGCGCGCCCGGGTGCGCGTCCACCACCAGCAGGTGAACGGTATTCGAACCCACATCGAGGACACCGAGTCTCATAGGAGAGCACGCTACTGCGCCGCACGGGTCGCGGTCTCCCCGGCCCGTACCCTGGTCAGGTGGCGAAGACGAAAAAGGCGAAGGCGGGCAAAAGCCCGAACGTGGGCGGCGTGCGCAGGAGGGCGGCGGGCGAGGAGGTCCCGCTCGACCACGCACGTGCCTGGGTCGAGTTCCCGGACCCGGCGGACGAGGAGCAGGTGTTCCGCTGCGACCTGACCTGGCTCACCTCGCGGTGGTCGTGCGTCTTCGGCCGCGGCTGCCAGGGCATCCAGGCCGGACGGGCCGACGACGGCTGCTGCACGCTGGGCGCGCACTTCTCCGAGGACGAGGACGAGCTGCGCGTCGCCGGCCACGTCGCCCGGCTGACCCCGCTGAACTGGCAGTTCCACGACGTGGCGGCGGCCGGCGGCTGGACGGAGACGGACGGCGACGGCGAACGCAAGACCCGCCGCCACCAGGGCGCGTGCATCTTCAACAACCGGCCGGGCTTCGCCGGGGGCGCCGGGTGCGCGCTGCACCTGCTGGCGCTCCAGGAGGGCCGCGAGCCGCTGGAGACCAAGCCAGACGTGTGCTGGCAGCTGCCCGTGCGACGCACCTTCGACTGGGTGGAGCTGGGCGACGGCGAGCAGCGGCTCCAGGTGACGATCGGCGAGTACGACCGGCGCGGCTGGGGTTCGGGCGGCCACGACCTGCACTGGTGGTGCACCGGTGCGCCCTCGGCGCACGGCGCGGGTGAGCCGGTGTACGTCTCCTACCGTGCGGAACTGCTGGAGCTGATGGGGAAGGCGGGGTACGACCGGCTGGTCGAGCTGTGTGAGCAGCGGCTCGCCTCCCAGCTGCCGCTGCTGGCCCCGCACCCCGCGGACCCGCCCTGCTGACGCCCGTCCCGCCGGCCCGCTGACGCGCCGTCCCTCTGACGCCGTCCCGGACCCCGGGCGCCCCTCGATGACCCGGGGGCCGCCAGGGTCGGGTGCGGCCCGGGTCCCGGGTGCCGCTCGGGTCAGGCGCCGCCGGGGTCCGGGTCGGACGGGCCGGGGGCCGGGTCGGAGGGTGAGGGGTCAGGGTCGGACGGGCCGGGGTCGGACGGGCCGGGGTCGGGCTCCCGGCCGCGGCCCTGCACCGTGATCACGGCCTGCGCGGGGGCGATGTGGATGCGCGCCGACCAGTCGCCTGGGGGCTCCCGGTGGCGGTCGACGGTGACCCGGATCGTCACCGACTCGCCGGGGTGCAGCGTGCCGGAGTGCCGGCTGAGGCGCAGCCAGCCCGCGTCCGCGTGTGCCGACCAGTCGACGGCCGAGCCGCCGGAGGCGGTGAGCGTGATGAGCGTGGCGTCGCCGGTCGGCTGGGCGGAGACGGTGATCCGGCCCGGCCCCGGGCTGGTCGAGCCGCCGGTGTGACCACCGGGCCGCTCGTGCTGCCCGCCGGCGGACGGCGACGGCGAGGGCCTGCCGTCCGCGGACTTCTCCTCGTCCGCCCGCTCCTTTGCCTCGACGCTCACCTCGGTCCCCGGGCCGCCACCGTCGCGCGGGCCGCCGCCGGGTACGGCGGTGCGGCCGGCGCGGCCGGCGTTCTCGTACGGGTGGGTGTGCAGTTCGCGGTCCTCGGCCTCCGCCGCGGACACCGGGCCGTCCCGGTTGTCGCCGGGCAGCGGCACACCCCGGTACGCCGCCCACAGCGCCAGCACCGGCGCGGCGACGACGGTGGCGACCACGGTGGTGGTGACGGCCCGGCTGCGGATGCGCTCGCGGCGGGCCTGGCGGTCCTTCAGCTCCACCGGGAAACCGCGCCGGTTGAAGCGCGGGGTGTGCAGCATCCGGGCGCGCAGCGCGACGGACATCGCGGCGTTGACCTCCGGGCGCGGTGCCTCCACCACGGCGAGCGTGCCGGTGCCCAGGGTGGCCGTGCCCGGCCAGGGCTGGGAGGCCATGGCGCGTTCGGCGGCGAGACGGCAGACGGTGCACTCGTCGACGTGCCGGACCAGTTCGCGGCGCAGCGCGGTGCCGAGCAGCACCTCGTGGTCCCGGGCCAGCCCGGCCACGGCGGGGCAGCCTCCGGCGTCCACGACGGCGAGCGCCGCGCGGGTGCGCTCCACCTCGCAGGCGGCGCTGGAGAGCTGGGTGCGGGCGGTCTCCGAGCTGAGGTTGAGCACCGCGGCCACCTCGTGCACGGGCAGCTGGTGGCGCACGGCGAGTTCCAGCGCCTCACGCTGCTCGGGAGTGGTGCCGGCCGCCTCCGGCCAGGCCAGCGAGGCGAGTTCGCCGCGGCGGCGGGTCGCTTCGGGGCCGGTCAGCCGGGGCGGCTCCGGGCGCCCGGTGGTCGCGGAGAGCCGGCGCAGGCAGGACCAGCGGGCGAGGGCGTAGAGCCAGGGCCGGTGCAGCGCGGTGTCGGCCGGCGCGCGGTCCCGGGCGCGCTGGCGCTCGGCGACGGCCAGCGCCTCCCCCAGCGCGGCGACGGCCGCGTCGTGCTCGCACATGACGGAGAGGCAGTACGTGAACAGGCCGTCCAGTGAGGTGTCGTAGAAGTGCACCGGCGGTCGTTCAGCCGTGGACAGCGCGCCACGGCGCGCCAGGTGTGCGCTGGTGGTGTTCGTGTCGTCCTCGCGCCTACTGCTCATCACCCCGAGACCGTAGGGGCAGTGCTGCGGCCTCCTGGGCCTGCTCGCCCGGGTTTAATCCTTACGGGTGACAATCTCGCTCGAAAGGGGACAGGAATCGGTCCTTCGGGTGACACGACGGACTGACGGCCCGGTACCGGCTGCCGCCACCGTGCCCCTCGGCACGCCGCCGCCCCGCCGTCGGACGCGCCGCACGCCCCGCCGTCCCACTCCCCGCGCCCCGCTCCCGCGCCCGCGCCCGCCCACCCGGTGAACGCGCCGCACAGCCGCGAGGTCACTGCCCGGCCTGGCGGCGGCACCCGCACTACCGCAGAACCCCGCCCGAGGGCCGCGGTGTCGGCGGTGTCAGACCCCGCCGCTACGGTGTGGCGCATGGCCGCTGCCCGCAAGTCGTCCGCCAAGGACCGCCCCTCCTACCGCTGCTCCGAGTGCGGCTACAGCACCGCGAAGTGGCTCGGCCGCTGCCCCGAGTGCCAGGCGTGGGGCACCGTCGAGGAGGCCGGCGGCGGGTCCGGAATCCGCACCACCGCGCCCGGCCGGGTGTCGGCGCCCGCCCTGCCGATCGCGGAGGTGAGCGGCGCCCAGGCCGCCGCCCGCTCCACCAGCGTGCCGGAGCTGGACCGGGTGCTGGGCGGCGGGCTGGTGCCCGGCGCCGTGGTGCTGCTGGCCGGTGAACCCGGCGTCGGCAAGTCCACCCTGCTGCTCGACGTCGCCGCCAAGGCCTCAGGGCCGGACCGGCGCACCCTCTACGTCACGGGTGAGGAGTCGGCGAGCCAGGTCAGGATGCGGGCGGACCGCATCCACGCGCTCAGCGACCACCTCTACCTCGCCGCCGAGACGGACCTCTCCGCGGTGCTCGGCCACCTCGACGAGGTGAAGCCGTCGCTGCTGGTGCTGGACTCCGTGCAGACCGTCGCCTCGCCCGAGATCGACGGTGCGCCCGGCGGTGTCGCCCAGGTCCGCGAGGTGGCCGGGGCGCTGATCCGCGCCTCCAAGGAACGCGGCATGTCCACCCTGCTGGTGGGCCACGTCACCAAGGACGGCACCATCGCCGGGCCCCGGCTGCTGGAGCACCTGGTGGACGTGGTGCTGAGCTTCGAGGGCGACCGGCACGCCCGGCTGCGGCTGGTCCGCGGCGTGAAGAACCGCTACGGCGCGACGGACGAGGTCGGCTGCTTCGAGCTGCACGACGAGGGCATCACGGGCCTGACCGACCCCTCCGGCCTGTTCCTCACCCGCCGCGACGCCCCCGTGCCCGGCACCTGTCTGACCGTCACGCTGGAGGGAAGGCGCCCCCTCGTCGCTGAGGTCCAGTCGCTGACGGTCGACTCGCAGATCCCCTCACCGCGCCGTACGACGTCCGGGCTGGAGACGTCCCGGGTGTCGATGATGCTGGCCGTGCTGGAGCAGCGCGGCCGGATCAGCGCCCTGGGCAAGCGGGACATCTACACCGCCACGGTCGGCGGCGTGAAGCTCTCCGAGCCCGCCGCCGACCTCGCGATGGCGCTCGCGCTGGCGAGCGCGGCCAGCGACACGCCCCTGCCGAAGAACCTGGTGGCGATCGGTGAGGTGGGGCTGGCCGGGGAGGTCCGCCGGGTCACCGGGGTGCAGCAGCGGCTGGCCGAGGCGTTCCGGCTGGGCTTCACCCACGCCCTGGTTCCGGGCGACCCCGGAAGGGTGCCTTCCGGTATGCGGGTGAAGGAGGTCGCGGACATCTCGGAGGCGCTCGGGGTGCTGCCCGCGCGGAGTCCCGGGCCGGACACCGACAGCCGCCGGTAGACTTTGCCCCGGTCTCGCCCGTACGCACGACCGAAGGAGAGCCGTGGCAGCCAACGAACGGGCAGGTGCCGGTGAAGGGCTGATGCGCGCCTCACTCAGCGCCGTCGCCCCCGGAACCGCTCTGCGCGACGGTCTGGAACGCGTCCTGCGCGGCAACACCGGTGGTCTCATCGTGCTGGGCATGGACCGCACCGTCGAGTCGCTGTGCAGCGGCGGGTTCGTGCTCGACGTCGAGTTCTCCGCCACCCGGCTGCGCGAGCTGTGCAAGCTCGACGGCGCGCTGATCCTCGACAAGGACATCACCAAGATCGTCCGCGCCGGGGTGCAGCTCGTACCGGACGCGTCCATCGAGACGGAGGAGACGGGCACCCGGCACCGCACCGCGCAGCGCGTCTCGATCCAGACGCGGCACCCGGTGGTGTCGGTCAGCCAGTCGATGCGGCTCATCGCCCTGTACGTGGGCGGGCAGCGGCGGGTCCTGGAGGACTCCGCGGCGATCCTGTCCCGCGCCAACCAGGCGCTGGCGACGCTGGAGCGCTACAAGCTGCGGCTCGACGAGGTCGCCGGCACGCTGTCCGCGCTGGAGATCGAGGACCTGGTCACCGTCCGGGACGTCTCCGCGGTGGCCCAGCGCCTGGAGATGGTGCGCCGGATCGCCACCGAGATCGCCGAGTACGTCGTCGAGTTGGGCACCGACGGGCGTCTGCTCTCGCTCCAGCTGGACGAGCTGATCGCCGGGGTCGAACCGGAGCGCGAACTGGTCGCCCGCGACTACGTGCCCGAGCCGGCCGGCAAGCGGACCCGCACGGTCGGCACCGCGCTGACCGACCTGGACCACCTCACCCACACCGAGCTGCTCGAACTGGCCACCGTGGCAAGGGCCCTGGGCTACAGCGGCGCGCCGGAGACGCTGGACTCGGCGGTGTCGCCGCGCGGGTTCCGGCTGCTGGCGAAGGTGCCGCGGCTGCCCAACACCGTCATCGAGCGCCTCGTCGAGCACTTCGGCGGCCTGCAGAAGCTGCTGGCGGCCAGCGTCGACGATCTCCAGGCGGTGGACGGCGTCGGCGAGGCGCGGGCCCGCTCGGTGCGCGAGGGCCTGTCCCGGCTGGCCGAGTCCTCGATCCTGGAACGCTACGTCTGACGGACCGTTCCGCCGCCCCGGCAAGGGCCGGGGCGGCACGGCCGCCGGCCATCCCGTACGCGGGCCCGTGCGCCGGGGGCGGTCAGCTCTTGGTGAGCACGAACGAGGTCTGCGCGGTGCCCAGCCCCGGGACCTGGATCTCCGCCAGGTAGGTGCCGGCCCTGGCCGCCTTCGCCTTGGGCGTGGCGCACTTCTCGGCGCTGGGCTTGCGGTCCCACTCCACGCGGTGCACCGTCTCGCCGCGCGCCGGCACCCGCAGCAGGCGCGAGCCGCTGCCGGTCGGGCAGTGGTCGGAGGCCCACACCGTGGTGTCGTCCGCGTCGGACAGGGTGATCACGGCCTGCTTGCCGCCGACGTCGACCCGGCAGGCGCCGCCTGAGGTGTTCTCGACCGTCAGCCGCAGCTCCGGGCGCTCCCCGGGCGCGTAGGTGTTCTTGGCGCTGACCAGCGACAGCTTCGCGCCGCCCGAACGGCAGGCCGGGAGCTTCGCGATCGCCGCCGCGTCGCCGGCCCCGGCGCCCTCGCCGCCTCCGGCCTGCGCGTCACCGTCACCGCCGCCGGACCCGCCCGCGCCGCCGGAGCCCCGGTCGTCCGAGCCGGTGCCGCCGCTCGCGCCGCCGGTGCCGGCGTCGCCGGAGCCGGGCCCGCCGCTGCCGCCGGAGTCCGCGCCGTCGCTGCCGCCCTCGTCCTCGGACTCCTCGCGGCCACCGGGCCGGTCGCCGTCGACGGGCGCCGAACTGGTCGGGCCCGGGGTGATGGAACTGGCAGCGCCGTTGCCGCGGTCGTCCCGGCCGCCGTCGGCCCGGTTGCCGTTGCCGTTGTCGCCGCCGGTGCCGACCACCCAGGCGACCAGCAGGGCGAGGAGGGCGATCACGGACAGCGCGACTGCCCTCCGTCGCCAGTAGATGGAGGAGGGAAGCGGCCCGACCGGATTGCGCAGTGATCCCACGCCGGAAACCTTACGAGACATCAGGCGTCACACCGCGCCGTACCCGCCGCAGAACATGACAACTTTTCGTATCAGCGGCAATCAGCGGCGGCCCGGAGCGTCCGACAGGCCACCCGACCGCCCGGCGCGGGCGTTTTCGCCACGGACACGGCCCGTGCCAGGATCGGAAGCGCCATGACTGCCATGACTGAGCACAACACACATGAGGACAGCGCGACCGGTCTGCACGCTCCGGTCATCGACTGGTTCGAAGCACACGCCCGCGACCTGCCCTGGCGCCGGCCCGAAGCCGGCGCCTGGGGTGTGATGGTCAGTGAGTTCATGCTCCAGCAGACCCCGGTGAGCCGGGTACTGCCGGTGTACGAGCAGTGGATGGCCCGGTGGCCCCGCCCGGCCGACCTCGCCGGCGACCCGCCGGGCGAGGCCGTCCGCGCCTGGGGCCGGCTGGGTTATCCGCGTCGCGCCCTGCGCCTGCACGGCGCGGCGAGCGCGATAGCGGAGCGGCACGGCGGTGACGTGCCGGCCGAGCACGCCCAGCTGCTCGCCCTTCCCGGGGTCGGCGAGTACACCGCCGCCGCGGTGGCCTCGTTCGCCTACGGCCAGCGCCATCCGGTGCTGGACACCAACGTGCGGCGGGTCTTCTCCCGGGCGATCGCCGGCCGCCAGTACCCGCCGAACGCGACCACCGCGGCCGAACGCCGCCTGGCGCGGTCCGCGCTGCCCGACGACGAGGCCACCGCGGCCCGCTGGGCGGCGGCGACCATGGAGCTTGGCGCCCTGCTGTGCACCGCGCGCAGCCCGGAGTGCGCCCGCTGCCCGATCGCCGCGCAGTGCGCGTGGCGGCTGGCGGGCTCCCCCGCGCACGACGGCCCGCCGCGCCGCACCCAGACGTACGCCGGCACGGACCGCCAGGTCCGCGGCAGGCTGCTGGCGGTGCTGCGGGAGGCCGTCGACCCCGTCCCGCAGCAGGTGCTGGACCGGGTCTGGGACGAGCCGGTGCAGCGGGCCAGGGCCCTGGACGGGCTCGTCGCGGACGGGCTGGTCGAGCCGCTGACCGGTGGCGTCTACCGGCTGCCGCAGGGCTGACCGCACCGGGCGGTGCGGACCGCGCCGGGCGCGCTGTTACACGATCGACGGGTGGTCGTGCGCTCGCCGTGCGCCGACAGCGGGCCGCGCCGCAACACCGCCTCCGTAGTTTCCCTTCCGTACCGGCCGAACGCCGGCCGGTACGGCGGGGAGCTACGGAGGCGGGGCGATGACGGCGCAGGTGCTGGACTTCGAGGAGTACGTACGGTCGCGCCAGGACGCCCTGCTGCGCAGCGCCAGGCGCCTGGTCCCCGACCCGGTCGACGCGCAGGACCTGCTGCAGACCGCGCTGGCCCGCACCTACCCGAAGTGGGAGACCATCGCCGACAAGGCGCTCGCCGACGCCTACCTGCGCCGCGTCATGATCAACACCCGGACCGAGTGGTGGCGGGCCCGCCGACTGACGGAGGTCCCCACCGACGTGCTGCCGGACGTGGTGGGTGTCGACGACGGCTCGGCGCAGCACGCCGACCGGGCCCTGCTGGTCGACATACTGGGGGTACTCGCCCCCAAGCAGCGCTGTGTCGTGGTGCTGCGCCACTGGGAGCAGATGAGCACCGAGGAGACCGCCGAGGCCCTCGGGATGTCGGCCGGCACGGTGAAGAGCACACTGCACCGTGCGCTGGCCCGGCTCCGGGAGGAGCTGGAGAGCAGGGAGCTGCGGTGGGCGCAGGAACTGGTGCAGGAGCGGGACCGCGCCGCGTGCGCGGCCTGACGGCCGCCGCCGCCGTGGTCCTGGTGCTGCTTCCGGTCGCGGCGCTGACCGCGTGCGGCAGCGGCGCGGGCATCCGGGTGGAGACCCCCGCGGCGGCGAGCGACCCGCCGCAGTCCCGTCCGTCCCCGCTGCCCGCCGACCCGCTGCCGTCCCCCGAACCGGACGTCACCGGCCGCTCCGGCGGCGCGACGGAAGGCCCGTCCGACGGTCCCGGCGCCGCGGACGGCACGGCCGAGCCGGAGCTGTCGGACGCGGGCCGGCTGCCCACGGCCGGGGCGCCGGTGTCGCCGCCGGGTGCCCGCGAGGCGCTGGACGTCGTCGCGCTGCTGCGATCCACCCGGGCCGTGGGCGGCATGGTCCGCGAGGACCTGCGGCCGTGCGACGCCGAGTCGTGGCCGGTGGACGTCGCCTACGGCCGGCTCACCGGCGGCCGCGCCGCGGACCTGGTGGTCAACGTCTACACCTGCGCGGACGGCAGAGGCGTCGGCAGCTACGTGTTCCGGCAGAACGCCCGCGGCACGTACGTCAACGTGTTCGCCGACGAGGAGCCGGCCGTCTACGCGGAGATCGACAAGGGCGCGCTGCGCGTCTACCAGGAGATCTTCCTCAAGGACGACCCGGCGTGCTGCCCGTCGGGCGAGGACGTGGTGACGTACGTGTGGCGGGACGGCGGCTTCGCGGAACTGGACCGCACCTATCAGGAGTACCCGCAGCCGTCCGAGACGGCGCCGGGTGACGGCAGCGACAGCAGAGAGGGCTGAGGTGGCGGCGGAGACGGCCGGAGTGACGGCGCAGAGAGCCGGGGCGCCGGCGCAGAGGTCTGGGGGGCACGGTGGCTGACACGCACGTGCTCTTCGTGGAGGACGACGACGTCATCCGGGAGGCGCTGCAGCTCACGCTGGAGCGGGACGGCTTCCGGGTGACGGCGGTCGCCGACGGGCTGGCCGGACTGGAGTCGTTCCGCGCCGACCGGCCCGACGTGGCGCTGCTGGACGTCATGGTTCCCGGCCTGGACGGCGTCAGCCTGTGCCGCCGCATCAGGGACGAGTCGACGGTGCCCGTCATCATGCTGTCGGCGCGCGCCGACAGCATCGACGTGGTGCTCGGCCTGGAGGCCGGTGCGGACGACTACGTGACGAAGCCCTTCGACGGCGCGGTGCTGGTGGCCCGCATCCGGGCGGTGCTGCGGCGCTTCACCCACTCCCGCGCGGCCGGTGAGCACGGCGGCCCCGGCACCGCGGCGGCGGAGCCGTCCGACGCGGTGCTGTCCTTCGGCGACCTGGAGGTCGACACCGAGGGCATGGAGGTGCGGCGCGACGGCGAACCGGTGCCGCTGACCCCGACCGAGATGCGGCTGCTGCTGGAGTTCTCGGCCGCGCCCGGCGCGGTGCTGTCCCGGGACCGGCTGCTGGAGCGGGTGTGGGACTACGGCTGGGGCGGCGACACCCGCGTCGTGGACGTGCACGTGCAGCGGCTGCGGGCGAAGATCGGGCAGAACCGCATCGAGACGGTCCGCGGTTTCGGCTACAAACTGAAGGGCTGACGTGGCCGTTCCCCGGCTCCCGATCCCCCGGCGGGTGGGGCTGCGCTGGAAGCTGAGCGCCGCCATCGCCGCGGTCAGCGCCCTGGTGGCGCTGGTGCTCAGCCTGATCGTGCACAACGCCGCCCGGGTGTCGATGATCAGCAACAGCCGCGACGTGCAGGACGAGCGCATCCAGTCCGCCCAGCGCATCTACGAGTCCAACGAACGGCTGGCGTTCGGTGCGGTGCTGGACGACCCGAGCCTGCCGGAACCGCTGCTGGCCGCCGTCAACAGAGGCGAACGCGCCACCTACGTCAGCGAGGACGGCGCGGCGACCCCCGAGGTGTGGGCCGCGACGCCGCTGCCCGACGGCGGGGTGCTGTCGCTGCGCACCCGCTTCACCGACCGCTACTCGGTCCTGGCCGATCTGGACCGCACGCTGGTCATCGGCTCGGTCACCGTGGTCCTGGGCAGCACCGCGCTGGGTGTGCTGATCGGCGGCCGGCTCTCCCGGCGGCTGCGCAAGGCCGCGACGGCGGCCGGGCGGGTGGCCGAGGGCGACGCGGAGGTGCGGGTGCGGGAGGCGATCGGCGGCCGGGCCCAGGACGAGGCCGACGAGCTGGCACGCGCCATCGACGCCATGGCCGACGCGCTCCAGGCCCGGCTGGAGGCGGAGCGCCGGGTCACCGCCGACATCGCCCACGAGCTGCGCACCCCGGTGACCGGCCTCCTGACCGCCGCCGAGCTGCTGCCGGAGGGGCGGCCCTCGGAGATGGTCAGGGACCGGGCGCAGGTGCTGCGCGTGCTCGTCGAGGACATCCTGGAGGTGGCCCGGCTGGACGGGCCCGCCGAGCGGGCCGAACTCCAGGACGTGGCGCTGGGCGAGTTCGTGACCCGGCGGGTGCGCGACCTCGACCCGGGCATCGAGGTGCACGTCGAGCAGGACGCCGTGGTCACCACCGATCCGCGGCGGCTGGAACGGGTCCTCGGCAACCTGCTCGCCAACGCCGCCCGGCACGGCGAGCCGCCCGTCGAGGTCACCGTGGACAACCGGCTGCTGCGGGTCCGCGACCACGGCCCCGGCTTCCCGGCGACCCTGCTCGCCGAGGGCCCGAGCCGCTTCCGCACCGGCAGCACCGACCGCGCGGGCCGCGGCCACGGGCTGGGGCTGACGATCGCCGCCGGTCAGGCCCGGGTGCTGGGCGCCCGCCTGACGTTCCGCAACACCACGCCGGGCGCGGTGGCGATCCTGCGCCTGCCCGAGACCGCCCCCGCCGACCACCCCTGCCCCCCGCGCCACTCCCACTCCGGCCCCCCGCACTCCCACTCCCACTCCGGCCCCGCCCGCGGGGAGCGGCGCGGTACGGAAGGCGAGCCGGGGCCCGAGGACGGCTGAGGGCCGTATCGAGGGCGCTGAGGCGCCACCGGCCGAGGGGTGCGTGCCTCAGGCCGAGAGTGCGGAGGCCTCCTCCCAGCCGGTGTCCTGCGCGCAGGCGGCGGCCAGTTCGTCCATCGACACCTCCAGCGCGGCAGCCAGGGCCGCCACGGTGAAGAAGGCCGGAGTCGGCGCCCGTCCGGTCTCGATCTTGCGCAGGGTCTCCGCCGACACCCCCGCCGCCGCGGCGACGTCCACCATGCTGCGCTCACCGCGCGCCCGCCGGAGCAGCGCGCCGAAGTGCTCTCCCCGCTGCCGTTCCCACGGGGTCAAAGGAGTTCTCACCATGCCCGTGATACTAATACCGGTATAAGAATTGGGAACCAGGCGGGGCAGGGAGTTGCGGAACATGGTGGAGATCAAGACCGACACGGCACTGGACGCCATGCGGGAAGCCGGGCGTGTCGTGGCGCACGCCCTCGCCGCCGCCAAGGAGGCGGCGAAGGTCGGAGCGTCCCTGCTCGACCTCGACGAAGCAGCCCGCGCGGTCCTGGCGAAGGCCGGCGCCCGCTCGCCCTTCCTCGGCTACCGGCCCTCCTTCGCCCCCACCCCCTTCCCCGCGGTGATCTGCACCTCGGTCAACGACGCCCTCGTGCACGGCGTCCCCACCGGATACCGCCTGCGCGACGGCGACCTGGTCAGCGTCGACTGCGGCGCGGAACTCGACGGCTGGACCGGCGACGCCGCCGTCAGCTTCACCGTCGGCACCGCCCGCCCGGCCGACACGGCCCTGATCGAGGCGACCCGCCAGGCACTCGACGCCGGCATCGCCGCCGCCGTCCCCGGCAACCGGGTCGGCGACATCTCCCACGCCGTCGGCGCGATCGCACGGTCGGCCCGCTGCGGCATGCCGACCGACTTCGGCGGCCACGGCATCGGCCGCCGGATGCACGAGGAGCCACCCGTCCCCAACCGCGGACGCCCAGGCCGCGGCTTCCCCCTCCGCCACGGCCTGGTCCTCGCCATCGAGCCCATGCTCATGGCCGGCGGGCGGGACGCCTACCGCACCGACCCCGACGGCTGGACCCTGCGCACGGCCGACGGCAGCCGGGCAGCGCACATCGAGCACACCGTCGCCGTCACCGACAGCGGCCCCCGCATCCTCACCCTGCCCTGACCCTCCACTGCCCCCGGGGGGCGCGGCCGACGAAGCCGACTCGCAGTCGCCTCGCCGGTGTCGGGCAGCCCTCAGGCGGCCCGGCCGGCAAGAGTGGACGAGCCGTCATCGGACCACCGTGATGTCCGGCAGAGACTGCCGCCAGTCGCCAACTTCCTGAGCGAGGACCCGTCGGGCCAACTGCCGAATTGCTGCCCACCCCTCATCACCCGACAGGGCATCGGGTGTCCAGCGGACAGCGTTCTCCTCGCCACCCATCCCAGCGAGGGCCGCGTCGATCTCCCGCAGATCAGCCATGGCTCCACCGGAGAGGTGCTTCTCCGCGGCCAGGGAATCGGCCGTGCGGAAGGCGTCGTCGAAGTCCAGGGCGATCTCGTCCGTCGACACCGCGTGACCGGCCGGCCAGGCCCTCTGGCACGGGGGGGTCGGCCGCCAGCACGGACAGCGACTCGACCAGCCGACGCCTAACGCGGAGCAGCACCAGGTGCTGCTGCACGAGGACGTCGACACGCCGTCGGGGAGTGTCGTCCACTGGACGGTGGTCGATATCGATCCCCACAGCCGGGGTGTGGAGCGGGTACGTCACCTTCTCCCCCTGACCCGGCGCGCGAGCAGGCCGCGCCGGCCCACGAACGCGAGGACCGCGGTCAGCAGGGCGAGCGCGGCCGCCTGCCCGAGGGCGCTGCCGAGGAGCACGGCCGGGACGGGCACGTCGAGCCACGGCTCCAGCGCGGTCACGCGTACCGCCAGGATCAGCAGGCCGAGCGCCGCGAGGGCGAGCGCGCCGCACGCGGTGCTCTGGTCGGCGCTCGGGCCGGTGCCCTGCTCGGCGCTTCGGTCCGTGCGCCTGGTGCGCCACAGCAGCCAGCCGAGCGAGCCGGCCAGGAAGCCCGTGGCCGGCGCCCACACCGAGTCGGCTGCCCCGGGCAGCAGGACGAGGGAGCCGCCCATCACCACGCAGCAGGCGGTGAACACCATTCCGGGCGAGCCCGCGGGCAGGGACGCCGGGGGCGCGTCGCGGTGGTGGGACGCGCACAGGGCGAGGGCGGTCAGCCAGGCCAGCAGCACGGTGGCGGTGGCGTAGGCCGGTTGGGGCGGGACCGACGCGTCCAGCAGCGGTTCCAGCAGCGGCCAGAGCGTGGGTACGGCGGCCAGCAGCACGGACACGTGCGCGAGGCGGCGCCGGTCGTGCAGCAGGGCGAAGTAGCCGACCGTCCACAGCAGGGGCAGTGTCCACAGGGCGGCCTCGATGATGCCGGAGCCCAGTCCGCGGCCGGTGAATCCGGAGGCGAACATCTCCCACTGTGCCCTGCCGGTCGACGCCCAGGTCAGCTCCAGGATCCCCTCGACAACGGCGGTGGCAGCCTGGAGCAGCACCGCGAACAGGGCGAACTGCCGCACGGCGGTGCCGAAGAGGGCGTACGGCCGGGGCGCGCCGGGGGTCGCGAGACGGGTGCGCAGCGCGAGGGCGGCGACGCTCACCACCTCGCCCAGCGAGGGCCGGCTCTGGTCCTGGGTGTCCGGGTCGATGTCCCACAGGTACGTCTCGACCATCTCCTCCTCCCGCTCGCGGCGGTAGTAGGCGGGGAGCAGCCGCAGCACGGTGCGGTAGCGGTCTTCGAGCAGTGTCGTCGTCATGCGAGACCTCCAGCGAGTCCCGGGCCCGTCGCGGGCCGTGCGGGTGTGACGCCGGTCGGTGCGGGGGCGCGGCGTCCCTCGGCGATCCGCTTCTTGGCCGCGCCGGCGCCGGCAGCCATCCGGTCCGCCTCGGCGGCGAGGGCCCGGACGCCGTCGTCGGTGAGGCGGTAATAGCGCCTGAGCCTGCCCTGATGGACCTCCTCGCGGTCCAGGACGATCAGTCCGTCCGCGGTGAGCCGGTCGAGCACGCCGTACAGGGTGCCGACGCGCATCTGCACCTCGCCGTCGGACAGTTCCTCGACCTCTCGGAGGATCCCGTACCCGTGCCTCGGCTGGTCGGCCAGGGCGGTCAGGACGAAGAACGCCGCCTGTGTCATGTTCCTCGATGCCATGCGGTCATGATATCTCGGCCGCCGATATATTCAGGCGCGGACACGCCGATCGCTCGACAAGAGGGAGGAAGGATCAGGACTTGCCACCCCACGATCGTCGCACGCGTCCACCTCCGGGTCGCAGGACAACCGGCCGGTGACGGCGGCCGGTTGTCCCGCGGCCCCGCCGGAAGCGATTCCGCCGCGGCCGGTGACTGATGATCACGTGACGGCCTACCCTGGGGCCGCACGGCCGCACATCTATCCAGGGGGCATGGTGGATCCGTCGCTCATCGGCGTACGGCTGGCGTCCGGCGCCGTCGCGCCGCTGCTCAAGCGGCTGCTGGTGACGGAACAGCCGGGCGCCGGGCTGGTGTCGGCGCCGCTGCGCCTGTCGGGCTGGCTGTCGTTCCGCGGCGAGAGGCGCAGCCTGGGCGAGGCGGAACTGGACCGCCTCGTGGCCGAGGTCGTGTCCCGGGCGGCCCGGTCCGGTGGCGGCGAGGCGCCGTCCCCGGAGGTCCAGCGGGAGGTCGCCGACGCGCTGCGGGTGTCGCTGCACCGGCTCGGCGACCTCGACATGGACGACGTGCAGGCCGTCCGGCTCGGCCCGGAGAACCTGGCCCTGCGCGTCGGCCACCCCGGCGGGATGTCCGCCGACGCCGACGTCTTCTTCCAGTCGCTGCTGCGCGCGGTGTGCCTGCACATCCTGAACTTCTTCACCCAGCGCTCCACCTTCGTCGCCCGCACCCTGGTCGAGCAGACCACCAGCCTGGACCGCCTGGTCCGCAAGACGGACCTGCTGCTGGAACGCATCCCCGCGCAGACCGCCGAGGACGCCCGGTTCGAGCAGCGCTACGCCGAGCACATGGCCCGCCGGCACGGCGAACTCACCCTCTACGGGCTGGACCTGCGGCACACCAGGGAATGGCCGCTGGACGCCGCGTACGTCTCCCTGGAGGCGGAGTCCGGCTCGACCGCGTTACCGGCCGAGCAGGCGCTGCGCGACCACGACCGGGTGCTGCTGCGCGGCGGCGCCGGGTCCGGCAAGACGACACTGGTGCAATGGCTCGCCGTCACCTGCGCCCGGCAGCGCTACCGCCCGAAGCTGGGCCACCTGATCGGGCGGGTGCCGTTCGTGCTGCCGCTGCGACGCATCCTGCACGAGGGCCTGCCGCCCACCCCTGACCGCTTCCTGCACGCCGTCCGCAGCAGCCTGGCCGCCGCCCAGCCGCCGGGCTGGGCGGACCGGGTGCTGGCCGCGGGGCGGGCGCTGCTGCTGGTCGACGGCATCGACGAGATACCCGAGCGGGAGCGCGAGCAGACCCGCCGCTGGCTGCGGGACCTGCTCGGCGACCACCCGGGCAACCTGTGGCTGGTCACCTCGCGGCCCTCCGCGGTCCGCGACGACTGGTTGACCGGCGACGGGTTCACCGAGCTGGCGCTCGCCCCGATGGACCGCTCGGACGTTGCGGGCTTCGTCCGCCGCTGGCACACCGCCGCCGACGCCGGCCAGGACCTGGCCGAGTCGCTGCTGCGGACCCTGCGCGCCCACGGCGACCTGGGCCGCCTCGCCGCCAGCCCGCTGATGTGCGGGCTGCTGTGCGCGCTGCACCGCGAGCACCGCGGCTTCCTGCCGCACAGCCGCCGGGACCTCTACGACGCGGTGCTGAGCATGCTGCTGGAACGGCGCGACAGCGAGCGCGCGGTGCACGTCGAGCCGGAGCTGCGGCTGTCGCGGGAGACGCAGGTGCAGCTGCTGCAGAAACTCGCGCACTGGATGATCCGCAACGACCGCACCGAACTCGACCGGGTCGACGCGGTCGGCCAGCTCGACCGGGGCCTTACCCACATGGCGCACGTCACGGCCTCCGCCGAGCAGGTGCTCGGGCACCTGCTGACCCGTTCCGGCATGCTGCGCGAGCCCGCGCCCGGCTGCGTGGCGTTCGTGCACCGCACCTTCCAGGACCACCTGGGCGCGAAGGCCCTGGTGGAGGAGGGCGACTTCCCACTGCTGCTGGGCAACGCGCACCGGTCGCAGTGGGAGGACGTGTTCCGGTTGGCCGTGGCCCACGCCCGTCCGGCGGAACGGGCCCGTATCCTCACCGGGCTCATCGCGGAAGCGGAACCCGACGACGTGGGCGGGCTGATGCGGCGGCTCTCCCGCCCGGAGGACGCCACCGACGCCTGGCCCACGTTCCGGCGGATCGTGCTGGCCGGCGCCTGCCTGGAGCACGCCACCGAGCTGGACCCGCGGGTGCGGGCCCGCGTGGTCGCCCTCACCCACCGCCTGCTGCCGCCGCCCGACGCGCTCACGGCCCGCCAGCTCGGCGACTTCGGCGGGCCGCTGCTGCTCGATCTGCTGCCCGGCCCCGAGTGCCTCACCGACCGGGAGGCCACCCACGTGGTGGTGGCCGCGTCCCGGCTGGGCACGGACGCCGCCGTGGACCTCCTGGCCCGCTTCCGCGAGCATCCGGCGCTGTCCGTCCGCCGCCAGCTCGCCTGGGCGTGGCGCTACTTCGACACCGACCGCTACGCGGCCGAGGTCATCGCCGGACTGGACGACACCGGCCTGTACGTCACCGCCCACCACCTCGGCCACCTGAAGGCCCTGCAGGCGCTGGGCGGCCGGGCCCGCGTCCAGCTCGCCTGGGACTACGACCCGGCCGAGGTGCGGCCCCTGCTGGCGCCGGAGCGGCTGACCCACCTGTGGCTGCGGGACGGCTACCGTTCCGCCGGGGGTGAGCCGTGGCTGACCGACTTCCCGCAGCTGGAGGTGCTGCTGGTGCCGGACCAGCCGGGAACGGCCGAGGCCGCGACCCTGCCGACGGGCATCACCGTCGTCCAGCCCCACGGCCCCCTGCGCCCCTCCCGCAACGGCGGCAGGGGCGGGGGCGACGGGGGCGCTGGTGGTGACGATGAGACGGGTGAGGAGCAGTAGGGCGCCCAACGACTTCTCGCCCTGGCCCCCGCCCTCCGGCACAACTGCACCGCCATTGCCCCGGTCAATCGATCTCTGATCGCCTGTGACCGCTGGAGACACCGGACTCGTTCATCTGGGCGTCCACCGACGCGGCGCCACCGGAGCGGAGCGCCAGCAGCACGCTCGTCGTGACCACCCAGAGCCCCGCAAGGAGGAACGCGAAGAACCCGACCCAGGGAACGAAGAGCAGCACACCCACGACGAGAGCGACCCAGCCCAGCCAGCGAGGCAGCGCATCGGCGGGGGTGCGACGAACCAGGACGAGCCCCGCGGCCACGAGCAGCATCCCCATTCCACCGAGGAAGGGGACGAAGAAGGTCTCGTTGAGAGCGTTGAGGCTCTGGAGCGTGCCGTCGCTCACCCCTGGCTCGCCCGACAGGTCCAGCAGGGCAAGAATCATGCTCGCCCCCGTCCAGAAGCTCACGGCGATGAGCAGGCCGGCCCCGAAGACGACGTGATGCAGCCAGCTGCCCGAAGACGAGGTGGGACCGTGCAGGTCGCGAGCCAGACGGGCGGCGAAGAACGCGAACAACGCTCCGGCCAGGACCAGCAGGTACAGGCTGACCGCCCCTTGACTCTCGTGGCCGGCGTAGAACGATCTGACTTCGCCACCGGAGGCGTCGGCGCCAGGAGTGCCGCCGAGCAGCAAGAAGCCGACGACCGTGAAGACCACGGCCAGCAGACCGGTGAGCGGTGCCAAGGCGATGCGCATGTGGGCCTCCAACACCCCCCGCGATTGACCTGGCTATCGGGTCTCCCTCACCTCTTTGCCGTCCCCTCCCCAGGTTGGCAGACGGGGCCCGGTCTCGCCATCGGTGCCCCGAGGGCACGAAGCGCCCGGTCCCTCGTCCGGGTCATGCACCAGGGCCAGGGCTATCACCGTGCTCCGAACGGAGGCACGCTCCGAACGGCGGGACCAGAACCTGCGCGAGGTCGAGGTGAAGCCGCAGGAGCCCCAGGCCTGACACGGGCCCGGGCCCGGGCGCGGCGGAGAACGCCGGAAAAGCCGGGGGCGCGACACGTCCGCGGCTGCGTACGCTGCCGCCATGCCGACCCTGGAACGCCTGCGCCCCGACCACGCCCCCGCGCTGCTCGCGTTCGAGCGGGAGAACCGCGCGTACTTCGCCGCCTCGGTCCCGGACCGGGGTGACGACTACTTCGCACACTTCGACGCCCGCCACGCCGAGCTGCTCGCCGAGCAGGCCGCGGGACTGCACCACTTCCACCTGCTCGTCGGCAGCGAGGGCGAGACGCCGGGTGAGGCGGCGGACGAGACGCCGGGCCGGGTGCTGGGCCGAATCAACCTGGTCGACGTGGCGGACGGTTCGGCCGAGCTGGGGTTCCGCATCGCCGAGCACGCCGCCGGACGCGGCCTCGCCACGTGGGGCGTCACCCGGTTGTGCGAGCTGGCCGCCGCGCACTACGGGCTGAGCAGCCTGCGGGCCGCCGCCGCGGTGGCGAACCCGGGTTCGACGGCCGTGCTGGTCCGCACCGGCTTCCGGCGCGTCGGCGAGACGCTGCTGGCGGGCCGGCCCGGCGTGCGCTACGAACGCCGCCTCCCGCCCGCGCCATGACATGACGCCGGCCCCGGAACCGTCGGTGTGAACGGTTCCAGGGCCGGCGTCATGTCAGGCGGTGCCGCCTCTCAGGCGGTGCCTTCGGCTTCCGCCTCAGGCTTCCTTGCTGAGGTTGGGGCCGTTGCCTGCGGCCTCGACCGGCGGGGCGTCGGGCAGCGCGGCCTTCTCCTCGCCGCGGAAGGTGAACTTCGCCGCCTCACCCTCGCCCTCGACGTCGACGACCACGATGTGACCGGGGCGCAGCTCGCCGAAGAGGATCTTCTCCGAGAGCGTGTCCTCGATCTCCCGCTGGATCGTCCGGCGCAGCGGCCGGGCGCCCATGACGGGGTCGTAGCCGCGCTTGGCGAGGAGCTGCTTGGCCTCGCCGCTCAGCTCCAGACCCATGTCGCGGTCCCGCAGGCGCTCGTCCACCAGGGCGACCATCAGGTCGACGATGCGGATGATGTCTTCCTGCGTGAGCTGGTGGAAGACCACCGTGTCGTCGACACGGTTGAGGAACTCCGGGCGGAAGTGCTGCTTCAGCTCGTCGTTGACCTTGACCTTCATGCGGTCGTAGTTGGTCTTGACGTCGCCCTGGGCGGCGAAGCCCAGGTTGAAGCCCTTGGAGATGTCCCGGGTGCCGAGGTTCGTCGTCATGATGATGACGGTGTTCTTGAAGTCCACGACCCGGCCCTGGGAGTCGGTCAGGCGACCGTCCTCCAGGATCTGCAGCAGCGAGTTGAAGATGTCCGGGTGGGCCTTCTCGACCTCGTCGAACAGCACGACGGAGAACGGCTTGCGGCGCACCTTCTCGGTGAGCTGCCCGCCCTCCTCGTAGCCGACGTAGCCGGGAGGCGAACCGAACAGCCGCGAGACGGTGTGCTTCTCGCTGAACTCCGACATGTCGAGGGAGATCAGCGCGTCCTCGTCGCCGAACAGGAACTCGGCGAGCGTCTTGGACAGCTCCGTCTTACCGACACCCGACGGGCCCGCGAAGATGAACGAGCCACCGGGGCGCTTGGGGTCCTTCAGACCCGCACGCGTGCGCCGGATCGCCTGGGAGAGCGCCTTGATGGCGTCCTCCTGGCCGATGACGCGCTTGTGCAGCTCGTCCTCCATGCGCAGCAGCCGCGAGGACTCCTCCTCGGTCAGCTTGAAGACCGGGATGCCGGTGGACGCGGCGAGGACCTCGGCGATCAGCTCCTCGTCGACCTCGGCCACGACGTCCATGTCGCCGGCCTTCCACTCCTTCTCCCGCTTGGCCTTCGCGGTGAGGAGCTGCTTCTCGTTGTCCCGCAGGGAAGCGGCCTTCTCGAAGTCCTGCGCGTCGATCGCGGACTCCTTCTCCCGGCGCACGTTCGCGATCTTCTCGTCGAACTCGCGGAGGTCCGGCGGCGCGGTCATCCGGCGGATGCGCATCCGGGAGCCCGCCTCGTCGATCAGGTCGATCGCCTTGTCCGGCAGGAAGCGGTCGGAGATGTAGCGGTCGGCGAGCGTCGCGGCGCCGACGAGGGCGGCGTCCGTGATGGAGACCCGGTGGTGGGCCTCGTAGCGGTCGCGCAGGCCCTTGAGGATCTCGATGGTGTGCGGCAGCGACGGCTCCGCGACCTGGATCGGCTGGAAGCGGCGCTCGAGCGCGGCGTCCTTCTCCAGGTGCTTGCGGTACTCGTCGAGCGTGGTGGCACCGATGGTCTGCAGCTCACCACGGGCCAGCATCGGCTTGAGGATGCTGGCGGCGTCGATGGCGCCCTCGGCCGCACCCGCACCCACCAGGGTGTGCAGCTCGTCGATGAACAGGATGATGTCGCCGCGGGTGCGGATCTCCTTGAGCACCTTCTTCAGGCGCTCCTCGAAGTCACCGCGGTAGCGGGATCCGGCGACCAGGGCACCCAGGTCGAGGGTGTAGAGGTGCTTGTCCTTGAGGGTCTCGGGCACCTCGCCCTTGACGATCGCCTGGGCCAGGCCCTCGACGACCGCGGTCTTGCCGACGCCCGGCTCGCCGATGAGCACCGGATTGTTCTTGGTGCGGCGCGACAGCACCTGCATGACCCGCTCGATCTCCTTCTCGCGCCCGATGACCGGGTCGAGCTTGGATTCGCGGGCGGCCTGCGTGAGGTTGCGGCCGAACTGGTCCAGCACCAGGGAGGTCGAGGGCGTGCCCTCGGTGGGTCCGCCGGCGGCGGCCGTCTCCTTGCCCCCGGAGTAACCGGAGAGCAGCTGGATGACCTGCTGGCGCACCCGGTTGAGGTCGGCGCCGAGCTTGACCAGGACCTGGGCGGCGACGCCCTCGCCCTCACGGATCAGGCCGAGCAGGATGTGCTCGGTGCCGATGTAGTTGTGGCCGAGCTGGAGTGCCTCGCGGAGCGAGAGCTCCAGCACCTTCTTGGCACGGGGGGTGAAGGGGATGTGACCGGACGGGGCCTGCTGGCCCTGGCCGATGATCTCCTCCACCTGCTGGCGGACCGCCTCGAGCGAAATCCCGAGGCTCTCCAATGCCTTAGCGGCGACACCCTCACCCTCGTGGATCAGGCCCAGGAGGATGTGCTCAGTGCCGATGTAGTTGTGGTTGAGCATCCGGGCTTCTTCCTGAGCCAGGACGACAACCCGCCGCGCGCGGTCGGTGAACCTCTCGAACATCGTTAATCGCTCCTCAGAGCGGTCAGTCAGTTAGGGGTAGGTCCCCTCCCTGTCCTTCCGCAGCTTAGTCCCGCAACGGGGGACCGCTCATTCCAACTGCCGACACCCGTCCCCGGCTCGCTGCCCCGAACGGCCGGCAACAGTTCCAACCCGATGGTGCGAGACGATGTTCCCGCAGGCCAGGCGTATCCACCCGCATTCAGTACGCCGATGGCGAACGCGCACCCCCTCGACACGCCCAGTACCCCCCGCACAGGCCGGGAGAAGCCTCCCGGCGCCCGCCGGGGGACGCCCGGGACCCGCCCGGACCGGCCCCGTCCCTCTCCACTGTGCGTTACCTACCCCCGCCGGGGGCGGGTCCATGCGGGAAGCGGGGGTGGCATCCGCTACGGGCGAACAGCCCGGCGCCGCGCAGGCCGGCGAACCCGGCGCCGGACCCGGACGGAACGCACCGCACGCGCCGGTTCCGGCACGCTGCGTAACCCCGGACGTGTCCGGCAGTTGCACCGGGCATGGAATCGCGCTTCCCGGGTCAGCGAGAAGAGGCCGCGGACGGCGGCCCCGCGGCCGACCGCCCGCCGCGTCGCCCGTCCGGCACCTCCGGCACGTCCCGCCCGTCCCGCAACTGCCGTTGCGGGAGCTGCGGCTTCGGGGGGTTCGACTACCTGGAGATGCCGGTTGACGCGGGCTGGGCGCTGCTGGCGCGGGGCGTGCCGACCGGGCCGGTGGAACACGACGCGGCGGCACGCAGCGTGCGGCTGCGGGTGCCCGAGGGCAGCGCCGAGGAGCTGCCCTCCCTGCTGGAGTGGCTGGAGTGGGGAGGCGTCACGCTGGAACTCACCGCCCGGCGGGGGCCGCGGTGTGGGGGGTGCGCGGCGGATCCGGTCGCTGCCGGGTCCCGCTCCGGGGGAGTCGTGTCACGACACCCCGTACCGGGTGGTGGCGTGGACCTCGTCCACGGCACGGACTTCGTTCGGCTGGTCAGCGCGGCGGCCACGGAGTGCCATCGCGCCAGGCTCCGGCGGGACGCCGGGACTCGGACCGCGTCCGGAGCGCTCAGGAGGTCCGAGGCGTCCGGAGCGCCGGGGGCACCGGCGGTGACGCCGGGGGCCCCGAGAACTCAGCCGTTCTCCTTCTCGTAGGCCTCACGCACCGTGGCCGGGACGCGGCCGCGGTCGTTGACGTCGTAACCCTGCTCCTTGGCCCACGCCCGGATCTTGGCGGTGTCCTGGCTGCCGGACCCGGTGCTCCCGGCTGCGCGGGCCTTGCCGCGCGTACCGGAGGAACGACCGGTACGGCGACCGGCCTTCACGAAGTCGGCGAGCAGGCCGCGAAGCTTCTCGGCATTGGCAGTAGTGAGGTCGATCTCGTAGGACTTGCCGTCCAGTGCGAACGTCACCGTCTCGTCGGCTTCGCCGCCGTCGAGGTCGTCCACAAGAAGGACCTGAACCTTCTGAGCCACCGGCTACTCCCATTCACTGCTGCCGCCCTGTTCCGCGAACAGGGCGAGATAACGGAATACTGATATTGACGACGACAGCAAACCGCTTTTCTCCGCAAAACACAAACCCTCCGGGAAGTTTGCCCGGCGGAACGGGGGACACTGAGGGGATCTTTCGGACATAGTGAACCTCTACTCACGATGCCCGCGGCCGGTGTTCGGCGCACTCATAGGTGAAGCAGCATGCGGCTGTTGCCCAGGGTGTTGGGCTTCACCCGTTCGAGCCCGAGGAACTCCGCGACGCCCTCGTCAAAGGAGCGCAGCAGCTCGCTGTACACGTCGCCGTCCACCGGGGTCTCACCGATCTCGACGAAGCCGTGCTTGGTGAAGAACTCCACCTCGAAGGTGAGGCAGAAAATCCGTTGGACCCCGAGCCGGCGGGCCGTCTCCAGCAGCTTCTCCAGCACCCGGTGGCCCACCCCGGCCCCGGTCAGGGCCGGATCGACGGCCAGGGTGCGGACCTCCGCGAGGTCCTCCCACATCACGTGCAGCGCGCCGCAGCCGACCACCTGGCCGCTGGCGGCCTCTTCGGCGACCCAGAACTCCTGGATGTCCTCGTAAAGCGTCACGGTTGCCTTGTCGAGCAGGATGCGGTCGGCCGAGTAGAAGTCGATGAGGCGCCGCACCGCGGGAACGTCACCGGTTCGCGCCCGCCGGACGGCCACCTCGCCGCGCGCCCCGATCGGGCGCGCGTCGCCGGTACGGCGGCCACCGCCGCCGGGTCGGTCGCCGTCGGGGCGGGTGTTGTCGGCCGGACTTATCGCTTCTGGCATGACCGAACGCTATCGCTCCCCCGCGTCGTCGAGCCGCACCCCATTGAGTTGCAGGACGCGCAGGGCATCTCGCAGGGCTTCGAGCTGTTCCGGCGACATCATGCCGAAGAACGCCACGAGAGCGGCCGCTTCGTTGTCACTGGACGACCACGCCTCGTTCATGAGTGCCGCCGAGTAGGCAGCACGGGTGGAGATCGCTTCATATCGATAGGCGCGACCGTCCTGCTCCCGGCGGACCCAGCCCTTCTGGTGCAGGTTGTCCAATACGGTCATGACGGTGGTGTAGGCGATCTGCCGTTCTTCCTGGAGGTCCTCCAGGACTTCTCGGACGGTGACCGGGCGGTTCCACTGCCATACCCGGGACATGACGGCGTCTTCGAGCTCTCCCAATGGTCGCGGCACAGAAGAATAATAGAGCGAGATGTCGCGATTGACGTGACCGCCGCAGGTCGTTTTGTATGCACAGAGGGCATATGGCACGGGTGGATATCCCTCGTGCCATATGCCCTCGGAGAAGTCAGGCGCGGGCGTCGCCCTCGGTGACCGTACGGCCGGCCGCCGCCTCGCTCCGGGCGAGTGCGGCGTCCACGGCGGCGTCTTCCTTGTTCTTCCTGGCACCGCCCTGGCTCTTGACGATCGTCACGATGAGCGCGGTGAAGGCGACAGCCATCACCGCGGAGGGGGTGAGTGCGGCGACGTACTCCATCGGCCCTGCCTCCTAGTGTTCGGGCTTCCAGAGTAGGCCAGCGACCGCCCGGGCTCCGCGTCGGGCGGTCATGTCGGCTTCGGCGGCTGCTCCTCCAGGGCGGCCAGCAGCTTTCGCAGGATCGCGTCGAACGCCTGCACCTCGTGCTCGGTGAGCAGCTCGAGGAGGCGGTTCTCGTTCGCGGCGTGGTCGGCGACGGCGGCATCGATGAGCGCGAGCCCCTCGGGCGTCAGGCCGATCCGGAGACTGCGGCGGTCCTCCGGGGCGGCGCGCCTGGTGACGAGGCCGCGTGCCTCCAGACGATCGACGCGCTTGGTCATCCCCGCACGGGTGATGAGGAGGATGTCCGCGAGCTGCGAGGGCGGCAGCTCGTGCGGCGCCCCCGTGCGGCGAAGGCTGGCCAGCACGTCGAACTCCCCACGGTCGAGGTGGTAGGCGGCGAAGACCGCCTCCACGTGGCGGCTGCCTGCGATGTGGAGGCGGGCGAAGCGCGCCAGCGTGCCCATCGCGGCGAAGTCGAGGTCCGGTCGCTCCCGCTGCCAGTGGGCGACGGCGACGTCGGCGAAGTCGGGGCGGATCTCGGACCTGTCGACCATGCGGTGAGTGTACTGCAACAAGTATCCGGTATATAGTCAACCGGTTAACTAAATTAGGAAGGTGCTCTGATGAAGCCCATCGCCGTGCGCTCCTCGGCCGCCGTACTCGCCCCTGCGGGGTTCGTGTGGGATTTCCTCCGCGTCTACGACAACGACCTGATATGGCGGTCCGGCCTGGAGAAGATGACCCAGAGCCCGCCCGGCCCCGTGCGGGACGGCGCCCGGGTGGAGGAGACCCTCCGTGTGCTCGGCAGGGTCGTGGAGAGCCTGATCGAGGTCTCGGACGTGCGTGAGGGGCACTCCTTCGCGTGGCGGGTCACCGAGGGCGCGATCGCCCAGGGCAGTCGCTCGGTGACTGCGACCGGCGCGGACTCGTGCCGGGTGGACATCGTCAAGCAGGTGACCCTGACCGGGAGCGACCGCCTCCTGCGTCCACTGATCGCTGCCGTGGTCAAGCGCACCGAGCGCAAGGATCTCCGGCAGGTCAGGCAGACGCTGGAGCAGGCGTGGAAGGACCGCGAGAACCTAGAGAACTAGGTCCGTCCCGCCGTCCCCGACGGGGCCCCGCCAGGGGCTGCGGGACGACTCTCAGCCGACGGCGCTCAGCGCGCGGACACGGTGCACGGCGGCCGCCGGCTCCGCGCGGGCGGCCACCCGGCGCAGCCGGGTGGCGTCCAGCGGGCCGGTGGCCCGGCGTGTGCCGCGGGAGCCGGAGGGCTGCTGCGGCCGGCGCCGGGGCGGGAACACCTCGCCGGGCGTCGGCACCGGCCGCGAGGGGCGCGGCGCCGGCTCGTCGGGCGACGGGGACCGGTCGGGGCTCGGGGAACGGTCAGGGCTCGGGGGACGGTCGGGGCTCGGCTTCGGGGCGGGCTCGCCCTCCCCGTCGCCGGCCGCACCGACACCGGCGATCCCGGCTCCGAACCCGTCGGGCAGGGTCCGCAGCGGACTACGGGCACCCGGCAGCGCGGCCCGGACGAGCAGGGCGGTGCGCCGGGCCGACTCGCGGTGGCCGGTGTGCTCGGCGCACAGGTCGCGCAGCGCCAGCAGGTCGGCCGCGAGCGGCTGGTAACCGGCCGCGAGCGCTTCCCGCAGCTGACCCAGGTAGCCGCTGGCCGAGCCCGGCAGGGCCGCCCGGTAGCGGGCCAGGTCCGCGGCGAGGAACGCCCGTCTGCGGCGCGACTCGTCGAGCGCTTCGTCCACGGCCTGGGCGAGCCGCAGGCACCGCCTGATCTCGTGGTCCGGTACGGGGGCGGGCTGGAGCACGGTGGCGAGAGCGCTTCGGAGCACGCGCAGCTCCTCCGCGCTGAAGGCCATACCGCCTCGGGATCCGTGTGGCGTGGGCATAGTGTGACTTTACGGCCAAAACGCCCGGATTGACCGATCAACGCGCCCGGAGGCTCGCCCTCCGCTGCTCGCGGGGGCTTGTGAACGCCCTGGTCTCAGCAGAGGTCCCGGCGGTAGTCACCGCGCCTTCAGGCGGCGGGAGACGCAGACGGTTCGAAGCCGGCGAGCAGTTCCTCCAGCGCCTGCTGGTCCGGCCCCACGAAGGGCTCCGCCGTCGGTGCCGTGTGCAGCATGTCGAGGAAGTCGGCGGTGCGCCCGACGGCGGGCGGCAGATGGGTGCTGAGCACGGTCTTCGGTGCCGCCGCCCGCAGCGGCTCGAAGGTGGCACGGTAGGACTGCTCGTTGACGAGGTGCACCCACGGGCTGTCCACGGTCGCCCACAGCAGCTGGCCTGCGCGGAGCACTTCAACCGGGATGTCGTCGGCGTTGTCGCTGCCGGCCAGCTCGGCGCTGGGAAGGGGGGCACCGAAGCAGTCGGAGCTGAACACCGCCTGGGACCGGTCGTCGTGGAAGCCCACGGTTGCCGGGCTGTCGTACAGCGGCGGGCGGAAGGCGTGAAGTGTGCGGTCCCCCACGTCGAGTGTCTGACCGGGGTTGACCAGGCGAACCCGGTCGAGGGGCAGCGGGCGGACGGTGGACATGATGCCCATGCCGAGGAAGGTGGTCACCACCCGTGCCCGCGGTGCGGCTGCCAGGATGTCGAAGAGCGCGCCGGTGTGGTCCCGGTCCGGGTGGGTGAGCCAGATCCACCGGACGTCCTCGGGGTCCACGACCGACCCCAGGGCGTCCATGAAGCCGCGGTCGGGCAGGCTCAGGCCGGTGTCGACGACCACTGGTTCGGCGGCGTGCAGGACGAACGCGTTCACCGCGAGGAATCCGATGCCCGGCACCGGAAGTTGATCGCTCAGAACGCTGATGTCCCGCCCGACACGGTGTACTTCCATGATCGTTCCTTGGTTTGTCTCCGGAGCCTCGTAGCGGGGCTCAGAACGGCACGGGCTGGCTGAGCAGCCCGCTTCCTGCAGAGCGGCCGGAGAGGATGCGGCAGAACTCGACGGCGTCCTCGGTGATCTCCCCGACCGGGGCGGCCCCCCGGCTGACGTCGAAGGTTCCTCCGGCGGGACCCGTGAGGGTGAGGTGGAACGGCCGGCCGTGGCGCCGGGCCCACTCGGCGACGACGTCGGCCACCAGCCGCCCGTCGTGCTCAGCGGTGAGTACCGGCTCGCGGCCGATGGCACGGCAGATGTCGACCCGGTGCATCCACGGATCGCGAGTGAGGATCACGTCGAAGAGGTAGCCGAGCCGCCAGAACTCGGTGCCGTCCGGCGTCTCCTGCTTCATGGGGATCGCCCGCAGAGGTGCGGGCAGACGGCGGCGGGCCCGGGCAGCCCGGGGGGCCGCGGCGGTGAGCCGGTCGAGGAGCTGCTGCCGACTGAGTCCGGCCCGGTAAGCCACCTGGACCTCGGTGATCCCGTCGATGACGGGCCGCCCGGCAGCCGCCTTCTGCCCGGCCCGGAACACGTGGACGAACTCGCGGAACGAGGAGCTGAACTCCATCATGCCGAGGACATGGCCCAGCAGCGCCCGGACGTCCCAGGCGGGGCAGTCCGTGGGCTGCGCCCAGTCGTCCGGCTCCAGGGAACGTGCCAGGTCGACGACCCGCCGCAACTCCTCCGCGGCGAGCACCGCGGCTTCCCTGTGCCGTAGCGCCGGCGGGCCGGCGGCCTTCCGGTCGGTACTGGTCACGACGTTCACTCACCTTTCCGCGAACGTGTCTGGTGCGCGTAGAACATCTCCACGGCCTCGTCGGCCAGGCGGGTCCAGCGATCGCCTCCAGGGTCGTTGGAGATCTGCTGATCCGCGAGTCCGGTGGAGAGGGCCGTCAGAAGATCGAGGGCCCCGGGGTCGGAGATGCCGACGTCGGCCAGCTGGGCGCGCAGCGCCGCCAGCCCCTCGACAGCGATCGCGTAGGACTCGGGCGACGGTTCGAAACCCGGGATCGGACGCTGGTAGAGCAGCTGGTAGCGAGTCGGGTTCTCGGTGCAGAAGTCGATGAAGAACCGGATGACGGCCTTGAGGTCGGCCAGCGGCTCCCCGGTCAGGGGCACCTGCCCGCGAGCAGCCATGAACTCCCGGCACCCCTGCTCGAACATCGCGTCGTACAGGGCGGACTTGGAGTCGTAGTACGAGTACAGGGACGGCGGCTGCATCCCCACCTTGCGCGCCACATCCCTGAGCGTCATGCCGCCGAGCCCCTCGGCCCCGGCGACCTCCCACGCCGCCTGCAGGATCTCGATCTTGCTTTCCGAACGCCGTTCGGCTTGCCTATCGCGCATCGGTTCTCCTAATCCAGTTAGATCCTCCTCCGGTCAAACACGGCGGTCAAGGGGCGGAACACGCTAATCGGACTTGGAACCCGCTAATCGGACTTCTTGCGGGCGGCGGCAGCGAGCAGGGGCCGGCGCGCTGCGGTGCGAACCGTGGGCGCGGAGCGAGGCGGGCCGATTGGGGCCGGGAGTCGCCTCAGGCGACGGGTGACCTCTCGCCGTGGCACGCGCAACGGCACACCTGGTACGTGACGCCCGGGGCCCGGGCCGGACGCGGAGCGGCCTCCGCGCAGGCTGCGTGGGAACCCAGACGGCAGTCGTAGGACGCGTACGGGACGTCCCGGTTGGCGGGTGGCGGCTGTGCCTCCCGCGCGGCGACGGTCACGTCTGCCCCTCCGGCGGTTCGGTGAAGGCGTGCCGGACCCGCTCCGCCGCCAGGTCCCAGGCCAGTGCGGTGGCCAGTGCGGTGGCCAGTGCGGCGTTCCGGTCGATCCACCGGAACCCGGACGCTTCACGGCAGCACACGTCCCTGTGCCCGGCGGGCAGCACGCAGCCGGAACGCTCGGGGCCGGGAGCACGCCGCCCGCACGGCGTCTGCTCCCCGCTCACGCCGATCCCTCGTGCCCGCAGCCGTCCACGTCGATGCCGCAGGTGTCGGTGATCCGGACCTGGTGACGCCCGCGCAACTCGTGCAGGACGACGTAGAGCCGCACGAGGGGCGCGTGGTCGACGTAGTAGGGCGCCTCCTCCCGCACGCTGTACGGGGAGCGCGGGGCGGGCGGGCGGAGCGGCGCCCGGGACGCCGCACGCGGCATCGTGCCGATCCCTGCGGGTGTACTCGCGGCGCCGCTCACCGCCCGGCCACGGCGGACCGCCCTCGGGCGGTCGGGGCGGTACCCCACCGCTGCAAGCAGTTCGCGGATAAACTCGGGCATGTCGATCTCCTAGAGGATTGGCCACGCCCCGGAGGTGTTCGCCCACCTGCCGGGGTCTTTGGCGTGATGTTCGCCAGGCAGAACGGCCCGAAGCGACAGTGAAGCCGGTACCTGCCGAGATGGCGCAGTGGTGGTCTCCAGCCGCCCAGAGCACAACAGTTCCGACCGGGCTGTAGTCGCTCGCAAGCAGTCCGTCACACGCATGGCCCACCGGGGACTAGTCAGGTCAAGGGCTGGTCACGAAAAAGCCCCCGCCAAGGGCAGGGGCTTCAAAGGAGATTGACGACCACTCAGTCGACCATCGAGTACTCTTCCGTGCGCGACCATCGCCCGGCGGGCGAAATACCCACCTCGTAGGCGAGCGGGCGGCCCTCCTCGCAGAACGCCACATGCCGGGACTCCGCAACCGCCTGCGGCCCGGCAAGTCGCAGCAGTTCAAGCTCCTCGTCCGTGGCCAGGCGAGCAGTCCACCAGTCGCGACCGCTGTGCGGGCGACGCCCGGTCTGCATTTCCACATACCTCGTAGTGCCCTCACGCACGCGCTCCCGCTGCAGCAGGCGCGGCGCCGCGTCCACGGTCTCCTGCGTGAACCAACTGCATGACGTCGCAGTCGGCGTCTGACCCTCGTACGTGACCCGGTGCCGCCGAACAACGTGGTCACCCGGGGTGATCCCCAGCGCGGTCGCCACGTGATCAGGCGCCGGCACCATCTCAGCCGAAAGGATCTCGGCGTATTCACCCGCCGTGTAGATGTTGCCCGTCTTCACCGAAGTCCGGTAGCGCTCACCTGCCGTGCGGGCCAGCGGTACACGCTCCCGCACGATCGAGCCTGTGCCTTGGCGGGTGTCGATCAAGCCTTCCTGCCGCAGCACCTCAAGCCCCTTGACCACCGTGGCGCGGGAGACCGCCCACCGCTCGGTCAGCTCGCGCTCGGACGGGATGGTCTCTCCCGGCTTGAGTTCCCCGCGGACGATGCGCCCTCGAAGATCGGCCGCCAACTGCTCGTACTTGGGTAGTGCCATGGCTTCCTCGCCTGTCTGGTGGACTGGTCCAGTAGTCATGCTGAGGCAGCCAGCACGCAGCGGTCAAGCCGTGACTCGGCTTCATAGCCGTTGCCCTGAGCGTGCGTCGGAGGAGCGCTACGGGTTCGCCTGACGCGCCCTCAGCCCCCCGCCCGGCAATAGGCTCGCCCGCAGCAACCCGTTGGGAAGGGGAACCATGCACGTCAGTGAGCTGGTCGGCACGGATGAGTGGCACAGCGCGGAAGGGCGGCCCTACGTCGTCTACAAGTACGCGGCCACCTTGGACGGGCGGATCGCGGCGGCGGACGGCACCAGTCAGTGGATCACCAGTCCGGAGTCCCGCGCCGAGGTGCACTCGCTGCGTGCCGCCTGCCAGGCCACCGTTGTCGGTTCCGGCACCCAGCAGGCCGACAACCCCCATTTGGCGGTCCGTTCCGCGAAGGACGACCCGGCACTGAGAGTGGCAGTTCCCGCCGACCAGCAGCCTTGGCGGGTTGTCGTCGACAGCCGGGCGCGCACGCCCGCCGACGCCCGAGTGCTCGACGACGCCGCCCCCACGCTCATCGCGGTGGCCGAGGACGCCGACACCTCCCATCTGGAGGGGACGGCGGCCGTCCTGGTCCGGCTGCCACGCTCCGCGCAGGGCCACGGACTCGATCTCGGGGCGCTGCTTGGGGAGTTGCGGCACCGGGGTGTACGCGCGATGTTCCTGGAGGGCGGACCCACGCTGGCCGCGTCCTTCGTGTCGGCCGGGCTGGTCGACCGGATCATCGCCTACATCGCGCCCGCGCTCCTCGGTCGCGGCAAGAGCGCGCTCCAGGGTGGCTCGATCGGAACGATCGACGACATCCTGCGGTGCGAACTGCTCGACGTGGCGCGGTCGGGCCCGGACGTCCGGCTGATCGCCCGCCCGCAGCGCTGACCGCCGTGGCCCGCCCGGCTCCTCCCGTCCTGGGACGCGCTGAGGGCACCACGGCGACGCGTGGTGCCCTCAGCGCGCTTACGGCAGGCGCGACGTGTGCGTGACCGGGGTCAGGCGCGCTCGAGGTACCTGCCGCCGAGGCCGCCGCACTGGTGCGCGTTGTAGGTGGTGGCGCGGTACCCCGCAGGGACGGGCGAGCTGGGGCACACCCAGACGCCGGCACGGGCGAGCTGGTGGTACCAGGAACCGATACCGCCGCAGCCGTACCTGTCGTAGCCGGTCACGACGTACCCGGACACGATCGGTGAGCCCGCGCAGGTCCAGACGCCGTTACGGGCGAGCCGGTGGTACCAGGAACCGATACCGCTGCAACCGTACCTGTCGTAGCCGGTGATGACGTACCCGGACACGATCGGTGACCCGGAGCAGGTCCAGATCCCGTCGCGAACGGGTTGCTGGTACCAGGACCCCGCACCGTTGCAGCCGTAGCGGTCGAACGAGGTGATGACGTACCCGGCGGGAACCGGAGCCCCGGAGCAGGACCAGCCGGCTGCCGCAGCCTGCTTGGGACCGGTTTCGGTGGCGCTTGCCGTGGTGGTGGCCGTGCCCGTGATGACGGCCGCGAGCATCGCGACCGTTCCGACCATCGCGGCGGACCTGGTCCGGAGGACCGCCGCCGCCGTACGAATCCGCAGTCGTAAGTGACTGTTCAATGCACACCCATTCTCTTGACAGGCTCGCGTGTTCAGCCTCGACGGCCGAGAGCACCTGGCAGTGGAACAGGGGGACCCTACTGGGCTGCGATGACAGGCGATGCTGCTCTGGGGAACCAGCGACCACGTTTGTCCTGAAACAGGTACTGGGCTGGTGAGTTCCGGCTCTCAGGCACCGAACCCCCTTTACGGGCAACCGAGTTGCTCGGCCAGGTCGGCCAACCCGTCGGCGAGCAGGTCGAACTCGTCGGAGGGGGTGGGCGGATCGCCGACCGGGCGGGAAACGTAGGCGGTGCGCAGGCCGAGGCCCTGAGCTCCACGCAGGTCCCAGGCGTGGGCGGCGACCATCAGGAGCCGCTCCGGCGGTCGTCCGGAAACGGTGACAGCCAACCGGTAGACGGCCGGGTCCGGCTTGTAGGTCCGGGCGTCCTCGGCGGACAGTGCCTGGTGCCAGCGCAGTCCGGCGTGGGCGTTGAGTCCGAGCAGCGCCGTCCGGCTCGCGTTGGAGAGTCCGATCAACGGGAACCGCTCGGCTAGGCGGGCGAGTCCTGCCACGGTGTCGGGCCACGGCGGGAGCCTGCGTCCGGACAGGGCCAGCGCCGCCACGTCGGCCGGGTCACCCGTTCCGGCGGCTTCGGCGGCTTCGGCGACGAGCCGGGCGGCTTCCAGGTCGAGGGCGCCGCTGGCGAGGTAGGGCCGGTCACCGTCGAGGACGCGGCGCTGCTCACGTGCGATGTGCTGCTGCCACAGCGCCAGGAGCTGTTCGACCCCGGGGTCGCCGAGCGAGGGGTACTGCGCACGGATGCCGGCGCGGATGCCGGCGGGCTCGTCGACGAGCGTGCCGAGCACGTCGAACACGATCGCATCGATCTCTGGCTCTGGCACGGGGGTCTCCTGTGCGAAGCGGGGGCGTAGGTGGGCCTGTTGCTCGAACGCCGCGGGACGTTCCCTGATTCCCACACCGCGACACGACACACCGCACGGCCGGCCCGCCGCCCGCCCGCCGCCCGCCCGGGGCAGGCCGGGCGGTCGGGCGGCCGCCCGACCGGGGTCAGCTGCGGGAGATGTTGCGTTCGTAGACGAGGCGGAGGCCGATGAGGGTCAGCCAGGGCTCGTGCTCGTCGATGACCGAGGACTCGCCGAGCACCATCGGCGCCAGGCCGCCGGTCGCGATGACGGTGACGTCGTCCGGGTCGCCGTCGGGGCCGACGAGTTCCTTGGCCATGCGTTCGGTGACGCCGTCCACCTGGCCCGCGAAGCCGTAGAGGATGCCGGACTGCATGGCCTCGACGGTGTTCTTGCCGATGACGCTGCGCGGGCGGGCCAGTTCGATCTTGCGCAGCTGGGCGCCTCGCACCCCGAGCGCGTCCACCGAGATCTCGATGCCCGGTGCGATCACGCCGCCGGTGTACTCGCCGCGAGCGGAGACCGCGTCGAAGGTGGTGGCGGTGCCGAAGTCGACGACGACGCACGGACCGCCGTACAGCTCCACGGCGGCGACGGCGTTGATGATGCGGTCGGCGCCGACCTCCTTGGGGTTGTCCATGAGGATCGGCACACCCGTCTTCACACCCGGCTCGACGAGCACGGCCGGGATGTCGCCGTAGTAGCGGCGGGTGACCTCGCGCAGCTCGTGCAGCACCGACGGCACGGTGGAGCAGATCGCGATGCCGTCGATGCCCTCGCCCAGTTCCATGCCGAGCAGCGGGTGCATGCCCATGAGTCCCTGGAGCAGCACGGCGAGTTCGTCGGCGGTGCGGCGCGCGTCGGTGGAGATGCGCCAGTGCTCGACGATGTCCTCGCCGTCGAACAGGCCGAGCACGGTGTGGGTGTTGCCTACGTCGATGGTGAGCAGCATGGTCAGACCGCCTCGCCGTTCGTCGCCGGGCCGTCCGTCGCCGGGCCGCTGGGGCCGCCCCCGTCGGGACCGTCGTCCTCGCGCAGGTCGAGGCCGATGTCGAGGATCGGCGCGGAGTGGGTGAGCGCGCCGACCGCGAGGTGGTCGACGCCGGTCGCGGCGTAGGCGGCGGCGTTGTCGAGGGTGAGTCGGCCGGAGGACTCCAGCAGGGCCCGCCCGGCGACGAGGCGGACCGCCTCGGCGGTCTGCTCGGTCGTGAAGTTGTCCAGCAGCAGCAGGTCGGCGCCCTCGGCGAGCACCGGCTCGATCTGGTCGAGGCGGTCCACCTCGACCTCGATGGGCAGGTCGGGGAAGCGTGCGCGCACGGCCTTGAAGGCGGGTGCGACGCCTCCTGCCGCGATGACGTGGTTGTCCTTGATCAGGGCCGCGTCGGAGAGCGAGAACCGGTGGTTGAGCCCGCCGCCGCAGCGCACCGCGTACTTCTCCAGGGCGCGCAGGCCCGGGGTGGTCTTGCGGGTGTCGCGGACGTGCGCGCCGGTGCCCTCCAGCACGTCGGCCCAGGCGCGGGTGGCGGTGGCGATGCCGGACAGCCGGCACAGCAGGTTGAGCGCGCTGCGCTCGCCGGTGAGCAGATCGCGAGTGCGGGCGCGGACGGTCAGCAGCCGCGTTCCGGGGGTGACGCGGTCGCCGTCCTCGACGTGCCGCTCGACCTCGAACTCGTCGGTGCAGACGACGGACAGGATCGCCTCCGCGACGCGCAGTCCGGCCACCGTCCCGGCCTCGCGGGCAGTGAAGTCGCCGGTGGCGAGGGCGTGTTCGGGCACGGTGGCGACGGTGGTGACGTCCACGCCGCCGTCGAGGTCCTCGTCCACCGCGAGGTGGGCGATGTCCTCCACGAGCAGCGGGTCGAGTCCCGCCCCGGCGAGCAGCGCGGCCAGGCCCGGGTCGAGTCCGCACTCGGGCAGTTCGCCGTCCGGATCGCCGTCCGCGGCGCAGCCGCAGGCGTCGCCGCAGCCACCGGCCTGCGGGAGCGCGGTCACGGCGTCGGCCGGTCCGCCCTCCGAGGGCGGGGGTGCGGGCTCGGCGGCCTCGGCCGGTGCGGCGTTCTCGGCGTCGCGGGGCGTCACGGTGTCTCCTCGGGAACGGCGGGTGCGACCGGCGGGAAGCCGGTGGACTCGGTGGTGCGGAGGGTGAGGGCGGTGTCCGGCGGCGCGGTCGCGCCGGGGCTGCCGGTTTCGGGCAGCACCTCTGGCGGCGCTTCAACCAGCGCACCGGGCGGCGCTTCGGGCAGCGGCAGGGTGACGACGAGGTGGCGGCGCCAGACGGTGTCGTCCCGGTCGGGGTGGTCCTCGCGCCAGTGGCAGCCGCGGGTCTCCTCGCGGCGTTCGGCGGCGGCGACCAGCACCCGGGCGACGAGGTGCAGGTTGGTGGCCTCCCACGCCTCCACGCCGGGCTCCGCCGCCTTGCCCTGCCCATCACTGCTACTCGACCCACCACTGCTACTCGACCCGCCACCGCTGACCGACCCGTCGACGCTGCCCGACCCGGTGATGGTGCCGGCCACCGGGAGGGCGGCCAGGGCGGCGGCGGCCTCGGCCAGGCTGTGTGCGGACCGCAGCACGCCTGCGCCGCGCGTCATGATGCGCTGCACGGCGGCCCGCGCCTCGGGCGGCAGCAGCGGCACCCGCGGCTGCGTGCCGGGGTCGACGTGCTCCGGCGGGCCGGACGCCCGCCCGGAGGCGTGGGCGGCGTCATCGCCGGTATCGGCGGCGAACACGGCGCTGCCGTGTTCGGTGATGACGTCCTCGGCGATGCGCTCGGCGAAGACCAGGCCCTCAAGCAGCGAGTTCGACGCCAGCCGGTTCGCGCCGTGCACGCCTGTGCACGCCACCTCGCCGCACGCGTACAGCCCCGGCACGGTGGTGCGGCCACGCAGGTCGGTGCGCACACCGCCGGACGCGTAGTGCGCGGCGGGGGCGACGGGGATCGGGCGGGTCACCGGGTCGATGCCGTGCGCGCGGCACGCGGCGAGGATCGTCGGGAACCGCTCGGCCCACATCTTCGCGCCGAAGTGCCGTGCGTCGAGGTACATGTGCTCGGCGCCCTGCTCCTGGCAGCGCCGCATGATGCCCTTGGCGACGATGTCGCGCGGGGCGAGTTCGCCGAGTTCGTGCTGCCCGGCCATGAAGCGCACCCCGTCGGCGTCGACCAGGTGGGCGCCCTCGCCGCGGACCGCCTCGGAGATCAGCGGCTGCTGGCCCTCGGCGTCCGGGCCCAGGTAGAGGACCGTCGGGTGGAACTGCACGAACTCCAGGTCGCTGACCTCGGCACCGGCCCGCAGCGCCAGCGCCACGCCGTCACCGGTGGAGACGGCCGGGTTGGTGGTCGCGGAGAAGACCTGCCCCATGCCGCCGGTGGCGAGCACCACCGCGGACGCGCGCACCGCGCCGACCCCGTCGTGCTGGCCCTCGCCCATGACGTGCAGGGACACCCCGGCGGCACGGCCCAGGGCGTCCGTGAGCAGGTCGAGGACGAGCGCGTTCTCCACCGTCTCGATGCCACGTGCGTGCACGGCGGCGACCAGTGCCCGGGAGATCTCCGCCCCCGTCGCGTCGCCGCCGGCGTGCGCGATGCGGCGCCGGTGGTGGCCGCCCTCACGGGTGAGCGCGATGCGGTCGGTGCCGTCGGAGGTGTCGAAGACGGCGCCGGCCGCGATCAGCCGGCGGACCGCGTCGGGGCCCTCGGTGACGAGGGTGCGCACCGCCTCCTCGTCGCACAGCCCGGCCCCGGCGACCAGCGTGTCGTCGAGGTGCTGCTCGGGGGTGTCGCCGTCGCCGAGTGCGGCGGCTATGCCGCCCTGCGCCCAGCGGGTCGAGCCGTCGTCGAGCCGGGCCTTGGTGACGATGACGGTGCGCAGCCCGGCGGCGGCGCAGCGCAGCGCGGCGGTCAGACCGGCGACACCGGAGCCGACGACGACCACGTCGGCGTCGATCGCCCAGCTCGGGGCGGGCGCGTCCAGGCGTATGCCGGGGGGCTTCATGAGGCGGCTCCGAAGTGGAGTCGGACGTTGTCGATGAGGCGGGTGCCTCCGACGCGGGCGGCGACGGCGAGCAGCGCGTCGCCGCGGTGGTCCTCGCCGACGTCGGTGAAGTCGGCCGGGTCCACCAGCGCGAGGTAGTCGACGTCCAGGCCGGACGCGCCGGTCAGCACCTGCCGGGCGGCGGCGAGCGCCGCCGAGGGGCGCGCGGTGGCGCGGGAGAGCGCGTCGGCGTCGGCGGAGGCGCGCGGCTCGTGCAGCGCGGCGAGCGCCTCGGCCCGGCCGTGCGGGGCCGGGGAGACGGCGGCGCGGGCGGCGAGCGCGCGCTCGGCGGTGAGCCGGTCGCGGGCCGCGAACAGCGCCCGGGACAGGCCCAGCGCGACCTGCCGGTCGGCGGCCGAGAGGTAGCGGTTGCGGCTGGACAGCGCGAGCCCGTCCTCCTCCCGGACGGTCGGCACGCCGACCACCTCGACGGGGAAGTTGAGGTCGCCGGCCATGCGGGTGATGAGCGCCAGCTGCTGGGCGTCCTTCTCACCGAACAGCGCCACGTCCGGCGCGGTGAGGTGCAGCAGCTTGGCGACGACGGTGAGCATGCCGTCGAAGTGGCCGGGCCGGGCGGCGCCCTCCAGCCGCTCCCCCATGGGCCCGGCGCTGATCCGCACCTGCGGTTCGCCGCCGGGGTAGACCTCCTCGACCGCGGGCGCGAACACCGCGTCGGCACCGGCTGCGGCGGCCACGTCCAGGTCGGCGGTGAGGGTGCGGGGGTAGCGGTCGAGGTCCTCGCCCGCGCCGAACTGCAACGGGTTGACGAAGACGGTCACCACCACCTGCCCGGCGGCACCGACGCGGGCGCGGGCGGCCCGCACCAGGGCCGCGTGGCCGTCGTGCAGGGCGCCCATGGTCATCACCACCGCCCGGCGGCCCTCGCGGGGCAGCTCGCGCAGCTCGGCGGCGGTGTGCAGCGGCCGGAGCACCCCGGAGGCGGGCCCCGGCGCAGCGGCAGCCCCGGACACTGGTGCGTCGGCGGGGGCGGGAGGCTGGGGGGCCGTGCGGGGGGTGGTCATCGAGCGGCTCCGTCCGACAGGACGCCGAGCAGGTCCTCGGCGAGTTCCGGCTTCAGCAGGCCCCGGTCCAGCGCCCGGTCGGCGGTGGTCCTCGCCATCGCGACGTATCCGGCGACCGCGCCGGGTGCGTGCGCGCGCAGCTCGGCGATGTGCGCGGCGACCGTGCCGGCGTCCCCGCGGGCCACCGGGCCGGTCAGGGCCGCGTCGCCGGACCGCAGCGCGTTGTCCAGCGCGGCGCCGAGCAGCGGCCCCAGCATCCGGTCGGGCGCCCCCACCCCGGCGGTGCGCAGCAGGTCCATGGCCTGCGCGACCAGGGTGACCAGGTGGTTCGCGCCGAGCGCGAGCGCCGCGTGGTAGAGCGGGCGCGCCTCCTCGGCGATCCACTCCGGCTCGCCACCCATCTCGATCACCAGCGCCTCCGCGGCGAGCCGCAACTCCTCCGGCGCGGTGACGCCGAACGAGCAGCCCGCCAGGCGCGGCACGTCCACGTCGGTGCCGGAGAACGTCATCACCGGGTGCAGGGCGAGCGGCAGCGCCCCGGCCCGCAGCACCGGGTCCAGGACGGCGGTGCCGAAGCGGCCCGAGGTGTGCACGACGAGCTGGCCGGGGCGCACGGCGCCGGTGTCTGCCAGGCCCTGTGCCAGTTCGGGCAGCGCGTCGTCGGGCACGGTCAGCAGGACCAGCTCGGCGCGGGCCAGCACCTCGGCGGGCTCGACCAGGGGGACGCCGGGCAGCAGCGCGGCTGCGCGGCGCCGGGACGCGTCGGAGACGCCGGAGGCTGCGACGGGGCGGTGCCCGGCCTGCCGCAGTGCGGCGGCCAGCGCGGGGCCGACCCGGCCGGCGCCGACGACGCCCACGGTCAGGCGTGCGGGACGGTCCTCGACGCTTCCGGAGGAGTGTGCGTTCACGTGAACTCTGGCCTTCCGTTCCAGTCCGCGGGATCGGTACCGGACGATCCACGCCATGCTACGCGCCGCCCCGCGCCCCCCGCGCGGTCGTCCCACGCCCCGGCTCGGGTGCCCGCGCGGGCACCCGTGGGGCAACGGAAGGTGGCGGCGGGGCCGGGTGGGACAGGATGCCCCCATGACGGATGACAGCACCCGGGACACAGCTGATACAGCTGATACAGCGGACTCGGCTGACGCGGCGGACGCCTCGCCGACGCGGCAGCGGCAGCGGCGGCTGGCGGCCTGGAACGCCGCCGAACGCTCCCTCGCCGCGAACCTCGTGCAGCCGATGGCGGCCCAGCTGGCGCGACTGGCCGAGCAGGCGCCCGCCGCCCACGACCTGACCGCGTGGACCGACACCTACGGCGACGGCGCGGTGGCCGCGCTGGAGGAACGCACCGCCGACCTGCTCGGCAAGCCCGCCGCGCTGTGGTTCCCGACGGGCACGATGGCCCAGCAGGTGGCGCTGCGCTGCTGGGCGGGACGCACCGGCAACCCGACCGTGGCGCTGCACCCGATGTCACACCCCGAGCGCTGGGAGCGGCAGGCGCTGACCCGGGTCAGCGGGTTGCGCACGCTGCACGCGGGGGCCGGCCCGCAGCCGGTGGACGCCGCCGACGTCCGCGGCCTGGACGAGCCGTTCGGCGCGCTCATGCTGGAACTGCCGCTGCGTGACGCCGGGTTCGTGCTGCCGACCTGGGAGGAGCTGACCGCCGTCGTCGAGGCGGCCCGGGAGCGGGACGCGGTGGTCCACTTCGACGGCGCCCGGCTGTGGGAGAGCACGCGCCACCTCGGCCGGTCGCTGCCGGAGATCGCCGATCTCGCCGACAGCGTCTACGTGTCGTTCTACAAGTCGCTCGGCGGCCTGTCGGGGGCCGCGCTGGCCGGGCCGCGGGACTTCGTGGACGAGGCCGGGGCCTGGCGGCACCGCTACGGCGGGGACGTCTTCCAGCAGTGGCCGGCCGCGCTGGCGGCTCTGGCCGGGCTGGACCGGGAGCTGCCGCGCCTGCCGGAGTACGTGGCCCACGCGCAGGTGGTGGCCGGGGCGCTGGAGGAGGCGTTCACCGAGGCCGGGGTGCCTTGGTTCCGCGTCCACCCCGAGCAGCCGCACACCCACCAGTTCCAGGTGTGGCTGCCGTTCGGTGCGCGGGACCTGGACGAGGCGTCGGTCCGCCAGCCCGAGGAGACCGGCACGCTGCTGTTCCGGCGCTGGGAGGAGAGCGGCCCGCCGGGCACGGCGATGACGGAGTGCACGGTCGACGCCGCTGGCCTGCGGTGGTCGGCCCGGGACGTGCGGGACGCGGTCCACGACTTCCTGTCCCGCCTCCCCGGCGGCGGGAGGCCCCCGCACCCCGGGAGGACCCCTCACACCGAGCAGGCCGCACCGGCCGATTGACGAAGGCGCACAATCGGCTGCGGCTTCCGGTCCGGGCGGCGGCAGGATGGGCTCATGAGCGTCGTCATCGACATCACCGCGCTGCCCGCCGAGCGCCTCGTCTTCGCGCCGTCGCCGCTGGCGGAGCTGGGCGCGGCGCTGCACGCCCTGTCCGAGCCGGCGCACCACCCGGGGCTGCACAGCTGGACGACGTCCACCACCGCCGCGCTGAAGCCGGACCTCGCCGGGCGGCTGGCGGAGGCGGACTTCCTGTGGCGGTCGACCCGCTCGGACATCCTGCTGCCGCACGACGCCGTGCCCGCCGCCACGCTCGCCGAGGAGCTGGACGCGCTGGACCGGATGGACGACGAGCGCTTCGTGCAGGCGGCACTGGAGATCAACTGCTCCCCCGACTACAACGGCGGCCCGTCACCGCTGGCGGACGAGCACGCCCGCCGCCGGGCCCTGGAGCGGGCTGCCGCCCGCGGGCCGCGGCAACTGGAGTTCGCGCAGCACCTGCTGGAGGACCCGCCCACCCTGCGGGCCTGGATCCGGCGCCTGCTGGAGGACTGCGACCAGGCGTTCTTCGCCGACACCTGGCAGCGGGTACGGGCCCAACTCGCCGCCGACGCGCGGCACAAGACCGAGGTGCTCCAGCGCAAGGGCACGGCCGCCGCGCTGGCCGCCGTCTCCGCCGCAGTGACACTGGACGACGACGGCACCCGGCAGCACATCGTGGTGGACAAGCTGGCCACCGCCCGGACCACCGCCGTCGATCCGGCGGTCGGGCCGGGCGTCACGCTGGTCCCGACGGCGTTCGGCTGGCCGCATCTGGTGGTGCTGCACGCGCCGGGCAGGCGACCCGTCATCGAGTACCCGGTCGGCTCGCCCGAGCTGCGCGCCGGGCCGGAGTCGGTGCGGCTGATGGAACGGCGGCTGGAGGCGCTCGCCCACCCGGTGCGCATCCGGCTGTGCCGCAACCTGGCCCGCGCCCCCTACACGACCAGCGAACTCGCCGAGAACCTCGGCATCACCGCGCCCGAGGTGTCCAGGCACCTGAAGGTGCTGCGGGAGGCGGGGCTGCTCACCACCCGGCGGCAGGGCCGCTACGTCCAGCACCGCATGGACGTGCCGGTGGTGGCGCGGCTGGGCAGCGACCTGCTGGAGGCCGTACTGCGTTGAACCACCGGACCACTGCGCTGAACACCGGCTGATCCCGGCTGGACACCGGCTGATCCCAGGAGAACCCGCTGCTCGCGATGAGTTTCGCGGCGATCGTGAGTCTGTGCACCTGTGAGAGCAGCACCCCGATCGTCGAGGAGAAACGATGGCCATGGGAAGTCCGGAGCGCGGCACAGATGTCTGGCCGATCGTGCACGCGGAGCGTGCGGCACTGATCCACGACCTTGAGGGGCTGGCTGACGAGCAGTGGGAGCAGCCGTCGCTCTGCGAGGGGTGGACGGTCCGCGACGTCGCCGCCCACCTGGTCGATTCGGCTCGCACGACGCGTCTCGGTTTCGCGGTCGGCCTGGTGCGGGCACGGTTCGACTTCCACCGCCAGAACGCCCGGGGTGTGGCGCGCGAGCGCGGTGCCTCACCACAGGAGACGCTGGGGCGGCTGCGTCAGGTGGCCTCGCTGACGTCGACCCCTCCCGCGCCCCTCGACAGCCGGATCGTCGAGGAGGTCATCCACGGCGAGGACATCCGCCGCCCGCTGGGGCTCGCCCGCCCCTACCCCCGGGACGCCGTCGTCCGGGCGCTTCGCCTGCAGACGCGCACCCCGGCGTCCTTCGGCGGCGCCAAGGAACTCGTGGCCCCTCTGCGCCTCACGGCGACCGACGCCGACGTCTCGATCGGCGACGTCTCGATCGGCGGCGGCCGGGAGGTGACCGGGCCTGCGCTCTCACTGCTGCTCGCAGTCATGGGACGGCGCGAGGCGCTCAGCGAGCTGGACGGCCCGGGAGTCGGCGCGCTGGGGCAGCCGACCTGACGGGCCGCCCGAGGCCGCGGGCCGCGTCGGCCGGGCGGCGTCGGCCGGTCAGCGGGCGCCACCGGCCTGGACGAGGCCCGTCTCGTAGGCGAGCACGACGGCCTGCACCCGGTCGCGCAACTCCAGCTTGGTGAGGATGCGGCCCACGTGCGTCTTGACCGTGGCCTCCGACAGCACCAGGTGGGCGGCGATCTCGCCGTTGGACAGGCCCTGCGCGACGAGCAGCAGCACCTCGCGCTCCCGCTCGGTGAGCCGGGCGACCTCCTTGCTGACCGGTTTGGCGACGGCGGACGGCAGCAGCGGGGAGAAGCGGTCCAGCAGCCGCTTCGTCGTCGACGGGGCCACCACCGCGTCGCCGCTGTGGACCGAGCGGATCGCGGCCAGCAGCTCGTTCGGCGGGACGTCCTTCAGCATGAAGCCGCTCGCCCCGGCCTTCAGCGCGGCGAACGCGTACTCGTCCAGGTCGAAGGTGGTCAGGATCAGCACCTTCGGGTCCCCCGGGCCGCCCTCGCCGGCCTCGCAGATCCGGCGGGTCGCCTCCACGCCGTCCATGACGGGCATGCGGATGTCCATCAGCACCACGTCCACCGCGGTGGCCCGCAGCACCTCCATGGCCTGCGCGCCGTCCCCGGCCTCGGCGACGACCTCCATGTCGGGCTGGGCGGCCAGCACCATGCGGAATCCGGTGCGCAGCAGCGCCTGGTCGTCGACGAGCATTACGCGGACGGTCATCTCGGGGGTACCTCTCGCATCTGGTCACAAGGTCTCTGGTCGCAACCTGTCAGGTCGCACGGTGTCCGGGCACAGGGCGGCCGGGCACAGGGCGGCCGGGCACAGGGCGGCCGGGCACAGGGCGGCCGGGCCGGTCCGGCTGTTCCGGCCCGGGTACTCAGTCTGCGCCCTTCAGCGGCAGCTCGGCGGAGATCTGGAACCCGCCGCCGGGCCGGGGGCCGGTCCGCAGCGTGCCGCCGATCATGCCGACCCGCTCCCGCATGCCGATGAGGCCGTGGCCCTGGCCGTCGACGCCGCCCTCCTCGTACAGCTCCGCCTGCGAGCCCCGGCCGTCGTCCTCGGCGAGCAGCCGCAGCTCGCGGTCGCCGTAGTTCAGCCGGACCGTCGCCCCGGCGTCCGGGCCGCCGTGCTTGCGGGTGTTGGTCAGGGCCTCCTGCACGATCCGGTAGGCGGTCAGCTCCACCCCGCTGGGCAGCGGGCGGGGGGTGCCCTCGATGCGGAAGTCCACCGGCAGGCCGGCGCCGCGCACCTGGTCGACGAGGTCGGCCAGCTGCTCCACTCCGGGCTGCGGCACGTACTCGCCGCCCTGCGGGCCCTCGCCGCTGCGCAGCACGCCGAGCAGCCGCCGCATCTCGGCGAGCGCCTGGCGGCCGGTGCCGGAGATCGTCTCCAGCGCCTGCCGCGCCTGGTCGGGGGCGGTGTCCAGCACGTAGGCGGCGCCGTCCGCCTGGACCACCATCACGGACACGTTGTGCGCCACCACGTCGTGCAGCTCGCGGGCGATGCGCGCCCGTTCGGCGGCCACCGCCACCTTCGACTGGGCCTCCCGCTCCCGTTCCAGGCGGGCGGCCCGCTCCTCCAGCTGCGCGTAGTAGGCGCGGCGGGTGCGCAGCGAGTCGCCCAGCACCCAGGCCAGCAGGAAGCACAGGGTGAGGAAGACGACGCCGAAGACGTCGGTGACCACGTCCCCGGTGTGCTCAGGCACGAAGAACGCCACCGCGGCGATGCTGGGCGCCAGGAACGCGCCCACCAACGCGTAGCGCGAGGCCCAGCGGACGGTCCTGGTCGCCACGGTGAAGACGATGACCAGCATCGCGAAGTCGGGCACGATCGCGAAGACGCCCGTCAGGACCTGCACTACACCGGCGGCGGTCGCCAGCAGCAGCATGGCCTCGGGGTGGCGGCGGCGCAGCGCGACCACCGTGCACAGGGCGAGGGTGATGAACACCGAGCTGACGAGCTGCCCGCGGCCGCTCAGGGCCCCCTCCTCGAACTCCGCCACCAGAATCCACAGCGCGGAGAACATCAGCAGGACGAAGGCCCAGAAGCCGTCGACCCACGTGGGATGCGCGCGGAGAAACTCGTAGAGCCGGTTCACGTAACCCAGCGTAGGCAGGTGAAGTACGTGCAGGGGTCAACCGGACGATCGATCCGCGGGCGACCGGCATACTCCGCAAGGTGGAGACCAGGGGTGCGGGTGCGGAACCGGAACCCCTGCGGGGCTTCTAACGTGGCAGCCGTGACCGATGACTGGACCGGGTGGCGCGACGCCGCCCAGCACGCGCTCTACGGCCCCGACGGCTTCTTCGTGCGGGAGGCGCCCGGCGCGCACTTCCGCACCTCCGTGCACGCCTCCCCGCTGTACGCGGCGGCCGTCGCGGAACTGCTGCGGCGGGTGGACGAGGCGCTGGGGCGTCCCGCGGAACTGGCGTTCCTCGACGTGGGCGCCGGGCGCGGCGAGTTGACGTCGGCGGTGCTGGGCCTGGTGCCGCCGGACGTGGCGGCCCGGCTGCGGCCGGTCGCGGTCGAGCTGGCCGCCCGCCCGCCGGGCCTCGACCCGCGGATCGAGTGGCGCGCGGACGTGCCCGAGGGCCGGAGCGGGCTGCTGTTCGCCAACGAGTGGCTGGACAACGTGCCGTGCGAGGTGGCCGAGACCGACGGCCGCGGCGTGTGGCGGCGGGTCCTGGTGGAGCGGACGGACGGCGTGGAACGCCTCGGCGAGCGGGTGGACGGCGAGGACGCCCGCTGGCTGGAGCGGTGGTGGCCGCTGCCCGGCCGGCCCGAGCCGGGCCACCGCGCCGAGATCGGCCGCCCCCGCGACCTCGCCTGGCGGCGGGCCGCCGCCGCGCTGCGCGGCGGCCTGGCCGTCGCGGTGGACTACGCGCACTCCCGGGACGCCCGCCCCCCGTTCGGCACCCTCACCGGCTACCGGGACGGCCGGACGGTGCGTCCCGTCCCGGACGGCACCTCGGACCTGACGGCGCACGTGGCGCTGGACGCCTGCGCGGCGCCCGGCGCGACGCTGCTGACGCAGCGGGAGGCGCTGCGCGCGCTGGGCGTGGACGGCACCCGCCCGCCGCTGGCCCTGGCCGGGACCGACCCGGCCGGGTACCTGCGGGCGCTCGGACGCGCCGGGGAGGCGGCCGAGCTGACCGACCCGCACGGCCTGGGCGCGCACACCTGGCTGCTGGAACCCGTCGGCATCCCGCTGCTGCTCCCCTCCGACCCGCCCGCCTGAGGGGAGCAGCACCGCGCTCCCCGGCGGCGGGGCGCGATCCGCGGGGCCGCGCCCGATACACGGGGCGGCGGCACGTGCAGGCGCGGCCGGCGGAACTCAGGACGGCGTGGAGTGGCCCGGGGCGGCGGGTGCGTGACCCGCGTCGGTGGGCGGGGTGCCCGCAGCAGCGGACTCCGGGGCGGTGAGCGCCGGGGCGGTGAGCCAGCGTTCGGGGCCGGCGGTGCGGCGGCCGGTGCGGGAGCGCTCCGCCTGCGCGGTGACGATTTCCGACGCCTCGCCGGCCGTCCGCAGCCGGGCCGTCGTCGCACCGTTGGCGCCGTGGTCGACGTGCACGTCCGCCAGGCCGAGCCGCCGCATCCACGGGCCCTGCGTGCGGCGCACGCTCTGCACCTTGGCGTGCGGCACCAGCGTCATCTCGCGGCACAGCAGCCCCTGCCGGGTGACGAACACCGCGTCCGTCACCCCGTGCCGGTAGCCGCGCCACCACAGCGGCACCGCCCAGCGGGCCCGCCGGGACACCGGGGTCGCGGCGGCGGCGGCCTCGGCCAGGTCCACGCCCGGCAGCACCCTGGCCAGCACCTGCGCCGCGACGGCCCGCTCGGCGACCGGCAGCAGCAGACTGCCCGCGTCCCCGCCGGCCACGGACAGCTCCACCCGCACCCAGTCGCGGCTGCGCCACAGCCTCGGCTGGAGCACCCGCACCGCCTGCACCCGGCCCGGCGGCACGGTCGCGTGTTCGCGGTCGAGCAGGCCGTGGTCCAGCCGCAGGCCGTCGGGCGACTCGGCGACCTTCCAGTCGTACTCGTTGAGGTAGCGGCCGATCGTCGACATCCACACACCGCCGACCATCGGCACCGCCATGACCAGCGCCGCGCCCACGCTGCCGGTGACGGACCAGAGGAACACCGGGCCCAGCAGGATCGCGGCGAGCAGGCCCCAGCCGGAGCCCATCAGCAGCAGACCCACCGTCAGCATGCGCGGCGCGACGCGTACCAGTTCGCTCTCCGGTGCCTCCCCGGCGTCCGGTGCCGACTCGGGCGCTATGCCCGCCGCCCGCGCCAGCAACTCCGCGCGCAGCGCCACCGCTTCCGCCTCGCCGAGGAAGGCCAGTTCGTCCTTGGAGTTGGTCCCGACCACGTCCAGCTTGAGCTTCGCCACCCCGGCCACCCGGGCCAACATCGGACGCGTGATGTCGACGGCCTGGATGCGGTCAAGACGGATGTGCGCGACACGGCGGAACAGCAGGCCGGTGCGGATGCGCAGTTCGGTGTCGGTGACGCGGTAGCTCGTCACCCACCAGGACAGGAAGCCGTAGAGCGCGGCGACCGGCAGCAGCACCGCGAAGGCCACCAGCAGCCAGCCCAAGGTGAGCTGGGTGATCCACTCCCGGGTGCGGTTGAAGTCCTGCGCGGCGAAGACGGCGAAGCCGGCGATCGGCGCCCAGGCCCGCCGCCACGGCGTGATGGGATGCAGCCGGGTGCCCTCGGCGGGGTCCGCAACCATGCTCACAGCCCTGCCGAACGGGCCTCGCCCAGCTCGGTGAGCCGGTCGCGCAGGCGTTCCGCCTCGGCGGGCACCAGGCCTGGAATGGCCGCGTCGGTCGCCGCCGCCGCGGTGTGCAGCTGGAGGCGGGCCAGACCGTAGCGGCGCTCCAGCGGCCCCGAGGTGACCTCGACCAGCTGCATGCGGCCGTAGGGCACCACGGTCAGCTCGCGCCACAGCACACCGCGGCTGATCAGCAGGTCGTCGGCCCGCTCGGAGTACCGCCACGACCGCCAGTTGCGGGCCAGCGCGAACCAGCCCCACGTCGCCGGCACCAGCCACAGCAGCGGGAGCAGCCCCCAGGGCGGTCCGAGGACCAGCAGCAGCACCGCGGTGGGGACGCCGGCGAACAGCAGCGTCGTCCCCAGCAGCACCACCCGCCGCATGCGCAGCAGCGCCCGCTCGACGCCCCGCCACTCCCCCGCCGGGGCGTCGTGCCCGGCGGGAGCGGGGGCCGCCTCGGTGACGGGGGCCTCTTCGGGGGCCGGAACCGGCTCGGAGCCCGGGGCGGGGTCGGGGACATGGGCGTGGTCGGGGGGCGCGGGGCGGTCGGGGGGCGCGGCGCTGCCCGCCGTGGGCGCGGCGCCCGCCCCTGTGGCCGGACCGTTCTCCTGTGCCTCGCTGCCCGCTTGATGCTGCATGTCCCCCAGCGTAGGCGGGACCGCGGCGGCACGGATCAGACCGCAGGAGGACCCGCGGGCGCCGAGCTGCCAGACTGTGCGCCATGACGGAGACGACTGTCGGTATCGGTGGAGCGGCCGAGAGCACGGACATGGTGCTCAACATCGGCCCGCAGCATCCCTCCACGCACGGCGTGCTGCGGCTGCGGCTGGTCCTGGACGGTGAGCGCATCAGCGTCGCCGAGCCCGTCGTCGGCTACATGCACCGGGGTGCCGAGAAGCTCTTCGAGGCCCGTGACTACCGCCAGATCATCGTGCTGGCCAACCGCCACGACTGGCTGTCCGCGTTCTCCAACGAGCTGGGCGTCGTGCTCGCCGTGGAACGCATGCTGGGCATGGAGGTGCCCGAGCGTGCCGTGTGGACGCGGACGCTGCTGGCCGAGCTGAACCGGGTGCTCAACCACCTGATGTTCCTCGGCTCGTACCCGCTGGAGCTGGGCGGCATCACGCCGATGTTCCACGCGTTCACCGAGCGGGAGAAGCTCCAGCACGTCATGGAGGAGGTCTCCGGCGGGCGCATGCACTACATGTTCAACCGGGTCGGCGGCCTCAAGGAGGACCTGCCCGCCGGCTGGGCCGGGCGGGTCCGCGAGGCGGTGGCCGCCGTGCGCGGCCGGATGCACGTCTTCGACGACCTGGTGCTCGGCAACGAGATCTTCCGGGCCCGTACCCGCGGCGTGGGCGTGCTCAGCGCGGAGACGGTCCACGCCTACGGCGTGAGCGGTCCCATCGCACGGGCCTCCGGCGTCTCCTTCGACCTGCGCCGCGACGAGCCGTACCTGGCGTACGGCGAGCTCCAGGACACCCTGGAGGTCGTCACCCGCTCCGAGGGCGACTGCCTGGCCCGGTTCGAGGTGCTGCTGCGCCAGACCCACAACGCGCTGGACCTGGCCGACGCGTGCCTGGACCGGCTCGCCGAGCTGCCGCCCGGCCCGGTCAACCAGCGCCTGCCCAAGGTGCTGAAGGCACCCGAGGGCGCCACCTACGCCTGGACGGAGAACCCGCTCGGGCTGAACGGCTACTACCTGGTGTCCAAGGGGGAGAAGACCCCGCACCGGCTCAAGCTGCGCTCGGCCTCGTTCAACAACATCCAGGCGCTGAGCCAACTGCTGCCGGGCACCCTGGTGGCCGACATGGTCGCCATCCTGGGCTCGTTCTTCTTCGTCGTCGGGGACATCGACAAGTAGTCCGGCGGGGCAGGCAGGCAGTCCGGAGGGGGCAGGCAGCCCGGAGGGGCGCCGGGCCGGTCAGGAGATGCGGCGGTGGCGCCGCTCCCCGGCCTGACGGCGCTTGCTGTCGTCCGTGCCCTCTGCGTTACTGAGGTCCTGGCTGGTCTGGCTGCTCTCAGCCGTCTCGCCCTCGCTGTGCTCGGCCAGGTCGATGACCTTGCCGGCCGGGCGCGGGCGGAGCCGCGGGGTGGCGTGCGGCAGGTCCGGTTCCTCGACCGGCTCCCGCACCGGCGTCTCCCGCGCGGCCGCCTCCCGTACGGCCGCCTCCCGCTCACCGAGCGGACGCGGCTGGGCCGCCCTCGCCCGCCGCACGGCCGACGGCGGAGTGCGACCGGCAACCGGCGGGGTGCGGAAGACTGATCCGGCAGACGGACCGCCGTCCGAGGCCCCGCCGTCCGCAGCGGGGGCGTCCCCGGCGGACCCGGCCGGGGCGTCCTCGGCGGACCCGCCCGGGGCTTCGCGGTCGGCTTCGGCCGGGGCTTCGCGGTCGGCTTCGGTTTCGGCCTTGGGGTCGGTGTCGGCTTCCGGGCCGGTCGCGGCGTCAGAAGCGGAGTCGGCCTCGGTGCCGTCCGCGGCTTCGGCGGCAGCCGGGTCAGTGGCGGCGGTGATGTCCATCGGGGCGGCGATGTCGGTGAGGTCGGCCGGGTTCTCCGAACCTGCCTGCTCCGTCAGCACCTCCGGGTCGTCCTGGGCCTCGAAGAAGTCGAAGCCCGGCTCGCCCTCGGCGAGCCGCCGGCCCTCGGCCTGGGCGGCCCGCAGCGCGCTGACACGCTGCTCGACCTGGGCCTCGGCGCGGCGCCTGGCCTGGTGCTCGGCGTTCTGCCGGGCCCGGCTGCGGGTGAGGTGGCGCAGCGCCTCGCCCGCCTGAAGGTAGGTCAGCGGAGTGGGCGCGCCCGAGGCGTGGCGGTGGTCGGCCGCGCGGGAGGTGAGTTCCCTCGCCGGTTCGGTCGCGGCTATCGCCAGTTGGCGGCGGCCCTCCAGCGCGGTGGCCCGCTCGGTCTCCGCGGTCGCGTAGCGGCGGAGCAGCGCGGCGTGCTCGGTGCGCAGCCGCTCCAACTCCGCCCGCTTGCGGCGCAGTACGTCCTCCAGCTTGCCGCGGATCTCGCGGGCCTCGTCGAGGTCCGTCTCCAGCTCCGCCTGCCGCTCCTCGGCCCGCCACTCCAGGGTGGCGCGCTGGGCCCTGACCTCCGCGACGCGCTGACCGGCGGCCCGGTCCCAGCGGCGCATCAGCACCGCGCCGGTGACGGCGGCGGCTGCCGCACCCAGGCTGAGGCCGCGCAGCACCCAGGTGCCGGATCCGCCACCGCCCGCCAGCAGGGCACCGCCCGCGCAGGTCAGTGCGGCGGCGGCGATGGCCGCCGGGGCGAGCAGCCGGTGCAGCGGCGGCGCATGGCGGTGGCGTCCTCGTGGCATGGCCTGAAACTTACCGTGCGTGCCCGCCGGTCGGGAGGCCGCAGGGCAAATCGTTCCTAGCTGTTTACGCGTGGCTGCTCACGCGTGGTGCCCACACCAGCCCCCGCGCGCGGGGGCGTCAGGAACCGAGCAGGTCCTTCGACTCCAGGTACTCCCGGGCGACGTCCTCTGCCTTCTCCCGGTCCGCGTCGACCTTGCGGTTCAGCTCGGTGAGGTCCTCGGTGGTGAGTTCCTCCGTGAGCCGGTTGAGGGCGGTGGCGACGTCCTTGGCGCCGGCGTCCTTCGTGTTGACCACCGGCAGCACGTTGTCGGCGTTCTGGAGGTTCTTGTCGTCCTCCAGCAGGACCAGTCCGAAGCTCTCCAGGGTGGCGTCGGTGGTGATGGTGAGCACCATGTCGTTGGTGCCGTCCTTCACGGACTGCTTCGCCTGCACACTGCCCACGCCCTTGGGGTCGACCTCGGTGATGTCGATGCCGTAGGTCTTCTCCAGGCCGGGGCGGCAGAACGGGCGGTCGCCGCACTCGTCGCCCGCGGCGAGCTTGATCCTGAGGTCCGCCTCGCCGACGTCGCTGAGCGTCCTGAGGTCGTTGTCCTCGGCGAACTTCTCGGTGACCGCGAAGGCGTTCTGGGCGACCGCCTCCCCGGCGGGGAGCACGGTCAGGCCGCGGGGTTCGGCGAGTTCGGTGAGCGCCTCGACGGTCTTGTCCACGTCGCTGGAGGCCACGGGGTTCTTCGCGGCCTCGTCGGCGCCGTTCACCTTGGCGTTGAGGAACTCGGCGAGCGTCGCCGCGTACTCCGGCACCACGTCGATCTCGCCCTTCTCCAGGGCGGGTTCGTAGAGTTCGCGGCTGGCGAGCTTCTGCACCCGGGTGGTGTATCCGGCGTCGTCGAGCACCGCGGCGTACAGCTCGGCCATGATCGCGGACTCGGTGAAACCGGCGGACCCCACCACCAGGGTGCCCTTGCCGCCGTCGCCTCCGTCACCGCCCTGCTCCTCAAGGCTGCCACCGCCGCAGGCGGTGAGCCCGGCGGTCAGCAGCACGGCGGCGGTCGCCGCGACCAGACGTCGGCGGGCGGGGATGCGGATGGGGCTCACGAGGTGCTCCTCAACTTCGGCTCCGGACACCGTATGTGCGCCGGCAGCGGTTCGTCGTCCCGTATTCCACCGTTCGGACGCGGGTATCCCACCCGCCGAACGGGCGCCGCGCCACGGGCGGCGCACCACTCACGCCGCGACCTCGGTGGGCACGGGCGCGGTGGCGGCGGCGGTGGGCGCGGTGCGGCGCATCGGGTCGACGACCCGGGCCACCAGCACCAGCACCGCCTCGACCAGCAGGGCCAGTACGGCGACCAGCAGGGCCCCGGCGACGACCTGCGGCGTGTTGTAGGTGTTGAACCCGGCGGTGATGATCCGGCCGAGGCCGCCGCCGCCCGCGATGGCCGCCAGCGTCGCCGTGGCGACCACCTGCACGGCGGCCGACCGCACACCGGTCATGATCAGCGGGAAGGCCAGCGGGACCTCCACCCGGGACAGCAGCTGCCAGCCGGACATGCCCATGCCCCGGGCGGCCTCCACCACGTCCCGGTCGGCCTCGCGCATGCCGACGTAGGCGTTGGTCAGCAGCGGCGGCACCGCGAACAGCACCAGCGCGATGACGGTGGGCAGTTCGCCGTAGCTGCCCAGCGGACTGAGCGTCAGCAGCACCAGCACGGCGAGCGTCGGCACGGCCCGGCCCACGTTGGAGATGTTGACGGCGAGCGCGCCACCGCGTCCGAGGTGGCCCAGCCACAGCGCGACGGGCAGCGCGATCAGGCAGGCCACGGCGAGGCACACCACCGTCAGGTACACGTGCTCGCCCAGGCGCTGCCACACGCCGCCGTCACCCGTCCAGTTGTCCGCCGAGGCCAGCCAGGCCCAGGCGTCGGCGATCGCTCCCACGGTCAGGCCGCCTTCCCGGGCCGCGCCCTGGTCCAGGGGGTGAGCAGGCGCTGGAGACCCAGCAGCCCGACGTCGGCCAGGACCGCCAGCACCACGCACAGCACCGAGGCGGTGAGGACCTGCGCCTTGAAGACGCTGTCCAGCCCGGCGAAGAGCAGGTTGCCCAGACCGCCGAAGTTGATGATGCCGCCGACGGTGGTCATCGCCACCGTGGACACCGTGGCGATGCGCACGCCCGCCATCAGCGCGGGCAGCGACAGCGGCAGTTCGACGGCGAGCAGCAGGCGCAGCGGCCCGTAGCCCATGCCGCGGGCGGCCTCCCGCACGTCCTCGGGCACACCCTCCAGGCCGGCGAGGATGTTGCGCACCAGGACGGTGAGCGAGTACAGCACCAGGCCCGTGACGACCACCGCGACGGACACCCCGATGAGCGGCACCAGCAGGGCGAACATGGCCAGCGACGGGATGGTGTAGAGGATCGTCGTCAGGCCCAGCACGGGCCCGCTCAGGCGGCGCCAGCGGCGGGCGGCGACGGCCAGCGGCAACGCGATCAGCAGGCCGATGAGTACCGAGGCGACGGTGATGCCGACGTGCTGGACGGTCGCGTCGACGAGCTCCTGGCTGCGGGTGCGGACATACTCGGCGCAGATCCACTCGTTGGCGGCGAGGCACCCGTTCGAAGTCACGTACGGGACTGTAACGCGGGCGGCTGACAGAATGAGGCACCATGATCCGTTTCGAGCGTGTGACCAAGCGCTACGCCGACGGCACGACGGCTGTCGACGACCTCTCCTTCGAGGTGGCCGAGGGCGAGCTGGTCACGCTCGTCGGGCCGTCCGGGTGCGGCAAGACGACGACCATGAAGATGGTCAACCGGCTGATCGAGCCGAGCGAGGGGCGCATCCTGCTGGGCGGCGAAGACGTCTCCGCCGTGGACCCGGTCGTGCTGCGCCGCCGCATCGGGTACGTCATCCAGCAGGTCGGTCTGTTCCCCCACAAGACGGTGCTGGAGAACACCGCCACCGTGCCGCTGCTGCTCGGCGGGTCCCGGGCGAAGGCGCGCGCCCGGGCGGCGGAGCTGCTGGAGCTGGTGGGCCTTGACCCGCAGGTGTTCGGCAGCCGCTACCCCGACCAGCTCTCCGGCGGGCAGCGGCAGCGGGTCGGGGTGGCGCGGGCGCTGGCCGCCGACCCGCCGGTGCTGCTGATGGACGAGCCGTTCGGCGCGGTCGACCCGGTGGTGCGCGAGCGCCTGCAGACGGAGTTCCTGCGGTTGCAGGCAGAAGTGCGCAAGACGGTGCTGTTCGTCACCCACGACATCGAGGAGGCGGTCCGGCTCGGTGACCGCATCGCTGTGTACGGCCACGGCCGCATCGAGCAGTTCGACCCGCCCAGCAAGGTGCTGGGCGCCCCGGCGACGCCGTACGTGGCGGACTTCGTCGGCGCCGACCGCGGCCTGAAGCGGCTGTCGGTGACGCCGATCGAGCGCGGCGACCTGGAGCAGCCGCCGGTGGTGCGGCTCGACGACCGGCCCGAGCAGGCCGCCGCCCGGATGCGGGCGGAGGGCGCCCGCTGGGCGGTGGTCCTGGACGACTCGGGCGACCTGCACGGCTGGGTGTCCGCCGACGCGGTGTCCGCCCCGGGCGGCGCGGCCACCACCGTGCGCAGCCACGCCCGCCGGATGGAGGCGTGGCTTCCGGTGGGCGCGCCGCTGAAGCAGGCGTTCAGCACGATGCTCCAGCACGACGCGGGCTGGATCGCGGTGCTGGACGGCGACCGGTTCGAGGGCGTGCTGACGCCGGCGAAGCTGCACGAGGCGCTGCGGCGGTCCATCGACGCCGACGAGCAGGGCGTGCCGCGCGCGCAGGCCGCCGTCGAGACGGTCGCCGACGTCTAGGGCGCCTGACGCCCGGGGCCTGCCGGGCAGGCTTCAGGGTGTCGTGGGGGCGTCGTCCCAGGCCAGGGAGGACATTCTCCAGCCCGCGGGGGTGCGCAGGAACTGCGTGGTCTTGTGTCCGCCGCCCTCGAACCACTCGCCGTTGTGGTGACCGGACTTGCGGTACTCGCTGAACCGGTGGGCGATCGACCCGAAGACCTCGGTGCGCTCGCTCACCTCCCACTCGGAGAACTCCGTCAGGGTCCCGTCGGTGAGCATCTTCTGACGTGGTGCGATGAACCCGTCGAGGTCGTAGGTCACGGGCTCGCCGCCGACGTTCGCGATGATCCGCCCCTGCGGTACGAAGACGTCACGGATGACGCCGAGGTCCGGACGCCTGCCGCCGGCGTTGGTGAAGGCGCCCACGAACACGCCCATCAGCCGGTCGAGTTCGGCGCGGACGGCGGCCTCGGACGTGTCACCGGCGGTCGGCCACTCCTCGGCGAGGACCGACCACACCTCGATGTCGCGCCGTTCGCCCCGGTGGACGGAGTGCCGCCGCAGCACACCGTCGCGGCTCATGCCGAGCCGGCGGGCGACCGCGATGCTGCGGGCGTTGCCCGAGGCGGCCCACCATTCGACCCGGCTCATGCCGCGCTGCGCGAAGGCCCAGTCGATCAGCGCCCGGCACGCCCTCGTGGCCAGCCCCTGCCCCTCCCCGGCCCGCTCCAGCCAGCAGCCGACCTCGCACACTCCGAAGGCACCGTCGAAGCGGGTGAACATGGCGCCGCCGACCAGGGTGCCGTCAAGCCAGATGCCGTGGATGCGGGCGCCGTCCGCGGCCTGCCGGTCGGCGTAACCCTGGAGGGTGGCCGTGGCGGAGGCGAGGTCGGTGCTGCGGGAGGCCCAGGGTATCCACGGGTCGACGGTGGCCCGGGCCCGGTCGATGTGGGACAGGAACTCCGGTGCCTGCCAGGGCTCCAGGGGGCGGAGCTGAGCACGGTCGCCGAGCGACAGGATGAACATGGGGCCTCGCCCTCCAGGTACGTAACAAGCGTTCGGTACGTAAGCTAGCAGCATGCCACCCGCGCCCGGAGACCGAGAAGCCCGCCGCAAGGACGTGTCAGAGGCGGTGTGGCGTGTTCTCGCCGACAAGGGCTTCGGCGGGCTGACCCTGCGCGCCGTCGCCACCGCCATGGGCGTCTCGACCGGGATGCTCATGCACTACTTCCCCACCAAACGGGCCCTCGTCACGCACGCCCTGGACCTGCTGGAGAAGGACACCGCGTTGCGGCCCCGCAGAGCGCGCCCGGCACCGGGGCTCGCCACGGTGCGCGCGATGCTCCTCGACATCCTGCCGCTGACCCCGGGCGACACCGCACGCAACCGCATCTGGGTCAGCTCCTGGGACCTCTCCCTCGCCGACGACGCCCTCGCCGCGGAGCAGGCCGACCGCTACGCCCGGCTGCGCTCGACGCTCCGCCCCCACCTGGAAGCCGCACGCGACGCAGGCGAGCTCCCCGCGACCGCCGACCCGGAGCAGTCCGCCGCCACCGCCGTCGCCTTCACCCACGGCCTCGTCGTCCAGGCCCTCTTCGACCCCGGCCGCTTCCCCTCGGACGTGCAGACCGCGATGGTCGACTCCTTCCTCGCCTCACTCGCCCGCACCTAGCCGGAGCTGCGGAACGGGGCGGGACGCCGGAAGGCGGGCCTCGCGGCCTCAGGGTCCTCAGTGCCTCAGGGTCCTCAGGGGCCTCAGGCCGGGGCGGCCTGGGGGCCCTCCTCGTCGTCGGGCAGACGGCAGATCCGCTCCAGCCACATGGCGACCGCCACCACCGCCAGCGCCGCGACCACCGAGAGCCCCGCGTAGATCGCCTGGTCGCGCCGCGCGGGCACGTCCACCAGGCCGGAGGTCAGCAGCAGCACCCCCGTGCCGCCGTAGACGCCCGCGGCCAGGGCCGCGACCAGCGCGCTGGCCTGCCCGAACACCACGGCCCGTGCGGCCATCATCGGCTCGACGCCCTTCGCCTCCGGGCGGCGTTCGCGCTGTGCGCGCAGCCGGGACCGCAGGGACAGGGCGGTGGCCAGCAGCACCGTGGCGATCAGCGCCAGCACCACCGGGGCCAGCACGGGCACGGCCGGCAGGGTGCCGACGGACTCCCACAGCCGGGCGCCGGCCCAGGACAGCACAGCGGAGACGGCGAGGATCCCGGCAAGCGTGCGGATACGGATCTCTTTCACGTGTCCTTCAACGGCTAGTCGGGCAGGACGAGTTCCAGGTCCGGGCGAACCGACACACCGTCCCGGCCGACCGCTGCCAGCAGCTCGGTGACGGGTCCGCGGCCGGGCACCTCGGCGGCCGGGTCCACATCGTGCCACGGCACCAGGACGAAGGCCCGCTCATGCGCTCTCGGGTGCGGCAGCGTCAGCACCGGGTCGCCGGAGACCACGTCCTGGTAGGCGACGATGTCCACGTCGATGGTCCGCGGGCCCCACCGCTCGTCCCGCACCCGCTCGAAGGCCTCCTCGATCGCTTGGCCGCGCTCCAGCAGCGAGTCCGGCGGCAGCGTCGTCTTCAGCAGCACCACCGCGTTGAAGTACGCCGGCTGCGAGCCGGGCTCCACTCCCCACGGCTCCGTCTCGTACACCGGCGACACCGCCTTGACCCGGACACCCGGGGTGTCCTCCAGTGCGTCCACCGCGCCCTGCAGGGTCTCCAGACGGTTGCCGAGGTTGCTGCCCAGCGAGACCACGGCCCGTTTGGGGTTGCTCAGGGTGATGTCGGCGGCGTCCACCTGGCGCACCACCGAGGCGGGTACCGGCTGCACGGTCGGATCACTGTTCGGCGTCATGTCGGCTCCGCTTGATCGTGATGGTCACATCGTCAAAGGGCACGGTGATCGGGGCCTGCGGCTTGTGCACCACCACCTCGACCTCCCGCACCGCGTCGTGGCTGAGGCACTGGTCGGCGATGCGCTGGGCCAGCGTCTCGATCAGGTCGACCGGCTCGCCCTCGACGACCGCCACCACCTGCTCGGCGACCACGCCGTAGTGCACGGTGCGGGCCAGTTCGTCCCCGGCCGCCGCCGGCCGGGTGTCGACGGCCATGTCGACGTCCACGACGAACTCCTGGCCCAGCTCCCGCTCCGCCGGGAAGACCCCGTGGTGCCCTCGTGCCCTGAGTCCGCGCACAGCGACTCGGTCCACGACGTCCTCACTCCCTTCGACCTGCACGTCCGGTGCCGGGCGCCCCTTCGGCCCGGCCGCGTCGAATGTACCCGCGGGCACCGCACCGGACGGCTGCCGGGTGCGGGGACGCGCCCCCTGGGTCCGGGTGTCCCGGCCGTGGCCCCTACCCGTCAGCTCCGCCGCCCACTCCGGTATTCCTCCCCCGCACCCCGACGGAGTGAGGCACACCACAGAGCTGACGGCCGCCGAAGGCACGGCGAGGCCCGGACGGCCACGGCACGGGACTGCGAGGCTGCGGTGCTGCGGGACTACGGGACTGCGGGACTGCGGGACTGCGGGACTGCGGGACTACGGGACTACGTCCATGGTGCCGGTCCCGTCTGGGTCCGCGGCCCGATCCGCCGGGCACTGCCGGGCGCCTAGCGTCGCCCCATGCGTATAGGACTTCTCGGCACCGGCCACGTCGCCCAGGCGCTGGCCCAAGGTTGGAGCACGGCAGGGCACGACGTGCTCCTCGGTTCACGCCGTCCCGAGCAACGGGCGGACCTCGGTCCGGCTGTCGCGGGGCTGGAGGCGGCAGCAGCCCACGCGGAGGTACTGGTCAACGCCACCCCGGGCGGCGCCTCCGTGGAGCTGCTGCGCTCGATCGGCGCACCGGCGCTGGCCGGCACCGTGCTGATCGACGTCGGCGTCGGCCTCTCCGAGGACTTCACCACCCTCCTGCACCCCAACAGCAGCCTCGCCGAACAGATCCAGGAGGCCTTTCCGCGGACTCCCGTCGTCAAGACGCTGTGCACGATGGACTCCACCACGATGACCGCGCCGGACGGGCTGACGGGCCCGAGCACCGTCTTCCTCTCCGGTGACGACGCCGAGGCCAAGCAGACCGCCGGCCGGCTGCTCACCGACCTGGGCTGGCCGCCGTCCTCCCAGCTGGACCTCGGCGGCCTCACCACCGCACGCGGGCAGGAGCACTTCGCCCTGCTGTTCATGGGGATCGCCGACGGCCTGGGGTCCTACACCTTCAACATCAACGTGGTCCCGCGCCGCACGGACTGAGCGCGGGGGCGGAGACGGGCCGGCTCGCGGGCGGGCCGGGTCGCGGGCGGGCCGGGCGGAGACGGGGCGGGCGCCCGGGGCTCAGGTGGCCTCCGCGGCGGCCTGGCGAACGGCCGCCACCACACGGACGGCGTCGGCGCTGGCCCGCACCTCGTGCACCCGCACCGCCCAGGCCCCGGACTGCGCGGCGAGCGCCGTGACCGCCGCGGTGGCCGCGTCCCGCTCCCGCGCCGGGGGCGGAGTGCGGCCGTCGTCGGCCAGGACCCGGCCGAGGAAGCGCTTGCGGGAGGCCGCCACCAGCATCGGCAGCTCCAGTTCGGTCCGCAGCCGGTCGAGCGAGGCGACCAGGGCCAGGTCGTGCTCGGCCTGCTTGGCGAAGCCCAGTCCCGGGTCGACCACCACCCGCTCGGGGGCGATGCCGCCCGCGACCGCCGCGTCCACCGCCCTCCGCAGCTCCGCCAGTACCTCGCCGACCACGTCGGCGTAGACCGCGCGGTCGTTCATGTCCACCGACTGGCCGCGCCAGTGCATCACCACGAACGGCACGCCCGCCGCCGCCACCGCCGCCACCATGCGGGGGTCGGCGCGACCGCCGCTGACGTCGTTGACGAGGCGGGCGCCCGCCGCCACGGCCTGCTCGGCGACCGAGGCCCGCATGGTGTCGACGCTGACCACCACACCCTCGCCGGCCAGCCCGCGCACCACGGGCACCACCCGGCGCAGCTCCTCGGCCTCGTCCACGCGGGTCGCGCCGGGCCGCGTCGACTCACCGCCGACGTCCACCAGGTCCGCGCCCTCCGCGACCAGGTCCAGGCCGCGCTTGACGGCCGCCGTGGTGTCGAACCACCGGCCGCCGTCGGAGAAGGAGTCGGGCGTCACGTTCACCGCGCCCATGACCGCACACCGCTCCAGGGACGGCAGTCCGGGCAGGCGGGGCCGGGGGGCGCGCTGCGGGCTCATGGCTCCAGCGTATGCGCTCCGCGCCGGCCGGCCCGCCCCGGGCGGGCACGGCGGCGGTCAGCGGGAGAGGATCAGGCTCAGCGCCTCGGAGCGGGTGGTGGCGTCCCGCAGCTGGCCGCGCACCGCCGAGGTGGTGGTCTTGGCCCCGGGCTTGCGCACGCCGCGCAGCGACATGCACATGTGCTCGCACTCGATGACCACGATGACGCCGCGCGGCTCCAGGATGCGGGTCAGCGAGTCGGCGATCTGCGTGGTGAGGCGCTCCTGCACCTGGGGGCGCCTGGCGAAGACCTCCACCAGCCGGGCCAGCTTGGACAGGCCGGTGATCTTGCCGGACGTCGCCGGGATGTAGCCGACGTGTGCGACGCCGTGGAAGGGCAGCAGGTGGTGCTCGCAGGTGGAGACCACCTCGATGTCCTTCACCAGCACCATCTCGTCGTGACCGATGTCGAACGTCGTCGTCAGCACGTCCTCGGGCTGCTGCCGCAGCCCCGCGAACAGCTCCCGGTAGGCGCGGGCCACCCGGGCCGGCGTCTCCCGCAGGCCCTCGCGGTCCGGGTCCTCGCCGACCGCTATGAGCAGCTCGCGGACGGCGTTCTCCGCCCGCTTCTCGTCGTACTCGCCGATCTGGCCCTCGCCGTCGAGCGTCACCGGGTCGGTCATGGATTGCCTCGTTCCTCGCACGTGTGCACGGAGAAAGCCGCGCCCCTCAGGTTAGAACCTGAGGGGCGCGGCCGACATTCCGGTCCTGCTGTGACCTGGGACTCCCTGCGGGCCCGGGTCGGTCCCCGGTCAGCGCTCGCGCGTCTCCGGGTCGACGACCGCCTCGGTCGGGCCGATCTCGCGGCCCTTCTCCAGCGACGGTGTGCCGTTGCTCAGCGCCAGCTCCTTCGGGGAGGAGACCGGCGGCCGGGTGGAGGGGGTGCGCCGGGCCGATCCCGTCCACGCCGGGCGGGCCGGGCGCTTCACGATGGACCGGAAGATCTCGGCGATCTCCTCCTTGTTGAGCGTCTCCCTCTCGAGCAGCTCCAGGACGAGGTTGTCGAGCACGTCGCGGTTCTCGACCAGGATCTCCCAGGCCTCGTTGTGCGCGGTCTCGATCAGCTTCTTGACCTCCTCGTCCACCAGCCCGGCGACCTCTTCCGAGTAGTCGCGCTGGTGACCCATCTCCTTGCCCAGGAAGGGCTCGGACTGGTCGGAGCCGAACTTGATCGCGCCGAGGCGCTCGGTCATGCCGTACTGGGTGACCATCGCGCGGGCGGTGGCCGTCGCCTTCTCGATGTCGTTGGCGGCACCGGTGGTCGGGTCGTGGAAGACCAGTTCCTCCGCCGCCCGGCCGCCCAGCATGTAGGCGAGCTGGTCGAGCATCTCGTTGCGCGTGGTGGAGTACTTGTCCTCCTCCGGCAGCACCATCGTGTAGCCCAGGGCACGGCCCCGGGACAGGATGGTGATCTTGTGCACCGGGTCGGAGTTGGGTGAGGCCGCCGCGACCAGGGCGTGTCCGCCCTCGTGGTACGCGGTGATCTTCTTCTCCTTGTCGCTCATGATCCGGGTCCGCTTCTGCGGTCCCGCCACGACCCGGTCGATGGCCTCGTCCAGGAAGTGGTTGTCGATGAGCTTGGCGTTGGACCGGGCGGCCAGCAGCGCGGCCTCGTTGAGCACGTTGTTGAGGTCCGCGCCGGTGAAGCCCGGGGTGCGGCGTGCCACGGCCGACAGGTCCACGTCCGGTGTGACCGGCTTGCCCTTCTGGTGGACCTTGAGGATCTCCAGGCGGCCCTGCATGTCCGGGCGGTCCACGGCGATCTGGCGGTCGAAGCGGCCCGGGCGCAGCAGCGCCGGGTCGAGGATGTCGGGCCGGTTGGTGGCGGCGATCAGGATGACGCCGCCCTTCACGTCGAAGCCGTCCATCTCGACGAGCAGCTGGTTCAGCGTCTGCTCGCGCTCGTCGTGCCCGCCGCCCATGCCGGCGCCGCGGTGGCGGCCGACGGCGTCGATCTCGTCGACGAAGACGATCGCCGGGGCGTTGGCCTTGGCCTGCTCGAAGAGGTCGCGGACCCGGCTCGCGCCGACACCGACGAACATCTCCACGAAGTCGGAACCGGAGATCGAGTAGAACGGCACCCCGGCCTCACCGGCGACCGCACGGGCCAGCAGCGTCTTGCCGGTGCCGGGCGGGCCGTAGAGCAGCACGCCCTTGGGGATCTTCGCGCCGACGGCCTGGAACTTCGCGGGCTCCTGGAGGAACTCCTTGATCTCGTGGAGCTCCTCGACGGCCTCGTCGGAACCGGCCACGTCGGCGAAGGTCGTCTTCGGGGTGTCCTTGGTGATGAGCTTGGCCTTGGACTTGCCGAAGTTCATGACCCGCGAACCGCCACCCTGCATCTGGTTCATCAGGAACAGGAAGACGACGATGATCAGCAGGAACGGCAGCAGGGAGAGCAGCATGCCGACGAACGGGTTCTGCTTCTTGGGCGAGACGGTGTAGCCGTCCCGCAGCTGCTTGTCCTGGAACTTGGACTGCAGGGTCTTGGCGAGCTCCGAGCCCTGCTCGTCGATGTAGCTCGCCTTGATCTTGTCGCTGTCCTTGATCTTGACGCCGTCCTTGAGCTCGACCTCGATGGTCTGCTCGTCGCCGGTCGTCAGTTTCGCGGACTTGACCTTGTTCTCGTTGATCGCCTGAACGACCTGGCCGGTGTCCACTGTCTTGAAGCCCTCGGATGACCCGACGACCTGCATCAACACGACCACGGCGAGGACGGCCAGCACGATCCACATGACCGGCCCACGGAAGTATCGCTTCACGTCCATCCACACGAGGCGTAAACGCCCCGTCCCTCCTGCCATAGTGAGTTGAAAAGACCGACCTTCGGACGGTACCCCAGCATTGTCGCCCGCCGCCGCCGGGCGCGGTCAACCAGCCGGGCTTCTGCTGCTCCAACGGCGGGAACCGGCCGGATGTTCCCGACCGGTTCCCGCCGCCGGAGCGGCCCGGCGGCCGTCAGCCGCCGTACACGTGCGGTGCGAGCGTGCCGACGAACGGCAGGTTGCGGTACTTCTCGGCGTAGTCGAGGCCGTACCCCACCACGAACTCGTTGGGGATGTCGAAGCCGACCCACTTCACGTCGATCGCCACCTTGGCGGCGTCCGGCTTGCGCAGCAGCGTACAGACGTTGAGCGAGGCGGGCTCCCGGGAGCCGAGGTTCGACAGCAGCCAGGACAGCGTCAGGCCGGAGTCGATGATGTCCTCGACGATGAGCACGTCGCGGCCCTTGATGTCGGTGTCGAGGTCCTTCAGGATGCGGACCACACCGGAGGACTGCGTGCCGGCGCCGTAGGACGACACCGCCATCCAGTCCATGGTCACCGGCGTGGACAGGGCCCTCGCCAGGTCCGCCATCACCATCACGGCGCCCTTCAGCACCCCGACGATGAGCAGGTCACGGCCCGCGTATTCCGCGTCGATCTTCGCGGCCAGCTCGGCCAGCTTCGCGTCGATCTCTTCTTTGGTGATGAGCACCGAACTGAGGTCGGCGCCCATGTCCTTGTCGTCCACCGTGCTGCTCTCGCTAGTCGCTCGGATGTGCGCTCAGATGTCACTCTGCCGAATGACCAGTGTGCCACCCCGTCGGAGGGCCTCCACGCGCCCGGGCAGGTTGATGGCCCGCTGGCCCCGCCAGGCGGTGATCAGGCGGTCGGTCTCCTCGATGTGCCGGGCGAAGAGCGAGCCGGCCGGTGCGCCCGCCGAGATGGCGGCCCGGCGCAGCACCCGGCGGCGCACGGCGGGCGGCAGGGCGTGGAGCCGGGCGACGTCCAGGACGTGCCGGGGGCGGGCGGGCTGCCCCTGGCCGTCCTCGGTGGCGGGTTCGGGGATGCGCACGGTGCGCATCGCCTCGGCGGCCCAGGCGTCGAGAGCGTCGGCGTCGTCCCGGGAGAGCTGGGCGGTGCGGGCGAGGGCCTCGATGACGCCCTTGCCGAGGGCCTTCTCCAGGGTGGGCATGGCCTCGTGCCGGACCCGGGAGCGGGTGTAGGCGGGATCGGCGTTGTGCGGGTCGTCCCACACCGGCAGGGACTGGACCATGCACGCCTTGCGTGTGGTCTGCCGGTCGACGGTGAGGAACGGGCGGCGGTAGCGGCGCTCGGCGCCGGGCAGGCCGGTGAGCGAGCCGGACACGGCGGCCATACCCGACAGGGAGCGGGTGCCGGAGCCGCGGGCGAGGCCGAGCAGCACCGTCTCGGCCTGGTCGTCGCGGGTGTGGCCGAGCAGCACGGCGGCGGCGCCGAGGCGGTCGGCGACCTCGTCGAGGGCGGCGTAGCGGGCCTCGCGGGCGGCGGCCTCGGGCCCGGCGCCGCGCCCGACGGCCACGGTGACGGCCTCGATGGGCGCCAGGCCGAGCGCGGTGAGCCGGTCGGCGACGTCGAGGGCGCGGAGGTCGGAGCCGGGCTGGAGCTGGTGGTCGACGGTGACGGCTCCGGCCCGCACCTCCAGCCGGGCCGCCTCGAAGGCGAGCGCGGAGGCGAGCGCCATGGAGTCGGCGCCGCCGGAGCAGGCGACGAGGACCAGGGGCCTGCGGTCGGCGGGGCTGCCGGGGGCAGAGCTGCTGCGGGCGGGACCGCGGGAAGGGGAGCTGCGGGCGGCGGTGGCGCCGGGCGCGGCGACGGGGTCGGCTTCCGGCGGGGGCGGCGCCGCGTCCGGTGCGCCTGCGGGGGGCCCGCCGGTGGTGACCGGGACGGGGAGGTCCCGGGGGGCTTCGCTGGGGACTTCGCTGAGGATCTCGTGGAGTGCGCGGCGGACCGCCAGGCGTATCGCGGCGACCGCGGGGTGAGGACCCATGTCCGTTTCACTTCCTCGGGGAGGGGCCGGTGTGCGGGATGGATGTCGGTGGCGGGAGCGGACGGGGGCGGGAGGCGGTCGCCGGCGCCGGGGCACCGCGAACCGCATCCCGCACCTCGTCGCGCAGCTGTCACGCTGAGTGCGTTGATGGTGACAGAGACGCGCCATTCCTCCGAGCATTGCACGCGGCCGGGGCCGCTCACGGTCCCTCGGATGGGTGATTCACGGGTCGTTGCGGCTCATGATTCAGCTTTGCGGTGCACCCTCGCCACCCAGTCCGCCGGTTCGGCGATCTCCGCCTTGGTGGGAAGTGTGTTCGGAGAGGTCCACACCCGGTTGAACCCGTCCATGCCGACCTCGTCGACGACGGCCCGTACGAACCGCTCGCCGTCGCGGTACTGGCGCAGCTTCGCGTCGAGGCCCAGTACCTTGCGCAGGATCTGGTCCAGCCGCCCCGCGCCGCTCTCCCGCCGCTTCTGGAACTTCTCCCGGATCTCCGCCACGGACGGCACGACCTGCGGGCCGACGCCGTCCATGACGTAGTCGGCGTGGCCCTCCAGCAGCGACATGACGGCGGTGAGGCGGCCCAGGATGTCGCGCTGGGCGGGTGTCTGGACCAGGTCGACGAAGCTGCGGCCCTCGCCGTCCGCCGTGTCGCCGCCGGCACCGCCGGCACCACCGGCACCGTGCTCCTGCTCCTCCCGCTCCTGCCGCCCGCCGGTGACGGCCTGCGCCGCCTTGCGCAGCCGCTCCAGCAGGGTGGACGGGTCCAGCTCCGTCTCGGCGAGGAAGGACTGGATCTCCCCGCGCAGGTGGTCCTGCAGCCACGGCACGGCGGTGAACTGGGTGCGGTGGGTCTCCTCGTGCAGGCTCACCCACAGCCGGAAGTCGTGCGGGTCGACGTCCAGTTCACGCTCGACGTGCACGATGTTGGGCGCCACCAGCAGCAGCCGCCCGCCCCTGCGGGCCTGCCCGGTGGGCAGGTCTCGGGCCGGCGGCGCGAACGTCTCGTACTGGCCCAGCACGCGGGAGGCCATGAACGACAGCAGGACACCCAGTTCGACGCCCGTCACCTTGCCGCCCACCGCGCCGAGCACCATTCCGCCGGGCCCGGAGCCGCGGCGCTCGCGCATGCGGCTCATCAGCGGCGCCAGCAGGTCCCGGAAACCGGCCGCGTTGGCCTTGATCCATCCTGCCCGGTCCACCACCAGCACGGGGGTGTCGCCGAACTCCGGCGCGGGCGCCAGCTTGGTGAAACCGTGCACGTGGTCCTCGGACGCCGCCGCGTGCCGCCGCAGTTCGGCGACCACCGCGCGGGCCTCCTCCGGGCTCACTTCGGGTCCCGGCCGCACGAGCCGGGTCGCGGTCGAGACCGCGAGATTCCAGTCGACCATCTCCGTACCACCGAGGCTCGTCATGACTTCACGGTACGGCGTCGGCCGGGAAAGCCGCAGCGGTACGCGGGCCCGCCGGCCCCTGCGACGTCCGGACCCGGGCACTCCCCCGCAGGTCGGCGCGGGCCTCGGGGCCGTCGGGGGCGTCAGGGACGCAGGGCCGGTACGCGGAGGCCGGTACGCGGGGCCCGGGAGGCGGGGGTCAGCGGCAGCCGCAGGCGGCGACGGTGGCGGCCAGCTTGTCCAGGGCCGCCTGGGCGCCGTACGCGTCGGTGGTGCCGGTGGTGAGGAAGGCGAAGGCCAGCAGCCTGCCGTCGGCGTCCACGACGGTGCCGGCGAGGGAGTTGACCCCGGTCAGCGTGCCCGTCTTGGCCCGCACCAGACCGGCGCCCGCCGCGCTCTCCGCCGCCGCGTACCGGCGGCCCAGCGTGCCGTTGAAGCCCGCCACCGGCAGCCCGGTGAGCAGCGGCCTCAGCTCGGCGTGGTCCGGGTCGGCGGACAGGGCCAGCAGGGCGGTGAGGAACCGTGCCGAGACCTGGTTGGACCGGCTGAGCCCGCTGCCGTCGGCGAAGCGCGCGCCGTCAACCGGCAGGTCCAGGGCCTTCAGGTGGTCCCGCACCGCCTTCTCGGAGCCCGCGAAGTCGGCGCGGGTCCCGGCCTTGAGGGCCGTCTGCCGGGCCAGGGCCTCGGCGATGTCGTTGTCGCTGTGCGTCAGCATCCGCTCCACCAGCGTGGACAGCGGCGCGGACCGGTGCACGGCCAGCTCCGTCGCCTTCTTCGGGGCGGTGGCCCGCAGGACGGCGCCCTCGGCCCGCACGCCCTTCTTCGCGAGCAGTTCGGCGAACCGCTTGCCGGCGTCGCCCGCCGGGTCGGCGGCCCTCCGAGCCGGGCCGCGGGTGCTGTCGTCGAGCCGGGCGGCGTTCAGCATCAGCGGGCTGACCGGGGCGATGTTGTCGTTGACACCGATCGGGTGCCGGTCGGTGCCGGGGTAGCGGGAGGTGTCGTAGGCGATGTCCTCGGGGACCAGCTCGCGCTTGGCCAGTGCGCTCGCGGTGCGCTTCGCCAGCGCGGCGAGCTGCTTGCCGGTGACGGTCGGGTCGCCGCCGCCGACCAGCACCACCCGCTCGTTGGCGTCGTCCCAGACGGCCCGGGTGCGGATGCGGTGGTCGGGGCCGAGCGCGGCGAGCGCCGCCGCGCCGGTGGCGAGCTTCACCGTCGAGGCGGGGGTGGCCGGGGTGCCGGCCTTGGAGGCGAACAGCTCCTTGCCGGTGGCCGCGTCCGTCACCGAGGCGGCGACGAGCGAGCCCAGGGCCGGGTCCTTCAGCAGCGGCCGCAGCGCCTCGTCGAGCGCCTCCCGGGTGGGCGGCGTGCCGCTGCCCAGGGCGCGCAGCACGGCCCGGGCGCTGGGAGCGGGCTCCGGTACGCCGTCAGGGCCGGTGCCGAGCGTGCCACCTGGGGCGTCGTCGGTGTGGTGAGCGCCACTGTCGCCGGACAGACCGGCCGCACGGGCCCGTTCGGCCGTACGCTGACCGGAGTCCCACGGGCCCGCGACCGCCACCGAGGTCAGCGCGACCACCAGGCCGAGCACGGCGGAACCCGCCGTGAGCTGCCAGGTCTGCCGGGTGTGCGGAGGGGCTGCGTGCCAGCGCCCGCGGACGGTGCGCGCAGCCGCGCCCAACGATCGGCCCACTCGGTTGACGGGCGTCTCCCGCACCTTCGACCAGCCCCTTTCACGAGCACACACCGGCGTGGGGGACACTTAACCACCAGACACATGTGTTGATCACGGAGGAGCCTCCCTTGGAGTTCGACGTCACCATCGAGATCCCGAAGGGTTCGCGGAACAAGTACGAGGTGGACCACGAGACCGGACGTATCCGTCTGGACCGTCACCTCTTCACTTCGACCGTCTACCCGGCCGACTACGGTTTCGTCGACGGCACCCTGGGCGAGGACGGCGACCCGCTGGACGCGCTCGTGCTCCTGGAGGAGCCGACGTTTCCCGGTTGCATCATCAAGTGCCGCGCGATCGGCATGTTCCGGATGACGGACGAGGCCGGCGGCGACGACAAGCTGCTGTGCGTCCCGGCGTCCGACCCGCGGGTGGAGCACCTCCGTGACATCCACCACGTGTCGGAGTTCGACCGGCTGGAGATCCAGCACTTCTTCGAGGTCTACAAGGACCTGGAGCCCGGCAAGTCCGTCGAGGGCGCCAACTGGGTCGGCCGGGTCGAGGCCGAGGCCGAGGTGGAGAACTCCGTGAAGCGCCTGGAGGCCAGCGGCGGCAGCCACTGAGCCGTCCGGCACCCGTCGCACGGGCAGCGCCGCGCCCCCGTCCGCTGCGGACGGGGGCGCGGCGCTGCCCGTGGGCGCCGCGAACCGGCATCGGAATCGGTCCCTACCGGTGAGTACCGGTACTCATGCCTGCATGTGCCGTGTCGGCCCATCCTTGGTCACGACCAGCCTGGACCGACCCGAAGGAACCCCGCCCATGCCGCATGCCTCCCGCTCGCGCCGCCTCCCACGCCTGCGCAAGTTGCTTGCGCTCGCCACGGACAACTGGCTCGCCCGGGGCTACCTGGCTGTCTTCGCCGTCTCCGTGGCGGCCATGTTCCTCCTGCCGGAGAGCAGCTTCCTCCCGGACCCGTTGATGCTCACGGCGCCCCTCTCCTTCCTGGGGTTGTTCCTCCCCTTCGGCCCCGGCACCCAGGGCGGCGGGGCGGTCGAGGCGCTGGCCACGGGCTTCTGGCTCCTTCAACTCCTGCTGTGTGCGCTCGTGAACGCCTCCGTGCTGGGGGCCCTCGTCGCGAGGAGTGCGGGCACCGCGCCGCCCGGAGCACACGACCCGCTCCCCGGCGCCCTTGCCCCCTCCACCGAGGAGGGCGCGGGCACAGCACGTTCCGGACGCTCCCGCCTGCGGGTCCTGCTGGCGCCCGCGGTGGACAACTGGCTCGCCCGGGGCTACCTCGCGGTCGTTGCGGCATCGCTGGGGTTCTTCCTGTTCGCCGCGTACGTGCGGCAGGACCCGGGGTTCGCCGGCATCTGGCCGCTCATGGCCACAGCGCCCCTCAGCTTCCTCGCCATCCTGGTGTCACTACCGGTGGAGTACTCCCCGCTCAGCTGGCTCAGCCCTCTGGCCTTCGCGATGGGCGCGGCCCTGTGCGGCCTCTTCAACGCGGTGCTGCTCGGCCGGCTCGCACGCGGGCTGCGAGCCGGGGAACCGCGTCCGGCCGTCTGATCGACTCCCTGGTCCGAGCCAGTCCACGGCCCCTCTCGTCGAGGTCGAGCTGGGCCGCGGCTGACCCGCTCGGCCGGTCGGGGTCAGAAGCCGCGGGTGCGCTTGGCGGAGCGGCGGCCCGGCAGGGGGGTCTCGCGGCCGGGCGACTTGATGAACAGCCGCGCCAGCTCACCGCCGAGGTTCACTCCGATGGCGATGGCCAGCGCCAGCGCGGCGGCCCTGGCCAGGTACTGGAAGCCGTCGTCCATGTGGCCCTGGGCGAGGCCGAGCAGACCGAAGTAGGTCGCGCTACCGGGCAGCAGCGGGCCGATGGCCGCGGTGATGTACGGCAGGGCGGACACGAACTGGTAGCGGGACATGAGCTGCCCGAAGAGGCCGACCAGTCCGGCGGCGGCGACCGTGGCCGGGACGGGGTCCATGTTGCCGGTGTGGGCGAGCGCGCCGAAGACCAGCCAGGCGACGCCGCCGTTGAGCGTCGCCCACACCACCGTGGACCGCTCCTGCTGGAGCAGCACGCAGAAGGCCAGCGCCAGCGTCATGGCCGCGAGCAGCTGGGTGACCGGGCGTTCGACGCTGAAGGTGCCCTCGGGGTTGAGCTCGGCGCCGAACTGGTCGCCGATGTAGAGGATCGCCAGCACGCCGCTGACGATGCCGACGATGAGGTAGACCACTTCCAGCAGGCGGGCGGAGGCGGTGATGTAGAAGCCGGTGAGCCCGTCGTGCACCGCTGCGACCAGCGCCCGTCCGGGGATCAGCGCGAACAGGCCGCCGGTGATGACGGCGGAGGCCCGGATGCCGTCCAGCAGCGGGTGCTGGACGAGCACCACCGAGACGCCGATCGCGGCGGGCGGCATGGCCGCGGCGACGAACTGGTAGAACTCCGGCAGCCCGCGGCTGGCGAACATCCACGCCAACCGGTCACCGAGGATCGCGCCGACCGCCGCCAGCACGAACACGATCGGGCCACCGCCGACGAGCGTGGCGGCGGCGCCTGCCAGCAGTCCGCTGGCCAGCGACAGCACCCCCTTGGAGTAGGGGTGCCGGTTTCGCCGGATCTCCGCCAGCCGGCCGTAGGACTCCTCCAGCGTGACGTCGCCGGACGTGACGTCGGCGACCAGCCGGTAGACGGCGGCCAACCGGGTGTAGTCGGTGCCGCGGCGGCGCACGGTACGGCTGAGCGTCACCGGGTCGTCGACCAGCGACGGCTGGTGCGTGATGGACAGCAGCGTGAAGGTGACCGTCGGCTCGCAGCGGTCGAGGCCGTAGGCGTGCGCGACGCCGAACATGGCCGCCTCGACGTCCTCGGCGCCCTCACCGCCGGCGAGCAGCAGCTCCCCGATACGCAGTGTGAGGTCCAGCACACGCGGCACGGACGGCCCGGAGTCGTCCTCGACCCGTGCCGCCCGCTCGGGGGCGGGACGTTCCGCCAGCGGCAGCCGGACCATGGTGCGCATCCGGTCCTGCCATGGCGCGTTGCCCTTGACGAGCGACGTGACCATGGGGATGCCCTGCGCGGGCGTGAAGTGGAAGGCGCTGCTGTGCGTCTCGACCGGCTGGGTGCGCACACCCTGCGGGACGGCGAACTCCGAGGTCGGATGCTCGTCCTCCGGGATGGGCGGCAGCGGCATGCCCAGCGGGTGGCTGAACGCGCTGTGCGCCTCGTCGGACGCCGGCTTGCCGTCCGTGTGCTCTCCGGCGCTCTCGGTGTCCGAGGCGCCGGTCCTGCTGCCGTTCCGCTGCGGGTCCCCGACCACGACTTCCGCTTCTCCTTCCGCTTGGCTGATCCGCAGCCACGTGTGCCCCGGCGAGGGCTTTCGCACCCCCGCAGACGCGTCCCACGCGAAGCATAGGATGAGGGGCGATTCACCGCCTGACGGAGTCCCGGGGAAACAGGAGATCATGGCGAATACGGTCGGCACCCGTGTGTTCAACGCGTTCCGCGGTTCGCTCATCGGCGCCGCGGAGGTGGTGCCAGGAATCAGCGGCGGCACCGTCGCGCTCATCGTGGGCGTGTACGAGAAGCTGATCGGCGGTGCCGGCTACATCACGACCGCCGTGCGCTACGCGGTCACCGACCTGCCGCGCGGCAGAGGCGGTTCCCGGGCGGGCGCCGAGCTGCGCCGGGTCGACTGGGGTGTGCTGCTGCCGCTGCTGGTCGGCATGGCGGCGGCGCTCGTGCTGGGCGCCAAGCTGGTCGCCCCACTGGTGGAGAGCCACACGCAGTACGCCTACGCGTTGTTCTTCGGCCTGGTGCTGGCGTCCCTGTGGGTGCCGTACACCCACTCCGGACAGCGGTGGACGGGCCCGAACTACGCCGTGGCCCTGGCGGTGGGAGTGGCCGCGTTCGTCCTGACCGGCATGCCGCCCTCGCAGGCGCCGGTCAGCCCGCTGACGGTGTTCCTCGGTGGGTCGGTGGCGATCTGCGCGCTGGTGCTGCCGGGCCTTTCGGGATCGTTCCTGCTGCTGACGATGGGCCTGTACGAGCCCGTCATCGAGGCCGCCAACGAACGCGACCTGGTGCTGCTGGGCTCCTTCGGCCTGGGCTGCCTGGTGGGCCTGGCGCTGTTCGTCAAGGTGCTGAAGTGGCTGCTGGAGAACTACCACCACCTGACACTGGTGGTGATGACGGGCCTGATGGCCGGCTCGGTGCGGGCGCTGTGGCCGTGGCAGGACGAGGACCGCAACCTCTTCGCCCCCGGCGACGCCGCGCCACTCACGTTCGCCCTGATGGCGCTGGGCTTCGCCATCGTGGCGGTCGTGATCGTCGTGGAGCACCGCATGAAGCGGTCGGCGGAGCCCGACCAGCAGCAGCGCCGCCGCCACGCCCGCGTCTGAGGCACGTCTGCCTCACCGCCGGACGCACGTCTGCCGGACGTCCCGCCCAGCGGGCGCGGCCGGGTCCGGCCGGTCGGGCCGGACCCGGCGGTTGCGTCAGTCGCCCAGGCCGCGGTAGCGGCGGACGGCGAGCGGGGCGAAGACGGCCAGCAGGACCAGCGGCCACACCACGGCCAGCGGCACGGCGTGCTCGGTGGCCCAGGAGCCGCCGTCGTGCCACTGCGGGTTGCCGAACAGGTCGCGCAGCGCGGTGGCGGTCGCCGAGAGCGGGTTCCACTCGGCGACGGCGCCCATCCAGCCGGGCATCGTGTCCGGCGAGGTGAAGGCGCTGGAGAGGAACGCCACCGGCCAGACGAGGATCTGCACGGCGGACACCAGCTCGGGCCGCCCGGCGACGAGCGCCAGATGGATGCCGACCCAGAGCATGGCGAACCGCAGCAGGAGCAGCAGCCCGAGCCCGGCGGCGGCGGCGCCGAGGGAGCCGTGCCAGCGCCAGCCGATGGCGAGACCGGCACCGACCATGACCACCAGCGCGGCGGCGGACGCGGCCATGTCGAGCAGGCTGCGGCCGACCAGCACCGAGGACGGGGCGATGGGCATCGACCGGAACCGGTCGACGATGCCCCGGTCGAGTTCCTGGGTGAGGGCGACCATCGTGTTCTCCAAGCCGAAGGCGACGGTCACCACCAGCATGCCGGGCACCAGGAACTCCTGGTAGGAGCCGCCTTCGACGGCCATGCCGCCGCCGATGAAGTAGGCGAACATCACCAGCATCAGCACCGGGAACAGCAGCCCCACGAGGAGTTCCGCGGGCTGGCGCGCCCAGCGGGCGACACCGCGCCGGGTCATGGTGAGGGAGTCGGTCAGCAGGCGGGCGAGCCGGGCGGCGGGCGTGCGGGGCGGGACGGGGACGCGGACGGCCCCGGGGCGGGCCGCGGCCGTCGCGGTGACGGCGGCGGGGCCGGCCGCGGTGGCGGTGGATGCGGTCGGTGGTGTACTCATGCGGCGCTGGGCTCCTCGCTGTGGTCGGGCCGGTCGCTTGGGTCGGGCCGGTCGCCGGGATCGGGCCGGTCGGTGAGGTGCAGGAAGACCTCGTCGAGCGTCGGGCGGCGCAGGGCGATGTCGTCGATGCCGTCCGCACCGATCCCGGCGGCCTCCAGGTGCCGCAGGGTGGCCGCGAGGGCGGCCGTCCGGTCGGTGACGGGCGCGCTGGCCAGGCGCCGGTCGTGGTCGGTGCGGACCTCGGCGGCGCCGGTCGCCGCCCGCAGCGCGGCTGCGGCGGCGTCGAGCCGGGCGGCGTCGCGCACGACGACGTCCAGGTGGTCGGCGCCGAGCCGGGCCTTCAGGTCGGCGGGTGTGCCGTCGGCGACCCGGCGCCCGCGGTCGAGGACGGAGACGTGGTCGGCCAGCTGATCGGCCTCCTCCAAGTACTGCGTGGTGAGCAGGACGGACGTGCCGCCGGTGACGAGGGTGCGCACCGCGTTCCAGACCTCGGTGCGCCCGCGCGGGTCGAGCCCGGTGGTGGGCTCGTCGAGGAACAGCACCTCGGGGGCCGTGACCAGGGACGCGGCGAGGTCGAGCCGCCTGCGCATGCCGCCGCTGTAGCCGGAGACGGGCAGCGTGCCGGTGTCGCCCAGCTCGAACAGCTCCAGCAGTTCCGCGGCGCGCCGGGCGGCGGCCCGGCCGCCCAGGTGGTGCAGCCGCCCGAACAGGTCGAGGTTCTGCCGGCCGCTCAGCTGCTCGTCGACGGCGGCGTGCTGGCCGACGAGCCCGATCCGGCAGCGCACCTCGTCCGGTTTCCTGACCACGTCGTGGCCCGCCACCGTCGCCGTCCCCGAGGTGGGGCGCAGCAGCGTGGTGAGCACCCGCACCGCGGTGGTCTTGCCCGCGCCGTTGGGCCCCAGCACGCCGTGCACACTGCCGCGGCGCACCTCCAGGTCGAGTCCGTCCAGGGCCCTCCTCCTGCCGTAGTCCTTGCACAGCCCCTCGACGGTGACCACCGCCGCCCCGCTCCTGCCGGAACTCCCGCTGCCGTCCGCTCGCACTCCGCCGCTCCCTACCACGCCCGCGTTCCTCCACGTAGTCAAGCTTGACTAGCACTACCGGAGGGTACGCCGCACCAGCGCAGTGGTCAAACTTGATTACATGACGACCGCGTAGCGAAACCGCGTGTCGCCACAGGCCGTCGACATGCGACCATGCGCGCATGCTGGGAATAACCGACCTGCCCACCTACCTGGTGGGCCTGGCCCTGATCATCCTGCTGCCGGGGCCGAACTCGCTGTACGTGGTTTCCGTGGCGGCCCGCCTGGGCGTGCGTGCCGGGTACCGCGCGGCGGGCGGGGTGCTCTGCGGCGACGCCGTGCTGATGGTGCTCTCGGCGGGCGGCGTGGCCTCGCTGCTCCAGGCCAGCCCGGTCGCGTTCTCCGTGGTCAAGTACGCAGGCGCCGGCTACCTGACCTGGCTCGCGGTGGGCATGCTGCGTGCCGCGTGGGGGCTGTGGCGGCGTCGCGCGGCGGCGGTCGCCACCACGCTGGAGGCACCGTCCGGTGCCGAGGCGTCCGGTGCCGAGGCGTCCGCGCCGGCCGGTTCCCGGGCGCCTGCGGGTGGCGTCGCCGAGCGGCCCTACCGCCGGGCGCTCCTGGCGAGCCTGCTGAACCCGAAGGCCATCCTCTTCTTCGTGTCGTTCTTCGTGCAGTTCGTCGACCCGGCCTACCCCTACCCCGCACTGTCCTTCGCGGCACTGGGCGCCTGGGCGCAGCTGTTCAGCATCGTCTACCTGTCTGTGCTGATCTTCACCGGAACCCGGCTGGCCGCCGCTTTCCGCCGCCGCCGCAAGCTCCAGGCGGGCGCCTCGGCCGCCGCCGGCACGGCGTTCCTCGGCTTCGCCGCGAAGCTGTCGCTCACGGGCAGCTGAGGCCGACCGCACGCCGAGAACGCCACCCGGCGGTCGTCACCCGGCGGTCGTCATCCGGCAGTCGTCATCCGGCAGTCGTCACCCGGCGGTGAAGGGGTTGGGCCGGCCTTCGGCCAGGACTGTGACTTCCCGCTCCCCCTCGCCGGCCATCACGTAGGCACCGTTCTCCAGCCGCTCGATCAGGCCGCGGGTCCACTGCATGCCGCTGTCGGCGGTGTGCACCCACAGCTGCATGATCTCGCCGATGTGGCCCCACTCCGCCGGAGTGGAGCCGGGCGGCGTCCAGTGCGTGATTACCTCCGCGCGCCACGCCTCCAACGCGGCGAGGCGCGCCTTGAGCAGGGTGATCGCCTCCGCACGCGGCAGGTCGACCAGGAAGCCCACGCCCGAGGTCAGCATGTCCGGCTTCTCGTCCACGGCGGTGAGCGCGTGCCGCAGCAGTGCGCCGAACTCCCGCTCCCCCGCCCCGGTCAGCTCGTACTCGGTCCGCGGCGGTCCGCCCGCGGTGCTCGGCGCTACGTCGTAGGCCGTCAACAGGCCCTGTTTCGCCAGTTGCTTGAGCGCGTGGTAGATCGATCCGGGCTTGGCCGTGGACCACTCGTGGGCGCCCCAGAACTCAAGATCGTTGCGGACCATGTAGCCGTGCGCGCGACCGTGCTGGCGGACCGCCCCCAGTACCAGCAGCCGGATCGCTGACATCGGCCTTCTCTCCGCTTCCCGCATCACTCGCGTCACCCACGTCGTCTCGTCGCCCAGCGTAGACGCTGCGGGTGCGGCGACTACGCGGGCCCGGCGGGTCCGTGCCCCACGGCCCACGCGACGGACCCCCTCACGCCGACGCGCGCCGGCGGTCCGGGCCGCCGACTCCGGGGCGCGGGCAAGCCGGGGACGAGCAGGTTGCCGGCGGCCGCTCGATCCGCGAAGCGATCCACGAAAGCGATCCTCGAAGCGCTTCGAACACGAGCGCCGGGCGGGCGGCGCGAGGGCTGTGCGATTGCGCTTGGCACGTGCGGTGTGCCACCTGCCCGGCCGAAGGCGGAATCCACTCATCCGAATGTGTGCCGCAGGGCTTGTGCGACCTGCCGCGGAGTTCTACTCTCACGGATCGAAGCGCTTCGACTACTCGTTCCGTGCCAGGCAGACCGCGCGCGGAGCATCCCGTCAGTCCTGACCAGGCTCAGAGCGACGCGGTGGCGAACGGGCCCAACACCGCTTCGCACGACCGGGCTTCCCACTCCGCCGGACCCCCACCCCCACCCGGTCCGAACGACGGTCCTGGTGCTCGGCCCGACCCCCACAGCGTCCCGCGCGGCGGGACCGACCAAGGAGAGGCACCCATGGTGAAACGCACTGCCCGCAGGACCTTCCTCAGACTCCTGACCCCCCTGCTCGCCCTGGCGGTGCTCTTCGGGGTGTCCATGTCCCCCGCGCACGCCGCCACCTGGTCGACCAGTGACAAGTGGGGCCAGTGGAGCACCGGGGGTTACACCCTCTACAACAACATCTGGGGCTCCGGCGCCGGGTACCAGTCCATGTGGGCCAACAGCCACAGCAACTGGGGTACATGGGCCAACCACCCCAACACCGGCGGGATCAAGTCCTACCCCAACGCCAAGCGCGTGGTGAACCGCAACCTGAACCAACTCTCGTCACTCAACAGCAACTTCGACGTGTCCGTCCCCCAGGCCGGCGCGTATGCCACCGCCTACGACATCTGGGACACCAGCTACAACCACGAGATCATGCTCTGGATGAACTGGCACGGCCCGGTCGGCCCCCTGGGGACGTACCAGACCCGCGTCAGCGTCGGCGGCCACACGTGGGACGTCTACCGGGGCAGCAACGGCCACAACAACGTCTACTCCTTCCTGCGGACCTCCCACACCTCCGCCGCCAGCGTGGACGTCCTGTCCGTCCTGCGCTGGATCGCCGGCCGGGGCTGGATCAGGTCGAACGAGCCCATCGGCGACGTCCAGTTCGGCTACGAGATCACCTCCTCGGCCGGCGGACTGGACTTCACCACCCGGCAGTTCGGCGTCAGCTACAGCTGATCCGCAGGTGTCGCACGTGAACCAGGGGCTTGCAGGGAAGCGCGGTGCCGCTTCCCTGCAAGCCCTCAGCCCGCTGCGGGGCTGTGCTCCGCCGCCGTCCACTTGTCGGCGCCCTCTATCAGGTCGAACGCGCCCTTGCCGTCGACGGACTCCCGGATCACGTCGGCGTGGCCCGCGTGCCGGGCCGCCTCCTCGATGAGGTGCAGCAGTCCCCACCGCCAGGTGCGCGGCCCGCCCTCGTCCCAGGGCGCGGACGGCAGGTCGAACAGGTCGTCCATGCAGTCGAGCGCCCGCACGGCTGCCTCGGTCTCAGCGGCGACCTCCTCGTAGCGCGCCAGCACCGATGCCACCGACTCGTCCTCGGTCAGCCGGAAGCTGTTCTCCCAGGACGCAAGCGTCGCCGGGTCGCTGTAGTCGAGCGGCTCACCGCGCATCGTGCGAATCCAGCCGCGTTCGCCCTCCATCACGTGCTTGACGACTCCGGCCACGGACAGCGCGCTGGCGCTGGGCACGCTGCGGGCCTGGGCCTCGGTGAGTCCGGACAGTGCCCGGCGCAGGCCGCCGCGCTGGGCCTCCAGGTAGCCCAGCAGGGCTTCGCGCTCGCCGCCACGGGCCTCGGGGGATACGGGAGTGGGCACAGGTCTCACCTCTCGCGGTTCACGGGAGCCGGATGTTCCGACCCCTTCTCGCTGAGGACAACGCTACGGGCGGTAGAGGACGGTTTCTGTCCTCTACCGCCCCGGGACCGGCCGGAACATGCCGACGGCCCGCCCGGCGGCCCACGGTGGGGCCGGCCCGGACGGGCCGCGGAGGGTGTGGCGAGGGGTGGCCGGTGGGCGTGGGTCAGAAGGGGAAGCCGCTGCGGCCGTGCTGGATGGCGATCCACTTGGTGGTGGTGAACGCCTGCACGAAGTGGTCGCCGTTGAGGCGGCCCAGACCGGAGTGCTTCTCGCCGCCGAACGGCACGATCGGCTCGTCGGAGACGGTGGAGTCGTTGACGTGGATCATGCCGGTCTCGATGCGGTGCGCGACGGCCACACCCCGGTCGGTGTCGGCGGTGTGCACCGCGCCGCTGAGGCCGTAGGGAGTGTCGTTGGCGACCCGGACGGCCTCGTCCTCGCCGTCCACCGGGATGATCAGCGCGACCGGGCCGAAGATCTCCTCGCGCAGCGCCGGGGAGTCGGCGGGCAGGTCGGTGAGCACCGACGGGGAGACGAGGTTGCCTTCCGCCTCGCCGCGCAGCAGCGCGGTGGCGCCGCTCTCGACGCACTGGTCCACGAGCGAGGTGATGCGCTCCACCTGGCTGGAGTTGATGAGCGGGCCGATCACCGTCGAGGGGTCCGCCGGGTCGCCCACCTTGAGGGTGGAGACCTTCGCCACGAACTTGTCGGTGAACTCCTGCTGCACGCTGCGGTCGACGATGACCCGGTTGGCCGCCATGCACACCTGGCCCTGGTGGACGAAACGGCTGAAGACGGCCGCGTCCACGGCGTAGTCGATGTCGGCGTCGTCCAGCACGATCAGCGCGCTGTTGCCGCCCAGTTCGAGCACGGCGTGCTTGAAGTTGGCGGCGGCGACCGTGGCGACGTGCCGTCCCACCTTGTCGGAGCCGGTGAAGGAGATGACCTTGGGCACCGGGTGCTCGATGAGCGCGTCACCGATCTCGGCGATGTCGGTGATGACCACGTTCAGCAGGCCCTTGGGCAGTCCGGCCTGCTCCAGGATGCTGGCGACGAGGGAGCCGCCGCAGATCGGGGTGTTCTGGTGCGGCTTGAGCACGACCGCGTTGCCCAGTGCCAGCGCGGGGGCCACGGACTTCAGCGACAGCAGGAAGGGGAAGTTGAACGGGGAGATGACACCGACGACGCCGACCGGCACCTGGTAGACGCGGTTCTCCTTGCTGTCCACCGGCGAGGGAATGATCTTCCCCGTGGCACGCAGTGCCAACTGCACGGACTCCCGCAGGAACTCCTTGGCGAGGTGCAGTTCGAAGCCGGCCTTGGTGCGTGTTCCGCCCAGTTCGGCGACGATCGCCTCGGCTATCTCCTCCTCGCGCTCCTCGACGACGCGCAGCGCCCGCTCGAAGACCAGCCGGCGCGTGTAGGGGTTGGTGGCCGCCCACTCCGGCTGCGCCCGCTCGGCCGCCCGGTAGGCCTGGTCGACCTCCTCGGCGGTGGCGACGGTGATCGAGCACAGCTTCTCCCCGTTGTACGGGTTGAAGTCGATGATGTCCCACGAGCCCGAACCGGGCCGCCATTCACCGTCGATGTATTGAAGCGCCAGGTCCGCGAAGTCGGGCATTGCCATTCCTTCTCTGGGAGGACTCGTGATGGCACGTCATGTTACTTGTGTTCTACGCGAGTTGACGGATTCTTAGCAACCGGTCACGAGTCTCCGCCGGACTGAGGCTGTTGTTGAACAGCCGGTCCATGACGCCCGTGTACTCGGCGACCTCCTCCGGCTTGTCCAGGTAGAGCGAGCCGGTGAGCTGCTCCAGGTAGACGACGTCGGGGATCTCCGGTTCGGGGAAGCTCAGCTTGGTGAAGGCGCCGCTCTCGGCGGGGTGCCCGCCGAGGTCGAACGGCACGACCTGCAGCGTGACGTTGGGCCGCTCGGAGAGCTGCGCCAGGTGCTCCAGTTGCTCGTCCATGATCTCGCGGCTGCCGAACGGGCGCCGCAGCGCCGCCTCGTCGAGCACGCAGCGCAGGTGCGGCGCGGTCTCCTGGAGCAGCAACTTCTGCCGCTCCATGCGCAGCGCCACCCGGCGGTCGATCTCGTCGCCGGGCATGCGCCGGTGGCCGCTGGCGACGACGGCGTGCGCGTAATCCTCGGTCTGGAGCAGTCCGTGCACGAACTGGACCTCGTAGGTGTCGATCCGGGAGGCGGCGCCCTCCAGGCCGACGTACGTCTGGAACCAGGACGGCAGCACGTCGCCGTAGCTGTGCCACCACCCGGCGATGCTCGACTCCCGCGCCAGATTCAGCAGCGGTTCGCGTTCCGCTTCGTCGGTGACGCCGTACAGCGTCAGCAGATCCGCGACGTCTCGTGCCTTGAAGCTCACCCGTCCCAGCTCCATTCGGCTGATCTTGGATTCCGAAGCGCGGATCGAGTAGCCGGCCGCTTCCCGCGTCACCCCGCGCGACTCCCGAAGGCGTCGCAACTGGGATCCGAGGAGTATCCGGCGCACCATCGACCCGCTTGAGCCGCTTGTCCCGTTCGCTCCGCCTGTCACCGGAATTGCCCCTCTTTTGATCAGACACCCGCCCCGATGGACAAGCAGTCTGCCATCTCTGCGCTCCGTTGCGTGCCCATCCGGTTACACACGATCGAAAGTTACAGATGCACGTGCATCTGCCCTTGCATCCGTTGTTCGCATTGGGAACCATGGGGGCAGCCCAAGTGCACGCGGTGTCAACGTGTTTGGGTCCCGATGCCATCGGGTGAGCACCGCCGTCCGGTCCGCCACGGACCTCCACTGCCGTCACAGCCAGGGGGAACCTCGCTATGGGGACCGAAGGAACCACAGTGCTCGAGCCTTTATGGCAGGGACTCCCCCCGCTCGACCCGGGAGCTCTCTCCAGTTCCGCTTCGAGCGCGCTGCCGCCCCGATTCGAGGCCGTGCAGAGCGCTCGGGACTTCACCCGGAGCACCCTGGGCGGCTGGGGTCTGTCGGAACACTGCGACGGGGTGACGCTGGTCGTCTCCGAACTGGTGACCAACGCACTTCGGCACGGACTACCGGGCTGCGCACCGGCCTTCCAGGAAGCACCCGTGCGGCTGCACCTGATGCGCTGGGCGTCCCGGCTGGTCTGCGCGGTCCGTGACCCCAGCCGCACGCCGCCCATCTCCGCACTGGACGACGCCGACCCGTTCGCGGCACTCGCGGACTTCGCCGACGTCACCGCGGAGTCCGGGCGCGGCCTGTTCCTGGTGGAGTCCTTCAGCGACAGCTGGGGGTGGCAGCCGCTGCCAGAACCGCAGCCGGGCAAGGTGGTCTGGGCGCTGTTCCGCCTGGGCCCGGTCCCCTCCTGAGCACAGGAACACGCCTCGGCCCGGCCCGGAGATCTCCGGGCCGGGCCGAGGCGTGTCCGAGCGCGTGCGGGCGTCAGGCGCGTGACTGCGTCAGTCGCACGGCTGCGTCAGTCGTGTATCAGGTGGTCGAACTCGCCGTCCTTGATGCCCAGCAGCATGGCCTCGACCTCCGCCGGGGTGTAGACGAGCGCCGGACCGTCGGGGAACCGGCTGTTGCGCACCGCCACGTCCCCGCCGGGCAGTTTCGCGAACTCCACGCACGTGCCCTGGGAGTTGCTGTGCCTGCTCTTCTGCCAGGTGACCCCGTGGAGGTCCTGGGCCGCCATGCCGTTGTGTGCCTGGTGCATCGGACTCTCCCGGGTAGTTCATTGCCCAACCAACCCGGATCATAACGTCGTTCACGTGCTGATGCATGTGCCGATGCACGTGCACGACAGCGAGTCGTGATGCCATCACCCCCGGTCAGAGCGGAGAGCCGGCCACCACCGAGGGGGTTCGGCCCCGCACGCAGCGCACCCGGCGAACCGCGCCACGAGCACACGTCCCGCAACGCCGTTGAACGGGTGCGGCGTTCACCCACAGGAGAGACGCACGCCGCCCGCCCCGGGTTCCGCTGCGGAACCCCACCGGGCGGGCGGCGTGACCGCGGCGCCCCCGCGGCTGCTCCGGTGCCGGCTCCGGGTCGTCACCGGGAGGAGTAGGGCAGCAGGGCCATCTCCCGGGCGTTCTTGATCGCGCGGGCCAGCTGGCGCTGCTGCTGGGCAGTGACACGGGTCACCCGGCGGCTGCGGATCTTGCCCCGGTCGGAGATGAACTTCCGCAGCAGATCGGTGTCCTTGTAGTCGATGTAGGTGATACCCGCGGCGTCCAGCGGGTTGGGACGCGGCTTGAGCGGCTTGCGCGAGACAGCGCGAGGGGACATGGCGAACCTCGGGAGGGGTGATGGATGGTCGGGGGTCGGGCCTCGGGACAGGGCCAGTAGGGCTGGTGTCACCGGGGCCGGGAGAGGGCCGGGGCGTGCGGTCAGCCCACGGGGTCGAGCAGCTCGTCGAAGGCGTGCGGCAGCGACTTCCAGGCGTCCCGGCCGGCCGCGTACTCCTCGTCGTCGAGCAGGCAGGAGTCCAGCAGCTCGCACAGCCCCTCGCGGTCGAGGTCCGGCGAGGTGAAGACCAGGTGCTGGCTGCGGTCGCCGTGCTCGGGGTGCCAGTCGAGCGCGGCAGCCGCACGACGCGCCGGGGGCACCATCTCCCAGGCGGCGTCCGGCAGCGAGGCCAGCCACGGCCCGGCGTCCTCCACGCACAGCGCGCCGCCCGCGGCGTCCCAGGCGAGCAGGGTGTCGGGCCGGTCGGCGAGCCAGAACCTGCCGCGACTGCGGGCCGCCGCACGGCACAGGTCCTCCAGCGCCGCGTAGAGGCGGGCCGGGTGGAAGGGACGCAACTGGTGCCAGACGAAGGTCTCGACGCCGTCCGCCGAAGCGGCCTGCGGCAGCAGGGCGCACGCCGGGTGCTGCCGGGCGGCTGCCGACTCCACGTCGAAGCCCGCGGTCAGCGCGGCCACGAAGTCCGGGTCGTCCAGGCGGACCTGGCGGGCGGTCGGGTGCAACTGGTGCAGCAGCGCGAGGTCCTCCTCGTCGGCCGGCTCCGGACCGTCGACCACGGTGAGCACCGCCGGGTACTCCAGCTGCCGCGCCCAGGTGTCGGCGACGGTCCGCTGGTCGGTGGCGGCGGCGGCCAGCCCGGCCTCGGCCAGGTCGTCGCCGTTGCCCAGACAGGGCAGCACCAGCGCCGGGTCCACCGCCGTGACCACTCCGGCCAGCCGCAGCCCGTCACCGCTGTGCGCGGCGATCACCTCCGCCATCGCGCGCGGCTCGACCGAGTCCCACAGCTCCACGACGGCCAGCCGGCACAGGTCGCTCGCGGCCAGCCGCTCCAACTCCGGCACCAGGTCCTCGCGCAGGGCGCAGCAGGCGCAGTCGTTGACCAGCGGTGCGTGCCCGGTGTCCAGCACGCCGCGGCTCTCACGCACCACCCGCCGGACCGAGCCGTCGGTGGCGCTCGCCAGGTCGTGGTGCAGCGCGACGCTTCCGGGCACCGCCTCCAGCAGCGTGCCGACCGTGGCGGCGCGGGCGGTGGCGTGCAGGCCGCCGACGACGACCACCGGCAGGCGGCCGTCCGCCGGGCCGGGGAGCCGGCTGTTCGGTTCCGGCATCACCGGGCCTCACGCCTGGCGTAGCGGCGCTCGAAGCGCTCGACGCGACCGGCGGTGTCCAGCACCCGGGCGGTGCCGGTGTAGAAGGGGTGGCTCGCCGAGGAGGTCTCGACGTCGATGACGGGGTAGGTGTTGCCGTCCTCCCACTCGATGGTCTGCGCGCTGTCGGCGGTGGACCGGGTGAGGAAGGCGAAGTCGGCGGCGCGGTCGCGGAAGACGACGTGCCGGTACGGCGGGTGGATGCCGGGCTTCATCTCAAGGGCTCCTGATCAGCGCTCTTCGCGGAACGCGACGTGGCGGCGGGCGAGTGGGTCGTACTTCCGCAGCACCATGCGGTCCGGGTCGTTCCGGCGGTTCTTGCGGGTGACGTAGGTGTAGCCGGTGCCGGCAGTGGACCGGAGTTTGATCACCGGGCGTAGTTCGTTGCGGGCCATACGGGTACTATACACAAACGACAACCATTTTCATTTAGTGATCAGGAGCCCTTCCCATGTCCGCCCACTGCCAGCTCACCGGCCGCGAGCCGGGCTTCGGCAAGCAGATCTCGCACTCCCACCGGCGCACCTCGCGCCGCTTCAACCCCAACATCCAGCGCAAGCGCTACTGGCTGCCCAGCGAGGGCCGCCACGTCCGCCTCACTCTGAGCGCGAAGGGGCTGAAGACGGTGGACAGCATCGGCATCGAGAAGGCCGTGGCCCGCATCCGGGCGCGCGGCGGGAAGGTCTGACCGACATGGCGAAGAAGAGCAAGATCGCGAAGAACGAGCAGCGCCGCGTCGTCGTCGCCCGCTACGCCGCCCGCCGGGCCGCCCTCAAGGCGATCATCCGCAACCCCGCCACTCCGGACGCGGAACGCCAGGCCGCCCAGGCTGAGTTGAACCGCCAGCCGCGTGACGCCAGCGCCACCCGCGTCCGCAACCGGGACAGCGTCGACGGCCGCCCGCGCGGCACCTACCGCGCCTTCGGCCTCTCCCGCATCCGCCTCCGCGAGATGGCCCACGCCGGCCAGCTCCCCGGCGTGCGCAAGTCCAGCTGGTAGCCGGACGCCCGCGCGGCCCTGCGGCGGACCCCTCCCGGGCCCGCCGCCGGGCCGCGCACGGCGCACCGCCGTCCGGCCGCTCTGCGGCTCACCGCCGTCCGGCCCTCAACAGCCGAACAGGCTGCGGCACTCCGTCAGCCCGCTCACCTCGACGGGCACCGTGCGGTGCCGCTCCCAGCCGTCCCGGTCCAGGCGCAGCCGGTGCAGGGCCCGGCGCCGACCGTCCACCGAGGTGACCTCCAGCCCGTCTTCCCGGTAGCCGAGCCTGCGGGAGACGCCGAGCGAACGCGGGTTGTCCGTCATCGCGGCCGACGTCACCGCACGGGCACCCAGCCCTTCGAACGCCAGGTGCAGCGCGGCGGCCCGCATCTCCGTCCCGATGCCCCGCCCCTGGTGCCGCAGCCCCAGCCACGACCCGGTGGACGCCTCCCCCGTGACGGCGAAGTCCTCCGCCATGAGGTCCTGGAGACCCACGACCTCCCCCTGCCCGACCACCACCAGCGACAGCGACCAACTCGCCTGCTGCCACTGGCCGAACGTGCGCAGCACGTACTGGAAGACGGACCGGGCCGCTTCCTCCGGGGACCCCTTCGTCCAGGGCACGGAGAAGGGCATCTCCGCCGGACCGTGCACACCGGCCGACGCCAACCGCGCCAACTCCTCCAGCAACGCGAAGTCAGGCAACCGCAGTTCGAGCCGGGGCAGTGGCCAGGCGGAGGCCGCGCAGCGGCCAGCACGTCTCTTCCATGACGGAAGGCTGCTACGAGCGGCCCGGGGTGTCGAGCGGATTTGGGGCGGCCGCTACACCGGAGTACCGGCTCCCCGTCGTCTTCAGTCCGCTCGGCCCGTTCTTCACGTAGGCGCACCACGCCCCACCGACCGGGTGTACGCGGCGGCCGCCGTCTGGCGTACGGCACATGCGCGGCGCGCAGCGACTTCGGCCTGCCCCTGCCAGCCGGCGCGGCTCCTCCAACCCTTGGGATCGATGACCAGTGATGTGCATCTCATCGCACTGTCTGTATGGACATGTCATCACCGAGCAACAATGATCTTTTGCAGAAAGCATGAACCAAGGGGGTTGTACGTGAAGAAGCGTGATAAATACAGACCTAGTAGGCCATTACGTTCAGTGATGACCTACAGCATGGTCGGCGCATTGGCGGTCGGGGTGGGCGTGACGGGGGAAACCGTCGCCGGCGCTGTGCCCCCTCTGTCCGCACCGGTCACTGCAGACCAACGGAATTCCGAGGAGGCAGCGACTGGCGCCGCCCGGAGGCACGCGGCTGCGGCAGGCGAGCGTCTCGAGGTCGAGGCTCTGCGGACCGAGAGCTCGACCACCTACGTCAATCCGGACGGATCGCTGACGGAGGAGTCGACTACCGGACCGATCCGGGTCCGCGACGCGCGCGGCTCCTGGCGGGAGATCGACACCACGCTGGAGTACCGGGACGGCGTTGTACGACCCAGGCAGGCCGCGACTGACATCGCCTTCTCCGACGGAGTCGATGCCCCGCTCGCGGAGGTGACTGCGGGTGAACAGAGCTTCGGCATAGGCTGGGGCGGAAACCTCCCCCGACCCGCACTCGTGGGCAACACCGCCGTCTATCGCGACGTGCAGCCCGACACGGACCTCGTGCTCACCGCGCTGCCCGAGGGCTTCTCCCATCACTTCGTGCTCAAGAAGCGGCCGAAGGAGCAGGTGGAGTTGCGCATACCCGTGATCGCCGAGGGTCTCGACCTCAGGAGAACAGCAGACAAGCGACTGCTCTGGAAGGACGCTGGCGGCGACAGCGTGGCGACCGCGCCAGTCCCCGTCATGTGGGGAGCCGCCGAGGGGGCCGCATCGGGCGAGCCGGAGAACGTCACGGATGTCGCAGTCGCGGTCGAGAACAGCGGAACTGAACAAACGCTCGTCCTGAAGCCGGACAGGTCCTTCCTCGACGATCACGACGTGACATACCCGGTCGTGGTCGACCCGACCAACACACTCCTCGGCCCTGTGACGGACACCTGGATCCAGGACAGCGCCTATCCCACCTCCCAGCGCGGGTCCACTGAGCTCAAGGCCGGAACGTACAACGGCACCGAACGAGCCCGGTCCTACTTGAAGTTCAACACCTCCCGGTTCGCCGGCAAGCGCATCGTTGAGGCAAGCCTGCGCCTGTACTCGCACTGGTCGGCCTCGTGCTCCACAGCGAACTCCGGCATCCAGGTACGGCGGATCACCAGCGGCTGGGATCCCTCGGCCATCTCCTGGTCGCAACAGCCGAGCACGACGGCCACAGCGGCTTCCGTGTCGAAGGCGGCCAAGGGCTACAACGCCAACTGCCCCGCCGGGCAGGTGTCGTGGAACGTGAACGGCATCGTGCAGGCTTGGGCAGAAGGCCAGCCCGACCACGGGCTGCGCGTGGCGGCCGTCGACGAGGCTGACCCGTTGACCTGGCGCCGGTACCGGTCCGCCAATTACGTCGATGGATCGCACGACTCGGCAACCGAGCCATCCCTGATCGTCACCTACAACTCCACGCCCGGTACGCCCACTGCGCTGAGTCTCAGCCCGCTCAAAGCCGGCACCATGATGACGACCGCCGGAACACTGACGCCCACGTTGCTGGCGAAGGTGAGCGACAGCGACCCGCAGAGTTCGCTGGTAACGGAGTTTCAAGTCCAGCCGGACCCGGACTTCGCCGACACCACTTACACATGGACGGGCAAGAGCGCGGTGTTCGCGCCGGGAGCCACCGCCTCACTCCAGGTTCCCACCGCGTCGGCCCTTCCCGACGGTGCCCATCTGCGCATGCGTGCCCGAACTGGTGACGGGGTCGACACCTCCGCCTGGTCGGACTGGAACACCTTCCGTGCGGACGCGAGCGCCGTCCTGCCCGCAGACCTACCAACGGCGTTGCAGACCGGAGCGACAGACACCCCCACCCCTCTGATCACCGGAATCGTCAGCTCGCCTAACGGCGGCATGGTCGAAGCCCAGTTCCGCCTCCGCACTCCCGGCGGAACGCAGACGCTCGGCACCCAGCTCGTCAACAACGGCGAACGCGCCAGCTTCCAGGTACCGGCCGACCGGCTCACCGGCAACGGCCCGTTCGACTGGTCTATGAGGGCCTGCTACTCGGGTAGGTGCTCGGCCTGGACCACGCCCACCCCGATCACGGCGGGAAGCGGCGACCTGCCTCCCCCTGTGGCTCCCGGATCCTCGATCGCTGTGCCGCTCAGCACCGCCAGCGCCTGCGTCGGCGCGAGCGACTGCCTCGGGGAGACCGGCACCCCGCTCAGGGTCGGGAACGTCTCCGGCCGGGGCTGGCGCGCGTACCTCAAGCCTGATGTCGCGGACGTACCCGCCGGAGCGCGCGTGACCAGCGCCGTCCTCAAGCTCCAGACCAGTGGGACGGCACCGCGGGTGGACGTGCACGCGCTCAACGAGGAATGGTCGATCGACGGAAAGGGAGATGACCTGGAAGCTGCCACGGCCCCGGAGGCCAACCTGACGGCCACAGCGCCGTGGGAGATTGACGTCACCGGCCTGGTGACGGGCTGGACCGACGGCGCGAACGTCAACCACGGCCTCGTCCTGCGGATGCCCGAGAACGCGCCGAGCACCGCGGCCATCAGCTTCACCTCGGCCGCGCTCACGGTGGAGTACGGCGCCGCGACAACACCTTCGCCACCCAGTGGGCTACGGGCTCGCGCCGGAGACGGCGGTGCGCTCGTGACCTGGGCCGCGAGCAAGGACAGCGGATACAACGACACAGCACTCACCTACGAGGTTTCGGCCGTCGATGCCACCGGTGCGGTGATCGCCAAGCAGACCACCGAAGGCACGGACGCCGTTCTGACCGGCTTGACCAACGGCACCTCGTACAGCTTCCGGCTCAGCGCCTCGAACCCGTACGGGACCAGTAGCACGGTCGCCGGCGAAGCGGTCAAGCCGGTGAGTGCCTCGCCGGACAGCGCGACGTATGTGCGGGCGGTCCGGGAGTACCTCGAGGCTGGTGCGGCGATGACGACCGGTGCCCAACACACCGCGGCTGGCGCGGTGCGCGGCCGACCGCACGCGGCGATGTACTCATGGTTGCTCAAGGCGGAGGAGTCGTGGCTGATCGACACCCGGGACGCGCTGAGGTCCGACGACCTCGTCTACACATCCGTCACCTCGACGATCTCCGATACCTTGACCATGCCCACCACCGACGGCTCGGTAGCCGTCCGCGCGACGGTGAGCGAGCGGCGGTTCCTCGCCGACTCGCCCTCCGATCCGGAGACGAGCGAGGCGGTCGTGATCTTCACGTTCGGTGGGGAGACGCCCTCGCTACGCGGCAAGATGGACGCGACTCAGTACGACCAGCGGCTGCCTCGGGGGGAGGATGCTTTCCTCATGACGACCTACGGCACCGTGGAGAGCGAGCAGCCCACGGTGAGATCCGCCCCTACCAGCGGTCCGCCTTCGGCAGAGTCCGTGGAAGGCTCCGCCCCCTTCACTCCCTTCGCCACCATCGACGCCAATGGCACAGCGAAGTGGGCGAGGGCCAACTGGGACGCACGCCACGAGTACAACCAGAACTGCACCAACTACGTCTCCAAAGCGCTCTACCACGGCGGCGGCATGCGCATGAAGGGCGTTAAGAAGAACAAGAGGAGCCTCGACAACTGGTGGCGGCTCAAGCACGCGTCGCCGCCGCACTCGGGAGGCGGCTTCTACTTCACCAACTCCCACACCTGGACGGTCTCCGACGACATGCGCAAGTTCCTGGCCCGGCACAGCAACGGTGTGGTGAACACGGAGAGCAAACAGCAGTACGCCAAGGTCGGTGACGTGGTCTTCTTCAACTGGGGTGGCAAAGGCGGCTGGGACCACGCCGGCGTGGTCACCAAGATGGCCAAGGGGAAGGCATATGTGAGCGCGCAGAACAAGAACCGGCTGAACCAGCGTCTGGACACCTTCGTGAAGAGCCAGAAGGGCACCTGGGCGGACATCGTCCGGGTCAAGCCGGGATGGTACTGATGGCAGGTATCCGAGCATCCACATGGGTAGTCGCCGTGGTGGTGGCGGTTGCCGTGTGTTCCGGTGCCACCGCAGCCTGGTGGCTGTACCGCGACGACCCGGCGCCCTACGCACTCCAGGACACCCCGGAGGTACAGGTCACCGTTCGCCCCGTGGAGTCGCGCTACCCGGATGCGAAGCAGGTGGCACAAGAGACAGAGCTTGTCATCAAGGTGTACCTCCAGCGCCTCCGGACAGGGGACGCCGCTGACCTCTCCCGCATCGGCGCACCCTGGTACACCGGCCGGGAACAGGCCGCTCGCGAGCTGATCTCGCAGTATGGCCCACACGCCGTTGAGCCGGTCGAGGCAGTCGTCTCCGACCCCGTCGTGCCGAGGTTGGCGTCCGCCGACCTCCGCTTCGCCGATGGAAGTCGACAGAGGATCGACCTCACCAAGGACAAGGACGTGTGGTGGCTGGCGCTGGGTGAGGGCGACCCCGTCAAGCCGTAAGCCACGACGCAGTACCAGTGCCAGGGACCGCCGTCCACGGAGGACTCTCCGTGGACGGCGGTGCTGCGTACCGGCACCGCCGTTGGGGAGTTCAGCAGCGAGCCGCTCGGGCAATCGCCCTTCGAAGAGCTGTGGCGGCGTGCCCGGCCCGGTTCGGTACCTGTTCTCCCTGCGAAACCCTCACCTGACGACCGAGGGAAGCACCGGCCGGACGAGCGAGGCGTGTGCTCACCGGTGACCGCCCGTCGTGGCGGAGGCTTCGGCGAGGTGGGGATGGTGGGAGGGCAGGCCGCTGTGATCGTGGTCGAGGTGCGCGAGGATCGCATGCGGGCCAGATCAGTGCGGCGGCCAGCGCGCCCGCGAGGGAGATACCGCCGAGCGTCCAGGAGGCGGTTCGCATGCCGATGGTGCTTACCGCTGTAGAGCGGATCGTGGTTGGCTTCGGTGGCCTGGGCACCGCACCGCCAGGTATGGATGAGGTGCCGTCCAGCAGCAGTCGCCGCTCCCCGCCGGCGGCGGTGAGTGCTTGGGCGAGTGTCGGCGCCCCGCTCCGCCAGGACCTCGACGCCCTCGGTCACATAGCGCCAAGCGGTGTCGGTGGAGACCGCGAAGCGTGCGGCGAGCTGGGCGAAGGTGTCGCCCAGCGCGAGCCAGACCAGCAGCATCACGGCCTGGTCGAAGGAGGTCAGCTTCCGCCAGGGACTGCCGATCTCACACCTTCGGGTACCGATCAGATCCTCCACCCACGAAACGAGAGCATCAGGCAGGTCGAGAGCGGCGCGATGGGTGACCGCGAAGCTCCTTGCGCCGGGAGATTGTTGGCACCATCGCAACGGACAAGGCCTTCGTACGTCACGGCCCCCGGACCACGACCATCACCCGATCCAGGGAAGGTCGGAAGAGCTCAATGAAGAGAGAAGGGGAGTCTCTTGGCAGGTTCCTGTGGGTTGACCGCTCCGCCGGAACGGGACGGGCGCGAGCTGGCGGTCTGGGCAGTGGCCCGGATGGCGGCCGCGCTGGCGGAGGACACCGCCTTCGAGGCGGACGTCACCTGTGTCGAGCGTGGCGGCACCAGCATCGTCACGGTGGCCGGAACCTCGGCCGCGATGCGGGAGCGGGAGGGCGGCGATCCGGGCGTTGCCGCCCTGTTCGATCCCGCCGCTCTGCTCTGCCACATCGGCTCCCTGTCCGCGCGCCACAGCACCCGCATCGGACGGCGCTGCGTGGAACTGGAGTTGGTCCCGCACCCGGTGTGGGCACAGGGCGCCGAAGGCCCCTGGACCTCCCCCGAAGCGGAGGCGGTGCGTCTCGCGCTCGACACGGCCACCGGCTTCCTGCTGGAAGCCGACACGCCTTGGCGGGACGGTGAGCCCTCCCACTACACCGTCACCTCACTCGCCACTCCCGATCCGGTCGCCCCAACGTCGTCGACCCCACCGGCTCGCACGTACGGTGCCGGCTGGGCTCTGGGGCGGATGGCGGCCACCCTGCTGGAACCAGCGGTGCTCACCGCGCACGTCACCCTCGACGCGGACGTGTCGGACCTTGAGGCCTCCACCTCGGCGCCTACCAGTGACCGCACTTGGGCGGTCACCGTGACCGGCACCGACAGCGTCGAGCGACAGCTTGTACTGGGGGACGATCCGGACCCGCACGCCCCGGGTGCCGTGCGTCGGCTCACGGAGCTGCTCACACCGGCCCGCATCGTGGGCCACCTGCGACGGGTGCACGTGGTGCCCGGAAGCGGCGGCCGCAGCGTCCAGGCCTCCGTGCGTCCCATGCGGACCTTCCCGATGAGCGCCTGGGCGCCGGACGAGGAGGCCAGGTGCCGCTTCACGGTCGATCCGGCGACGGGTGTACTCACCGAGGCCACGACCCACCTGGGAGCGGACTGCCTCGCCCGTTACCGCGTCACCGGACTCAGCCGCTGACCCCTTGCGCCGGCTGCCGCCCCCCGAACGTGCGCAGCACGTACTGGAAGACGGACCGGGCCGCTTCCTCCGGGGACCCCTTCGTCCAGGGCACGGAGAAGGGCATCTCCGCCGGACCGTGCACACCGGCCGACGCCAACCGCGCCAACTCCTCCAGCAACGCGAAGTCAGGCAACCGCAGTTCGAGCCGGGGCAGTGGCCAGGCGGAGGCCGCGCAGCGGCCAGCACGTCTCTTCCATGACGGAAGGCTGCTACGAGCGGCCCGGGGTGTCGAGCGGATTTCCCCGTTGACACTCACGTGCTCTCCACCACCTGTCCGTGCCTGCCTTCACCCCCTGAGCAGCGGCCCCGGCAGGTCGATGGTTTCGACGGTCGTCCCCTGGTCGCGCACCACCGCGACACTGTCCCGGGAGAACAGCAGCCACCCGGTCGCCGTACGCCGGAGGCTGTCCACGCCCGACAGTTCGGTGCCCACCCGGCGCGTCTCGCTCCCGTCACCGAGGTCCAGCTCGACCAACTCGATGCCCGCTCGGCTCCGGAGCGCCACCGCCACCGTGTCGCCCGACACCGCGACAGCCTCCGGCCGCCCACCCTCGATCCGGACGACCGTGGCGGCGTCATCAGAGGTCATCGCGATGCGCGGCACGGAGGTGTCCGCGCCCTTGCCCCCTACGAGGACCGGACGCCCCCGCGTGCACGCCAGGTCCGAGACCTCAAGGTCGCCGACTCGCGCCGGAACGGGGCGAACCTGTCCGCTCACCACGTCCACCACGGAGTACGTGCCGGCGTCGGTCCCCACGCACAGCGTGTCCGAGTGGCGGTCAGCCGCGGCAAGGGGGAGACGGTCGGGCAACACCACGGTGCGCGTGGTCGATCCGTCCTCGGGATCGCTGACCAGCAGCGGTCCTGATGCGGACGGCACCGCCACCAGGCGGCTCCTCGTCGCGTACAGGCCGTGCAGGGCGGCGCCGTCTCCCAGAGCAGTGAGGGTGTGCTCACCCTTGTCGATCTCGTATCGGCGGTCCGGCTTGCCTCCCGTGCGCGGTACCGACACGATCCAGCGCCCGTCCGCCGTGTGCACCAGCTGCGGTACCACCGCGTCCTCGTCGTCCGCCTGCGAGGGCACCACCGCCAGGCTCTCGGCAGTGCCCCTCTTCGGGTTGACTCCGATCACTGCCAGCTCACCGCCGACCTCCGCCAGAGCGAATGCCTGCGCTCCGTCCCAATCCGTCCCCAGGTCCACACCGCCCGGACCGGAGCAGCTCACAAGGCTCCAGACGGTGCAGGCAAGCAGCGCAGTGGTCAACGCAGTGCGCCGGGTGGAGGTTCGTCGAGTGGAGGAGAGCACGGCTCACCAGTCCTTCATCGCGTCGGTGGGAGCCAGCCGTGCGGCACGACGGGCAGGAAGCAGGGAGCCTGCTGCGACCACCAGGACAGTCGCTGCCAGCAGCAGGCTCGAAGTGGCCGGCGAGGGCAGCAGCAGACCGCCTCCCAGATAGGGCGCAAGATCAGGGATCCCACGCAACGTCGCGGCGGTGACGGTGCTGAGAACGGCTCCCCCGACCAGGCCGAGCAACGCCGCGGCAGCCCCGACAAGCACCATCTCGAATACCAGGAGAACGCAGACCGTGCGCGTACGGAATCCGAGCGCCTTGAGGATGCCGATCTCCCGGGCTCGTTGGCGGGACAAGGCCCCGGTGACGGTGATGGCTCCGGCGAAGGCCAGCAGCCCGAGGACTCCGAGCAACACCTTGCCGACCAGGCGGATCAGCTCGAGCACGGTCGGAAGTGCGTGCAGCTGCTGCTGCAGGGTGCTGGCTGGAAACCCCATTGCCTGCACGGAGTCGAGCACAGCGGGGACGTCTCCGGAGGAGGCCGTGAGGATGGTGAGCTGGTTGTAGCCGACAGTGCTCAGGAAGCTGTCCTCCGGCACTCCTGCTTTCGCCGCCGCCCAGTTCACCACGGTGGCGTCGTCGGTGTAGGCCGCGTCCGGTCCGTCGAGCTGCCAACTCGGATCGTAGAGACCCACCACACGAACCGAGCTGGTGGCCCCGGTGCCCTCGCCGTCACTCACGAACCTCGTGGTGTCGACCGTGATGCGCTTCCCCAACACGGTTCGGAGATCGTCTCCCTGTGCTCGCGCGGGCAGCACCATCTCGCCGGCTCGGAGCGGAAACAGCGATTTCCGTACGGACGCGGTGACGGGAGGGGTCAACGCCTTGCGGTGGGTCGTGGCGTAGAGCAGTACACCGTCGATCGCCTCGTCCTTGAAGGCGAACGACACCTGCGCCTGATGCTGCACGTCCACCACGCCGGGAAGAGCCGCCAGACGTTGTTCTGCCTGCTCTGTCAGCGGCGAGACGTCAGTGCGGTCGACCGGCCGCTCTACGGTGATGCTCCGGTTCGCGGTGCTCTCCTTGACACCGGTGTCCGCGGCGTTCTGAGCCTGGTCGGCAACGCCGATGGCGGCCAGGCAGAAGGCTGCCGCCAGCGACACCAACAACACCAGCCCGATCAGTCTGCGACGCAGGGAGATGACGTTGGACACGGCAAGCTGAAAGACGTTCACAGCGAAGGGTCCCCCTCGGCCTCGGAGATGAGCGAAGGAAGGGTGAAGCGGCCTTTGTCCATCGTGTGCACGGAGTCCGCCATGGCCGACACGCCTTTGTTGTGAGTGACGATCACCACAGCCCGGCCCTCGGCGGCGAGTTCCCGGAAGAGCGCCAGCAGGAGCTGCTCACTCTCGGTGTCCAGGTTGCCGGTCGGCTCGTCGGCGAGAATCACTGACGGCTCGTTCACCAGCGCCCGGGCGAGGGCCACACGCTGCTGCTCACCGCCGGAGAGCTCACCCGGCCGGTGACCGGCACGCGAGGCAAGGCCGACCCTGTCAAGAAGGTGACGGGCACGCTCGAGCCCGGCCCGGTAGGGGCCCCGGTAGGGAAGCACCACGTTGCGCAGCGCGGAGTGCTGGGGAAGCAGGTTGTAGGCCTGGAACACAAAACCCAGCCGCTCCCCTCTCAGCCGTGACAGTTCCGCGTCGGCAAGCCCCGTGGTGTCCACGCCGTCCACCAGAACCCGCCCGCTGTCAGGCGGCGTCAGCAGACCGAGGACGTTCAGCAAGGTCGACTTACCCGAACCCGAGTGCCCGACCAGGGCTGTCACCTCGCCGGCGGGGACCTGGAAGTCCACCTCATGCAGCGCGTCGACTCTGCTCCCCCGCAGCGTGAAGGACTTGCTCACGCCCTTCGCCTCCCACATCACGTTCACCTGACCGGTGCTCCTTCTCTTGAGGTTCTATGAGTGCGCACCGGCACCCGTTCTGGCAGGGAGGACATCGAGTCCACCACCGAAGCGGCGGTCCAGGGACCACACCGCCCAGGTGGTCCGCAGGTCACACCTGCTGTTTCCGGCGCCGACCTGGTAGAGGTCCGGAAGCTCAGGGCATCCCCGGTACGGAGCCAGGCCGTCGGCAAGCACACCTTCGATGGCTTTGTCGGGGGCCGCACCAAGGATGCTGTGCGCTCGCACCACCAAGGCCAGGTCGTACACCGAGGGGAGACGATTCGGGCGAGCGACATACGCGGCGAGTCCCTCGGGGGTGATCCAGGCGGGGACCTTGTGCTCCAGACGCGCCTCGGAAAGGCCGACAACAAGTTCCGCGGCTGCCACAGCGCCCTCGGGCGTCTCCACGTCCCACTGGCTCACGCGGGGCGCACGGACCGTACCCCCGGCTTGAGTGCAGGCGTGAGCCATCCGCTGCCAGACCGCGGCGTTGGCGACGGTGACGCTGCGGGGCACCGTCTGGCCGTCCTGGCAGAGCGTGCGCACCGGCCGGCGGGAGGGACGCTTCCCCCCGGCAGACTTGTAGACCGCCGACCAGATCAACTGCTCCGGTCCGGTCCCGCTGAAGTAGTCCGAATCAGCAACCCCTTCCAGCGCTTCCGCCAACTCGCTGTCGATCGCACTTCCACCAGCCATCAGTTGGAGGCGTTGTACGTAGAGCGAGGCGTCCAGACTGCCGAGATAGGCGTCGGGGTCGCGGATCGTTCCGTTGCCGAGGCGATTGGTCTCCAGCCGTTGCCGGACCTTTTCGAACGCTGACGAGGCCGCGCCTGCTCCCGACGACCGCAGGATGGCCACCACGCTGTGGAGCTGCTCGTAGTCGAGGTTCCCCACACTGTTCTCGAGAACACGGGTCCACGCCGTCCGGTCGACCCTCGCGGGCTGGCCTGCGGACCGTCGAAGCAGAACGTAGCTGTACGTTTCTTCGAGCCGCGCGTTACGCGCGTCCGTCTTCAACGCGGGAAAACCGTCCATTGAGGGCGCGGAGAACCGCTTGACCAACCTGTCGGGCACAGGCATCCCGATCAGCTGCAGGGAACGGGCGACAGCAGCGGCAGCATCGATGTTCTGCACCGCCTCTGCTTGTTCGCGCAGCCACTCAGCAGTGGTCGTGGTCTGCGGCTGCGGCAACGCATCCAGGGCGTCTGTGGCCGCGAGGAGTTCCAGGGCCGCCCAGGTGCCGCCGATCCTCGCCGCCGCTGTGCCGTCACCCAGCATCGGATCGACGTACCAGCCGCCGTCACGACGCAGTTCGGCCACCGCAGCGGCGTCCGACTCGACCAGGGCCCCCTCCGCACCAGCCGCACGCAACGGGATCAGCCAGGTACGTCCCCACAGCGGCGACGCGGCGACAGCATCGCCGCGCATGGCTCGAACCTCCTCGTCAGAGATGCTGAGCCTGGGATCGACGCCTACCTCAGCCAGCGTGCGTAGCGCATATGCCTGTGCCTCCGGGCTGGCCGGTTCCTCCCGAAGGAACGGGTGGTAGTACAGACCGTTCTGCGAGCTGACGAGCACGCTGAGTTGCGTTACCGGCTCCGGGGCATGAGGCTCAGCCGGTGCGCCGGCGCACGAGGCGATCAGTGCGCAACCGCACCACGCGCAGAGAGCCCTTCGAAGAAGGGCTCCTGCACGCGACACGGTCAGAATGCGCCCGCGTAGGCGCACTTCTCGCTCACCTTGATGCTGCTGTTGACCTGGGCGGAGCCGCAGCTCTTGGTCGAGACGTGCACGGTCAACTTGCTGGGCTTCATCTGGCCGCTGGTGTCGGCGATCCAGGTCTTGGTGTTCCTCAGCCGGACCTCGCCCAGCGACCGGCTCTTCATGGTGAGCGTCGCCGAGGGCGTCTTGGAGATCGTCAGACTGGCGCTCACACCATGCGCCCGCAACTCGGCGCGGTTCTGGATCCACTGGGCGTTCTTGGGGTTGGAACCGCTCATCTTTGTGGACGCCTTCCAGTCGCAGGCATTCACGTACAGACCGCAGTGCCAGGCGTTGACCGTTATCTTGTTCCCGCCCGGAATGTTCCAAACAGTGGAGTCCGAAGTGGCGTGCGCCGGTACTGCCATTCCTGCCATGAGAACTGCCGCACCGGCGACAACGAAGGCGCCCGCGCGTGCACGCATCATCTTTGAGACCTTGGCAGACATAATTCCTCCCTACTGGAAAGCGGCCCGGTCGGCCCTTTCCACTCCCAGCAAACATCCCTGACCTACGAGGACTTCTGCTAGTGGCCTTTCGGGAGGTGGCCATGCGTACACCCTGACTCGCACAGATCACCGTGGCGCAGTACCGCAATCAGTGCGGCCTCCACTCTGGACGCGACAGCAAGTTTTTCGAGTATGCTGGAGACGTGCTTCTTGACGGTCCTCTCGCTGATACCGAGACCGCGGGCGATCGCGGCATTGGTGAATCCGCCACCGATCCTGACGAGCGTCTCCCGTTCCCGGTGGGTCAGCACGGAGAGGTCGTTCCCGCAGATCCGCGATATGTCATCAGGAACTGAGCATGCTTGGCTAGTGGATTCTCTGGCCGTCCTGCATTCGGCGGTCGCCGTCCCGTTCACTGTTCTTCTCCCCCGTTGCACGGCCTGCGGCCGCAGATCATGAGCGCAGCCGTCCTTCCGGACCGGCCTATGATGCGCAAGCAATAGTCGCACCCTGGACTTGGGGCGATCTCCTCCCTGCGGAGGGTTTCAGCTCTCCTACCTTCGGCCGCTCACCTGTCGGGAGTCAGTGATGATCCGTGTGCTCGTCGTGGACGACGAGGAGCTCGTGCGGGACGCCCTGCGCTGCATCCTGAGCTCCCACCACGACCTGTCGGTGCACGTCACCCCGAGTGACGCGGCACTCGCGCGCGTGCAGGAGGACACACCTGACCTGGTTCTGCTGGACATCGTCATGCCGCCGCCCGACGGGCTCACATTGCTCACCGCGATTCGGGCACTCGTGTCCCCGCCACCGGTGGGAATGCTGACCACCTTTGAGACCTCCGAACATCTCGAAATGGCCCTGCGGGCTGGGGCTTCGGGATTCCTGCTGAAAGACAGCGATCCCGTGTTCCTAGGTCACGCCGTCCGTGTTCTCGCCGGAGGAGGGTTCATCTGCACCCCCTCCCAAAGCCGGACCACAATCGGACGGCTGATGCACGGACCCGATGTTCAAAGCAGCAAGGCCGTCGGCGATGCGCGGCTTCCGTTGCTGACGAAGAAGGAACACGAGGTTCTGGCGCTGGTGGCCGCCGGGGACTCGAACGCGGCCATCGCGGCCCGGCTCGGCATCGGGCTGACCACCGTCAAGACACATGTCACCGCTCTCAGGCGGAAGCTCCTCGTCACCAGTCGGGTCGCACTCGCCACGGCCGCACAACGCGCCGGTCTGGACTGAGGCAACCCCGCAGTCTGCCGTTCGTGCATACGCGCCGTGCCGCCGCTCGGGCGGACGGGAAAGGAAGAGGGGTCTCTTGGCAGCTTCCTGTGGGTTGACCGCTCCGCCGCAGGGGGAGGGGCGCGCACCGGCGGCCCGGGCAGTGGCCCGCATGGCGTCAGCGCTGGCCCGCAGCGTGGGCCACCTGCGGCGGATGCACGTGGCGCCCGGCAGCGGCGGCCGCAGCGACGAGGCCTCCATGCGTCCCATACGGACCTTCCCGATGAGCGCCTGGGCGCCGGCATCTCCGCCGGATCGTGCGCACCGGCCGACGCCAGCGCCGCAAGCTCCACCAGCAACGCGAAGTCAGGCAGCCGCAGTTCAAGCCGTGGCGTGACCAAGCGAAGGCCGCGCAGCGGCCAGCACGTCTCTTCCAGGGCGAAGGGCTGTTGCAGGCGAGAGGACGCGGCGGCGAGCCAGGGTGGGGGCGGGGTGGGTGGCTGCTATACCTGGAAGGATGAGGATGCCCCTGCTGACTCGTCCAGACCTGCGGTCGGCGGCGGTGGGGCTGTGGCCGCTGGCCGCACTGACCGGCGCGGTGCTGCTGCTGGCGTTTGCCGGGGTGCTGCCGCGCTGGCCGGGGCTCGTGCACGCGGTCGCGCTGCCCCCGGCCGACCTGTACACGGATCTGCGGGTGCTGCTGGCGCGCTCGCACTCCGAGCCGGAGTTCCTGGCGGCGCTCCTGGTGGTGCTGACCGTACGAGTGGTGGTGCTGTGTCTGCTCACTGGTGGGCTGACGTGGGGCCGGGTGCGGTTCGCGGTGCTGTTCTACCTGGTTGTCGGGGTGCCGCTGACGCTGGCCGCGCAGATGGCGTTCATGGCGCAGTCGCTGCTGTACTCGCGGCTGTTCTGGGCGGCGATGTCGCTGCTCGTACTGGTGTGGTTCGGGACGGCGTCGCTGCCCTGGCAAGGGCAGACGCGGTTGCGCAGCGCGTTCCGGGAGGCGTGGCGGAACGGCCTGCGGATCTCCGTGCTGCTGCCGTACGCGGTGGCGCTGCTGCTGCTCGGCGCGGTCGCGGATCTGCGTCCGGGCTGGTCGCTCGCACTGGTCCCGGTGTCGGCTCTACTGACCGGGGCGGCTGTGCTGGCGTTGCGCCGCCCGCCGCGCGGCCGGCCGGTGCTGCGCCTGGGCGCTGCGGCCGTGGCCTGCGCGGTGGCGGCGACGGTCTTCGTGACGACCCGCGGCGGGGAGGGGTACGGCCCGCAGGCGCCGGCGCGGCCGGGTTCGCTGCTGCTGATGTCCGGCATCAACTCGTCTTCCGGCAGCGGCGCGATCTTCGAGACGGAGGTCGAGCGACTCGGCTACACCTGCGAGCAGACGTACTACTTCTCGTACGCGGGTGAGGGGGACGGTCAGCCGCGCGGGGTTGCCTCCTGCCCGATCCGTACCGGCGCGCCCTACCACCCCCCGGACACCCAGCGTCCACTCGCGGAGCAGGTGGAGATCTTCGCGGAGCAGGTCAGGGATCTGCCGAGGCCGCTGGTGGTGGCCGGCCACTCGCTCGCGGTGTGGGTGGCGTGGCAGGCGGTGGCGGAGGGGAAGGCACCGGAGGTGGACGTGCTGCTGCTGGTCGGGCCGTTCCCGCAGAGCCCGCTCGGATACCCCCCGGCGGGGGAACGGGGCGAGGCCCGGGTGGCCGGTGCCCTGCTGCGGCTGGTGGTGCCGCTGGCCGAGCGCGTCGACTTCGCCTTCGAACCGGACGCGCCGGTCGCGCGGGAGCTGCTCGCCACCCCGGACGGCGCCTCCACGGCGCTGGCGAAGCCGCTGCCGCCGCAGGTGCGGGCGTTGAGCGTGACCTCGGCGACGGACCTGCCGCTGATGCCGGACGGCTGGCGGCTGCCGGTGGACCGCAACGTCTGCCCGCAGCGGGTCGCACATCCGTATCTACCGATCAGACCGGTGTACTACCACGAGGTGAACCGCTTCCTCACCGGGCAACCGCCGCTGGAGTGCCCGGCGTGGCGGAACTGGGGCGCCAAGCTGTCCCGCCCCTTCGCGCTGCCGCCGCACACCTCCGTGAACGACCGGCGGTGATGTCGGGCGCCGCGGCGTCGCCCTCCCCGGCGCTCGGTGAGTCCGCCGCGTCGTGGCCCCTCGTCAGAGGGCCAGGTCAGTGCGGCGGCGAGCGCGCCCGCGAGGGCGATGCCACCGAGCGCCCAGGAGGCGGTTCGCATGCCGGCCGTGGCGGCGAGCCAGCCGGCCAGCGGGTAGGTCAGCAGCCAGCAGGCGTGCGTGAGGGAGAACCGGGCGGCGAACGCGGCGGGGAGGTCGGCGGGCGCGGCCGAGCGGCGGACCAGCCGTCCGGCCGGGGTGAGGACCGCGGAAGTGGCCGCGCCGAAGGCGAACCAGGCCCCGAGAAGGAAAGGCCAGGACGGTACTGCGGAGGTGGCGGTGCCGTAGGCGGCGAAGACGACCGGGAGGCCGAACGCGGCTGGCAGCATGACCTCGCGGTCACCGACCCGTTCCAGGTACCGGGGCAGCAGGAGCGCGACGAGCACCGACCCGGCCCCGAAGGCACTCAGGGCGAGCGAGACGTCTCCGGCCGACCGTTCGAGGTGGTCCCGGACGAGGACGACGGTGTTCACGATGACCATGGACCCGGCCGCGGCGGCCGCGAGGTCCATCGCCAGCAGTGCGCGAAGGCGCGGGGTGGCCCAGTACAGCCGGATGCCGAACGTGGCGCTGCGGCGGGTTCGCGCCGGGTCTGCGGTGGGGGTCGGTCCCGGCAGCACGCAGGAGACGACCAGGGCGGCGGACGCCAGGAAGCCGAGCGTGGTGCCGGCGAACAGCCAGCCGTAGGTGACCACCGAGAGCAGGACCGCGGCCAGTACCGGGCTGAGGAGGTTCTCCAGGTCATAGGCCAGGCGCGACATCGACAGCGCCCGGGTGTAGTCGCGCTCGTCGGGCAGCACCGCCGGAAGGGTGGCCTGGAACGCGGGGGTGAAGGCCGCGGACGCCGCCTGGAGGGCGAGGATCAGGACGTAGATCTGCCAGGTCTGGGTGACGAACGGCAGGCTCAACGCGATGCCGGCGCGGGTGAGGTCCATCGCGACGAGCAGGGCGCGCCGGGGTATCCGGTCGGCGACCGCGCCCACCATCGGCGCGACGACCACGTAGGCGAGCATCTTGACGGCCAGCGCGGTGCCGAGCACCGCGGAGGCGTCCTCGCCTGCGAGGTCGAAGGCCAGCAGGCTCAGCGCCACCGTGGCCAGACCCGTGCCGACCAGCGCGATCACCTGGGCGGCGAAGAGATGGCGGTAGGTGCGGTTGCGCAGCACGGAGAGCACCGGCACGTCCTTCGATCGGCGGCTCGGACGCCTCCCACCCTAGCTATATGTGCGCACGTGCGCACGTATGAAATCGGGGAGGTCCGGCGGACTACGATGGGCGCATGCCCGGACGCGAACAGGCCCCAGTTGCAACAGAGGGGCATCGACGCGCCCCGGGGGCGGAACAGCTCCACACCGCCTCGTCGGTGTTCGCACTGCTCGCCGATCCGACCCGGCTGCACCTGCTGTGGCTGCTGGCCGAGGGTGAGGCGGACGTCACCGCCCTCACCGCCGCGAGCGGCGCCGCCCGCACCGCGGTCAGCCAGCACCTGGCCAAACTCCGGCTGGCCGGCCTGGTCCACGCCCGGAGGGAAGGCCGGCACGCGGTGTACGCCCTCACCGACGGACACCTGCGCCGCCTGGTCGTCGAGGCCCTGAGCCACGCCGACCACCAGGTCACCGGAGAGCCCTGGCACGCCTGAGCCGCACGCAGGCAGGCGCTTCGGGGAACACCGGCATGCCCCGGCACACCGAAACGGCCCGCCAGGAGAACTGACAGGCCCTCACGGCAGAACCAAAGTCAGCAGCTCAACGCCCACTTGCGGGAACGCAGCCCGTAGGTGCCGCGAAGTCGCCCTACTCCACTCGGACATCTGCCACCGACGGCTCAGGACTCAGCACTCACGGCTGCTCCTGCCGCCGCCGTCATCGGGCCGTGCCGGCCATCAACCACCGACGTACCTGTACCTCCACCAGCACTCGCTTGCTGTCGGGGCCCGGAGCGGACACGTCCCACCCGTACTTCTGCTCGAACGCGACCACGACCTCGCGGGTGAACCCGTCACTGACCAGTGATGCGTCTCCTTCGGCGACAACCGGGAACCGGCCGTCCTCCAGTGCCAGGGTCACCCGGGGCTCCTTTCGGATGTTCCTGACCTTGACGGAGCTGTCGTCCACGCCGATCCACCACCGGGAGCGCCGGTAGACGAACCAGACAGGCGTGACGTGGGCAGAGCCGTCCGGACGCACGGTGCACAGCCAGGCGTTCTCTTCCTCGCTCAAGCGCAGGCGGACAGCAGGGCCTGGCTCGTTGACAAGATCACTCACTCCGCCATCCGACCAGCAGGCGCGAGGAAGCGCATCGGGCGGCGCGTCGGACCATCAGCCTAGGTCTCGTGAACCAGGGGAAGCGCCGCCTCAAAAGCCTGCTACGGACCACGCCGAGACGCGTCGACCGCTTCTCGCGCCAGTGCGGTCCGCCTGGTGAGCAGCACGATCGCGGTCGGCACGGTCAGGACCAGGAGGTACCGCCAGACGCCCTCGCGCAGGCCGAGGAGGAAATGCTCGGCGCTATGGGCGACTGCGGTGGACACCGCCCACAGACTGAGTGGCAGCGAGCCGACGACCAGCGCCAGCCACGCGCCCCGACGGACCCGGACCACGCCTTCCGGGCGCCCTCGCGCGACGGAGAGGGTTCCGCTGAGCACGAGGCAGGCGGAGAGCAGCAGGACGAGGGAGTACGGCGTGCCGAACACGTCGGCGAAGAACACCGCGACGCCCAGCAGCGCGAACCCCAGGCCGCTGAGCAGCCAAACGATCAGGGCGGCAGGCATCCGCTCACGCTGGGGCAGGCTCACCGAGTGGTGTCGTCAACGGCCTCGTCTGGCTGGTTGATTGACGCGAAACCGGCCAAGAGCCGCCGCGCACGCCACCCCCGCCCGCTCATTCCCTCCCGCCTCACTCCCGCCCGCCTCACTCCTGCCGCCGCCCCACCAGGGCCCGGCGGGCGACATAGGTGGCGGCGCCGGCCAGGAGCACGGCGGCGCCGGCCAGTACCGAGCCGAGCGGCAGCGCGAAGGCCAGGGCCGCGCAGCCGATCAGTCCCAGGACGGGCACCACGCGCGGCGGGCGGCCCTCCTCGCGGGTGAGCGTCCAGGCGGAGACGTTGGCGATCGCGTAGTAGGCCAGCACACAGAAGGAGGAGAAGCCGATCGCGGCCCGCAGGTCCGCCGTCGCCGCCGCCACTGCGACGACCGCGCCGACGGCGAGTTCGGCGCGGTGCGGGACCTGGAAGCGCGGGTGCACGGCGGCCAGCGCGGACGGCAGGTGGCGGTCGCGGGCCATCGCCAGCGTCGTCCGGGAGACGCCGAGGATCAGGGCCAGCAGCGAGCCCAGCGCCGCGACCGCGGCGCCCACCCGCACCACGGGTGCCAGCTCGGGCACGCCGGCCGCGCGGACCGCGTCGGCCAGGGGCGCGGTCGCACCCGCCAGGCCGTCGCTGCCCAGCACCGACAGCACCGCCACCGCGACCGCCGCGTACACGGCCAGGGTGATGCCCAGCGCGATCGGCACGGCGCGCGGGATCGTCCGTGCCGGGTCGCGGACCTCCTCGCCGAGCGTGGCGATGCGGGCGTATCCGGCGAAGGCGAAGAACAGCAGGCCGGCCGCCTGGAGCACGCCGGTGAGGGTGGCGTCCGCGCCGATGTCCAGGCGGGCGGCGTCCGCCTCGCCCGAGGTGAGCGCGGCGGTGACGACCGCCGCCAGCACGGCGAGGACCACGGCGATGATCGTCCTGGTCAGCCAGGCGGACTTCTGCACTCCGGCGTAGTTGACCGCCGTCAGCGCCACCACGGCGGCCACCGCCACCGCGTGCGCCTGGTCCGGCCAGGCGTAGAGGCCGACGGTCAGCGCCATCGCCGCGCAGGACGCCGTCTTGCCGACCACGAAGGCCCACCCGGCCTGGTGGCCCCAGAACGCGCCCAGCCGCTCCCTGCCGTAGACGTACGTGCCGCCCGACGCCGGGTAGCGGGCCGCCAGCCGGGCCGACGAGGTGGCGTTGCAGTAGGCCACCGCCGCGGCCAGGGCGAGCCCCAGCAGCAGCCCCGATCCGGCGGCGCCGGCGGCCGGGGCCAGGGCGGCGAAGACGCCGGCGCCCAGCATCGCGCCCAGCCCGATCACGACCGCGTCGAGCAGCCCGAGCCGGCGGCCCAGCTGCGGCTGCTGCGGCTGCGGCTGCGGCTGCGCGGGTTCCGTGCCGGGTGACGAGCTGCTCATGTCCACTCCACACGTCGTGGCGACGCGACCCGCGCCGGGGGTCCCGCGCTGCCGCCGAAGTCCTCAGCACCGCCGACCCTAGGGCAGCGGACGTGGCGGACGGGCCCCGCCCGGGTCGTGTCCTGCGGCGCCCGACGCCGGGTGCCGGGCGCCAGGTGCCGCTGTGGCCGTCCCGTCACCCGCCGGAGGCTGTGCAGGGGCCGGATGGCCGTGGCAGAGTGCAGGGAGGAGTGGTTCGAGGTAGTCCTTCCCGGACCGACACTCTTTCGCGGAGGCCCGTCATGCCACCGAGTTCTCCCAGCGCCCCGCCGACCGGCACCGACGCCCCGCCGAACGCCGCCGCCCACCGGCCGGACAGCGGCTCCCGGCGGCGACCGCGCGGGGTGCGGGCACGGGTGGCGGCGGCGTTCGCCGTCGCGGCGCTGCTGGCGACCGCCGCGGCCTGCCAGCCTGCCGAGGGGGACGGCAAGGGCCGGGGGCCGTCGCCGTACACCGGGCGGACAGCCGAGGGCGGGCAGGTGCTGGCGGTGAAGTTCGACAACAACGCGCGGGCCCGGCCGCACACCGGCCTTGAGCAGGCCGACCTGGTCTACGTGGAGAAGGTAGAGGGCGGGCAGAGCCGGCTGATGGGCGTCTACTCCAGCTCCTATCCCGAGACCCTCGGTCCGGTACGCAGCGTCCGGGAGTCGGACCTGGAGCTGCTGCGGCAGTTCGACCGGCCCGCGCTGGCCTACTCGGGTGTGCGCAGTGCGCTGGAGCGGCAGGTGGAGGCGTCGCCGAACTTCGCGCTCCCGCCCGGCAAGGTGCCCGGCGCGTACTTCCGCCAGGCCGGGCGGACCGCGCCGCACAACCTGTTCCTGCGTCCGGCCGAGGCGCTGCGGGCGGCACCGCAGGCGAGCCGTCCGTCCGACATCGGGTTCCGCTTCGGGCGGGCGCCCGGCGGCGGCAAGCCCGCGTCGGAGTGGACGGTGCGGTACTCCTCGGCGAGCACGTCGTTCACGTGGTCGGCGGAGGAGGGGCGCTGGCTGGCGTCGTTCGACGGCACCCCGGCGATGGACAGCGGCGGCGGGCGGCTGGGGGCGCCGACGGTGGTGGTCCAGCACGTGACGATGCGCCCGTCGGACTTCCGGGACGTCACGGGCGCGGTGACGCCGTACATCGAGACGGTGGGCCGCGGCGAGGCGACGGTACTGCGGGACGGACGGGCGTTCGAGACGACGTGGCAGCGGTCATCGGAGACGGCCGGCACGACGTTCACCCGAGCGGACGGCGCACCGATGCCGTTCGACCGGGGCCAGGTGTGGATCGTCTACGCGGACCGGTGACCCCACCACCCCACCCCGGCGGTAGCGGCGGCCGAGCGACAGTTGACTTCAAGTCGAGTTGAAGTTCTACGGTCGTGCCATCGACTCAGCGACGGAGGTGCGGGATGTCCATGGAAATCACCGCGTGGAACGCGATGTACAACGCCCGGCACGCGACCGACGACCAGCGCCCGTTCTCCCGGGCCACGCTGCGGCGCATCTTCGCGTTCGCCCAGCCGCACCGGCGGATGCTGCTGCTGTTCCTGCTGTTCAGCACGGTCTCCGCGGTGCTCGCGGTGGCCACTCCGCTGCTCGCGGGGCGGGTCGTCAACGCCATCGTGGACGGGGCGGCGCAGCGCACCGTGGTGATGCTGGCCGTCCTGATCGCGCTCATCGCGGTCGCGGAGGCCGCGATCGGGCTGCTGACGCGCTGGCTGTCGGCCCGCATCGGCGAAGGGCTCATCCTCGACCTGCGCACCGCGGTCTACGACCACGTGCAGCGCATGCCGGTGGCGTTCTTCACCAGGACCCGCACGGGTGCGCTGGTCAGCCGCCTGAACAACGACGTGATCGGCGCCCAGCGGGCCTTCAGCGACACCCTGTCGGGGCTGGTCAGCAACGTGGTGACGCTGCTGCTGACGCTCGCGGTGATGCTCCAGCTGTCCTGGCAGATCACCCTGCTGGCGCTGGTCCTGCTGCCGGTCTTCGTGCTCCCGGCCCGCCGGATGGGCGCCCGGCTCGCGCAGCTCTCGCGGGAGGCGGCGAACCACAACTCCACCATGAGCACGCAGATGACCGAGCGGTTCTCCGCCCCGGGCGCCACGCTGGTCAAGCTGTTCGGGCGGCCCGAGCAGGAGTCGGCGGAGTTCGCCCAGCGGGCGGGACGGGTCCGTGACATCGGGGTGCGCACCGCGATGCTGCAAATGACGTTCGTGACGGCCCTGACCCTGGTCTCCGCGCTCGCCCTGGCGCTGGTCTACGGACTCGGCGGGTTCTTCGCACTGCGGGGCAGCCTCGACGCCGGCACGGTCGTCTCCCTCGCCCTGCTGCTGACCCGGCTGTACGCACCGCTGACCTCACTGGCCAGCGCCCGGGTCGAGGTGATGAGCGCGCTCGTCAGCTTCCAGCGCGTCTTCGAGGTGCTGGACCTCAAGCCGCTGATCCAGGAGAAGCCGGACGCCCGCGAGGTGCCGGACGGACCGGTGGGCGTGGAGTTCGAGGCGGTGGACTTCGCCTACCCGTCGGCGGACAAGGTGTCGCTCGCCTCCCTGGAGGAGGTCGCGACGCTGGACACCCGCGGCGGCGAACAGGTGCTGCACGACGTCAGCTTCCGGGCCGAGCCCGGCCAACTCGTCGCCCTCGTCGGCTCGTCAGGAGCGGGCAAGTCCACCATCGCGCAACTGGCGCCGCGCCTCTACGACACCGACCGGGGCACGGTACGGCTGGGCGGCGTGGACGTGCGCGACCTCAGCGCCGAGACGCTGCGCCGCACGCTGGGCATGGTCACCCAGGACGGGCACCTCTTCCACGACTCCATCCGCGCCAACCTGCTGCTGGCCCGGCCGGAGGCGACGGAGGAGGAGATGTGGGACGCGCTGCGCAGGGCCCGGCTGGAGGAGCTGATCGCCTCACTGCCCGACCAACTGGACACCGTCGTCGGGGAGCGCGGCTACCGGCTGTCCGGCGGGGAGCGGCAGCGCCTGACCATCGCCCGCCTGCTGCTGGCCCAGCCCCGGGTGGTGATCCTCGACGAGGCCACCGCCCACCTGGACTCGACCTCGGAGGCAGCCGTGCAGGAGGCGCTCGCCGAGGCGCTGTCCGGGCGCACGTCCGTCGTCATCGCACACCGGCTGTCGACGATCCGGCAGGCCGACCAGATCCTCGTCCTGGAGCACGGCCGCATCGTCGAACGCGGCACGCACGAGGAGCTGCTGGCCCGAGGCGGACGCTACGAGCAGCTCTACCGCACCCAGTTCAGCGAGTCCGACGAGCACGCGCCAGAGCCGCCCGACCCGTCGGGCCGGGCGACGGCGGCGTCAGCGGCGGCGATCTGAGCCACGGCGGCCAACGGCCCCGCCGTGCCTCCCGAGTGGGGGGGGCGCGGTGGGGCCCCTGCCATGCCGGGACCAGTTTGCGAGAATGCCGGGGGAAGAGGTGGCACTTCGTGCCCGCCTCCTCCCCCGGCATCAGCGCCTACCCCGTAGTCGAAACCCGGACCTCAGGCGTGGCGGCCTCGCAGCCGTGCCTCGGCGTGCGGCATCGCAACCCAGCTTCCAGCCCCCACGACGAGGCCGGTGAGCGCAAACCACGGGTTGGCCGCAGCGACAGCCACAGCCGCTCCCACGAGGCAGCCGACGGCCACGCTGTACGACAACCGATGACTGGTGATCCAGCGTTGCACAGGCGTGAGGCCGTTGCGGCGACGTCCGGTCAGAGACAGCACAGCCAAGGAGAGGAAGAGGCCCCACAGGGCAAGGAGCGCGAGCGTGGTCAACGTTTTTCCCTACTGAGCGGCTACTTCTTCTGACAGTCTCGCTCGCCGCACTTGTGCTTCTCGGGGGCGAAGGCCGAGTGGAGCAAACCTCGGCCTTCAGGCAATGTCCGGACTTGTAGGAGCGAGTTGCGACTACGGCGCCGACGGAGACCGCTGGTTGCCAGCCAGCACAAACGACAGCACAGACACCGGCCCACCCGATGCTAGGGCACGGCCCCGGCAGAGGACGCGATGTCCCTGGAGTCCCGTCTCCGGGCCGCCAACAGCGTGAGGGAGTCAGCTCTCCTCCAAAAAAGACGAGCGCCGTGAGTGGCGACAACGCCTCTTGGCGCCCCGCCATGACGGAGGCCTGTGCGACGGACTGCTCAGCGGCACGACTTCCCACCCCGCCGAACCTCCCACGCCGGAAGGTGCGGCGAGCCTCCGTCGTGCCGGTCTTCGCAGGCAATCCGGACGGGGGGGGTCTACGCAAAGCTCAACGATCGCGCCTGGCTGTCAGTTGCCAAACCCCCACTAGTCCCCGTATCGTTTTTCGATAACATCGATAATCGATACGGGGGTATCATGGCGAGGGTACGCAATCCGCTGGAGCCGATGTCAACGGCGGTCACGGCCATCGTGACGCTGGTCGCGGGGCTGGTGGGCGTGGGCTTGCTCGCCGCGCTGTTCGTGGACGGCGTGCACGTCCTCGGCGTCGGCGACAAGCCGGTCTGCGTCATGGATACAGCCACGACGGTCAGCGTCGGCGAGGCACCGACTGGGGGTCTCAAGCCCGTACCGGGAGCAACGGTCGACCTCAGCGCCCACCCGAACTACTGCACGGAAGACCCGAGTACGGTCCAGAGCCTGCTCAACACCACAACCCAGCTCATCCCCTTCGTTTTCATCGTCGGAGCGCTCCTGCTTGTCCTCCAACTGATCCGAAGTGCGGAGCGCGACGGCCTCTACACCGCCCGGACCGCAGAGCGGCTGCGCAGGCTGGGCTGGTGGCTGCTGGCCGGCAGCGTGCTCACCGCGATTGCCGTGGCCACGGCCGAGAAGGCTCTCATCGACTCCCTGAGCCAGGGCGGCGACATCAGCGTTGTCTCCGGACTGTGGACGTGGGACGCTCCCTTCATGGCGATCCTCACCGGCCTCGGTGTCCTCTCCTTCGCCCGGATCATGCGAGTCGGCATCACCATGCGAGAAGACCTCGACGGAACGGTCTGATGTCCGAGGACAAGCAGGAGCACGCGATCGAGGTCCACCTCGACCGACTGCTGGAGGAACGCGGGATGACCTTGGCCGAGCTGGCCGACAAGGTCGGAGTCACGCATGTGAACCTGTCGATCCTCAAGAACGGCCGGGCGAGAGCCGTGCGCTTCACCACCCTGACCCGCCTCTGCGAGGTGCTGGAGTGCCAGCCGGGCGACCTCCTCAGTCACCGCAAGAACTGAGCACAGGGCCCACGAGGGTTCGACCCTCGGGGTCCGCCCTGCTGTGGCGATGGCACATTGTGATGCCACGTCAGGACGCCAGGTCTGGGGCACACACCGCTTGATTTCGTGGACCCGCCATACCTCCCGAGCCGGGGGTATGACGGAACCTCCGTCAGGCTGGGACCAGCTCGGACCGGACGGTCTCGCGTGCGCGCTCATACAGGGTTGGCGCGTGGTGGTTCCGGAGGTGGGGGCGGATGATATCGGGAAGAAACACCACGGCGAAGCGTTTTGCTCTCGACCACCAGCGTTCGGGACTATGGCCCTCATGGCCTCCTTGAAGCAGTTCGACCCCGCATCCGGGACCCGCGACTTCCTCGCAGCCGAGTACGAGAGGCGCGAGCACGCTTTCGCGACGATTCGGACCGTGTTCGCCCGCTACGGCTTCCAGCCTCTCCAGACCCCTGCTTTTGAGCGGCTGGACGTCCTCACCGGCAAGTACGGCGACGAAGGGGACAAGCTGATCTTCAAGATCCTCCGGCGCGGCGAGCACGAAGCGAGCGGAGAGGCCGATCTCGCATTGCGCTACGACCTCACCGTCCCCCTGGCACGAGCGGCAGCGGCATACGGCAGCCAGCTCCCCTCTCCGTACAAGCGGTACGCCATCGCCCCGGTCTGGCGAGCGGACCGGCCGGGGAAGGGGCGGTTCCGCGAATTCGTGCAGTGCGACCTGGACATCGTGGGCTCGTCCTCACCCCTGTCAGACGCCGAGGTGGTCCTGGCGCTGCACGACGCGCTTGACTCACTCGGTGTGCCGGAGTTCCGATTCCTGGTGAACTCCCGGCACGCCCTGTTCGGGCTGCTGGAGGCGTACGAGGTTCCCGACGAGCTGGGTTCGGGTGCGCTGATCACGCTCGACAAGCTCGACAAGCTCTCTCCGGAAGCCGTTGTTAGTGAGCTGGTAGCCAGTCGTGGACTGTCACAGGAGATGGCCCAGGGCCTGGTGGACGATCTCACGGCAGCCGATGCGGTCGAGCGCGTCCGGACACGGCTGAAGTCCAGCGAAACCGGTCAGGCCGGCCTGGCCGAGGTGGACCACCTGCTGGAACTGGCCAAGGACACGATCCCGTCCGAGCGGATCGGGTTCACGCCGAACCTCGTGCGCGGACTCGACTACTACACCGGCATCATCTTCGAGGTGGTCGCTCCCGACGTGCCCGGATCGATCGCATCCGGAGGACGATACGACAGCCTTATCGGACGCCTCGGAGGCAAGGACGCACCTGCCTGCGGGGGCTCTCTGGGCATCGAACGCATCCTGCCCCTGCTTTCCCAGACCGAGGAAGCCCCGTATGCGCAGATCGAGGTAGCCGTCACGGTCATGGGAGAGGAGCAGGCCGCCGACAGCTTCCGGCTGGCAGCCCAAATCCGCCGGGCCGGTGTGCGTACCGGCGTCTATCTCGGGTCAAGCGGCAAGTTCGCCAAACAGATGAAGTGGGCCAGCGAGCAGGGGGCCCGATTCTGCGTCATCTACGGCGCAACCGAGCGCGAGGCCGGTACGGTCACGCTGCGGGACATGGACAGCGGCGAGCAGGTACAGGTCCCGTTCGATCAGGCCGCCGAAGACCTCTTCCGGCGGTGCGCACCATCCAGTTGAAGACGATCACGGCGCTGCTCTACCTCGACGAGTGGGCCGCGGTGTCGCAGTGGACATAGACGATGCCCCCGCTCCGCAATCCCGCCAACCGTGGTGGGTGGCGCCGCCTCCGTCCCGCTCTCGGAGGCCGAGAAGCCGACTTCCGCATGGGTGACGGGCTGCCCGAGCCTCGCCGGGGCGAGCCCTTCCGAGGTCAGCGGCCGGACATCCTCGCGCGACCCGCTCCCGTTACGGGGGCATGGCGGGGGTGTCCCGCCATGCCCCACCGTGCGTCACGGTGGGGGCAGCGCTGGATCGCCGGTCAGACGGTGCCGAGGTCTCCGACCTGGACGCCCGCGACGAACGAGGAGAACGCATCGGCACGGAAGGCCAGTGCCGGACCGGCCGGGCCCTTGGAGTCACGGACGGAGACAGTGCCACGCGAGACGGCAAGGTTCGTGGCGACCTCGACGCACTGGCCGCCGTTCTCGCTGTAGGAGGACTTGACCCAACAGGGGGGTTCGGTCGTCACGGGGTGCCCTTTCATAATCGTTCGATCACGACCGGGTGCATGCACAGCAAAGTGCCATGCAGAGCACGGCGGAACTGCCCTGACGCAGTGCCCTTGCCGACTGGTCAGACGGTGCCGGATTCTCCAACCTTGACGCTCGCCACGAAGGAAGCGAACGAGCCAGCAGGGAAGACCAGAACCGGACCGGCCAGGTTCTTGGAGTCACGGACAGGGACAGTGCCGCGCGAGGCGGCGAAGTTGGCGGCGACCTCGATGCAGTTGCCGCCGTTCGAGCTGTACGAGGACTTGAACCAACGAGGGGATTCGGTCGTCACGGGGTGCCCTTTCGCAACTGGCTGATCTTGGCCACGGCCGCTGCCTGCGACAGCGACTCGCCCTGTAGTTGATGGTAGGCCGTGAGCATGGGCACCACGAAGGAAGTTTCCCGCTCGACGTGCCCCTGTGCCTGTGATTCGGCGTACGCAACGACGGATCGGTCGGCAAGGGTGAGCAGATTGACTGGGAGGTTGAACGCCCTTCGTGCGCCTATGCCGAACGGTGCCACCTGGATGATCCAGTTGGGGAGGGAGGCCACCTCTACCAGTCTCTGAAGCTGGGCGCTCATCACTTCCGGGCCGCCAACAGCGTGATGGAGGCAGCTCTCATCCATGACGACGAGCACCATGGGCGGTCGGGGCCGTACCAACGCCTCTTGTCGCGCGGCCAAGAACGAGACTCGCTCTGCGGCCTGCTCGGGTGTGATGGCCCCCCGCTGTACATCGCCGTCGGCCAAGGCCCGCGCGTACTCCGGTGTCTGCAACAAGCCAGGGACAAGCCCGATCTCGAACAGCCTGATCTCGACTGCCCGGCCCTCATAGCCCACGTACTCCGGGAAGCCTTCCAACAGGCTGCCGTGCTTGACCTCCCGCCACTCGCGCTCGAACGATTCGGTGCCGCCACCCGTCCCTAACGCTTCGTCAATCTTGCGCACAAAAGGAAGGGTTGGCGGTTTGCGACCAGTTTCCACCGCCGACACGTGCCGACCCGTATAGCCGACCAGAACTGCAAGGTGGTCCTGGGTCCACCCGCGCGCCTCGCGCAGCCTGCGCAGACGCGCACCGAAGGCTGCTTGCGGACTTGCCTCCGGGTTCAGCTCTTTGCGGTTTACCAATGTGCCCCCCTATTACGCCACGTTGAAGACCGCTCGACTCTAAGCCACTCTGAGCCTCCTTGGTAGTGGAATGACTACGGAGAGGAGCGACAGGTGGACGGCGAGAACGTTTGCCCGAACGCGCAGGAACCTCCGGGCCCCCCGCAACTCGGCACGCTCGTGCTGGACATCAGCAGTGGCGGCCGTATCGGGGAGTTCCGAGGGGTCGCCGGCCCCTACTGGGCGTTGCGCCCGGTCTGCGGTGGGACGGAGTGGGAAGCCGAGCCCGAGCACGTGCGTCCTGCGGACCCGATGGAGAGGTTGCAGGCCGAGAACGCGCGGTGCAACGCTCGAAGCCGGGGTGAACTGCTGTGACCACGGCGGCCCGTCGCGTGTTCCGGTTCGTCGACTGGACTCTCCGGCCCGACCAGGACGACGACGCTCCCCCGCTCACACACCGGTTCCGCTGCCTGTCCCTCACGGACGACGACACGGAGTGCGGCGCCGAGTCCGACAAGCACACCGACCCGCTCGACGCTCAGGCCTGGACGTTCGAGCACTTGCGAGCCAACCCCGAGCACACCAGTTACGCCGAGGTGATCGAACGCCCGTGGGTCATGTGGCTGGGGTGCCCGTCATGAGCAACGGTTCGCAGCCTGCGGGCTACCGGTGCGAAGTGCGCGCCGACGGTCTTGTGTACGGCACGGGCGAGACCGTGCCGTACGTCCTGGGCACCTTCCAATCGATCTCAACAATCCTCGCGCTTCGGTGGCTTCGCACTGCGGCGCTGCGGATCGCGGATCGACTCGACCCCGACCCGCAGCACTCGACGTGGGTGAGGCTGTTCATGCGCTTGCCGACCGTTCCCTTCCCCGACTGCCCCACTCGACTCCGCACATGGGCTGCCGACCGGGACGGGCAACGCGAGGCGCGACAGCATCTCAAGGCCGGGCATCCACTGTTCCGCACGTTCGCGGACACGGACTGCACCTACGCCCTGTCCGTCTCCCCATCCCTGCTGCCCGCCGACGAACCCGACCGGGCATCACCCGAGCCGATACCCCACCGCATCGGCGGACTGCCGCGTCCCCCGCAGGAAGCGCACCGGCCCCGGAACCACCACCGCTCGTAGGACGAAGGGAACAATCGCCGTGACCACTCTGCTTGAACCACCCTCCGCCGCCTTTCCCATCGGCATCGCGTCGCTGGAGCTGGAGATCACCGGACGGTGCCAACTCACCTGTACACACTGCCTGTCCGAGTCCAGCCCGCAGGCGACGCACGGCGCCATGACGCCTGCGGACTGGCGAGGGGTGATCATCGACGCGGCGGCGCTCGGCGTCTGTTCCGTCCAGCTCATCGGGGGAGAGCCAACCGTCCATCCGCACTGGCGGGAGTTCGCTGAACTCGCGCTCTCGCTCGGGATGGGGGTGGAGGTCTACAGCAATCTCTTCCACGTCGCCCCCGGCTGGTGGGATCTGCTCACCCGTGAGGGCCTGACGCTGGCGACGAGCTACTACAGCGACGAGCCCGAGGAACACGACAGGATCACCGGACGTGCGGGCAGCTACACCCGGACCCGGTGCCACATCCGGGAAGCCGTCACCAGGGGCGCGACCGTGCGGGCCGGGCTCGTGGAGGTCCTGCCGGGACAGCACGTGGCCGAAGCCCGCGCCGAGCTGGAATCCATGGGCGTCAGGCACATCACGACCGACCGGGCGCGGGCCGTCGGGCGCTCTGCCCTGCCGGGGCAGTCCCCGACGCTGGACGAGATGTGCGGCCGGTGCACCCGTGGACGTGCCGCCGTCCTCCCGAACGGCGACCTCGCCGGCTGCGTGCTCTCCCGCGACTTCCCGGCAGGGAACGTACGCGAAACCCGACTCGGCGAACTGCTCGGTGGGAAGGCATGGGCACGGCTCTCAGCGAGCGTTCCCCCACCACGCGCTCAGGGCTGTTCCCCGGACGACCAGAGCTGCCAGCCTGGACAACCGGCGTGTCTGCCGCAGTTCCCCAACTCCCCGGACGGTGCGCGATGACGGAATGGGCACAGCACGCAGCCGCCCTGGCAGACGAGGTGACGCATCCGCAGTCCCGATGGCGGGACGCCGTTCGCCTCACCCCTCGCCACCTGTTCGTGCCCCGCTGGTGGTGGGCCGAGCACGACGGCGCACTGTTGGCGGACGGCCCGGCCAACCCCGAGCTGTGGCTGCGCGCGGCCTACAGCGACACCACCCTGGTCACTCGCACGGGCTCACTCCACGCCGACCATGCCGAGCCCGAGAACCGGCCCGCGTGGTGGCCCACTTCTTCGTCCACCCTTCCGTCGCTGGTGGTGCAGATGCTGCGGCACGCCCGACCGGCCGAGGGGATGAGGATTCTCGACGTGGGAACCGCGTCCGGGTACTCCACGGCGCTGTTGTGTCACCGTTTCGGCGACCGGTACGTGAGCAGCGTGGACGTGGACCCGTACCTGACCGACACCGCCCGGGAACGACTCGCGGCAGTCGGGTACCGGCCGGAGCTGGTGACCGTGGACGCCACGAAGGAACTCCCCGGCGGGTACGACCGGATCGTGGCCATGGTGGCGATGCCCCGCGTTCCCCCAGGGTGGTTGCGTGCTCTGCGGCCTGGTGGACGACTGGTCACCACTCTCACCGGCACGACAATGATCATCGGAGCGGAGAAGACACCGGACGGGGGCGCTGTCGGCCGAGTCGAACGCGACTGGGCCGGGTTCATGCACGCGCGCCACGGCTCCGGCCACCCGCCCCACCTCATCGAGAGCTTCCCGCACGCCAGGGACCAGGAAGGGGAAGAGGTCAGCACCGGCCGCTACCCCGTACTCAACGTCTCCGACGCCTGGGAGGTGAGTACGCACCTCACCCTGACCGCCCCGGGAGTGGAGACCCACTACGAAGAACTCGGCGACCGTCGCACGGCATGGCTGTTCCACCCGGACGGGTCCTGGGCGCGTGCGTCCGCCGTGTGGACCGACCCGCCCGAGGTGCACCAAGGCGGCCCGCAACGGCTCTGGGACGCCCTCGAACGCATCCGCAACCGGCTGAACACCGAAGGCGCACTGCCCCTCTACGGCGCGCACGTCCGCATCACCCCCGACGGCGTTGTGCACCTGTCACGCGGAAAGTGGCACGCGTCCCTGGGCGAGGGCTGAGCCCGGCACGAGCAAAGGCGCCCGGCTCTCGCCCCCCGGCTCGCCCCTCCCCTCCCGCCGTCACTCCTTCTGAGGTATCCGCTCGCCTTGCCCGGTTCCTGCCTACCCGCTCCGGTAGCGTCCCCTCCCCTCCACGCCCAGCGACCGCCACGGAGGAATCGGCCATGCAGGACACCGACTGGATGACCATCAAGCGCCTCGTCGACTGGCTGGACGAGGAGACCCAGGGCTCACCCATGGAGGCGCGGCTGCTGCGCGTCCTGAAGATCACCGAAGAAGCCGGGGAGGTGGCCGAGGCCGTCCACGGAGTGATGCGCTCGAACCCGCGTAAAGGCGAGAGCCACACATGGGAGGACGTGCAGAACGAGCTGGTCGACGTCATTCTGACCGCCATGGTCGCCCTGGTCACGGTCAATCCCGACGCCGCGCGGATCTTCGCCGAGCGCGTCGAGCACGTCGCCCAGCGGTCCCTCACCGCTTAGGTCCAGAACCGCATCCGGCGCGGATGCCATGACCGTTTGCAGATCGGCCAAACCGGCCCGGACACCAGCTTCCGCTGTCCGCTCCCGAGGCGGACGGGCCGAGCCTCGCTGCCCCTCCGAAGTACCACAACAAAACGCCCCGGCGGACCGCTTAGGACCGGTCCGCCGGGGCTCCACCGAACAGCTTTCAAGGAGCTGAACGACTTATGCGCGATGTTATCGCCCGTGCCCTGGTGTGGGTGCTGCGAATGGTGCTGCCCGTCCGTGGGCGCCACGGCGCACGCCCCGTCACCGAGCCCGCGCCGAGCCCCGATCCCGCCCCCACCCGCAGTGGGCTCACGTCCACGTCCGCTCAGTGGCTGACGCCGACCCCCGAGCACGTGCGGGCGCTGCGCGCACCGCTGCGGGGTGAGGACGTGGTACTCGTCCGCCCGTACGTCCTCGCGGCGACACCGCATGCCGTCGCGGACATGCAGGTGGTGCCCGGCGTCGTCCATGAGCGGCAGCGGGCTGCCGCGCTCGCGACCCTCGGTGTCGACTACCCGTACACCTACCCCGGAGCCCCGTTCACGCGGTCCGCCTTCGCCGCTGCGGGGGTGCCCGCGTGAACGTCGGCGGGCTGACCGGGCCGCCTCCCGACGTGCTCGTCGCGCTCTGCGTCACGTGCCGCGAGCCCACCTCCGCCCCGGTCCCCGTCCGGTGGGTGCAGAGCACCAGCGGTCCCGGAGCCACCCTCTACGCCTGCCCCGCCCACGCGCCGGGGCTGACGCCCGGCCCCACGCCGGGGGAGCTGGACCGGCCCGTGTAGCCCCGCCCCCCGGGGCGCCCGTCCGGACCAGTCCGGCGGGCGGCCCGGGAGCCGCCGCCCCACGATGAGGGGAACGTCCGTCGCGCTCTTCCGGGGAGTACCACTGTGACCTTCAGCCATGAGCAGGTGCGTCGATGCACGGTCGCCGTCGATCTGGGGGCGTCGCGGAGCCGGGTGTATCTCAAGCAGGCCGGGCTGGTGGTCGACGAGCCGTCGATCGTCGCGGTGAACATGCGGTCCGGGGCGCTCATCGCCGTCGGGTCCCCGGCCGAGCGCATGGCCGGGCGCACGCCCGCGCACATCCGGGTGGTCCGGCCGATCGCCAACGGCACGGTGGTCGACATCCACATGGCGCAGCGCATGCTGCGCACCATGGTGGGTGAGAAGGTGCGCAGGTCCTGGCGGCGCAACCCACTGCTGCGGGCCGCCGCCTGCGTACCGCACGACGCCGACCCGCTGGCCCGCCGGGCGGTGGCGGAGACGATGGCCGGACTGGGCGCCCGCCGGGTGGAGTTGGTGGACACGCTGGTCGCGGCGGCCGTCGGCTGCGGGCTGCCGGTGGAGCGGCCCGAGGCGACGATGGTGGTGTCGTGCGGGGCGGCGGCGACCGAGGTGGCGGTGCTGTCCCTGGGAGCGATCGTGGCCGCCGCGAAGGTCCCGGTGGGCGGCGACACCATCGACCACGCGGTGGTCCAGCACCTGCGCAGCCGCTACGAGCTGACGCTGCCCTCGCTGGCCGTCCGGGCCCTGCACCGGGACGTGGCGGCGGTCGGGCTGGCCGGCCCCGTCAACACCGTGGTGCTCGGGCGGGACGTCGCCACCGGGCTGGCCCGCACGGTCCAGGTCGACCCGGAGGACGTGCGGGCGGTGCTCCAGCCCCCGGTCAACATGCTGGTCGACGCGATCCGCAGTGTGCTGCACCGGTGCCCGCCGGACCTGGTCGCCGACCTCGCCGACCGGGGCATCATGCTGACCGGCGGCAGCGCGCTGCTGCCCGGCCTCGACGAGCGTCTGCGGCAGGCGACGACGATGCCGGTGCAGGTCGCCACCGACCCGGCCGTCGCCGCCGTCAACGGCCTGGCGGCGCTGCTGGAGGGCCGGGTCCAGCCCCTCCACCTCGACCCGCTCGCCACCTGAGACGCCCCGCCCCTGAACCTGGGGGCACCAGGCCCCAGCCGCCATGAGGTCAGCCCCCAGGAGGGTCAGCGGTCGGCGGCTTCGGGGCACTCCAGGCGGTAGCCGAGGCCGCGGACGGTGTCGATGGTGCAGCAGCTGCCCTCGACGGCGGCGAGCTTCGCGCGGAGCCGCTTGACGTGCACGGTCAGCGTGTTGGTGTCGGTGACCTCGGTGCCCCACAGGTCCTGGAGTATCTGCTTGCGCGGCACCACCTGGTTGCCGTGGCGCATCAGGTAGCGGAGCAGTTCGAACTCGCGCAGCGGCAGGCGGACGGCCTGCCCGCGCACGTACACGTGCAGTCCGGCCGGGTCGAGTTCGATGTCGCCGACGCGCAGCCGCTCGGCGGAGCCGTCGCCGGCGGCGGTGGGCTGGAGCAGCGGCAGCAGTTCCGCGAGCCGGTAGGGGCGGGCGACGAGCGCGGTGGCGCCGGCCGACAGCGCCGCCACCGCCTCGGCGGCGTGCTCCGCGCCGACGCCGACCACCACGGGCGACGGGCAGATACGGTTCAGCAGGCCGGTGACCGTGGCCGCGTCGACCACGGCCAGCGGGGCGCCGAGCAGGACCAGCGCCGGCTGCTGCATTCCGGCGCGCAGCAGCACCTCGGCGCCGTCCCGGCAGACGGTGACGGGGATGCCGGCCCCGGTGAGGCCGCCGGCCACCTCGGCGGCGACGGCCTCGTCGGAGTCGGCGAGCAGCACGGACGAGCGGGCCGGGCGGACCGCCTGGTCGAAGCGGTGCCCGGCGGGTCTGACGTGCGGCTCCGCCTCCGGTGTCACGGTGGTCATCCTTCCCCTCTTCCCTGCGGTCGCGTCGTGCGGTGCGGCGTCCTGCCCCCCGGTGGGCGCCTCAGCCGAAGCGACCGGTGATGTAGTCCTCGGTGCGCTGGTCGGACGGGTTCTCGAAGATCTTCTCGGTGGTGTCGTACTCGACGAGGTTGCCGTAGCGCTGACCGTCCGACGGGTCGGTGCCGGCCGTGAAGAAGGCGGTGTAGTCGGAGACGCGGGCGGCCTGCTGCATGTTGTGGGTGACGATGACGATGGTGTACTCCCGGGAGAGTTCGTCCATCAGGTCCTCGATCTTGGCCGTGGCGATCGGGTCGAGCGCCGAGCACGGCTCGTCCATGAGGATGACCTCGGGCTTGACCGCGATGGTGCGGGCGATGCACAGCCGCTGCTGCTGGCCGCCGGACAGCGCCAGCGCGCTGTTCTTCAGCTTGTCCTTGACCTCGTCCCAGAGCGCGGCGCCGGTCAGCGCCTCCTCGACGATGTCGTCCAGGCCGCTCTTCACGCCGTTGACGCGCGGGCCGTAGGCCACGTTGTCGTAGATCGACTTGGGGAACGGGTTGGGCTTCTGGAACACCATGCCGATCTGGCGGCGGACCTCGATCGGGTCGACCTCGGGGCCGTAGAGGTCCTGGCCGTGGTAGGAGACCTTGCCGTCCACGCGGGCGCCGGGGATGAGGTCGTTCATCCGGTTGAGGCAGCGCAGCACGGTGGACTTGCCGCAGCCGGACGGGCCGATCATGGCGGTGATGTTGCGGTGCCCGATGGTCAGCGACACGTCGCGCACGGCACGGTGCTGGCCGTACCAGATGTCCAGGTCGGAGACCTGGAACACGGGCTCGTCGAGGGAGGTGCCGCGGCGGCTGCGGCGGCGTCCGCCGACGGAGACGGCCAGCCCCTGCGCCTCCTCGGCGAGCGGCGCGGGCGCGGCCTCTGGGGTGGGTGCGGCCTCCGCGGCGGGGGCGGCGTCGCGCGGCGGCGCTTCGTGGGCCGGGGCGGAGCGTGCGGAGTCGGTCATCGAGGCTCCCTGGTGAGCTGCGGCAGGGCCGGTGGTCGTGGTGTTCGGGGGCTGGTTCACGGCGGTCACCAGCGCTGGCTGTAGCGGTTGCGGAGCCAGATGGCGGCGGTGTTCATCAGCAGCAGGATGGCGAGCAGCATGAGGATGGCGGCTGCGGCGAGGTGGTGGAACTCCTGCCGGGACTCACTGATCCAGTTGAAGATCTGCACCGGGAGCACCGTGTAGGAGCTCTGCAGGCCCTCGGGGTTGAACATGACGAAGGTGACGGCGCCCAGCATGATCACCGGGGCGGCCTCGCCGATGGCCCGGGAGAGGGCCAGGATCGAACCGGTGGCCATGCCGGGTACGGCGGCGGGCAGCACCTGGCGGCTGACGGTCTGCCACTTGGTGGCGCCGAGCGCGAGGGAGGCCTGCCGGATGGACTGCGGCACGGCCCGGATGGCCTCGCGGGAGGCGATGACGACCACCGGAAGCACGAGCAGCGACAGCGTGAGCGCCGCCGTCAGCACCGTTGTTCCCAGGCCGAACTGCCGCGCCAGCAGGCCCAGTCCGAGGATGCCGTAGATGATGGACGGCACCGCGGCGAGATTCTGGATGTTCAGCTCGATCAGCCGGTTGTACCAGCGTTCCCCGTCGGCGTACTCCTCCAGGTAGATCGCCGCCATGATGCCGGTCGGCAGGCAGAACAGGGCGGTGAAGGAGATGACCCAGACCGTGCCCATGATGGCCGACTGCGCGCCGGCGTTCTCCGGCCTGCGCACCGAGGGGAAGTTGGTCCACAGGCGGGAGTCCAGCCGCGGCCAGGCCTCGACGATGACGTAGGTGAGCAGCGCCGCCAGGAAGACCATGCCGATGGCGAGGCAGGCCAGCAGCATCCAGCGGAACAGGCTCTCGGCGGGCCGGAAACGCGGCCCTGCCAGGTTCCTGCGGCCGGCGGGCGCCGGAGGTGACTGCTTGGTGAGGGTCGGGGCGCTCATTCGTACACCTCCCGGTACTTGCGGACCAGCCGGATGCTGATGATGTTCATCACGAAGGTCGCCAGGAACAGCAGCGAGCCCACCGCGAAGATGGTGTTGTAGGCGATCGAGCCGACCGGCACGTCACCGGAGGCGGCCCGGGCGATGAAGGCCGTCATGGTCTCCATCTCGACCAGCGGGTTCAGGGTGAACTGCGGCTGCGAGCCGGCGGCGATGAGCACGATCATCGTCTCGCCGACGGCCCGGGAGATGCCCAGGACGCAGGCGGCCACGATGCCGGAGAACGCGGCGGGCACCACGACGCGCACCGACACGATGCGCTTGCCGGAGCCCAGCGCGAACGCGCCGTCGCGCAGGGAGTGCGGGACGGCCGAGAGGGCGTCCTCGGTGAGGGAGGCGATGGTCGGCACGATCATCACGCCCATGACGAGGCCGGCGGCGAGGCCGTTGCGGACCTCGGGCGCCCACCCGGCTGGCATGACGTCCTGGAGCAGTGGGGTGATGAAGGCCAGTGCGAAGAAGCCGTAGACGACCGTGGGGATGCCGGCCAGCACCTCCAGCATCGGCTTGAGCAGCTGCCGGGTGCGCCGGCTGGCGTACTCGCTGAGGTAGACGGCGGCACCGAGACCGACCGGGACCGCGACGGCGATCGCGATGACGGTGATCATCAGGGTGGCCGCCACCAGGGGCAGCACACCGAAGCTCTTGTCGGCGAACAGCGGCGTCCACTCGGTTCCGGTGAGGAAGGCGACCGGGTCGACCTCGCCGAAGAACTCGACGGCCGGGGGGATCAGCGAGATGACGATCCCCACCGTGGTGGCCACCGACACCAGTGCGGCGGCCAGCAGCAGGACCTTGATGACGGCTTCGCCGTGGCGGGGGCGGGACCGCCGCAGGGACCGGGTGCCGGTCCCCGCGGGCGGTCGCGTGGTGGAGCTGGTCACTCGGCGGCCTTCTTGAGCTTGTCGAGGGACGCCTGGAGCTCCTTCTCCTGCTCGTCGTTGAGCGGGATGAACTGGGCGTCCTCGGCGATCTTGGCGTGGTTCTCCACGTAGTACTCGACGAAGTCGAGGACCTGCGGCTTCTTCAGGCCGGCGTCGGACGGGTAGATGAAGAGCTGCCGTCCGAGGGGGGCGTAGGAGCCGTCCTGGGTCGTCTCGGCGCTGGGGGTGATGCAGCCGTCGCCGCCGTCGATGTCGACGAGCTTCAGCTTGTCCTTGTTCTCCTCGTAGTAGGAGAAGCCGAAGTAGCCCATGCCGCCCTTGGAGCCGGCGACACCCTGGATGATGACGTTGTCGTCCTCGCTGCCGCTGTAGTCGGTCCGCGAGGCGCCCTCCTCACCGTTGATCGCCTCGGTGAAGTAGTCGAAGGTGCCGGAGTCGGTGCCGGGACCGAAGAGCTTCAGCGGCTCGTCCGGGAACTTGTCGTCGATGTCCTTCCAGCTGTTGACCTTGGAGTCGGGCTCCCAGATCTTCTTGAGCTGCTCAAGGTTGAGGCACTCGGCCCAGTCGTTGTCCTTGTGCACCACGACGCTCAGCGCGTCGTTGGCGATGGCGAACTTCTCGTACTTGATGTTGTTCTCTTCGCAGGTGGCGATCTCCTCGTCCTTGATCTCACGGGAGGCGTTGGAGATGTCGGTCTCGCCCACGCAGAACTTCTTGAAGCCGCCGCCGGTGCCGGAGGTGGCCACGGTGGCCTGGACCTTGTTCGCCTTGTCCTCGGCGTAGAACTCGGTGGCGGCGCTGGTCAGCGGCGCGACGGTGCTGGAACCGTCGATCTTGACCTTGCCGGACAGCTCGTCGCCCTCCGCGCTGGTGCCGGCGTCGCCGCCGCCGCAGGCGCTCAGGGTGAGGACGGCGGCGCAGGTGAGGGCTGCGGCGCCGAGGGTCTTGCTTCGGCCATGGAACGCTCTCACAACTGGATCCTTGTGCTCGGGCCGGTGTCGAATGGCCGGCATCGGTGGGAGTCCCGTGAGGCACCCCCGGCAGACACATGGATCGAAGCCCGCCTATGTGAACGCGCGGTGTACGCGTCGTGTCACTCGACGGAACCATAGCCGTGTATCTATATGACCGACTCGACGGGTCGAACTTGCCACCCCTTGACCCCGTTTGACCCACGCGTCACGGCCCGGCTCCGGGAGACCGGAGCCGGGCTGCGGAACTTCGGGGCAGGCCGGCGGATGAACGAACGAGTCGACGAAGAGCGAACAGGTGACGTGAGAGCGAACAGGTGAACGGACGGGCACCGGGGCGCAGCGACCGTCCGTCAGCCGACCATGCGGCGCAGCGCCTCAAGTCCCTTGGGGTCGACGGCGAACCAGGACCAGGTGCCGCGGCGCTCACGCGTCAGCAGGCCGGCGGCGACCAGGATCTTGAGATGGTGGCTGATGGTGGGTTGCCGCAGCCCCAGGCACTCGGTGAGGTCGCAGACGCACGCCTCGCCGCCCGGCGCCGACTTGATCAGGTGCAGCAACTGGAGGCGGGTGGGATCGGCCACGGCCTTGAGCGACTGCGCCATCGCCTCGGCCTCCTCGCGGTCCATCAGGGAGCCGGCCAGCGCGGTCACGCAGTCCTCCGCACCCCCCGCCTCGGAACCCGGCCTCCGGGCCGGGACTGCGGACGGGGCGTCAACGGGACTCGCGGACGGGGTGCCGGTCTGTGAGAGCGCCTGGTGGGGGGCGGCAGCGATGCTCATCTATCCAGGGTACGGGGAGGAAAAACCGCAAGACGCACCTCTCGGACAATGCGGATATCTGTTCACTCTGCGTTCACCTTTCCCTCTCATCACCGCTCTGAGCTGGCGGTATCCCGTACAGCCGGACGTGCATGACCCGGCCGTTCGGGACCGTGACCCCGGAGGGCTACACCCCCTCGCGGGTAGCGCGCCGAGTTCACGTGTTCACGGCGACGACCGGCACGCGCCGGGTGGTCGCGCTCTCAGACTCGGTCTCCCGTTCAGGAGTTGGGCACGAACCGGGTCTGAACGCATGTCTTGACGGGTTCTCTTCAAGACGGTTCACTCGCAGTGCTTCACAGGTACGGACCAGTTCCGTGCCGGGCCCGGGTCCCACTGTCTCCGGGCCCGGCACGCGGTCTGCCGCGCCCGTCACCCCACCGCGCCCCCACCGCATGTGAGGTACCGCATGTCCCTCAGACACAGCCGAAGCCGCCTGCGCTCCTCCGCACTGCTCTCCGCGGTACTCGCCGCCGCCCTCTCCCTGACGCTGACCGCCACCTCACCGGCCGCCGGCGGCACCGGCAGCGACGGCGCACCCGCCCCCGCTGCTGACGCCGCGCCCGTCGCCCCCGCCGCGGTGACCTTCGAGGACACCTTCGACGGCCCGGCCGGTTCCGCCGTCGACGGCCGCAAGTGGCAGCTGGAGACCGGCGACAACGTCAACAACCACGAACGGCAGTACTACACCGCGGGCAGCAGCAACGCCGCGCTCAACGGGCAGGGCCAGCTGGTCATCACCGCCCGGCGCGAGAACCCGAACAACTACCAGTGCTGGTACGGGCGGTGCGAGTACACCTCGGCCCGGCTGAACACCGCCGGTCGGTTCACCGCGAGGTACGGGCACGTCGAGACCCGGATGAAGCTGCCCCGCGGCCAGGGCATGTGGCCCGCGTTCTGGATGCTGGGCGACGACTTCGGCGACGTCGGCTGGCCGGCCACCGGCGAGATCGACATCATGGAGAACGTCGGCTTCGAGCCCGGCACCGTGCACGGCACCCTGCACGGGCCCGGCTACTTCGGTGAGGGCGGCATCGGCGCCGGCTACACCCTGCCGGGCGGCCGGGCGTTCGCGGACGACTTCCACACCTTCGCCATCGACTGGTCGCCGGACCGCATCAGCTGGTCGGTGGACGGCACCGTCTACCAGACCCGCACCCCGGCCGACCTCGGCGGACGCCAGTGGGTGTTCAACAAGGACTTCTTCCTCATCATGAACCTGGCCGTCGGCGGGTTCTGGCCGGGCGACCCGGACGGCAGCACCCGGTTCCCGCAGCAGCTCGTCGTGGACCACGTCCGGGTCACCACCAGCGACGGTCCGGGCGCCGCCGGGCAGATCAGCGGACTGGCCGGCAAGTGCATGGACGTCGCCGGCGCCAACACCGGCAACGGCACACCCGTGCAGCTCTACGACTGCAACGGCACCGCGGCCCAGCGCTGGACACGCGCCGGCGACGGCACCCTGCGGGCCCTGGGCAAGTGCCTCGACGCCACCGCCAACGGCACGGCGAACGGCACCACGCTGCAACTGTGGGACTGCAACGGCAGACCCAACCAGCAGTGGGCGGTGAGCGGCGCCCGGGACATCGTCAACCCGGCGGCCGACAAGTGTGCGGACGTCACCGGCAGCAACGCGGCCAACGGCACCCGCCTCCAGCTGTGGACGTGCACGGGCGCCGCCAACCAGAAGTGGAACACTCCCGCCTGAGCACCCGGGCCGAACGCCCCTCAACGCGAGAACGGCTGCCGGGCACGTCCCCCAGGGGGCGTGCCCGGCAGCCGTCCGCACCTGTCGTGGCCGGTGGCGGTGCTCAGGTGCGGTAGTGAGTCAGGTGCGGTCGTGGCATGGGTGCGGTAGTGGCTCAGGAGCGGTCGCGCTCGCGGATGCGCTCGGCGATGACGGCGGCCTGCACCCGGCGGGCCACGCCGAGCTTGGAGAGGATCGCCGAGATGCGGTTCTTCACCGTCTTCTCCGCGAGGAAGAGCCGCTCGGCGATCTGGCGGTTCGTCATACCGTCGCCGATGAGTTCCAGGATCTCGCGCTCCCGCGGCGAGAGCCGGGCCAGCTCCGGCGGGGTGTCGGGCTTCTCCGGTCCGCGCAGCCGGGCCATGACGCGGGCAGTGGCGCCCGGGTCGAGCATCGACTGGCCGCTCGCCACCGTCCGGATCGCCGAGACCAGGTCGGAGCCCTTGATCTGCTTCAGCACGTACCCGGAGGCACCCGCCATGATCGCGTCGAACAGCGCCTCGTCGTCGTCGAAGGAGGTCAGCATCAGGCAGGCCAACTCCGGCATGCGGGCGCGCAGTTCGCGGCAGACCTCGATGCCCTCCTGGTCGCCGGTCTCGCCCGCGCCGCCGAGCCGCACGTCCAGCACGGCGACGTGCGGGCGCACGGCGGGGGCACGGGCCAGCGCCTCGCGTGCGGTGCCGGCATCCCCGACCACGGAGAGGTCGGGTTCGCTGTCGAGCAGGTCGGAGAGCCCCCGTCGCACGACCTCGTGGTCGTCGAGGAGGAAGACCCGGATGGGAGTCACCGGCGCGGCATCGTTCATAGGGCAATGATCACTCAGCGTCACTCGTACAGCAAAGGGGCCGAACGGCCCTGCCGCCGCACGAGCGAAGCGCATCCGGCGCCGCGCGCCGCCGGTCAGAACTGCACGGGTCGCCGGTGCTCACCGTGCAGCCTCATCTCAACGCTGACCACCCCCTCCACCGCCCGGGCGAGTCGGGCCGCCACCGGGATCGTCGAGGTGTCCCCGATCTCGCCGTCCAGGGTCACCACACCCTCACTCACCGTGACGCCTATGTCCCGGGTGGGGAAGAGAAGCTCGACGACCTCGCTGCGGACCTCCCGGGCGATGTCCTCGTCCTCCCGCAGGAAGACCTTCAACAGGTCGCTGCGGCTGACGATGCCCTCCAGCCGCCCCAGGTCGTCCGTCACCGGCAGCCGCTTGACGCCGTGCACGGCCATCATGCGGGCGGCCAGCGACAGCGGCGCGTCGGCGTGCACGGTGACGGCCGGCGAGGTCATCAACTCGCCCGCCGTGACGCCGCTCGCCTTGACCAGCTGCCGCATCACCCGCATCTCCTCCATGCGGGACGGCGTGTGGTCGTGGAACTGCTCCTTGGCCAGCAGGTCCGCCTCGGACACCACGCCGACGACGACGCTCTCGCCCTCCAGCACCGGCAGGGCGCTGATCCGCCACTCCTCCAGGGTGCGCACGATCTCCTTGAACGGCGCGTCGCGGCCGATGCCGATGACCGTGCTGGTCATCACGTCGCACACGGTGTGCGCCACGCCGCCCTCCCGGCCCTCAACGGGACCGTCAGGGCCGGGGCCGGCGGGGCCGGGGCCGTCGTCCGTCAGCAGCCGCTCGGCGGCCGGGTCGTGCGGTCGGTCCTTCACAGCTGACTCCTCGGGGAGGCGTAGGGGCCGTACACGTCGAGCAGCCGGCTGCGGGCCCGCTGCAGGCGGTGGGAGATGACGCCGGCCACCGCCAGCGTCAGGGCCTGGCCGAGTTCGGAATCCTCCCGGCACAGCAGCCGGACGGCCTCGGCGTCGTACTCGTGGGCCCGCACAGGGCTCACCGCCTCGGCGCCCAGGTGCCAGGAGAAGGGGTCGAACAGCCAGGACCAGCCGAGCAGTTCGCCGTGGCCGATGGTCTCCACGACGACCGGCTGCCGGCCGGGCACGTGCATGTCCAGCGCGACCGAGCCGGAGTGGACCACCCAGAAGCGGTCCGCCCGGCGGCCCTCGTCGAAGATCCGCGTGCCGGCCTCGAACGTCACGTCCCGGCCCAGGGCCCGCAGCCGGTCGCGGTGACCCGGCGGCAGCGACCCGAAGAAGCCCTTCATGGTGCGCATCGCAGTTCCCTCCTCACAGCTTCCTCATCCATTCCTCGGCGATGCCGTGCAGGGCGCGCTCGGTGGGCTGGAGGTGCGAGTCGTCCTCCTCGTAACCGAGTTCGGCGATCACCCCGGCCACTCCGTCGACGCGCTCGGTGAGGCGCTCGGCGATCCGGATCTCGCTGCGCCGGGGCAGCTTGCCGGTGAGCGTGACGACGCCCTCCCTGACGTCCACCCGCAGGTACTGCGGCGGCAGCCACAGCGCCCGCACCAGGACCTCGTCGATGACCTCGCGGCGGATCTCCTCGTCGGACCGCAGGAAGACCCCGAGCAGGTCGCGGCGGGTCACGATGCCCGTCAGCCGCCCCTCCTCGTCGATCACCGGAAGGCGCTCGACGTTGTGCGCGGCCATCAGTCGGGCGGCGTCCACCACCGTCTGCCGGGGCCCGACGGTGACCGCCGGGCTCGACATCAGCTCACCCGCGGTGCGGGCGCCGGCCTTCGCGCGGAGCGCGTGGTCGCGCCGGGCGCCGCGGCTGAGGCGGGCCACCCAGCCGGCCGGCGGGTCGATGCCCTGACCGGCCTGGCGCAGGGTCAGGTCGGTCAGCGACACGACGCCGAGCACCTGCTCGTCCTCGTCCACCACCGGCAGACCGCTGACCCGGTGCCTGGCAAGCAGATCGGCTGCCTCCTTCAGTGGGGTCCCCCGCTCGACCGCGACCACGTCGCGGGTCATGACACTGGCGATCAGGCGGTGCTTCATCTTCTCCTCCTTCGTCTTTCCTGCTCCGCCGCTTTCCGGGCCGCGGACGGTCGGGTCAGTGCCGGACGGGGCAGTGCCGGACGGGTCAGTGCCGGACGGGAACCAGGACGACCGGGCAGTGCGAGTGGTGCAGCACGGCGTGCAGGACCGGGCCGAGCTGCATGCCGAGCCGGTGCTTGCGGTGGTGGCCGCCGACCACGATCACGTCGGCCTCCTTCGACGCCTTCACCAGCTCCCGGCCGGGAGGGCCCTGCACCGTCTCGGTGCGGTACCGCACGTCCGGGTACTTCTCGGCCGTCTGCGCGACGGCGAACTGCGCGATCGTCTGGGCCGCCGCCTCGTGCTGGACGTCCTCCGGGTTGGGCGAGAAGTCGAAGGCGTGTACCACGTGCAGTTCCACGCCGTGCCGCTTGGCCTCCTCGAAGGCGAACTCGATCGCGGCGGGGTCGGTGTCCCCGTCCACCCCGAGCAGCACCCGGTTGTGGTCGCGGCGGCCGTCGCCGCGGACCACCATCAGCGGGCCGGCGGTGTGTGCGGCGACGCGCAGGCTCACCGAGCCGAGCAGCAGCCCGACGAAGCCCCCGTGGCCGCGGCTGCCGACGACGGTGAGCACCGCGCCCTCGCTGCCGTGCACCAGCGCCTCGGCCGCGGCCTTGGACGTCATGGACGGGATGACCCGCAGCTGCGGGTGCCGCTCGCGCAGCTTGTCACCGGCGTGTTCCACCAGGTGGCGGGACCGGTCGTGGAGGGTGGTGCCGGAGTGGTCGCCCTCCTCCGGGGGCAGCAGCTCCCAGGGCCAGCCGCAGAGGATCTCCAGCGGCGCGTCCCGCAGGACGGCTTCCTCGGCGGCCCGCTCCAGGGCAGCGGCGGAGTGCTCGGAGACGTCGAAGCCGACCAGGACACGAGGGGACAGGGGCGTGGTGTGAGCGAAGTCGGTCATCGTTCTCCTCCAGGGTGGGGGCGCTCGCGGAGCCGGCGCAGATACGGATCGTGCGCGGCACGCGGGAGCAGCCGGATTCTCACGTCGAGCGGCATGGTGGTCGTGGGCCCGGCGAGCACAGGGTTGAACTCGGCCTCGGCGAGTTGCGGCAGGTCGCAGGCCATCGCGGAGAGCCGGTGCAGCAGGCCCTCCAGAGCTGGCAGTTGGGCGGTGCGTCCGCTGCGGTAGCCGAAGAGCAGCGGTGCGCAGCGCGGGGACGTGATCAGATCGTGCACGTCCCGGTCGGTGAGCGGGGCGAGGCGGGCGGCGTGGTCGGCGAGCAGTTCGGTGACGGTGCCGCCGAGTCCGAAGAGGACCAGCGGGCCGAACACCTCGTCCTGCACGACTCCGGCCACCAGTTCGGTGCCGCGCGGCGCCATCGGCTGCACGACCGCCCCGGCGAGCACGTCGCCGAAGGTGCCGCGCAGGTCGCGGAACGCCTCACTGACCTGCTCGGGGCCGTCCAGGTCGAGCCGGACGGCCCCGACGTCGGACTTGTGGACCAGGCCCGGCCAGGACGCCTTGAGCGCGATCCGGCCGCCCAGCGCGCGGGCCGCGGCGGCGGCCTCCTCCTCGTCGGTGGCCCACGCCCACGGCGGCTGCGCGATGCCGTAGGCGTCGAGCAGGGCGCCGCACAGCTTCGGGTCGGCCCAGCCGCCCTGCGGGTGCCGGTCGAGGTACTCCTCGACGAGGGCCGTGGCGGTGGCAGGGTCGGTGCCCTCCAACTCCGGCACGGTGCCTGCGGGCCGGGCCCGCCAGCGGCCGTAGCCGGCGGCGTGGGCCAGGGCGGCGGCGGCAGTGGTCGGGTCGGCGTAGGCGGGCACCGCCCGGTCGCCGGTGGCTCCGGGGGCGTCGCTCCCGGAGGCGGCGTCTCCCGGAGTGCCGGGGGTGCGCAGCATGCGCACGGTGGCCTCCTGGCCGGGCAGTACCGCGACGACCGGACGGCTCCGGTGCCCGGCCGGGGGAACCAGGACCTTCGTCGGATGGTTTCCGGCCGCCGCGGGGACAGCGGTGGGCACCAGCGCGACCAGGACCGCGTCGACCGCGCCGTGCCGGTCCAGCAGGCGCAGGCAGCGGTCGAGTTGTCCGGCCGTGACGGCCGCGGTGGCGTCCACGGGGTTGGTGGCGCTCGCGCCACCGGGCAGCACCCGGGCCAGCTCGCCGATGAGCGGCGCGGGAAGTTCGGGCACGGTCAGTCCGGCTTCCACGAGCGCGTCGGCGGCGAGTACGGCGGCGCCGCCCGCGTTGGAGACGACCGCGACGCGGAAGCCGGCGGGCAGCGGCTGCGAGTGCAGCAGGGCTGCCGTCGCGGTGAGTTCGGCGAGCGAGCGGGCCGCGATCACACCCGCCTGGGTGAACAGCGCCTGCCTGGTGACGGTCGGGGTGGCCATCGCCGCGGTGTGGGTGGCGGCGGCCCGGCGGCCGGCCTCGGACCGGCCCGCGTCGACGGTCAGCACCGGCATGTGCCGGGCGAGGCGGCGGGCGGTGCGGGAGAACGCCCGCGGGTTGCCGAACGACTCCAGGTGCAGCAGCGCCATGTCGGTGCGCCCGTCGCCCTCCCACCACTGGAGCAGGTCGTTGCCGCTGACGTCGTACTTGTCACCGAGCGAGACGAAGGTGGAGACGCCGATGCCCAGCCGGGACAGCGCGTCCAGCAGCGCGATGCCCACCCCGCCGGACTGCACGGCGACCCCGGCGGTCCCGGCGGCCGGCGCGGACGCGGCGAAGGTCGCGTCGAGCGAGAGGCCGTCCTCGGTGTTGGCCAGCCCCAGGCAGTTGGGGCCGACGAGCCGCATGCCGTGTGTGCGGCAGGCGTTCAGCAGCGCGGCGCCCTCGGTGTCGTCCAGGCCGGCCGACACCGCCAGCAGCGCCCGCACGCCCAACCGTCCGCACTGCTCGGCCACTTCGGCCAGCGAGTGGGCCGGCACGGCCAGCACCGCCAGGTCGGGCGCCTCGGGCAGCTCCTCGACGGAGGCGCGCACCGGCACGTCGCCGACGGTCGCCAGGTGGCGGCTGACGGCCTGGAGCGAACCGGTGAACCCGTGCTCGACCAGGTTGTGCAGCAGGGCGCGGCCCACGGAGTCCGGACTGCGTCCCACCCCGACCACGGCCACCGAGCGGGGCCGCAGCAGCGGTTCCAGGCTGGCCGTGTCGGCGTGCCTGGCGCGGCTGTCGACCGCCGTCAGGTAGTTCTCGTCCGGGTCGAGCGAGATGAGGCAGCGCACCTCGGTGCCGTCCAGGGTGCGGGTGGTGTGCAGGCCGATGTCGGCGACCAGTTCCAGCAGGGCGGTGTTCTCGGCGAGCGCGTCGGCGGTGAAGGCCCGCAGGCCGTCGTTGCGGGCCAGGTGCGCCAGGTGCTCCAGCAGCAGGGTGCCCACCCCGCGGTGGTGCCAGGCGTCGGCCACGGCGATGGCCATGTCGGCGGTGTCGGGGTGGTCCGGGTCGCGGTGGAACTCGGCGGAGCCCAGCACCTCGTCGCCGACCAGCGCCAGCAGCGCGCGCTCACCGCGCCGGCCGGCCGCACAGATGCGTTCCGCGGACCGCTCGGTGACCCGGCGCCCGCTGCCGAAGAAGCGGTAGCGCAGGTGCTGTGCGGTCATGCCCTCGTACATCCGCAGCACCGCGGCCCGGTCGGCCGGACGCGCCTCCCTGAGCTGCACGGTGGTGCCGTCGGCCAGCAGCGCGTAGGCGGCCTGAGGCGCTGCCTGCGAGCGGGCTGAGGTGGACACGGGGGGTGTCATCGCGATCTCCCGGTTGCCTGGGCGGTGTCGCCGGTGCGGTGGTGGACCGTTCCGGTCGTGCTCGGCGTCCGCCGCGAGCCCTGCGGTCCGCTGCTGACACCTCCACGGTCCGCCACGGCGCCGCGGAGCCGCAGGGGCCGGATGGGCCCTACCGGTGGGCAGACCGGCCCTCCGCCACCGGGACCCCGGACCCCGCGTTCCGGGACCCCGCGTTCCGGGACCGGGTACCTCACCGCGCGTCGGCCATTCCCCGGCGGACGGGGGCGGGGACGGGGCTGACGGGACGTATCGGGCACAGGGAACGCGCGCGGGCGGGCGGGACGCGTGGCACGGGAAGACGCGCGGCACGGGAACGGCACCCGGGCCGCGTCGGCGGCCCGGGTGCCCGAGGGTGGGGCGGCCCGGCCGGGTACCCACCTCTGCACCGGTGGTCGGGACGGTCGGTGACGTCCGTGAGCCGCTCGGTCGGACGTGCCGCACCTGCCGGTGAGGTGGCCGGGCGGGCCGCCGCACGGAGACCGGGTCACCCCCCACGAGTGCCGCAGTCCGTGCTTTCCTCGACACCCAGAGTGAGGGACGGACGGCTTCTGCGCATGGGGCCGTTCGGCCCTTCTGCGGGTACCGGCTGACCCTGCACGGGCGACGGCCCGACGGACCAGGCTGGGGGGCCTGGTGCCGGACGGACCGGACCGGGGCGGGCGGGAGGCGGACCGACATGCAGCGACGCGGACCAGTGGTGGTGGGGGTGGACGGTTCGCCGACGGCTCTCACCGCGGTGGACTGGGCGGCCGACCGGGCGCAGCACGACACGGTGCCGCTGGTCATAGCGCACGCCTTCCTGTGGGACCGCCACCAGGGCGACGACCGCTCCCCGGCGGAACGGCTGCGCAAGCGGTCCATGCTGGTGGACGCGACCGGACGGGCCGGGCAGCGGGCCCCGGCCGTGTCCGTGGCCACCGAACTGCTCGCCGAACCCACCGTGTCCGGTCTGCTGCACGCCGCCCGGAACGCCTCGCTGCTGGTACTCGGCTCACGCAGGCGCGGCACGCTCGCCTCCCTGCTGCTGGGGTCGGTCGGCTCCGGCGTCGCCGCCCAGGCGCGCTGCCCGGTGGTGGTGATGCGCGGCCGGGTGGGCGTCAGCTACGGCAGCCGGCCCCGCGTGGTGCTCGGCGTGGCCGACCGCACGGACGCAGGGGCGGCGGTCTTCGCGCTGGACGAGGCCGAGCGGCTGGGCGGGGAGGTGCTGGCGGTCCGGGCCGGGCGGCCGGACGCGCCGCCCGCGGAAGGCACCGGCGCCCCGTGCGGCGAGCAGCCGACCCCGGCGCGGCGGACCGCGACGCAGGTGCTGGCGGAGGCGCCGCGCTCACACCCCGGGGTGCAGGTGGAGCACCGGCACGTCGAAGGGCCCGCCAAGACGGCGCTACTGGACGCCTCCTACGGCGCGGAGTTGCTGGTGGTGGGGGCCGAGGGGCGGAAGGGACGCAAAGGTATCGGCCTGTCCTCGGTGCATCACGCCATACTGCACCGCGCGCACTGTCCGGTGGCGGTGGTTCCTCTAGGCTGAGGTCACAGGGCGACACTCCGGAGGTCCGATGCCCGATGAGACCGGTGGCCATGGGCTGACCTCGCGGCCGGGTCTTCCGCAGTTGAGGCTCGACCAGTTGCTGGACGAGCTCCAGTCCCGGCTGGACGCAGCGCGGACGACGCAGGACCGCATGCACAGCCTGCTGGAGGCGGTGCTCAGCGTCGGCCGCGAGCTGGACCTCGCCCAGGTGCTGCGGCGGATCGTGGAGGCGGCGGTCGCGCTCACCGACGCCGAGTACGGCGCGCTGGGTGTCATCGGCGACCACCAGCGGCTTTCGCAGTTCCTCCCGGTGGGCATCTCCGAGGACCTGGCCCGGCAGATCGGGCCGCTGCCGTCCGGCCACGGCATTCTCGGCGAGCTGATCCGCAATCCGCAGCCGCTGCGCCTTGAGGATCTCGCGGACCACCCGGCCAGCCACGGCTTCCCCGACAACCACCCGCCGATGCGCTCCTTCCTCGGAGTGCCCATCCGGGTGCGCGACGAGGTCTTCGGCAACCTGTACCTGACCGAGAAGCACGGCGGCGCCCAGTTCGACGCCGACGACGAGGCCGTGCTCACCACGCTGTCCGTGGCCGCCGGTGTCGCCATCGACAACGCCCGCCTCTACAACGAGAGCCGGCTGCGGGAGAAGTGGTTGGAGGCCAGCGGGGAGATCTCCCGCACACTGCTGTCCGGCGCCAACGCGCAGACCGTGCTGCGCATGATCGCCCAGCACGCCCTCAAACTGGCTCATGCCGACTCGGCGTGTGTGCTGCTGCCGTCGGGCGAGCAGGGCTCGCTGCGGGTCTCCGTCGCGGAGGGCGCCGAGGCCGACCGGCTCACCGGCCTGGTCGTGCCGTTCGACGACTCGCTGGCGAGCGAGGCCGCGCGCACCGGCAAGCCCAGCACCACCACGGACATCCGGTCCTCCGGCCACGGCTACAACTTCCCCGGGCTGGAGCGACCGCACGGACCGACGGTCGCGGTGACCCTGTTCTCCCCGCAGGAGCAGGCCCCCGGCGCGCTGCGCCTGGCCCGGTTCGCGGGCCGAGCCTCGTTCAACGACAACGAGGTGGAACTGCTCTCGGTGTTCGCCGCACAGGCCGCGCTGGCGCTGGAGTTGGCCCGGCACCGGGCCGAGTCGGACCAGCTGGTGCTGCTCCAGGACCGCGACCGGATCGCCCGCGACCTGCACGACCTGGCGATCCAGCGGCTGTTCGCGACCGGCATGACGCTCCAGAGCGTGGGTCGGCTCATCGACCGCCCCGAAGCCGCCGAGCGGGTCACCCGGGCGGTGGACGACCTCGACGAGACCATCAAGATCATCCGCTCCACCATCTTCGCGCTTCGCTCCGAGGGCTCGGCCCCCGGTGACCAGGGCCTGCGCGGCCGGATCTCGGCGGCCGTGAACAGCGCGAACCGCACGCTCGGCTTCACCCCCTCCCTGATCATGGAGGGCACGCTGGACACCGACGTGCCGCCGGAGACCGGGGACCACCTGCTGGCGGTGCTGGCCGAGGCGCTGAGCAACACCGCGCGGCACGCCAGGGCGCGCCGCATGGAGGTGACCGTCACCGTCGCCGACGAGCTGGTGCTGACGCTCACCGACGACGGCGTGGGCATCGGCGCCAACCAGCACACCGGCGGGCTGACCAACATGCGCAGCCGCGCGGAACTGCTCGGCGGCTCCTTCACCGCCGAGCCCGCCCTGGACGACGGCACCGGCACCCACCTCGTGTGGTGCGTCCCCCTCTCCTCGGACTGACCGCACCCCGTCCGCCGGTCGCCCGTCCCGTCCGTCACCCGCCGTCAGCAGTCCGCCAGCCCGTCCGTCAGCCGTCCTTCGCGGACCGGGGACTCGGCCGGGGACTCGGTCGGCGCGGGCGCGGGCTCGGACAGTTCGACGCGGCGGGACTCGCCCGGCGGCACGGTGAACGTGCGGCCCGGGACGACGAAGTGGACCGGTGCCTGGGCCGAGCGCGGCAGGCCCACGTGCAGAGTTCCGTCCCGCAGTTGGATGCGCACACCCCAGTAGCCGCGGTAGCGCACCGAGAAGCCGAACCCGGAAAGTTCCGGCAGCGGCGCCGGGTCGAGCCACAGGGCGTCCTCGCGGGCCTCCAGGCCGGTCAGGCCGCGCTGCACCAGGTCCAGCGTCCCGGCCATCGCGCCCAGGTGGATGCCCTCCTCGGTGGTGCCGCCCTGGATGTCCGCGACGTCGCCGCGCAGCGCCTCCTGGGCGAACTCCCACGCCCCCGGCCGCCGCGCCCTGGCCAGCACCCAGGCGTGCACCAGCCCGCTGAGCGTCGAGCCGTGGCTGGTGCGCCGCAGGTAGTGGTCCACCGTGCGCTGCCACAGCGCGTCGTCCATCGGGTAGCCCAACCGCCGGAACAGCGCGGTCAGTTCGGCCGGGGAGAAGAGGTAGCCGAGCATCAGGGCGTCGGCCTGCTTGGAGACCTGGTAGTGGTTGACGCTGTCGCCCTCGGACTCCAGGATGCGGTCCATGCGGCGGATGTCGCCGTAGCGATCCCGGTAGGCGTCCCAGTCGAGTTCGGCCAGCTCGCCGTAGCCCTCGAACTGGCTGATCACCCCGGCGTGGAACGGCACCCGCAGCTTGCGCGAGACGTCCTCCCAGCGGTCCCGTTCCGCCGTGTCCAGCGCGAGCTGCTCGGTCAGTTCCGCCAACCGCGGCGCGGGCAGGTTGCGCATCAGTTCCAGCGCGCGGGCCAGCACCCAGGCCGCGGTGACGTTGGTGTAGGCGTTGTCGTCGATGCCGGGGGTGTCGGCGAGCGGGTACGCCTCGTGGTACTCGTCCGGGCCGACCACCCCCCTGATGCGGTAGCGGCCCTCCCCCGCGTCCCAGGTGGCGGCGTCCGCCCAGAACCGTGCGACCTGGAGCAGCGTCTCGGCGCCCTCGTCGTGCAGGAAGTCGGTGTCCCCGGTGGCCTGGCAGTACTGCCACACGTTGTACGCCACCGCGGAACCCACGTGGTGCTGGAGGTGGGAGTGGTCGGGGAGCCAGCGGCCGGAGCGCGGGTTCAGGTGCAGGGTCTGCGTCTCCTCGCGCCCGTCGCTGCCGCTCTGCCACGGGAACATCGCCCCCCTGCGCCCCGCGTCGTCCGCCGCGCGGCAGGCGGCGGGCAGCCGTCGGTGCCGGTAGCTCAGCAGCGCCCGGGAGACCTCCGGCAGGTGCAGGTTGAGGAACGGCAGCACGAACAGCTCGTCCCAGAAGACGTGCCCCCGGTACGCCTCGCCGTGCAGACCGCGGGCGGGCACACCCGCGTCCAGTCCGGCCGTGTGCGGCGACAGCGTCTGCAGCACGTGGAACAGGTGCAGCCGCAGGATGCGGCCCGCCTCCCCCGGCACCGACAGCTCGGTCCGCCGCCACACCCGGTCCCACGCGTGGCGGTGGGAGGAGAGCAGCACGGGGAACTCCGCGGCGCGGGCGACGCGGTCCCTCGCGGCGTGCAGCGGGTCGCTGATCGCCCGGTCCCTGGAGGTGTGCAGCGCCACGGTCTTGTCGACGCTCGCGGGCACGCCGTCGGCGAGCGGCACGGTCAGCAGGGTCGACGCGCGGCTCTCACCGAGGTCGGTGCCGGTGGTGGCGGTGTCGACCGACACGCGGGTGCGGGCGGCCAGCGCCACCGTGATCGCCGACTGCGTGGTGCGGCAGCGCAGCCACACGTCACCGTCCGCCGTCACCCCGGTGCTCAGGCCGGTGAGGTGCTGCCCGGCCAGCGCCCGGTACCGGGCCACGCCCTCGTTGCGCACGTCCCCGTCGAGTGCCGACTCGACCTCGACCGAACCGGACCAGCCCTCGGCGGTGAACGTGGTGCGCAGCGCCGCCAGATGGGGGTCGCCGAGGTGGACGAGCCGGCACTGCCGGACGCGGAGCCGACGCCCCTCGCGGTCCTGGACCAGCATCGTGCGGGACAGCGTGCCGGCCCGCAGGTCGAGCGTCTGGCGGTACTCCAGCGGCGCGTCCGCGTCGGGTGTCCACCACGGCTCGTCGGAGTGCGTGCGGAAGCGCAGCGGAAGCCAGTTGGGCAGGTTGACCGCGTCCTCGTTCTCCACCTGCCGGCCCGCCACCTCCGAGACCAGCCGGTTGTAGCACCCGGCGGCGTACGTCCCCGGGTAGTGGGCGTCGGACGCGGTGGCCTCGGGCGCGGCACCCCTGGTGGCGAAGACGCCGTTGCCGACCGTGCACAGCGCCTCCCGCAGGCGTTCCTCCTCGGGCCGGTACCCCTCGTACTCCCACAGCCAGTCGGTCATGCCGGTCCCCCTTCGTCCTCGGTGTGCGCGTTCCTGTTCCTGTGCCGGTCAGCTTCTTCGGCGTGCGCGTTCTTGGCGTGCGCGGCTCCGGCGGTCTCGTCCAGCAGCTCGGCGAGGTCGGTGACCACCAGGTCGGCGCCGTGCTCGTGCAGGGCGGCGGCGCCCCCGCCGGTGTCGGGGTCCCCGGCGGGACCGGCGGGCGGGTCGGCGGGGTCGGCCGGGTGGGCGGGGTCGCGGTCAGCGCGGTACACGCCGACCACCAAACCGAAGCCGCCGCGCCGGCCTGCCTCGACCCCGGCCAGCGCGTCCTCGACGACCGCGGTCTCCCGGGCCGGCGAACCGAGCCGTCGGGCGGCCTCCTCGAACAGCGCCGGATCGGGTTTGCCGGGCAGGCCCAGGCGGGCGGCCTCGTTGCCGTCCACGACGGTGACCAGCAGGTCGAGCACATCGGCCCGGCACAGCAGGTCCCGGGCGTGCCGGGACGCGGACACCGCCGCGCACGGCACTCCGGCGCGGTGCAGGGCGCGCAGCAGCCGGACCGTGCCCGGGTAGGCCGGTACGGCACGGCTGCCGCCCTCGGCCAGCGCCGCGGTGAACAGGCGGTCCTTGGCCCCGGCCACGGCAGCCACGGTCTCCGGCGGCAGGTGAAGCCCTCGGGAGGCCAGGAAGTCCGCGGCGCCGTCCAGGCGGGACTTGCCGTCGACGTACCGCAGGTAGTCGGCCCGGACGTCGAACGGACGGAAGGCGTCCCGTCCGTCCTGGGCGGGCTCCCTCCGGGCGGGGTGGTCGGCGCCTCCCCTGCCGGGGTGGGCGGCGGGGTGGTCGGCCCGGTCGGCCTGCTCCCGCAGGAAGTGGTCGAACGCCTGCTTCCAGGCGGCGGCGTGCAGCCGGGCGGAGTCGGTGATGACGCCGTCGGTGTCGAACACCACCGCCCGTACCGTGCGCAGTCGCGCGCCCGGGACGGCGGTGTCCTCGCCGGTCGATCGCGGGTCGGCCGGTGTCGCTCCCACCACGTTTACTCCTCTCGGCGGGCCGCGGTCGCGGCGCGCGGCGGTGGCCCGCCGGGTACCCGCGCGGGCCGGGTCGTCCCCGTGCGGGCGCGGGGTCAGCCGCGCACCCGGGACAGGTGGCGGGCGACCGGGTCGGCCCAGACGGCCGCACCGGGCCGGGTCGGGTCGGAGACGGCGGCGGTGAAGACGGCGGTGGCGACGGAGCGGCCGGGCCGCCCACCGGTGACCGGGTCGAGCACGGTCACCGAGCCGCCCGCCACCCGCAGCCCGGGTGTCCGGGCGCGTAGCCGGGCGGGCACCGGTGCCGTGGCGCCGCGGTCCGCCCGCGGCAACTGCGCGGCGGGGTCCGGACCGACGTGCGCCATGCTGTCCTCCGACGGACGGGGCGGCGGCTGTCGCGCCGCCTTCCGTGGCCCGGCACCTCGCCGGCCCCACCGGAGCGGCACGCGGTCCGCCCGGCTGTCCGTCCAGGTTCGTCCGCCGGAGCCGCCGGCAGCAGGGGCCGACCGGCCCTTCCAGGGGCCGGTCGGCCGGTGCGGGTGCGGGTCGCCGCGGAGCGGGTCACCGCAGCCAGGGGGTGCGGGCGACGAGCGGCAGCCGGGCCCAGGCGCGGCCCAGTCCCCAGACCCCGCCCGCGGCGGTCAGCGCCAGCACGACCAGGACCGCCGCGTAGATCACGTGGTACTCCACGAGCGGGTTGACCGACATGCTCGGGGTGCCGTCGGACAGCTCGCGGGCCGGCGGCCACTCCGCCACCCACATCAGCGCCATCATCAGCGTGCCCGAGGCGGCGGCGAGCCGCAGGGCGACCCCGGCGACCAGCGCGGTGCCGATCGCGAGCAGGCCCAGCATGAACAGCCAGTCCGCCCAGGCGGTGCCGGCCCAGGAGTGGAACGTGGACTCCAGGGGGCCGACCTTGACCTGGCCCAGGTAACCCTGCGTGGGTGACCCCCCGTTGATCCAGGCCCGCTCGGACGTGGTGGCGTAGCCCCAGCCGAAGACCTTGTCGAAGAACGCCCAGAGGAACAGGAAGCCCATCAGGAGGCGGAGCGCCGCCAGGGCCCTCCCGGCAGCGGTCGGCGTCTCCGCGAGGCCGGTGGTGGTGGGTGCGGTCGGGTTCTGTTGCCGGTGCAGCGTCATGAGCGTTCCCTCCGTGGATGCCCGCCGCCCGGTCGTCCGGTTCGGCATGTACACGATCCCGCGCACGGGGAACACCGAGCAGGGGCACAACAGGCCCTGCCCGTCCGCCGAACGTCCCTCTCTCTGTAGCCGGTTGGCCCTGCCGGAGGCCAACCGGCGTGATCGCGCAGCCCGTTGCGGGAGTGCCGGACACCGGAACACCCAGCGCCGGAACACCCAGCGATGGAACGCCCGGCCGCGCGTCACCCCGGGCGGGCTGTCGGTACGGGCAGGGACGGCCCCGGAGGCACGGCTCTACCGGCCGGACGGGCCCGGCGGCGGTCCGTCCGGGCCGCCGGGGGCGACCGCGCCGGGGGACGCCGAGCCGGGGGACGCGGCAGGTCCGGGCGGCGGTGTGTCCGCCGGTCCCGGCGGGCCGGGCGCCGGACCCCTGCCCGTGGCGCCCTCCTGCCACCACGGGCCCAGCTCGGCCCACTCGAACTCCCACTGCCGCGCCCGCCGCCGGTCGATGAGCGCGACCGCGCCGTGCCGCAGCGCCACCACCGCGGCACCCACCAGGGAGGCGGCCAGCACCGCCGTCATCGCGCCCTGCCCGACAGCCTCCCCCGGGCTCGGCGGCTCCGGTACGAACCGGTCGCCGCCGTCGACCCACAGCGTGACGTGGCTGCCTGCGGGCCGTCCGGGCTCCACCAGGGTGCGCGCGGTGCGCGGCACCCCGCTGCCGTCCGTCCACCGCACCTCGGCGTGCACCCGGGCGCCGGGACCGCCGCCCTCGGAGGGCGGCGCGACCGCCGGGTCGGAGGGCTCCAGCAGCACCGCGGCGACCGGGCGGTGCTCGTAGCGCTGCGCGGCGAGCTGCTGGGTGACCGACAGGAACATCATCACCGCCGCCGTGGCCGTGCCCACGACCAGCAGCACGGCCGTCAGCAGCGCCACCCACGCCTCCAGGACGTCGGAGGGGCGCCGCAGCGGGTTGCGCCGCCACCGCCAGCCGACCAGTCTGCGGGTGTTCACGCCCTGCCCGCTCGTGCCGGGCCCGCTCACGCCCTGCCCGTTCATGCCGTGCCCGTTCATGTCCCCACCTCCGCCCGCGCCGGCCCAGCCAGGGCGGCCCGGCCGGCCTCCAGTCGGGCGACCGGCACCCGGTACGGCGAGCAGGACACGTAGTCCAGGCCGAGGCGGTGGAAGACGTGCACCGACTCGGGGTCGCCGCCGTGCTCACCGCAGACGCCGGTCTCCAGGCCGGGCCTGGCTTCGCGTCCCTCCGTGACGGCCAGGCCGATCAGGCGGCCCACGCCCTCCTCGTCGACGGTCTCGAACGGGGACACGGCAAGCACGTTCTGCGCCAGGTACTCCGGCAGGAAGGAGCTCTCCGCGTCGTCCCGGGAGAAGCCCCAGGTGGTCTGCGTCAGGTCGTTCGTGCCGAAGGAGAAGAAGTCGGCCTCCGCGGCGATCCGCCCGGCGGTGAGAGCGGCGCGCGGCAGTTCGATCATGGTCCCGACGGGGCAGCTCACGTCGATGCCGGTGCTCGCGGTCACCTCCGCGAGCACCCGCTCCACCTCCGCGCGGGCCAGGGTGAACTCCCGCACGGTCGCGACCAGCGGGATCATGATCTCCGCACGCGGGTCACCGCCCGCCCGGCGGCGCTCCGCCACGGCCTCCGCGATGGCCCTGGCCTGGAGGGCCATCAGGCCCGGCACGGTCAGGCCCAGGCGGACCCCGCGCAGGCCCAGCATCGGGTTCTGCTCGACCGAACGGCCGGGCAGGAACTCGTGCAGCGGCGGGTCGAGCAGCCGGATGGTGACGGGAAGGCCGTCCATCGCTTCGAGAATGCCGGTGAAGTCGGCCCGCTGCGGAGGCAGCAGGGCCTCCAGCGCCGTCTTGCGGGCGTTGTCGTCGGAAGCCGTCAGCAGTGCCTCGACGAGTTGGCGGCGTTCGCCGAGGAACATGTGCTCGGTCCGGCACAGCCCGATGCCCTGGGCGCCGAACCGGCGGGCCAGCGCCGCGTCCTCGGGGGTGTCGGCGTTGGCGCGGACCTCCAGCCGGCGCACTGCGTCCGCCCGGCCCAGCAAGCGGTGCACGGACCGAACGGTCAGCGCCTCCGCGTCGGCGTCCGTGTCGCTGCCGGAGTCCGTACCGGTGCCGGTGTCGGGGGCGGCAGTCCGGGCGTCGGCGGTCCCGGCTTCGGCAGCCGCTCGGGGTGCGTCGAAGGAGCGGACGAGCGGGGAGTCGGTGAGCGGCAGGGCTCCCAGGTGCACGGTGCCGGCGGTGCCGTCCACGGAGACCACCGTGCCCTCCTCCACCACGGTCCCGTCGAAGGTGGTGAAGCGGCGCGCGTCCTCGTCCACCCTCAGCGACTCGGCCCCGCAGACGCAGACCCGGCCCATGCCGCGGGCCACGACCGCGGCGTGGCTGGTCTTGCCGCCGCGGCTGGTCAGCACCGCCCGTGCGGCGATCATGCCGGGCAGGTCGTCGGGGTTGGTCTCCTGCCGGACCAGGACGACGGCCTCGCCGCCGGCCGCGCGGCGCACCGCGGTCGCCGAGTCGAAGACCACGGCGCCGACCGCTGCGCCGGGCGAGGCGGGCACGCCGCGCGCCAGCACCGGGGCGGTGCCCTCGTGGGTGAAGCGCGGGAACATCAGCCGGCCCAGCGCGGCGCCGCTCAGCCTGCCCAGGGCCTCGTCCTCACTGACGCGGCCCTCGTCGACCAGTTGCCCGGCGATGCGGAACGCGGCCTCCGGGGTGCGCTTGCCGACCCGGGTCTGGAGCATCCACAAGGTGCCGCGCTCGACGGTGAACTCCACGTCGCAGAGGTCGCGGTAGCGGTCCTCCAGCAGTTCCAGGCAGGACCGCAGCCGGTCCCAGGCGGCCGGGTCGAGCCGTTCCAGCTCCCGCACCGGTAGCGCGTTGTGGCTGCCGGAGACGACGTCCTCGCCCTGCGCGGACGGCAGGTAGTCGCCGTACACGCCGGGCCGGCCGGTGGCCGGGTCGCGGGTGAAGGCCACCCCGCTGCCGGAGTCTGCACCGAGGTTGCCGAAGACCATCATCTGCACGTTGACCGCGGTGCCCAGATCGTCGGGGATGTGCTCGCGCCTGCGGTAGACCCGGGCGCGCTCGCCGTTCCACGAGCCGAAGACGGCGTGCACGGCCCGCCGGAGCTGTTCCGCCGGGTCCTGCGGGAAGTCGGCACCGCTGTGCTCGCGGATCAGCCGCTTGAACGCGGTGACCTGTGCCTCGGGGTCGTGCTCGGTCTCCCGGACCCGGGCGAACTCCTGGGCGTCGATGCCGAGCACGGTGGCGCCGAACATCTGGAGCAGCCGCCGGTAGCAGTCGTACGCGAACCAGGTGTCGCCGGAGTGCCTGGCCAGCGCGGTCACCGTGGTGTCGTTGAGCCCGATGTCGAGCACCGTCTCCATCATGCCGGGCATGGAGAAGCGCGCCCCGGACCGTACCGAGAGCAGCAGCGGGTCGTCGGCGTCGCCGAGGCGGCGCCCGGCCGCGTCCTCCAGCGCGGCGAGCCGGTCGGCCAGCTCCCCGGCCAGCTCCTCCGGCTCCGTGCCGGACTCCAGGTAGGCCCGGCAGGCCTCGGTGGTGACGGTGAAGCCGGGCGGCACGGGCAGTCCCATGCGCGTCATCTCGGCGAGGTTGGCGCCCTTCCCGCCGAGCAGGGCCGCCATGTCCTTGGTTCCCTCGGAGAAGTCGAGGATGTAGCGGGCCATCGCAGGGCCTCCGCGTCGTCGGGTCGCTGACAATTCCAGCGTGCGAGGCGGAGGGTCCGACCGGCAGGGGCCGGTGGTCCCCGTCAGGGCCCGACCGGCCCTCCCCCGTCGGTGCGGGGTGCGGGCGGGAGGTCGGCCAGGTGGCCGGTCAGACGTGGGTGGCGGGGAGGCGGAAGCGGCGGGTGGGGCGGCGGTGCTGGGCGCGGGGGCGCGGGGTGATGGCCTCGATGCAGGCGAAGCCGGGCTCGAAGCCGATCTCGGCGGTCTCCTCCGTGCCGGTGAGCACGTCGTGCAGCCGCTGGGCGTCCTCGGGCAGGTCGCGGCGCCAGCCCATGGCGACCACCGGCCACAGCGCGAGCATGCCGCCGGCGAGGTGGCTGGTGACCTGGAGGCCGACCCGGCAGCCGCGGCCCTGCGGCCACACCCGGAAGTCGTAGCGCGGCAGCTGCGTGCCCAGCGGGGTCCACATGCGCTCCCCGACAAAACCCACCCGGTTGCCGGGCTCGTAGGCGCAGCACGCCAGCCGGAAGTCGCGGTGCCGTCCGGGGAAGCGGTACTGGTAGGTGCATCCCTCGCCCCACACCGGACCGCCCGGATCCTCCGGGCGGATCTCCATCACCCCGGAGTGCCAGCGCGGAAGGTTAGCCCCGTCGGCGAGGAACCAGAACACCTCGTCGACGGGCAGGGGAACGGACACATAGACCTGTACCTGCGGCATGCGGCACCTCCTACGAGCGGGTTCCCACCTCTGCCGTGGTAAGCCCCGCTCCCCGACCCGGGTGTACCTGTTGATCCCAGATTCGGGTGGTACGCGCGCCATGTCGCCCTGAACTGGGCCATTCGGGCGACGAACGGCCGCGTGCACCCGTTCGGGTGACGGCCGATGGGACGAGCCCCGGTCCGGGCGCGGTCCCTCCCCCGGTCCCGGCCCCGGTCCCGCACCCGCCGGGACCCGGCCGAACGGGTGAGGTCCGGCCGGGTCCTGGCAGCGGGTCAGACGGGACGGGCCAGCAGCACCGCGAACCGGTCGGCCCGGTCCGTCCACCAGTGCGAGACGGCGAAGCCCGACCCGGCGAGTTCGGCGGTGAGTTCGGCCTCGCGGAACTTCACCGAGATCTCGGTCCGCAGCTCCTCACCGCGCTCGAACTCCACGTCGAGGTCCAGGGCGGGCAGCCGCACCGACTGGCGCGCCCGGGACCGCAGCCGCATCTCGATGCGGGACTCGGCCTCGTTCCACAGCGCCACATGGGTGAACGCGTCCGGGTCGAAGTCGGCGCCGAGTTCCCGGTTGAGCACCCGCAGCACGTTCTTGTTGAACTCCGCCGTCACGCCCTGCGAGTCGTCGTAGGCCGGCACCAGCACCTCGGGCGGCTTCACCAGGTCCACGCCCAGCAGCACGGCGTCGTCCGCGCCGAGCTGCCCCCGAAGCGCGCCGTAGAAGGAGCGCCGGGCGCCGGCGTCCAGGTTGCCCAGGGTGCCGCCGAGGAACGCCACCAGCACCGGCCCGTCGGCGGGCAGCGTCAGGTCCGTCTCGTAGTCGGTGACGGCCGCCGCGACGCGCAGGTCCGGGTAGTCGGCGACGAGCGACGCCCCGGCCTCGGCGAGTGCGTCCTCGCTGACGTCCAGCGGCGCGTAGCACTCCAGGCCGGACCGCTGGCGCAGCGCGTCCAGCAGCAGCCGGGTCTTGCGGGAGGAGCCGGAGCCCAGCTCGGCCAGGGTCCGCACCCGTCCCGCGGTGTCGGCGATCTCCGCCGCCCGGTCCTGGAGGATCTGCTGCTCGGCACGGGTCGGGTAGTACTCGGGCAGCGTGGTGATCTCCTCGAAGAGCGCACTGCCGCGCCCGTCGTAGAACCACTTGGGCGGCAGTGTCCTGGGCCGGGCGGTGAGCCCCTTCAGCACGTCTGAGCGCAGCGCGTCCGCGAAGTGGCCGGGCGGCAGCCGGTGGTCGAGGGTGAAGTGTGCGGTCATGCGGGGCGGGTCCTCTCGACGGCTGCGCGGGCCGGCGCCAGCGCGAGCGTGCGTACGGCGGTGGGGGTGGCGGTCAGCAGGGAGCCGTCGGGCACTTCCTGCCAGCCTGGCCCGGTGTCCGGTTCGGAGGCGACGAGCACTCCTCCGGACGCGGTGCCCCCGCGGGGGTCCGGCAACGAGCCGGCCGGAAGCCGCGTCGGGGTGCCGGGCACGTGCCCGGCGGTGGTGGGGGCGCGGTACCAGAGTGTGTCGCCGCAGCGGGTGGCGGTGACGGTGGCGCCGTCGGTGAGCAGCAGGTTCAGCCGGGCGCCGGGGCGCACGGCGGAGATCCGCCGGGTGAGACCTGCGAGCACGTCCCCGGCCGGCTCGCCCGCACGCAGGTCCCTCAGCACCAGCGCCCACAGCAGCGCCGAGTCGCATCGGGCCTCCAGGCCGAGCAGTTCGGCCGGGTCCACGGTGAGACCCAGGTCGGCGGGCAGCCGCTCCCAGTCGGGTATCGCGCCGTTGTGGCTGAACAGCCAGCGGTCCCCGGCGAAGGGTGCGGCTGCGGCCTCGTCCTGGCTGGTGCCGGGCGTGGCGTCGCGGACCGCGGCCAGCACCGCGGTGCTCCGCAGGGCGCGGGCCAGGTCGGGCAGGTTGGCGTCGGCCCAGATCGGGACCGCCCGCCGGTAGCGGGCCGGACGGCCGGCGGCGCGGTGGTCCCCACGGTGGGCAGGGTGCCCGGACGGGCGTGCGGAGGGACCGGTGGCGGGGTCGGGATCGGTGGCGGGGTCGGGATCGGTGGCGGGGTCGGGGCGTGCGGCGGGGTCGGGGCGGGCGGCGGGATCGGGGCGTGCGGCGGGATCGGGGCGGGGGTACCAGCCGATGCCGAAGCCGTCCGCGTTGACTGTGCCGTACCGCTGCCTGCGCGGCGCCCAGGACTGCTCGTAGAGCCCGCCGGCCGGGCCGGTGACCACGTCGGCCAGCGCCACCGGCGGACCGAGGTAGGCGAGGTGGCGGCACATCAGGCGGCCCCTGCGGAACGGCAGGTGCGGAACCCGGCGAAGATCTGGCGCCGGACCGGGTGGTCCCAGTTGCGGAACGTGGCCCGGCAGGCGACGGGGTCGGTGCCGAACGAGCCGCCGCGCAGCACCTTGTAGCCCTCCGGGCCGGAACCGGCGCCGAAGAACACCTGCGAGTACTCCCGGTAGGGGAAGGACTCGAACCCCGGGTAGGGCGCGAAGTCGGAGGACGTCCACTCCCAGACGTCACCGAGCAGCTGCCCCGCGCCGCAGGGCGCGCGGCCCGCCGGGTAGGCGCCGGCCGGTGCGGGTTGCAGGTGGCGCTGGCCGAGGTTCGCGTGCTCAGCGCCCGGCTCGGCGTCGCCCCACGGGTAGCGCAGGTCGCGGCCGGTGGCCGGGTCGTGGCGGGCGGCCTTCTCCCACTCCGCCTCGGTGGGCAGCCGCCGCCCGGCCCAGCGGGCGTAGGCGTCGGCCTCGTACCAGGAGACGTGCAGCACCGGTTGCCCGTCGGGCACCGGCTCGACCCGCCCGAAGCGGCGCCGCAGCCAGCCTCCGCCCTCCTGCCGCCAGAAGAGCGGCGCCTGCATGCCGGTCCGCTGGACCTGCGCCCAGCCGTCGGGATGCCACCAGCGTGCGTCCCGGTAGCCGCCGTCCTCGACGAACTGCCGGTAGGCGCCGCAGGTGACGGGGGCGGAGTCCAGCCAGAAGGCGGGCAGCCGCAGCCGGTGCGCGGGCCGCTCGTTGTCCAGCGCCCAGGGGTCGTCGTCCGTGCCCATGGTGGACGGGCCCTCGGGGACCAGCACTTCGGCGGGCAGCCCGGCCGGGTCCGCGGCCGGGGGCGGCGGGTCGGCCAGTACCGCGGGGCCGCGGCGGAGCTGGTGGGTGGCGAGCATCGTCTCGTCGTGCTGCTGCTCGTGCTGGGCGACCATGCCGAAGACGAACCCGCCGTCGAACAGCCGCGGACCCTCAAGCGGCACGCCGGCCAGCACGTCGAGGGCCCGCTCCCGCACCTCGCCGACGTAGGCGCGGGCCTGGTCGGGCGGCAGCATCGGCAGGGCGGGCCGGTCGGCGCGCGGAGTCCGGAACGCGTCGTAGACGGCGTCCAGGTCGGGCCGCAGCGGGGGCCGCCCGCCGGCTCCGCGCAGCAGCCAGATCTCCTCCTGGTTGCCGACGTGCGCGAGGTCCCAGGCGAGCGGGGACATCAGCGGCGAGTGCTGGGCCATCAGCTCCGCCTCGTCGAGGCAGTCGGTCAGGCCCAGCGTCCGGGCCCTGGCCCGGGTCAGCGCGGTGTGCGCACGGGCCCGGACGGCCTCCGGGGTGCGGGGGCGGGCGGGAGTCGGGGCCGGGGCGGGGGGTGCCGGGTGGTGGGGGCGGGGGGTCCCGAGGTGGTCCTGCCGGGGCATCACAGGGCTCCTAGTCGGTCGTCGGCGGGGCAGCGGCCCCGCTCGGCGTAGCGCTCGGCGAAGGCGGCGACCGCACGGTGCGGCACGCCGCCGGGGGCGGTACGGCCCAGGGCCGCCTCGGCCGCGGCGACGCATTCGCGCACCGCCGGTCCGAGCAGCGGGTCGGCGGGGCCGTGGCGGGCGGCCCTCAGCCAGATGTCGCCGCCGGTGAGCGGTTCGGTGGCGGCCATCGCGGCGTCGGCGGCCCGCGGGTCGTCGAGCAGGGTGCTGGTGACGGCCGTGGCGGCGATCCAGCCGTCATCGGGCTGGGCGTCGATCATCCGCAGCTCCAGCCAGCCGCGGGGCCGGACGGGCGGGAAGAGCGTGCCCAGGTGGTAGTCGAGGTCGGCGACCGTCGGCGGCCGCTCGGCGCAGCCGCCGCGCAGCCAGGACCGGAACGTCAGGCGCGGTGGCGCGGTCCAGTCGGCCGGGCCGGGCCCGTCGGCGTGCCGCCGCAGGCACAGCAGCGGGGCGTCCAGCGCGTAGCGGGTCCACGCCGTGCGGGGTTCGCCGTTCGGTGCGGGCGGGCGGGTGCGCGCCGGGTCGGTGTCTGCCCAGACGCGCTGCCGGGTGGAGACCCAACCGGTGGGGCGGCCACGCCACAGCGGCGAGTTGGCGAACGCGGCGACCAGGACCGGCCCCAGCCGGTGGGCCAGCCGCCAGCGGTGCCGGTAGCCGGTGGGGCCGTCGGAGTCGTCCCCGGCGTCGAGGCTGACCTGGACGGCGGCGGTGGCGCGCATCATCGTGCGCCCCCAGGGCCCCTCCCGGTCGAAGTGGGCCTCCATCGCACGGTAGCGCGGGTCGTCGAGCACCCGCGGCGGGGTGCGGAACGGGTCGAGTCCCTGGCCGTCGAGCACCACGCCCGAGCGGGCGAGGGTGTCGCGGAGAACGGCCAGGTCGGCTGCGGTGGTGGACACGCAGTCGGTGAGGGAGTCGCCGGGCGCCGAGCTGAGTTCCAGCTGTCCGCCGGGCTCCCGGGTGAGTCTGCCGCGGCCGGGCAGCGCTCCGGGGTGGAAGAGGGGTGCCAGGCCGGGGTCGAGTCGCGCGGCGGGCACCTGGGCGGTCGGGTCGTCACGGTCGTGCACGAGCCATTCCAGCTCGACACCGACACGTCGCGGCGGGCCGGTCTTGAAGCAGATCCCGCCGATGTGGTCCTCGGCGTCGGATTCGGACAGGGCGGTGTCCATGGCGTCTCCTCGTCGGTTGCGGCCCATGGCACTGACCCCCGCAGGGGCGCACAAGGCATGTGTCTGCCCCGCGGGGGTCTCTTGCGAAACATCGCGGCGCATGCTCTCACCGGCCGTTCCCGCCGGGCCCGGGTCCGTCCCGCCCGGTGCGGCCGCGGTGCCCGGCAGGTCAGCGACACCGCCGGGCGCCTCCGGACGCCGCCGGGTGGCGGTGCGGGGGCCGTCAGCGTGTCGCCGGGGCCTCGCCGACGGTGGTGGCGGGGTCGACGACGTGGAAGCGGGCGCCCTGCGGGTCGGCCACCGAGGCGAGCCGGCCGTACGGTGTGTCCGCCGGTCCGAACTCGACCGTCCCGCCGAGCCGCCGGACGGTCTCGATCGCGGCGTCGCAGTCGGACACGGCGAAGTACACGGCCAGGTGGGCCGGGAGTTCGTCGGGGAACTCGTCCGTCATGCGCATCCGGCCGGCGACCTGCTCGCCGTCGGTCTCCCAGATGCGGTAGTCGACCGTGTCGTCGTCCAGTTGGGCGCCGCGGAAGGGGAAGACGGTCTCGAAGAACGTGTCGACCGCTTCTGGCTCGCGGGTGAGGACCTCGGTCCAGATGTAGGAGTTCGGCTCGCCCTCCCGCTGGAAACCCTGGTGGGTGCCGGGCTGCCATACCCCGAACACGCCCCCGCCGGGCGGCTGTGCGATCAGCATGCGCCCGAAGTCGCCGACCGTCATCGGCTCCTGGAGCACCTGCCCGCCCTGGTCGGTGATGCGGGCCGCGGCGGCGTCGGCGTCGGAGGAGGCGAGGTACACCGTCCACGCGGCCGGCATGTCAGCGCCGGGCATCGGCGGCGACAGGGCCGCGACCAGCCGGCCGTCGGACTCGGCCTGCGTGTAGCCGCCGTACTCAGGCGCGGCCTGCTGGAACGTCCAGCCGAACAGCTCACCGTAGAACTTCCTGCCCGCTTCCAGGTCGGGCAGCACCGCGTCGGCCCAGCAGGGCACACCCTCGGCTCGTCCGGACATGACCGCGCCCTTTCGCCCGGTGGCCGCCCCGGCGGGCAGGCCGTCTGGTGCCACGCTAGACCCGCCGGGGCGATCCCGCCCCTCGCGCGGCGGGCGGGTCAGACCGGGCCCGCGGGCCGGGCCCGCCAGGTCCCTCCGCGGGTCCTTCGGCGGCTTCGGGCGGGTCGGTGCAGTAGGTGCTGAGGCCGGTGACCTGAAGAGCGCGGGCCACGGCGCCGGTCACACCGGTGAGCCGCAGAACGCCCCGGACCGCGCACAGCCGACGCACCATGATCAGCCAGCACCCCTCTGACCTGGCACGGAGCATTCGGCGTCATTCTTCCGAGTGCGCGGGCCGACACGGGGAAGGAGGTCCAGTGACGTACGCGTGCCCGACGTGACGCACACCACACCGGCATCTTTCTTCAGCGGACTGCATAGGCGGTGGGTCCCCGGGTACGCGATTGTCGTCCGACAAACGTCCTGGGAGGGCTTCGTGAACGTCACCGAATCCACCGGCCTGCGCTCGCCGCACGCAACGGAAACGGCTGAGGTCCCCGCTGCGGACCTCCCGACCGAAGAGGTCAGCACGGACCTTCCGCTGGTGGTGGAGACCCAGCGGGTCGCGCCGAAGGACGCCAGGGAGATGTCCCGGCTGTTCCTCGCGCGGCTGCAGACGCTGGAAGAGGGCACTCCGGAGTACCAGTACGCGCGCAACACCCTGATCGAGATCAACCTCACCCTGGTCCGCTACGCGGCACGCAAGTTCCGCAACCGCACCGGCGACACCGAGGACATCGTGCAGGTCGGCACGATCGGCCTGATCAAGGCCATCGACCGCTTCGACCCGTCCCGCGAGGTGGAGTTCACCACCTTCGCCGTGCCGTACATCATGGGCGAGATCAAGCGCTTCTTCCGCGACACCAGCTGGTCGGTGCGCGTGCCGCGCCGCCTGCAGGAGCTGCGCATAGACCTGGCGAAGGCCCAGGACGACATGTCCCAGCGGCTGGGCCGCGCGCCCACGACCGCGGAGCTGGCCGAGCGGCTGAACCTCGAAGAAGAGGAGATCATCGAGGGGCTGGTCGCCAGCAACGGCTACACGGCCGGCTCGCTGGACACCACTCCCGACGAGAGCGGCGACGGCAGCGCCGGCCCGTCGGTGGCCGACCGGCTGGGTGAGATCGACCCGGCCCTGGAGTGCGTGGAGAACCTGCACGCCCTGCAGCCGCTGATCGCCCAGCTCGACGCGCGGGAGCAGCAGATCCTGGAGATGCGCTTCGGCTCCGAGATGACGCAGTCGCAGATCGGCGAGGAACTGGGCCTGTCGCAGATGCACATCTCACGGCTGCTGACCCGCACCCTGACCAAGCTGCGCAAGGGCCTGCTCACAGATCGCTGACCGGCCAGGACCGTCCCGGGCCAACCGGGGACCCCCGGGACCTGCCGGACGCCCGGCCCCGCCGACAGACACCGCCGCCCCGGGTGGTGGACCTCCTCATCTGAGGCGGTCCACCACCCGGGGCGGCTGCGTCATGCCCGCGGAAAGCCCGCGGGGCCGGGCCGAGGGGCCGGTCGTGTCGGACCGGTCGTGTCGGACCGGTCGTGTCGTGTCGTGTCGGACCGAGTCGGGTCGGGTCGGGTCGGGTCGTGGGTCAGACGGGGGGGTCGATGGGCGGCGCGGGCGGGGTGTCGGCCACCGCCTCGGGCACGGACGCGTAGGTGCGCAGCACCGCGTCCGCCCCGCTGACCCGCAGCAGCCGTCGCACGCCCTCGGACGGCGAGGCCAGGCGCAGGTCGCGGTCGGCGTGCACCTGGAGCAGGACGTTCAGAGCCGTCGAGTCGGCGAAGGTGACGCCGGACACGTCGGCCACCGTGCACACGCTGCCCTGCCGTTCGGGGTCGTCGAACGCCGCGCGCAGCACCTCGACCGTGTCGAGGTCGAGCTCCCCTTCCACCACCACGACGTAGGCGCCGTCCTGGACGTAGCGGGCCGCCACGGCCGCGCGGGGCCGGCCGGGGCCGGTCTGAGAACTCTCCTGCACTGAAGACATGCGCTGATTATGGCCGCCGAACAGCGCCCGGCCCAGCGGTTCGGACGGCCAATCCCGCAGCGGCACCGCCCGGTTCCGCTGACCGCACCGCGCGGGAGCGCCACGGCGGGGACGAGCGGGGCTTCGGGTGCCTTCCGGAGGGAGTGGTGAGCCCGGTGGGGGTGGTGAGCCCGGTGGGGGTGGTGGGCCGGGGGTCACTGCGGGACGAGGGTCACCTCGGTTGCCTTCACGCTGCTCCACACCGCGACGCCCTCGGCCAGGCCCAGTTCGGCGGCGGACTGCGGGGTGATCTCGGCCACCAGGTCCGGGGCCGAGCCGGAGGCCACCAGCACCCGCATCCGGCTGCCCACCGCGACGATCTCCCGCACCGTGCCCGGCCACACGTTGCGCGGGCTGCCCGCGGGGCGCTCCCGGTGCAGGGACACCGCCTCCGGCGGGAACACCGCCAGCGCCTCCCCGTGCGGGGGCAGCGGGTCGGCGGCGACCAGCCGGCCGCCGTCCGCCGGGTCCAGTCCGCCTTCGGTGGTGGTGCCCGGCCAGGCGTTGCGGCCCAACATGCGCGCCACCCACGGCGACCGCGGATGCCGGGCGACGTCCTGCGGCGGTGCGTCCTGTACCAGGCGGCCCTCCTCCAGCACCAGAACCCGGTCGGCGAGCGACACCGCCTCGACCGGGTCATGCGTCACCAGCACGCAGACGCCGCCGAAGTCGGCGAGGTGGGTGCGCAGCGTGTGCCGCACCCGGGCACGGGTCGTCTGGTCGAGCGCGGCCAGCGGCTCGTCCAGCAGCAGCAGCCGCGGCCGGGCCGCCAGCGCCCGCGCCAGGGCCACGCGCTGCGCCTGGCCGCCGGAGAGCTGGGCGGGCCGCCGCCGCGCCAGGTGCCCCACACCCAGCCGGTCCAGCCAGTCCTGCGCGGACCGCACCGCCTCGGCCCGGCGGACGCCGCGCGCCCGCAGCCCGTAGGCGGTGTTGGCCAGCGCCGACAGGTGCGGGAACAACGCCCCGTCCTGCGGCACCCAGGCGACCTGCCGCCGGTGCGGCGGCAGCGCGCCCGCTTCCAGGTCACCGAGCCGCAGGTCGGCCCGCGCCCGGGGCGTCAGCCCGAGCAGCGCCCGCAGCAGCGTCGTCTTGCCGGCGCCGTTCGGTCCGACCACCGCCAGCGTGGTGCCCGGTACGGCGTCCAGCGTCAGCGTGGTGAATCCGGTGACGTCCGCGTGCAGCGGCCACCGGGCCACAGCCGGGGCGGACCCGCTCCCGGCACGCGGGGCGGAGGGGTCGGGGGCGGACGGGTCGGGCTCGGGCGGTTCGGGGGCGGACGGTTCAGG
>NZ_JASKMT010000019.1 GCF_030124175.1 Streptomyces sp. 549 | reverse complement strand
GGGGGTGGGGGGGGTGAGCCGCGTGGGGGGGTGGAAGCTGAGCCGCGTGGGGGGTGGGAGCTGAGCCGAGTGGGGGTGGGGGCAGGGACCGCGCGGCGGGCGGCCCCGTGCGGGCGGGTCAGCCCACGGCCTTGGCCGCCGCCCGGCCCGCGGTGCGGCCGGAGAACAGGCAGCCGCCGAGGAAGGTGCCCTCCAGCGAGCGGTATCCGTGCATGCCGCCGCCGCCGAAGCCGGCTGCCTCACCCGCCGCGTAGACGCCCGGCAGCGGGGTGCCGTCCTCGGACAGGACGCGGGAGGACAGGTCGGTCTCCAGCCCGCCGAGCGACTTGCGGGTGAGGATGTTCAGCCGCACGGCCACCAGCGGCCCGGCGGCGGGGTCGAGCAGGCGGTGCGGGGCGGCGACCCGGATGAGCCGGTCCCCGAGGTAGGCGCGGGCTCCGCGCAGCGCCGTCACCTGGAGGTCCTTGGTGAAGGGGTTGGTGATCTCCCGGTCGCGGGCCTCGATCTCGCGGCGCAGCGCCACCGGGTCGATGAGGCCGTCCCCGGTGAGGTCGTTCATCCGGGCGGCCAGCGTGTCGAGGTCGCGCTCGACGATGAAGTCCTTGCCGCGTTCCATGAACGCCCGTACCGGGGCGGGCGCTCCGGAGCGGGCGCGGCCCAGCACCTGGCGGATGCTGCGCCCGGTCAGGTCGGGGTTCTGCTCGGAGCCGGAGAGTGCGAACTCCTTCTCGATGATCTTCTGCGTCAGCACGAACCAGGTGTAGTCGTGGCCGCTGTGCATGATGTGCCGGAGCGTACCGAGCGTGTCGAAGCCGGGGAACAGCGGCACCGGCAGGCGCTTGCCGGTGGCGTCCAGCCACAGTGAGGACGGTCCCGGCAGGATGCGGATGGCGTGGTTGGGCCAGATCGGGTCCCAGTTCTCCACGCCCTCGGTGTAGTGCCACATCCGGTCCCGGTTGATGTGCCGGGCGCCGGCCTGCTCGGCGACGCCGAGCATCGCGCCGTCCACGTGCTCGGGCACGCCGGTGATCATCCGGCGCGGTGGCCTGCCGAGGCTTGCGGGCCAGTTGGCCCGCACCAGTTCGTGGTTGCCGCCGATGCCGCCGGTGGTGACGATCACCGCCTGCGCGCGGAGTTCGAAGCTGCCGGCGGTCTCCCGCGAGGTGGCGGTGCCGCGCGGCGCGGCGGTGGGCACCAGGACGTCGCCGGTGACGGTGTCGACGGAGCCGGCCGAGCGGGAGAGCCCGGTGACGCGGTGCCGGAACCGCAGCTCGACCCGGCCGCGGGCCACGCCCTCGCGCACCCGGCGGGCGAAGGGCTCGACGACACCCGGGCCGGTGCCCCAGGTGATGTGGAAGCGCGGGACGGAGTTTCCGTGGCCGGTCGCGTGGTAGCCGCCCCGTTCGGCCCAGCCGACCACGGGGAACAGGCGCAGCCCCTGCTGGCGCAGCCAGGCGCGCTTCTCGCCCGCTGCGAAGTCGACGTACGCCTCGGCCCAGCGGCGCGGCCAGTGGTCCTCCTCGCGGTCGAACCCGGCGGCGCCCTGCCAGTCCTGCCAGGCGAGGGCGAAGCTGTCGCGGATGCGCAGCCGGCGCTGCTCCGGGGAGCCGACGAAGAACAGGCCGCCGAACGACCAGTGGGCCTGCCCGCCCAGGGACTGCTCCGGTTCCTGGTCGAGCAGGATGACCCTGCGCCCGGCCTCGGCCAGTTCGGCGGTGGCGGCCAGTCCCGCCAGGCCCGCCCCGATCACCACTACGTCCGCGTCATACGCCATGCCCGCAAGGCTTACTCGGCGGTAGTACGCCCGTCAACAGTCGTGCACGCCATTGATCACGGTGTCGCTCGGGAGTCCGCGCAGGGCACCGGGCGGGGTTGTTGAATGGGGGTGTGGACGAGGACGAACTGCTGGACATCGTGGACGCGGACGACCGGGTGGTCGGCCGGGGCAGGCGGGGCGAGGTCACCGCGCGGCGGCTGGCCCACCGGACCGCAGCCGTCCGGGTGCGGGACCGGCACGGCCGGATCTTCGTGCACCGGCGGACGGCGGGGAAGCTGGTCTTCCCCGCCCGTTACGACGTGGTGGTCGGCGGCGTGGTCGGGGCGGGCGAGAGCTACGACGCCGCGGCGCTGCGGGAAGCGCGGGAGGAGCTGGGGGTGAGCGGGCTGCCCCGGCCGGAGCGGCGGCTGAAGTTCCTCTACTCCTCACCGGAGCACCTTTGGTTCGTCCAGGTGTACGAGGTGGTGTGCGGATCGCCGGTGAACCCGCAGGCCTCCGAGGTCGGCTGGTGGGACTTCCTGCCGGAGGAGGAGCTGGAGCGGCGGCTGCCGGAGTGGGACGTGGTGCCGGACGGCCTGGAGTGCCATCGGCGGCTGCGGGAACTGCGGCCCACCCGGCCGGGCGGGCGCGGAGCCCCGGGGCCGTGCCGTGAAGGCCGACCGGCAAGCGCTTAGGGTCGGAGCATGATCGGAAGGGTTGGGGCCCTGGCGGCCACGGTACGGCTGTGGTTCTCCCCGCGGCGGTTGCAGGAGGAGGGCAGTACTCCGGACTACCGCTTCTCGCTCGCCAACGAGCGCACCTTTCTGGCGTGGATCCGCACCGCGCTGGCGCTGGTGGCCGGCGGCATCGCGGTGGACCAGTTCCTCACCGGCCTCGACTGGGCGGTGCGGACCACCATCGCGGTGGCGCTGCTGCTGGGCGGCGCGGTGTGCGCGGTGCGGGCGGTCAACCACTGGACGCGCTGCGAACGGGCGATGCGCAGGGGCGAGGACCTGCCCGTGACCCGCTTCCCCGCCCTGCTCGCCCTGGGCGCGACCGCCGCCGCGGTGCTGGTCGCGGCGGCGGTGCTGCTGGGGCGGACCAGCGGGTGAGCGCCGGGCGCGACCCGGGGGTGCAGCCGGAGCGGACCCGCCTGGCGTGGCGCCGCACCACGCTGGCCGCGTCGGTGGCGGTGCTGCTGTTCGTCCGGCAGGCGCTGGTCTCCGGCAGCGGACCCGAGGGGTGGCTGGCGATCGCCGCGGCCGGCGTGGTGTGGGCGGCGCTGCTGCTGACGGCCCACCGCCGCCTGCGCGGGCTGGCGACGGCACGTCCCGCGCCGGTGGCGCCGGGCACCGTCTGGCTGGTGACCGGGGGCACGCTGGCCCTGGCGGCGCTGGGCTTCGTGCTGCTTCGTTGACCGTTGGCCCGGCACGACCGGCGGGCGGGCGTGACACATCCCGCGCGCCCAGCTCTGGACTCCATACCGACTAGTCGGCATGATCTGTGCTGGCCGGCTGTTCGGTCGTTCCCGTCCCACTCGGTTGGAAGGAGCACGATGACCCAAGGCAACCCGCCGGGGCTCGACCTGTCGCGGCTGCGGGCCCACCTGGACCGGGAGCGGCCCGGCATGGCGGGCGGGCCGCTCAGCGCCGAACTCATCGAGGGCGGGCGGTCGAACCTCACCTACCGGGTGACCGACGGCAGCTCCTCATGGGTGGTGCGCCGCCCGCCGCTGGGCCACGTCCTGGCCACCGCGCACGACATGGCGCGCGAGTACCGGGTGATCAGGGCCCTGGGACCGACCGACGTACCCGTGCCGCGCGCCGACCTGCTGTGCGAGGACCCCGAGGTGATCGGCGCCCCGTTCTACGTGATGGAGCTGGTCGAGGGCACGCCCTACCGCTCGGCCGAGCAGCTCGTGGCGCTCGGACCGCAGCGCACGCGCGAGGTGGTGCTGGGACTGCCCGACACCCTCGTGGCGCTGCACGCCGTCGACCCGCAGGCCGTGGGGCTGGGTGACTTCGGGCGGCCCGAGGGCTTCCTCGAACGCCAGCTGCGCCGCTGGGGCAAGCAGCTCGACGCCTCCCGCAGCCGGGACCTGCCGGGCGTGGACGAGCTGCACGCCGCACTCGGGCAGCAACTGCCCGACTCCCTCGCGGCCACCGTCGTACACGGCGACTTCCGGCTGGACAACGTGCTGGTCACCGGGGACGACCGCATCTCGGCGGTCCTGGACTGGGAGATGTCCACCCTGGGCGACCCGCTCACCGACGTCGGGCTGCTGGTGATGTACAGCGAGCAGCGCCGGGTGGCGGGCGCCCCGATCAGCACCACCCGCGACGCCCCCGGCCACCCCGACCCGGTGGAGCTGGTCGAGCGGTACGCGGCCGGCTCGGGCCGCGACGTGTCCCGTATCGCCTGGTACACCGCCTTCGCCTACTTCAAGCTCGCCGTGATCTGCGAAGGCATCCACTACCGCTTCACCCTCGGGCAGACGGTCGGCGCGGGTTTCGACCGCATCGGCGCGCTCGTCCCGGTACTCACCGACCACGGCCTCACGACCCTGCGGAAAGGCTGACCGCCATGGACTTCTCCCTTGACGACCGGACCGAGGAGCTGCGCAAGCGGCTGCTGGCCTTCATGGACGAGCACGTGCTGCCCGCGGAGGCGGTCGCCGCCGAGCAGCGAGCCGCCCTGGACTCGCCGTGGGACACACCCGCGGTGGTGGAGGAGCTGAAGCAGCGCGCCCGCTCGCTGGGCCTGTGGAACCTCTTCCTGCCGGACGCCGAGCACGGCGCGGGGCTGACCAATCTGCAGTACGCGCCGCTGGCGGAGATCACCGGCCGCAGTCCGCAGCTGGCGCCGACCGCCCTGAACTGCGCCGCGCCGGACACCGGCAACATGGAGGTGCTGGCCGACTTCGGCACCGCGGCCCAGCAGGAGCAGTGGCTCAAGCCGCTGCTGGCCGGGGAGATCCGGTCGGCATTCGCCATGACCGAGCCGGACGTGGCGTCCTCCGACGCGCGCAACATCGAGACGCGCATCGAGCGGGACGGCGACGAGTGGGTGGTCAGCGGCCGCAAGTGGTACATCTCCGGAGCGATGAACCCCGACTGCCGCATCTTCATCGTGATTGGCAAGTCCTCACCCGACGCGGAGGACCCACGCCGCCAGCAGTCGATGGTGCTGGTGCCGCGGGACGCGCCAGGAGTGGAGGTCCGCCGGGCGATGCAGGTCTACGGCTACGAGGACCACTCCCACGGCGGCCACGCCGAGGTCGTCTTCGACCGGGTGCGGGTGCCGGCCGACCACCTCGTCGGGGAGGAGGGCGGCGGCTTCGCCATCGCCCAGGCCAGGTTGGGCCCGGGCCGCATCCACCACTGCATGCGGCTGATCGGCATGGCGGAGCGCGGTGTCGAGCTGATGTGCCGGCGTGCGGTGTCGCGTACCGCCTTCGGCCGGCCACTGGCCGACCAGGGTGTGGTGCAGGAGTGGATCGCCGACGCGCGGGTGGCGATCGAGCAGCTGCGGCTGCTGGTACTGAAGACCGCCTGGCTGATGGACACCGTCGGCAACCGGGGCGCGCACACCGAGATCCAGGCGATCAAGATCGCGGTGCCGCGCACGGTCGTGTCGATCCTGGACCGCGCGGTGCAGCTGCACGGCGCGGGCGGCGTCAGCCAGGACTTCCCGCTGGCCGAGCTGTGGGCGTCCGCGCGCACCCTGCAACTGGCGGACGGCCCGGACGAGGTGCACCAACGCTCGCTGGCCCGCCGCGAACTGGCCCGCTACCGGGCCTGACACGGACGTTCGTCCGCGGACGGCTTCGGCCCCGTCCGCGGACGGCTTCGGCCCGGACCGTGCGGTCCGGGCCGAAGTGCTGTGCCGCGTCGAGGCTCAGGCCGGCAGGACCACCACACGGCCCGTGGTGGTGCCCTCGTACACGCGCTGCACGGCGTCACCCGCGGCGTCCATCGGCACCCGCTCGCTGACCAGCGGGCGGACGGCGCCCCGTTCGGCGAGCGCGGTCAGCTCGGTGTGGCAGTCCCGCACGGCCGCCGGGTCGTGTCTCTGGTAGAGGCCCCAGTGCAGGCCCAGCACCGAGTAGTTCTTCACCAGGGCGTGGTTCAGGCCGGGGGTGGGCACGGCGCCGCTGGCGAAACCGACCACCACCACCCGTCCCTCGAAGGCGATGCACTTGACCGACTTGGCGTAGGCGTCGCCGCCCACCGGGTCGTAGACCACGTCCGCGCCCCGGCCGCCGGTCGCCTCCTTCACAGCTGCCACCAGGTCCTCGGTGCGCCGGTCGATCACCAGGTCGCAGCCCAGCTCGCGGGCCACCCGCGCCTTCTCCGGGCCGCCGACGACACCGATGACGGTGGCGCCGGCCGCCTTGCCGAGCTGCACCGCGGCGCTGCCCACGCCGCCGGCCGCGGCGTGCACCAGCAGCGTCTCGCCCGCCTGGAGTCGGGCCCTGCGGTGCAGGCCGAACCAGCCCGTCTGGTAGCCGATGTGCAGGGCGGCGGCTTCGGCGTCGTCCAGCGCGGCGGGCGCCGGGAGCGCGGTGGCGGCGCTCACCACGGCGCGCTCGGCGAAGCCGCCGCCGGGCAGCACCGGCTGGGCGATGACCCGGCTGCCCGCCTCGGCGCCTTCACCGGCGAGCACCTCGCCGCACACTTCGACGCCGGGAGTGAAGGGCAGCGGCGGCTGCACCTGGTAGCGGCCCATGCAGAGCAGCGCGTCGGGGAAGTTGACGTTGGCCGCCGTGACGCGCACCAGGAGTTCACCCGGCCCGGGTACGGGTTCGGGCACGTCCTCCAGCCGCATCACCTTGCCCGGTTCGCCGTTCTCGTGGACCCGCCATGCCTTCATGTTCTTCCCATCCGGTCGGTCGTCGGTCGTGTCTCTCGTCCGTGCGGTCGGTGCGGCGCTTCAGGGGCGCAGTGCGCGCAGCAGCAGGTCGGCGAGGTGGTCGGCGACCTGCCGCGCGGTCAGCGGCCCGTCGGGCCGGTACCAGGTGCCGAGGTGGTGGATCGAACCGAAGTGGTAGTCCACCACCAGGTCGGCGGGGGTGTCGGAGCGGAACACGCCGCTGCGCTGGCCCTCCTCGATGAGGGCGCGGAAGCGCTCGTGGTAGCGGCGGCGTTCGGCCCGCACCTGCTTCTGCTTCTCGGGGCTGAGCTGGTGCATGGAGCGGAAGAAGATCATCGCGTCGTCGAGGTTCTCGACGGTGGTGACCACCACGTCGGCCGCCGCGTCCCTCAGCCGCTCCTCGACGGGCGCGTCCGCGTCGGCACTGGCGTCGAGCCGCTCCTGCTGGAGCCGCAGCAGCCGGGAGTAGATCTCGTGCAGCAGGTCGTCCTTGGAGCCGAAGTAGTGGTAGAGCGCGCCTTTGGTGACGCCGGCCGCCTCGACGATGTCCTGCACGGACGTCCGGTCGAAGCCGCGGTCGGCGAACAGCCGGGTGGCGGCGGCGAGCAGCCGCTGCGGGACTGGCCCGGGTGCCGCCGGGGTGCCGTCCCCGGTCACGGCGGGGCCGCCGGCGGCGGGGGGCGGGGCGGCTGCGGATGTGTTCACTGTTCCTCCTGCGCCGTCTCCAGCTTCTGCTGGAGTTGGTTCATGCCGAGCAGCCACCGGTCGGGGTCGCCGGCTCGGGCTCGGGCGTACCGGGCGACCTCCGGGTGCGGCAGCACCAGGAAGCGCTCCTCGTCGATGGCGGTGTGTACCGCCTCGGCGACCTCTTCGGGCTCGATGGCGTGCGGGGCGAGCACCAGCGCCCCGGCGCCGCCGGAGCGGCGCAGCATGTCGGTGCGCACGCCCTGCGGACAGACGGCGTGCACGGCGATTCCGCGGTGCCGGTAGGTGACGGAGAGCCACTCCGCGAAGGCGAGTGCGGCGTGCTTGGAGACGCTGTAGGGCGCGGAGCCGACCATGGTGAGCAGCCCGGCGGCGGAGACGGTGGACACGAAGCGGCCCCGTCCGCGGTCGAGCCAGTGCGGCAGCAGGGCCCGGGCGGCCCGCACGTGCGCCATGGTGTTGACGTCCCAGGCCGCCTCCCAGACGGCGTCCTCCGTCTCGGGGCCGCCGGTGGGCGCGATGCCCGCGTTGGCGCAGAACACGTCGACGCGCCCGAGCGCGTCCAGGGCGGCGGGCACCACGTCGGAGGCGTCGCCGGGCAGGGCGGTGCCGCCGATCTCGGCGGCCACCGCACGGGCCCGGTCGGCGTCGAGGTCGTTGACCGCGACGTGCGCGCCCCGGGCCGCGAAGCTGCGCGCCAGCGCGGCGCCGATGCCGCCGCCGGCGCCGGTCACGACGGCGGTCGTACCCTGGTGGTCCACGTGCTGCCTCCTGACGGTGCCCACTGGCGCCCGGACGCAGACTAACCGGTCGGTATGCGGTGCGGAAAGCCTCTGACAAGGGCGGATCCAACCGGCTCCCGGTTACGTCCCATACCCGACGACTCCGGTCGACTCAGTCGGAGGTGGGTTACCTTGGCCGGTTTCAGAGCGCTCGCCGCTCAAGTACGCGACATCAGCCGCACGCCCGCGGAGCGGCGCCAGGCCCTGCGCAAGTGCCTGGAGCGCTTCGCTCCCTACGGGCACCGCGCGACCTGGCACCACCTGTGCGCCCGCGCGGGTCTCAGCCCCGAGGACCGCGAGCCGGACCCGGCGCGGCTGGTCGCGGCGCTGGAGGAGCTGGAGGAGGCCCGGGCGGTGTGGCTTGCGTACGAGGAGGAGTTCGCCCGACGCCGCAAGCGGCAGAAGCACTTCGGCATCCGCCAGCCGACAGCGCCCGACGACTGGCACCGGCGGACCTGGGGCGGCCGGGCGCTGCTGCCCGTGGACACACCCGACGCCGCCCCGCGCAGTCCGCTCGCCGCGGTGCTGCGCCGCCTGATATCGGCGCACCAGGGCATGGAGGGTGAAGCGTTCCGCAGGGTGGTGGTTACTCAGGGGTAGTGCGACGATGCTGCCTGGCACCGCCCCGGGCCGCGGGCGGTGCACGCACCGGACGGAAGGCGGACGGCGATGGCGGAGCTGCACGATCTCAGCGCGACCGAGCAGGCCCGGGAGGTGCGGGAGGGCAGGCTGTCACCGGTCGACCTGACCGAGCACTACCTGTCCCGGATGGACACCCTCGACGGCGAGCTGGGCGCGTTCCTCACGCCGACGCCGGAACTGGCCCGCAAGCAGGCCGCGGAAGCGGAGAGCGAGGCCGCCGCGGCCCGCAGGGAGGGCCGGGCGCTGCCGCCGCTGTTCGGCGTGCCGGTGCCGGTGAAGGACCTGAACATGGTGGCGGGGGTGCGCTGCACGTTCGGTTCCCGCGCCTACGCCGACCACGTGCCGGACGTCGACGACCACCTGGTGACGCGGCTGCGGGCGGGCGGCACGATCATGACGGGCAAGACCAACACGCCCGAGTTCGGTTTGCCCTGCTACACCGAGAACGCGGTGGGCCCGCCCGCCCGCACCCCGTGGGACACCAGCCGCTCGGCGGGCGGTTCGAGCGGCGGCGCCGCGGCGGCCGTGGCCGCCGGCCTGGCGCCCGTCGCGCACGCCAGTGACGGCGGCGGCTCGATCCGCATCCCGGCTTCGGTGTGCGGCCTGTTCGGGATCAAGCCGAGCCGGGGCCGGGTCAGCGGCGGGCCGGTGCTGCACGACATCAGCGGGCTGTCCACGTCGGGGCCGCTGGCCAGGACGGTCGCCGACGCGGCCACGCTGCTGGACGTGCTCGCCGGGCCGATGCCCGGCGACCCGTACGGCGCGCCGTCCCTGCCGCCCGGTGAGACGTTCGCCGGGTACGCCGGGCGGGAGCCGGGCCGGCTGCGGGTGGTGGCGGTCGCCGATCCCCCGGTTCCGGGCGCCGAACTGCACCCGGACTGCCGCGCGGCGCTGGACGGCTCGGTCGCGCTGCTGCGCGAACTGGGCCACGAGGTCGACGAGGTGGCGCTGCCGGCCGACGAGGCGCTGATGGACTCCTTCACCGCGGTGTGGGCGGTGATGGCCAACGCGCATCCGGTGGCCGAGCAGGACGAGGAACTGCTGATGCCGCTGACCCGGCACCTGCGGGAGCTGGGCCGGCAGGTGTCGGGGGTGGCCCTGCAACAGGCGCTGTACGCGTTCCGGGCGCTGGGGCAGATGGTGGCCGACGCGCTGCTCGCCGAGGGCGCCTACGACCTGGTCCTCAGCCCGACGCTCGCCCGCCCGCCGGCCCCGGTGGGCGGGCTGCGCAACGACGCGGACCCGGCGGCGGAGTTCGCCGCGCTGGCCCACTTCACCCCGTTCACGCCGCTGTTCAACGCCACCGGGCAGCCCGCGGTGAACGTGCCGCTGCACTGGAACGCCCAGGGGCTGCCGATCGGTGTGATGCTGGCCGGCCGCTACGGGGAGGACGCCACGCTGGTGTCGCTCTCGGCGCAGCTGGAGGCCGCCCGGCCGTGGGCCCACCGCAGGCCGCCGATGTGGTGAGCCGCTCCCGGGGGCCGAGCGGTGCACGGCCCCCGGGAGCGCTGCGGGTGTTGACGGCGGCCGCCGGGGGGCGTTGACACCGTTCGGGGCGGGCAGCATGCTGAGCAAGCGCTTGGTTACGGATCTCCTGGAGGGCAGTGAAGCATGGCGGAGCCGCGAGTCTTTCCCTCGATCGACGCACTGCGTGCCGCGGTCGGCGAGGTGCTCGGTCCCAGCGACTGGCTGGAGGTGGACCAGAAGCGCATCGACCTGTTCGCCGACGCGACGGGCGACCACCAGTGGATCCACGTCGACCCCGAGCGGGCTGCCGACGGCCCGTTCGGCACCACCATCGCCCACGGCTACCTGACGCTGTCCCTGCTGCCCGTCCTGGTGCCGCAGGTGCTGCGGGTGGAGGGGGTGAGCATGGGCGTCAACTACGGCGTCAACAAGGTGCGTTTCCCCGCCCCCGTACCGGTCGGGTCGCGGCTGCGGGCCACCGTGCGGATCGCGGACGTCACCGAGGCCGGCGGCGGTGTGCAGCTGGCCGCGGAGGTGACGGTGGAACGTGAGGGCGGCGACAAGCCGGTCTGCGTCGCCGAGAGCCTCAGCCGCTTCTACCTCTGAGCCCGCGTGCCCCGGCCCCCGGGACTGTCGCGGCAGCCGGGCCCTCCGGCCCGGCCCGCCTCCCGGCGGCCGGGCCGGTTGCGCGTGCGGCGCCGGGGGCGCATGCCGCTCCCGGCGCGCGGTCCTACTCCCCCACGCCGGGGCGGGCGCCCACCATGCGCAGCACCAGGTCGGCGTAGAACGCGCCGATCTCGTCCGGCGTGCGGCGCCCGCCGGGGCTGTACCAGCGGGCCACGTCGATGCACAGCGACAGCACCGCGAGCGCCGTTCCCCGGCTGTCGGCCACCTCGAAGTCGCCTGCGGCGGCCCCGTCCTCCAGCAGCGTGCGCATGACGTCCTCGGTGCGCCTGCGCATACGGACGATCTCGGCGAGGTGCTCCTCCCCCAGCGCGCTCAGCTCGTACTGCACCACCCGGGCCGTCGTGTGGTGCTCGGCGTGCCAGCGCACGAAGGTGCGCACCGCCGCTGCGAGGCGCTCGGCGTGTGTGCCGCCGCTCTCGGCCGCCTCACTGAGGATGCGCAGCGAACGCTCGTGGCCGACGCGGCTGATCTGGTGGAGGAGTTCCTCCTTGGTCCGGTAGTGGATGTAGAGGGCGGCCGGGCTCATGCCGGCCCGGCCGGCGATGTCGCGGGTGGTCGTCGCGTGGAAGCCGCGTTCGGAGAACGCGGTGATCGCGGCGAGCAGCAGCCGGCGTGCGGCGTCCGGTGCGACGCCGCCCCACGGCTCGCCCGTGGCGGTGCCCTCAGCCCGTGTTCCTGTGCCGGATGCCTCCGCTGCCATGTGGCCGCCCCGCTTCTCCTCGGTGGGGCGAACACCATACAACGAGGGCTGAGCAGCCGCTTAGGGCCATGGGGGCGGGCGCACCGCCGCAGGCGGACTCAGAACGCGGCGACGCCGGTGAGAGCCCGGCCGATCAGCAGCTTGTGGATCTGGCTGGTGCCCTCGTAGAGCGTCATGACCCGGGCGTCCCGCAGCAGCTTGCCGACCGGGAACTCGTCCACGTAGCCGTACCCGCCGAACACCTGGAGCGCGTTGTTGGCAGCGCGGACCGCGGCCTCGGAGGCGAACAGCTTCGCCACCGACGACTCGGTGGCGAACGGCAGCCCGCGGTCGACGTGGTCGGCGACCTGCCAGGTGAGCAGTCGGGCCGCGGAGACGTCGACGGCGATGTCGGACAGCAGCTCCTGGACCAGCTGGTGGCGGGCGATCGGCCCGCCGAACTGCTCCCGCCGGCCCGCGTAGCCGACGGCGGCTTCCAGGCAGGCCTGGGCGATGCCGACGCACCCGGCCGCCACCGACATCCGCCCCTTGGCCAGGGCCGACATGGCGACCTTGAAGCCCTTGCCCTCGGGACCCAGCCGGGCCGAGTCGGGCACCCGTACGCCGTCCAGGGCCAGTTCGGCGGTCGCCTGGCCGCGCAGGCCGAGCTTGCCGTGGATCTCGCGGCGCTCCAGCCCGGGGGTGTCGGCGGGGACGAGGAAGGCGCTGATGCCGCGGTGGCCGGGCTCGTCGCCACTGCGTGCGAAGAGCAGCACCACGTCGGCCCAGGTGCCGTTGGTGATGAAGGTCTTGGCGCCGTCGATGACCCAGTCGCCGCCGTCCCGGCGGGCACGGGTGGCGAGGTTGGCGGCGTCCGAGCCCGTCCCCGGCTCGGTGAGCCCGAAGCAGCCCAGCGCCTCGCCCGCGCACAGCCGCGGCAGCCACTCCTGCCGCTGCTGCTCGCTGCCCCAGGCGGCAATGCTCTTGGCGACCAGGCCCAGCGAGACCGAGAGCACGCCGCGCACGGCCGAGTCGCCGCGCCCCAGCTCCTCGGTGACCAGGCAGTACGCGAGGTGGTCGCCGCCGGAACCGCCGTCAACCTCGTCGATCGTCAGCCCGAGGAAGCCCAGCTTGCCGAGCTGCCGGACCACCGCGAGGTCGATGGACCCCTCCCGGTCCCAGCGGCCCGCGTTGGGGACGATCTCGCGGTCGACGAATTCCCTGGCCACCTGGCGTACGGCAGCCTGCTCCTCGGAGAGTTCCAGATCCACGGCGCACCTCGGCGGGTCCAAGCAGAAATTACCACTGCTAGTTTTATGGGTACGGGGCCTACTATGGGGCGCATGGCCCGTCCCCGCAAGCCCCTGCTGAGTCGAGAACGCATCGTGGTGGCGGCTCTCGCCCTGGTGGACGCCGAGGGGCTGGAGGCCGTCTCGACCCGCCGGCTGGCCGCCGAACTGGGCGTGAGCGGGCCCTCGCTCTACAACCACTTCAGGACCAAGGACGCGATTCTCGACGCGGTGGCCGACCGGGTCTGCGCCGATGTCGACCTTTCGATGTTCGAGGACGCCACCGACTGGCGGACCGCCCTGCTGACCTGGGCGCGCTCCTACCGGGCGGCCCTCGCCGCGCATCCGCACATCGTGCCGCACCTGGCCCGCGGGCCAGGGCGGCGTCCCAGCCAGTTGCGCATGGCGGACGCGGTGTTCGGCGCGATGACGGCCGCGGGCTGGTCCCGGGCCCAGGCCACCCGCATCGGCGCGCTCATGCGCTACTTCGTGGCCGGCTCCGCGCTGGGCTCGTTCGCCCGCGGATTCGTCGACGACGCCGCCGTCTACGCCGGGGACTACCCGCACCTGGATCAGGCCCACCTGCTCGCCGAACACCAGCAGCAGGTGGACGAGGGCGCGTTCGAGACCGGCCTGCGCGCCCTCGTGGACGGCCTCGCCCTCACCTTCCCCGCCGACGGCGCCCGCCCCGAGCAGGCCCCCGCCGCCGGCCGCCCGGCCTGAGCGGACCGGCTGGCGGGCGACGGGTGGCGGGCGACGGGCGACGGGGCTAGAAGACGACCAGGGTCCGGCCTCCCCGGCCCGCCCGCATCGCGTCGAAGGCGTCCGCGATGCCGTCCAGGCCGACCCGCTCGGTGACCAGCGCCCCCAGGTCGAGGCGGCCCTCCCGTACGTGGGCGGCGACGACCGGCAGGTCCCGCGCCGGGTCGCAGTTGCCGTAGACGCAGCCGGACAGCGTGCGGGCGAAGTGGAAGACCTCCAGCGCGGAGAAGCTCACCATGTCCTCCTTGCCGCCGATGCCCACCACCGCCACCCGGCCGCCCCTGCGGGTCGAGGACCAGGCGGCCCGGATGGTCGACGAGCGGCCGACGCACTCCACCGCCACGTCCGCGCCCCAGCCGCCGGTGAGCGCGCGGATCTCCTTCGCGGTCGTCTCCGAGGAGAGCACGAAGTCGGTGGCTCCGGCCGCCGCGGCCAGCTCCGCCTTGTCCTCCGACACGTCGACCGCGACGATGCGCTCCGCGCCCGCGATCCGCGCCGACTGCAGCACCGCCAGCCCGATGCCGCCGACACCGAAGACGGCGACCGACTCCCCGGGCGCCACCCGGGCGCAGTGGTGGACGGCGCCGTACCCGGTGAGCACCGCGCAACCGAGCAGCGCCGCGTCCGTGAGCGGGATGCCGTCCGGCAGCGGCAGCACCGCGCGCTCGGGCACCACGGTCTCCTCCGCGAACGCGGCCGTGCTCAGACCCGGGTACAGCTCGGTGCCGTCGGCACCCCGCGCGTACGGCACGGTGGTGGCGGCGTTGGCGTGCAGGCACAGCCAGGGCTCGCCCAGCTTCGCGCAGAAGTGGCAGGTGCCGCAGGACGGCGCCCAGTTGAGCACCACCCGGTCCCCGGGGGCCACGGCCGTGACGCCCTCCCCGACGGCGGTCACCGTGCCGGCGCCCTCGTGGCCGAGTACCGCGGGGACGGGCTGGCGCAGGACGCCGCGGGACAGCGACAGGTCGGAGTGGCAGACCCCGGCGGCGGCCAGCCGCACCCCCACCTGGCCGGGACCGGGGTCGGGCAGCGAGATCTCGGTGATCTCCAGGGGTGCGTTGACGGCGGACAGGACGGCGGCACGGACCACGTCGGTGGCCTCCTTCAGAACTGCAGGGACTTGGTCTGGAGGTACTCGGCCAGGCCGTGGCGGCCCAGCTCCCGGCCCACGCCGGAGTGCTTGTAACCGCCGAAGGGCGCCAGCGGGTTGAAACGGCCGCCGTTGATGTCGACCTGGCCGGTGTCGAGCCGCCGGGCGAAGGCCACCGCCTCGTCCTCGTCCTGCGACCACACCGCGCCGGCCAGGCCGTACACGGTGCCGTTGGCGATGCGCACGGCGTCGTCGACGTCGCGGTACTCAAGGACCGTCAGCACCGGCCCGAAGATCTCCTCCTGGGCGATGGCCATGTCCGGCGTGACCCCGGCGAAGACCGTGGGGCGGACGAAGTAGCCCCGCTCGCAGCCCTCGGGAGCCGTGGGGCCGCCCGCCACCAGGGTGGCGCCCTCCTTCACGCCCTGCTCGATGTAGCCGGTGACGCGCTCGCGCTGCGCGGCGCTCACCACCGGGCCGATCCGGGTGTCCTCCGCCCGGGGGTCCCCGGGCACGTACCGGGCGACGGCCTCGGCGGCCAGCCGGACCGCCTCCTCGTACTGGTCGGAGTGGACCAGCATGCGGGTCCAGGCGCTGCACGTCTGGCCGGAGTTGGACATGACGTTGGCGACACCGACCTTGACCGCCTTGGCCAGGTCGGCGCCGGGCAGGATGACGTTCGCGGACTTGCCGCCCAGTTCGAGCGCCACCGGCTTGACGGCCTCGCCGGCGAGCGCGCCGATCTTCCGGCCGACCGCGGTGGAGCCGGTGAAGGAGACGAGGTCCACCTCGGGGTGTGCGGCCAGCGCCGCCCCGGCCTCGACCCCCAGGCCGGTGACGAGGTTGAACACGCCGGGCGGGAAGCCGGCCTCGTCCACGGCCTCCGCGAACAGCTGGGCGACCAGCGGGGTGTCCTCCGCCGGCTTGAGCACCACCGTGCAGCCGGCCGCCAGGGCGGGTGCCGCCTTGGCGACCACCTGGTGCAGCGGGTAGTTCCAGGGGGTGATGGCCCCGACCACGCCGACGGGCTCCTGGAAGACGCGGGAGTTGCCGACCCGTTCCTCGAAGTCGTACTCGGCGGCGATGACGGCGTACGAGCCGGCGACCGCGGTCGGCAGGTCGGCGTGCACCGTGCGGGCGAGTTTCAGCGGGGCGCCCAGCTCCACGGTGACGGTCTCGGCGATCTCCTCCCGGCGAGCGGCGAGCCGGTCGCGGAGCGCGCCGAGCCGGGCGGCCCGTTCGGCCGGCGCGGTCGCCGCCCAGCCGGGCAGCGCGGCCCGCGCGGCGTGGACGGCCGCGTCGACGTCGGCGGCGTCGCCGGCCGGTACCCGGCCCACCACGCTCTCGTCGGCGGGATTGCGGACCTCGATGGACGCGGTGCCCCGGGCGGGGCGCCAGGCGCCGTCGATGTACATAGCGTCGTGTGCCTGCATCCCCCCAAACTAGCGCCGCTAGTTTCCGGTGTCAGCACCCTGCCGCGTGCCGTGGCTCACGTGGCCCGCGGGTACCGGGTCCCCGGCCGCCGCCACCGGCTCGACCCGGACCGGGAACCCGTTGAGCACGGCGGTGCCGGAGAGCGGGTCCAGCAGCGAACCGTCCAGCAACTGGTTGACGTTGACACCCGGTTCGACCGCGGCCACCGACATGCGGGTGCCCGGCCGGGTGTGGCCCCAGCCGTGCGGCAGGCTCACCACCCCGGGCGGCATGGTGTCGCTGCACTCCACCACCGCCTCGACGCTGCCGCCTGCCGAGCTGATCCGCGCCGGCTCGCCGTCGGCCAGGCCGTACCGGGCGGCGTCACCGGGGTGGACCTGGAGCGTGCAGCGGTTGCTGCCGCCGCGCAGCGCCGGGACGTTGTGCAGCCAGCTGTTGTTCGACCTCAGGTGCCGGCGGCCGACCAGCACCACGGCCTCATCCCGGTCCGCCAGGGAGGCGCGCAGCCGGGGCACGTCGGCGGCGATCGCCGACGGGCACAGCTCGACCGTGCCGGAGGGCGTGCTCAGCACGCCGGGCAGCCGGGGGCGCAGCGGACCCAGGTCGATGCCGTGCGGGTGGTCCAGCAGGCGTTCCAGCGACAGCCCGCCGGGGTCGGCGCCGAAGCCGTCGCCGTAGGGGCCGAGGCGGAGCATCATGTCGAGGCGGCGCTCGGGGCCGTCGGCACCGGTGAGCGCCCGGGCGAGTGCGTCCGGGTCGCGCCCGTGCACCGGGGAGAGCGGGTCCGCGACGGCCCGGCCCAGTCGGCGCGCGATGACCGCGGTGTCCACCGACTCCGGCGGCGCGTCCGGCTGCCCGGCGGCGCACAGCGCCAGCCGCGCCAGGATCTCCGTCTCCGGCACGCTCTGCTCGCCGCCGTCGCGCGGCTCGACCACCGGCCGGCTGTAGCGGACCTGGTTGCGGACGGCGAGCGTGTTGAACGCGAAGTCGAAGTGCGGGCTGCGGCTCGGGCGGGGCGGCGGCAGCACCACGTGGGCGTGCCGGGACGTCTCGTTGAGATAGGGGTCGACGCTGACCATGAAGTCGAGTCCGGCCAGCGCCCGGTCCAGCCGGTCGCCGTCGGGCGCGGACAGCACCGGGTTGGCGCCCACCGTCAGCACCGCCCGGGTGCGCCCCTCACCCGGGGTGTCGATCTCCTCGGCGAGCGCGGCCATCGGGTACTCGGACTTGACCTCCGGATGCCCGCTGACCCGGCTGCGGCGCCGCCCGGTGCGGAAGCCGCGGCCCGGGCCGGAGGGGCGCGGTGCGCGCTCGGTGGCGGACAGCGGGAACATCAGGCCGCCGGGCCGGTCGAGGTTGCCGGTGAGCGCGGTGAGCACGTCCACCAGCCAGCTGGTCAGGGTGCCGAACTCCACGGTGGTGCTGCCGACCCTGCCGTACACGGCGGCGCGTTCGGCGGCGGCCAGTTCCCTGGCCAGCTCCCGGACGGTGGCGGCGGGCACACCGCAGCGGGCCGCCACCGCCTCCGGCGGGAAGTCGGCGGCCAGCCGCCCGACCTCGGCGATCCCGCTGAGGGACGGGCCCGCGGGGCCGGTGTCCACCAGGTCCTCGTCGAACAGCGTGTGCACCATGGCCATCAGCAGCAGCGCGTCGCCGCCGGGCCGGACGGTGACGTGCCGGTCGGCGAGCGCGGCGGTCCTGGTGCGGCGCGGGTCCACGACGGTGAGTGTGCCGCCGCGCCTGCGCAGCGCCTTCAGCCGGCCGGGAAAGTCGGGCGCGGTGCACAGGCTTCCGTTGGACTCCACCGGGTTGGCGCCGACGACCAGGAGGTGGTCGGCGCGGTCCAGGTCGGGCACCGGGATGGCGTCGGGGTCGCCGTACAGCAGCCCGCTGGAGACGTGCTTGGGCATCTGGTCCAAGGTGCTGGCGGTGTACAGGGCCGCCCCCGGCAGCGAGCCCATGAGCACGCCCGGGTACAGCGCGCCGGCCACGGTGTGCACGTTGGGATTGCCGAGCACCACGGCGACGGACTCCGGTCCGCCGCCGGCCAGCACCGCCCCGAGGCCGGTGGCGACGGCGGCGAACGCCTCGTCCCAGTCCGTCTCACGCAGCACGCCGCCCGACCGCACGAGCGGCCGGGTCAACCGGTCGGGGTCGCCGTCCAACTGCCCGAAGGACGCGCCCTTGGGGCAGATGAAGCCCCGGCTGAAGACGTCGTCGCGGTCGCCGCGCGCCGCGGTGATCCGCCCTTCCTCGACGGTGACGCGCAGGCCGCACGTCGCCTCGCAGAGCGGACAGATCCGCAACGCTCCGGTGTTCTCCCCCATGGGGTCTCCTCGCGGACAGCAGTGGCAGCGGGCTCGGCACTCGGTGCGCCCGACTGTACCGAGGAAGTTCCCCGAGGCAACCATGCATGCGTCAACGAGTTGGTGCGGGAGCCGGTCCGCCGGTGGGCGGTCCGGAAGGAAGTCCGAAAAGCGCCGGTCGCGCAGCCTGGGCGGGAGGCGCCGGCACCGGACACGTGACCGGGAACACATCCCCCGACGAGGAGAAAACGCTGGAAGACGCCACATCGGCATATGCAAAAGGATCATTCATGCCCCGACCGTCCCGCACGACCCGCATCCGCGCCAGCGACAGGCGGCAGTGCGTCCGGATACTCCCCCGTTCGCATGACACCGAGGCAGCGGCGCCGCGCGGCGTGCATCCGTACGCCCTGCCGACCGGCCGCACGGTGTGAGAACAAGGGGGCATGTCCCCTCAGCGCACGCCGAACACCCGGCTCCGGGCGCTGCTCGGCGAGGCGGAGTGGACCCAGGAGGCACTGGCCCGGGCGGTGAACTCCCTGGCCGCCGAGATCGGCACCCGGTTGCGGTACGACCGCACCACCGTGGCCCACTGGCTCGCGGGCACCGAACCGCGCCGACCTGCGGCCCAGTTCGCGGCGGAGGCGCTCTCCCGGCGCCTCGCCCGCCCGGTCACCCCGCTGGACGCCGGCTTCCACGCACCCGCCGCGGGCCCGCCGGCCGCCGACCCGGTGGCGGGGTTCACCGCGCTGTGCCGCTCCGACTCCGACCCCGCACACCGCGGACCGCTGCACCAGCGCCCGTACCGGGTGGCCGAGGCGATCACCGCCCTGTCGCCCCCGCCGCGCCGACCCGGACGGCCCCGGCAGCCGGTGCCGGGCAGGGAGGCCCCCGGATCGCTCGCAGCACTGGAGGACGCGGCCCGCTTCTTCGCCACCTCGATGGACAGCCACGGCGGACGCAACGCCCGTACCGCGCTGTGCGCCTACCTCGCCGACGACGTCAGCCCGATGCTCCGGCACCCGCTGCCGGCCCGCGCCGAAGCACCGCTGCTCTCCGCCGCCGGGCGGCTCACCTTCGTCCTGGGCCGGATGTACGAGGACGGCCGGCTGCACGGCCTGGCGCAGCACTACTACGGCTACGCCCACCGCCTGGCCCACGAGGCCGGCGACCGCGTGACGTGGACCCAGGTGGTCCGTGCGATGAGCGCCCAGGCGCTGCGCCTGGACCACCGGGAGACGGCACTGCGGCTGGCCGAGGCGGCGGTGGGCGCGGCGTCCGCCACGCCGCCGGCCGTGCGGGCGTTCGCCCACTCCCAGGCGGCGGTCGCCCGCGCGACGGCCGGCGACCGGCGCGGCAGCGTCGAGGCGATGGCCACCGCCGAGCGGTTCGCCACCAGGGCCGACTGCGACGGCGGGGACGGGGGCGGCGATCCCTTCACCAGCTACCCGGCGGCGGCGCTGTCCTACCAGGCCTCTGCGGCTCTGGAGGCCCTGGGCGACGTACCCGCTGCGCTGGCCGCCCTGCGGCGCTCGGTCATCGAACGCGCGCCCGGTGACGTGCGGGGCCGGGCGCTGACCCGGGCCCGCTTCGCCGAGGTGCTGCTGCGCGCCGGACGGCTGGAGGAGGCGTTCGGCACCTGGCGCGACTTCGCAGACGACCACCCCTCGCTGCGCTCCGGGGAGGCCGACCGCGCGGCGGAGCGGATGTGCAGGCTGCTGGTGCCGTACCGCGCCGCACATCCGGCGGCGGCGGCACTGCTCGCCAGGGCGCCGGGGGCGGCCCGGGGGCGGGCGCGGAACCCCGCCTGACCGCCGGACGGGTGCCGTGAGCACTTCACCAGGCCCCGGGGGCGTGGGGGCTTGCAGCACCCCGCCCTTATTCCTATGGTCTCCTAAAGGAATTCTTCAGCGGTGGAAGTGGGCGGACATGGGCGTCGGCGGACAGGCACGCAAGACGGCGGAGGCACTGACCTACCGCACCGGCTTCGGCAACGAGCACAGCAGCGAGGCGGTGGCCGGGGCACTGCCGGTCGGACGCAACTCGCCGCAGCGGGCGCCCCTGGGGCTGTACGCCGAGCAGCTGAGCGGCACCGCGTTCACCGAGCCCCGGGCGCACAACCGGCGCTCGTGGCTGTACCGCGTCCGCCCCTCGGCCGCCCACCCGGCGTTCCACCGGGTGCCGCCGCGCGCAGCCGGCGAGACGCTGCACACGGCCCCCTTCGACGAGACGCCGGACCCCAACCGGCTGCGTTGGAACCCGCTCCCCGAGCCCGCCCCCGGCACCGACTTCGTCTCCGGTCTGTGGACGGTGGGAGGCAACGGCGACGCCCGCCGCCGCGAGGGCATGGCGATCCACCTCTACGCCGCGAACGCCTCGATGACCGACCGGGTGTTCAGCGACTCCGACGGCGAGCTGCTGATCGTTCCCGAGCGCGGCGGGCTGCTGCTGCACACCGAGTTCGGCATGCTGGCCGCCGACCCCGGGCACGTGGTGCTGATCCCGCGCGGGGTGCGGTTCCGGGTGGAACTGCTGGACGAGAGCGCCCGCGGTTACGTCTGCGAGAACTACGGCCGCCCCTTCGACCTGCCCGAGCTCGGCCCGATCGGAGCCAACGGGCTGGCCAACGCCCGGGACTTCGAAGCCCCGCAGGCCGCCTACGAGGAGTCCGACGGCCCGGTGGAGGTACTCAACAAGTTCTGCGGCAGCCTCTGGGCGGCGCGCTACGACCACTCGCCGCTGGACGTGGTGGCCTGGCACGGCAGCCACCTGCCCTACCGCTACGACCTGCGGCGCTTCAACGTACTGGGCTCCCTCAGCTACGACCACCCCGACCCGTCCCTGTTCACCGTGCTGACCTCCCCGTCGGAGACCCCGGGGCAGGCCTCGGTGGACTTCGTGGTGTTCGCGCCGCGCTGGCTCGTCGGCGAGGACACCTTCCGGCCGCCGTACTTCCACCGCAACGTGATGAGCGAGTACATGGGGCTGATCGAGGGCGCCTACGACGCCAAGGCCGAGGGCTTCGTGCCCGGCGGCGGCTCCCTGCACAACATGATGTCGGCGCACGGCCCGGACCGGGAGACCTTCGACCGGGCGAGCGCCGCTGACCTGGTGCCGCAGAAGGTGGACGACGGGCTGGCGTTCATGTTCGAGACCCGGTGGCCGGTGACCACGACCGGGCAGGCGCTGGGCGCCGGGCATCTCCAGGACGCCTACGACGATGTGTGGCAGGGTCTGGAGCGGCACTTCACCCATGACCCGACCCCATGACCCGACCAGCAGGAGGCACCGTGGGCGTCTTCGCTCCCGACTCCCTGGAGCTCAACCGCAAGCTGCCGCTGTGGTACCAGGTGTCGCAGTCACTGCGGGCCTCGATCCTGGGCCGCTCCCCCGAGGCGCCACTGCGACTGCCGACCGAGGAGTCCCTGGCGGAGCACTACGGCGTGAGCGTGCTGACCATGCGCCAGGCGCTGAAGGAGCTGGAGACCGAAGGGCTCATCAGCCGGCACCGGCGGCGCGGCACGTTCATCGAGCCGGACGCCCGCCGGGGCCGGACCGTGCGGCTGCTGGGCTCGGTGGACACCATCGTGGCGCAGCAGTCCGGCGACGTCACCACGTTGCTGGAGCACGGGCCGGCCCCGGTGCCGGCCGAGCTGGCCGAGTACTTCCCCGACCTGGACCAGGCGGTGTCCTACCGGCGGCTGCGCCGCGACCCCGCCAGCGGGGAGCCGACGAACTGGGCGGAGAACCTGGTGCGGCCGGAGACGGCCGCGCACATCAGGCCGGCCGACCTCGAGCGCATGCCGATGACCAAGCTGCTGCGGGACGAGGTGGGGGTGCGGATCTCCCGCATCACGGACACCGTCGAGGCCCGCCTGGCCGACCCGGAGACGGCGAAGCTGCTCGACGTGCCACTGCTCAGCCCGATCCTGCACTACACGGGGGTGACGTACGACGCCGCCGGGCGCGCGGTCGACGTGGTGCGCATCCACTACCGGGGGGACCGGTTCTCCTTCTCGGTGACGGTGGAGAACGTGCTCGGGTGAACGACGTACTCGGCTGAACGCCGAAGAGGACGCCCGCCTACGGCCCGTAGGCGGGCGTCCTCTTCCGGTTCCGCCGGGCGGGACGGGATCAGTGCCTTGGTGTCGCGCTGGGTCGGTGGGGACTCACTCCCTCGCCGGAGCGTGGCCGCCTCCGGCGGGCAGGTGGCTAGCCGCGGCCTCCGAAGAGCGAGCGGCGAAGCCGGCGAAGCGGCGCGAACAGGGAGACGCGGGCACCGCGACTCGACCGGGTCCGCACTCTGTCGCGTGTGGTCAGCTCCCGCATCAGCGTCGTCGCCTCATCCGCCTCACCCTGCGGCACCGCGGGCCCACCGAGCACGCTGAGGTGCCGGTCCAGCCGCGAACTCGTCGCCTGTGAACCGCAGTTGATGGCAGGCACGCGAGGCCTGCTACGCACTGTTATCCGCTCCATGTCACTCCCCACCCGTAAGACGGCACCCGGCCCGGGCAGCGTAACCCTACCGCCCGGGAAGGACACGCGTGTATCCCGGTCATGGGATTCACCTTCCCCGCAAGGGGATTGACGAACAGCTTCAGGCCTTGTGAGAAGGGCCGCAAGGGGGCGCGACCAGCGCCAAGGGGCAGCGCACACGGCGCACACCAGTTCATTCTCCCCCTCACTCCCCCGCCGCACCTCCGTACGACCCCGTACGGCCCCGTACCACCCCGACCATCCGGCCACCGACTCCCCGGGTGTGGGGAATCACAGGGGAATCGACTGCGAACGCCTGCGGAACAACGGTGGCGGGCACGTTCCCGACCAGGACCGGGACCGAACCGGGACGATCGCCCCCTTGACTGGCACACGATCACACCGCCACATTGTGAAGCCTGGCATCCGGCGCTTCGGGGGGCAAAGTCGGCCATGCAGGCTATGAGGGAAAAGTACGATGATCACTACGGAACGGCGCATTTCCCGTTACCCAGCGGATCGACGGAACCGGGTGAACCGGCCGGGTTCGGCGAACCGGCGGTGCCCGCGGGCGCGATGAGCGCCGCGGTCCGCCCGGCAGCCGGCGCCGCCGCGGTGGCCCTGGTGGGCGGCGCTCTGCTCCTCGCCCCCGCCGCCCTGCCGTTGCGGGCGCCACTCCTGCTGTTCTTCCTGCTGGCGGCACCCGCGGCGGTGCTCTTCACCGGGCTGCCCGGGCTCGACGCGCTCAGCCGCACAGTGGTCGCGCTGCTCGGTTCGGTGACGGCGAACCTGCTGCTCGCCCAACTGCTGCTGGTCGGCGACCACTGGTCGGCCGAGGCCGGCGTGGCCGTGGTCACCGCCGCCGGCTCAGCGGCCCTGCTGGGCCTGGCCGTGCCGACCGCGTGGGCAGGGCCAGCCGGGCCAGCCGAGCACGGCATACCGCGGCGGGGGAGACGGTGAGATGGACATCCAGGTGTGCAGACCCGGCGAACTGGCCGACGCTGATCGGGCGGCGTGGCGGGCGATGCAGTCCGAGGCCGCGCTCGAGGCGGCGCCGCAGCTGGCCAACCCCTTCCTGGCCCCGGAGTTCACCGTCGCCCTGGCAGGCTGCCGACGCGACGTGCGGGTCGCGGTGGCCCGCGCCGGCCCGGACGACCGCCGCCCCCTGGCCTTTCTGCCCTTCCAGCGCGGACCGCTCGGCGTGGGTCGGGCGGCGGGCCTGGGGCTCTCCGACTGCCAGGGCGCCGTCCACCGCCCCGGCTTCGCCTGGGACGCGGACGTGCTGCTGCGCGGCTGCGGGCTGGCGGTGCTGGAGTTCGACCACGCCGCCGCCGGCCAGCCGGCGTTCACCTCGCACGCCAGCGGCTCCTTCGCCTCACCGGTGATGGACGTCGGGCAGGGCTACGACGCCTACCTGGCCGGGCTCCGCGAGCGGTCCCCGAAGTTCACCCGGACGACGCTCGCCAAAGAGCGCAAGCTGGGCCGCGACGTCGGCGAGGTCCGCTACGTGCACGATGAGCGCGACCCGGAGATGCTGCGCACCCTGATGGCCTGGAAGTCGGCCCAGTACCGGCGCACCGGCCGGTCCGACCGATTCGCCAAGCCGTGGATCGTGGACCTCCTCACCCGGCTCTTCCACACCCGCACTGAGAGCTTCGCCGGGCTGCTCTCGGTCCTCTACGCCGGCGGGCAGCCGGTCGCCGCACACTTCGGTCTGCGGTCCGACCGCGTACTGGCCTGCTGGTTCCCGGTGTACGACCCGCAGTTCGCGAAGCTCTCCCCCGGCCTGGCGCTGCACCTGCGCATGGCCGAGGGCGCCGCGGCGCAGGGTCTCACCCAGCTCGACCTCGGCCGGGGCGACAAGGAGTACAAGGACGCCCTGAAGACCGGCGAGCTCACCGTCCACGAGGGCTGGCTGACCCGGCGGCACCCGGCAGCCGTGGCCCATCGCGCCCGGCGGGCACCCGCCCGGGCCCTGCGCAACGCCGTGGTCACCCGGCCGCGGCTGTTCACCCCGGCCGACCGGCTGCTCAAGCGGATCGGCACACTTCGGACGGAGGTGGCCAGAAAGAGAGAAAAATAGGCTTATCGGGTTCTTTGGCGCTGTACCTGCCCTAGAATCCTCAACGTCCGAAAAATCGCGAACACCAAGCCGCGCCGACGTCCGGCCGCAGGGTTCCAGGGGAGGAACCGAAAGGCCGTCAGGACGCAGGTCGCGGAGCCGCGGTAGGGGGGTGCCGTTCCTGGTGCGAACCAGGACGGGACCGCACGGCTGTCCCACATGCCAGCTCGCCTGGCCTGCGGGGGTCCGGTGTGCCAAGAGGCATGCCCGGCCCCGGGGGCCGGAAGAGAACCCCCCCTTTCGAACCGGACAAACCGCTCGGACCGCCCGCCAGACGGGAGGTCCGCCGGACGAGAGGGCAGTTCACATGACGATCTCCGCACGGCCGGTCCCCGGACCGCCGCCCATCGAGTACCGCCCGGTCTCCTCACACCTGGCCATCACCCCGCCGGTGAGCGTGGTGATCCCGGCCATGAACGAGGCCGAGAACCTCCCGTACGTCTTCAAGACCCTGCCGGACTGGATCCACGAAGTGGTCCTGGTGGACGGCAACTCCACCGACGACACGGTGGCCGTCGCCCGCGGGCTCCGGCCGGACGTGGTGGTCGTCCCCCAACGGGGCAAGGGCAAGGGCGACGCGCTGATCAGCGGGTTCGCCGCCTGCACGGGCGACATCATCGTGATGGTCGACGCCGACGGGTCCGCGGACGGTGAGGAGATCGTCGCCTACGTCTCGGCACTCGTCGGCGGCGCCGACTTCGCCAAGGGCTCCCGCTTCGCCAACGGCGGCGGCACCGACGACATGACGCCGGTCCGCAAGCTCGGGAACCGTGTGCTGACGTCGATGGTCAACGCCAAGTTCGGCGCCCGCTACACCGATCTCTGCTACGGATACAACGCGTTCTGGCGGCACTGCCTGGACCACCTCGACCTGGACTGCGAGGGGTTCGAGGTCGAGACGCTGATGAACATACGGGTGGCCAGGGCCGGACTGCGGGTCCAGGAGATCCCCAGTCACGAGTACGAGCGCATCCACGGCACCAGCAACCTGCGGGCGGTCCGCGACGGGTTCCGGGTGCTGTCGGTGATCCTCAAGGAACGCGGACGCCGCCGCCCGCGCCGCCGCCCGACCCGCGCCGCGCTCATCAGGGAGGGCCGTCGATGAGCACGGCGCGCTTCTCGGTGGTCGTCTGCGCCTACACCCCGGACCGGTGGGACGACATCCTCGCCGCGGTCGCGTCGGTGCGCGCCCAGTCCCTGCCGCCGTGGGAGATCCTGCTGGTCGTCGACCACCACACCGCGCTCCGGGAGCGTCTGGCGGCGCACTACGAGGGGTCGGCCGACGTGCGGGTACTGGCCAACGCCGGTCCGCGCGGGCTGTCGGCCGGGCGCAACACCGGCGTCGCCGCGGCCGGAGGGGAGTTCGTGGCCTTCCTCGACGACGACGCCGTCGCCGACCCCGACTGGCTGCGGCACTTCGCCGCCGCGTACACCTCTCCCGAGGTGTACGCGGTCGGGGGCCGCACCGAACCGCTGTGGGCGTCCGGCCGCCGCCCGCCCTGGTTCCCGGAGGAGTTCGACTGGGCGGTGGGCTGCACCTACCGCGGCCTGCCCCCCGGCCGGACGCGGGTGCGCAACGTACTGGGCGGCAACGCCTCCTTCCGCCGGTCCGCGTTCGGCGCCGTCGGCGGCTTCGCCACCGGTATCGGACGGGACGGCGACCGGTTGCCGCTGGGCTGCGAGGAGACGGAGCTGTGCATCCGCCTCAGCCGGGCGATCCCCGGGGCCGTGCTGCTCATCGACGACCGGGCGGTCATCCACCACAAGGTGCCGCACGCCCGGGAGCGGTTCGGCTACCTCCGCACCCGCGCGTACGCCGAAGGGCTGTCCAAGGCGCTGGTCGCGCGCAGCGTGGGTGCCGGCGCGGGGCTGGAGACCGAGCGCCGCTACACCAGCCGGGTGCTGCCGGCCGGGATCGCCCGCGGCCTGCGGGACTTCGTGCTGGCCCGTCCCGGAGGTGCCGGCCGGGCCGGCACGATCGTGGCGGGTACCGCGGCGGCAGCCGCCGGATACGCGGTGGGCACGTTCCGCGCCCGGCGCGGCACGGCCCGCTTCACGGCGGCTCCAGGCCCCGCTGCCGTCCCGGTCCGCAGCGGTGCGGACCGGCCGGCCGGCCCGGTGGGAAGAGGGACTCCATGAGACCGGTGCCCATCCTGATGTACCACGCGGTCTCCCGGTTCCCGTCCGCGGCGGCCAGCAGGCTGTCGGTGTCACCGGACGCCTTCGCCGGGCAGATGGCCCTGCTCGCCGAAGCCGGCCGCACCCCGCTGACCACCGCCGAACTGGCCCGGCTGTGGCGCACCGGGCGGGCGCTGCCGCGCCGGCCGGTGCTCATCACCTTCGACGACGGATACGAGGGGGTGCACCGGTACGCGCTGCCGGTGCTCGCCCGGCACGGTTTCACCGCGACGGTCTTCGCCTCCACCGGCTGGCTGCGCGGCCCGCACACCGCCGGCACCGCGCCGGACGTGATGCTCGACTGGTCGCAGCTGCGCGAACTCGCCGCGGCCGGGGTGGAGATCGGCGGCCACAGCCACCGCCACCGCCAGCTCGACCAGCTCGACGACCGGGCGCTGCGCCACGAGGTGGTGCACTGCCGGGAACTCCTCAGCCAGGAGCTGGGCGATCCGCCGAGATCCTTCGCCTACCCGTTCGGCTACTCCACCCGGCGGGTGCGCGAGGCGGTACGCTCGGCCGGGTTCGTCCAGTCGGTGGCGGTGGGCAACACGCTCGCCGACCCGCGGCGGCAGAACCCGTACGCGCTGGCCCGGCTCACGGTTCGCCGCTCCACCACACCGGCGGAGTTCACCCGGCTGCTCGGGGAGGACACCGCGGCCCGGACCCTCGTCGCGGACCGGGCGCTCAGCAAGGGGTACGCCGTACTGCGCGGGGCCCGCCGAGCACTCCGGAAGGCGCACCTGGTCCGTGTCTGACACCACCACAGCCCAGCCGGGGGACCTGGGCGCGGACAGCGGGGAGCGCACCGCCGCGCCGGGTCGCGGCAGCCCGCTGTTCCGCAACGCCTACGCGCTGATGCTCAACACCGGCATCAGCGCCGTTCTCGGACTGGGCTACTGGGTGGTCGCCGCCCGGTACTACTCGGACGAGGCGGTCGGCCACGGCTCGGCGGCGATCGCCGCGATGAAGCTGCTCGCCGGCCTGACCGCGCTCACCCTGATCGGGGCGATGGCCCGGTTCATCCCCACCGCCGGCCGTACCACCCGCACGCTGGTCGTGCGGGTGTACGCGCTCAGTTCGGTGCTGGTCGCGGTGGCGGCCGGCGCGTTCCTGCTGACGCTGGACCTGTGGGGTCCCGCGTTCGACCTGCTGCACGGCTGGCTGCCGGGGCTGGTGTTCGTCGCCGCGGTGGTCGGCTGGTCCCTGCTGACCCTCCAGGACGGCGTGCTCACGGGGCTGCGGAGCGCCACCTGGGTGCCGGTCGGCAACACGGTGTTCTCCACCGCCAAGCTGCTGCTGCTGTTCCTGCTGTCCGCCGCCGTTCCCGCGGCCGGGGTCTTCGTGTCCTGGGCGGCGGCGATCGCCCTGTCCGTACTGCCGCTGGGCTGGCTGGTGTTCCGCCGCCTGGTGCCCCGGCACATGGCGGCCACCGCCGAGTCCGCCCGCCCGGCCACGTACCCGCAGATGGGACGGTTCCTCGCCGGGGACTGCACCGGCGCGCTGTTCTCGCTCGCGGTGGTCTTCCTGGTGCCGGTGCTGGTGGCCACGCAGGTGGGCGCCGCCGACAACGCGTACTTCTACATCACGGTGACCATCGCTGGCACGGTCAACCTGCTCGCCCTCAACATGGGCGCGTCGCTGACCGTGGAGGGCGCCCACGACCCGGACCGGCTCGCCGCCAACTGCCGGGCCGCACTGCGCCGCATGGCCCGCATCATGCTGCCGGTCTGCGGGGTCCTCTTCGTCTTCGCGCCGCAGATCCTGGGCATCTTCGGTGCGGGGTACGCGGAGGCCGCGACCCCGCTGCTGCGCTGGTACGCGGTGGGCGCGCTGCTACGGGTGGTGGTCGAGGTGCACTTCGCGGTCCTGCGGGCCCAGAGCCGCACGTCCGGGCTGGCCTACCTCCAGGGTCTGCTGTGCCTGATGGTGCTCAGCCTGACCCTGGTCCTGCTGCCGATGATGGGGCTCACCGGCGCGGGCGTCGCGGAGGTCGCCAGCCTCGGCGTGGTCGCCCTGGTGGCCGGGGTGCGGCTGCGCCGCGTACTCCGGGGCTCGCCCGCCGCTCGGCGGCCGGCCGCCGAGCGGTCCGCACCGGACGGCGACCTGGCCGACCTGCGGCTCACCCCGTCGCTGCCCCGCGTCCGCCGCCTCACCCTGCCCCGACCGTCCGGTGCCCTGCGGCGGCTGCGGACGGCGGGGGCGGTGCCGGTCGCCGCCGGGTGGGTGCTGCTGGCCGTCGCGCTGGCCCTGTACTGGCTGCCGCTGCGCGGCATGGACGACACCTCGCTGGACGCCATGGGCGGCCTCGGCCTGGTGTCTGTGCTGCCCGCCGCCACGCTGCTGGGCGGCGCACTGCTGGCCGTGTGCTTCGGCGGTGCGCTCTTCCTGCGCCGCCCGCCGGCGGCGCTGCTGACGGCAGTGCTGCTGTTGACCGTCGTCTGCCTGCACGCGCTGCCCGCGGTGCTGGAGTCCGAGCCCCGCTTCGCGACCGCCTGGCAGCACCTGGGCTTCGTCGACTACCTGGAGCGCACCGGCGCGACCGCGCCCGACCTCGACGCCCGGTGGAGCTGGCCGGGCTTCTTCGCCGGGCTGGCGCTGCTCGTGCGGGCGGCCGGGGTGCAGGACCTGACCGAGCTGATCCGCTGGTGGCCACTGGCCATCCAGCTGCTGTACCTGGCGCCGCTGGCGGTGCTGCTGCACGCGGTGCGCGCCCAGCCCCGGGCGAAGTGGTGCGCGGCGTGGTTCTTCGTGCTGTGCGGCTGGGTCGGCCAGGACTACCTGTCGCCGCAGGGCTTCACGTACCTGCTGTACCTGTGCTTCGTCGCGGTGCTGCTGGTGTGGTTCCGTCCGGCCGTCCCGGCTGCCGCCCGGCGCACGCCCGGCGAGGAGCCGGTGGCCCGGGTGCCGCGCCGCACCGCGGCGGTGCTGCTGGTGGTGCTGGTGGCCCTGTTCACCGCCGCCGTCGCCGGGCACCAGCTCACCCCGTTCGTGATGCTGGGCGTGCTCACCGTGCTGGTGCTGGTGCGGCGCTCGGTGCTGCGGGGACTGCCGCTGCTGTGCGCGGTGCTGGTGGCGGCGTGGGTGGGGTTTCTCGCGGAGCCCTACTGGTCGGGGCACTTCGACGAGCTGTTCGGCGGACTCGGCGGTCTCACCGGCAACGTCTCCTCCTCGGTGTCGGGCCGGATCGAGGGCGGCGACCCCGTGCACAAGCTGGTGCTCTACGCCCGGGTCGCGCTGGCGGGCGGCGTGCTCGCCCTGGCCGGCTGGGGACTGCTGCGGCGCAGGCGCGCCGGGTACGACGACCGGTGCCTGGTGGCGCTCACCGCGGTGCCGTTCCTCGCCTTCGGCATGCAGTCCTACGGCGGCGAGATGGCCCTGCGGGTCTTCCTGTTCGCCACACCGGGCGCCTGTGTGCTGGCCGCTCTCGCCTTCTTCCCCCGCCTGGAGGGCGACGTCCGCCGCCCGGCCTGGGCGGCGGGGCCCCGGTGGCGGCCCCGCCGGAAACCGGCCGCCGCTCCACCCGTCGCCGCCCCGGCGACGGAACCGGCGGACGCCGGCACGGCGCTGGACCCCGTCACGGCTCGCGACTCCGACACCCCGCGGGACTCACCGCAGGACGCCGGCGCACCGCAGGACGCCCGGGTGCCGAAGCGCCCCAGGCCGGTGGTGCGGGGCCGGTGGCGGCGGTGGACGGCGCCGGGAGCGGCGATGCTGGTCGGGCTGCTGCTGTTCGGCGGGTTCCTGGTCGCCCGCTGGGGCAACGAGCCGTTCGAGCGGGTCCGGCCCGGCGAGGTCGCCGCGATGGAGTACGTCTACGCGCACGACCGCCCGACGGCGAGGCTGCTGTGGATGAGCAGCGACCCCGAGGTCAACGTCACTCCGGCGATGCCGTGGGGCGCCCGCGACATGGAACGGGTCAGCTACGTGCCGATCGCCGCACCGCGCGACCCCGAACGGCTGGACGCGGTGGTCGGCGAGCTGCGCCGGGCGGGCCCGCAGTCGTACCTGGTGGTCAACCGCGGCCAGTCCGCGTTCCTGGAGCTGGACGCCGGCTATCCCGCGGGCTGGGAGGGACGGGTCCGGCAGGCCCTGGACACGCGGCCGGAACTGCGGCGGGTGTTCACCGACGAGCACGCCGCCCTGTACGAGATGCGCGACCCCGTTCCGGGCCTGGTGCCCGAGCCCGCGGCAGCGCCGCCGGGCCCGCGGATCACCTGGACGGACTGGACGGTGACGGGGGCGCTGGGCACCGCGCCGCTGCTGGCGCTGCTGCTGGGCCGGGAGCTGCTGCGGGTCCTGGGCCGGCCCGGTGCGCGGCGGGAGGCGTGGATGCAGGGCACGCTGTGGTTCGCGCTGCCGCTGATGCTGCTGGTCCTGACGTCGCTGGTGCACCGCATGCTGACCCTGTCCTGAGCGCGGCGGCGGGCCGGTTCAGCGGTCGAGCCAGCGCACCTGGTGGGGGTCCAGCTTCACCGGGCTGCCGTCGACGCGCACCGTGATCGCCCGGTCCCGAGTGTTGACCACCAGGGCCGTGCGGTCGTCGGCGAGCACCCGCGCCCCCGGGTCGCCGCCGGTGTCCGGGCGCTCGAAGAGGGTGCCGGGTGGGAACGCGTCGCGGAACCGGCCGAGCAGGTCCAGCATCGGCAGCGCGCCGCCGCCCGCCTCCTCCTCGGTGCCGCGCCACAGGCAGCCCGCGCACCGGCCCGTCCTGGACTGGGGGTTCCAGTACAGCGCCGTGTCGGCGCCGCCCCTGGCCATCGCGATCAGGGCGGCGGCCTGGACGGCGGTGCGGTGCTGCTCGGTCCAGCCCTCGCGGCGGTCGTCCGCGTCTGCGGTCTCGACGTACCACTCGGCCCACCACAGCGGCAGCCCGGTCTCCCGCCGGACCCAACGGCCGACCGCGGTGAACTTCTCCGTGGCGGCGAACTCGTCGGGCAGCAGCTGCCCGTCCTTGGTGTAGCTGGAGCCGTCGACGACGACGAAGTCGGCGCCGTGCCGGTGCTCGTTCCAGTACGTGACGGCGTCCAGCGCCCGCTGGTCGACGCTGCCCCACTCCCCCTTCAGCGCGGAGGCGTGCTCCGGCCGGTCCGCGGGGTGGGAGTCCATCACCACGTAGGGGCCGCCCACCAGGGCGTCCTCGCGGACCCGCTTCACCTCGTCGTGGACGAGGTTGTACAGCTCGGTGTAGCCCTCGTGGTCCCAGCGGCGGCGCTCCTCGTCGAAGAAGCCCTTGAACTCGTTCCACACCAGGAAGTGCCGCACGTCCGGGTAGCGCTGCGCGATCCGGCCGGCCAGGTCGGCGAAGTCCCGGTAGTGCTCGGGGCGGGGCGCGGTCTCCAGTTCGTCCCAGTCGGTGTGCCCGGCGCGCCCGCCCTTCATCCAGTCCGGCGCGCAGCACAGCGTGATGACGGGGGTGGCGCCGGTGCGGCGCATCAGGGCGACGCGGCTGTCGAGCGAGCGGAAGTCGTACCGGCCGGGTGCGGGCTCGGGGTTGTCCGCGCCCCAGCCCATGATGTGCTGGTTCTGCGGCAGCGCCAGCTCGGTGAGGGAGTCCTCGGCGCGTTGCCGTGCGGCCTGCTCGCCTGCGTCGGCGCTGTAGCGGGTGTGGGTCAGTCCCAGTCCGAGCCGCGCGCCGGGCGGGCCGTCCGGGGCCGGTGGTGTGCCGAACACCTCGACGGGCGGCCGGTTGTCGGGCTCCTCGCCCGGCGGCAGGGCGCACAGCGACACCAGCAGCGCGAGTGCCGCCCCGGCCGCGCCGAACAGTCCGGCGCGGCGCCACCGGTCGGCGCGCGGCGCCCGGCGCTGCTGCCCATGGCTTCCCACAGCGACAGGGTAGCCACGCCCTGTCCCGCCCGCCCTGGAAACGCCGTCCGGCCCGGTACCGCCGTCCGGCCGCCCGTGGGAGGCGTCCCCGGCGGCCGGGCTCGCGGGCGTCATCCGGGTGCGTCCCGGAGCCGCACCGACAGGCAGGTGACGCACCCCTCCAGCTTCTCGAACTCGCTGATGTCCACCGGCACGGGTGTGTGGCCGAGCGAGGCCAGCAGGTCCGCGGTGCGCGGCGCCCCGGCCGCCATCAGCAGCCTGCCCTCGCCGAGCAGGACGACATGGGCGCCGGACTCCTCCGGCACGGCCAGGAAGCGCGGGAACAGTTCGCGGTGCTCCACCAGCGGCGGGTGACCGATGACCGTGCCGTCGGGCAGGGCGGTGACCGCCGTCTTCAGGTGCAGGACCAGGCTGACCGGAACGGTGACGACCCGTACCCCCAGCGGCCGGAACACGGCGGCCAGTTGCGCGATGCCCTCGTCGTCGGTGCGCCCGCCCCGGCCGACGTAGAAGGTGTCGCCCACCTTGAGCACGTCGCCGCCGTCGAGCGTGCCCGGGGCCTCCACGTGGTGCAGGGTGTAACCGCGGGCGGCGAGCGCGGCCTCGGTGCCCGCCGTCTCCGGGCGCCGCGGCACGGCGCCGGGCCGGGTGATGAGCGCGGTGTCGCGGTACACCACCGCGGTGTCCTCGACGAAGACGGCGTCGGGGCAGTCCTCGGCGGGCGCGACCTCCTCGGTGTGCCAGCCGTGGGCGCGCAGGGCGGCGGTGTACGCCTCCCACTGCCGCAGCGCCAGTCCGGTGTCCACGGGGACGCGGTCGAGATGCGTGAGCTGGCCTTCGGCGAGACGCGGACCCGGTCGGCGGACCAGTGCGGTCGGGCGGTTCGGTTCGTGCAGCACTGTCAGTCCTCCGGGTAGGCGGCGCGGACAGCGGTCTCGGCGGCGGCCAGCGCGTCCGCACGGCTCAGGCCGAGCCGCGCGGCGTGCCGGGCGTACTCCAGCGCGGCGCCGGCGGCCTGCCGGGCGGCGGCGTCCCCGGCGGCGGCGACGTAGGTGCCGTTGCGGCCCCGGGTCTCCACCACCTCGTCGGCCTCCAGCGCCCGGTAGGCCTTGGCGACGGTGTTCGTGGCCAGACCGAGTTCGGCGGCGAGCCCGCGCACGGTGGGCAGCTTGTAGCCCGCCGGGAGCAGGCCGCCGCGGGCCTGCTCGGCGATCTGGGAGCGGAGCTGCTCGTAGGGCGCGGTGGCGGATTCGGGGTCGACGGTGATGCGCAGCGGCTGCGGCGGCAACGTTCTCTCCTGCGGGGAAGCTGGTGCGGGCGGGCGGTTCCGTCCTACGGGGCCGGGGTGGAAAACCTGTGGTGGGTGCGGTGGGGAGCGGCGTAGCGTGCCGCACCATGACGATAGACGTGCGCACCTTCCGTCCGCAGGACGCGGCAGCGGTGGCGGAGGTCCGCCGTCAGGTGCTGCCCTGCATGGTGGGCCGGCCGGAGAGCGTGCGGTGGGAGGTCGAGCGGGCGCCTGCGGCCCTGCGCGCGACGGTGCTGGTCGCCGAGGTCGACGGCCGGATCGTCGGTGCGACCGAGGCCGGGCTGGCGCACGCGTCGGCCGATCCCGGCGCCTGCACCGCGGTGCCCCTGGTCCTGCCCGGACACCGGCGGCGGGGTGTGGGGGCGGCGCTGCTGGCGGCGGCCGAGCGGCACCTGCGGGCGGCCGGGGGCCGGACCCTGTACGTCTGGGCCTCCGACGGCGGCGACGCGCCGGGCTTCGCCGAGCGGCGCGGTTTCCGCCGGGGCCGCAGCTCGCACTTCCTCCGGCGCGACCTGGGCGTTCCGCTGCCCGCGCCGCCGCGGCTGCCGCCGGGGACCCGGTTGTGCACCGCCGAGGACCTGGCCGCGGACCGGCGCGGGCTGTACGAGGCGGACACCGAGTGCGCGCTGGACGAGCCGGGGGACGTCCCCGGGAGCGCGCTCGGCTTCGAGGAGTGGTGCGCGGCGTACTGGGACCGGCCGGAGTTCGAGCCGGCGCTGAGCGGTGTGGTGCTGGTCGGCGGCGAGGTGGCCGCCTACAGCATCGCGCACACCGACGGCCGGGACCGCTTCTGGTCGGGCATGACGGGAACCCGCCGGGCCCACCGCGGGCAGGGGCTGGCCCGGGCCGCCAAGCACGAGGCGCTGCGTCTCGCCGCGGTGGCCGGCTACCGGTCCGCGTTCACCGGCAACGACGCGGGCAACGCCCCGATGCTGGCGGTGAACCGCTGGTTCGGTTACACCCGGGCGGCCACGGAGTGGCGGTACGTCCGGGAGTTGTGAGCCCGCGTGCCGGGACCGTCCGGCGCGCGGTGCGGGCCGGGGCCGTCCGGCGGCCGCTGGGTTCCGGTGGGGCACGGCGGTCAGCGCAGGCGCTCGCCGACCCGGCCGAGCGCCTTGGCGAGCACGGCCAGTTCGGTGCGGTCGAGCGCGTCGATCAGGACCTCGCGCACGGCGGCGACGTGACCGGGTGCAGCCTTCTCCAGCGCGCGGCGGCCCTCGTCGGTGAGCACCGCGAAGACGCCGCGCACGTCCGTCGGGCAGGACCGCCTGCGGACCAGGCCGCGCTTCTCCAGCCGGCCGATCTGGTAGGTCAGCCCGCTCTTCGAGGTGATCACGGCATGGGCCAGCTCGGACATGCGCAGGGAGTTCTCGGGGGCCTGGGACAGCAGGACCAGTACCTCGTACTGGGTGTGTGAGAGTCCCGCCTCTTCCTTGAGCTGCTGCTCCAGGCGGCGTTCCACACGGTGGCCGGCCTCCAGGAAGCCCTTCCAGGCGGCCATCTCCTGCTCGTCCAGCCAGCGTGTCTCGGTCATGTGCACCAGTCTACGCCCCTCGTTGTTCAAATTCGAACCTCAGGGTAGGCTGCCTCCACCGGGGCGCTTCAAATTTGAACCATATGCTCGAACCAGTTCCTGCCCGCGCCCCGCACCCTCACCTCGTGGAGACCGCATGCCTTCGCTCACCTCCCCCTTCACCACCGACACCCGCACGGCGCTCCCGGCCGCGGACGCGCCCTCGCGCTCGGCGCACGACGTGGGACTGCTGGTCCTGCGGATCGCCCTGGGACTGGTCATGGCGGCGCACGGCGCGCAGAAGCTGTTCGGCTGGTTCGGCGGCGGCGGTCTGGACGGGACCGCCGCGTTCTTCGGCTCCGTCGGCTACCCCGCGGCCGACACCATGGCGCTGGTGGCCGCGGTCACCGAGACCTTCGGCGGCCTGGCGCTGGCCCTCGGACTGCTGACCCCGCTGGCCGGCGCCGCGGTGTTCGGCACCATGCTCAACGCGCTGGCGGTGAAGTGGGGCGGCGGCTTCTTCGCCCCCGAGGGCGTCGAGTACGAACTGCTGCTCGCCGCCGCTGCCGCCGCCCTGGCGATCTCCGGCCCCGGCCGTCTGGCCGTCGACCGCGCCCTCCCCCGCCTGCGCGACCACCGCCTCAGCCACGGCCTCGCCGCCGTGGCCCTCGGCGCGGTGGTCGCCGGCGTCACCCTGCTGATCAGGAGCTGAGGACCCGATGGAACCGACGGCCGCACGCATGCCCGTGCTGTACCTGAGCCACGGCGCTCCGCCGCTCGCCGACGACCCGCTGTGGACCGGCCAACTGGCTTCCTGGGCCGCGGACCTGCCCAGGCCGCGTGCGGTGCTGATGGTCTCGGCACACTGGGAGTCGGCGCCTGTGGCCGTCGGAGCCACCACCGACGTACCGCTCGTGTACGACTTCTACGGCTTCCCCGAGCGGTACTACCGCGTCACCTACCCGGCGCCGGGCGCGCCCTGGCTCGCCGAGCGGGTCCGGCGGCTGCTGGGCGGGCCCGGCGCTCCCGTCCACACCGACGAGGCACGCGGCCTGGACCACGGCGCCTACGTGCCGCTGGCCGAGATGTACCCGCACGCCGACGTGCCGGTACTCCAGCTGTCCCTGCCGACACTGGCGCCCGAGGCACTGCTGCGGCTCGGCCGGCGGCTGGCACCGCTGCGGGACGAGGGCGTGCTGGTCGTCGGCAGCGGCTTCTTCACGCACAACCTCCAGGGCCTCACCTGGGGTTCCGGGGTGGACGAGGCACCGGGCTGGTCCCGGGAGTTCGACCACTGGGGACGGGAGGCGCTGGACCGCGGAGACGTGGACGCGCTGCTCGACTTCGAGCACCGCGCCCCGGCCGGCCGGATCGCGCACCCGCGCACCGAGCACTTCGCGCCGCTGTTCGTGGCGCTCGGCGCGGGCGAGAGCGACCTCACCACGCAGCGTTCCGTCATCGACGGCTACTGGGGCGGCCTCGCCAAGCGCTCAGTCCAGTGGGGCTGACGCCTGCGGATATCAGCGTGCCCCGCGCGGACGAGCGGGGGCCGGCTGCGAGTTCCCACTCACTCCGGGTGGAGGGCCGCCAGGCGCGGCAGTCGGCGGGCCATCTCACCCGGGTCGTCGAAGTCGAAGTCCCAGGCTGGGTCCAGCGGCGGGTACCGGACGGTGAACGCGGGGGCCGGGAGTTGACTGCCGGTCGCGATGACGTGTGCGTCCGAGGCGATGCCCAGCACGTCCTCACCGTCGAGCTCGAAGCCGTCGGACGCTGAAGCCCGCACGAGGGGCACTTCGGCGAGGGCATCGGGGTCAGCGACCGTGCGCTCGAAGACCTCGCGCCCCTGCGCGATCAGCCAGCCGCGGAAGTAGTCGAAGCCGTCGTCGGAGCAACCCCCGTTGACCACGTGGGCAGCGGCCCACAGCGGATTCGTGTAGGACTCGGCCATCAGGTCCCACAGCACCTGCTGAGCGGCGGCGATCTCCTCGGCCGGGTGTGCGGCCAGCAGCGAGGCCGCCCGGCGGGCCACCGCCTCCGCGTCGTCCGGGTCGGACGCCTCCTCGCGCGCTGCCCCGATGAGCTGCCAGAACTGCTGTCTGTCCATGGCCGCAGAGCATGCCACCTGCTACTGACACGCAACTGCATCGAACTGGTCGGGGCGGTCGGGGTATTCGGGGTGGTCGGAGTGATCGAGGTGGTGGAAGTCGGGCCGCGGGTGCATCAGGAAGTCGTGGTGGGAGATGTTCCAGGCGTAGGCACCGGCCAGGGCGAACGCCACCAGGTCGCCCGCCCGCAGCACGTCCACCGGCGCCGGGCCGGCCAGCACGTCCTTCGGCGTGCACAACTGGCCCGCCAGAGTGACCGGTTCACCCTCCACTGCCGGGCGCGGCCACGGATGCGGCCACTCGTCGCGCGGCAGCACGGTGAAGGGCTGACTGTGTCCCTTGGCCGCGGGAGTGCGCAGGTGGTGGGTGCCGCCGCGCAGCACGGCGAACGCCTCGCCGTGGCTGTGCTTGAGGTCGAGCACCTCGGTGACGTACCAGCCGCAGTACGCGCTCAGCGCACGGCCCGGTTCGACCCGGAAGGTGTAGCGCGGGTGCTCGCGCAGCAACCGGGCCAGGCCCGTGCCGTACCGCTCCCAGTCGAAGCGGGAGTCCGGCGCCCGGTAGTCGACGGCCATGCCGCCGCCGACGTTGACCTCGGTGAGGCCGAGCCGGTGCCGGGTGTCGAAGCGGGCCGCCCAGTCGGCGATCCGCGCGGCGGTCGCCACCAGCGTGTCGGCGTCCAGGCCGCTGGCCAGGTGCGCGTGCACACCGCGCAGCCGCAGCGCGGTTCCGTCCAGCAGCGGCAGGCACCGTTCGGCACCGCCTGGGTCCAGTCCGAACGGGCTGGGACGGCCGCCCATGGTCAGTGCCGCGGACGAGGCCGGCTGGGGCAGGTTCACCCGCAGCAGTACGTCCACCGGCCGGTCGGCCAGGTGCGCCAGCATCCGCAGCTCGTGCGCGCTCTCCAGGTGGAACCGCTCGACGCCCAGCTCCAGTGCCCGGCGCAGCTCCGCCTCGGTCTTGCCGGGCGCGCCGAACGCCAGCGGCAGCGCGGGCACCGCCTGCCGGACGTGGGCGAGTTCGGCCCCCGAGGAGACCTCGTAGCCGTTGAGGTGCGGGGCCAGCGCGCGCAGCAGGCGGGGGTCCGGGTTGGCCTTGGCCGCGTAGTACAGCTCCACCGGTCCGGGCAGCGCCTGCCGCACCCGGCGGGCGTGGTCGTCCAGCGCGACGAGGTCGTACACGTACGCCGGGAGGGCGGCCAGTGCGGCGGCGCGGGCGGCTGCCCTGCTGGTGATAATCACGGCTGGCTCCGGGGTCGGGGGGCGGTGGCGGACCGGTCGTCCGGCGCTGTGGCGGTGGGGACGGCGGGGGCGAACGGTGACGGCAGGGGCACGTAGCGGGCCTCCCGGTCGGCGGCGCGGCTCCAGCGGGTCAGCAGGTTGGCCTTCGCCGGCAGCGGCACGCCCGAGGTGAGGGCGCGCAGTTCCGGCGGGTCGCCGTGGGCCGCCCGGCGTTCGCTGAGCACCTTGGCGACGGCCGCCCACAGCGCGTTCTCCTGCTCCGGGTGCAGGTCGGCGAGCGCGGCCACCATCTCGGCCAGATGGTTGACCAGCAGGCAGTACACCACCCGGTCCCAGCCGCGCGCCCGGCGGTAGACGAGCGGACCGGCCACGTCCACGGGCAGTTCGGCGAGAGCGGCGGCGTGGTGCCGGGACAGCAGCTTGGTGCCCTCCAGGTCGCGGAAGAGCACCTGCCGCGGGTGGCCGTCCGGCCCCACACCCACCACCACGTTCTGCAGGTGGGGTTCGAGCACCACCCCGTGGTCGAAGAAGGCCGCGAGCACCGGGGGTACCAGCAGGCGCAGGTAGGTGTTCCACCAGCGCAGTGCCTCCTGCGGCCCGGCGCCCGCCAGCAGCCGTCCCACCTGTGCGTCGGAGCCGGGGTGCTCGTCGGCGACCGCGGCGGCGAGCAGCCCGGTGCTGCCCGGATGCAGCCGCGCGGCCAGGCCTTCGCGGACGATGACTCCCAGCCCTTCGGCGAGTTCACGGCTGCCGACGTCGAGCGTGCGGTAGCCCGGCTCCCGCAGCAGGTCGCAGCCGGGGAACCGGGCGGCCAGCTCGCGGGCGACCGGCTCCAGCACCCGGGTCAGGGCCACCGCCCCGGCCAGTTCGTAGTCGGCGTTCTTGCGGACGCAGTTGGTGATGCGGACGTTGAGGCTGAACTTGAGGAAGTCCCGCCCGTCGTAGAGCGTCCGCACGGAGGCCGTCGGGGCGAACGGCACCCGGCCGGTCCCGAGGTCGATCACGTGCCGCCGCAGCCGGGCGGCGTGCAGTCCGGCGTGGTCGCGCAGCATGGCGTACTGCCAGGGGTGGGTGGGCAGCAGCCGGTAGCCGGGGGGCGCGGCGCCCTGCCGGTCCAGCGCGGCGAGCGCATCGGGCACGGCGGTCTGCTCGCGGACCAGGTCGGCGCGCACCGCGAGCAGCCGCAGCGGAAAGCGCGCACCCGCCTCGGGAGCGTAGCGGGCCCAGTCCTCCTCACTGCCGCCCCTGGCCTTGGGTGTGGGGTGGAAGCGGTGGCCGTGGCGCAGCGACTGCTCGGACGCCAGGTAGGGATCGTCCTGCGGCACCGGCCTTCCTGCCATGGCGGCCGCCTGCCCGGCCCGGCTGGCCGCGACCTGGGCCAGGAACTCGTCGTTGCGGTACCCGGTGGCTAGGTGCAGCTCGCGCTCGATGCGGGAGGCCAGTGCGTGCCAGGGCAGTTCGGTCCACCTCCCGGGCCGCTGCTCGGACACCGGCCCGCGGAAGCGGTGCGCCCCGGTCGGCGAGACGCGCCGCAGTCCGACCGCGAGCCGCACTCCGGTGCGGGGCAGCCGCAGTAGGAGCCGACCGCCGTCCACTCGGTGGTGCTCGGGACCGCAGACCTCCCGCAGCAGGCAGTTCAGCAGGGTGTGGCACACGACGTCGTCCGCGGAGACGGGAGCGGTACGCGGCAGGGCGGAGGGCATCGGGGCTCCTACGGGTGCAAGGAGGATGTGCGAGCGGACCCCGGCCTGACGCGGGGCGGACGGCGGGTCGGTGCGGGGCGCAGGGTACGGCGTACGGGTGCGGTGGTGGACGGTTCGGCGGGCGTACGGGACCGGACGAGCCTATGCACTCGGTGTCGCCCGCCTGTCTGCTCCGCGGTCGTCCGCCACCGTGGCAACCTGCCCGCGCCGGCCTGGGCGGAACGCGCGGCGGGCCGGTGGCGGAGGCGTCAAGGCAGCTTTTCCCGTATGTAGTTGGGGCCGGTGACGTAGTACTTGTTGACGTCGGCGGCGCGGGTGCGGTCCTTGGGCAGCAGCGTGCCCGCGGTGAGCATCGCCTTGACCGGGAGGCGGTCGGCGTCCAGCACCCGGGCGCGCAGGATCGCGGCGCTCCCGCCCGGCTCGCCGTCGAGCCGGTCGACGGCCTCGCTCAGCAGGTCACGCAGCCGGCCCAGCAGGTCGGGCAGCGGTGCGCGGCCGAGCCGGGCCAGTTCGAACAGCGGGGCCGCCGCGCACAGGTGGAGTGTGATGGTGGTGAGTAGGTCGGCGATCGGGAGGTCGGCGCCGGTCAGTACCCGGCGGTCGGCGAACCCGCACAGGTCGGCGGCCGTGCCGCCGCCGAGGCGGGCCGCCAGCCGTCCGGTGTGCACCCGGGGGCTGTCGTTGTCCTTCAGCAGCAGGCGCAACCGGGTACGGCCGGCGGGCGCGTCGAGCACGAGCGAGGTGTTCTGCTGGTGGGACTCCAGTGCCACGCCGTAGCCGAAGAGAGTGGTGTGCAGGTCCAGCAGCAGCCGCAGGTAGGCGTCGAGCAGCGCCGGCAGGTCGCCGCCGTAGTAGCGGGCGGCCAGGTCGTCGGCGACCGTGGCGCCGTCGGGCAGCGGGGCGAGCAGGGCCGCGGCGGACACCACGTGGGCGTCGTCCAGGCCGGCCGGCATGCGCCGCACCAGCACGCCCAGCAGGTCGTGCCCGGCCGACAGGTGGGTGTGCTCGTCGGCGAGCAGCACCCGCGTGGTGAGGCGTGTTTCACGTGCGAGCAGGTGGGTGAGCAGCCGCTGGCCCGCGCTGCCGTCGACGAGGCTGCCGGGGGTGATCGTCCGCCGGTTCCGCATGCCCAGGGTCGCGGTGGCGAGTGGCAGCTTGAGGTGCGTGCGGGGGTCGTCGAGTACGGCGACGGTGCGCATCGACAGGGTGGGACGGACGCGGACGCGTGCCGGGCCCGCCAACCGGGCCCCGCTGAGCGTCGCTTCGCGCAGTGCGGCGGCCAGCGCGGGACCGGCGGTGAGCGGATGCACCGGGAGTGCCAGATGGCCGGGGCCGCAGTCGGGCAGGCCGAGGCTCTGCGGGGTGGGCCACCAGCCGGGCAGCCCCTGCCCGGGGAACAGCTCCGCGGACGGGGTCCGGGAAAGGCCGGGCCGGGTCGCGCACCGCACCGCGCCGGCCGGCAGCACGAGCCAGTTCAGGGCGAACTGCGGATGGAACTCCGGGGCGTAGTCGCGCAGTTGGCTGGTGCTGAGTCCGGTGCGGGCACGGGCCGTCGGGTACACGGGGTGCTCGCGGGCCGCGGCGAGCGCGTCGTGGGTGAGTGAGCCGGGAAGCCCGAGCCGGGGTGCGGTCGCCAGCTGGGCCCGGACGCGGGGGTGTTGGCGCTCGTATGCCCGGGTCGCGGCGAGCGCTTCGGCGCACTCGGCGGCGAAGGCGTCGAAGCCGGGAAGATCCTCGGCTGGCACCACGGTCCGCAGCAGCGCAAGCACCTCGGGCAGGGTGCGGCGGGGGCCGTCCGGCGTCTCCAGCAGGCCCTCCCTGGCGGCGAGCTCGCACTGGTGGCCGTCCGGTCCGACCGGCAGCAGGACCTGGCCACCGGGCAGCGGCAGCCGCAGCAGGTCGCCGTCCGGGCGGTGAACCGGCGTCGCCCGGCTGCGCAGCCGGTAGGCGTCCTCTCGGAGCAGCGCGGAGAGCACCCGGCGCAGCAGGTCGCCCTGCGCGGGGTCGGCGTCGGCGTCGGAGAGGGCGGGTACGGCCTGGGCGGGTCCGGTCTGGGCGGAGTCGGTCCGCGCCGAATCGGCATGAGCGGCGTAGACCTGAGCAGGGCCGGCCTGAGCCGGATCGGTCAGCACGGGGTGATCTCCCAGCGGTGCGCGGCGAGGAAGTCCCGGACGGCTGCCTCGACACGCCGCTGGTCGCTGCCGGTGGCGCGCAGCACCCCGAGGAAGTCCCGGTTGGTGCGGTACACGGGGTGCGTCTCGCCGACGGCCCGCAGCGGGCGGTAGTCGAGCCGCACCCCGCCGGCCTCGGTGCGGGCGGCGGGCGGGGCTGCGGTGAGCCGTCCGGGCCGGTCCGCCAGCACGTACTCCATGACGGCGCGGCCGTCGGTCCGCGCGCCCAGCGACCGGGGCAGCTCATGCCCCAGGTGCACGGAGAGGATGTGCTCGAACAGCGGCACGTCGAGGAGTTCGGCCAGCACCAGGTCGCACTGGTCGCCGATGGCGCGGTAGTTGACCTCGATGATGCGGGCCCGGTCGCCCTGCACGACGTACTCGGTGTGGCAGGCCCCGAGCCCGACGCCCAGGACACGCAGTTGGTCGAGCAGTCGCGCGGTGTGCGGCTCGGGGAGGGCGGGGAGCAGCCGCAGACGTTCCTCGACGAAGTGCGGCGGCGGCGAGAGTTCGGTGCGGAACCCGGCCAGGGCGTGCAGGGTGCGCCCGTCGCCGAGGGTCTCCAGGGTGTGCAGCTCGCCGTCCAGGTACTCCTCCACGATCAGCGCGTCCGCAGGCCGCCGCGCCCGGATCTCCCGGCAGCGGCGCATCAGTTCGGTGCGGTCCGCGCAGCGGAAGACGTCCTCGCTCGCGACGCCCTCCCGCGGCTTGACCACACACGGCCAGGGCGGTTCGGGCAGTTCGGCGGGGTCGTCGCCGGGCAGTAGTTCGTGGTGCGCCACGGTGTCGGCTCCGGCGGCGGCGAGCGCGCGGCGAAGCTGCGCCTTGTTCTTGCAGCGCAGCGCCGCCCGCCAGTCCTTGCCGGGCAGGCCGAGGAAGTCGGCGGCGAGCGCGGCCTGCGTCTGCAGGTGGTCGCTGTTGGTGAAGACCGCGTCGGTGCCGCCGCCCGCCTCGATCCGGTCCAGGACTTGACGGAAGTCCCGCACCTCGCAGTGCACGACGGACAGTTCGGGGTGACGCTCGCGGTGTGCGGCAGGCTGGTCGGTCAGCAGTGTGACGTCCAGGCCGAGCCGCCCGGCGGCGGGCAGAAAACCCTCGGACACCGAGTCGGTGGGATTGAGGGCGAGCAGATGGAGCCTGCGCGGGGGCGCGGCGGAAGCTGCGGACCCCGGCCGACGCGCACCGGACCCGTTCTGCGGAAGATCGTCCATGCTCACGGGGAGACATTAGGTTAGGTAACCCTAATCCTGTCAATTCGGCCTGCTCAGCCCGAGTTTGACGTTCCCTCGGCTGGCGCGTGAATCTCGTGTCCGCCACCCGTAGCGGAGCACTCACCGCCGACCAGCCGACGGCCCGCGTCGGACGGTTTCGATCGTCCGCGTGTAGCGCGCCGCCTCCTCCTCCGTGACCCTGGCGGTGGGGCCGGCGAGCCGCCCGGCCGCGACCAGCCGGAAGAGCAGGGCCCGGACAAGGAGCTGTGTCCAGTCCGGGCATTCGCCCGGGCGGGCCAGGAGCGTACGGGGAGCGTCGAACCACAGCAGGCCGTCCGCCACCACAACCGCCTCGGCGTAGACCGGGGGCCGCCAGTAGGGCGAGAAGTCGATCACCCCGGGCGGCTCCCCCGCAGCCAGCAGAACGTTGCCGGTCAGATCGCCGTGCACGAGCTGGACGGGCAGCCGCACCGGACGTCTCAGCGCCAGCAGGGCCGCGTACGGATCGGCGAGCTGTGCGGGCACATCGGTCTCCTCCTCACCCCACGCCACCCGGTCGGCAACCGCCCAGGGATGCGTCCGCCGGCTGAGGAACGCCGGGCACGGCACGTCACTCAGCGCGGCGTGGAAGGCACGGCCGGCGGCCAGCACCTCGTGCCAGTGCCCCGCCGGGCCCGGTCGCCCGCTCAGCAGTTCGCAGCCGGTCCACCCGTCGACCACGCTCCGCCCGTCGGCGGCCCGAAGCGGCCGCGGGACTCGGAAGCCCCCGGCACCGGCAAGGAGCCTTTCGTATACCGATGCCGCCCACTCAGCCTCCTCCTCCGTACCGTCGACAGGCTTGAGGACGACGTTGCCGACACGCACGCTCAGCCCTCGGCCACCCGGCAGCGGGACGACGGTGCCGCCCACCGCGAAGGCGTCCAGCACGGATGGCGGCGGCAGGGCACGGGCGGCCCGAGGTCCGGTCATGCGGGCATCCTGCCTCCGCGTATGGCGGTCCCGCATCCGGGATTCCTGCCGCACCCGCCTCTCCGGAGGGCTTCCGGGGCGGTGCGCCGGGACAGTTCCGCCCAGTCGGTCGCAGGCGATGGCGGGGTGCCGGGCGGCGGGGTCCTTAACCGGCTTTGAGTGGCTCCTTAAGCGGGTCATAAAGATCGGCCGCCGAGGGCCGGATCGGCCGAAAGGGCTGGTCGGCGGGGCTAGCGTGCTGACTGTCCGAGACCGTCGCGGCATCGCGGCGGCAGCGGACCGCCGACCCGCACCCCGGGTCGACGCCCCGCCGAAGGCCCGGCCCCGGCGGGGCGTCCGCTCTCCCCACGTTGTCTAAGGAGCCACCTCGATGACCGCTCGTCGCAAGGCCGCCGCGATAGCCGCACTGGGCGTCGCCCCGCTCGCCCTCACCGGGCTCACCGCGTCCCCGGCCGCCGCGCACGGCTCGATGTCGGATCCGGTGAGCCGGGTGGCGGCCTGCTTTGCCGAGGGCCCAGAGAGCCCGAAGTCCGCGGCCTGCAAGGCGGCCGTCGCCGCCAGCGGCACCCAGGCGTTCTACGACTGGAACGAGGTCAACATCGGTGACGCCGCCGGGCGGCACCGCCAGATCATCCCGGACGGCAAGCTCTGCTCGGCCGGACGGGACAAGTACAAGGGCCTGGACCTGCCGCGTGCCGACTGGCCCGCCTCCTCGCTCAACAGCGGCGCGCACACGTTCCAGTACAAGGCGACCGCCCCGCACAAGGGGTCCTTCGAGCTCTACATCACCAAGGACGGCTACGACCCGGGCAAGCCGCTCACCTGGGCCGACCTGGAGACGACCCCCTTCGCCAAGGTGGCCGACCCGCAGCTGCAGAACGGCGCCTACGTCTTCCAGGGCACCGTGCCGCAGAAGTCCGGCCGCCACCTGATCTACAGCATCTGGCAGCGCTCGGACAGCCCCGAGGCCTTCTACACCTGCTCCGACGTCACCTTCGGCGGCAGCGGCAGCGGCGGCAGCGGCGGCAGCAACGGGTCGGGCACCGCCGGCTCGACCACCGGCGGCACCACCGGTGGCTCGGCGGAGGGCGGTTCCGGGTCGGGCGGCTCGACGGGTGGCGGCTCCGGCGACTCGACCGGCGGCACCGGCAGCCCGGCGGACGACCAGCCGGCCGCACCCACCGAGGAGCAGGTGGAACAGCACCGCGACAAGTCCACCGTCGACCACGACGGGCACGGCGGCGACCAGCACGGCGGCAAGCAGGACGACGCCGAGGGGGCGAAGCAGAAGGGCGGCGCGGAAGGCGAGGCCGAGGGCGCCGAGCCGCAGGGCGGCGCTGAGCCGACCGGTTCCGCGGACTCCGGCGAGGACCAGGAGAAGGTCTCGGCGGAGCAGGTGAACCTCGCGGAGACCGGCGGCGAGGAGAACACCACGATGATCGCCGCAGGCGGCGCCGCCGCCCTGCTGCTGGGCGCCGGCGTGGTCCTGGCGACCATGCGCCGCCGGGCCCTGGGCCGCCACCGCGGCTGACGAACGTCCGGCCGCCCGCCCCGGCCGGTCGACCGGGCGCCGCCGCCAGGGGGAGGTCATCCCGTGGGCGGCGGCGCCTGCGGTCCGCCGCCGACCGGTGGGGCTCTTGCGCCCCGCCGGTCGGCGGGTGCGGCCGGCTGCCCTTCGGGGCGGCCGGCCGCTTCTGTGTCAGGACAGGCAGGTGGTGCGTCTTGCGGTCGCAGGGTCGAGGGCGTTGGCGGTCTCCTGCCAGGTCATGCGGTCCAGCAGGGCGATGGCCAGGTGCTCGGAGATGTTGAGCGGGCACAGGTCCTGGAGCAGGACGTTGCGCACTCCTGGCTCGTTGAGGAACTGCGTCCGGTAGGGCGTCACCACCTGGTCGTAGCGGGTGGCGATCACCGTGTACCGGACCCCGGGCACGGTGCCTCCGCCCTCGTTGAGCCGGGTGAGGAACGGCGAGCCGGCGATCTGGTCGGACAGCGCGGGGGCGAGCCCGCCGATCGCCTTCTCCGCGCCGGGGAACAGCTTGAGCAGCCGGGTCAGGCCGTGCACGTCGGATCCGTGGTTGCTCGGGGCGATGCCGACCAGGGCGTTGACCTTGTCCGCGCCGCCGAGGAACTTCAGGTAGTGGCGCGGCATCATGCCGCCCTGCGAGTGCCCGACGATGTCGACCTTGCGGGTGCCGGTCGCGGCCAGCACCCGGTCGACGAACGCGGACAGCTGCCCGGCCGACTGCTCCACCGGGCCCAAGCCGTGGAAGAACGGCACGCCGGGCAGCTGCCCGTAGTCGAGGGAGAAGACGCAGTAGTCGCGCCGGACCAGGTAGGGGGCCAGCCCGAGCCAGTTGTCGACGGAGTTGCCGAGGGTGCCGTGGACGAGCACCACCGCGCGGGGATGCTTGGCCGAGGGCTTGCAGGACCAGTTGTTCCAGCCCTTGCTCGTGGTGTAGGTGGTCGATGCTGAGGTCGTGGTGGCCGTGGGGGCGGCAGCGGGCTGCGCGGAAGCCGCAGCCGGCACCAGGGAGATCGTCACCGCGAGCGCGACTGCTCCCAGCAGTCCGCGCGCACGTGCCCAGGACAGCTTCATGGAACTCCTCTGTTGGCCTGAGAGGGGGGTGAGGCGTTCCAGCGCCGCGGGTCCGGACCACGTGTTGCTGAATCTGTGTCAATTTACGCACGGGTAACGTGGTGGGAACAGGATCGTTACCGTGAAGAAAACCGCACACTGCCTTCACCGCCCGGGGCGGTTCGCCCGCTCATCCGGCTGACGCCCGACGGCTGTCCCGCAGCTGCGCGGGAGCCTCTCAGCGGCGTGCGGGGGTTGCGGGCTGTGCGGGCTGTGCTGGGGACTCAGGCCGCGTCGCCGAGCACCGCCGCGGGGTGGGCCGCCGCCGCACCGAACCGGGACCGGGCCCGGTCGGCCGCCGCCTCCGCACGGCGCGCCTTCTCCTCCCCCGGGTCCAGCGAGAGCTGCCGGGCGGCGAGGGCCGCCGCGGTGAGGTCCTCGGCCCGCAGCGACAGGCCCCGCACCCGGGCGCGCTGGAGGCCGAGCGAGTCGTGCAGGGCGTAGGCGGCCGTGGTGAGCGCCGGAGTGTGGGAGGTCGGTTCGGGCAGCGCCCGGGTACGGGTCGTGGTGGAGCGGTCGGCGTAGCGCACGGTCAGCGTGAGCGCCCGTGCCACCTGGCCCTCGTCCCGCATCCGGAACCCCAGCTCGTCGGCGAGTGTGAGCAGCGCGCGGCGCCGCCGGTCGGCGTCCAGTTCCTGGTGCGCGAAGCGGTGCTCGGCCGCGGTGGAGCGGGCGGGCGCACTGGGCACGACGGAGCCCGGGTCCGCCCCTTCGGCGCTCTGCCGCACCCGGCGGGCGGTGGAGGCGCCGAGGATGCGCTGCAGCGTGGCGGGCGGTGCGGCGGCGACCCGGCCGATGGTGTCCAGTCCGTAGTCGCACAGCGCGCGGGCCGTCTTCGGCCCGACGCCGTGCAGCGCGGCCACCGGGCGGTCACGCAGGAAGGCGGCGACGGTGGACGGGTCGGCGGCCACCTCGGTGACCCGTCCCGGCGGTCCGGCCTGCGCGGCCATCCGGGCGAGCAGCGGGTTGCCGGCCACGCCGACGGTGCAGTCCACCCCGTGCCGGGCGAGCGAGCGGACCCGGAGCATCTCCGCCAGTTCCGCGGCCGTCCGGTCGAAGTAGCGCAGCGCGCCTCGCACGTCGGCCAGCGCGGCGTCCGGTGGCAGCGCCTGCACCACCGGCGTGAGGTCGGCCAGCAGTTCCAGCAGTTCGGGGTAGCGCTCCCCGGCGGCCCCCGGCCCGAAGTGCACGTACAGCACGTGCACCGGCCCGCCCTGCCCGCCCGGCACGCCCTCCTGCACGCCTTCCTGCACACGGCCCCGCACACCGGCCGCGTTCTGGACGCCCAGACCGCCCGGCACGCCCTGCCCGCCCGGACCGTCCAGCCCGCCCGGCACGCCCTCTCCCGGTCCGGCGGGCGTCATCCCGCGCTCCCCGGGCTGGCGTGCCACAGCCGCCGGCTCTGCTTCACCGGCTCACCGGGCGGCTGGAGGTCGGCCCAGGGGTGCAGCCGGTAGCCCGTCTCCAGCTCGATGCTGCGCCCCGCGCCGCCCCGGTCGGCCGCCGCGGGGTCCCGCCCGGCCGCCGGTGCGGCCCGGCCCGATCCGCCGCGCTCCTCGCGGAGGGCCTCCCCCTCGGGCTGCTCCGCCAGGCGGGCGGCGACCGCCTCCAGGCCGCCGGTGCGGCGCAGCTCGACCAGTTCGGCGAGGTCCCAGGCGGCGGCGCCGACCACGCTGAAGCTGCGCGGGCCGCGGCGCTGCACCACCCCGCGGACCAGCAGGAGCCAGGAGTGGAAGACGGTGTGCGCGCAGGCGGCGTGGCTGTCCTCGAAGAACGCCAGGTCCGCCAGGCCGGTGCCGTCGTCCAGGGTCACGAAGACGACCCGCCGCCCGGACCGGATGGGGGGCGTCTGGGTGGCGGCCTTGGCGCCGGCGACCAGGACGGTGTCCCCGTGCCGGGCGTCCCGCAGCCGCCGGGCGGAGAGCACGCCCAGCTCCTCCAGGAACTTCCGGTGGTCGCCCATCAGGTGCCGGGAGGCGTCCAGTCCGAGCACTCCCAGCTCGGCGCCCAGCCGCTCGTCGCGGTCCAGGTCGGGCAGGCCGGCGGGCACCGGCGCGCCCGCGTCGGCCAGCGGCAGCTGCGCCGGTCCGGCGGCGGGCCGGCGGCCGCGGTGCAGTTCGGCGATCTGGAGCAGCAGGTCTCGGCGGTTGCCGCCGAAGGCGTCCAGCGCCCCGACCCGGGCCAGGTTCTCGGCGACCGGGCGGGGCGGGCGGGCCCGGTCGAGCAGGTCGGCCAGGCCCGAGTAGGGCCGCCCGTCGGCGATCCGCCGCGCGTCGGTCTCGCGGATGCCGCGCACCTCACCGAGGGCCAGCCGCACTCCCCACACCCCCGACTCGGACTCCAGTTCGATTCGATAGGCGACGTCGGACCGGTTCACGTCCAGCGGCAGCACCGGCACACCGCGCCGGCGGGCGTCGGCGAGCAGCAGCCGCTTGGGGTACATGCCGGGGTCGTGGGTGAGCAGCCCGGCGTAGAAGGCCGCCGGGTGGTGCGCCTTGAGCCAGGCGGACTGGTACGTGGGGACGGCGAAGGCGACGGCGTGCGCCTTGCAGAAGCCGTAGGCGCCGAACGCCTCGACGATCTCCCAGGTCCGGGCCACCACGTCGGGGCGGTAGCCGTTGCGCGCCGCCTCACGTTCGAACCAGGTCCGGATGCGCGGCTTCAGCTCGGCACTGCCCAGCGCCCGCCGGGTCTCGTCGGCGAAGGACAGGCCGCAGCCGGTCAGCACGTCCAGCATGCCGATGACCTGTTCGTGGAAGACCACCACCCCGCAGGTGTCCCTCAGCACCGGCTCCAGGTCCTCGTGGGGGTAGCGGACCGGCGCCCGGCCGTGCCGGGCCTCGATGAACGGGCGCACCATGTCGGCGGAGACGGGGCCGGGACGGAACAGCGAGATGTCCACCACCAGGTCGTGGAACCGGGACGGCTGGAGGCGCCCGATCAGGTCCCGCTGGCCGGGCGACTCGATCTGGAAGCAGCCGAGCGTCTCGGTGGAGCGGATCAGCTCGTACGTCGGTGCGTCGTCGGCGGGTACCGCGTCCAGGTCGAGGGGCCGGCCGGTGACCCGCTGCACCTCCTGCACCGCGTGGGCCATCGAGGACTGCATGCGCACCCCCAGCACGTCCAGTTTGAGCAGTCCCATCCGCTCCACGTCGTCCTTGTCGAACTGGGACATGGCGAAGCCCTCCCCGCTGGTGGGCACCACCGGGGTGCGGCGGCGCAGGGACGCGTCGGACAGCAGCACCCCGCACGGGTGCATGGCGACCCCCCGCACCAGGCCGTCCAGCGCCTCGACCAGCTCCCACATACGCGGTCCGTAGCGGTCGGGGTCGATGCCGCGCAGTTCGGGCAGCTCGGCCAGCGCGGTGCGGGCGTCACCGGCCCGGATGTGCGGGAACGCCTTGGCCAGCCGGTCCACCTCCGCCGGGTCGACCCCCAGGGCCGCGCCGACGTCGCGCACCGCGTGCCGCACCCGGTAGGTCTCCGGCATGGCGACGGTGGCCACCCGCTGCCCCCCGAACCGGTCGAAGACCGCGCGGTAGACCTCCAGCCGGCGCGCCGACTCCACGTCGATGTCGATGTCGGGGAGCGCCTTGCGCCGCTCGGAGAGGAAACGCTCCATCAGCAGACCGTGCTCCATCGGGTCCGCCGTCGCGACGCCCAGCAGGTGGTTGACGAGTGAGCCCGCGCCGGAGCCGCGCGCGGCGACCCGGACGCCCAGGTCGCGCACGTCGTCCACGACCTGCGCGACGGTGAGGAAGTACGAGGCGAAGCCGTGGCCGTCGATCACCCGCAGCTCGTCCTCCAGCCGCCGCCAGCGCCGGGGGTCGCGGTCGTAGCGGCGGACCACCATCGCAGCGGCGCAGCGCGAGCGCAGCACCCGTTCGGCGGTCCGGTCGCCCACCCCGGCGAGGTGCGGCTCGGGGAAGTGCGCCGTGCCCACTCCGAGGTCGTCGCCGGAGTCCACCCGGCACGCGGCGGCCGTCTCCTCGGTCCTGGCCAGCAGCAGGTGCGCGTCCCGCCGCCGGAATCCCGCCGCGGTGGCGATCCGCTCGGCGTCCTCGGCCATCTCCCGGGCGCCCTTCAGCCAGCGCCGGCCCTCATCCAGGCCCCGGCGGGGGTCGATGGGCACCAGCCGGCGGGCCGCGTCGAGCACGTCGGCGACCGGGCCCTGCCCGGAGTCGGCGTAGCGCACGGCGTTGGTCAGCACCGGGGTGACCCGCTGCTCGGCGGCCAACCCCAGCATCCGGGCGGCGTCCCGCAGCGGCGCGGACCCCACCACCTCCAGGCGCAGGGCCGCGCCGAAGACCTCACGCCAGCGGCCCAGCAGCCGGGCGGCCCGGTCCGGGCGGCCGGCGGCCAGCGCCCGGCCGACGTCGGACGCCGGCCCCAGCAGGACCGTCAGCCCTGCGGCGGGGACCTGCTCCCAGCCCAGCCGCGGCTGCGCGGCGTCGTTCGCGTGGGCGTCGGTGACCAGCCTGCACAGCTCGGCCCAGCCCGCCGCGCCGTCGCGGGCGAGGAACACCGCCCGCTGGGCGGGCTCGTCGACGAACGCGCCGCCGCGGACCGGGGTGCGGCGCCGGACCGCCCCGCCGCGGGGCTGCTCGGGCGGCTCAGCCACCGCGAGGTCCACCCCGTACAGCGCACGCAGCCCGGCCCGCTCGCAGGCCGCACCGAAGCGCATGGTGCCGGCGAGGGTGTCCCGGTCGGTCAGCGCGAGGGCGTCCATGCCCCGTTCGGCGGCCCGGTCGACGAGCCGCTCGGGGTGCGAGGCGCCGTACCGCGTCGAGAAGCCGGACACGGCATGCAGGTGCGTAAACCCGCCCATCCGCACCTCCCTGCCACTCGGCCACCCCCAGCCCGTTGCGACTCATCCGTCCTCGTAGCACCACCATAAACCAGTTCTCGAATGTCTGTTCGAGCGAATGTCCGCGGGTCGGCGCAGGTCACCGCCGGGTTCACCCGTTCGGGGCGCGCCCGGACCCCGCTGGATCCCAGGCGCCGCACGGGCGGGCGAACCGGTGCGGGACGGGTGCGCGCGCCTGCTGCACAACGGGGGGAGATACGACACTCTGGGGAGGGGACAGCGGCAGCGGGCAGCGTAGAAGGAGACGCAACATGCGAGGCGCCGACAGCCGACGCACGGAGGAACGCGAAGCCCTCATCGAGCAGGTCTGCCAGCTGCAGCAGGCGCTGGAGTCCCACGCCGTCATCGACCAGGCCACCGGCGTGATCATGACACTGGGGGGATGCGAACGCAAACACGCCTTCACCGTGCTGCGCGAGACCTCCCAGCGCAGCAACACCAAGCTGCGCGTGGTCGCACTGGAACTGACGGGCTGGACGTCCACCGGCGTGATGGACGAGGCGCTGGCCGAGATCCTCGCCGAACGCATGTCCCACCACTGCCCGGGCCGCTGGGGCACCCGCGGCACGGCAGGGCCGTTCTGAGACGGCTGCCCGCCTCCCGTTCCCCGAGGAACACAAGGCCGGGCGGCGGACGACAGCCGCGGCTCCAAGGCCCGGCGGAGCGGGACACCGCGCCGACCGCATCGGCCCGGCGCTCCCGCACAGCGGAGCACCGAGCCGACACCGCAGGGCTGCTGTTCCGAACCCCGCGAGCGAAGGCTTACCTCCAAACCTCCTGTCGAACATCTTCAACCCCCGGGAGCCGCCACGGAGGCATCCACACAAAAAAGTCCGGCAATCCGCCACCCCTCCCCACCCCCCTTCGCAGGAGTTGCGGACCAGAACACCGCTCCGGGCACGACCCCGGCGCCACGGCACTCCGCCACCACCGCCGGCGGCGTGACGGGGATAACACCGCCGGCCCGCATCCGCGGCTTGAGTTCTAGCGGTCCGGGCCGCCCCGCGCCTCCGCAGCCACGCCGTCCCGCCGTCGTCCTGTGCCAGAATCGCCGCCGGGCGGGGGCCCGGGCCGGGCCCGCCGGTGGCTCCACCAGGTGTGACCGAGGTCAAAGGGTTGGCGGCCCGTACATTTGCCGGTGCAGGGTAGGGACCAGGATTCCGGACACCGCACGGACCGAGCACAGACGAGAAGGAGCCCCATGAGGATCGGCATTGTCGGAGCCACCGGTCAGGTCGGCAGCGTGATGCGCGACATTCTGACCGAGCGCGACTTCCCCGTGGAGGAGCTGCGGCTGTTCGCCTCCGCTCGGTCCGCCGGACGCACGCTCCCCTGGAAGGACGGCGAGGTCACCGTCGAGGACGCGGAGACGGCCGACTACGGCGGCCTGGACATCGTGCTGTTCTCCGCCGGCGGCTCGACCTCCAAGGTGCTGGCCCCCAAGGTCGCCGCGGCCGGCCCGGTCGTGATCGACAACTCCTCCGCCTGGCGCCTCGACCCCGAGGTCCCGCTGGTGGTCGCGGAGGTGAACCCGCAGGCCGCCACCGACCGGCCCAAGGGCATCATCGCCAACCCGAACTGCACCACCATGGCCGCCATGCCCGTGCTGCGCCCGCTGCACGAGGAGGCCGGGCTCGCGGCGCTGGTCGTCTCCACCTACCAGGCGGTCTCCGGCAGCGGACTGGCCGGCGTCGCCGAGCTGGACGGGCAGGCCCGCAAGGCGGTCGAGTCCGACGCCACCCGGCTCACCTTCGACGGCGACGCGGTGGACTTCCCCGCGCCGGACAAGTTCAAGCGGCCGATCGCGTTCAACGTGCTGCCGCTGGCCGGCTCGATCGTCGACGACGGTCTGGAGGAGACCGACGAGGAGCAGAAGCTCCGCAACGAGAGCCGCAAGATCCTCGACATCCCGGAGCTGAAGGTCTCCGGCACCTGTGTGCGCGTGCCGGTCTTCACCGGGCACTCGCTCCAGGTCAACGCGCGCTTCGAGCGGCCCATCAGCCCCGAGCGGGCCCGCGAGCTGCTCGGTGCCGCTCCCGGCGTGACGCTGTCGGACATCCCCACGCCGCTCCAGGCCGCCGGTCAGGACGCCAGCTACGTGGGGCGGATCCGCGCGGACGAGACCGTCGAGCACGGCCTCGCACTGTTCCTGTCCAACGACAACCTCCGCAAGGGCGCGGCGCTCAACGCCGTGCAGATCGCCGAGCTGGTCGCGGCGGAGCTGCGCTCCGCCCGCTGACCTGGCCCGCCGCCCCGCCCGGCGGCACCCCTCACCACGGAACCCCCCGGCAGTCGCCGGGGGGTTCCGTGGTGAGGGGTGGTCACCGCCGGACCGGGCCGGCGGCGGGTGGACCGGTCAGCCGATCTGGGCGCCGTACTCCGCGAGGGCGTCCGTCACCGGCTGGAAGAAGGTCTGCCCGCCGGAGGAGCAGTCACCGCTGCCTCCGGAGGTCAGGCCGAGCGCGCTGCTGCCGGCGAAGAGCGCACCGCCGCTGTCACCGGGCTCGGCGCAGACGTTCGTCTGGATCAGGCCGTTGACGGTGCCCTGCGGGTAGGTCACCGAGACGTCGAGCGCCTGGACCGAGCCGCCGTGCAGCTGCGTGGTGCTGCCGCTGCGCTGGACCTGCTCGCCGACGGTCGCGTCGCGGGCGTCGGTTATCTGCTGGGTCCGGCCGTTGTAGAGGTTGACCTCGCTGGGGTGGTCGGTGCTCGAGGTGTACTTCACCAGGGCGTGGTCGGCGCCGGGGAAGGTGCCGGCCTCCATCCGCCCGATCGGTGAGCCTCCGGAGGAGGCCGACCAGCTGCTGCCGGCCGTGCCGCAGTGACCGGCCGTCAGGAAGTGCGGCTCGCCGTCCTTCACCACGTTGAAGCCCAGCGAGCAGCGCGAGCCGGAGCTGAAGATGGCGTCCCCGCCCGCGATGAACGGCTTGAACTCACCGCTGGTCTTCTTGAGGACGGCTCTGCCGCCCTGGGCCTCGACCTCCTCGCGCAGCTTCGCGAGGTCGGCCGCCTTCACGGTGGAGTCGGCGGTGACGACGACCTTGTTGGTGACCGGGTCGACGGCACGCGAGGTGCCGGGGACCGCGGACTCGCCCAGATCGTCCTTGGCCGAGGTCAGCTGGGCCAGGCTGTGCCGGACGACCTTCGCCTTCGCCCCGGCCTGCTGGACCTCCTCGGCCGCCGAGGCGTCCAGCACGTTGACCACGAGCTGCTTGGTCTTCGCGTCGTAGTAGGCGCCGGCGGCGTCTCCCTTGAGCTCGGTGGCGAGCGTGCTCGCGAGATCACTCGCGGCGGCGGACGTGAGCACGTCCGCCGTGGGGACGGGGTCTGCGGCGTTGGCATTCGCCATCGTGAGGGTGCCGACCACGAGGGCCGCCACGCCTGCACCTGCGATGGCCGTGCGCCGCTTGTTCATCCGTCGGTGTCGCAACTCGTTACCTCCAGTGGGGGGTTGGAATCACTCCAGGTCGGAGTGATTCCGGAGGATGCCCGGACACGGACTCGCCCTGCAGGACGACTGCGCGTCCATGCCAAGCAGTGCCGCCGAGTATTACGAGTGCGACAGGTCGCACACAAGAACGACTTCACGTCAGCGCATGCGAACGCCCGGTACGGGCGGCGCACCTGACGCTTCGATGGCCGCGCACGTCACACCGCCGTGCGGACACCGGGAAACACCCCGGGCGATCAGTGATCACCTCGGGGTGAGGTCTACACCTGTCTGAAAACCGACCCTCAGGTGTCGCTGCCGGAGGTGCCTCCGGATTCGGGGAACACACTGGCCACCGGCTCGGCCGGGGCAACCGCCGGGCCGGCGGGCGTCCCGGCGGCATGGCCGGCCGGGAGCCGTTCCAGGAATCGCAGCAGCTCGACCGGGAACGGCAGCACCAGCGTGGAGTTCTTTTCAGCCGCCACCGACACGACCGTCTGGAGCAGCCGCAGCTGGAGCGCGGCCGGGGTGTCGGACATCTCCCGGGCTGCGGCGGCCAGCTTCTTCGACGCCTCCAGTTCGGCGTCCGCGTTGATGACCCGGGCCCGGCGGTCCCGGGTCGCCTCGGCCTGCCGCGCCATCGAGCGCTTCATCGTCTCCGGCAGCGAGACGTCCTTGATCTCGACCCGGTCGACGTTGACGCCCCACTCCACGGCGGGGCTGTCGATCATGATGGCCAGGCCCTGGTTCAGCTTCTCCCGGTCGGACAGCAGGTCGTCCAGCTCGCTCTTGCCGATGATCGACCGCAGGGCGGTCTGGGCCATCTGGAAGACGGCGAAGCGGTAGTCCTCCACCCTCACGATGGCGTCACCGGGGTCGACGACCTTGAAGTACACCACCGCGTCCACCCGCACGGTGACGTTGTCCCGGGTGATGCCCTCCTGCCCGGGGATGGGCAGCGTGACGATCTGCATGTTCACCTTGCGCAGCCGGTCGACGAACGGCACGACCAGGGTGAGGCCCGGCGAGCGGACCTCCGACTGGAGCCGGCCCAGCCGGAACACCAGCCCGCGTTCGTACTGCTTGACGACTCGGGCCGCCGCCGCGAGGTACGCCGCGCCGCCCGCCGCCGCTGCCATCACCAGTTCCACGACCATCTCGGCCTCCTGGCATCACAAGTCCGGCAAAGGACGCCATACGTGTCCCTTTCCACCGTACCGGAGCCGCCCCTTGCGGGACCCCTCCCGGAGCGCCCCCGCCCACGCGGGACACCTCCCGCCGGGCCCGGAAGGGCCCCGCGGGCGGTCGTGTGCCGTGCTGTGCTGTGCCGCAGGCGTGCCGGGGATCAGTACACGTTGACGCCGTAGCGGTCGAGGGCGGGCTGTACCGGCTGGAAGAACGTCGTCCCGCCGGTCCGGCAGTCGCCGCTGCCACCCGAGGTGAGTCCCAGCGCGACCGTGCCGGAGAACAGCGGGCCGCCGCTGTCGCCCGGCTCGGCGCAGATGTTCGTCCGGATCAGCCCGCGCACGATCTCCCCGTTGCCGTAGTTCACGGTGGCGTTGAGCCCGGTGACCATGCCGCTGCGCAGCCCGGTGGTGCTCCCGCTGCGCTGGGCACGCTGGCCCACGTAGGCCCTCCCCGCCCGGGTGATGTCCCGCGTGGCGCCGTTGTGGAGGGTGACCGAGCCGGGCTTTGCGACCGAGGTGTCGGTGTAGCGCACCAGGCCGTGGTCCTCCCCGGGGAAGCTGCTCGCCTCGGTGGTGCCCAGCTCCGCGGAGCGGGCCGTGTCCGCGTACCAGGTGGCGGCACCCTCGGTGCAGTGCCCAGCGGTGAGGAAGTAGGAGGCGCTGCCGCTGCGCACGTTGAAGCCGAGCGAGCAGCGCCACTCCTCCGCGTACACCGCCTCGCCGCCCTGGACGAGCGTGGAGAACCGGCCCGGGGTGCGCTCGACGGTCAGGGCCGGCGCCCGGTCGCCCGCGACCTGCCTGATCCGGGCCAGCTCGGAGGCCGGTACCGTGCTGTCCGCCGTCACGACCAGCCGGCCGGCGGCCTCGTCCACGTGCCAGGAGGTGCCCGGCACGTCCGCGTCGAGCACCGCCTGGGCCACCTGTTCGAGCTGGGCGGCGTCGAACGGCTCGGGCTCCCGGGCCCCCGCATCGGGGGCCGCCAGCGCGGTCGACGCCAGCAGCGCCGCCGCGACGGTGAGCACCCGGGCGCGCCGTCCGGCGCCGCGCCGGACGGGGTCGGTGGTGCGGGCGGGGGCGGTGTGCTTGTTCCTCACATGTTCCTCCACAAGGAGTCCGGGACGTGTGCCTGGGCGGGGTCGGGCGGAAGCCCGGGGCAGGACGGGGGCGCCGGGGCGGCCGGGCCCCGAGGCGGGTGGGAGAGCCGGGACGGGCGAGGCCGGGACGAGGACGGCCCCGGGAGGTGCGCACGCCGGGCCGTCAGGAGCTGATGTCGCGCTCCCCCACCGGGATCTCGGCGGCCAGGGTGTTGCCGGGAGGCGGGAAGGGGCACAGGAAGTGGTCGCTGAACGCGCAGGGCGGCAGGGTGGCCCGGTTGAAGTCCACGGTGACCGCACCGTCCGGGTCGGGCGCGCCGGTGCGCAGGAAGCGGAAGCGGTAGGTGCCGCGCCCGCTGCTCCCGTCGGTGAAGACCGCCCACAGAGCGCGGCTGCCGACCACGGACACCTGGAGGGCCTGCGGTCGCCCGTCCGGAGTAGCGAAGGAGACCTGGCCGCCCAGTTCGAGGGTGCGTTCACGGCCGTCGGCGTTGGGCACCCGCACCCCGCGCGGCGCCTCGTACGGCCGGAACCGGCCGGGCCGCACCCAGCGGCCGTCGTAGGACGCGGTCCTGATGCCGGGAAAGGCCCGCCGGGCCGGGGCGTCGGGGTCGTGCACCCGTACCGCCCACTGGCCCTCCCGGTTCAGCAGCTCCAGCCGGCGCTCGCCGAAGGACACCCGGGACCTGGACGGGCCGCCGCTGTCCCGGCCCAGGACCGCCTCCCCCACAAGGAGTTCGCCGTCGACCACCAGCCCGTCCATGATGTCCGCCCGCAGGACGACCCCCGACCCGTCGGGCGCCGGCTGCCAGCGCCCCGGCGTCTGCGGCAGCCGGCCCTCGGAGTCGGCGTCGAGGAGCCAGTGCGTCCCGGTCACCGACAGCGGGCCGTAGGGGGCCGTGACCGTCTCCAGTCGCTGCTGGTGCCACTCCTGCCACTCCTGGGTGGCTGACGTCGTCTCAGTCATGCTGATCAACTTGCCACAGCGCCCGGCTGCGGCAAGTCCGGCGGCGCCGATGGTGGCGAGCGGCCCCTCAGCGGTCGCAGGGCCGGCCGGTGAGCACTCGACCGGCCCTCCCACACTTTCAGGAGCGGCCGCTCAGCAGTCGCAGGAGCAGCAGTCCGGGCAGCAGCCGTCACTCCCGCCGCCGCTCCCGCCACTCCCACCGCTCCCACCGCCACCCCGGCAGGTGTTGCACCCCGGGCACTGGCAGCACTGGCAGCACTGGCAGCAGTCACAGCACTGGCAGCAGTCGCCGTAGCGGCACAGCCCCTCACGCTGCCGCCCGGTCCAGGGGTCGGTGTAGGAGGAGCAGCAGACCTGCCCGGTGCAGAACAGGCCGGTCCACACCGCGCAGCCGGCCACCAGGCCCCGGCGGCGGGTGGGCGGCCGGGGGGTGGGCGGCGCGCCGCCGGGCGCCCGCCCTGCGGCGAACGCGCGGCGTACCGCGCTGCGGGGCTCACGCCCCAGCAGCACCCGCACCAGTGCGCCGTCCTCGAACTCGACGTCGCGCAGTGCCAGCCGGATGCCGTGCGCCGCGTCGTCGCACAGCCTCCGCGCCTCGTCGCTGCCGGTGCCGGTGGCGGTCAGCGGGTTCCACGCCCCGGCGGCGTCGTCCGCCTGCTGGTCCTCGACCGCGTCCAGCAGGTGGGCCAGCCTGCCGAAGAGGCGTCCGGCCTCGGCGAGCGGCGCGGCGTTGCCGGGGCGGCCGGCGAGGTGCGCGGTGTGGGCGAACGCCGCGGCCGTCGCGGTCTCGGTCGGCTCGGTGACGGCGAGCACGCTGCTGCCGGCACCGGCGGCGGCCTCCAGCCGCGGCTGGCGGTCCACCGCGTCGAGCAGCACCGCCGCGTCGAAGCCGAGGCCGGCCGCCGCGCGGCTGCCGTCGCGGTCCCAGCCCGCGGCGACGCGGCGGGCCGCCGCCGCGACCGGCCGGCGGGCCAGCGCGCCGTCGCCGTCGGCGGCGTGGTCCCGCAGCCGGGCGGAGGCGAGCACCAGGGACACGGTGGCCGCCAACCGGGCCCCCTCCCCGCGGGCCACCGGCGCGGTGCGCATGCCGCGCAGCGGGCAGGGGCCTGCCGTGCGCCGGTCCGCCGGGGTGCGCGGGGACTGAGCCTCCGTCAGCACCGAGAGCACCAGACCGTCGTAGTTCGTGGCAATCCGGGCGAACTGCCCGTGTTCTGCTCTCAGTGCGAGGCACAACCCGCACAGATGCGCCATCCACTCGGCGGCGAGTCCCTGCCCCAGCCGGTGCCGGCACGGCCTGATGATTCCGAACACTGTGTTTTTCCGCTCCCCCGCATTACCGTTTCTGCTCCGCACCTTGACGGGCCGTCACGCGGACCTCGCGAGGTGTCACCCGTATGTCCGCCCCGCTCACCCGCGCGGCGGGAAGCAGAGATCTTTCCTTCCGTCACCACCCGTATACCGCAAGACCCCAGCTCCGGCGGCCCTCCCTGTGCACCAGAACTGTCACGAACGGTGCTCGGGGCGGATATCCGCTTGGCGCATCATCCGCATCATGGACGACGATAGGGATTGCGGACAGCACGGACCGCATGCGAGAGGAGGCGTCCATGGGATCGGTGCGCAAGGCGAGTGCCTGGCTGGGCCTCGTCGACGACAGCGAGATGCGTTACTACGACGACGACTACGCCGAGGGGCCGGAGCCCGGAGACGCCGCCCGTGACGTGTGGGTGACGGACCCCAGGATCCGGGCGACGGCCGAGACCGCGCAGGACCAGGGGACCCGGATCGCCACGGTCACCCCGGACGGCTTCCGGGACGCACGCGGCATCGGGGAGCTCTTCCGGGAGGGCGTCCCGGTGATCGTGAACCTGACGGCCATGGAGTCCGCGGACGCCAAGCGGGTGATCGACTTCGCGGCCGGTCTCACGTTCGGACTGCACGGCTCGATCGAGCGGGTGGCCAACCGGGTCTTCCTGCTGACCCCCAACGACTACCAGGTGGTGAACGGAGGAGAGCGGCGCACCTCCGAGGGCGGCTTCTTCAACCAGAGCTGACGCCCCCGGCACCGGACCCGCGGCGCGGTCCGGCTGCCGGACACACCGGGCGAACAGCTCACCGGAAGGCGTCCTGCCCGGTGAGCGCCTTGCCCAGCACGAGCTGGTGCATCTCCACGGTGCCCTCGTAGGTGAGCACCGACTCCAGGTTCGTGGCGTGCCGCATGACCGGGTACTCCAGGGAGATGCCGTTGGCGCCCAGGATGGTCCGCGAGGTGCGACAGATCTCGATCGCCTCGCGGACGTTGTTCAGCTTGCCCAGGCTCACCTGCTCCATCCGGAGGGTGCCGGCGTCCATCCGGCGCCCCAGGTGGTGCGCCAGCAGCAGGCCCTTGTGCAGTTCCACCGCCATGTCGGCCAGCTTCGCCTGGGTGAGCTGGAACCCGGCGATGGGCCGGCCGAACTGCTCACGGCTGCCCGCGTACGCGAGCGCCGCCTGGAAGCTGGCGCGGGCGGCCCCCATCGATCCCCACACGATGCCGTAGCGGGCGTGGTTGAGGCAGCTCAGCGGTCCGCGCAGCCCGGTCACGCCGGGGAGCACCGCGTCATGCGGCAGCCGGACGGCCTCCAGTACCAGCTCACTGGTGACGGACGCCCGGAGCGACCACTTGTGGCGGATCTCCGGCGCGGAGAACCCTGGCGTCCCGGCCGGCACGAGAAAGCCGCGCACGCCCTCCTCGGTCTGCGCCCAGACCACGGCGACCCCGGCCACCGAGCCGTTGGTGATCCACATCTTGCGGCCGTCGAGCACCCAGTCGTCACCGTCCCGGCGGGCCCGGGTGCGCATTGCCGACGGGTCCGAGCCGTGGTCGGGCTCGGTCAGCCCGAAGCAGCCGATGACCTCGCCGGCGGCCATGCGCGGCAGCCACTCCTGCTTCTGCTCCGGCGAGCCGAACCGGTGGATGGCGTACATCGCCAGGGAGCCCTGCACGGAGACCAGGGAGCGGATGCCGGAGTCCGCGGCCTCCAGTTCCAGGCAGGCCAGTCCGTACTGCACCGCGGAGGCACCCGCGCAGCCGTAGCCCTCAAGCGACATGCCCAGCGCGCCGATTCCGCCCAGCTCACGTGCCAGTCCCCGCACGTCGGGCAGCTCGCCGCGCTCGTACCACTCGGCGATGTGCGGCAGGACCCGGTCGGCGGCCCAGGACCGCACGGTGTCGCGCACCGCGAGGTCCTCCGGCGAGAGCAGGTCGTCCAGCCCCAGCGGGTCGGCGGGGTCGAACGGGGGCAGGGTGCGGCTGGACATGCGCGGCCTCCGGTGGGTGATCGTCTGGGCTCGCCGCCGACGTTACGACCGGGTAACCGGTGCGGACAAGAGGGTGCCTGCGCCCTGGGCCGCCGGGCCCGACGGCTGCGCGGGCACCCGGCACGCGGTCTCCATCGTGCGCGGCAGCCGCAGCGCGGCCAGGGCACCGCACAGCAGCAGGCCGACGCTGACCAGCAGCGTCAGGTGCAGGCCGTGCACGAAGGCGCCGCGGGCGACCTGGTGCAGGAGGTCACCGGAGGGTCCGCCGAGCCGGTCAGCGATCGCCTCGGCCTCCCCGAGTGAGCGGCTGGCCGAGGCGCCGACGTCCGCCGGCACGCCGTCGGCGCGGCGGACCGCCGCCGCGTAGGCACCGTTCATCACGCTGCCGAGCACGGCGATGCCGAGGCCGGCGCCCAGCTGGTAGGCGGTCTCCCCGATGGCCGCGGCGCTGCCCGCCTGCTGCGGCGGGGCGTCGCTGAGCATCGACTCGTAGCAGCCGAAGAGGGTCGTCTCCAGCCCGAACCCCAGCAGCACGAAACCACCGATCAGCACCGCCGGGCGGTCGTGCTCCCCCATCGAGGTCAGGCTGAGCACCGCGAGCGCGGTGGTGACGAAGCCCAGCGCGACCATGGTGCGCGGCCCCAGCCACTGGAGCATGCGGGGGCCGGCGAGCCCGGCCGCGACGGCCGCCACCGACAGCGGCAGCAGCCGCAGCCCGGTCTCCAGCGGGGACAGGCCGAGCACGAGCTGGAGGTACTGGGCGGCGATCAGCGCGAGGCCGACGAGTGCCAGCACGGTCAGCACGATGCAGCCCACCGCGGTGCCGAACGCGGGCCGGGCGAAGGCGGTGAAGTCGACGAGGGGGAAGGGTCGGCGGCGCTGGCGGCGCACGAAGAGCGCGAGCAGGCAGGCCCCCACCAGCAGCGGCGCCCAGGCCTGCGGGACGAGGAGGTCCCCGCTGCCGACCCGCTTCACTCCGAGAATGACCGCGAACAGGCCGGAGGCGGCCATGAGCGCGCCCAGCACGTCCCACGGACCCTCACGCCGGCCGGTGGACTCCGGGACCAGCCAGCGGGCGAGCGGGATGCTGAGCACCATCAGCGGGATGTTGATGAGGAACACCGACCCCCACCAGAAGTGCTCCAGCAGCAGACCGCCCACGAGCGGGCCCAGGGCCGCACCCACGGCCGCCACCGCGCTCCACACCCCGATGGCGAGGGCGCGCTCGCGGCGGTCGGGGAAGACCTGCCGCAGGATCGACAGCGTGGCCGGCATGATCATCGCGCCGCCGACACCCAGCAGTCCGCGGGCCGCGATCAGCATGCCGGGGGAGGTCGCCACCACCGCCAGGGCCGAGGCGAGACCGAACAGCGCGTAGCCGTACAGCAGGACCCGCCGGCGTCCGACCCGGTCTCCCAGAGTGCCGAAGAGGATGAGCAGGGAGGCGCAGACCAGCGGATAGCAGTCGACGATCCACAGCAGCTCCATGGCGCTGGGCCGGAGGTCCGCGGAGACCGCCGGTACCGCCACGTGCAGCACGGTGGCGTCGACCGCCACCAGCAGCAGGCTGCTGCACAGCATGACCAGGACGGTCCACCGGTTGGCGGACCCGCCCGCCGGACCTCTCCGGCCGGGAGCGTCCGGCGTTCGAGCGGTCCTCGCCGTGGGCGTCCCTGCCATCCGCACACCTCCTCCTGCCCCGCCCCGGCCGGGGGGATCGCCGGACGCGGGACAGCGTCCAGCCCGGTGGGCAAGGGTCGAGTGATGGGGAAAGGGTACGCGAGTCCGGCGACGGCAGAAGTGCCCCACGTCACTCGTACCGTCCAGGGCCCGGCCCGGGCCTGACGCAGGAGCGAGAACCGTACCCGTGCTCGATCGCCGGCCTCACCGTGGGCGCGTGGGGCGCACGGGCGCCGGGCAGCCCGTCGGAGAACGGGCCGCCGCGAGGGCGCGGGGCCGCCGGTTAATCACCGATGGACTACGGCGGGCGCTCGGGAAAACACCGGCCCGATTCACCCGGAAAAGCCTTCGAAGCAAAAAGCGGACCCCGCGGTTTTCCACCGAAACGACGGTCCGGAAGCGTCCGCTGAGACACATTCCACATCACATCGGCATTACGAAGACCACGGTCGGACCTGGCTGAGCCATCACCCGCTGTAATCTCGTTTGAGTGCGTACCGACCGAATCTTCGCCCGCCTGGAGCAGGAGCCGGCGCGGCCCTCGACCCCGGCCCCGGGGATGAGCGTCACCCGCCAGTCGCTGTTCGTCGCGACCCTGGGCCTGTACACGGGCATCGTGGCGGCCGTGCTGAGCACCACCGTCCTGGTCCGGCTCGACTGGCAGGTCATGCTGTTCCGGCCCTACAAGCAGTGGCCGGAGCTGCACGCCTTCCTGGACTACTTCGTGGTGCTCGGGCAGCGCGGGCCGACCGCGGTCCTGGTCGCCGCCTGGCTCGGCTGGCGGTCCTGGCGGCAGCGCACGCTGCGTCCGCTACTGGTGCTGGGCGTCTCGCTGCTGCTGCTGAACGTGACGGTGGGCGCCGCGAAGCTGGGCATGGGCCGCGAGGGCCCGCACTACGCCACCACCATGGGCTCGAACGAGATGTTCCTGACCGGCGATATATTTCCCTCGGGCCACACCGCCAACGCGGTCGTGACCTGGGGTGTTCTGGCGTACCTGGCCAGCACGGTGCTCGCCAGGCGCTGGCTGTCGGTGGTCGCCGCGCTGTGCGCGCTGGGTGTCGGCACCACCACCGTCTACCTGGGCACGCACTGGGTCAGCGACGTGCTTCTCGGCTGGGCGGCCGGCCTGCTCATCCTGCTGGCCCTGCCCTGGTGCGAGCCGGTCATCGCCCGGGTGGAGGAGCATGTGCTGGCCTACTTGGCGCGAGCCCGGGCCGCGCTGCGGCAGGCGGCCCTGGGCCTGCCGGTCGGCACCGGTCCGTCGCTGGCCGGCCGCCCGGCCGGCGAGACCCAGCCGGTACGCGAGTCAGCGCCCTCCACGGGCCGGAGCGGGTCGTCCGGCTCGATGAGCGCCCGACTGCACCATCCCGGACGCCCGCACGTGATCCGCTCCGAGCGCGCACCCGCCGCGCCCGCGGTCAGCCGGCGTCCGCACCACGAGCCGCCGCCCGCTCCGCACCGCTGGAGCGGGCGCACCGGCAGCCCCCCGCTCTGACACGGAGGCGGGGGACCGGAGCGCTCGGCTCCGGTCCCCCGCCTCCGCTGTCGGCGTCAGCCCTTCCAGCAGCGCACGACCACGCCGTCGGCGACGGCGAGGTTGATTCGGCCTTCCAGGTACTCCATGGTGATCATCGCGTCCGGCTCGATGACCCGTACGGTGTTCCAGCCTCTGGACTTCGCAAGGTCCTGAGCGGCCGACTCGGACAGGCCGACAAAGGCCTCGGTACCGTCGCCCTGCGGCGTGGGGTGTTCCGTTTCGTCTGCCATGTCGGCCACCGTACGGCCTGCCCCCTCTCACGGGGAAGTTCCGGTGTGATCTTTGCGCGGTCACATGTCTGTCACAGCGCCCACCGTCACTCGGTGCTTCCACCCGCGCCTCGCCCAGCGGTCGCGCGAGCACGGAATTAACCAGGCGCAATGATCCGGGTGCGCCCCGGCTGCCGACGTTCCGGGAGACCCGGGCCGAGCTGCGCATTCCCTTTCTGCCATCCAGTGGATAACCACCAGGAATGCTCAGCGCATTTACCGGTTTGACGTCAGGGAAAGGGGGTAATCGAATCTGCTTGCGCACTGCCGCCCAGGGTTCGGCCCGGCGGCCGCCGGGCAGGCCGCCCACCTGCGCGGCGTCCCTCGTCCCGCTCAGCCACCCGCAGAGACGCCTCGCTGTGCAGGTCCGCCGACTGCACGGCAGGACGGCTCCTGCGGACGGCCAGGTCCGCAGGAGCCGCGCCGCGTCATTGGCCCGGGCCGTCGGCCGCCTCAGGTCCGGGCACTGGGGATGGCCGCTACCAGCGATACCACCGTGCACGCCCGCCACCGGAGCCGGCCCCGCGGAACAGGAAGCCGAGCAGCCAGATGACCAGCACCGCGATCGCGACCCACCACAGGATCTCCAGGGCGAAGCCGGCGCCGAAGAGCACCAGCGCAAGAAGCAGAACCAGCAGGATAGGAACCATCGTCCATACACCTCCTGGCCATCGGGTGCCCACTCACGAGGCGTCTACACGGCATTTCCCCACCGCGCCGGGCTACCGCCACCGGGACCCGCCCTCAGCGTGCCGGGAGCCCGCCGACCGGGGCCAGCAGCAGCGAGAGGTCGTTGTCGGCGGTGTAGCACACCTGGGCGACCGTGCCCTCCGCCTCGGCGAGCGGGACCTTCGGGGTGTCAGCGGTGTAGCGCTTGTCCGGCAGGTCGTCGAGGATCCGGCCGACCCGCACCGCCTCGGCAGCCGGGTCGGTCCGCAGCCACAGGTCCCACCGCTCCTCCCCCGAAGGTCGCGGGACGAGGCCGGTCAGCGGCAGCCGGCACACGAAGCCGGGACCGTCGTGGGTCACGGGGGCGCTCAGCACCGGCTGCCCGGCATGCCCCTGCCGCAGTTCGATCCGCGCCTCCGGGCTGAGGGCGGCCCCGAAGAGACGGCCGTGCAGCGTCATCCCACCGCTGTCCAGCCGCAGGTCGGCGGCCTCGGCATGCGGCCAGCGCAACCAGGCGCGGACCGCCAGGTTGCCGTGCCTGGTGCCGTACGGGATCCGTACGCCGAGCCAGGTCCGGCCGGACCGCGGGACACGCTCCAGCAGCGGACCCAGATCGGTCCGGCCCGGCAGCAGGCGCCGCGGGCCGCTCTCGCCGAGCACCAGATAGGCGTTCCAGCGGCCCTCCGCGAGCGGGACCGTGCTGGGCAGCACCGCGCGGAACGTGCCCTCGCCCGCGGGCACCAGCGGCAGCCGTACCGTCTCCACGGGATCGGTGCCGCGGCGGCGGAGCAGCAGGCCGGCGTCCCAGCGCTCCCCCTCGCCCGGCAGGGCGATGTCGAAGGTGAGACCGCCGGCGCTGTCCGCCGTGCAGTCGGCGAACGGCCGGCCTGCGGGCTCGTCCGGCCCGGGCACGGCGTCGGCGGTGGCCGCCGTCATGGCGCTCACCTCCCGCCGCGCTGATGCGGCGAAGGCGGTTCGTGCGACAGGCGATGGTGGTGCATGCGTCCCCGGGGTGGTGCGGATTCGTGCGGGCGCGCGCGTCCGCGCTCCCGCCTTTCACCCGGTAGGACGTACAAGACGTCCCGAAGGTTGGCCGGGCGGGGGTCCTGTGGTGGAAATCTCCTCCGGAGCACACGACCGACACCGTTCGGCTGCCGTCGGGCGGGCGGGTCAGACGGTGGCTGCCGGGTCGGGCCGCGGCACCGTGACCCGTCCGGCCGCGGCCGGACGCAGGAAGAGCGACGTGCCCGGGCACAGCCTGCCGGGATCGGCGCCGATCAGGTCCCTGTTGAGTGCGTGGAGCGCCTGCCATCCGCCCGGCACACGGTAGGTCCTGGCGAGGGAGTAGAGGGTGTCACCGGTCTTCACCAGGTGCACGGGCCGCCGGGCGTTCTCCCGGGTGGTGAGGCCGCAGCGCACCGAGCACACCGGCCAGGCACCCCAGCCCTGGGTGGCGAGCACCCGTTCGGCGACGGTGATCTGCTGCTCCCGGGTGGCGAGGTCGGCGCGCGCGGCGAACGCCAGGCCGCCGTGCTCCTCCCAGGTGGGTTGCCAGAACTGCAGACCGCCGTAGAAGCCGTTGCCGGTGTTGGTGTCCCAGCGGTCGCTGCTCTCGCAGCGCGCCAGGCAGTTCCAGGGGCTCTCCCCGCTGACGCACCGGGGCGCCTGGGACTGGGACGGGGCCAGGGGGCGGGCCTGGGTCTGGATCTGAATCCGGGCCTGGGCCTGCGCCGGGGACGCGGCGGCGGGTGGCGCCGTCGGCAACAGAGGCAGCAGCGCGGCGCCGAGCGCGACGAGGCCCGCCGGCAGGCGGAGGAGGCGTGGCATCGGCTCACGCTAGCCGGGCGCGAACGGCCCCTCCCGGCCGGCGCGGCCGGGAGGCGCGCGACCCCACCCGGTCGGCCCACCGGGCAGCCGCCGACACGCGGCGGCGCACGGCGCGAACGTACGTGCGGCGCCTCCCTCCTGACGGAAAGTGACGACTGAGGGCGCGCGTTACACGATGCGCAACCACTCGGCGAGTCAGTCGGCCGTCGTGCGTGACCGTGGGCACACCTCACCCGTTGTCCCTACGTACCAGACCCGACCGCCAGGAGTTTCCTGTGTCCTCCATGCTCGACGTCAGCAACGACGTACGCGCCGAGATCGGCGAAGAAGAAGCCGCGCGTCTGCTGGCCGGCGAGACCGTGCCCGGCAGCTACGACTGCACGTCCTGCCGTACCCCCGGCGACACCGCCAAGGAGCGCACCAGCACGGTGCTCTTCGTCGGTGACGAGACGGCCGTGCTCGCCTTCGCCCACGCCGGCTGCATCCCCTCCCAGATCGTGAAGGTCACCGAGGACCAGATCCAGGGTGCCGTGCGCACCATCGCGGCGGAGGGCGGCGCGTCGGTTCCCGCTCCGACCGCGCCGCTGGAGCCGGCCGACCGGCAGGCCGTGCTCGGCGTGACCTGCGGTCAGGTGCTCATCGACGAGCAGCTGTTCCCGGCGATCGTCGTGGAGCCCAACGGGCCGATCGCCCGCCCCGGCACCGACGGCACCGAGGACGAGTTCCTCGCCCTGCTCACCGAGGCCGGCTTCCACCCGGTGGCGGACGTCGCGGAGCGCCCCGCCGCGATCGAGGGCTGGTCGGTGCTGCTGGCCATGGGCAAGCTGCACGCCGTGCTCCAGCCGGGGCCGGACAGCAGCAAGTCCAACTCGTGGTGGCAGGCCCACCAGCCGCTCGCCGTGACCGACGAGTGGCGGGTGTCGGCGAACCGGACCAACACCGTGCTGGTCTACGCGGCGCCGGCGGGCTCCATCGGGCAGCAGCCCCGTGAGGACATGCTGCGCGACGCCCTGGAAGGCGCCGCGAAGTCGGGACGGCTTGCTGCGGCGGCGATGCCGCTGGCCGGTACCTGAGACGGGTTCCCCCACTCGGCCCCGCATCCAGCGGGGCTGTCACCTCGTTGGCCACAGCGTGCAGCCATACGAACACTCCCGCGCCCATCACCCGTACCTCAACCACGGACAGATCCCCGGTATGCGCCCGGCGCACGAGGTCACCCCGGAGCCGTCCGCGACGCCGATCTACGACGCGCTGTACGCCGAGTACCGCAGGTTGTTCCGGGCCCTGCCCGGTGATCGTTCGGGTGAGGAGGGGCTGAGGTTCGAGCAGTTCGGGACGGTGCACGGCACCGCCCTCACCGCCCCGTTCCGGTACGACGACCGGCGCCCCCGCGGTGTGCTGCCCGCCGCGCTGCCGCCCGGTTCCCGGGACGGGCGGCACGGCCTGTGACACGGTTCGGCCCCGCCGGTGACACACCGGCGGGGCCGAACCGTGGACGGGACCTCAGGTCACTTCTTCCTGCCGCGCTTCTCCCGCACCCGCACCGAGATGTGCACCGGGGTGCCGGTGAAGTCGAACTGCTCCCGCAGGCGGCGCTCGATGAACCGGCGGTAGCCGGCCTCCAGGAATCCGGAGGCGAACAGCACGAACCTCGGCGGGCGGGTACCGGCCTGTGTGCCGAAGAGGATGCGGGGCTGCTTTCCGCCGCGCACCGGGTGCGGATGTGAGGCGACGAGCTCGCCGAGGAACGAGTTGAGCCGTCCGGTCGGCACCCGCTTCTCCCAGCCGGCGAGGGCCGTCTCGATCGCCGGTACCAGCTTCTCCATGTGCCGGCCGGTCCGCGCCGAGACGTTCACCCGGGGCGCCCACTGAACCTGCACCAGGTCCCGCTCGATCTCCCGCTCCAGGTAGAAGCGGCGCTCGTCGTCCAGCGTGTCCCACTTGTTGTAGGCGATGACCAGGGCACGCCCGGCGTCCACCGCCATGGAGATGATGCGGGTGTCCTGGACGCTGATCGACTCGTTGACGTCGATCAGGACCACCGCCACCTCCGCCTTCTCCAGCGCGGCGGCGGTCCGCAGCGACGCGTAGTAGTCGGCGCCCTCAACGAGGTGGACACGTCGGCGGATGCCCGCGGTGTCGACGAACTTCCAGGTCTTGCCGCCGAGTTCGATCAGCTCGTCGACCGGGTCGCGGGTGGTGCCGGCCACCTCGTTGACCACCACGCGGTCCTCCCCCGCCACCTTGTTCAGCAGCGAGGACTTGCCCACGTTCGGACGGCCGATCAGCGCGATGCGGCGCGGGCCGCCGAGCGCGGTGCCGAAGGTCTGCTCGGGTGCCTCGGGCAGTGCGTCCAGCACCTGGTCGAGCATGTCGCCGGTGCCTCGGCCGTGCAGCGCGGAAACCGGGTGCGGCTCGCCGAGACCCAGCGACCACAGCATCGCCGCGTCCGCCTCGGCGGACGGCCCGTCGACCTTGTTGGCGCACAGCACCACCGGCTTGCCGGAGCGGCGCAGCAGCTTCACCACGGCCTCGTCGGTGTCGGTCGCGCCCACCGAGGCGTCCACCACGAAGACCACCGCGTCGGCGGCCTCGATGGCGAACTCGGCCTGCGCGGCGACAGAGGCGTCGATGCCGAGCACGTCCTGCTCCCAGCCGCCGGTGTCCACCACCTTGAAGCGGCGGCCCGCCCACTCGGCCTCGTAGGTGACGCGGTCGCGGGTGACACCGGGCCGGTCCTCGACGACCGCCTCGCGGCGGCCGATGATCCGGTTCACCAGTGTCGACTTGCCGACGTTGGGGCGTCCGACGACGGCGAGCACGGGCAGCGGGCCGTGGCCCGCCGCGCCGAGCGCGCCCTCGATCTCCTCGGCGTCGAAGCCTTCCTGCGCGGCGAGCTCCATGAACTCCGCGTACTCGGCGTCGCCGAGCTCACCGTGCCCGTGCTCGTCGCCGGAGTGGATCTGGTCGTTCATGAAGTCCTGTCCTTGCTTTCCGAAAAACTCGACTCAAGTGTGGCTCAGCGGCCGGTCAGCCGCCTGGCGTCGGCCAGGTGCCCGGCGAGCCGCCGCTGGATGCGCGCCGTGGCGGCGTCCATCGCCGTTCGGGTGCGCCGGCCGGTGCCGTCGCCGGCGTCGAAGGGGTCGCCGTAGACGACGTCGACGCGGCTTCGCAGCGGCGGCATCGCGGAGGTCAGCCGGCTGCGGTGCTCGGTTCCGCCGAGCACCGCCACCGGGACCACCGGGGCGCCGGAGCGCAGCGCGAAGTACGCGAGGCCGCCGCGCAGCGCGGCGAAGTCGCCCTCACCGCGGGTGCCCTCGGGGAAGATGCCGAGCACACCGCCCTGCGCGAGAACGCCCAGCGTGCGGGCGATCGCCCCCCGGTCGGCCGAGGCGCGGTCCACCTCCACCTGGCCGACGGCGCGCAGGAACGGGCCGACCGGCCCGACGAACGCTTCCTTCTTCACCATGAAGTGAACCGGCCGCGGTGAGGTGCCGATGACCATCGGGCCGTCGATGTTGTGCGAGTGGTTGACCGCGAGGATCACCGGGCCCGTCGGCGGTACCCGCCAGGTGCCCAGCGCCCTGGGCCGCCACAGCCCGTACATCAGGCCGATGCCGATCCCCCTGCTGACCCGGGCGCCGCGGGCGCTGGGCACTTCCGGGGCGGCCGGAGCCGTCGGAGCGGTCCGGGCACCGCCGGTCACGCCGTCCGCTGCCTGTCCTCGATCAGGGTGACCACACACTCGATGACCTGCTCCAGGGTCAGTTCGGTGGTGTCCACCTCCACCGCGTCGTCCGCCTTGGCCAGCGGGGAGGTCTTGCGGCTGGAGTCGGCACGGTCACGCCGCAGCAGTGCCTGCCGGGTCGCGTCCAGGTCGACCGGCTTCTCCCCGCCGCGCCCGGCCAGCTCGCCGCCGCGGCGGGCGGCGCGGGCCTCGGGTGAGGCGGTGAGGAAGATCTTCAGGTCCGCGTCGGGCAGCACCGTGGTGCCGATGTCCCGGCCCTCGACGACGATCCCGGTGGGCGCGCCGGCCGCGATCGCCCGCTGGAGCTCGGTGATGCGGGTGCGCACCTGCGGGACGGCGCTGACCGCGCTGACGGCCGCCGTGACCTCGGGGGTGCGGATGGGACCGGCGGCGTCCGCGCCGTCCACGGTGATGGTGGGCGCGGCCGGATCGGTCCCGGACACCAGGTCGGGCTTGCCACTGGCGTCTGCGACGGCGGCGGCGTCGTTCACGTCGATGCCGTTGCTCAGCATCCACCAGGTGATGGCCCGGTACTGCGCACCGGTGTCGAGGTAGTTCATCCCCAGCTGCGCGGCGACGGCTTTGGACGTGCTGGACTTGCCCGTGCCGGAAGGGCCGTCGATGGCGACGACAACGGGTGCCGGAGCGGTTTCCACGGTGGCGGGGACCTTTCTTGGACCGGGAGGAGGAGCGCGCGGGCCGGTACCCGGCCCCGCACCAGGCTACCGGCTGGCCGGTGCTGCCACGGCCGGGCATGCCCCGGCCGCCGGAGCGGCCTGCCGGTCGGACCCGGGGGCCGGATCAGCGGGCGTTGATCGACCAGCCCCGGGCCCGCAGCGCCTCGGCGAGCAGCGTCGCGGACTTCGGTTCGACCATCAGCTGCACGTGGCCGGCCTGCTGGCCGGTGGCGTGCTCGATCCGCACGTCCTCGATGTTGACGCCGGCCTGGCCGGCGTCGGCGAAGATCCGGGCCAGCTCGCCGGGGCGGTCGCTGATGAGCACCGCCACCGTCTCGTAGACGGCGGGCGCCTGGCCGTGCTTGCCGGGAACCCGGGCCCGACCGGAGTTCCCGCGGCGCAGCACGTCCTCGATGCCCGCGGTGCCCTCTCCCCGCTTGGCGTCGTCGGCGGACTCCAGGGCCCGCAGCGCGCGGACCGTGGTGTCGAGGTCGCCGGCGACCTCGGAGAGCACGTCGGCGACCGGCCCGGGGTTAGCGGACAGGATGTCCAGCCACATCGCGGGGTCCGAGGCGGCGATGCGGGTGACGTCGCGGATGCCCTGCCCGCAGAGCCGTACCGCCGTCTCGTCGGCGCTCTCCAGCCGGGCGGCGACCAGGCTGGACAGCAGTTGCGGGGTGTGGGAGACGAGGGCGACGGCCCGGTCGTGGGCGTCGGCGTCCATCACCACGGGCACCGCCCGGCACAGCGCCACCAGCTCCAGCGCCAGGTTCAGCACCTCGGTGTCGGTCTCGGCGGTCGGGGTGAGCACCCACGGGCGGCCCTCGAAGAGGTCGGCGGTGGCGGCCAGCGGCCCCGACTTCTCCCGGCCGGCCATCGGGTGCGTGCCCAGGTAGGCCGCCGGGTCGCCGCCCAGGGCGGCCAGTTCCCGGCGGGGCCCGCCCTTGACGCTGCCCACGTCGAGGTAGCCGCGTGCGGCCCCGGCCCGCTGCGCCGCGGCGACGGTCGCCGCGATGTGCGCGGGCGGCACGGCCACCACGGCCAGGTCGACGGGCCCGTCCGCGGGGGCGTCGCTGCCGGCACCGAGCGCCGCGGCGGTGCGGGCGTGCTCCGGGTGGTGGTCCGCGAGGTGCACGGTGACGCCGCGGGCGGACAGCGCGAGCGCGACGGAGGTGCCGACGAGGCCGGTGCCGATGACGAGGGCGGTACGCATTACTGGGCGATGTCCTTGCGGAGTGCGGCAGCCGCGCCGAGGTAGACGTGCGACACGGCTGTTCTGGGCAGGTCGGTCTCGACATGGGCGAGCAGCCGCACCACACGCGGCATGGCGCCGGGGATGTCGAGTTCCTGGGCGCAGATGAGCGGCACGTCCGCCAGCCCGGTGCTGCGGGCCGCCGCGGCGGGGAAGTCGCTGCGCAGGTCGGGGGTGGCGGTGAACCAGATGCTGATCAGGTCGTCCGTGCCGAGCGCGTTGCGCTCCAGCACGGCCGCCAGCAGCTCGGCGACGCGCGCGTGCATCTCCCCCGCGTCGTCCCTCTCCAGTTGCACGGCGCCCCGCACCGCTCGTACCGCCACTGTCCGCTCTCCTCCTCGTTTCCGTGCACGCACCCGGCGGTCCGCCGCCCCGGGTGTGCCTGCCCCGCACGCCGCCGGCCGCACAGCCGGGGGCGCCCGTCGAGGTCGGCCTACAGGCCGACCTCCTTCATCAGCATGCCGACCTCGGTGTTGGTCATACGGCGCAGCCAGCCGGACTTCTGGTCGCCCAGCGGGATCGGGCCGAACCGGGTGCGGACCAGCTTGTCGACCGGGAAGCCGGCCTCGGCGAGCATGCGGCGCACGATGTGCTTGCGGCCCTCGTGCAGGGAGACCTCGACGAGGTAGTTCTTGCCGGTGTTCTCCACCACCTTGAAGTGGTCGGCGCGGGCGTAGCCGTCCTCCAGCTTGATGCCGTCCTTGAGCCGCTTGCCCAGGTCCCGGGGGATCGGCCCCTGGATGGCGGCGAGGTAGGTCTTGCGCACGCCGTAGCGGGGGTGGGTGAGGCGGTGGGCCAGCTCGCCGTGGTTGGTGAGCAGGATGATGCCCTCGGTCTCGGTGTCGAGGCGGCCGACGTGGAACAGCCGCGTCTCGCGGTTGTTCACGTAGTCCCCCAGGCACTGCCGGCCCTCGGGGTCCTCCATGGAGGCGACCACACCGGCCGGCTTGTTCAGCGCGAAGAACAGGTGCGCCTGGGTGGCGACCGTCAGGCCGTCGACCTTGATCTCGTCCTTCTCCGGATCGACGCGCATGCCCTGCTCGACGACGACCTGGCCGTTGACCTCGACCCGCGCGCGCTCGATGAGCTCCTCGCAGGCCCGCCGGGAGCCCATGCCGGCCCGGGCCAGCACCTTCTGCAGGCGCTCGCCCTCCTGCTCGCCGAAGGTCTTCGGCGTCTTGGGCCGGGGGGTGTCGTAGCGGGCGCGGTTGCGCTCCTCGATCTGGGCGTCCAGCTCCCGCGGGCGGGCCGGCGTGGACCGCTTGCGCGGGCCGCCCTTCGCCGCTCCCCGGTTGCCGTCCGAGGTGTAGCGCCGCTCCTCCGGGCGGGGACGTCCCGAGGAGGACTGCTGCTTCTTGTCGCGGCTGCTGCCCGCGCCCCGGTTGCTGTTCCGGTTGCCGTTACTGCCGCTACTGCCGCTGCTTCGCATCAAGTTTCCGTCTTAGGTCTGGGTGTCGCCGCTGTCGTCTACGTCGAACGACGGCACCCCTTCCCTGCTCTCGCCCTCCACCGCGTCCGCTTCGGGTAGGAAGGGCGCGAGCTCCGGCAGCTCGTCCAGGCCGCGCAGGCCCATCCGCTCCAGGAAGTAGTGCGTCGTCACGTACAGGATCGCACCTGTTTCGGGTTCGGTGCCCGCCTCCGCCACCAGACCGCGCTGGAGCAGGGTCCGCATGACGCCGTCGCAGTTCACTCCGCGCACCGCGGAGACCCGTGAACGGCTGACCGGCTGGCGGTAGGCGACGACCGCCAGCGTCTCCAGCGCTGCCTGCGTCAGCCGCGCCTGCTGGCCGTCCAGCGCGAAGCTCTCGACCGCCTCCGCGTAGGTGTCGCGGGTGGAGTAGCGCCAGCCGCCGGCGACCTGCCGAAGCTCGAATCCGCGGCCCTGCCGGGTGTACTCGTCGGCGAGTTCGCGCAGGGCGTCCGCGACGGCCCTGCGGGGGCGCTGAAGGACGCGGGCCAGGTGCTCCTCGGTGGCGGGCTCGTCCACCACCATCAGCACCGCCTCCAGGGCGGGTTTCAGTTCCAGGTCGGCGACCGGCCCGGGGCCGGAGGGCGGCGGGGACGGGGTGGCGGTACCGCTCACGGGCGGGCCTCCTGCGGGTCGGCGTCGGGGGCGGCGCCCCCCGGCGCGGGGCCGGGCGGGGCCGGCGGCTCCTGGTCGAACTCGTCGGTGACCTGCGGACGGGCGTCGGCCGGAGCGCTCCAGCGCACGGTGAGCGTGGCCAGCGCCTCGGGCTGGTCGAGCGTGACGACCCGTTCGCGGTACAGCTCCAGCAGTGCGAGGAAGCGGGCGACGACGGTGAGGGTGTCGGGGGCGTCTGCGGTGAGCTGCTCGAAGCTCGCCTCGCCCTGCTCGCGGAGCCGTGCCATCACCACCTCGGCCTGCTCGCGCACGCTGACCAGCGGGGCGTGGATGTGGTCGACGAATACCTGCGGCTTCGGCTTGGGCTGCATGGCCTTGACGGCGAGGCGGGCGAAGCCCTCCGGACCGATGCTGATCACCACGTCGGGCAGCAGCGCGGCCAGGTGGGGTTCCAGGCCGACGGTCCTGGGGTGGCGGCGGGACTCGTCCTGCAGCCGGTCGGCGAAGATCGCGGCGATCTCCCGGTAGGCCCGGTACTGGAGCAGCCGGGCGAACAGCAGGTCGCGCGCCTCCAGCAGGGCGAGGTCGCCCTCGTCCTCGACCTCGGCGGACGGCAGCAGCCGCGCCGCCTTGAGGTCGAGCAGGGTGGCGGCCACCACGAGGAACTCGGTGGTCTGGTCGAGGTCCCAGTCGGAGCCCATGGCCCGCAGGTGCGCCATGAACTCGTCCGTCACCCGGGAGAGGGCCACCTCGGTGACGTCCATGCGGTGCTTGGCGATGAGCTGGAGCAGCAGGTCGAAGGGGCCCTCGAAGTTGTCCAGGACGACGCGGAAGCGCCCGTCACCGGCCTCGTCCTCGGCCGGCGGGTCGTCAGCGGGCGGGGCCTCGGCGGCGGCGTCCCCGGTCGCGGGCGGCTCCGGGGGCGGGGAGCGGTCAGGGCCGGTCGCGGGCGGCGGGGGCGGCTCGGGGTCCGCGGGTCGGGCGGGGGGCCGCTCAGCGGGCGCCTCGGCCGCCGGAGCGGGCCCGTCCGGTGGGGCGGCGGCCGGTCCGGCCGGCCGGGTCGCGCCGGGGCTGCCGGGGCCGCCGCCCAGCGCCCTCCTGCGGGGCGGTGGGGACGGCGGCACAGGTGCCTCGGACTCGGTCATTGCGGGGCAGATTACCCCGCCGGCCCGGTCTGTTCCGGAACCGGCTCACCGGCCGCGGAGCCTCCGGACCAGGATGCTGGCGTCACCGCGCGACTCCAGGTCGGCGAGCACGACGGCCACCGCCTCGCGCACGATCCGTCCGCGGTCCACGGCGAGCCCGTGCTCGCCGCGCAGCACCAGCCGGGCGTGCTCCAGGTCCATCAGCTCCTCGGCGGAGACGTAGACCGTGATCTTCTCGTCGTGCCGTTCGCGCCCGCTGGGCCGGCGCGGAGCGGCGCGGCCCCGGCGGGAACCACCGGCGGCCTGGCGGCCCTTGCCGGCGGCGGAGTCGGCGCGTGTGCCCTGCTCCGGCCCGCCGGACGCGCTGCGGGCGGCCGGAACGTCACGGCCGGACGCCGGCTCGGCCGCGTCGCCGCGGCCGGGTGCCTCGCCGCCCTCGGCTGCGCCGGGTTCCGCGGCGGGCGCCGCCTCACCGGCCGGCGGGGGCATCCGGACGCCCGAACCGCCGGGCTGGGTGTCGCCGTTGACGTGCTGCCGGGAGGAGGAGGGCTGGACACCCGGACCCCCGGTGGTGCGGAACAGTTCGTCGGCTGCCGGGAGACTCACTCGGCGTGGCACCGGGCGAGCACCTCCCTGGCGAGCTGGCGGTAGGCGGCGGCACCGACGGAGTTGGAGGCGTAGGTGGTGATGGGCTCCCCGGCGACGGTGGTCTCGGGGAAGCGGACCGTGCGTCCGATGACGGTGTGGTAGACGCTGTCGTCGAACGCCTCGACCACGCGGGCCAGCACCTCGCGGCTGTGCACGGTACGGGAGTCGTACATGGTGGCCAGGATGCCGTCGAGCTCCAGTTCCGGGTTGAGCCGCTCCTGCACCTTCTCGATCGTCTCGGTGAGCAGCGCGACTCCGCGCAGCGCGAAGAACTCGCACTCCAGCGGCACGATCACCTTGTGGGCGGCGGTGAGCGCGTTCACGGTGAGCAGGCCCAGCGAGGGCTGGCAGTCGATGACGATGAAGTCGTAGTCGGGCAGCAGCGGTTGCAGGGCGCGCTGGAGCGTGGACTCCCGGGCGACCTCGCTGACCAGCTGGACCTCGGCGGCCGACAGGTCGATGTTGCTGGGCAGCAGGTCCATGCCCGCCACGGCCGTCTTCAGCAGTACCTCGTCGGCTGCCATGCCCCGCTCCATGAGCAGGTTGTAGACGGTGAGGTCGAGTTCCATCGGGTTGACGCCGAGTCCGACGGAGAGCGCGCCCTGCGGGTCGAAGTCGACCAGCAGGACCCGGCGTCCGTACTCGGCGAGCGCGGCGCCCAGGTTGATGGTCGAGGTGGTCTTGCCCACCCCGCCCTTCTGGTTGCACATCGCGATGATCTTCGCCGGTCCGTGCTCGGCGACGGGGCCGGGGATCGGGAAGTACGGCAGCGGGCGCCCGGTGGGGCCGATGCGCTCGCGGCGCTGGCGCGCGGCGTCGGGCGCGAGGGTCGCCGCGTACTCGGGGTCGGGTTCGAACTCCGCGTCGGGATCGTAGAAATGCCCTTCGGGCAGATCACCGATGTGCGGTTCTTCATAGGCCGTCAGACGGTCGCCGTGACCGTCCGCACGGTCGCCGGCCATGGCGTTCACGTGGGATCCGTCCGTGCTCTGGTGGGCTGTCATGCTCGACTGGTCCTGGTGGGAGGTGAAGGTGCGGACAGCTACGGAACCGACAGCCCGGAACCCTTCGGCTTCCCGGCCCGGCGTGAGCGGTCCTGGTTGACCACCTCCGGGAGTAATTGTCGACTCATTCACAAGTCGTCTTACCTCCTTGGCGACCAGGAAACTTCTAGACAGGTCAGCGTGGCACCTTGCCGACGTTTGGCGACTCTATGGCGTGTCGGTGGTCCGCAGCAACACAATCCGTCGGAGACGGCCCGATGTGTCCGCAACCGAACCCCCCGTTGTCAAGGGCGCAAGGCACTCGTACAGGAGGTTTTGCGGGGTCGCGAATCGGTTGAACGGTTATCTTCACGACGAGTTGACCACCCGTCAGGAGCGAAGCACACGTCACCGGCCGGACCCCGGGTCGAAGGGGTCCGGCCGGTGACGTGCGAGGGGCCGTATTGACGGCCGCACTTGACGCGCGACCGCCGCACGGGGTCAGCCGAGCAGGGTCTGCGCCTCCACGTGCTCCAGCCCGTGGGCCTGGGCGACGGGTCCGTAGACGACCTGGCCGTCATGGGTGTTGAGGCCCTTGGCCAGTGCCGGGTCCCGGCGCAGCGCCTCCACCCAGCCGCGGTTCGCCAGCTCCACGATGTAGGGCAGCGTCGCGTTGGTCAGCGCGTAGGTGGATGTGTTCGGGACGGCTCCGGGCATGTTGGCGACGCAGTAGAACACCGAGTCGTGCACCCGGAAGGTCGGCTCCGCGTGGGTGGTGGGACGCGAGTCCTCGAAGCAGCCGCCCTGGTCGATGGCGATGTCGACAAGAACACTTCCCGGCTTCATCCGGGACACCAGCTCGTTGGTGACCAGCTTCGGCGCCTTGGCACCGGGGATCAGCACCGCGCCGATCACCAGGTCGGCGTCGAGCACCGCCTTCTCCAGCTCGAAGGCGTTGGAGGAGATGGCACGCACCCGGGTGCCGAAGATGCGGTCGGCCTCCCGCAGCTTGTTGATGTCCTTGTCGAGCAGGGTGACCTGGAAGCCGAGACCGACGGCGATCTGGGTGGCGTTCCATCCGGAGACGCCGCCGCCGATGACGACCGCCTTGCCCGCCGGGACACCCGGAACACCGCCGGGCAGCACACCGCGCCCGCCCGCCGAGCGCATCAGGTGGTAGGCACCGACCTGGGGCGCGATGCGGCCCGCGACCTCGGACATCGGCGCCAGCAGCGGCAGGGCCCGGCTCTCGGTCTCCACCGTCTCGTAGGCGATCGCGGTGGTGCCGGACGCCAGCAGGGCGTCGGTGCACTCGCGGGACGCGGCGAGGTGCAGGTAGGTGAAGAGCGTCTGGTCCTTGCGGAGCCGGTGGTACTCCTCCGCGATGGGCTCCTTGACCTTCAGCAGCAGGTCGGCGGCGGCCCAGACCTCGTCGGCGGTGCCAAGGATGGCGGCACCGGCGGCGGTGTACTCCTCGTCCGGGATGGAGGAGCCGAGACCGGCTCCCTGCTCCACCACGACCTGGTGGCCGCCTGTGACGAGTTCGTGCACGCCCGCCGGGGTGATGGCGACGCGGAACTCGTTGTTCTTGACCTCGCGGGGGATACCGACCTTCACGTCGATCACGGTCCTTGACTCTGAGGGTGCTGGAGATTCCGGGATTCAACCACTCACACCACCATAGTCAGGACATGCCGGACGTGAGCGGGAGAACCTCAACGCAGCCAGTCTAATGAAGGATCTCCAGCTGTCTAGCCTTACAAAGGGTCAACCTTTCTGGCGATCACTATGGATTTCGCAGGTCGCCTCTGAGGTGGCCTGGCTTTCTGCGGCGGAATCGCCTGTTTCCCCCAGCAGCCGCTCGGCCTCGGCGCGGTGCGCGAGCGCGTCGCCGGGCTCCCCCATCCGCTCGCAGGTGTCGGCCAGCCGCAGCCGCAGCGCCGCCTGCAGCCGGGTGTCCCCGGCCCCGGTCGCCAGGCCCAGCGCGTCGTGGCAGCTGCGCATGGCCTCCCGAGGACGCCCCGCGTACTCCTGCACCCGCGCCACCTCGCTCAGGGCCCGCGCCTGCGCCTGCGGATTCCGCAGCCGGCGGTGCACCGCCGCGGAAGCCCGCCAGGCGTGCAGCGCCTCCCCCCACTGCCCCGCATAGATCTGCACGCCGCCGATGCGGCCGTGCAGCCGGGCCACTCCCTCCAGGTCGCCCTGTACCTGGCACTGGGCGAGCGCCCGCCCGTACCAGTCGGCGGCCCGGTGCCAGTCGTCGAGCTCCGCGTAGGTGCCACCCATCGAGTCCATGGCCCGCACCGCGGCCTGCGGGTCGCCGTCCTCGTCGGCACGGCATGCGGCCAGCGCCTCCCGATAGCGCGCCAGCGCGTCGGGCAGCCGCCCGGTACGGGCGTCGAGGTCGCCGAGGTTCAGCAGCGCAGCGGCACGCTCACGGTGCAGGCCCCGCCGCTGTGCCACCGACAGCACGAGTTCGTGCAGCCGGTACTGCTCCGGCGCCACCTGCTCCGGCGTGCGGTGCGCGTTGAGCGCACGGGCCAGCGCGCCGATGAACCGGCGTGCCAGCGTGTCCAGTTCGCCGTCGGCGACGGCGAGCCGGGCCGCGGCGAGCAGCGCCGGCAGCCGGGAGTCCAGCCAGCGGGCGGCTGCGGCGGGCGAACCGAAGCGCAGCGGACGCGGCTGCTCGGCGAGTTCACGGCGGGCCTCGGTGCCGTCGGGCTCGGTGACCGCCCAGCAGGAGTGCAGCAGCCGCACCGCCCGCTCCAGCAGCCGCGCCCGTGCCAGCAGGACGTCGGCGGGCCGCTCGCGGTTCTCCAGCAGTCCGCGCAGCAGCGGGTCCAGCCATCCGGGGACCCGGTGGGCGTCCTCCCCCGCGGGTTCCAGCAGGCCCAGGCGGGCGAAGTCCTCCAGGGTGCGCTGCGCCGCCGGTACCGAGCAGCCGGCCAGTCCAGCGGCGAGGGCCGCGTCGACGTAGCCGTCCGGCGCCAGGCACAGCAGCCGCAGCGTGCGGGCCGCCTCGGCCGGCAGCGACTCGTGCACCAGGCGGAACGCGCTGGTGACCGGCCGGGCCTCGTCGCCGAGCGCGGCGAGGCGGCGGGCCGCGTCCAGGACCGACACCTGCGGACGGGCTGCCAGCCAGCCCCCGGCGAGCGCCAGCGCGGCGGGCTGGTGGCCGCAGCAGTCGGCCAGCGCCTCGGCGGCGCGCGGGTCGACGGTGATGCGGATCTCGCTGCCCGCCCGGTCCGCGAGCATGTGTACGGCCGCGGCGGAGTCGAGTCCGCCGAGCGTGCAGGGGCGCACGTCCGGCACGCCGGTCAGCGGCCCCTCGGCGGTGGCCACGACCAGGCAGTCGCGGGACTCCGGGACGACCTCCAGGAGTTGCTCGGCGGCGGCCACGTCGTCGAGCAGCAGCAGTGTGCCGCGCTCGGCGAGCGCGGAGCGCAGCACGTCGGTCAGCTCGTCCGGTCCGGCCCCGGCGGGAGCGGGTACGGCGAGTAGGTCGAGCAGGTCGCGGGCGACGCGCTCCAGCGGGACCACCGCCCCGCCGGGGTCGGTGAGGCGGGCCCGCAGCACGCCGCCCGGGTAGTTCCCGGCGACCCGGCGGGCGAACTCCTCCGCCAGCGCGGTGCGGCCCGAGCCGGGCCGTCCGGCGATCAGCAGCACCCGGGCCCGGGGGGCCGGACGGCCGGCCAGCGTGTCGAGCCCGGCCCGCTCCACGTCCTCCCGCAGCGCGTCCAGTTCGCGCTCACGGCCGAAGAAGGTCCCTGCCCCGGCGTTGGTCGCGGGGGTACCGGTGTGCACCGCCTGATCCGTCACAAAGTGAGCGTAGTTCAGGGGGTTCACACGCCGTGGGAGGACAGGCGGCGATCACTCGTTCCGCCGCCCGCGCACCACCCGCTCGGCGGCCCGGCGTCCGGCGCGCGCACGCGCCGGACGTCCGTCGGCCGACCGGCCGAGCAGCCGGTGGGCGGAGACCGTCCGATGCCCGGTCAGTGCCGGTGCCCGGTCAGTGGAACGGGCGGGCCGGCCAGGGGGCGTCGGCCGGGCGCAGCGCTTCGAGGCCGTCCCCTGCCAGCGCCGCGCTGAGCGAGAGCACACCGACCGCCAGGCAGTTGTTGTGCAGGTCGCCGGCGAGCACCCCGCGCACGAGGTCGGGCAGCGGCACCCGGGCGATCTCCATGTCCGCCTCCTCGTGCGCCACCTCGAAGCGCGCGCCGGTCGCCTCGGACAGGCCCCGGGCGAGGAAGACCCGCACCGCCTCGTCGCAGCCGCCCGGCGTGGTGTAGACGTCGGCCAGCACCCGCCAGTCGGCGGCCTTGACGTGCGCCTCCTCGTACAGCTCGCGCTCGGCGGCGTGCAGCGGGTTCTCACCGGGCACGTCCAGCAGCCCGGCCGGGATCTCCCACAGCTTGTGCCGCACCGGGTGGCGGTACTGACTGAGCACCAGCACCCGGTTCTCCTCGTCCAGGGCGAGCACCGCGACCGAGCCGGGGTGCACCTGGTAGTCGCGGCCGGACACGGACCCGTCGGGCATCACCACGTCGTCGGTGCGCACGCTGGTCTTGGCGCCCACGAACGGCGTGGCCGTGGCGGTGACCGCCCACTCCTGCGGCACGTCCCGCAGCCGGCCCGCCATCAGGCGTCCTGCCCGTCGTGCCTGCCGCCGTCGCGCTCGTCGCCGTCGCTCTTCCCGCCGGGAGCGGCCAGGCGCTCGACGGCGGCCTTGATCAGGCCGGCGAACAGCGGGTGCGGGCGGGTCGGCCGCGAGCGCAGCTCCGGGTGGGCCTGGGTGGCGACCAGGTAGGGGTGCACCTCGCGCGGGTACTCGACGTACTCGACGAGCTTGTTGTCGGGCGAGGTGCCCGAGAACAGGAGGCCGGCCTTCTTCTCCAGCTCACCGCGGTAGGCGTTGTTCACCTCGTAGCGGTGCCGGTGGCGCTCCTCGACGTAGGGCTCGTCGCCGTACGCCTCCCGCACCAGGGAGCCCTCGGCGAGCTTGGCCGGGTACATGCCCAGCCGCATGGTGCCGCCCATGTCGCCCTCGCCGGCGACGATGTCGAGCTGCTCGGCCATGGTGGAGATCACCGGGTGGGCGGTGGCCTGGTCGAACTCGGTGGAGTTGGCGTCCTCGATACCGGCGAGGTTGCGGGCCGCCTCGATGACCACGCACTGCAGGCCCAGGCACAGGCCGAGCAGCGGGACGCCGTTCTCCCGGGCGTAGGTGATGGCCCCGACCTTGCCGTCCACACCGCGGTCGCCGAAGCCGCCGGGCACGCAGACCGCGTCCACGTCGGCCAGCTGGGCGGCGGCGCCCTCGGAGGTGCCGCAGTCGTCGGAGGTGACCCACTTGATCTTCACCCGGGTCCGGTTGGCGAAGCCGCCGGCGCGGATCGCCTCGGTGACCGACAGGTAGGCGTCGGGCAGGTCGATGTACTTGCCGACCAGCGCCACGGTGACCTCGTGGTCGGGGCGGTGGACCCGGCCCAGCAGGTCGTCCCACTGGGTCCAGTCGACGTCCCGGAACGGCAGGTCCAGACGGCGCACCACGTACGCGTCCAGGCCTTCGCCGTGCAGCACCTTGGGGATGTCGTAGATCGACTTGGCGTCGATGGCGGCGACCACCGCGGCGTCGTCCACGTCGCACATCAGCGAGATCTTGCGCTTGATGGCGGTCGGCACCTCGCGGTCGGCCCGCAGCACGATGGCGTCCGGCTGGATGCCGATGCTGCGCAGGGCGGCCACCGAGTGCTGGGTGGGCTTGGTCTTCAGTTCGCCCGAGGGGCCGATGTAGGGCAGCAGCGAGATGTGCACCACGAAGACGTTGTCGCGGCCGACCTCGTGCCGCACCTGGCGGACGGCCTCCAGGAACGGCAGCGACTCGATGTCGCCGACGGTGCCGCCGACCTCGGTGATGACGACGTCGACGTCACCGGAGGCCATGCGGCGGATGCGGTGCTTGATCTCGTTGGTGATGTGCGGGATGACCTGCACGGTGTCACCGAGGTACTCGCCGCGGCGCTCCTTGGCGATGACCGTGGAGTAGACCTGGCCCGTGGTGACGTTGGCCGAGCCGTCGAGGTCGACGTCGAGGAAGCGCTCGTAGTGACCGATGTCCAGGTCGGTCTCGGCGCCGTCGTTGGTGACGAACACCTCACCGTGCTGGAACGGGTTCATGGTGCCGGGGTCGACGTTGAGGTACGGGTCGAGCTTCTGCATCGTCACCCGCAGTCCCCGGGCCTTCAGGAGGGCGCCGAGGCTGGAGGCGGTCAGACCCTTCCCGAGCGAGGAGGCGACACCCCCGGTGACGAAGATGTGCTTGGTCGTCATGGAATTCGGCGGCATGGCCAAGAGGGGACTCCCGTGGTCGCGAGGTGAGTGCGGACCGGCCCCCGTGTCGTGCCGGGCGGGGTACCGTCGCTGCGGTTCGGGGGTTTGCCACCCTCCGCTCCACGGGCTACCAGGGTATCAGCAGCGAGCCGCGGTCCGGCGAGGCGCCGTCGCCGCCACCCGCCCGGGTGAGTCGGCGCCGTGTCTGCACAATCGTTCAACGATGTCACGCGCACGCCCCAGGCGTCCTATCGTGACCATCGAGCGGATCTCCGGGTCCGCGTCGTATTCTGCCCGGATACCCGTTTGGGCAGGACTCGCTATCGTGAAAGCACGTCCCACGGGGCGTCACCGCTGTTCGACTGGAGATGCACGTGGCCGGGCGCATCGAGGATTACGCACTCATCGGGGACATGCAGACCGCAGCCCTGATCTGCAGGGACGGCAGCGCCGACTGGCTCTGCCTGCCCCGATTCGACTCGCATGCCGTATTCGCGGGCCTGCTGGGAACGGAGGAGCACGGTTTCTGGCGCCTTGGCCCCGCCCCCACCAACGGCGGCGAGCCGCCCTACGCGACCCGCCGGCGCTACCGCGGCGAGTCGCTGATCCTGGAATCGGAGTGGGACACGCCGCGCGGCACGGTCCGGGTGACGGATTTCATGCCGCCCCGTGACGGCGCGCCGCAGCTGGTGCGGATCGTGGAGGGGATCAGCGGCCGGGTGCCGATGCGCTCCTCGCTGCGCATGCGGTTCTCCTACGGCTGGGTGGTGCCGTGGGTGCACAAGGTCGACAACCGCACGGTCGCGGTCGCCGGCCCCGACTCGGTCTGGCTGGACACCGACGCCGAGACCCACGGCGAGAACCTCACCACCTACTCGGACTTCACCATCAGCCCCGGCGAGCGGGTGGCGTTCACCATCAGCTGGCAGCCCTCGCACAACGGCCCGCCGCCGCTGCCGGAGCCCGAGGCGGCCCTGGAGGCCACCGACGTCTTCTGGCGCGACTGGGTCGAGCACTGCACGTACCACGGCCCCTACCGGGAGGCGGTGGTGCGGTCGCTGATCACCCTCAAGGCCCTCACCTACGCGCCGACCGGCGGCATCGTGGCCGCGCCGACCACGTCGCTGCCCGAGGCGATCGGCGGCGTCCGCAACTGGGACTACCGCTTCACCTGGCTGCGGGACGCGGCGATCACCCTGTCGTCGCTGCTGCGCACCGGCTACCACGAGGAGGCCCGCGCCTGGCGGGAGTGGCTGCTGCGGGCCGTCGCCGGAGACCCGGAGAACCTCCAGATCATGTACGGCATCGCGGGCGAGCGGGAACTGGGCGAGACCGAGCTGACCTGGCTGCCGGGCTACGAGCAGTCGCAGCCGGTGCGGATCGGCAACGGCGCCGCCGGGCAGTTGCAGCTCGACGTCTACGGCGAGGTCACCGAGGCCCTGCACCTGGCCCACATGACGGGCCTGGCCCGCAACGACTACGCGAGCCTGCTCCAGCTCAAGCTGATCCACTACCTGGAGGACCACTGGGACGAGCCGGACGAGGGCATCTGGGAGGTGCGCGGTCCGCGCCGCCACTTCGTGCACTCCAAGGTGATGGCCTGGGTCGCGGTGGACCGCACGGTGAAGCTGATCGAGTCCGGCGACGTGGACGGCCCGCTGGAGCGCTGGCGGGACCTGCGCGACGAGATCCACCGGGACGTGTGCGAGAAGGGCTACGACAAGGAGCGGAACACCTTCACCCAGTCGTACGGGTCGAAGGAGCTGGACGCCTCGCTGCTGCTCATCCCGCAGATGGGCTTCCTCCCGCCGGACGACAAGCGGGTCATCGGCACCATCGAGGCGATCCAGCGCGAGCTGTCCACCCCGGACGGCTTCGTGCTGCGCTACCCCACCGCGGGGGACGACGCGGGCGTGGACGGCCTGGAGGGCGACGAGGGCGCGTTCCTGGCCTGCTCGTTCTGGCTGGCCGACGACCTGGCGATGATCGGCCGGGTGGACGAGGCCCGCAGACTGTTCGAGAAGCTGCTGTCGCTCCGCAACGACCTGGGGCTGCTCGCCGAGGAGTGGGACTCCGGACTGCAGCGCCAGGTGGGGAACTTCCCGCAGGCGTTCAGCCACGTGCCACTGATCGACACCGCGCTGCGGCTCACCACCTCCGGGGCCTACGGGGGCTGACGACACAACGGCCACCGGGCGCCTACGGCGCGCCGCCACGGCCCCCGCGCCCCGGCTCGACGCCTGGGCGCGGGGGCCGCTGTCACGGGGCCGCCGCCATGGGTGTCGCTGTCCACCCCGTGAGGCCCGTCAGCCCTGGCTGACCTGGACGGAGACGTGGTCGACCAGCGTCGACGCGCCCGGCTCGGTGGCGGCCGTGGGCGTCTCGAAGCCCGCCACGCCGTCCGGGAACGCGCCGCCCATCGCGAGGTTCAGCAGCACTAAGTGACCGTGGTGGGTGGCGTCGGCCCAGGTCTGCGCGTCCATGTCGGCCGAGCTGACCGAGTGGTACTGCGTGCCGTCGAGGTACCAGCGCAGCTCCTCGGTGTCGCCGGTGCGGTCCAGTCCGCCCGCCACACCTCGGTCGGCGCGGTGGGCCCGGCCTCCGACGCGGCCGGTACGGAACCGGCGGGCGCGGACGAGGACTCCGCGGCGCCGGCGGCCGGCAGGCCGCCGGCGGCCGCGGTCAGCCAGCGTCGTGTGTGCGTGCTCATGCGTACGCTCCTCCGAGTGGGGATGAGAGCGCTCTCAGGTATCGCACCTGCACACTGCCCAGTCGGGGCGGTAGCGTCAACCCCCTGACGACGGTCTCAAGGGTCGACGACGGATGAGGAGTTAGACGTGCACGGTTCCCGCCCCACCCTCGAAGCGGTGGCAGCCCATGCCGGGGTGTCCCGCGCCACGGTGTCCCGGGTGGTCAACGGCGGAGCGGGAGTGCGCCAGGAGGTGCAGGACCGGGTACGCGAGTCGGTGGCGGAACTCGGGTACGAGCCCAACCGCGCGGCCCGCTCGCTCGTCACCCGGCGCACCGGCGCCGTCGCCGTCGTGATCGCCGAACCCGACACCCGGATCTTCACCGACCCGTTCTTCGCCCAGCAGTTGCGCGGCATCAGCCGCGAACTGGCCCGGCACGACCTCCAGCTCCTGCTGCTCCTGCTGGAGCAGCGCAAGGACTACGACCGCATCGGCCGCTACCTGTCCGGCGGACACGTGGACGGCGCCCTGATGTTCTCCCTGCACCGCGACGACCCCCTGCCGACGATGGCCGCCGCCTCCGCACTGCCGACGGTCTTCGGCGGCCGGCCCGACTGGCCCGGCGCCGACGCGGACCCCAAGCTGCTCTACGTGGACACCGACAACCGCGGCGGAGCCCGGCAGGCAGTCGAGCACCTGGTGTCCCGGGGGCGGCGCCGGATCGCCGTGATCACCGGCCCGCTGGACCAGACCTCGGCGATGGACCGGCTGGCGGGCTACCGCGACGTCCTGGGTACCGCCGGCGAGGTCCCGGAACTCACCGCGCAGGGCGACTTCACCGCCGAGGGCGGCGAGCGCGCGATGGCCGAACTGCTGGACCGCTCCCCCGACCTGGACGCGGTCTTCGCCGGCAACGACCTGATGGCGTCCGGCGCCATGCGCACACTGCGGGCCCGCGGCAAGCGGGTGCCCCAGGACGTGGCGGTGGTGGGCTACGACGACCTCGAACCGGCCGCCTGGGTGGAACCCGCGCTCACCACCGTCCGGCAGGACGTGCAGGGCATGGGCGCGCTGATGGCCGGACTGCTGCTGCGGCGGCTGGGCCTGGACGAGGACGGCACCCCGCCCGCCCCGGTGATCACACCGGCCCGGCTCGTCGTCAGGGACTCCACCTGAGCGCGCCACCGGCGGCGCGGTGGGTCAGACGGCCGCCGCGGACAGCTCGTCGTAGACGCTGAGCACCTGCGCGACGGTGGTGTCCTCGGTGGGCCAGGTCGCGGCCTGCGCACGGCCCGCGGCGGCCATGGCGGCCCGCCGCCCGGGATCGGCCAGCAGGCCTGAGACGGCGTCGGCCAGCGCGTCGGGGTCGCCGTAGGGGACCAGCAGCGCGGCGTCGCCGACCAGTTCGGGCACCGCGCCCACCGCGGTGGCCACCAGCGGCACGCCGGCCCGCAGCGCCTCCTGCGCCAGCGGTGAGCGCCCCTCCCAGCGGGCCGGGAGCACCGCCAGGTCGGCCGCCGCCAGCAGCCGCAGCGCGTCCTCACGGCAGCCGAGCAGCCGCACCGGCAGCTGCTCGGCGTCGATGCGGCGCTGGAGGGCGGCCCGCCGGGAGCCCTCCCCGGCGACGGCCACCAGCGGCTCGGGGTCCCGGTGGCGCCAGGCGCGGGCGGCGGTGAGCAGCACGTCGTGCCCCTGGTGGGGCTCCAGGCGGCCCACGGTGAGGATCAGCGGCCGGTCCACGGCGCCCAGCTCGGCGCGTTCCTTGTGCCGCAGCGTGTCCTCCTCGGCGGCAGGCGCGGCGCTCCCCTCCAGCGGCGGTTCGCCGGCGCACGGGCCCGGGAGCGCGACGGGTGCAAGGCGCGCGTCGCGCGCGCCGCGGCGCCGGGCGCGTTCCACCAGGTCCGAGCTGACCGCGAGCACCACCCGGGCGGCCCGGGCGACCCGGCGCTCCAGCAGGTACGTCATGCGGGCCCGAACACCCTCGCGGTGCGTGCGGGTGTGCCAGGTGACGACCAGCGGCACACGCCGGCGGCGTCCACCGAGCGCCAGAGCGGCCAGCAGCCCCGCCCGCAGCCCGTGGGCGTGCACCAGGTCGGCGTCGGCGCACACCGCGCGAACCGCCGCGAGCGCACCGGCCTCGGTGCGCGCCGGAGTGGGCGCGAAGCGTGCGCCCACTCCGGTGAACCGGTGGCTCGACTCCGCCTCGTCGGGGGCGCAGACCGTCACGCGCACGCCTCTGGCCACCAGCCCGGCGGACAGGGAGCGCACGTGCGCCCCGGTGCCTGCGCTGCCACCGCCGAGGATCTGAACGGTGTGCAGGGGTGTCCGGCCGTGCGGGGACGGTGTGGAGGGGCTGCTCACAGCGGTTCGGGCTCCTGGGGTAGGACAGCGATGCGAACGCGGGGGGCGGCGGGGGCGCGGTTCCCAGGATGCCAGCCGCCGGAGCCGGCCGGGGACAGCCGCAGCAGTCGGCCTCCCGACCGGGCACCCCGGCCGGGCACGGAATCACCGCACCGCCCCCGCGCGGCGGACGGGTGCGGCACGTCACCGCTTCGGGCACTGCGTCACCCGGCGGGCCAAGCACGGCGGTTGCCGGGCCGGTCCTCAGCCGTCGGCGCGGGCCGCCTCCAGCAGCTCCTCGGCGTGCGCCCGCGCGAGTTCGGAGTCCTCCTGTCCGGCCAGCATGCGGGACAGCTCTCGCACCCGCTCCTCGCCGCTGAGCGCCTGCACCCCGCTGCGGGTGACCGAACCGTCGTCGGTCTTCTCGATCAGCAGATGGCGGTCGGCGAACGCGGCGACCTGCGGCAGATGGGTCACCACGACCACCTGCGCGGACCTCGCCAGTCTGGCCAGCCGCCGGCCGACCTCCACCGCGGCCTTGCCGCCGACGCCCGCGTCCACCTCGTCGAACAGGTAGGTGGGCACCGGGTCGGCGCCGGCGAAGACGACCTCCACCGCCAGCATGACCCGGGACAGCTCACCGCCGGAGGCACCCTTGGCGACGGGCCGGGCGGGCGCGCCGGGATGCGGTGCGAGCTGCAGTTCGACCTCGTCCACGCCGTGCGGGCCGAACGCGACGAGCCTGCCGTCGGACTCGATGCCGGCGTCCGGGTCGGCCGTCTCGGACTGCCGCACCGCCACGGTGAGCCGGGCGTGCGGCATCGCCAGTTCGGCCAGCTCTGCGGTGACGGCGTCCGCGAAGCGGCGGGACGCCTCCGACCGGGCCGCCGTCAGGGCGGCGGCGAGCAGACCGAGTTCCACCCGCAGCGCGTCACGTTCGGCGGTCAGCTCGCTGATGCGCTCGTCGTCGCCCTCCAGCTCGGCCAGGCGCTGCGAGCCCTCCTCGGCCCAGCGCAGCACGGCGGTGGCGTCCTCGCCGTACTTGCGGGTGAGGTGGGTGAGCTGGGCCCGGCGCTCCTCGACCGCGGCCAGCCGCAGCGGGTCGGCGTCGAGGTCGTCGGCGTAGCCGGCGAGTTCCCCGGCGACGTCGGACAGCAGGATGTGCACCTCGCCGAGCCGGTCGGCGAGCTGGGCGAGAGCGGGGTCGTGCGCGCGTACGGCCTCCAGGGCGCGGTGCGCGCCCGCGACGAGGGTGCCGGCGTCCACGGTCTCCAGGTCCGCCGGGTCCCCGGCGAGCGCGGTGTGCGCGGTGGTGGCGGCGGAGGCGAGCGCCTCGCTGTGCCCCAGGCGCTCCGCCTCGGCGGACAGTTCGGTGTCCTCGCCGGGCTGCGGCTCGGCGGCGGCGATCTCCTCCAGGCCGAACCGCAGCCGGTCCGCTTCCTGGGCCCGTTCGCGGGCCAGGGTGGTCAGCTCGTCGAGTTCGGCGGTGAGCGCGCGCAGCCGCCGGTAGGCGCGGGTGTAGTCGGCCAGCGGGCCGGACACGGCCGCGCCCGCGTACCGGTCGAGCGCCTGCCGCTGCCGGGCGGGGCGCAGCAGGCCCTGCTGATCGGTCTGGCCGTGCACGGCCACCAGTTCGTCGCTGAGTTCGGTGAGCAGCCCCACCGGCACCGACCGGCCGCCGACATGGGCCCGGGAGCGGCCTTCGGCGGAGACGGTGCGGCTGAGCAGCAGGGCGCCGTCGTCGAGCTCCGCGCCCGCCTCCTCGGCGCGCCGGGCCGCCGGGGAGTCGGCGGGCACCGTGACACGCCCCTCGACGACGGCGGCCTTGGCGCCGATCCGCACGAGTGCGGCGTCGGCGCGCCCGCCGAGCAGCAGCCCGAGGCTGGTGACGACCATGGTTTTGCCCGCGCCCGTCTCTCCCGTCACGGCGGTGAAGCCGGGTGACAGCTCGAAGGCGGCGTCGTCGATCACGCCGAGGGCCTGGATCCGCATCTCCTCCAACACGGATACGACCATACGAGGTTCCCGGCCCGGCTCCCCACCCGCGGTGCGCCCCCGGCGAGCCGCGGCACCTCCGTACGAGCGCAGGACACCGCGTACGGCAGGTGCTCGCCGCCCGGCGGGGGCGGGTCCACGACGGCGGGAGGGGCCGCTGCGCCACGGGCGGCGACACACTCCTCGCACATGCGCGCGAAGGCGCCCGCCGTGCCGCTGCCCGGCGCAGCCAGGCCGCGCCCCGCCCGTGACCGGGCCGGTCCGGGGCCGACTCCGCCCCGGACCGGTCCCGCCCGCCGGCGGTCAGTGCGGGGCGCCGCGCCAGCCGGTGACCGGGAGGGCGAACTTCGCCACCAGGCGGTCGGTGAACGAGGCGTGGTGCAGCCGGGCCAGGCGTACCGGGACGGCGCCCCGGCGGACCTCGACCCGGGCGCCGGGCGGCAGCTCGACCGAGCGCCGGCCGTCGCACCACAGCACGCCGTGCGGGGTCTGCGGCTGGACCTCCACCGCGAGCACCGACGACGGCGAGGCGACCAGTGGTTTGGCGAACAGGGCGTGTGCGCTGATCGGGACCATCAGCAGCGCCTCGACCTCCGGCCACACCACGGGGCCGCCGGCCGAGAAGGCGTAGGCGGTGGAGCCGGTCGGCGTGGCGCAGACCACACCGTCGCCGCCGAACGCGGACACCGGGCGGCCGTCGACCTCGGTGACCACCTCGATCATGCGCTCGCGGGCGGCCTTCTCCACCGACGCCTCGTTCAGCGCCCAGTCGGTGTGCACCGGGTGGCCGTCGACGCCGCCGTTGCGGATCAGGACGTCGAGTGTCATGCGTTCCTCGACCTCGTAGTCCCGGGCGACGACCCGGGCCACCACCTTGTCCAGGTCGTCCCGCTCGGCCTCGGCGAGGAAGCCGACCCGTCCCAGGTTGACGCCCAGCATCGGCACGCCGGAGGCACGGGCGAACTCCGCGCCGCGCAGCAGGGTGCCGTCGCCGCCGAGCACGATCAGCAGTTCGCAGCCGCGCAGGATGTCGGTGCCGACGGGCACGCCGGCCACCTCCGGCGGCAGCGGCAGGTCGCGGGCCTCCTCGTCGAGCACCCGCACGCCGACCCCGTTGCGCAGCAGGCCCTGGACTACGAGTTCGGCGCTGCGGATGGCCGCCGGGCGGCCGGTGTGGGCGAGCAGGAAGACGGTGCGGTCACTGCCGGGTGTGGTCACTGGGGGCCCTCCGCAACGGCACGGTCGACGTCGGCCGGGTCGAGTTCGGGTGCCCCGGCCCGCAGCCACAGGAAGTACTCCACGTTGCCGGACGGTCCCGGCAGCGGGCTCGCGGTGACTCCCCGCACCCCGAGCCCGAGAGCGGAGGCACGCTCGGCGACCGCGCGCACCGCTTCCGCCCGCAGCTGCGGGCTGCGCACGACGCCGCCGCTGCCCAGCCGTTCTCTGCCGACCTCGAACTGCGGCTTCACCATCAGCGCGAGATCCGCGTCCGGTGTGCAGCATCCCACCAGGGCCGGCAGCACCAGCCCCAACGGGATGAACGACAGGTCGCCCACGACTAGTTCCACCGGTTGTCCTCCGAGCGTATCGACTGTCAGCTCCCGGACGTTGGTACGGTCGCGGACAGTGACACGTTCATCGTTGCGAAGCGGCCAGGCGAGCTGTCCGTAACCGACGTCGACGGCGACCACGTGCGCGGCGCCGGCCCGAAGCAGCACGTCGGTGAAGCCTCCGGTGGACGCCCCGGCGTCGAGCGCGCGGCGCCCGGCGACGGTCAGGCCCAGCGGCGCGAACGCGGCGAGCGCGCCGGCGAGCTTGTGGCCGCCGCGCGAGACGTAGTCGGGGTCGTCCGCGTCCTCGCGGACGACGACCGCCGCGCTGGTCTCCACCTGGGTGGCCGACTTGGCCGCGGTGGTGCCGCCGACGGTGACCCGCCCGGCGGCGATGAGCTGCGCGGCGTGCTCGCGGGAGCGGGCCAGCTTGCGGCGCACCAGTTCGGCGTCGAGTCGGCTGCGGCGTGGGCGGGATACGGCCACCTGCGGTTCAACTCCCGGGGTCGTGCTGGTCGAGGGCGGTCAGCGTGGAACGCAGTCCACGGTGCACATCCTCGTACACGTCCAGGTGGCCGGAGACGGCGAGGTGGTCCGCGTCGTCGAGCCTGCGGAGCTGGGCGTCGACCTCGGCGTTGCCGGTCGGCACCGTCCCCGGTCGCGGCGGCCGGGGACGGGCGGCCGGTTCCCCGTCCGCCGCGGTCGTGGCGTGGCCCGGCTGGCCGCCGGGCATGGGCTGGTCCATGCCCTCGACGCTACACGGCGGCCCGCTTCCGGGCGGCCGGGACGACCAGCGGTGTTCCGCTCTCCGGGTCGTCGATGACCTGGCAGCGCAGCCCGAAGACCTCCTCGACGAGTGCGGCGGTCACGATGTCGCCGGGCCTGCCCTCCGCGACGACCCGGCCGCCGCGCATCGCGATCAGGTGGGTGGCGTAGCGGGCGGCGTGGTTGAGGTCGTGCAGTACCGCGACGAGAGTGCGGCCCTGCTCCTCGTGCAGGCGGGCGCACAGGTCGAGCACGTCGATCTGGTGCTGGATGTCGAGGAAGGTGGTGGGCTCGTCGAGCAGCAGCAGCGGGGTCTGCTGGGCGAGCGCCATCGCGATCCACACCCGCTGGCGCTGGCCGCCGGAAAGCTCGTCGACGAAGCGCTCGGCGAGTTCGGCGACGCCGGTGGCCGCCATCGACTCCTGGACGATGCGCTCGTCCTCCTTCGACCACTGCCGCAGCAGGCCCTGGTGGGGGTAGCGGCCCCGTGAGACCAGGTCGGCGACGGTGATGCCGTCGGGCGCGATGGAGGACTGCGGCAGCAGGCCGAGGGTGCGGGCGACCTGCTTGGCGGGCAGGGCGTGGATGTCGCCGCCCTCCAGCAGCACGGTGCCGGTCTTCGGCTTGAGCATTCTTGCCAGGGCCCGCAGCAGGGTGGACTTCCCGCAGGCGTTGGGGCCGACCACGACGGTGAAGGAGTCGTCGGGGATGGCGACGGTGAGGTCCTCGGCGATGGTGCGCTGGTCGTAGGAGAGGGTCAGCCGCTCACCGCGGAGCCGGGATCCGTCCTCGGCGTGGCGCATGTCGGGGGTTCCGTTCTTGATGGGGTTCGCCATGGTCAGATCCGTCCCGCTCGGCGTTCGGTGGCCAGCAGCCACACCAGGTAGCAGCCGCCCAGCACACCGGTCACGACGCCGACCGGCAGCTGCTGACCGACGAGGGCGCGCTGGGCCAGCCAGTCGGCGCTCACCAGCAGCGCCGCGCCCATGAGCACCGCGGGCACCAGGTTGGGACCGGGGGCGCGGGTGACGCGGCGGGCGAGCTGGGGCGCGGTGAGCGCGACGAAGGCGACCGGGCCGGCCGCGGCGGCGGCGAAGGACGCGAGCAGCACCGCGGAGGCCAGCAGCGTCACGCGCACCCGTTCGACCCGCACACCCAGCGCGTAGGCGGCGTCCTCGCCCATCTCCAGCATGCGCAGGCCGCGTGAGCAGCCCAGCAGCACCACCGGGAGCAGCACCGCCAGGACGACGAGCAGCGGCACGGCGTTCTCCCAGCCGCGTCCGTCGAGACTGCCGGTCATCCACAGCACGGCCCGGCTGACCTCGAAGACCTGGCCGCGGGTGAGGAGATAGCCGTTGACGCCGGTGAGGATGGCGGCGATGCCGATGCCGATGAGGATCAGCCGGTAGCCGTGCAGGCCGCCGCGCCAGGCCAGCAGGTAGACGGCGAGGCCGGTGGCGAGGCCGCCGAGCAGCGCGCCGCCGGCCAGCGCGAGGCTGCTGCCGCCGATGACGAAGATGGCGAGCAGCGCGCCGGTGGCCGCGCCGTGGGTGAAGCCGAGGATGTCGGGGCTGGCCAGCGGGTTGCGCACCAGGGACTGGAACACCGCGCCGGACAGGCCGAGCGCGGCACCGACGAGCAGGCCGGTGATCACGCGGGGCAGTCGCAGTTCGTTGACGATGAAGGCGTCGGCGGGCGCCCCGCCGCCGGCCAGGGTCCGCAGGACCTCCGCCGGGGAGAGCGGGTAGTCGCCGGTGCCGATGGCGAGCACCGCCATGCCGAGGGCGAGCACGAGGAGCAGCAGGCCGGAGAGCAGGGCCCTGGGGCGGTACCGCACGGACCAGGAACCGAGTCGGAGTGCGTTCATACCACTGCCATCCTGCGTCGCCTGACGAAGTAGAGGAACACCGGTCCGCCCAGGACCGCGGTGACGATGCCGACCTGGAGTTCGCCGGGCCTGCCCAGCACCCGTCCCAGGACGTCGGCGCCCAGCAGCAGCACCGGGGCGAGCACCGCGCAGTACGGCAGCATCCACCGCAGGTCGGGGCCGGTCAGCGAACGCACGAGGTGAGGCACCATCAGCCCGATGAAGACGATGGGGCCGCACGCGGCGGTCGCCGCGCCGCACAGCAGGGTGACGGCCACGATGGCGCCCGTGCGGGCCTTGGCGGGGTCGGCTCCCAGCGAGCGGGCCGAGTCGTCGCCGAGCGCGAGCGCGTTCAGCGGCCGGGCGAGGGCCAGCGTGACGATGACGCCGCCGGCGATGAAGGGGGCGAGTTTCACGACGGTGGAGAACTCGGCGGAGGCGAGCGAGCCGACGGTCCAGAACCGCATCCGGTCCAGGGACGCCTTGTCGAGCAGCTGCACGGCGTTGACGTAGGACAGCAGCGCGGCGTTCAGCGCGGTGCCGGCCAGGGCCAGCCGGGCGGGTGTGGCGCCGCGCCCGCCGCCGACGGCGTAGACGAGGACGGAGACCGCGGCGGCGCCGGCGAACGCGAACCAGACGTAGCCGCTGAAGGTGGAGATGCCCAGGAAGGAGATCGCGGTGACCACGGCGGCCGCGGCGCCGGCGTTGATGCCCAGCAGGCCGGGGTCGGCCAGCGGGTTGCGGGTGAGCGCCTGCATCACGCAGCCGGCGAGGCCGAGGGCGACGCCGACGAGCAGGCCGAGCAGGGTCCGCGGCAGCCGCATGTCGTGCACGACGGTGTAGGTGGCGGCGGAGCTGTCGGTGAGTCCCAGCCATGCGTCGCCCAGCGACATCGTGCGGGCGCCCAGCGCGAAGCTGAGCACCACCACGAAGGCCAGGGCGACAACGGCGGCCAGCAGGCCGAGCGCTCGCTGCCGGTTGCGCCTGGAGGACGACGGCTCCCCGAGCTGGGGCACGTCGGCAGTCCAACCCCGTTGCACACGAGGCGACTTGGTGAGTGACACGGGTGGGCTCCAGTGGGGGCCGACGGGTTGTTCCGAACCGGCCGCTGAATATTAGCTTTGGTTAGGTTAACCTAACTGCCGTCGGGGCCGCAGCCCCGTGCGTCCTCGTCGAAGTGCATCCTGAGTGCATCGTTTTCCGGAAGAAGGCACCGCTATGTCCCCATCCCGAGCTTCTCACCTCACCCGTCGCGGGCTGCTCGCCGCCGGCGGCGCCCTGGGCCTGGGTGCTGTGGTCACCGCCTGCGGCAGCGACGGTGGTTCGGGATCGGACGCGGCCGCCGAGAAGTCCTGGTCGTTCACCGACGACCGCGACAAGAAGGTCACCGCCGACTCGCGTCCGCAGCGCGTCGTGGCCTTCACCGGCGCGGCGGCGGCTCTGTACGACTACGGCCTCGACAAGGAACTCGTGGGCGTCTTCGGCGAGACGAAGCTGAAGAACGGCAAGCCGGACCCGACCGCGGGCGACCTGCCCGTCGACAGCGTCGAGATCCTCGGCAACGTCTGGGGCGAGTTCAGCGTCGAGAAGTACGCCAAGCTCAAGCCCGAGCTGCTGGTGACCCACATGTACGACCCCGACTCCTTCTGGTACGTGCCGGACGAGAGCAAGGACAAGATCCTCAAGCTCGCGCCGAGCGCCGTCATCACCACCGGCCGGGTGCCGCTGACCGAGCCCGTGCGGCGCTACGCGGAACTGGCCGAGTCCCTCGGCGCCGACCTCAAGGCGAAGAAGGTCACCGACGCCAAGGCCCGCTTCGAGAAGGCCGCCGAGACGCTGCGCAAGACGGCGAAGTCCAGCGGCATCCGGGTGCTCGCCGGTTCCGGCGCGGCCGACACCTTCTACGTGTCCAACCCGGAGATCTCCAGCGACCTGATGTACTTCAAGGAGCTGGGTGTCGACATCGTCGTACCGAAGGACCTGGACGAGGGCGACTACTTCGAGAGCCTGAGCTGGGAGAACGCCGACAAGTACGACGCCGACCTGATCATCATGGACAACCGTACGGGCACCCTCCAGCCGGCCGACCTCACCTCGAAGCCGACCTGGACGAAGCTGCCCGCGGTCAAGGCCGGCCAGGTCACCGAGTGGGACGCCGTGCCGCGCTTCTCCTACGCGGGCGCCGCGCCCCTGCTGGAGAACCTGGCCAAGGCGATCCAGGAAGCCAAGAAGCTGAGCTGACCGGCACGTCCGACCAACGCCGCAGGGAGCGCTGTTGATGAGCACCTCAGCCGCCGTACCGGCCACCGACGCCTTCAGCTTCTTCGAGGTGCGGGTGAGCCGGGTCCGGCGGCTGGGGCCGTCACTGACCCGGATCACCTTCGGCGGCGAGCAGTTGCGCGACTTCGCCTCCGGCGGCCGGGACCAGAGTTTCTCGCTCTTCCTGCCCCACCCGGGCCAGCAGGTCCCGGTGCTGCCGCTGGACGCGGGCGGCGAGTGGTTCGCCCGGTGGCGGGCCGTGCCGGAGGACGAGCGGGCCGTCATGCGCTCCTACACGGTGCGCGCACAGCGCACGTCACCGCCGGAGGTGGACGTCGACTTCGCCCTGCACGGCGATCTCGGCCCCGCCTCCCGGTGGGCCGCCGGCGCGTCCCCCGGCGACCGCGCGGTGCTGCTGGGACCGGCTGTGGCCGACAACAGGAGCGTGGCGTTCCGGCCGCCCCCGGAGGCGGACTGGCTGCTGCTGGCGGCCGACGAGACGGCGCTGCCCGCCGTCGGCGGCATCCTCGACTGGCTGCCGCAAGGCAGCCGGGCGCATGTGTGGATCACCGTGCCGGAGGAGGCGGACCGCCAGGAACTCCCGCTCGGCCCCGGCATGCACGTCACCTGGCTCACCCATCACGGTGACAGCCGCCGCGGCGGCCGGGACCTGCTGGACGCGGTGCGCGCCGCCGCCCTGCCGGCCGGTGCGCCCTACGCGTGGCTGGCCGGCGAGGCCGGTGCCGTGCGCGCCCTGCGCCGGCATTTGGTCGGGGACCGCGGCTTCGACCGCCGGACCGTCACCTTCACCGGCTACTGGCGCCTGGGCTCCTCGGAGGAGCAGCTCCGCGCCGAGGCGATGGCCGAGGCGGCGGGCACCGGCACCGCCGGACAGGACGCGGGGCCGGCGACGGCCTGACGCGGGCAGCCGCGGCTCTGCCCCGCCAGGCTCACAAGCCCGGCCAGGCTCACAGGATGCGCCAGGCTCACAGGCCGAGTGCGGACAGCGCCGGACGGCCGTCCAGGCCGCACCCCCGCTCACCGGCGGCGGACCACGCGGCGGCGCACAGGGCGCGCAGGCCGTCGAGCGGCTCCCCGGAACCGGTCAGCCGCAGCGCCGACTCCCCCGCGCGAGCCGTCCAGCCCCCGCACCGCCAGCCGCCGTCACCCGCGTCCTCGGGCTGCGGATGCGCGGTGAGCAGGCCGCGCAGGTCGGCCGCGACGTAGCTGGGCCGGTGCCGCGGCTCGGCGGCGAGCAGTTGTGCACCGTCGGTGACGCCCGTCAGCACCAGCAGCGAGTCCACTCCGCCCACCGACGCGCCCTCGATGTCGGTGTCCAGCCGGTCGCCGACCACCAGCGGACGCACCGCCTCGGTGCGCAGGATCGTCTCCCGGTGCATCGGCGGCTGCGGCTTGCCCGCCACCTGGGGCTCGGGAGCGTTCTCCATCCAGCGGGTGGCGATCCGCACCACCTCCACCGCGGCCCCGTTGCCCGGTGCGATGCCGCGCCCGCTGGGAATGGTCAGGTCGGTGTTGGACGCGAACCACGCGGCGCCCCGCCCCACCGCGAGTGCGGCCTCGGCGAGGCGGCCCCAGGCCAACTCCGGCCCGCCGTAGCCCTGGACGACCGCTACGGGATCGTCGTCGGCGGACTCGACCACCTTCAGTCCGCGTTCGGCCAGCGCCACCCGCAGCCCCTCGCCGCCGACACACAGCACCGCGCCGCCCTCCGGCACCTGCTCGGCGATCAGGCGGGCCACCGCCTGCGCCGAGGTGATGACGTCCTCGGGAGCGGCGGGCACACCGAGCCGCACCAGGTGGTCGGCGACCGTCTGCGGGGTGCGGGCGGCGTTGTTGGTGACGTACGCCAGCCGCATGGCCGCGGCGGCCTCCGCCAGGGACTCCGCCGCGTGCGGTACCGCGGCGCCGCCCGCGTAGACCACGCCGTCCAGGTCGAGCAGGGCGGTGTCGTAGGCCCGGTGCAGGGGCTGCTCGCAGGATCGCAGCATCGGTGATCGGCTCCCGGGGTGTTGTCGGACGGTTCGGATCCAGTCGGATTCCGATCATCTCTCACCCGGGCCAGCGGCGGACCGGCGGGCGGCATAGCATGCTCGGATGTGCGCTGACGGCCTCTCCCTCGCCCCCTTCCGCGGCCTGCGCTACGCGCCGGAGCGGGTCGGCAGTCTCGCCTCGGTCACCTCGCCGCCGTACGACGTGGTGGTCCGCCCGGACGGTGTGCACCACCTGGAGACCGCCGACCAGTTCAACATCGTCCGGCTGATCCTGCCGCACTCCGCCGACCCGGAGGCCCGACACCGCAAGGCCGCCGAGACGCTGCGCGACTGGGAGTCGCGCGGCGTCCTGGTCCGCGACCGGGAGCCGGCGCTCTACGTCTACGAGCAGCGCCGGGGCGAGGTGGTGCAGCGCGGCCTGATCGGCGCCCTGCGGCTCAGTCCGCCGCAGGAGGGCGTGGTGCTGCCGCACGAGGACGTGATGCCGGACGTCGTGGCGGACCGGATGGCGCTGATGCGGGAGACGGCCGCCAATCTGGAGCCGCTGCTGCTGTCCTACCGCGGTGACGGCCTGCCGACGGGCGCCGGCGCGGTCGTCGAGCGCACCGCCGCCGGGCCGCCGCTGCTGGCCACGACCACCGAGGACGGCTTCGCCCACCGCCTGTGGTCGGTGACCGATCCAGCCGCGCTGCGCGAGGTGGACGACGACCTCGCCGCGCGCAGCGCGCTCATCGCCGACGGCCACCACCGGTGGGCCACCTACCTGCGGTTGCGGGAGGAGCACCCCGACAGCGCGGAGTGGGCCCACGGGCTGGTGCTGCTGGTGGACACCGCCCGCTACCCCCTGCGGGTTCAGGCCATCCACCGCGTGCTGCCGCGGCTCGCCGCCGCGGAGGCGCTGGACCGGCTGGACGGGGCCCTGCGGGTCCGCCCGGTGGCCGGTTCGCTGGACGACGCCCTGGCGGAACTGGCGGCGTCACCCGGTACCGCGTTCGTACTGGCGGGCGCTGACGGTTCGTTCCACCTGCTGGACCGGCCGGACCCGGCGCTGGTCGCCCGCACGGTCGGCACCGACCGGCCCGCGGCCTGGCGGGCGTTGGACGCGACCGTACTGCACTCGGCCCTGCTGGGCCCGGTGTGGCAGGTCCCGGACGATCCGGCGTCGGTCCGCTACCTCCACTCCGCCGCGAGCGCCGTGGAGCAGGCGCGGCGCACCGGCGGCAGCGCGGTGCTGATGCGGGCGGTGGCGGAGGAGACGGTGCGCGAACTGGCCCGGCAGGGCGTCATGATGCCCCGCAAGTCCACCTCGTTCGGTCCGAAGCCCGCCAGCGGCCTGGTCCTGCGCACGCTCGACCCCCCGCGCTGACGTCTGTCCGTGCCCCTTCCCGTCCGCCCACTCCCGGGCGGTCCCGTGCGGGGCGGCGCAGCCGCCCAGGACGCACGCGGGCCGAGGCAGCCGCGCCTGCGCCGGGAACCGGCCGTCGCGTCTGCCGTCGTGTCTGCCGTCCCGGCATGACGTCAGCCGCCGCCCGCCGTCCGCCACTTGGCGTGATCGGGCGGCATCCGGCCGGATACCGCCTTGAGTGACGCACGACGCACTGTCCGAGGGCGGACACACTTTGCATGCTTGGTAAGGGTAGGCTAACCTCACTGCGTCGTTACGCCTTCTTCACCCCCCACCTGGGACGACACCCGCCGCAACAGGGTGTCTTCCTACCCCGCTCAGGTGCGGGCGGTGTCGTCCGCATCTGGGAGGACAGATCGTGAGCTTCCTCGCGCCCACCGCCGAGGACCCGTCTTCAGGAGCGCTGCCCGCGCGGCTGGACAGCAGGGAACACCTGCTGAACAACAGCACCGCGGACCGCTACCGGGACAGTGTCAGCGAAGGCGTCAGCCGGGTGGCCAGCAGAATCGCCACCTGCGAACGCCCCCTGACCGGCATATCCGCCCCGCGACTCGCCCCCGAGATATCGGGCATCGACCTCGAACAACCCCTCGGCGACCACCTCGCCGCCCTGGACGAGCTGGAGAACGTCTACCTGCGGGACGCGGTGTACTTCCACCACCCGCGCTACCTCGGCCACCTGAACTGCCCCGTGGTCATCCCCGCCCTCGTCGGCGAGGCCGTCCTGTCGTCCGTCAACTCCTCGCTCGACACCTGGGACCAGAGCATCGGCGGCACGCTCATCGAGCGCCGCCTCATCGACTGGACCACGCAGCGCATCGGCCTGGGTTCGGCCGCCGACGGCATCTTCACCAGCGGCGGCACGCAGTCCAACCTGCAGGCCATGCTGCTCGCCCGCGACGAGGCGTGCCGTCTGGTCCAGAAGAACTCCGAGACGCCCCGCCGCAAGGCGGAGATCCTGCCCCAGCTGCGCATCCTCACCTCCGAGTGCAGCCACTTCAGCATCGCGAAGTCGGCGGCCCTCCTGGGCCTCGGCTACGACGCGGTGATCGCGGTGCCGTGCGGCGAGGACAAGCGCATGCAGGCGGACGCGCTGGCCCGCGAACTGGACGCCTGCGCACGCGAGGGACTCGTGGTGATGGCGGTCGTCGCGACCGCGGGCACCACCGACTTCGGCAGCATCGACCCGCTGCCGGAGATCGCCGAACTGTGCCGGCGCCACGAGACCTGGTTCCACGTCGACGCCGCCTACGGCTGCGGCCTGCTCGTCTCCCCCCGCCGACGGCACCTGCTGAACGGCATCGAACTCGCCGACTCGGTGACGGTCGACTACCACAAGTCCTTCTTCCAGCCGGTCAGTTCCAGCGCCGTCCTGGTGCGGGACCGCAACACGCTGCGGCACGCCACCTACCACGCCGACTACCTCAACCCGGCGCGGGTGGACGAGGAACGCATCCCCAACCAGGTCGACAAGAGCATCCAGACCACACGCAGGTTCGACGCGCTCAAACTGTGGATGACGCTGCGTGTCATGGGCGCCGACGGCGTCGGTGAACTCTTCGACGAGGTCGTGGACCGGGCCGCCGACGGCTGGAGCCTGCTCACCGCCGACCCCCGCTTCGAGGTGGTCGTCCGGCCGCAGCTCAGCACCCTGGTGTTCCGCTACCTGCCGCCGGACAACTCCGACCCCGCCCTGTGCGACGCGGTCAACCTGCACGCCCGCGAGGCGCTGTTCGCCTCCGGTGAGGCCGTGGTCGCCGGCACCGTCGTGGACGGCCGGCACTACCTCAAGTTCACGCTGCTCAACCCGCAGACCACGCTCAGGGACATCGCCACCGTCCTCGACCTGATCGCCGGTCACGCACGCCAGTACCTCTCCGAGCGGGCTGAACCGCACACCGACCGCCGCGCCGGCTGACCCGACCGCACCGGACAGGAGACCTCTCGATGCCCGCACCGCACGACTTCATCGCCATCGGCCTGGGACCGTTCAACCTCGGCCTGGCCTGCCTCACCGAACCGATCGACGAACTCGACGGCCTGTTCCTCGACAACAAGCCCGGGTTCGACTGGCACCCCGGCATGCTGCTCGAACACAGCACGCTGCAGGTCCCCTTCATGGCGGACCTCGTCACCCTCGCCGACCCGACCTCGCCCTACTCCTTCCTCAACTACCTGAAGGAGTCCGGTCGCCTCTACTCGTTCTACATCCGCGAGAGCTTCTACCCCCTGCGCAGCGAGTTCAACGACTACTGCCAGTGGGCGGCCGGCAAACTGACCTCGCTGCGTTTCGGCCACCAGGTCACCTCCGTCGAGTACGACGAGCAGGAGGCGCTGTACGTCGTCCACACCGTGGAGCTGCCCACAGGTGAGCGGCACACCCACCGCGGGCGCCGCCTGGTGCTCGGCACCGGCACCCCGCCCCACGTGCCCGACACCTGCCGCGACCTCGGCGGCGACCTGCTGCACAACGCGCACTACCTGGAGCACCGCGACGCCCTCCAGGCGAAGAAGAGCATCACCGTCGTCGGCAGCGGCCAGAGCGCCGCCGAGATCTACTACGACCTGCTCCAGGACATCGACGCCTTCGACTACGAGCTGAACTGGGTCACCCGCTCGCCGCGGTTCTTCCCGCTGGAGTACACCAAACTGACTCTGGAGATGACCTCCCCCGAGTACGTGGACTACTTCCACGCACTGCCGCCCGCGACCCGGGACCGGCTGGTCAGCACCCAGAAGCACCTGTACAAGGGCATCGACGCCGAACTCATCAACGACATCTTCGACATGCTCTACACGAAGAACCGCCGCCGCCCCTGCCCCACCCGGCTGATGACCAACACCGCGCTGACCGGAGCCCGCTACGACGAGGCCCGCGGCGCGTACACGCTCGACCTGCGCCAGCACGAGCAGGAGCGGGACTTCTCCCTCACCACCGAGGGCCTGGTACTCGCCACCGGCTACCGCTACGAGGTGCCGGCGTTCCTCTCCCCGATCGCCGACCGGATCGCCTGGGACGACTCCAGCCGCTTCGACGTCCGCCGCAACTACAGCATCGACACCGCGGGCGGCGAGATCTTCGTGCAGAACGCCGAGCTGCACACGCACAGCTTCGTCACGCCGGACCTGGGCATGGCCGCCTACCGCAACTCGTGCATCATCCGCGAGCTGCTGGGACGCGAGCACTACCCGGTCGAGAAGTCCATCGCCTTCCAGGAGTTCTCCGCGCCGGCCGGCGCCGACCACCCGCTGGAGGTGTCCCCGGCATGACCGGCACGGTCTTCACCCGCACCGACAGCCGCCTGGGCGAGTTCTCCCTGCGGCCCGTCGACCCGCTCACCGACGCGGAACTGCTGCACGGCTGGGTCACAGACGCCAAGGCGGCCTTCTGGCTGATGCAGGACGCCTCGCTGCCCGACGTCGAGCGGGAGTTCATGGCGATCGCCGCCAACCCGCACCACGACGCCTTCCTCGGACTGCACCAGGGCGAGCCCGCCTTCCTCATGGAGCGCTACGACCCCGCCCGTGTCGAGCTGAAGGGCCTCTACCCGGCCGAGCCGGGCGACGTCGGCATGCACTTCCTCGTCGCACCGACCGACACCCCCGTCCGGGGCTTCACCCTGGCCGTCATCACCACCGTGATGGAGGCCCTGTTCGACGACCCCGCCACCCGCCGGGTCGTTGTCGAACCCGACGTGCGCAACAGCGCCGTGCACGCCCTGAACGAGGCGGTCGGCTTCCGCGTCGAGGAGAAGATCACCAAGCCGGAGAAGGACGCCTACCTCAGCATCTGCACCCGCGACCAGTTCCTGGCCGCCCGAGGAGCCAACGGATGACCGCCCCCACCTCCCGCCACACCCCGCACCGCGCCGCGGCGGGCGCACCGGCCGGCACCCCGGACGCGGTCGCCCACCTCACCCCCGAGTTGTGGGCACGGGCCGGACGGCTGCTGGTCCGCAAGGCCCTGGCCGAGTTCAGCCACGAACGCCTCCTCACCCCGCGCGAACTCGCGGAAGGTGCCGCGGAGAACGCACCGGACGGCACCCGCCGGTACGCGGTGACCAGCGACGACGGCCGCGTGGAGTACCGCTTCGCCGCCCGCCGTTTCGCTCTGGACCACTGGCAGGTCGACGCGGACAGCATCACCCGGCACCGCGACGGCAGCGAGTTGCCGCTGGACGCCATCGACCTGTTCATCGAACTGCGCGGCACGCTGGGCCTGAGCGAGGAGGTCCTGCCCGTCTACCTGGAGGAGATCAGCTCCACGCTGGCCGGCACCTGCTGGAAACTGGCAGGTGAACCGGTAAGCGCCGCCGAGCTGAGCCGGGCGGGCTTCCAGGCCGTCGAGGCGGGGATGACCGAGGGCCACCCCTGCTTCGTCGCCAACAACGGCAGGCTGGGCTTCGGTTCCGACGAGTACCTGGCCTACGCCCCGGAGACCGCTTCGCCGGTGCACCTGGTGTGGCTCGCCGCCCGGCGGGACCGCTCGACGTTCTCCAGCTCCACCGACCTCGACTACGACACGCTCATCCGGGGTGAGCTGTCCGAAGCGGAACGGGACCGGTTCGACGGCACGCTGCGCGCCCGCGGCCTCGACCCAGCGGACTACCACCTCATCCCGGTCCACCCCTGGCAGTGGCACAACCGGCTGTCCGTCACCTTCGCCTCCGAGGTCGCGCAGCAGCGCCTGGTGCACCTCGGCCCGGGCGACGACGCGCACCTCGCCCAGCAGTCCATCCGCACGTTCTTCAACACCACCGACCCGTCCAAGCACTACGTGAAGACGGCCCTGTCGGTACTGAACATGGGCTTCCTGCGCGGCCTGTCCGCCGCCTACATGAAGGCCACGCCCGCCATCAACGACTGGCTGGCCAACCTGGTCGCAGGCGACGAGGTGCTCCGGTCCACCGGATTGTCGGTCATCCGGGAGCGGGCCGCCATCGGCTACCACCACGAGCAGTACGCGGCGGCTGCGCCCAAGGGGTCGCCCTACCTCAAGATGCTCGCCGCCCTGTGGCGGGAGAGCCCGGTGCCCTCGCTCCAGCCGGGCGAGCGCCTGGTCACCATGGCCTCGCTGCTGCACGTGGACCGGGCCGGCGACTCCTTCGCCGGGGCCCTGATAGCCGAGTCGGGGCTGGCGCCCGCCGACTGGCTGCGCCGCTACCTCGAGGTGTACCTCACCCCGCTGCTGCACTCGTTCTACGCCTACGACCTGGCGTTCATGCCGCACGGTGAGAACGTCATCCTCGTCCTGGAGAACGGTGTGCCCAAGCGGGCGGTGTTCAAGGACATCGCGGAGGAGATCGTCGTCATGGACTCCGCCGCCGTCCTGCCGCCCGACGTGGAACGCATCCGGGCGGACGTACCGGAGGACATGCGGCTGCTGTCTCTGTTCACCGACGTGTTCGACTGCTTCTTCCGCTTCCTCAACGCCACCCTGGCCGCGGACGAGGTGCTGGACGAGCAGACCTTCTGGTCAACCGTCGCCGAGTGCGTCACCGCCTACCAGAAGTCGGTACCGCACCTGGCGGACCGGTTCGACCAGTACGACCTGTTCGCCGAGGACTTCGCCCTCTCCTGCCTGAACAGGCTCCAACTGCGCAACAACAAGCAGATGGTCGACCTCCAGGACCCGGTGGGTGCACTGCAGGTGGTCGGCACACTGACCAACCCGCTCGCCCGCTTCGCGCCGCGCACGAAGGACTGAGCGGAGGCCGGCCCCGCACGTCGGGCGCCGCCGCAGACGCCGAAGGGCGGGACCCTGCAGGGTCCCGCCCTTCGGCGTGCACGCGAGGCACCCCCGCGGCCGGTGCGTCAGCTGCCGCCGGCCCCACGGTCGGCGGGGGCGTCGGCAACTGCGTCAGCGCCGGTCTCGGCGGATGCCTCGGGAGGCGCCTCGGTAGGCGCACCAGCGGGGGCAGCCGCCGGGGCGCTCCCGGACGAGGCGCCGGCGCCGGTGTCCCGGTCGCTCAGGGCTTCGGCGTCCTCCGCGGGGGCAGCCCCCTCCTCTGAGGCGTCGTCCTCCTCCGCGAGGGCGTCCTCCTCGAGCGCCGGGGCAGCCCGGAACTCGGGCACGCCCACCACGGGACGGCCGGTCTCCACGTCCTCGACGGGTACGACCGTCTCGGTGACGTCCTCCGGCTCGTCGTAGACGTCCTCCACGTCGTCGTCGAAGGTGTGCTCCACGTCCACCAGCGCCGCCTCGCCGGTGGCACCGCCGTCGGGGACCCCGACGCGGGACTGCTCGACCGGCTCGTCCTCGTACTCGTCCTCAGCCTCGGGGTCGAGCGCGTCGAGGAACTCGACGCCGTCCAGCTCCGCGAGGCGGTCCGAGGCGTTGGTGGTGCCGCCCTGGTCGGCCTCCAGCGCCTTCGCGAACCACTCGCGCGCCTCGTCCTCCCTGCCGACCTCCAGCAGCGCGTCAGCGTAGGCGTACCGCAGCCGAGCCGACCACGGCTGGACCGAGTTCGACGCCAGCTCAGGGCTCTGCAACGTGACGACGGCGGCCTCAGCCTGGCCCATGTCACGGCGTGCGCCCGCCGCGACAAGACGCATCTCGACCTGCCCCTCCTTGTCCAGCTTGTTGACCTCCGGCTCACCGGCCATGGCCAACGCCTTCTCAGGTCGGCCGAGACCGCGCTCGCAGTCCGCCATGACCGGCCACAGGTGCTGCGACCCGGTCATGCGGCGAGCCGCACGGAACTCGGCAAGCGCCTCGGCGTACTTCTGCACGCTGTACGCGGCAAAGCCCGCCGCCTCGCGCACCGCCGCTACCCGGGAGGCCAGCCGCAGCGCGACCCGCGCGTAGCCGTACGCCTGCTCGGGCTCCTCGTCCAGCAGCCGCGCCACCATCACCAGGTTGCGCGCGACGTCGTCGGCGAGCGTCTTGGGCAGGCTCATCAGCTCCTGCCGCACGTCCTTGTCGATCTCCTGGCCGGTGACCTCGTCCGGAATCGGCAGCCGTCGGATCGGCTCGCGGTCGGGCCGGTCGTCACGGCGGTAGTCGTCACGGTCGTCGCGGCGCCCACGGTAGCCACCGCGGTCGCCGGAGCCGCCGCCCTGGCCGTAGGGACGCCGTCCATCCCGGTCGTCGTCGCGGCGCGGACCACGCGGCCGGTCATCGCGGTCATCCCGACGGAACTGCGGCCGGTCCCCATCGCGACGCGGACCCCGATCGCCACGATCGCCCCGGTCGTCACGGCGGAACCCGCCACCACGCTCATCGTCACGGCGCGGACCACGCGGCCGGTCGTCCCGGTCATCGCGACGGTGCTGCGGCCGGTCCCCGCCACCAGGCCGGAAACCACCACCGCGCTCATCATCGCGACGCGGACCACGCGGCCGGTCATCGCGGTCATCGCGACGGTGCTGCGGCCGGTCCCCGCCACCAGGCCGGAACCCGCCGCCACGCTCATCGTCACGGCGCGGACCACGCGGCCGGTCATCGCGGTCATCGCGACGGAACTGCGGCCGGTCGCCGCCGGGACGGAACTGCGGCCGGTCGCCGCCGGGACGGAAACCACCACCTCGCTCATCATCGCGACGCGGACCACGATCACCACGGTCATCCCGACGGAACTGCGGCCGGTCCCCACCGCCAGAACGGTAACCACCACGGTCGCCGGAGCCGCCGCCCTGGCCATTGGGACGCTGACCACCCCGGTCGTCGTCACGGCGCGGACCACGCGGCCGGTCATCGCGGTCGTCGCGACGGAACTGCGGCCGGTCGCCGCCGGGACGGAAACCACCACGGTCACCGTCACGACGCGGACCCCGGTCACCCCGATCGCCCCGGTCGTCACGACGGAAGCCACCACCGCGCTCATCGTCACGGCGCGGACCACGCGGCCGGTCGTCCCGGTCGTCGCGACGGAACGGGGGACGGTCGCCGCCACCGGGACGGAAACCACCACGGTCACCGTCACGACGCGGACCCCGGTCACCACGGTCATCACGGCGGTAACCGCCGCGGTCGTCATTGCCCCGCGGTGCACCCCCGCGGTCTCCCCGGTCGTCGCGGCGGTACTGCGGACGGTCGCCGCCGGCACGCGAACCGCCACGGTCCCCATCCCGCCGATCGTCACGTCGGGAACCGCGTCCGTCGCCGTCCTGCCGGCGATTGTCGGACCGTTCCGGCCTGGCCGGCCTCTCCTCATGTGAGTTGGACATCGACGTGACTCCTGTCTCGGGGTGGTACACGATCATTCTCGCGTACCAGTTCGTTCGGTGCGCATCGAGCGCAAAGCAAAAAAGGACCGTTGGTCCCAGCATGTCGCTGGGACCAACGGTCCTCATCAAAGATTGTTCGGCGGTGACCTACTCTCCCACACGCTCCCGCATGCAGTACCATCGGCGCTGAAAGGCTTAGCTTCCGGGTT
>NZ_JASKMT010000018.1 GCF_030124175.1 Streptomyces sp. 549 | reverse complement strand
CGCCATCCTCGCGGTCATGCAGAAACGATCTTCACTCCCCAGAGCGTAGATCGGAAACGCTCATTGACCAGCGTCTACCACTCTCTCTGCGCTCCATCCACATGCTACGAGCGCCACAAGTACATTAGGATTTATCAAGTCGAAACGAATCATGGGCGTAAACCGATTTCAGGATCTTCAACAAGCAGCCGCAACAGCCACAGGGGGTGGCCGGAACTCTCTGAGTCCGCGCCTCGACCTGGCCACGCTACTCAAGGATGCGCCCATCATAGTGACTGAACGAGTGCGAAAAGTGGGCAAAGTCGGCTGAGAGCAACTCCGTACGGAGGCACCCCGTCACCCACGCAAGAAGAAGGTCACTGCTCGACATTTCGAAGACTTCCCAGTCACCATCAATGCTCTGCACAGCTACCGGCCAGTCGTCAGCGCTCGCCTGCCCGCGTGCATTCCACCAGTAGATGCACTCCCCGTTACCAGTGCTGGCCCAGGCGATCAGCTTGTCGCGTCGCGCGTCCAGCCATGACGGTACGCCCTCACCGGCCTGCCAGAGGAGACACAGCGCTTCCATCCGCTCAGCCGCTCCGTCGGCCAGATCATAAGGCTCACCATCGCCTCGAGGAGCATGGATCCACAGATGCGAATCAAAACTGCCACCTCCGAAGTTCGCGACCATCTCACGATAGTCGGAAGGAAGAGGAGTGCCGATTCGCCTGGCCACGTCAACCCAGTCAATATCGTGTCGGACCTGCGGGTAGCTCACTCTCGCCCACTGCGCAAGTTGTGCTACAGACACCGGCTACCTCTTCCGGTCGAGACGGTTACGTGCAAGTTAAGTCCGCGACCCCCTCTCGCAAACGACCATGATCGCGGTGGCCGCTTTCCGCACCCACAGTACGACCCCGTTCACGCTACCCCCGGCTTCCTCGCGCGGCTTCGACACGAGCGGTGAGCAATTGAACCCACGGGTTTTCGACGTTCCGTGAATACCTCGCATTCTGAGCGCCTAGTGCTGTTTCGATCAGATGCAGCAAGGTCCATGAAAGGCCATGGCAGTCATCAGGACCGAAGCACGCCGCCAGCGCCTGCGCCTCCTCGTCCGACACCGGCGCAGCGATGTTTTCGAGCAGGCGCTGAGCCTGAGCGATCTCCTCTTCGGATGCCTCTTCCGAGGGGAGCGATCCCGCAGTAATCAGATCCTCGACCTCGCACCGAACTGGCATCCCCACTCCTTCCGTCCTAGAGGCGCCCAATGATCTTGCTGAGGCATGAACTTGACGATGCACCAGCTCCCCTATCTCCGGCGCCTCCAAGTCCACAGCCGCCCGCCTCACGACCACCTCGGGCCCTCCTTGCTTTCCAGCCCCGCAAGGAAGCCGTGCTCACCTTGGACGACGCTCTGGTGCCCACCCGCGACCACACAGTCCAAGAACTACCGCTACTAAACCGAACCACCAAGTCGCCATCGCCGCCGACAGGCAGACTGGTTGTCGTGGTCGGCCAGCCGCTCCCCGGCAACCGCAACGACTGCAAGGCATGGGAAGAACCCGGGACCAACGCCGTCGTCGGCAACACCATGACCATCGCGGACGGCGGCCACCCGAACACCAGACTGGTCACGCCCTACCGACCCCGCAAGAGCGAAGAGCTGTCCAACTGAAAGCAAACGAATACCAAGCCTCACGAGCAGTACGTGCTCCCTTGAACACACCTCGTCCGGATATGATCGTGTTACGAGCTCAAAAGAGTGGGGCCTGCCATCCAGCAGCAGACCCCACGTACCCACTCACGCTAGTACGAGTTCAGCTAGAAGAATGTCTTGTCCCACTCGCCAGAGATGAGAGCCCGGACGGACTTCACGAACCCGTTTCCCACGTACTGCATTCCTGCGTCACCCGCAAGATACACATCTTCGTCTTCTGCGAGGAGCACAGCCTCTTCCGTATCGAAGGCCAAGCCCAATGGAGTCAGCGGCTTCCCCACTCGACGGGAGTAGATCCTAACGTTGCCCGGATAAATTTCTATCGCATCTTCAACCGCGACACTGAGGGCAATTTCGAGATCACCAAAAAGCCACACTATCGCAACCTCGTGGTAATCCTCCATTACGGCCCGTAGGTATTCGCTGATAGGGTAACCCGCAGCCTCGTAGCGGCTAAGAACTACCCGCAGCGGAGTACTTCCCACCTCCACACGGACGGCGTCGGGAAACTTCTGCCGAAGAACCTCATCCCGATCCGCGGCATGCGGAGATTTGCTCATCCCGTCAGCACTCTTCTCACAGCACCAGGAACCCAGGTTTGACAGTTCGGGCACATTTTGAACTTCTTACCCCTCGGATTAAGCGTGACGATATCCAGGTTCCGCAGCGAGGCTCCACCGTTCAGTGCGTTGGTACACATGCGTGCCTCTGCACACACCCCGGGTGGGCGGAGGTTGAGGAGCTGCGATCGGGCGGGCAGGCGTGCTTCCACGTCGGGGTGCAGTCCTGTACTGGGACCACTTTCACCGTAGTACACCTGCCCTGTGGTGCGATCACGTCCGACGCTGAAAGCACCCGGAAGCTGATCACCTTCACCTAGGCCGGATTTGACTTCTTCGATTCGAGCTTTGCCGAGTTGCGTGAGCTCCTGTTTGGTTGCCTCGCCACAATTGTGGACCAGGACCGGCGTGGCGCCCGCCAGGGCATGGTACGTGTGGATGCCTTCGACCGTGAGGTTGTGAACGGTCGCTTGCTGGGTCCACGCCTTGACCGCGGCGATCTGGACCCAGGTGCCGGAAGAGGTCTGGAGCCACTGGCCGGCCTTCAGCTCACCGGCGTCCAGCCACTCGCCCAGTTCCGGTACCCAGAACGGATGCCCGTCGGTAGCGACAACGGACGCGGTCGTGTGCTTCGAGCCGTCACCGTCATCACGTGATGGCGATGCCGTGGCTGACGATCCGTCCCCGCCGCGGTTCGCCTCAGAACCGGCGGCGACAGGAATCGCCGACGGCGCGGCCTCCGCCGTGCGGATCGTGACCTTCACCAGGTTCTTGGCGCCCTCACCGAGGATCGTGGCGGTGACCGTCTTCGAACCGGTCTTCCCCGTCTTCGGGTCAGTGGCGACCACCCGGTCGCCAACCTTGATGTCGCCGATCGGCTTCTTGGAACCGTCCGCCATCAGCACCAACGTGTCCGGAGTGAAGCTGTTGCCGGTCTTGCAGCTGCCCCCTCCACCGCTGTTGGAGACGGTGTCCATCAGCCCGTCGGCGGCCTCGTTCTTGCCCTCCTGCTTCGCATCCTGCGTCCGGCGCTGCTGCTGCGCGGGCTTCTTCTGCTGCGACGGCTTCGGCTTGGGCTTCGGCTGACTCCTGGGAGCAGGGCGCGGCTTCGGTTTCACCTTCTGCCGTGCCGCACGCTGCGCCTGGGCCCGGCGCGCGTTGTTGCGTGCCGTGCGCTGCCGCGCCTGCGCGGCCATACGCCGCTGCGAGGCTCGACGCGCCGCGGCACGGGCCGCTGCCTGCCGGGCGGCGGCAGCACGACGGGCAGCCGCACGACGGGCCGCAGCGCGGCGGGCAGCCGCGCGAGCGGCGGCACGGCGGGCGGCGGCGCGGGCAGCCGCACGGCGGGCGGCGGCACGGGCAGCCGCACGAGCCGCCGCCTGGGCCGCACGGCGGGCGGCGTAGCGGGCCGCCGCACGGATCGCGGCCTGGATGGCGATGCGGGCCGCGATGCCGACCAGGATCGGGAAGAAGAGCCCGTCGGGGTCGGAGAAGGTGGCCGGTCCGTTGTTGGCGTAGGCGTACGGGTTGATGGTTGCGGGTTCGGTGTAGTCGACCATGGGGTCGACGGATATGAACCGGCCGGTCGCCGGGTCGTAGTCCCGGGCGCCCAGGCGGGTGAGGCCGGTGTCGGGATCGCGGGTGCCGCCGACGAAGCCGCGCTGGCCGGGCCAGTCTCCCGGTTCACCGCCGCGGACCTCACCGAAGGGCATGGACTGGCGGCGGGTCACGGCCATCGCCGGGTCCACCAGGTCGACGACGGTGTTGGACGTGCCGTGGTGGTCGCTCAGCATCAGCTGCCGGACGCCGCCCGTGGCGCGCACCGTCGTGGAACCGTCGGGGTGCTGGTAGAAGCGCTCGGCGGTGGTTTCGCCGGTGGTGTTGTCAGCCGTCAGTTCGATGTCGCCGAGGTACAGCGTCTTCTTGCCGTCCGCACCGGTGCGGATCAGGCGCTCGCCGCCCGCGTCGTAGAGGTAGGAGGTGACCTTGTCCGGTCCGTCCTCGACCGGCTGCTCGACCTTCACCAGCTGGCCTTCGACGTCCCAGGTCAGGGTCTGGGTGGTGCCGCCCTGCTGGCGCTTGGTGGTGTTGCCCGCCCGGTCGTAGTCGAAGGTGTTGAGCCGCTCACCGCCGGGCCCGCTGGAGGTGATCTCGGCCAGCGCGTTGGGGCCGCCGACCCCGTTCCTGCCGTAGCGGTAGGTGCGGGTGACGTCCTTGGCCGTGTCACCGCTGGTGTCGTGCTCGACGAGCTTGGTCCGGTTCCCGGCCTCGTCGAACGTGTAGCTGTGCCAGTACGCGTCCGGTCCGCCGACCGTGTCCTTGGCCGGCGCCTCCGCGCAGTCCTGCTTCGCCGTCCACGCGGACGTCATCCGGCGGAGCTGGTCGTAGGCGAAGCACTGGCGGTCGGTCTCCGGCTCGGTGCTGACGGCCTGGCCCGGGGTGCTGGTGACACCGGTGACGTTGCCGGCCTCGTCATACCGGTAGCGCACGTCGTCGATGCGCCCGGGGTTGGTGGACCGGTCGAAGACGGCTCGGCTCAGACGCTTGGTGAACTCGTCGAACTCGTAGGAGCCCCAGACCTTGCGCCCCGTGGCACCCGACTCCGTGCGGAGCACCTCGCCGAATGCCGAGTACTGGACGTCGGTGACGTAGTTGGCGGCACCACCGATGGAGATGGGCAGGTCGTCGGAGTTGTAGCGGAAGACCACGCGTTCCGTGGTGAGTCCCGCCATGCCGGGCAGTTCGACCCAGAACAGGTTCCCGGTGGGCGTGTAGCTGTACCTGTAGGAGTAGGTGCCGCCGATGAGGCCTTCCGACTCGGGGATCACGGTCCGCGTGCCGGTGGGGCGGTAGGCCTTGTCGTAGCCGGTGACCTCGTCGCGGTACTGCTTGCCGTCGTGGTGCCGGATCGCGGCGACGGGCAGGCCCATGCCGAGCGTGTCGTAGGTCCACTCCAGGCGCTTCGCCCCGCCGGGTCCGTCCTCCCGTACCGCCACGGGGCGGCCGCCCTTGTCGTAGCTGGTGTGCAGCGTGTTGCCGCGGGCGTCGGTCGTGGTGACCAGGCGGTCGGAGTTGTCGTAGGTGTAGGTGGTGGTGCCGCCGTCGGGGTCGGTCACCGATGTCGTACGCCCGCGCCCGTCGTAGGCGAAGCTCGTCTCGGCTCCACCGGGGGCGGTGATCTTCACCAACTGGTCGAGCGTGTCGTAGTGGTAGGTGGTGTCCCGCCACTCGCTGCGATCCCGCTTGGAGTACTCACGCAGCTTCGCCACGCGGCCTTCGGAGTCGGTGAAGGTGGTGGTGACGGTGTCGCCCTTCGGCGGCACGGTGGTGGTGGAGTCGCCGGTGCGCTCGATCGTGGTGCGGTGGCGTTCCTCGCCGCGGAAGTAGGAGGTCTCCGATACGGGCTCACCCAGGCCGTTGTAGGTGACGCGGGTCTGCGAGGGGACCGCGTTGTCGCCGACGATCAGCAGGGCGGTCGACGGCTCCTGCTCGTTGTAGTAGCCGTCGTTGGTCTTGAAGTCGCGGCCGGCGCTGTCGTAGAAGGTGTCGTTGACGATGCGGCCGTCGCCGGTCGCCTCGTCCTGGGTCTGACGGGTGCGCAGCAGCCCGTCGAGTATCTCGTGGGAGACGGCGTACTGGCCGTTGTCCTTGAGCGTGCGAGAGGTGACGACGGTGGGTGCGTTGCCGCGGATCTGGTAGTCGTACGTGGCCGTGGGTGTCTGGGTCGCCTTGTCCCGGTCGATCTCCCACACCTTGAGCAGCCTGCCGAGCGGGTCGTACTCCAGGTCGGCGCGCTTGCCGTTGGCGTCGATCTCGGCCAGCGGCAGTCCGCGCAGAGGGTCGAACTCGACGGTGTCCGTGTGTCCCAACGGGTCGGTCGTGACCGTCCTGGTGGGCACCGCCCCGGTGGCAGGCGTGTAGGCGACGGTGGTCTTCTCACCCTCGGTGTCCCACGTCGTGGTCTCCCGGCCGTGGATGTCGTACTCGGTGCGGTCGACGGTGAGGTGGCCGGTCCCGGCCTCGTTGCGCTCCTGGACCTCGGTGGCGAGACCGGTGACGGGGGCCTTGCCGTACTCCTGGCCGTCGTACAGCGTGCGGGTGTCGTCGAGCACCGTCGCTCCGGACGTGCCACAGGCAGCCGCCGTGGTCACCTCCCGGATCTGGGCGTCCATGATGTGCTTCGCGGTGTTGCGGGCGTAGGTGGTCACGGTGCAGCGCTTGCTGCCTCCCGAGGTCACCTCGTCCACCCGGGTCGGCATGCCGTACTCGTCGAACGTGGTGGTCTCGCTGGATCGGTGCCAGTTGGTGCCGCCCGCGCGTTCCCGCGTCTGGGTGACGGAGGGCCTTACCTGGTACGCCTCGAGGTCGGTCGTCCCGGCACGCTTGCGGGTGGCGGTCTTCTTCGACCACGGCGTGTGCACGGACGCGCTCTCCACCGCACCGCCGTCGGAGGCGTAGGTCAGCTCCTCGCGGAGCTGCCCCTGGTACTGCGACTCGTCGGTGATCGTCGTGCCCTCGGAGTCGGTGACGGCCGCGCTGCGCTTCGCTCCGCCCGGCAGGCGGTCGCCGTTCATCCCGCGGAAGTAGCGGTGCTCGGAGAGCTGCTTGACGTCGTCTCCCGCGCCGATGCGGGTACGGACCCGCTCGTAGCCGCGGTACTGGCTCCACGTGCGGTTCTTGGTCTCGGTGAACTCGCTGTCGTCCCACGCCCAGGCCGCGCCACCGAGGTACTCGTAGGAGGTCACCTTCGGTGGGGCGTCGGTGACGTTGTCCTCCTCCCGGACCTGGGTGACGACGTACTTGTGGAACCAGTCCTGCACCGGCTCCCATGCGCCCTCAGGCGTCCAGTACTGCGGGTAGCAGCGCATGGTGTTGCCGTGCGGGTTGGCGGGCAGCCGCTTCGGCTCCAGCGCGCGGCAGTCGCGGTCCGAGTAAGTGACCGAGATGGTGCCGCCGGTCTCGGTGTCCACTGCCTGCACCCGGTAGCGCGAGAAGGGGGGCAGTCCCTCGACGCCGTCGACCCGGTTGTCGAGCTGCACACCGCGGAAGGAGACCTTCGGCATGGTGGCGGTGCTTCCGTCGGCGCCATGGCCGGTTCGGGTGACGGACTTGAGCCACAGAGCCGGCGAGGTGCCGTCACCGGTGGCGGGGAAGGACTGGTCGAGCGTCCACGTGTCGACGGTCTTCAGCGAGCTGCCGACCAGCACCTGGGTGCTGAGCTTCGTGAGGCGCTTGGTGGACCAGAAGGTGGGCGAGTTCTTGTCCTTGCACGCTTCGCCCGCGTTGCACTGCCGGTCCAGGGGAACATCCGGCCAGCGGCTGGCGTTGGCCGTCGTCCGGCTGGACTCGGCGCAGTCGAAGGTGGAGGTGGGCAGGCAGCGTTCGGCGACGGTGAAGGCCACACGCCCGGCCGGCTGCGCCGAGAACAGCGCGGAGGCCCGCTGCCCGTAGTCGATGCGCCGCAGGTGGGTGGCGCGGGTGTAGGCGACGCCGGTGTCCTTGTTGTTCGCCCCGTACCGGTTGGTCTCCTTGGCCCACCACAGGCTCATGGCGTCGCCGTGGGTGTCGACGACGTAGTCCAGGTTCCATCGCCACGCCTGGTTGCACGACGAAGCGGCGAACGTGCTTGCGTGGCAGGGCTCGCCGGGGTGGTTGCCGTAGACGGGCACGGTGGCAGTCGAGTGGGTGACCGTCCCCTCGGGCGCGCCGGGCAGCTTGTTCAGGCCGAAGTGGTACTGGGTGCCGTCGGTGGTGGTGACGACCCAGTACTCGCCGTCCTTGGTGCCGTTGTCCGCGCCGGTCCTGCGCTGCACGCGCGAGCCGTCGTCGTCAGCGGGACGCCACTCGCCCGACGTGTCGTCCTTGACCAGCTCCACGGAGCTGCCGCCCAGGGACATGACCACCTGGTCGGAGCCCCAGCACAGGTCCCCGGTCTTGGCTGTGTTGTTCGCACCGCCGCCCTGGTCGTCCGAGCAGGGACGGTAGCGACGTTCGACGAAGCCCGGCTCGTAGTCCCAGCCTTCGGCGATCCAGGAGGACTGCGCGTTGGTGGAGGCGGTCCGGCCGTCCACGGCCTGCGAGGAGTACCCGAGCGCGATCTCGGGCTGCGGGCCGCCCGGCACCTCGGGGGCGTCGAAGGGGTAGGTCCACGAGAACCCCCCGGAGGAACTGCCGGCCATCCACGAACCCGACGGTGACAGCGGAGTGGCCGCGTACGAGCCGGAGGAACCCGAGGCGGCAGCCACCGCGGCGAAGACCATCGGTGCGGCTGCCGTACGGGAACTGGGCGCGGCGGACGGCAGCTCAACCTCGGCGGTGACCGTCTGCTGGGCGGGGTCGTTGGCGCCGTCGAGGGGCTTGGGGGTGCGGCACTCGTCCTTGGCGGGGGTGGTGAGCGCGCAGGCGGGGAGTTGGACCAGGTTGAGGCGGGAGCCCCAGTCGCCGCCGAAGTGCCCGCCGAAGCCGGAGTAGTCGACTTCCACGCCCACCCGCCCGGTGGCGGGCCGGGGAGCGTCGTCCGCGCGGGCGCCGCCGGGGGTGGCCGGCGCGACGGTGAACAGCACGCCCGCCACACCGGCACGTCGCGCGGCGTCAAGGCCCTTGACCTCCACGCGTGCCGTGTCGCCGGTCCGGGCTCGCGGAGCCGAGCGGCCCTCCGCCTTGCGTCCCTTGCCGGACTTGCCCTGGCCGGATGTCGCCTCCGCGGGCCGCAGGGCCACCGGAACGTTTCCGCGCCGCAGTTCTGCGGCCGAGCCTGACCGCAGCAGGTTCTTCTGCCGACGCTCGGCAGCGTCAGCGGACGCCGACCCCTCAGCCACCGGCAGGATCTCGGCAGCCGCCTGCCAGGAGTCGTCCCCGGGACGCCACTCCCGGGACGCCTCGTCCTTGCCGGACGGCTTGCCAGGACGGTGGTCCTTACCGGGAACGGACGCCTCGCGCTTGAGCTCGGGGAGCTCGGCGCGAAGCGTCGCCGCTTCGGCGATGTCCACCTGCGGCACCAGCGTGACGAGCATGGCGACGAAGGTGGCCAGCGTCACCGAACAACGCCAATGCGACAGGTACTTGAGCTGCCTGAGGAGCTGCTGCACGAGTGTCCCCACCCCTAAAGATCATGTAAGCGATGGAACCGTACGGTCACCCTGCGTGCTCCGACAAGGGCCGTGATCATTTCTTGACCTACCAAGAACTGGTAAAGGCCGCAGGTCACAACACCGGTTACTGTTCCGGCCAGTTGCTCCCTTAGGGAAGGACCAGAGGTACGACTGACATGTCCGACATACGATTCAGACGCCCTCGGCTGAGTGGCTCGCCCACACGCTCGGCCCTGGCGGCCGTGCTGGCCGGCACGATGCTCGGCCTGCTCCCTCCGGTTTCCGCCGGGGCGGCTGAGCAGGATCTCGCGACGCAGCCACTCACCGCAGAGCAGGCGGCGTTGGACCGAGCGGCTCGTAGCGGAAAGGACGTCGAGGTGAGCGAGCTGCGCACGGAGACGAGCGAGGTCCACGCGCAGCCGGGCGGCACGTTCCGACTCACGCAGCACGCCCAGCCCGTGAGGGTTCGGAAGAGCGGCGATTGGGTTCCGGTTGACACATCGCTCACGCGGTCTGAAGGCCGCTTGGCTCCTCGAGCCGCCGCCGGCAGCGTCAGCTTCTCGGCGGGCGGGGCAGACCCACTGGTCCAGCTGGCAGACCAGGGGCGGGAACTGTCGCTCTCCTGGCCGAAGCCCCTGCCGAAGCCCGTCCTCGAAGGAAACATCGCGCGTTATCCGGATGTGCTGCCGGATGTCGACCTCTCGGTCGCCGCGGAGGTGGACGGGTTCTCCCAGGTCCTCATCGTGAAGACCCCTGAGGCCGCCCGCCACTACGACCTGCAGAAGATCGACTTCGACCTCGGCACCAAGGGCCTGGAGCTCCTTTCCGACAGCGAGTCGGGGTCGCTCACCGCGGTGAACCCGGCGGGGCAGACGCTGTTCGCCACCTCCACCGCACGTATGTGGGACTCCTCAACCACCGCCGGGGAGACCGCGGCTTCCGCCCGTGTGAGTCGGGCGGCAGCCGTGCCCGCGAACGAGGCCGGCCGTTCTCGGGAGCCGAGCGGGGACCTCGAGCCGGGAGTGCGCAGCGCGGAGGTGAAGGTGGAGGTCTCCGAGCGCGCCTTGGCGCTCACGCCGGACCCGGAACTGCTGCGGTCGGAAGAGACGACCTTCCCCGTCTACATCGACCCCCGGTTCTCGGGCAACCGCGAGGCGTGGACCACCGCGTACAAGCCCTATCCGAACAACTCGTACTGGAACGGGACCGGGTGGGGAAGCAGCGCGAAGGACGCCCGGGTCGGATACGAGTCGTCCGGTAAGGGAACCGCGCGTTCGTTCTTCAGGATGGGTTCCAAGGCCCTTGCCGGTGTGCAGGTCCTCGACGCCCAGTTCAACATCACGCTCACCCACTCGTGGTCGTGCAGCCCCCGTCCGGTCGAACTCTGGCTGACAGGTGCCATCAGCTCGGCGACCACGTGGAACAAGCAGCCCTCCTGGTCCACGAAGCTGGACACCCTCAACACCGCCGGTGGCAACGAGTCGGTGGGATGCGCGGACAAGGGAGTGGACTTCGACGCCACAGTCGCAGCCAAGCGCGCAGCGGCGAACAAGTGGGCCAACATCACTCTCGGCCTGCGGGCGAGCGACGAGTCCGACACATTCGGCTGGAAACGCTTCAGGACCGACCCCAAGCTCATCGTGGAGTACAACCGCGAGCCGAAGGCGCCCTGGAACCTCGACACCGTCCCCAGCACACACAACGGCACGGACTGCGGTATCAGCTCGCAGGTGTGGGTGGGTAACACCGACGTGCGCCTGTCCGCCTACGTCTCCGATCCCGACGGCGGCAGCGTGCGTGTGCAGTTCCATCTGTGGGCCACCGGGAAACGGAACGTGGCTCCGGGCCTGCTGCTCGACAAGTCGGTGACCGTCACGTCGAAGACCACCGGCACCTACGCGCACATCACGGTCCCGAAGTCGCTGCTGAACCAGCACGTCGGTGCGGCGAACGGACACTTCTCGTGGAAGGCCAAGGCGCACGACGCCCATTCGTCGTCGGACTGGACCCCGCCGCTCGGCGAACCCGGCTGCCGCTTCGCCTTCGACCCGAATCGCCCCAGCGCCATGCCCACGGTCGATTCGGTCGAGTACCCGGACGGCACGGACGGCGATCAGGGCGCTGCCGCCCGCACTCCCGGCGTCTTCTCACTCGGCAGCGGCGGTGTGACCGATGTCGTCGAGTACCGGTACGACCTGAACAGGAACCCCCCGACCAGCAGCGTCAAGCCGGCGTCGGCCGGTGGAACGGCGAAGGTCACCATCACCCCGACCAGCACCGGTCCTCACACGCTGTACGTGCAGTCCGTCGACCGGGCGGGGAACTCCTCCGACACCCAGCGGTACACGTTCTACGCCGCGTCCCCGGGGATCAAGGACAAGCCCGGCGACCTGAACGGCGACGGCCACCCGGACTTCTACGCGATCGACGGCTCCGGCCAGCTGCGGATGCACCCGGGCAACGGGTCCGGCGGACTCGCCCCGCACATCGACGTCTCCGGCGGCTGGCAGGGAGCACTGATCACCCAGCGCGGTGACTGGACGGGTGACGGCTACACGGATCTGGTCACCCGCCACTCCGACGGCAAGCTGTGGCTCTACCCGAACGACGGTCTGGGCGCCGTTTCCCACGACACGCGTCAGGAGGTCGGGCAGTTCGCTGACGAGAACGGCGACGCCTACGTCGACACCTCGGCGATCAGCCAGCTGGTGGCCGTGGGAGATCTGAGCGCGGACAGCGAATCGGCCGTCACGGACTTCCTCGCCGTCATCGGCGACCAGCTGTGGTTCCTGCCGGGATACGCCGGCGCCGTGCTGGACGAGCCGTACCTGGTGGGTGACAGCGGGTGGCGCGATCGCACCCTCGTCTCCCCCGGTGACCTCGACGGCGACGGACACGCCGACCTGCTGGCACGCGACGACGACGCAGGAGACCTCTGGTTGTACCGCGGGCAGCCGGAGGCCGACGATCCGACGTCCACGGCACCCGCGTCGCTGGCCGACCAGAGCAGTCGCATCCGCTATGGAACAGGGTGGAGCAGCCTCGACCGCCCCCGGCTGACCGCTCCCGGTGATGCGGACGGCAACGGCGTCACGGACCTGTGGAGCACGGACGCCGCCGGGCGCCTGCTGCGCTCCTCCGGAAGCCCCACTGCGGCGGGGAACCCGGTGACCGTGGCCGCAACCGGCTGGGGGAACGTGGTGCGGTTCTCCTGAGAACGGCTGAGGTGCGCGGTGGCGCGTCCACGGGCGCGGTGCCGCGCACCTTCTCCCCTTCCGGGACCGGCGATACCGCCTGCTCACGGTCATGTGCCGGTTCCGGAATGATCCCGATCGGTCCCCTTGACCTGACGCTTAACCCCGACCGTGGCACACTCGGGCGCGATGGGCATATCAGGAGCAGGCTTCCGGGCAGCGCGCGCCGCGGTCTTCACCGCGGTGTGCGTCACGCTGTCCGTGGGCACGCACGTCCTGCTGTCCGCCACGCCGGTGCCCCTGGTGCCGCTGCTGGCGGTGACGGGCGCGGTCTTCGTGATCGCCTTCGCCCTGGCCGGCCGGGAACGCGGTTTCTGGCGCATCGCGGCCCTGCTGGTGCCGCTGGAGCTGGCGGCCGACACCGTCTTCACCACCGGACAGCAGACCTGCTACGGACCGTCCGGCGGCCCGGTCACCGGCCCACTCCGCACGGTCGGCTTCGACCTGATCTGCGCGGGCGGTGAGTTCGGTACGCCGCTGGCGCGCCTCGCCGGGGACGTACCCGCCACTCCCCTGGCCCATCCGATGACACCCTGGCTGCTGCTGGCCGCCCACGTCGGGCTCGGCCTGGCCGCAGCCGCCTGGCTGCACCGCGGTGAGCAGGCGCTGTCGCGGCTGCTGCACACCGCGTCCGCCGAGGCGTCGCGGTGGTTCCGGCCACTGCTGACCGGACTGGCCGCGCTCCGACCCGCACCGCTTCCGGACCGCCTCCCCGGTCTCCGGACCGACCGGGCGGCGGCCCGGCCCGCCCTGCCGGCGCTGGCTCACTCCGTGGTACGTAGGGGACCGCCGCTCACGGCTTTCACCACAGCCGCCTGAGCACGTCCGTCCCCACACACCACGGAGCAAGAGAAACCATGAGCAAGCGCAACAGCCAGGAAGCCAAGCGTGAAGCCCGCGAGCGGCTGCGCATCGAGCGTGAGAAGCAGGCCAAGAAGGACAAGCTCAAGCGCAACCTCGGCATCGGCGTCGCCGCGATAGCCGTGCTCGCGATCGCGGGCGGCATCGGTGTGGCCGTGACCAACATGGGCGGCAGCAGCGACGGCGACGCCAGCGACTGGGACGCCGCGGCGAAGGTCGCCGACAGCACGAAGGCGTCGGGCCAGTACAAGGGCTACGAGACGCCCGCCGGCACCGAGGGCAAGGACGGCACGGACCTCTTCCTCGGTGACAAGGACGCCAAGAACACCGTCACCGTCTACGAGGACATGCGCTGCCCCGTCTGCGCCTCCTTCGAGCAGGCCAACGGCGAGGTGATCGAGAAGGACATCGAGGACGGCAAGTACAAGGCCGAGTTCGTCTTCGGCACCTTCCTGGACAAGAACCCCTCCATCGCAGGCACCGGCTCGAAGAACGCGCTCAGCGCGCTCGGTGCGGCCTACAACGTGAGCCCCGAGGCCTTCCTGGAGTACAAGAAGCTGCTGTACTCGGCCGAGCACCACCCGGACGAGTCCGGTCCGGACAAGTTCGGCGAGGACGAGCACCTGATCGAGCTCGCTCAGGACATCAAGGAACTCAAGGGCAACAAGGAGTTCGAGGACGCCGTCAACAACGGCACCTTCGACCCGTGGGCGGTCAAGATGTCGCAGAAGTTCGACGATGCCAAGGACGTCACGGGCACCCCCACCGTCAAGGTCAACGGTGAGAAGGCGGGCGTCGGCGAACAGCAGAACGCGCCGATGGCCCCCGACCAGTACAACCAGGTCATCGACTCCAAGCTCAAGAAGTAGCCGGACCCGCCTGAAGGGCGGTCACTCAGCGGCCCGGGACGCACTGCGCCCCGGGCCGCTCGGCGTGGACGGGTCGTCTCCCGACGGCCGCGCGCTCTGTGAACCTCCGGAAAGCGCCGCAGTTCCCGCGCCCGCCGTTCAGCGCCCAAAAGGCCAGGGCATGCCCCACACGAACGGGACCGGTACCGCCGTGAGCAGGGCGGACACGGCGACGACCGCGAACAGCACCCACACCTCGGCCCGTGCCGGGGCCATCGCGGCCCACGGGTCGCGCTCGCGGCGCAACCGCCGGCGGGCGGTGACGGCGAGGGCGGCGATCACGGCGACCAGCAGCAGCTTGGCCAGGAGGACGCGCCCGTAGGCGGTGGAGAGCCAGGCGTCCAGCGGCAGACGGCGCAGGGTGCTGGCGACTCCGGTGACGGTGAGCGCGGCGAAGAGCACGGTGGCGAAGCGCGCGTAGAGGCCCAGCAGGCCGGCTGCGGCGGCCGGGGCGGCACGCCAGCGGGCCATGGTGCGCAGCACGTGCAGCAGGCCGCCGGTCCACAGTGCGGCGCAGGTGAGGTGGACCAGGGTCAGGGCGCTGCCCAGCAGCGGGGTGTACTGCTCGGGGTGGGCGCGCAGCGCCTCGGCGACGACCACCACGGCCAGCGGCAGCGCGGCGGTCTGCGGCCGCCGGGACATCGAGCACATCCAGGCCACCAGGAAGCCGTTGACCTCCAGCAGGGCGAGTGTGCCGTCGTGGTTGCCGTAGAGGCGGCCCAGGTCGAGTTCGGCGAGCGACTGCGGCAGCCGGTTGCCGTTGGCGACGATCGCCGCGAGGCCGAGGGCGGCGAACATGCCGACGGCGGCTGCCGTGGGCGCCCACGGACGCGGCATCGGCCCTTCGGGGAGTTCCGGCACCCGGCGGACGAGCCGGGCGGTGAGCAGTTCGCCGACGTGCACGCACAGGGCGGCGAACATCACGGTCCGCAGCAGGGTGAGGGTGCGGGCGCCCGGCCCGGTGCCCTCCCCCGTGCCGTCCAGGGCGGCTGACGGGCCGAGCAGGGATATCACCGCGGCGGCGGCCACCAGGGCCAGTACGGCCGCCGCGCGGGCCGCTCCCGGACGCCGGTCGGCGTCCGGGGCGGGCTGGACTGAGGAGGACATGTCCGGATCTTCGCCGCCAACGGCCCGGAGCGGCAAGTTCCGCTCCGGTGTGCGAGCGGTCACCTGTCCAGGCGGAGTCCGCCGCCGAACCACGCGGCCCCGAACCGAGCAGCCCGGAACCCCTCGGCCTCCCCGGACCGCGCCAAGCGCCCGCACCCATTAAGCGCCCCGAACCGTTCAAGCAAAAAGGTCCGGTCGGCGGCGAGGAACCGTCCCCGGCCAACCCGCCGTCCCAAGGCGGTTCTTGGCCGGGGCGCGTACCGGGGCGGCCGGTGCGGACCGTAATCTGACCCCCATGGCCGGGGGAACGCAGGGACAGATCATCGACGGGCGCTTCGAGCTGCTGGAGCCGCTCGGCAGCGGGGGCATGGGCACGGTGTGGCGGGCACGGGACCTGGCCCTCCAGCGGGAGGTGGCGCTGAAGGCGGTGCGGCCGCCGGACCCGGTGCTGGCGCCCGAGGGGTCGGAGGCGTCCCGCATGCTGCGGGAGCGGGTGCTGCGCGAGGCGCGGGCACTGGCCCGCCTCAACCACCCGCACGTGGTGACGATCCACCACATCATCGACCAGGGTGAGCACCCGTGGCTCGTGATGGAGCTGGTGTTGGGCGGCAGCCTCCAGGACCTCGTGGCCGACGGCCCGATGCCGTCGCGGAAGGCCGCAGCCGTCGGCCGGGACGTACTGGCCGCGCTGCGCGCCGCGCACCGGGCGGGCATCCACCACCGGGACGTCAAGCCGGGCAACGTGCTGCTGCGGGAGGACGGTTCGGCCGTCCTGACCGACTTCGGCATCGCCGCGCTGCAGGACTCCACCGCGCTCACCGCTACCGGTGAGCTGATCGGCTCACCCGAGTACATCGCGCCGGAGCGCATCCGGGGCGTGGCGGACCACCCCGCCTCCGACCTGTGGTCGCTGGGCATGACGCTGTACGTCGCCGTCGAGGGCCACAGTCCGCTGCGCCGCGGCACGTCGCTGGCGACGCTGGCCGCGGTGCTGGACGAGCCGGTGCCCGCGCCGCGGTTGGCCGGGCCGCTCACGCCGGTGCTCGAAGCGCTACTGGTGCGCGACCCGCAGGCCCGTCCGGACGCCGAGGCGCTGGACGGCATGCTGGCCGAGGCTGCCTCCGGGCCTGCGGGCGACGGCCCACGGTCCGTCGCCACGCCCACCACCGTGGAGCCGTTCCCCGTGCAGCCCCCGCCCGTGGAGTCGGCGCCCACGCAGTCCGCTCCCGTGCCGCCCGGGCAGCCCGCGTTCGGGGCGCCGCCCACACCGCCACCCGGCGGCGGGGCGCAGGCCGGCCCGCCCGCCGCTGCGGCACCCACTCTCCCGCCCGCACCCGCCGGTGGCGGACGCAGCCGGCGGACGACCATGGCGGCGGCTGCCGCCGCGGTGGTCGTGGTGGCGCTGGTGGTCAGCGGAGTGCTGGCGTGGGGCAGCGGCCGGAACGGTGAGGCCGCCGGCAAGGAGACGCCGTCGGCCTCCGCACCCGGCGGTGGCGCTACGGCGAACGGCACCGCTGACGGCGGCACGAACGGCGACAAGCCCGCCACACCGGCGCCCGACGCCGAAGAGCCCCACACCGACGACCGGCAGGACGGTGGGGCGAAGGGGCAGCCGGAGACCTCAGACGAGGTGTCCGACGCGTCGCCGGACGCCTCGCCCGGCGCCGACGAGCCGAAGCCGTCCCCGGACGCCGAGAAGCCGGGGGGCGGAACGGAGGGCGCCTGGGTCGCCCAGCTGTTCTCGGAGCCCGTCAGCAGCGGCACCGAGGTGCGCGACCGGCGGCTGGCGGCGGTGCGCACGGAGGTGCCGGAGGCCAAGCTGCTGCGAAGCGACGACCACGCGTCCCTCAACCCCGGATACTGGGTGGTCTACGCGACCGGCCCGTTCACCGACGGCAAGGACGCCGTGCGGTACTGCGCCGCCCGAGGACGGACCCAGCCGGACGACTGCGTGGGCCGCTACCTGAGCGACGACGCGGACGACAAGGTGTACGTCTGCTACCCGCAGGGCGGCGGAACCGGGCGCTGCTCCCGCTCCTGACCGGAGCGCCCTCCGGGCGGGAGGCGGCCCGCGCCCCCGCACCCTTCCGAAAGCCCGCCTCCCAGCGCCTCAGGAAGGTCCGGCGCCGGGTTCCAGGCTGTCGAGGAAGCCCAGCGCCGTCTTCCACGTCTGCTCGGCGGCCTCCGCGTCGTGGTCGGCGAGCGAGTCGTCGGTGTACAGGTGCCCGGCGCCCGGGTAGCGGAACACCTCGACGTCCGCGCCGGCCCTGCGCATGCGCAGGTACCAGGCGTTGAGCCAGTCGTGCGGCTCGAACGGGTCGGGGTCGGCGACGTGGAGCTGGACCGGCAGGTCGTCCACGGCGGCGTCCTCGGCGATGTCGGAGGTGCCGTGGAGCAGCAGCAGGCCGCGTGCGTTGCGGTCGGCGAGGGCCAGGTTCTGGGCCACGGAGCCGCCGAGCGAGAACCCCGCGTAGACCAGGCCGTGTTCGCTCAGCGGGGCCGTCACCGTGACGGCACGCATGAGGAGTTCGTCACGTCCGATCCGGTCCTTGATCTTCATGCCCTCCTCGACCGTCTCGGCGGTCCGCCCCTCGTACAGGTCGGGCGTGTGGACCTCGTGGCCCGCGGCCCGCAGCCGCTGGGCGGCGGCCTCAACGGCCGGGCGCAGGCCGTAGGCGGAGTGGAACAGTACGACGTGGGCCACGGTGTCACTTCCTTCACAGGCTCCGGTGCCGTTGCGGCCCGGAGCGGGTTCTGCCCCATGACGGCAGGTACGGTCGGGAGTTCCCTCACTCGCTCAAGGAGTCAAGACCATCATGGAAGACGTGCTGCGGCCACTGATCGTATTCGGTGGCGCGTTCGTGCTGGCCTGGGTGATCGCCTGGGGCGTCGACCGGCTGCTCGTCCACCTCGACGCGCGGCACCCGGAGACCCCGATGTGGGGCCTGCTGCGCCGGGGGCGGGTGCCGCTGCAGGCGGTGTTCTTCGTCGCCCTGGTGCGGGGGTTCTTCGGCAGCACCCACCTGGCCAGCGAGAACCGGCAGACCGCTGACCTGTGGCTGACGACGATCATGATCGCGGCGTCCGCCTGGCTGGCGCTGCGGGTGGTCACGGCGATAGCCGAGACGGCCGCCACCCGGTACGCGGGCATCGCCCAGGACCCGGCGCGGGCCCGGCGGGTGCGGACCCAGCTGACGCTGATCCAGCGGCTGGTGACGGCCGTGGTGACGGTGATCGCCGTCGCCGCGGTCCTGCTGCAGTTCCCGGCGATGCAGACGTTCGGCACCTCGATGCTGGCGTCCGCCGGTGTGCTGGGCATCGTGGCCGGTATCGCGGCGCAGTCCACGCTCGGCAACCTCTTCGCGGGCCTGTCCATCGCCTTCGGCGACATGGTCCGCATCGGTGACACGGTGGTGGTGGACGGCGAGTGGGGCACGGTGGACGAGATCACCGTCTCCTACCTGGTCGTGCTGACCTGGGACGAGCGGCGGATCACCATGCCGGTGTCGTACTTCACCAGCAAGCCGTTCGAGAACTGGTCGCGCGGCGGTCCGCAGATGACGGGCACGGTCTTCCTGCACCTGGACCACACCACCCCCGTCGACGAGCTGCGCGCCAAGACCGAGGAGGTCGTGCGGGCCAGCGACTCCTGGGACGGCCGGAACTGGAGCCTGGTCGTCACCGACAGCACACCGTCGACCATCGAGGTGCGGGCTTCGATGACCGCCCGCACCGCCGACGACATCTGGACGCTGCGCTGCGAGGTGCGGGAGGCCCTGATCACCTGGCTGCGGGACAAGCACCCCTACGCGCTGCCCCGGCTTCGCACCGCCCGCGAGCCCGGCACGGAAGGGTTCGACGACCCGGACATCCGCAAGATCTGACCGCGCGCGGCAGCGGGCCCGGGCGAGCCCGTGCTCCGGCCCGAGCCCGTCCGGCGGCGCCCCGCCCGCAGGCGGCGGGAGCCGCCGGGCCAGGTGCAGCCGGTGACCTCCCGACCGGCGGGCGGTGCTCGCCGGCCGCCCGCGCCCGGTCAGGCGCTCTCGGCTCGCACCCGGTCCAGGGCCCGCTGCAGGTCCTCGGGGTACGCGCTGGCGAACTCGACCCACTCGCCGTGCCCGGGGTGGGTGAAGCCCAGCCGCATCGCGTGCAGCCACTGCCGGGTGAGGCCGAGGCGCTTGGCGAGCGTGGGGTCGGCGCCGTAGGTGAGGTCGCCCACGCAGGGGTGGCGGTGCGCGGACATGTGCACCCGGATCTGGTGGGTGCGGCCCGTCTCCAGCTTGATGTCGAGCAGGCTGGCCGCGCGGAAGGCCTCGATGAGGTCGTAGTGGGTGACGGACGCCTTTCCGTCGGCGGTGACGGCCCACTTGTAGTCGTGCTGCGGGTGCCGTCCGACGGGCGCGTCGATGGTGCCGCTCATCGGGTCGGGGTGGCCCTGGACCATGGCGTGGTAGCGCTTGTCGACCGTCCGCTCCCGGAACTGCTGCTTGAGGGAGGTGTAGGCGCGCTCGGACTTGGCGACCACCATCAGCCCGGACGTGCCGACGTCGAGGCGGTGCACGATGCCCTTGCGTTCGGCGGCGCCCGAAGTGGAGATGGTGAAGCCCGCCGCGGCGAGCCCGCCGATGACGGTGGTTCCGGTCCAACCGGGGCTGGGGTGCGCGGCGACGCCGACGGGCTTGGAGATGACGACGATCTCCTCGTCGTCGTGCACGATCACCATGCCCTCGACGGGCTCCGCGACCACCCTCAGCGGGGCGGGCGGCGCCGGCATCTCCACCTCCAGCCAGGCACCGCCGTGCACCCGGTCGGACTTGCCGGCCGCCGAGCCGTCGACGAGGACCTTCCCGTCCGCGGCCAGTTCGGCCGCCCTCGTGCGGGAGAAGCCGAACATGCGGGCGAGGGCCGCGTCGAGGCGTTCCCCCTCCAGACCGTCGGGTACGGGCAGGGTGCGGACCTCGGAAGGCGGTTGTGCGTCTGGGTTACCTGGGTTGCTCACCCGTCCGAGTATGCCGGAGACCGGGCCACCCCTTCGGACCCGCCCGGGGTGCGAGGGCGGCTACGGGGAGTGACGGTGGCAGGACGAACGCCGTCCCCGACCCGGCGCCCGCGCCGTCCGGAGCCGCCCCATGGCCAGCCGCCCGCCGCTGCGCACCTCCGGGTTGCGCACCCTGCTGGCGGCGTCCGCCGCCCTCTGCGCTGCCGTCACCGCGGCCCCCGCCTCCCCTTCACCCACCACGCCGAGCCAGGAGACGGCAGCCCGAGAACGTGCGGCGGCCCGGGAAGGCGCGTCGGGGGCGGCCTCAGCCCCCGACCGGGCGGGCGCCCGCGGGACGCCGGACGGTGCCGACGCCCCGACGGGCGGGGCACATGAGGGGTCCGGGGCCGTGCGGGCCGCGACGGGCGCACCGGCCGGGCGGGCCCGGCCCGGGGCGGGCCCGGACATCAGCGGGCCGTGCGCGATCGCACCCGAGCCGAACGGCTGGGTGGGGGTGGGCCCCTACGACGGCCGCCATCTCAGACCGCAGGGCACGCACCGGGCCACGCTGGTCATGGCCGACTTCCCCGACCTCCCGGCGGTGTCGGACGCCGCCGCCCGCTCCTCGTTCTTCACCGACTACGCGCTCGACCACCTGCGGCAGTCGTCCTACGGCGGCTACCGGCAGGTGATGGAGCCCACCGCGGACTGGGTGCGCATGCCGCAGCCGTGGACCGCCTACGGGGTCGGCCGCGGCACCTCGGCCGCCGTCATGCAGCGGTACGTGCAGGACGCCGTCGACGCGGCGCTGGCCGCCGGCACCGACTTCGCCGGCACCGACCTGGTCTTCGTCGTGGCCGACAGCAACGTGCCCGCCGACCCGATGGTCTCGCAGGCCCACACCTTCACCTCGCTGTCCGCTGGGGGACGCACGCTGCGCGCCGCGGCGCTCGTCTTCGGCCGCAAGGGCGACAGCGCGGCCTGGCAGCGCGGCAACTTCGTGCACGAGGCCCACCACCTGTTCGGGCTGCCCGACCTGTACAACACCCGCAACGGCGCCTCGGTGGAGTTCGCCGGGGCGTGGGACCCGATGAGTCTCGCGGACCGCAGCGACCTGCTGGGCTGGCACAAGTGGAAGTACGGCTGGCTGGACGGCCCACAGGTCGCCTGTGTGGGGCCCGGCACGGCACGGCACCTGCTGAAGCCGATCGGCTCGCCCGACGGCGCGTCCATCGCCGTGGTCAGGACGGGACCGGCCACCGCGCTCGTCGCGGAGGCGCGCACCCGCGTCGGCCTGGACCGCCGGATCTGCACCGAGGGGGTGCTGCTGTACACCGTGGACTCCTCGGTGCCCACCGGGCGGGGCCCGGTCCGGGTGGTGGACGCGGCCCCCGGCAGCCGCGGCGGGGCCGCGTGCGGTGGCGGCCGGGACAGTGCGGAGACGGCCGAGCTGGCCGACGCGCCCTTCCAGCCGGGCTCCCGGCACCGGGTCGCCGGGGTGACGGTGGAGGTGCTGGCGCGCTCAGCCGACGGCTACAGCGTGCGCATCAGCAGCTGACGTCCCGTCGCCCGAGCGCCGCCCGGCTGGGAGCGGTGCGGTCAGTCGCGGTGGACGGTGCCGTCCGGGTCGAGGCCGCGGAAGGACAGGATCACGATCAGGATGCCGCCGCACACGATGGCCGAGTCGGCCAGGTTGAACACGGCGAAGTGCGCGGGCGCGATGAAGTCCACCACCGCGCCCTGGAACACGCCCGGGGAACGGAAGATCCGGTCCGTCAGGTTGCCGAGGGCACCGCCCAGCAGCAGGCCGAGCGCCACCGCCCACGGGGTGCTGTAGAGCTTGCGCGCGATGCGCAGGATCACCACGATCACCGCTGCGGCGATGGCGGTGAACACGAAGGTCAGCGCCTCGCCCATGCCGAAGGCGGCACCGGGGTTGCGCACCGCCTGGAAGCGCAGCAGCTCACCGATCACCTCGATCGGCGGGTGCCCCTCCAGCCTGGCGACCACGATCAACTTGCTGACCAGGTCGAGGACGTACGCCACGACCGCCACACCGAGCAGCACGGCGATCCTGCGCCTGCCCCGGGGTCGGTCCGCCGTGTCGTCCGCGGTCTGGTCCGGCGCTTCGTCGATGGCCTTCTCCGCCTCTGCTGTCACGGGACGAGGGTACGACACGCGCCCGCGCGACGGTCGGGAGCGTGCGGCGTCGGGCAGGCCGGGCGGCCCGCCCGGTCGGGAGTGTGTCCGCCCGGACGGCCCGCGGCGCCGGTCGGCGCGCGCCTCGCGCCGCGGCGGCCCGGGAGCGGTCGCCGCCGGGCGGGCCTCAGCGGCGTTCCTGCTTCTGCTTGCACTCCACGCACAGCGTGGCCCGGGGGAAGGCCTGCATGCGGGCCTTGCCGATGGCGTTGCCGCAGCCCTCGCACAGGCCGTACGTGCCGGCCGCCAGCCTCTCCAGCGCGCGCTCGGTCTGCAGGACCACCTCGCGGGCGTTCTCGGTGACGGCCATCTCGTGCTCGCGGGTGACGTTCTTCGTCCCGGTGTCGACCTGGTCGTCGCCGGCGCCGTCGCCGGAGTCGCGCAGCAGTCCGGTGAGCGCGGCCTGGGAGGCCTCGATCTCGTCGCGCAGGCGCTTGACCTCGGTCTCCAGCTCGTCGCGCGCCTCCTGCATCTCCGCCTCGGTCCACGGGTCCTCGCCGGCGCGGACGGCAAGATCACCGGCTGCGGCCGTCGAGACGCGGGCAGTGGGCACCGCCGAGGGCTTCTCGGTTGTCGTCTTCTTCGCAGCCACCGTCTTTGCTCCTGTCTGCTGGGCGTCCGCCGCACCAGCGGTCACCTGCTGCGCCGCGGCCGTGTCGGCCGCGGCGGTCCTCCCGGCCGCTGCCGCGGCCCGTCTCGTCGAGCCCGGCCGCCCGGGCGGCGGTTCGCGGAACCGGGCGGCCGGCACACTGCCGACCGTGCGGCCGGCGGCCGATCCGCCGGTTCTGCTGCCGCTCGCCGTCATACCGCCCTCCGCATAGTGTGATCTTGTTCGCGAATCGTGCCGGAACGATAAGTCGACTCCGGTCGGTCGGCAACGGGCCACGCCGGTCTGGAACCGTTGTGCCCCGCCCGGCGGCGGGAAAACCGACCGGCGGCGGTTGCCGGAGGCCCTTACACTGGGCGCAGCGAAAGGCATCGATGGGGACGAGTAGCGTCCGTGAGCGGCCAGGAGCGACCCGGGGACGGTGCGAGCCCGGGGGTTGGCGCGACGCGAAGATCACCCCGGAGCCGCCGGAGGAAAGCCCGGAACGGGTGAGTAGAACCGGCACGCAGGGTCCGTCCCGACAGGGCGGGTCCGTCCCCCAATGAGGGGGCGGCGGAGAGGCTTCCGCCGCCAAGGAGGGTGGTACCGCGGGAACCGCGCCGGACGGGTGGCGGTCTCGTCCCTCCGACGGAAGAGACCGTGTCCGCCGGAGGAACGCCCGATGAGTCCGACCCCGCAGTACCGCCAGGTTCCCGCCCAGGTCGACCTGCCCGCGCTGGAGCACGCCGTGCTCGAGTTCTGGCGCGACCAGAAGATCTTCGCCCGGACGCTGGAGCAGTCCGAGGGTCGCCCGGAGTGGGTGTTCTACGAGGGCCCGCCGACCGGCAACGGCATGCCGGGCGCCCATCACATCGAGGCCCGGGTCTTCAAGGACGTCTTCCCCCGGTTCCGCACGATGCGCGGCTACCACGTGGCCCGCAAGGCCGGCTGGGACTGCCACGGCCTGCCGGTGGAGCTGGCGGTGGAGAAGGAGCTGGGCTTCAACGGCAAGAAGGACATCGAGTCCTTCGGCATCGCGGAGTTCAACGCCAAGTGCCGCGAGTCGGTGACGCGGCACACCGACGCGTTCGCCGAGCTGACCCGGCGCATGGGCTACTGGGTCGACCTGGACGACGCCTACCGGACGATGGACCCGCAGTACATCGAGTCGGTGTGGTGGTCGCTGAAGGAGATCTTCAACAAGGGCCTGCTGGCCCAGGACCACCGGGTCGCGCCCTGGTGCCCGCGGTGCGGCACCGGCCTGTCCGACCACGAGCTGGCCCAGGGCTACGAGACGGTCGTCGACCCGTCGGTGTACGTCCGCTTCCCACTCACCTCAGGACCGCTGGCGGGCACCGCGGACCTGCTGGTGTGGACGACCACGCCGTGGACCCTGGTGTCCAACACCGCCGTCGCCACGCACCCGGAGGTGCGCTACGTCGTCGCCACCGACGGCGAGCAGCGGCTGGTCGTCGCCGAGCCGCTGCTGGAGAAGGCGCTGGGCGAGGGCTGGACGGCCACCGGCGAGTCCTTCACCGGCGCAGAGGCGGAACGCTGGACGTACCGCCGCCCGTTCGACCTGGTCGACATCGAGGGCGCGCACTTCGTCGTCAACGCGGACTACGTGACGACCGACGACGGCACCGGCCTGGTGCACCAGGCCCCCGCCTTCGGTGAGGACGACCTCGCGGTGTGCCGCCGCTACGGCCTGCCCGTCGTCAACCCGGTGCGCCCAGACGGCACCTTCGAGGAGGATCTGCCGCTGGTGGGCGGGCAGTTCTTCAAGAAGGCCGACGAGGCGCTCGTCGCCGACCTCCAGGAGCGCGGACTGCTCTTCCGCCACCTGGCCTACGAGCACAGCTACCCGCACTGCTGGCGCTGCCACACGGCGCTGCTGTACTACGCGCAGCCGTCCTGGTACATCCGCACCACGCAGGTCAAGGACGCGCTGCTGCGGGAGAACGAACGCACCAACTGGTTCCCTGACTCGGTCAAGCACGGCCGCTTCGGCGACTGGCTGAGCAACAACGTCGACTGGGCGCTGTCGCGCAACCGCTACTGGGGCACGCCGCTGCCTATCTGGCGCTGCGCCGAGCAGCACCTGACGTGTGTGGGCTCGCTAGCGGAGCTGTCCGAGCTGAGCGGGCAGGACCAGAGCGGCCTGGACCCGCACCGCCCGTACATCGACGCCGTCACCTTCGCGTGCACCGCCGAGGGCTGCACGCTGGCGGCGGAGCGGGTGCCGGAGGTCATCGACGCCTGGTACGACTCCGGTTCGATGCCGTTCGCGCAGTGGGGCTACCCGTACCGCAACAAGGAGCTGTTCGAACGCCGCTACCCGGCGCAGTTCATCTCCGAGGCCATCGACCAGACCCGTGGCTGGTTCTACACGCTGATGGCGGTGGGCACGCTCGTCTTCGAGAAGTCGGCCTACGAGAACGTGGTCTGCCTCGGACACATCCTGGCCGAGGACGGCCGCAAGATGTCCAAGCACCTGGGCAACATCCTCCAGCCGATCCCGCTGATGGAGCAGCACGGCGCGGACGCGGTGCGCTGGTTCATGGCGGCCGGCGGCTCGCCCTGGGCGGCCCGCCGGGTCGGGCACGGCACCATCCAGGAGGTCGTGCGCAAGACGCTGCTGACGTACTGGAACACCGTCGCCTTCCAGGCGCTGTACGCCCGCACGGCCGGCTGGGCGCCCGGCGACACGGACCCGGCGCCGCGGGACCGCCCGCTGCTGGACCGCTGGCTGCTGAGCGAGCTGCACGCGCTGGTGGACCAGGTGACGCGGGCCATGGAGAGCTACGACACGCAGCGCGCGGGCAAGCTGCTGTCGACGTTCGTGGACGACCTGTCCAACTGGTACGTGCGCCGGTCCCGCCGACGGTTCTGGCAGGGTGACGCCGCCGCGCTGCGCACCCTGCACGACGTGCTGGAGACGGTCACCCGGCTGATGGCGCCGCTGGTGCCGTTCATCACCGAACGCGTCTGGCAGGACCTGGTGGTGCCGGTGGCACCGGGCGCACCGGAATCGGTGCACCTGGCGAACTGGCCGGTCGCCGACCTGGAGGAGGTCGACCCCCAGCTGTCGGGCGACATGCTGCTGGTGCGGCGCCTGGTCGAGCTGGGCCGGGCCACCCGGGCGGAGTCCGGGGTGAAGACCCGCCAGCCGCTCTCGCGGGCGCTGGTGGCCGCACAGGGCTTCGAACTGCTCGACGACGAGCTGCGCGAGCAGATCGCCGAGGAGCTGAACGTCAGCCGCCTCGCCTCACTCGCGGAGGTCGGGGGGTCGCTGGTGGACACCTCCGCGAAGGGCAACTTCCGGGCGCTGGGCCGGCGGTTCGGCAAGGGCACGCAGGCGGTGGCGAAGGCCGTCGCCGAGGCGGACGCCGCCGCACTGTCGGCGGCGCTGCGGGCCGGCACGGCCGCCGTGGAGGTCGACGGCGAGACGGTGCCGCTCTCCCCCGAGGAGGTCATCATCACCGAGACGCCCAGGGAGGGCTGGTCGGTGGCGTCCGACACCGGGGCGACGGTGGCGCTGGACCTGGAGATCACGCCGGAGCTGCGGCGGGCCGGACTGGCCCGGGACGCGATCCGGCTCATCCAGGAGGCGCGCAAGAACTCCGGTCTGGAGGTCGCCGACCGGATCGCGCTGCGCTGGCACTCCGGCGACGAGGAGGTCGCCACCGCGCTCGCCGAGCACTCCGCACTCATCGCCAACGAGGTGCTGGCCACCGACCTTTCGGACGGTGAGGCGGACGACTCCTTCGGGGAGCCCTTCTCTGACGAGGCGCTGGACCTGGGTTTCCGGCTCCGCAAGGCCTGAGCCCCGCAGGCGTCCGGCCGACGGCCCCGCGCTGCCGACGCCCCTGCCGACGCACCGCCGCCCGCACTCCCGCGGGTGGCGGTGCGTCGGCGTGCGCCCGTGCGGTGCGGGGGAAGGGCGCCGGACACGGCAGAGGACCGGGCCCCCTTGAGGGGGCCCGGCCCTTGCGATATGCCGGTACTGCCCGTCCTAGCGGACGGGACCGGTGCTCAGCTGTCGTCCTCGTCGATGAGGAAGCCGCGCATCGGTGACGGCGCCTGCTGCATGGGCTGCGGGCCCTGCGGCCGGACCGGGGACATCGGCTGGGTCATCGCCGGGGACATCTGCTGCTGACCGCCGTAGGTCTGGCCGCCCTGGTTGTGGCCGTGGCCACCCATGGACTGGCCGCCGCCCATCGACTGGTTGCCGCCCATTCCCTGGTGGCCGCCCATGGTGCCCGAGGGCGCACCGGCACCGGCCATCGACGGCGAGGCCGGCAGCGAGGGCGCCGCGGGGGAACGCGGCGGGGCGAGGGAGTCGTCCGCCTGGTTCTCCAGCTGGCGCAGCTGGCTCTCCAGGTAGGACTTCAGGCGGGTGCGGTACTCGCGCTCGAACCCGCGCAGGTCCTCGACCTTGCGCTCCAGCGTCGCGCGGGCGGACTCCAGCGAGCCCATCGCCACGCGGTGCTTCTCCTGGGCGTCCCGCTCCAGGGCGTCCGCCTTGGCACGGGCGTCACGCTCCAGACCCTCGGCGCGGCTGCGGGCCTCACCGACGATCTTGTTGGCCTCGCTGCGCGCCTCGGCGATCGCCTGGTCGGCGGTCTGCTGGGCCAGCGACAGCACACGTGCGGCGCTTTCGTTGTTGCCGCTCGGCTGCTGCTGCATCTGCTGGTGACCACCCATGGGCGGTCCGCCGTGGCCCATCGGGCCGGGTCCGTGCGGACCGCCCTGCAACTGGCCCTGGTGCTGCTGGTGCTGCTGCTGGTGGCCCGGGTGCTGCTGCTGGTGGCCGGGGTGCTGCTGCTGGTGCCCGCCGGGACCGGCGGGAAGCTGGGGGGCGCCGCCGGGCAGCTGGGGCGGGCCGCCCATCTGCGGCTGGCCGGGCGGGACCGGCTGCGGTCCGGATATGGCAGCGGGCACAGGTGCGCCGCCGGGGCGCTGCTGCTGCTGTTCCTGCTCCTGCTGCTTGCGCATGCCCTGCTGCTGCTGGTTCTGGGCAGCGGCGCGGGTGGCTGCGGCCAGTTTGGCGCGCAGGTCCTCGTTCTCCCGGAGTAGTCGATTCAGCTCGGCTTCGACCTCGTCCAGGAAGGCGTCCACCTCGTCCTCGTCATAGCCTTCTCGCAGACGGACGGTAGTGAACTGCTTGTTCCGCACGTCCTCGGGGGTCAGCGGCATCTCTTCACCTCAACGTAGGTCATCGGCATATCGGCAAGACCGTACTCGCTCACAGCCTGGCCACGACGCTGATCAGGATGTAAACGATGATCATCAGTACGAAGAAGGACAGGTCAAGCGCCACACCCCCGAAGCGCAGCGGCGGGATGAACCGCCTCAGCAGCTTCAGTGGCGGATCAGTGACAGTGTAGGTGGCCTCAAGAACGACCACCATCGCCTTGCCGGGCTGCCATGAGCGGGCGAACATGAAGACGTAGTCCATCACCAGCCGGAAGATCAGCACGCCCAAGAAGCATTGCAACGCAATCAGGATCACCTGTTGTGCGATGGCCATCCTGCGTTACTCCCTCTCCCCTGGGTCTTCCCGTGCCATGCGGCCGGGGGTCCAACCGGTGTCGTGTCTCAGCTCTGGTTGAAGAACCCGCCCTCTGCGATGCGGGCCTTGTCCTCCGCCGTGACATCGACGTTAGCAGGAGACAGCAGGAACACCTTCTGCGTCACCCGCTCGATGCTTCCGTGCAGGCCGAAGACGAGACCGGCGGCGAAGTCGACAAGTCGCTTCGCGTCCGTGTCATCCATCTCGGTCAAGTTCATGATCACCGGCGTGCCTTCGCGGAAGTGTTCCCCGATGGTACGGGCTTCGTTGTAGGTCCGGGGGTGAAGTGTGGTGATCCGGTAGGGCTCTCGCTCCGACACGACTTTGGGCATGATCACCGGCGCACTCTTCTCCAGGTTCGGGCGTTCAGGTGTGATGGATGACACGGGGGCGATCCGCCCCACTCGCCCGCTTTCGCCGACCAGCGCGGGTGAGGGTTCACGTTCCCGCTGGGCCGGTGGCTGCACCACCCTGACCGGCTCCTCGGGCTCCGCCTCGCGCGGCGGGGCGGCGGCCTGGTGGCGTCGCCGGTCCCGCTCGGGCTCGGGCTCGGGTTCGAACTCGTCATCGGGGTCGTAACCCCGGCCGTCGTATCCATCGTCCTCCACGAGGCCGAGGTAGACCGCCATCTTGCGCATCGCGCCGGCCATGCTCCGCATCCTCCGCTCAGTGGTGGATCGGCTCCGTCACCGGTGGCCTGAAATCCACGTGGCCCGCCCATTTCGTCGGGAATGACCATATTTTCTGCTGTGGTCCGACTTTCTTCGCGACGTTACCCGAGCCGGGGACGGTCTCCGAGTACCGCAGTGCCGACGCGCACATGTGTCGCCCCCGCCGCAACCGCTTCCTCCATGTCGGAGCTCATACCCGCCGAGACCATGGTGGCAGCAGGATCCGCGGCACGCAGGTCCGTTGAGATTTCCCGGAGCCGGGCGAACGCGGCCCCGGGCCGACCTGCGAACGGACCGGTGAGCGGCGCCACGGTCATCGTCCCGGCGAGCCTCAGGCCGGGGGCCTTCACGAGCGCGTCGGCGAGTTCGGGCACCTCCCGGGGTGCCGCCCCGCCCCGGCCGACCCCCTCGTCCGCCTCTTTGTCGAGGGCGACCTGGATCAGGCAGTCCAGCGGCCGGTTCCGTCCCCCGGCAGCCGTCGACAGTGCCTTCACCAGCTTCAGCCGGTCCACCGAGTGCACCACGTCGCTGTAGGAGACCACCGAGCGGACCTTGTTGGTCTGCAGCTGCCCGACGAAGTGCCAGGTGAGCGGCAGCCCGGCGCAGGCCGCGGCTTTGGGCGCCGCGTCCTGGTCCCGGTTCTCCGCCACGTGCCGCACACCCAGTTCCGCGAGCAGCCGGACGTCGCTCGCGGGGTAGGTCTTGGTGACGACGACAAGCGTCACCTCCGCGCGCTCGCGGCCGGCCCGGGCGCAGGCCCGTTGCAGCCGCTGCTCCACCCGGTCCAGGTTGGCGGCCAGTTCGGCCCTGCGGGCGGCCTCGGTCATCGTCACTCCTCCAGCCAGACGTAGGACGCCAACCGCCCGGTGGTCCTCTCCCGGCGGTAGGAGAAGTGGTCCGGCGACTCCAGTGTGCAGATGCCCGCGTCGTCGACCGAGGTGACCCCCAGCCCGGCGAGCTGGGCCCGCACCCCGCCCGCGACATCCACCGCGGGCGTGCCCCAGCGGGTGACGGCGTGCGCCTCGGGCACCACCGCGCACACCTCGTCGCGCAGCGCGGCGGGAACCTCGTAGCAGCCGCCGCACACCGAGGGCCCGGTCCAGGCGGTGATCCGGGAGGCGCGCGCGCCGAGTTCGGTCATGCGGGCCACGGTTGCGGGCACCACCCCGGCCACCAGGCCGGGCCGCCCGGCGTGCGCCGCGCCGATCACGCCGGCCTGCGGGTCGGCGAGCAGCACCGGGGTGCAGTCCGCGGTGAGCACCGCGAGCGCGAGCCCGGCGCGGGTGGTGACGACGCCGTCCACCGGCGGCGCCCCGACGCCGGGCCAGGGAGCGTCGACGGCGGCGACCTGCCGGCCGTGGACCTGGTTCATCCACACGACCCGGCCGGGGTCGATGCCCAGTTCACCCGCCGCGCGGGCGCGGTTGGCGGTGACGGCGGCGGGGTCGTCGCCGACCGCGCCGCCCAGGTTGAGTGCCTCATACGGAGCGGCGCTCACCCCGCCCCACCTGTCGGTGAAGGCGAAGTGCGCGCCGCTTCGGGAGTCGTGCCGGAGTATCACGTCGGGCTGTGCCCTATGTCGCAGGGGTTCACTTGAGGAAGTCCGGGACGTCGAGCTCCTCGGCCTGGCTGTCCTGGTAGGGACGGGCAGGTGGGACCTGCGGGCTCGGCGCGGCCACCGGGACCTCGTTGGCGGGCGCGGGCTCGGCGGGCGCCGGCTCGGGCTCGGCGTCGCGGGCCGGCACACTGCCGAGGCCGCCGAAGGCCGCCGGGCGCTCCGGCTCGGAGACGGCCGAGGGGCGGGAGCCGGCGGCCGGCTCCTCCTTGCCGTAGGAACCGAGCACCTTGTCGCGGTTCTTCGACGGCGGCTGGCCGCCGTCGAATCCGGCCGCGATGACGGTGACCCGGACCTCGTCGCCCAGGGCGTCGTCGATCACCGCGCCGAAGATGATGTTGGCCTCCGGGTGCGCGGCCTCGCTGACCAGCTGGGCGGCCTCGTTGATCTCGAACAGGCCGAGGTCGGAGCCGCCGGAGATGGACAGCAGCACGCCGCGGGCGCCGTCGATGGACGCCTCCAGCAGGGGCGAGGAGATCGCCATCTCGGCGGCGGCCACCGCCCGGTCGTCGCCGCGGGCCGAGCCGATGCCCATCAGCGCCGAACCGGCCTCGGACATGACGGACTTGACGTCCGCGAAGTCGAGGTTGATCAGGCCGGGGGTGGTGATGAGGTCGGTGATGCCCTGCACGCCGGACAGCAGCACCTGGTCGGCCGACTTGAACGCGTCGAGCACGCTCACCTGGCGGTCCGAGATGGACAGCAGCCGGTCGTTCGGGATGACGATGAGGGTGTCGACCTCGTCCCGCAGGGCCGCGATGCCGTCCTCCGCCTGGTTGGCGCGGCGCCGCCCCTCGAAGGTGAAGGGGCGGGTGACCACGCCGATGGTCAGAGCGCCGAGGGACCGGGCGATGTTCGCGACGACGGGGGCTCCCCCAGTGCCGGTGCCACCGCCCTCGCCTGCCGTGACGAAGACCATGTCGGCCCCCTTGAGGACCTCCTCGATCTCCTCGCGGTGGTCCTCGGACGCCTTGCGGCCGACGTCCGGGTTGGCCCCGGCGCCGAGTCCTCGGGTCAGTTCGCGGCCCACGTCGAGCTTGACGTCTGCGTCGCTCATCAACAGGGCCTGTGCATCGGTGTTGATCGCGATGAACTCGACGCCCTTGAGACCGACCTCGATCATCCGGTTGATGGCGTTCACGCCACCGCCGCCGATGCCGACGACCTTGATGACTGCGAGGTAGTTCTGCGGTGCTGCCACGTCGAAGGCCTCTCGCCTCGAGTTACGTGTCGCCGCCCCACGGTGGTTGAGGTGCGCCGACCTATGCCGATGGGACGGTTCGAATGCCGACCCGAACCCTAACGCTTACGTTTAGGGTTACCAGTGTCCGAGTGGGATGGATTCCATGGGGTCCATGGTCTTCCATGTCCTTCCCGGGATCCATGTGTTCCTCGGAACGGACACTAAGTCGACAAGTGCCGCGTGTTCAACGAACACGCCGAACCTCCCGTTTTTCTTTTCACCCTATGTGATCAGCCATCCTGCCATCCATCCAGGGTGCGAGCCGCCCACCACGCCGTCAACCGCCGGAGGCGGCAGGGGCGCTGGGCACGCTGACGTCGAAGTGCCCGGCCTTGCCGCGGGCCTTCATCAGCGCCCGCAGCGAGCGGGCCTTGGCCGCACCGTACTCGCTGCTCCCCCACATCACCGTACGGCCTCCGGAGAGCTCCAGCATGACGGAGTCGAAACTGCGCACCCGGATCGTCTCGGTGGCACTCCTCACCCGCGGCGGCAGCGCGGAGGAGACCTTGACGGCCTCGGCGCGCAGCGTGCCGGGGCCGAAGTGGCGGTCGCCCGCGGTCCGGTCCCGTTCCACCACCAGCAGCGGCACACCCGCCGGGCGCTTCACCACGGTGGCGTAGCGCACGCCCCGGGCGTCCACCTCGACGAACTTCCCGCTGTCCCCGGTCTTTTCCATCACGACCTCGGGCCGCCGCTCGGTGACCTCCAGGACCACCGCACCGGGCCAGTCGCGGACCACCTCGACGGAGTCCACACGCCGCAGCCGGCGGGTCAGCCGGTCGGCAACCGCCGACCTGTCCACACTCGCCATCGGTTCCCCGAGCGGCACCCCGGCGGCGGTACGCACCTGCTCCTCGGAGAGCACCCGGGTCCCGCTGACCTCCACCCGTTCCACCCGCAGCCAGGCGGAGCCGTAGAACGCCCACACCCCGAACCCGGCGACGAGGGCCACCGCCGCAGCGCCGAGCAGCAGCGCGGGGCGGCGCGGCAGCCGGGGCCGGGCCGGGCGCGGCGGCGCGCCGCCGCCCGTCCCGGCGAGGCCGTCCCGCTCCTCGGCGGTCGTCGTCCCTGAGGCTGCCGCGCCCACGCTTCCCCGCTTCCTGCCGCCCGCGGGCCGGTTCAGTCCCGGCGGGCCGCGATCGCTTCCCTCACGATGCCGACGAGAAGCTCGTCGGCGTCCGGACGGCCGAACTCGGCTGCGGCGCGCGCCATGTCGTAGAGCCGGTGCGCGTCGGTGAGGACCGGCAGGACGTTCCCCTGGATCCACTCCGGCGTCAGCTCGGCGTCGTCGACCAGCAGTCCGCCGCCGGCCTTCACCACCGGCTGGGCGTTGAGCCGCTGCTCGCCGTTGCCGATGGGCAGCGGGACGTAGGCGGCCGGCAGCCCGACGGCGGAGAGTTCGGCGACGGTCATCGCACCCGCGCGGCAGAGCATCATGTCCGCCGCGGCGTAGGCGAGGTCCATCCGGTCCAGATACGGTACCGGGAGATAGGGTGGCATTCCCGGCATGTTGTCCGTTTGCGGCAGTTCGTTCTTCGGACCGACCGCGTGCAGGATCTGCACCCCGGAGCGCTGGAGCGTCGGGGCGATGCTCTCCACGACCTCGTTCAGCCGCCTGGCGCCCTGCGAACCACCCGAGACCAGCAGCGTGGGCAGGTTCGGGTCGAGGCCGAACGCGGCGCGCGCCTCGGCCCGTACCGCGGCCCGGTCCAGGGTGGCGATCGAACGGCGCAGCGGGATGCCGACGTACCGGGCGTGGCGCAGCTTGCTGTCCGGCGTGGAGACCGCCACGAACCGGGTGTAGCGGGAGCCGATCTTGTTGGCGAGCCCCGGCCGGGCGTTCGCCTCGTGCACCACGATCGGCACGCCCAGCCGCTTGGCGGCGAGGTAGGCCGGCAGCGCCACGTAGCCGCCGAAACCCACCACGCAGTCGGCCTTGGTGCGTTCGAGCACCTGCTCGGTGGCCTTGATCGTGCCGCGCAGCCGCCCCGGCACGGTGATCAGTTCGGGTGTGGGTCTGCGCGGCAGCGGGACGGCCGGAATCAGTTCGAGCGGGTAGCCCCGTTCCGGGACGAGCCTGGTCTCCAGGCCGCGTTCGGTTCCGAGTGCTGTGATCCCCACGGACGGGTCCTGCCTGCGCAGGGCGTCCGCGAGGGCGAGCGCGGGCTCGATGTGGCCGGCGGTCCCCCCACCGGCGAGTACGACATGCACCGAATTTCACCGCTCTCCGGACGGCCGCCTTCTGACGGACCGTCTCATCGTCTTACGTCTCACCCCAGCCAGCGTCCTGCGGACACCAGGCTGCCGCATGGCCAGTGCCGCGCGTGCGGCGGGGTCGTTGCGCGCGAAGGCGATCAGCAACCCGATGGCGAACATCGTCGGCAGCAGGGCGGACCCCCCGTAGGAGAACAGCGGGAGGGGGACACCGGCGATGGGCAGCAGCCCCAGTACGGCACCGATGTTGATGATCACCTGGGTCATGATCCAGGCGGTCACCCCTCCCGCGGCATACCTCACGAAGGGGTCCTCCGTGCGTCCGGCCACGCGGATACCCGCATAGCCTAGAGCCGCGAAGAGGGTGAGGACCGACAGCGTCCCCGCCAGGCCCAGTTCCTCACCGGTGATGGCGAAGATGAAGTCCGTGTGGGGCTCGGGGAGTTCACCCCATTTCTCCACGCTCGCACCCAGTCCGGAGCCGAACCAGCCGCCGGACGCGAGGGCGTAGATGCCGTGCAGCGCCTGCCAGCACTGGTCGTTGACGCCGGGTTCGGTGGCGCCCAGGCAGGCCAGTCGGCTCATGCGGTGCGGACTGGTGAGGATGAAGGCGGCGCCGGTCACCGCGGTGACCGCGAGCGCCGAGACGAACAGCCGGACGGGCGCGCCCGCCAGCCACAGCAGGCCGAAGAGGATGCCCACGAGAATCATCACGGTGCCCATGTCGCCGCCCGCCATGACCAGCGCGCACACCACCAGGACTCCGGGCACCAGCGGCACCAGCAGGTGCTTCCACTGGGTCAGCAGCCCCCGGTCGCCCTTGCGGGCGAGCAGGTCCGCGCCCCACAGCAGCATCGCCAGCTTGGCGAACTCGCTGGGCTGGAGCAGGAACGGTCCGCCGACCTTGATCCAGTTGGTGCTGCCGTTGACCTCGACACCCACGCCGGGGATCTGCACCAGGAGCAGCAGCACGAGCGAGACGGCCAGCATCGGGTAGGACAGCGCCCGCAGCAGTTTGAGCGGCATCCGGGAGGCGATCAGCAGCAGCACGGTCCCCAGGGCCGCGGCGACCAGCTGCTTGCGGAAGTAGTAGGTGGCGGGCAGGTCGTAGCGCAGCGCCTGGATCTGGGAGGAGGAGAACACCATCACCAGGCCCAGCAGCGTGATCAGCAGGCTGCCGCCGAGGATCAGGTAGTAGGCCGTCAGCGGACGGTCCCAGGCCCTCCTGGCCTGCTCGTAGAGCTTGCGCACACCCTCGGTGGGTGCCGTGGAGGCGGGCGGGCGGCGGGAACCGCCCGGGGGACGCGGGGTCTTCCCGGCTCGCCCCGGCTGCCCTGCCGCGCGGGTCCGCTGCCTGAGCCGGTTGTCCGCCGTCATCTGCTCCCGTCCCCTCTTCTCCACCGCGCCCGCTGCCGCGTTCCCGGGACGGGGGCGGGCGCGGTGGGTTACCGCGCGTCCTCGGCCCCGCCCGCCAGGTCGCGGACCGCGGCGGCGAACGCGTCGCCGCGCCGCCCGTAGTGGGTGAACATGTCCATCGAGGCGCAGGCGGGTGCCATCAGCACCGTGTCGCCGGGCCGGGCCAGTCCGGCCGCCGCCCGGACCGCCGCCGCCATCGCCCCAGTGTCCGTCCGGTCGAGGTCGACGACCGGCACATCCGGGGCGTGTCGGGCCAGCGCTTCGCCGATCAGCGCGCGGTCGGCGCCCATCAGTACGACGCCGCGCAGCCGGGGCGCGGCGGAGGCCACCAGGTCGTCGAAGGTGGCGCCCTTGGCGAGCCCGCCGGCGATCCACACGACCGGGTCGTAGGCGGCCAGCGACGCATGTGCGGCGTGGGTGTTGGTCGCCTTGGAGTCGTTGACGTAGGTGACCCCGCCGACCTCCGCGACCCGGGCGATGCGGTGCGCGTCGGGCCGGAAGGACCGCAGCCCGTCGCGCACGGCCTGCGGCGGCACGCCGTAGGCGCGGGCCAGGGCAGCGGCGGCGAGGGCGTTGGCGATGTTGTGCGGGGCCGCCGGGCCGGCGTCCGGCGCGATGTCGGTGACCTGGGCCAGCTCCTGCGCGTGCTGCCTGCGGTCGGTCACGAAGGCGCGGTCGACCAGGATGCCGTCCACCACGCCGAACTCCGACGGCCTGGGGGCGCCGAGGGTGAATCCGATCGCCCGGCAGCCCTCCGTGACGTCGGCCCGGCGGACCAGTTCCTCGGTGGCCGGGTCGGCGGTGTTGTAGACGCAGGCGACCGTGTTGCCCTCGTAGATGCGGCCCTTGTCCGCCGCGTAGGCGTCCATGGAGCCGTGCCAGTCCAGGTGGTCGGGGGCGAGGTTGAGCACCGCCGCGGAGTGCGGGCGCAGCGAGGGCGCCCAGTGCAGCTGGTAGCTGGACAGCTCCACGGCGAGCACGTCGTAGGGCTCGTCGGCGAGCACGACGTCCACCAGCGGGGTGCCGATGTTGCCGACCGCCGCGGTGCGGAGCCCGGCCGCCGTCAGGATGGCGGCCAGCATCTGCACGGTGGTGGTCTTGCCGTTGGTGCCGGTGACGGCGAGCCAGGGCGCGCCGCCCGGGCCGCGCAGCCGCCAGGCCAGCTCCACGTCGCCGATGACCGGCACCCCCGCAGCCTGCGCCGCGGCGAACAGCGGGCTCTGCGGCGGCCAGCCCGGCGAGGTGACCACCAGGTCGGTGCCGTCGGGCAGGGTGCCGCCGTCGCCGAGGCGGACGGCGGCGCCGGACTCCCGGGCGGCGGACGCCCGCTCCCGGTGGGCGGGCCCGTCGCCGCCGTCGACCACGGTGACCTCGGCGCCGAGCCGGACCAGCGCGCGGGCGGCGCTGACGCCGCTCACGCCCAGTCCGGCGACGACGACCCGCCGCCCGGCGAACTCCTCGGCCGAACGGGGCCCGGAGAGCGTGGCGGTCACTTGCGGGCCGCCCAGGCCGCGTAGAACAGGCCGATGCCCACGATGGCGCACATGCCCTGGATGATCCAGAAGCGGACCACCACCAGGACCTCGCTCCAGCCCTTCAGCTCGAAGTGGTGCTGGAGCGGCGCCATCTTGAACACCCGCTTGCCGGTGAGCCGGAACGAACCGACCTGGATCACCACGGACATGGTGATCAGCACGAACAGGCCGCCGAGGATGGCCAGCAGCAGTTCGGTGCGGGAGAGGATCGCCAGGCCCGCGAGCGCGCCGCCCAGGGCCAGCGACCCGGTGTCGCCCATGAAGATCTTGGCGGGCGAGGTGTTCCACCACAGGAAGCCGAAGCAGGCGCCCATCAGGGCCGCGGCCACCACGGCGAGGTCCAGCGGGTCGCGTACCTCGAAGCAGCTGGGGCTGCCGGTGATCGCGCAGGAGTCCTGGTACTGCCACACGCCGATGAACGTGTAGGCGCCGAAGACCATCACCGAGGCGCCGGTGGCGAGGCCGTCGAGACCGTCGGTGAGGTTCACGCCGTTGGACATGGCGAGGATCATGAACAGCGCCCAGATGACGAAGAGCACCGGGCCGATCTGCCAGCCGAAGTCCTGCGTGAAGGAGAGCCGGTCCGAGGCCGGGGCGTTGCCGCGCAGGTCCTCGAAGTTGAGTGCGAGCACCGCGAAGGCGATGCCGACGATCAGCTGGCCGAGCATCTTGGCCTTGGCCCTGAGGCCCAGGCTGCGCTGCTTGACGATCTTGATGTAGTCGTCGAGGAAGCCGACGAGGCCCATGCCGGCCATCAGGAAGAGCACCAGCAGGCCCGAGATGCTCATCTCGCTGCCGGTGATCACCTTGGTCAGCACGTAGGCGATGAGCGTCGCCAGGATGAAGGCGATACCGCCCATCGTGGGCGTGCCGCGCTTGCTGTGGTGGTCCCGCGGGCCGTCGTCGCGGATGAACTGGCCGTAGCCCTTGCGGGCCAGGAGCTTGATCAGCAGCGGGGTGCCGACCAGGGTCAGGAAGAGCCCGATGACTCCGGAGAAGAGGATCTGCCTCATCGACCGGCGACCTCGCCCTCGGAGTCAGCGAGCAGCGCCTGCGCGACCTGCTCAAGGCCCACCGAACGGGAAGCCTTCACCAATACGACATCCCCCGGGCGCAGTTCACTGCGCAACAGGTCGATCGCCGCCCGAGCGTCGGACACGTGCACCGACTCCTCACCCCACGAACCCTCGTTCTTGGCGCCCATGTCGAGCCAGGCGGCTGCTGTGCCGCCCACCGCCACGAGCTTGCTGACGTTGAGCCGGACGGCGAGCCGTCCGACCGCGTCGTGCTCCGCGAGCGCCGACTCACCGAGTTCGGCCATCTCACCGAGCACCGCCCACGTGCGGCGGCCCGCAGCCCGTGCGTCCCCCCCTCCGGCCATCGCGGCGAGCGCGCGGAGCGCCGCCCGCATGGACTCGGGGTTCGCGTTGTACGCGTCGTTGACGACGGTGACGCCGTCGGCGCGCTCGGTGACCTCCATGCGCCACCGGGAGAGCGTGCCCGCGCTGCTGAGCGCGGTAGCGATGTGCTCCGCGGGCATGCCCAGTTCATGGGCGACGGCCGCCGCGGCGAGCGCGTTCGACACGTGGTGCTCACCGTACAGGCGCATGGTCACGTCGCTGCACCCGGAGGGTGTGTGAAGCGTGAAGGCGGGCCGCCCGTCGGCGGTGAGCCGGACGTCGGCGGCCCGTACCGAGGCGTCCGGGGAGGAGTCGCTCTCACCGAAGAACACCACGCGGGCGCTGGTGCGGGACGCCATGGCCCGCACCAGGGGGTCGTCGCCGTTGAGCACGGCGACACCGCCCTCATCGGCCGGCGGGAGCGCCTCGACCAGTTCGCCCTTGGCCTCGGCGATCCGCTCCCGGCTGCCGAACTCGCCGACGTGCGCGGTGCCGACGTTCAGCACGACTCCGATGCGGGGCGGGGTCAGCTCGGCGAGGTAGGCGATGTGGCCCTTGCCGCGGGCGCCCATCTCCAGGACGAGGTGGCGGGTGCTGCCGTCGGCGCGCAGCGCGGTCAGCGGCAGGCCGATCTCGTTGTTCAGCGAACCCGGCGTCCACACGGTCGGGCCCAGGCGCTCCAGCAGCTGCGCCACGAGGTCCTTGGTGCTGGTCTTGCCCGCCGAGCCGGTGAGCGCGACCACCGAGGTGCCCAGGGTGGACACGCTGTGCCGGGCGAGCGCGCCGAGCGCGGCCACCACGTCGTCGACGACCACCGCGGGCACACCGACCGGGCGGGTGGCGAGCACGGCCGCCGAGCCGTCGGCGACCGCGCCGGCCGCGAAGTCGTGGCCGTCGGCCCGCTCGCCGGCGAAGGCGGCGAAGAGCGTGCCGGGGGCGGCCTCGCGGGAGTCGATGACCGCGGGGCCGGTGACGAGGGCCGCCGGGTCCGGTATGTCGTGGAGTTGGCCGGAGACGACCTGGGCGATCTCGGCGAGCGTCATGGGGATCATCGGTTCAGCCGTTCCTCGATGGCGGCGCGCAGCACCTTGCGGTCGTCGAACGGGCGGATCACTCCGGCGATGTCCTGGCCCTGCTCGTGGCCCTTGCCTGCGATCACCACGGTGTCGCCGGGCTCGGCGCGGGCGACCGCCGCGGTGATGGCCGCGGCCCGGTCCTCCTCCAGCAGCACCGTGCCGCGCTCGTACGTGGGCACCTCGGCCGCACCGGCGAGCATCTCCGCGAGGATCGCCAGCGGGTCCTCCGAGCGGGGGTTGTCCGAGGTGAGCACGGCGGTGTCGGCGAGCCGGGCGAGCGCGGCGCCCATCGAGCGGCGCTTGTGCGGGTCGCGGTCGCCGCCGCAGCCCAGCACGGCGTGCACCCGGCCGCCGCTGACCCGGCGCAGGGCCCGCAGCACCGACTCCACGGCGTCCGGCTTGTGGGCGTAGTCGACCACGGCGAGGTAGGGCTGCCCGGCGTCCACGCGCTCCAGTCGCCCGGGCACGCCCGGCACCGCGGCGATGCCGTCGGCCGCGGTCTGCGCGTCGATACCGGCGGTGACCAGCGCCGTCAGCGCGGCGAGCGCGTTGGAGACGTTGAACGGTCCGGGCAGCGGGGCGGCGGCCCGCACCGACACGCCGCCGGGGCCGACGGCGGTGAAGGTCGAACCCAGCGGGCCCACGGAGACGTCCTCGGCACGCCAGTGCGCGTCCGGGTGGCCCTCGGCGGAGAAGGTGGTGACGGGGATCTCCGCCTCCCGGGCGAGGCGCAGGCCCCACTCGTCGTCGACGTTGACCACTCCGGCCCTGGCCAGCCGCGGCGTGAACAGCTGCGCCTTCGCGCGGAAGTAGTCGTCCATGTCGGGGTGGAAGTCGAGGTGCTCGGGGCTGAGGTTGCTGAAGACGGCGACGTCGAAGACGCAGCCGTCGACCCGGCCGAGCACCAGCGCGTGGCTGGAGACCTCCATGGTGACCGCGGTGACCTGCCGTTCGCGCATCACGGCGAACAGCGCCTGGAGGTCGGTGGCCTCCGGCGTGGTCCGCTCCGACTTCAGCCGCACGTCGCCGATCCGGGACTCCACGGTGCCGATCAGGCCGGTGAGCTGGCCCTCCTTGGCGGCGGCGCGCAGGCCGCCGTCGACCAGGTACGCGATGGTGGTCTTGCCGGAGGTCCCGGTGATGCCGATCTGGAGGAGGTCGCGGCCCGGGTCACCGTAGAGGGTGACGGCCAGCTCCCCCATCCGGCTGCGCGGGTCGGGGACCGTCAGCACCGGCAGGCCGGTGGCGGCGGCTCGTTCGGTCCCGGCCTCGTCGGTGAGGATCGCGGCGGCGCCCAACGACTGGGCCTGCGCGACGAAGTCCGCGCCGTGGTACCGGGCTCCCGGCAGGGCCGCGTAGACGTCGCCGGGGCGCACCGCCCGCGAGTCGTGCGTGATCCCGGTGACGCCGGTGCCGGACCGGGAGCCGGCGGGCTCGGCGGTGCCGAGCAGCCGGGCCAGTTCCGTCAGCGGCACGGGGCGCACCTCGGTGGGGCGGGGCGGGGCGGATGGGTTCTGATCAGCTTGTGGCACGGCGGTGAGGTTACCGGGCGCGGACGGCGCCCCGCGAAGCGAGGGGCGCGCGCCGCGTGGGCCCGTGGGCGGACCCGCGGGGCCCTCGGTGGTCTTCGGCATGTGGTTCTCCGTGTCGTTCAGTCGCCCGGGTCGAAGGTGGTGGGCAGCCCCGGGGCCTTCGCGCCGCTGGGCGCGGCCTGCAGTGTCTTCAACGAGAACTTCATGACCTGCTTGAACACCGGCCCGCACACCTCGCTGCCGAAGTAGCTGCCGCGCTTGGGGTTCTGCACCGCGCAGTACACGGTGACGCGCGGCTTGTCGGCGGGGGCGAAGCCGGCGAAGGACGCCGTGTAGCCCTTGTAGCGGCCGGTCTGCGGATCCACCCGGTTGGACGTGCCGGTCTTGCCCGCGACGCGGTAGCCGGGGATCTGCGCCTTCTGGCCGGTGCCCTGCTCGTCGTCGACGACGGCCTGCAGCATGCGGGTGAGGGTGCGGGCCGTCTCCTTGCTGACGACCCGTTCGCGGGCCGGTTCGGGGGCGGCGGCGTAGCGGCCGTCGGGGCCGGTCGTGCCGCGGACCAGGGTGGGCGTGACCCGTTCCCCTCCGCCGGCGATCGTCGAGTACACCGATGCGGCCTGGACGGCGTTGACGGAGAAGCCCTGGCCGAACGGGATGGTGTGCTGCTGCGCGGAGTTCCAGTCGCCGGGCTGGGCCAGGATGCCGCGGGTCTCCCCGGGGAAGCCGAGGCCGGTGGGGCGGCCGATGCCGAAGTCGGTGAGGTAGCGGTGCAGGACGCGGTTGGAGTGGCCCTGCGTCTTGCCGAGCCGTTCCGCGGCGAGCATGGTGCCGATGTTGCTTGACTTGGCGAGCACCCCGGTCAGCGTCAGGTGGTACGTGGGGTGGTCGTGGTCGTCGGCGAACGCCCGGCCGGCGCGCGGCAGCCGGTTGGGGACGGTGACCTTGGTGTCGGGCGTGGCGACGCCCTGGTCGAGCACGGCCGCCATGGTGACCAGCTTCGCGGTGGAGCCGGGCTCGTAGGCGTCCTGCAGGGCCGGGTTGCCGAGCGAGCCGGCGCCGACGCCGGTGAGGTCGTTGGGGTCGTAGCCGGGCGCGTTGGCGAGGGCGAGGATCTCGCCGGTGCGGGTGTCCTGGACGACGACGTACCCGTTGTCGGCCTTGGACTTGGCGACCTGGTCGCCGATGGCGCGCTGTGCGGCCCACTGGATGTCGCGGTCGAGGGTGAGTTCCAGCCCCGTGCCGGGCGTGGCGGCCTGCTCCTCGGAGCCCGCCGTGGGCACCCGCCGCCCGGCGGACTGGGCGTAGGTGATCCGGCCGTCGCGGCCGGCGAGCTGCTTCTCCATCTGGGCTTCGAGCCCGCCCCCGCCGGTGCCGTCGGACTTGACGAACCCCAGCACTCCGGCGGCCAGTTCCCGATTGGGGTAGACACGCTTGGAGCGCGGCTCGGCGTAGACCCCGGCCAGGACGTTGGTGCCCTCGCCCTTGGCCTCCTTGTCGGCGAGGGCGCGCTTGAGGTCCTGGATCTGCCGCCACGCCTGCGGGCTCCGCTGCCGGGCCAGCTGCACGTAGCGCGGCGCGGGCGGGTCGGCGAGCCGGTCCGCCAGCTCCTCCCGGTCGACGCCGAGCACGGGGGCGAGCAGCGCCGCCGCCTGGGCGGGCGCGTCGGCGACGCCGGCCTGCTCGGGCAGGAAGTAGAACGGGTCAGCGGTGATGTCGTAGGCGTCGACGGTGGTGGCCAGGTCGCGGCCCTTGCGGTCGGTGACCGTGCCGCGCTCGGCGGCGACCTTCACCGTCTGGTAGCGGTTGACGTTGGCCTTCTCCGCGTAGGCCGCCGCGTCCACGGCCTGCACCTGGAGCAGCCGGACGACGAACGCCAGCAGTACCAGGGTCAGCCCGACGCTGATCAGCCGCAGCCGGGGCCGGGGGCTGCCCAGCCGCACCTTCCTGGCGGGCGCCTTGGCGGGCGCACCGGCGCGCGGCGGCCGGCGGGGGCGCCGCTCGCGGGCGGGGGCCGGGCGGGACGGCCTGGGCACCCGCCGGCGCGGTTCCTGGGGGCTCACCGGGTCACCTCGTATGCGTCGCTCACGGGGATGTCACCGCCCGGGTTCGGGGGTGGCGGGCTCGGGCACGCCGCGGACGGTGCCGTCCGGCAGCAGGAAGGCGGGGGCGCCACCGGGGACCAGGCCCAGCTCGCGGGCCCGCCGGTCGAGCGCGTCGGGCGCCGAGTAGGCGTCGACCTCCTCCTGGAGGGCCTGCTGCTCGTCGGTGTGCTCCTTGGTCTGCTGCTTGAGCTTGCTGAGTTCGAACGAGCCCTGGTTGACGGAGGCGTTGAGCAGCAGCAGGGCGAGCAGCCCCGAGCCCAGCAGCACCACGACCAGCAGGACGAACGGAGTGCGGGCCGCCTGCGAGCCGCCGCCCGGAACCAGGCTGGCGAGGCGGGCGAGCCGGTTCGGCGCGGTCATCGGTCCTGGGCCTCCCGGATGCGTTCGGCGCCGCGCAGGCGGGCGGGCGCGGCCCGGCGGTTGCGGGCGACCTCCTCCTCGTCGGGGAGTTCGGCGCCGCGGGTGAGCAGTTTGAGCCGGGGCTGGTACCGCTCGGGCACCACCGGCAGGCCCGGCGGCGCGGTGTTCACCGCTCCGGCCGCGAGGACCTGCTTGACGAGGCGGTCCTCCAGCGAGTGGTAGGACAGCACGGCGATGCGGCCACCGACCGCGAGCGCGTCGACGGCTGCCGGGATGGCCCGCTCCAGTACGGCGAGTTCGCCGTTGACCTCGATGCGCAGCGCCTGGAAGGTGCGCTTGGCCGGGTTGCCGCCGGTGCGCTTGGCCGCCTGGGGCAGCGCGTCGCGGATCAGTTCGACCAGCCGCGCGCTGCGGGTGAACGGCTCCTGCCGGCGTTCCCGGACGACGGCTTCGACGATGCGCTTGGCCTGCTTCTCCTCGCCGTAGCTGCGGAGCAGCCGGACGAGGTCTCCGGGCGGGTAGGTGTTGAGGACCTCGGCGGCGGAGATGCCGGTGGTCTGGTCCATGCGCATGTCGAGGGGCGCGTCCTGGGCGTAGGCGAACCCGCGGTCGGCCTCGTCGAGTTGCATGGAGGAGACGCCGAGGTCGAACAGCACACCCTGCACCTGAGGGGTGCCGAGCCGCTCCAGCACGGCGGGCAGCTCGTCGTAGACGGCGTGCACGAGTTCGGAGCGGTCCGCGTACGGGGCGAGCCGCTCGCCGGCGAGCTTCAGCGCGGCGGGGTCCCGGTCGAGGGCGACGAGCCGCGCCTCGGGGAAGCGGCTGAGCAGTGCCTCGCTGTGCCCGCCGAGGCCGAGCGTGCAGTCGACGACGACGGCACCGGGTTCGGTGAGCGCGGGTGCCAGCAGGTCCAGGCACCGCTGGAGCATGACGGGTACGTGCCGCTGGTCGCTGCTGGTCATGCGCCCTCTTAAGGTCCGGCGCGGGCTGCTGCACCTGCAGCTCGGTCCCCGCCCGCTCTTGGGGGAACGCGGCCCCTGCCGCCGGGGAGGGAGCGTCAGTGGGCCGCCGAGCAGGAGGAGGCCGTGCGTGACGGTGGTGTCCGGCGCACCCGAGGGGCGCCGTGTCCCGCGGTCCGGAGTTGGCCGGAACACGCCGCGGCGCCTCCCACTTCGCGCCACTTTAGTCCACTCGTCCCCCCGGTCAACCAACCTCCGAAGGCGCGTCCCCGGCCAACCGCGGGACACCGTCCGCAACGCCCCCGGCACACCCGGGCCACTCCTGTGGGGTACCTCACAGCTTGCCGCGTTGACCGCGTTTGACCGGTCTGGCCCAGTAGTCGCCCCGGGCCGTCCCGGCTCCGCCCCGATACCGTCTGTCCATGTCTACTTCTCCGCAGCACGCCACCGTCACCGACCGTCTCGTCAACGCCAACGCTCAGTACGCCGAGCACTTCACCGATCCCGGTATGGACGCCAAGCCGGTGCAGAAGGTCGCCGTGGTGGCCTGCATGGACGCCCGGCTCGACCTGCACGCGGCGCTCGGCCTCCAGCTCGGCGACTGCCACACCATCCGCAACGCCGGCGGTGTGGTGACCGACGACATCATCCGCTCGCTGACCATCAGCCAGCGCGCGCTGGGCACCCGGTCCGTCGTCCTGATCCACCACACCGGCTGCGGCCTGCTGACGCTCACCGAGGACTTCCGGCACGAGCTGGAGCTGGAGGTGGGCCAGCGGCCGGCCTGGGCGGTGGAGGCCTTCCGCGACCTGGACCAGAATGTGCGCCAGTCCATGCAGAAGGTCCGCACCTCCCCCTTCCTCCCGCACACTGATGATGTGCGCGGCTTCGTTTTCGACGTCACCACCGGGCTGCTCAGGGAGATCGATCCCGCCGTGCAGCCTGAACGGTGACGCGGACTGCGGAGTACGTGAACAATGAACAGTCAACGGCATCACCCGTCCGAGGGTGATGCCGATGAGCTTCCGGTTGTGCCGACTCCGTTCCGTGCGGGGTCCGGTCTGCGGAAACGGACCGAGGAGGACCGGGTGACGACCTACGACGAGCAGACGAGCCTCAGCGATCTGACTTCGACGGCGGACGAGGTGCGCCGTTCGATGGAGAGCGTGATCGAGGGGAAGCCGGAGGTCGTGCGGCTGGCGTTGACGGTGCTGCTCGCCGAGGGCCATCTCCTGATCGAGGACGTCCCTGGCGTGGGCAAGACCATGCTCGCCAAGGCGCTTGCCAGGTCGGTGGACTGCTCGGTGCGGCGCATCCAGTTCACGCCGGACCTGCTGCCCTCCGACATCACCGGGGTCAGCGTGTACGACCAGCAGCGCAAGGACTTCGAGTTCAAGCCGGGCGCGGTGTTCGCGCAGATCGTCATCGGCGACGAGATCAACCGGGCCTCGCCGAAGACGCAGTCGGCGCTGCTGGAGTCGATGGAGGAGCGGCAGGTCACCGTCGACGGCCACACCTACCCGCTGCCCGATCCGTTCATGGTGGTCGCCACCCAGAACCCGGTCGAGATGGAGGGCACGTACCCGCTGCCCGAGGCCCAGCGCGACCGGTTCATGGTGCGGGTGTCGATCGGTTACCCCAGCGCCGCCGCCGAGCTGGAGATGCTCGACGTGCACGGCGGGGCGTCGCCGCTGGAGGACCTCCAGCCGGTGGCGCACGCCCACGACATAGCCAAGCTCATCGAGGCCGTGCGCGGCGTGCACGTCGCGGAGTCCGTCCGCAGGTACGCCGTCGAGCTGGTGTCGGCCACCCGCAACCACCCCGAGCTGCGGCTCGGCGCGTCACCGCGGGCGACACTCCAGCTGCTGCGGGCCTCGAAGGCGACAGCGGCGCTGGCCGGCCGCGGCTACGCCCTGCCGGACGACGTGCAGTCGCTGGTGGTGCCGGTGCTCGCGCACCGGGTACTGCCCACGGCGCAGGCCCAGTTGAACCGCCGCTCGGCCGAGCAGATCGTCACCGAGATCCTCCAGCGCACGCCCGTGCCCGACACCGGCGCCCACGCCTGGCGGGACTCCTACGGCCAGCAGCAGCCGCGGGGCTTCTGATGGCGGCGGGCGCCGGCGAGCAGGAGCCGCGCGGCAACCTGTGGACCTCCCTGGGCGGCCTCACCACCCGCGGCCGGTCGTTCCTGGCCGCCGGGATCGCCGCGGCCGTCTGCGCCTACGTGCTCGGCCAGTCGGACCTGCTGCGGGTGGGCATGCTGCTTGCGGTGCTGCCGCTGCTGTGCGTCGTGGTGCTGCACCGCACCCGCCACCGGGTCACCGGCTCCCGCCGGCTCGCCCCGGCCCGGGTGCCGGTGCGTTCCGAGGCGCGCGTGCACCTGCGGGTCGACAACGTCTCCCGGCTGCCGACCGGCCTGCTGATGCTCCAGGACCGGGTGCCCTACGTGCTCGGCCCCCGGCCGCGGTTCGTGCTGGACCGGGTCGAGCCGGGCGGACGGCGCGAGGTCTCCTACCGGGTGCGTTCGGACCTGCGGGGGCGTTACCCGCTGGGCCCGCTGCAGCTGCGGCTCACCGACCCGTTCGGCATGGTCGAGCTGACCCGCTCGTTCAGCGCGTACGACACCCTCACCGTCATCCCGCGTGTCGAGGCGTTGCCGCCGGTGCGGCTGGCCGGCGAGTCATCCGGCTACGGCGACGGCGGGCTGCGCGCCCTGGCCCTCGCCGGCGACGACGACATGATCCCCCGCGAGTACCGGCACGGCGACGACCTGCGGCGGGTGCACTGGCGCTCCACGGCCCGCTACGGCGAGCTGATGGTGCGCCGCGAGGAGCAGCCGCAGAAGGCCCGCTGCGCCGTCGTGCTGGACACCCGCAGGTCCGCCTGGTCGGGGTCGGGACCCGACTCGCCCTTCGAGTGGGCGGTCTCCGCGGCGGCCTCGGTGGTCATGCACCTGGTCGAGCGCGGTTACGGGGTACGCCTGGTGACGGACGCCGGCTCGCCGGCGCCGGGCCTGGACGGCGGCCTGACCGGGGACTCCTCGGAGACCGCCGGGCTGCTGATGGACACACTCGCCGTGGTCGGGCACTCCGGCGAGACAGGCCTGGCGAAGGCTCACGAGACGCTGGGCGGGGGCGACGGGCTGCTGATCGCCTTCCTCGGCACGCTGGACGAGGCGCAGACCGCGGTCGCCGCACGGATGCGGCAGCGCGCGCCGGGCGGTGTGGCCTTCACGCCGCGCGGACAGCAGCCCGAGCAGACGGAAGCGGAACAGACGCGCCTGCTGCGGGAGGCGGGGTGGACGGTGGTGCCCTACTCCCCCGGCGACCCGCTGCCGCACCTGTGGCAGCAGGCGGACCGGTCGAGTGCCGGCACAGTCGCTGAGGAGAGCGGTCAGGGATGAGCGGACGGGCGATACTGGCGGCCTGCTCCTGGCTGGCCACGCTGGCGGCGGCAGCGGCACTGCTGCCGCTGGTCACCCCGGCGGGCTGGATGGTGCAGGCCGCGCTGCTGCTGGCGGTGCAGACCCTGGTCGGGGTCGGCGCCCGGCGGATACCACTGGCGAGGCCCCTGGTCCTCGCCGCGCAGGCCGCCGTGTCGGTGCTGCTGATCACGCTGGTCTTCACCCGCGAGGTGGCGTTCGCCGGGGTCATCCCCGGCCCGGACAGCGTGCAGTACCTCGGCGTGCTGCTCAGCGAGGGCGCCGACGACGTGGGCCGGTTCGCCATCCCCGCGCCGGTGACCGAGGGCATACGGCTGCTGCTGGTCGGCGGCGTGCTCGCGGTGGGCCTGCTGGTGGACGCGCTCGCGGTGACGTTCCGCAGCGCCGCCCCGGCCGGCCTGCCGCTGCTCGCGCTGTACTCGGTGGCGGCCGGCCTGTCCCCCGACGGCGCCTCCTGGGCGTGGTTCCTGTGCGCGGCCGGCGGCTACCTGGTGCTGCTGCTGGCCGAGGGGCGGGACCGGCTCTCGCAGTGGGGCCAGGTGTTCAGCGGTGGCACCGGCCCGCACGACCCGGCCCTGGGCGGACCGGTGCTGGCACCGGTCCGCACCGGACGCCGGATCGGTGCCGCCTCGCTCGGGCTGGCGCTGCTCGTGCCGGCCCTGCTGCCGTCCCTGAACAGCGGCCTGCTGGACCCGGCGGGCCGCAGCGGTGGCGGGTCGGGCGGCGGCACGGTCTCCGCGGTCAACCCGCTGGTGTCCCTGCAGGACAGCCTGAACCAGCCCGAGAACCGCACCGTGCTCACCTACGAGTCGGACGCGACGAGCACCCAGGACCTCTACCTGCGCATCGTGGCGCTGGACCAGTTCGACGGCACCTCCTGGAAGCCGTCGGAGCGGCGTATCCAGGCCGTCCCGCGGCCCCTGCCGCAGCCTCCGGGGCTGTCCTCCGACGTGGACACCGACGTGGTCACCACCCGGATCGCCGCGGCCGACTGGTACGCCCAGAACTGGCTGCCGATGCCGTACCCGGCCCGGCAGGTGGACATCGACGGCCGCTGGCGGTTCGAGCCGGTCGGCCGCACCCTGGTGGGCGACCGGGGGCAGACCACCAAGGGCGTGCGCTACCAGGTGGAGAGTCTCCAGGTCCGTCCGACCGCCGCCCAGCTGGCGGAGGCGCCGCAGCCGCAGCCCGGCATGCTGCGCGAGTACACCGCGGTGCCGCCCTCGCTGCCGGACGAGGTACGCAGCACCGCCCGCCGGGTGACCGCGGGGTCCGCCAACCACTACGAGCGGGCGCTCGCCCTCCAGGAGTGGTTCGCCCGCGAGGGCGGCTTCACCTACAACACCGAGGTGCGGGCCGGCACCGGCAGCAGCGCCATCGCCCGGTTCCTGGAGCAGAAGGAGGGCTTCTGCGTCCACTTCGCGTTCTCCATGGCGGCCATGTCGCGCACCCTGGGCATTCCGGCCCGGGTGGCGGTGGGCTTCACCCCGGGCACCTCGGACGGCGAGACGACGCGCGTCGGCCTGCAGGACGCGCACGCCTGGCCGGAGCTGTACTTCGAAGGTGTCGGCTGGACGCGGTTCGAGCCCACGCCCTCCCGCGGCAGCACTCCGGGCTACGCGCAGCCGGACCTGCCCGAGCCGGGTGCGGAGGAGCCGGCGCTGCCGGAACCCGAGCAGAACGACGAGCCCGAGGCGCAGCCCGCGGCCCCCGAGGACTGCCCGCCGGAGTTGCGCCGCATGGGTGAGTGCGGCGAGGAGCAGCAGGACGCGGACGCCGCCGCGGCGGGCGGGGGCTTCCCCTGGCAGCCGGTGCTGCTGGGTGCGGGCGCGCTGCTCGTGCTCGTGCTGCTGCCGCTGCTGCCACTGCTGTGGCGGGTGCGGGCCAGGAGCCGGCGGATCGGGGCGGGCGCCGCCCGCCTGGACCCGGCCGGCCGCACCCTGGCCGCCTGGCGGGAGATGCTCGACGCCGGCTGGGACCGGGGCGTCGTGCCCGACGAGTCGGAGACGCCGCGGGCGGCGACCGCCCGGCTGGTGGAGTCGGGCCGGCTCGGCGCCGAACCGGCGGCCGCGGCAGGGCGGTTGGCCGCGGCGGTCGAGCAGGTGCTGTACGCACCCGAGCCGCGCACGGCAGACGGGCTGGCCGACGACGTGCGGCGGGTCGAGGCCGGGCTGCGGGAGTCCGCGGACCGGCGCGGAAGGCTCCGCGCACTGCTGCTGCCGCGTTCGGCCGTCCGGGTGCTGTGGTCCCTCTCGGACCGCTGGACGGCATTCGCCCAGCGGCAGCGGGTCCTGCTTGGCCGGGTCACCTCGGCGCTGCGGCCGGGCGGCACCCGCGCCTGACACCGGCGACGCCCCGGCCTCCGCGGCCGGGGCGTCCTCGTCTGTGAGGCAGGTCACGTAAGCGGGGCTCGGGCGATCAGTTGCTCGATGCCGGGCGGGACCCTGATGTTGGTCAGAACCCTGAGGTGGATCGGGCTTGAGGTTGATCGGGGCCTGAGATGATCGCGGCGATGCGTTCGCCGGCTCCCCGATGACGACTCGGGGCGCGTGCGGGCGGGGACGCGGCTGAAGGGCCACCCCGACGGCTCGGGTGGCCCTTGCGCTTGCGCAGGGGTGCCGGCGGCCCGGCCGGGGGCTACTGCTGCTCGTCCCGGCGGCGCTGCCAGCGCTGTTCGATGCGGTTCATCATGGAGCGGCGCTGCTTGGGCTGGCGCCCCTGCGCGGGCGCGGCTCCTCCGGCCGGCTGGGGGTGGCTTTCGCCCTCCCCGGCTTTCGGCCCCTTGCGCCATCCGGTCACGGCCAGCACGGCACAGCCGAGCATGACCAGGAAACCGACAACGCTGATCCAGATGGTCTGCGAGACCATACCGGCCATGAGGAGCGCGATACCTACGAGGAAGCCCGCAACCGCCTGATAGACCCGCTTGCGGGACGGCGCGCGCAGCTCGCTTCCCTCGAGCGCTGTCGCGAACTTGGGATCTTCGGCGTACAGCGCTCGCTCCATCTGCTCGAGCATGCGCTGCTCGTGCTCAGAGAGCGGCACGGAGTCCTCCTACTCGTCGGTCGCGGGGGCGACCGGATGCGACCCTTCAAGGATAGGCAGGGAATCGTCCCCGTGAAACCCGCCCCTCACGCCAATTCCTCCCACCGGCCAGGAACGACTGACAGATCACAGCAGTGGCCATCTCATTCCCCTGCTGCCGACCCGTCATGCCCGACGGTGTCCTTCGATCATACGGCGGGTAGCGGGCGATCGGGTGGCCTGTGGTCTAGCGCACCTCGGCCAGTACGTGCAACTGGGTGGCGACGGCGTGGAACGCGGGCAGCTCGGCGGCGGCGGCCTCCAGTTGGGCGAGCGCACGCTGGGCGCCCGGCTCGGTGTCCACCAGCGCCCCGGGCACCAGGTCGGTGAAGACCCGGACGCCGTGGACCGACCCGACCCGCAGGCCGGTGTCCGCGACGAGCGAGGTCAGCTGGTCGGCGGTGAAGCGCCGGGGCATCGGGTCGGAGGCGCCCCAGCGGCCGTCGGGGTCGTCGAGGGCGCGGTGGGCCTCGGTGAAGTGCCCGGCGAGGGCACGGGCCAGCACGGCGCCGCCCAGGCCCGCGGCGAGCAGGCTGAGCGTGCCGCCGTCCGACCGCAGGGCGGCGACGGCGTTGCGCAGCCCTTCAGCCGGGTCGTCGACGTACTCCAGGACTCCGTGGCAGAGCACGGCGTCGTACCGGCCGCGCTCGACCACGTCGAAGAGGCCGTGGGCGTCGCCCTGCACGCCGGTGACCCGGTCGGCGACCCCCTCCTCCGCCGCCCGGCGCTCCAGGGCGAACAGGGCGTTGGGGCTGGGGTCGACGACCGTCACCCGGTGGCCGAGCTCGGCAACCGGTACGGCGAAGTGGCCGGAGCCGCCGCCGGTGTCGAGCACGTCGAGGGAGTTCCGCCCGGTGGCCTTGATGCGGCGGTCGAGTGCCTCCCGCAGCACCTCCCAGACCACGGCGGTACGGAGGGATGCGCGGGGGCGGGACATGACGGTGCTCCTCGGCGGCTTCAGGTGCTGGCTGGCCCCACCCTATTGCCTCGCGGCAGCGGGTGACTCCGCCTCCACGCGCGCCCGGGGAAATGCCGGCTGGGAAATGAGCAGCCGTTCCACCGTGCGCAGGAACACGCCGACCGCGCGCACGAGGTCGTCGGCCTCGCGGTCGCTGACCGCCCCGCGGATACCGGCCTCGGCACGCGCCCGGCGGGTGGCGCCGGAGGCGAAGTGCAGGCTCCACTCGGCGAGCTCGGGGGCGATCTCCGGCAGCACCTCCCAGGCGCTGCGTATCTTGCGGCGGGCCCGCTCGGTGGCCTCCGGCCGGCCGCGCACCGCCAGGACGGCCGCGGCGGTGCGCAGCGCGGCGAGGTGGGCGGTGGCGTAGCGGTCGTTGGGCTGCTCCTGGGCGGCGGCCTCGTCGAGGCCGTGCTGCGCCTGGGAGAGCAGGTCGAGTGCGGCCGGCGGGGCGGTGGACCGCCGCAGCACGGGGTGGATGTCGCTCGGGGGCCCGTTCAGTTTCATCGACTGGTGCCTCCTTCGCTTTCTCAGCTCATTCCCTCGTATGCACACATCGTGGACCACCCCACTGACAATCGGCGCTGACCGGCTGCTACTGTTTTGAACTGACCAGTCAGTTCAATGGGGAGGCGTCATGGCAGGGGCGGCAGTCACCGCCGAGGGCCTGGGCATGAAGGGGTCGCGCGGCACGGTCTTCGAGGGGGTCTCACTCGACGCGCCCGCGGGTTCGCTGATCTGCGTCGAGGGCCCGTCCGGGGCGGGGCGCACCTGCCTGCTGCTGGCCCTCACCGGGCGCATGCGGACGACCGCGGGCCACGCGGTGGTCGACGGGCACCCGCTGCCGAAGCGGATGGCGGCCGTGCGGCGGGTGGCCGCCCTCGGACCGGTACCGGGCGTCACCGACCTGGAACCGTCGCTGACCGTCGTCGAGCACCTGCGGGAACGGGCGCTGCTACGCAGCTACTTCAGCGGGTGGCGCCGGGAACCCAGAGCCCAGCGGCTGGCCCGGGTGGACGCCGCGCTGGAGACCGCGGGGCTGGACCTCGACGCTCTGGTCAAGGGGCCGCGAACCGCGGTGCGCGACCTGGAGCGGTTGGAGTCGCTGCGCCTTGGCGTGGCGCTGGCCCTGCTGGACCGCCCGCGGCTGCTGGCCGTGGACGACCTCGACCTGAAGCTGTCCGACGCCGAACGGGACGCCGCCTGGACCCTGCTGCGCGACATCACGGCCCAGGGCGTGACGGTCCTGGCGGTGAGCAGCGAGCCGCCCGCGGACACCGCCGGCGCGCAGGTCAGAACCGTGCACCTGGGCCCGGAGGGCACCAGCGCGGGCACGGACGCCAGCACGGAGGCCGTGCCTGTCACCGCGGACCCGGCCGACACCACGGACCCGGCTGACACCAGCACCACCAGCACCACCAGCACCACCAGCACCACCAGCACCAACATGGAGGGGGACGAGGATGCGCTCGCCGAGGCTGGCCGCGCTTGAGCTGAAGCGGTTCGGCAGGGGGAAGCTGCCGCGGGCGGCGCTGGCGGCGATGCTGCTGCTGCCGCTGCTCTACGGCGCGCTGTACCTGTGGTCGTTCTGGGACCCGTACGACCGCCTGGACCGCATACCCGTGGCGCTGGTCAACGAGGACCGCGGCGCGACGGTGGAACCGCAGGACGGCGAGGACGGCTCCGGCGAGCCGGAGCGCGTCACCGCCGGCAAGGACCTGGAGAAGGGCCTGCTGGACAGCAACACCTTCGACTGGCACCGCACCTCCGCCGCCGAGGCCCGCAAGGGCGTCGAGGACGGCACCTACTACCTCTCACTGACCGTGCCCGCCGACTTCAGCCGCAAGGTCGCCTCCAGCTCCGGCGACAACCCGGAGAACGGCGCGCTGAGGGTGCAGACGAACGACGCGAACAACTACATCGTCGGGCAGATCTCCCGTACGGTCTTCGCCGACGTGCGCGCGGCGGCGTCCGCCAAGACCTCACGTGGCTTCTACGACAAGATCTTCGTGTCCTTCTCCTCGATCCACGACGCGACGAAGAAGGCCGCCGAGGGCGCCGACGAGCTGAAGGACGGCATCGGGGACGCGAAGAAGGGGGCCGGTGAGCTGGCCGACGGCTCCTCCAACGCGAAGACGGGGGCCAAGAACCTCAGCGACGGCGTCAGCCGCCTCGACGACGGCGCCCGCGACCTCCAGAAGGGCACGAAGCAGGTCGCGGACGGCACCCGCACCCTCGCCGAGAAGGTCAACAAACTCGCCGAGGCCGTGGGACCGCTCGCGAACCGCGCCGACGGCAAGGACGTCGCGGTGGTCGCGGGCGACGTCGCCGACGCCGCGAAGACCGCGCAGGCGCATGTGCGCACCCTGCCGCAGGACGCGGCGAAGGCGGCGCGGCTGGCCCGCGCCGCCGCCGACAGCGCCGAGCGGCTGGACACCGCGCTGTGCGGGCCGGAGGCCCCCGAGTCGCCGGTGGACTGCCAGGAGTTGGGTGAGCACGCCGACGCGGCCGGCTCGGCGGCCGACGCGGCGGAGGCCGCCGACCGCAAGGTGCGGGACGACCAGGCGCTCGACCGGCTGGACAAGGACCTCGGCACGCTGCGCACCATGGCGCTGGACGTGCAGCGCAAGGCTCCGCGGCTCAGCGAGGACCTCAGCACCGCCGTCTCCCAGGTGAACGCGCTCAACAAGGGCGCCCAGCAGGTGAACTCCGGTGCGGGCAGGCTCAAGACGGGCCTGGGCACCGCCAAGGACGGCGCCCGCGAACTGGACGAGGGCCTCGGCCGGCTCAGCTCGGGTGCGCGGTCGCTCAACGGCGGCATGTTCAAGCTCGCGGACGGCTCCGGCGACCTCTCCAAGGGCCTGCACGACGGCGTGGAGCGCATCCCCGACTACGACGAGGACGAGCGGGCCGGCCGCAGCTCGGTGATGGCCGACCCCGTGCAGCTCGACTCCGGCAAGGCGCACGCCGCGCCCAACTACGGCACCGGCTTCGCGCCGTACTTCATCCCGCTCTCGCTGTGGGTCGGGGCGATGGTCGCGTACATGCTGCTGCCGCCGCTCAACCGGCGGGCGCTCGCGGCGGGCGCGCCCGCCTGGCGCACCGCGCTGGCCGGCTGGCTCCCGGTGGCGGGCATCGGCGCGCTCCAGGTGCTGGCGCTGCTCGCCGTGCTGCGCTGGGGGCTGGGCCTGGAGCCGGCCAGGACGGCCGGCACGGTCGGCTTCCTGATGCTGGTCACCGTCTGCTTCGCGGCCGTCATCCAGTGGCTCAACGCCCGCTTCGGGCCGGCCGGGCGCATCCTGGTGCTGGCGCTGCTGATGCTCCAGCTCACGTCCGCCGGCGGCACCTACCCGGTGCAGACCAGCCCGGACTTCTTCAACGTCCTGCACCCGCTGCTGCCGATGACCTACGTGGTGGAGGGGCTTCGGCACCTGATCACCGGCGGGGAGCTGTGGCCCGTGTGGCGGGCGTGCGCGGTACTCGCGGGCTACACCGTGGGCGCCCTCGCGCTCACCGCGTGGACCGCGCGCCGAAGCTCGGTGTGGACCCTGAAGCGCCTGCACCCGGAGCTGACCCTGTGAGGAGACAATCGTGTACATGAAAAGCGGCACGAGCAGTACGAGCGGCGCGGGCGGCACCCGCCGGGACGCGACCCGGCAGAAGCTGTACGAGGCGGCGGTGACCCTCATCGCCGAGCAGGGCTTCTCCTCCACCACGGTGGAGCAGATCGCCGAACGGGCCGGTGTCGCCAAGGGCACCGTCTACTACAACTTCGCGAGCAAGAACGAGCTGTTCGAGGAGCTGCTGCGGCACGGCGTGGAACTGCTCACCGCGCAGCTGCGTCAGGCGGGCGCAGCCACAGCCGCCGCGGGCGGCAGCCGGGTCGACGAGCTGGACGCCATGATCCGGGCGGGCCTGCTCTTCATCGACCGCTACCCGGCCTTCACCCAGCTGTACGTCGCGGAGCTGTGGCGGACCAACCGGACCTGGCAGTCCACCCTGCTGGTGGTCCGCGAGCAGGCCGTGTCGGTGGTGGAGGGCGCACTGCGCGCCGGGGTCGACGAGGGGGAGCTGAGCCCGGAGATCGACGTCAAGCTGACCGCGGCGGCGCTGGTGGGCATGGTGCTGGTGGCGGCACTGGACTGGCAGTCGTTCCAGCCGGACCGTTCGCTGGACGAGGTGCACGCGGCGCTCTCGCTGCTGCTCCAGGGCCGGGTAGCAGGCCACGGGCGGCCCCGGTAGCGCCTACCGGGACCGCCCGTGCCTCCCCCCGTTCCCCCGCACCCCCGTACGGTCTCCCCCTGCCGGGAGGACGACCGCCCCCGTTCCGCCGCCCCGTGTCGGCGGTCCTGCGGCGCGTCCTCCCGGTGCTCTGTACTCTGCCGCCCCGGCAGGTCGCCGCCCATCCGCGCGGGTACTCAACCCCGTTGGTGAGTACGCCTACTCACCTCTGGGCCTGCGGGCCCACACGCTACGATCACCGGCGTGTCCGTACTCCCTCTGGTCTTCACCAGCGGCTGGGCGAGCGGCATCAACGCCTACGCCGTGGTCCTGCTGCTCGGCTTCTTCGGCTCCACCGGGCTCTCCGACGACGTGCCCGAGGCGCTGCAGCGCACCGACGTGCTGATCGCGGCGGGCGTGCTGTTCGCGATCGAGGCGGTCGCCGACAAGGTGCCGTACGTGGACTCGGTGTGGGACGCGGCGCACACCGTGGTGCGGCCGGTCGCCGGAGGTGTGATCGCGGCGCTGCTGGCCGGTGAGGACGGTTCGCTGTCGCAGCTGTCGGCGGGCGCGGTGGGCGGCACGACGGCGCTGCTGAGCCATCTGGTCAAGGCGGGCACCAGGATGGCGGTCAACACCTCGCCGGAGCCCGCCTCGAACATCGTGGTGAGCGTGCTGGAGGACCTCGGCGTCGCCGCGGTGATCACCGTCGCGATCTTCAACCCGGTCGCCGCGGCCGTCGTCGCGGCCGTGCTGCTGGTCCTCGGCGGGCTGCTGGTGGTCTTCCTCGCGGGCCGCGTCCGGCGCTTCCTGCGCCGCCGGCGGGAGCGCCGGGCCGCTGCCGAGGACAGGGGGGCCACCGGCGCCGGGGTCGGTCCACCGCCGGGTTAGAGTCGCTGCCCATGGCACGGATTGTGGTGATCGGCAGCGGGTTGGGGGCCATGGCCGCCGCGGCCCGCCTCGCGGTGGCGGGCGACCAGGTGACGGTGTTCGAGCGCGGCGAGACCTTCGGCGGGGCCGTCGGCCGGTACACGCGGGACGGGTTCGCCTTCGACACCGGCCCGGGGCTGCTGCAACTGCCCGCGGTCTGGCGGGACCTGTTCGTCAAGACCGGGCGCGAACCGCTGGAGCGGTGCGTGCGCATGCACCAGCCGGACCCGGCCACCCGGCACCTCTTCGCCGACGGCACCGGCGTGACCCTGCCGGCCGGTTCCCGCTCCGGGGTGATCGGCGCGCTGGACGCGGCGCTGGGCGAGGGCGCCGGCACCCGCTGGACGGATCTGGTGGGCCGGGCCAGGACGGCCTGGGAGGCCACCCGGCGTCCCCTGCTGGAGGAACCGCTCACCGCCGCCACGGACCCGGCACCCGCGGCCCGCGACCCCTACCCGGCGCTGCGGCGGCGCGGACTGCTCCGCCGGCGTCCGCCGACGCTGGCGGAGGTGGCCGCGGACGAGCTGCGCGACCCGCGGCTGGTGGCCCTGCTCGGCAGCTACGCCCTCGGCTACGGCTACCCGCCGGCCGCCGCGCCGGCGAGCGCCACCGTGCTCGCGTACCTGGAGCAGACCTTCGGCAGCTGGTACGTGGAGGGCGGTCTGCGCGAACTGGCCGCCGCGGTGCACCGCCGGTGCACCGAACGCCGGGTGGAGTTCGTGTTCGGTGCGGAGGTCACCGAGGTGCTGGTGGCGGACGGGCGGGCCGCCGGGGTGCGGCTGGCCGACGGAACGCAGGTCGTGGCCGACGCCGTGGTCGGCGGTGCACACCCGGGCCGCCGGTGGCCCGCCGGTGTGCCCGCCCCGGCAGGGGGCGCGGCTCCGGCGGGGCTCGGGCGGCTGCGGGTGCTGCTCGCGCTGCGCGGCGCCCGTCCGGCGGACGCCGTGCACCGCACGGTGGTGCACGCCGCCGACCCGGCGGCCGAGGCGGCGATGCTGGACGCGACCCGGCCCGGCCCGCTGTGCGCCGCCCCCACCGTGACCGTGCTGCGGCCCGACGACGCCGCGCTGCGGCCGGACGACGAGCACGAGGCGGTGACGCTCACCGTGACGGTGCCCGCGCACGGCCCGGTGGACTGGGCGGCGGAGGGCGCCGCCGACGCGTACGCGGACCGGGTGCTGGCCGCCGTCGACGCGGCCGGCCTCGGCCTGGGGCCGCGCACGCTGTGGCGGGAGGTGCGCACCCCCGCGGACACCGAGCGGGAGACCGGCGCGGCCGGTGGCGCGGTACCGGGCCCCGCCCTGGCCGGGCAGGGCGGGCGGTGGCTGGCAGGCGCCAACACCGGCGCGCTGCCCGGCTTCTACCGGGTGGGCGGCAGCGCGCACCCGGGTGGCGGCCCGGCGCACGCGGGCATGTCGGGGGCGATGGCCGCCGGACTGATCCTGGAGGGCGAGGGCTGGCGCGGCTCGCAGTGACGACGCCGCGGGACCGGCCGCAACCAGGACCGCCGTGCCGGGGCCGCTACCAGCGCTGCGGCGGGTTGGGGTAGCCGTTGCTGTCGTAGGGGTAGGGCGACGGCTCGGGCTCGTTGTCCCGCTGCTGCGGCACCCACACCCCGTCGGCCGGCGCCTGCTGCTGGCCCGCCGGGTAGCCGCCTGCGGCGCCGTAGGAGGCGGGGTCCTGGCCGCCGGTGCCGTACCCACCGCCCCAACTGCCGTCGCCCTGCCCGTAGCCGTTGGAGGGATCTCCCTGCCCGTAGCCGCCGGAGGGGTCCGCCGGGTAGGAGCCGGAGGGTTGCGGGGCCGCCGGGTAGGCGGCGGGGTCGTACCCCGCCTGGGGGTAGCCGCCGGCGTCGTACCCGGGCTGGGCGTAGGAGCCGGTGCCGTAGCCCGCCGGGTCGTAGCCGCTGCCGCTCTGGTAGCCGGTGCCCCCCTGGTAGCCGGTGCCGCTCTGGTAACCCGTGCCGTCCTGGTACCCGGTGCCGGAGTCGTAGCCGCCGGACGTGTCGTAGCCGGCGTAGCCGGGAGAGGGGTCGTAGCCGCCCTGCGTGCCCCAGCCCTGGGCCGGGGACGGGTCCGGGGAACCGCCGACGTACGGGTCGGAGTAGGCGGCGTAGGCCGTCTGCGGCTCCGCCGGGTAGCCCTGATCCGACGGGTAGCCCTGATCCGACGGGTGGCCCTGGCCGGGCTCCCCGGCGTAGCCGTGCTCCGGCGGGCTCTGCGCCGGCATGGCCTGCGTGGCGTCCGCGTGGCCGGGCACGCCCGTGGCGTACGGGTCCGACCGGTTACCCCAGACGTCGGTCTCGGCGAACTCCTCGGCGAGCGGGGCCCGTTCGGCGTTGCGGTCGTAGACGCCGTACTGCCCGGTGTCGTCGGGCATCGGTTCCAGCTTGTAGGAGGCGGCCTCCTCCGGTTTCCAGGCGGCAGTCTGCTCCAGCCTGGAGACCTCCAGCACGGGGTCGGCCTTCTTGTCGGCCTTCCGGTCGCCGTCCGCACCCGCCGGGTCGCGCTTGCCCAGTCCCGGCAGTCCGGGCAGTGCCCAGCCGGTGGCGAATCCCTGCCGGAACGAGAGGGTGACGAAGGTCTGGCCGACGGCGAAGGCGACCGTGCCCGCCGCTATCACCCACACGTCCGGCATCAGCACGCCTATGACCACGCCCAGGAAGCCGAAGAAGGCCAGCAGCCGCCAGCGCAACCGTGCCTTGTACTGCAGCAGCACCTCACCCAGCAGCCACAGTGCGACCACGCCGAACGCGATGTAGAGGACCGCCCAGCCCATGTACGCCCCCTCACCGGACCTCAGGACCGCCGGTGCAGCCCCAGGTTCTCGTAGATTTCCAGCGTCGCCGTGGAGTGGTTGAGCGTGATGAAGTGAAGGCCGGGAATGTCCTCGGCCATCAGCCTCGCGCAGAGCTCCGTGGCGTACTCGATCCCGACCGAGCGTACAGCGGCCGGATCGTCCTTGACCGCCAGGATGCGCTCTGCCAGTTCCGGAGGGAACGACGCGTTGCTCAGCTGGGCGAACCGCTCGATCTGCCGCACGTTCGTGACCGGCATGATCTCCGGAATGATGGGCGTCTGGCAACCTGCCGCGGCGACCCGGTCGCGCAGCCGCAGGTAGTCGTCCGGGTAGAAGAACATCTGCGTGATCGCGTAATCCGCGCCCGCCCGGCACTTGTTGACGAAGTGCCGCACGTCGGAGTCCCAGTCGGTGGAGCGCGGATGCATCTCCGGGTAGGCGGCCACGCCGACGCAGAAGTCGCCGGACTCCTTGATGAGTTCCACCAGTTCGTGTGCGTAGGTGACGCCCTCCGGGTGCCGTACCCACTCCCCCAGCGGGTCGCCGGGCGGGTCGCCGCGCAGCGCGAGCATGTTGCGGATGCCGGCGTCCGCGTACTGGCCGATGACGTTGCGCAGCTCGGCCACCGAGTGGTTCACCGCGGTGAGGTGTGCCACCGGGGTCAGCGTGGTGTCGGTGGCGATGCGCTCGGTGGCACGCACCGTGCCCTCCCGGGACGAGCCGCCGGCCCCGTAGGTGACCGACACGAACGTCGGCCCGACGGCCTCGATCCGGCGGATCGCGTTCCACAGGGTCCGCTCGCCCTTGTCCGTCTTCGGTGCCATGAACTCGAAGGAGTACGACTGCTCGCCGGAGGCGAGCAGCTCGCGGATGGTGCGCGCGCTGTCTGTCCTGGTGGATGAAATCCCGAGGGCCATACCCGCAGGCTATCCGGCCGGGGCCGCACGGCCAGAGCACGTTTCACACCTTGGACAGCGCCGCGCCGCGAATCCGCTGCTCAGCACGCCCGCAGCCGATTGCTGAGGTGTTCGGCGGCGGCTTCGGGGTCGTCGGCGGCGGTCAGTGCGCGCACCACCACGACGCGGCGCGCACCGGCGTCGAGTACCTCGTCCAGGTTGTCGGCGCTGATGCCGCCGATGGCGAACCAGGGGCGGACGTCGCCGGTCTCGGCGCTGCGTCGCGCCGCGTACCGCACCAGCGGCAGTCCGGGTGCGTGGCGGCCGGGCTTGGTGGGGGTCGGCCAGCAGGGGCCGGTGCAGAAGTAGTCCACGCCGGGCTCGGTCAGCGCCGCCTCGACCTCCTGTTCTGCGTGGGTGGAGCGTCCGATCAGCACCTGCTGCCCGCTGCGGGCGGAGGTGGCGCCCAGCACGGCACGGGCCGCCGGGACCGGGAGGTCGCCCTGGCCCAGGTGCAGCACGTCGGCGCCGATGGCGTGCGCGACGTCGGCGCGGTCGTTGACGGCGAGCAGCTTGCCGTGCCGGCGGCAGGCGTCAGCCATGACCTCCAGGTGGCGCAGCTCCTCGGCGGCCTCCATGCCCTTGTCGCGCAGCTGGACGATGTCCACGCCGCCGGCCAGTACCGCGTCGAGGAACGCCGGCAGGTCGCCCTGCTCCCGGCGCGCGTCGGTGCACAGGTAGAGGCGGGCGTCGGCGAGCCGGTCGGCTGCTGCGGGCATGGCGGGGTCCCCCCGGTGGCGGGGCGGGGGCTGCGGCTCGCGCGGCCCCCGCCGTCGGTGTGGCTGGCGTCCTTCTTTGTGGCGCGGCCCGGCGCGGCCCGGCGCGGCCCGGCGGGCCGCCTATACGGCGAGTGCCTGGGCGCGGCGCTTGACCTCGGTGCCGCGGTTCTCCCGCAGCGCCTGGGCCGGGGTGCCGGGGAGGGTGTCGTCCGGAGTGAACAGCCACTCCAGCATCTCCTCGTCGCTGTAGCCGTCGTCCCGCAGCAGGGTCAGCGTTCCGGAGAGGCCCTTGACGATCCGCCCCTCGCCGATGAAGTCGGCCGGGACCATCAGGACCCGGTTCTCACCCCGGCGGACGGCGATGAGCTGGCCCTCCCTGATCCACTGGCGGACCCGGGTCACCTGGACGTCGAGGCGTTCGGCGATCTCGGGGACGTTGAGCCAGGAGGGGACGAGCGCTTCGATCTTCGCATCAATCTCGTTCACCCCACCAAGACTGCCATCCGTTGGGCGCGAGCGACACACCGGTGGCCGTTCGGGGGCTGTGCACGAGCCGTCCGGGAACGGGTTGGGGAGCCCGGGAGGGCCGCGTCAGACCAGGTCGGGGCGAGGGCGCAGGACGGCCTGCCCGGCGGCCTTCTTCAGCGGCACGGCCGGGTCGGCGGCCAGGGTCCGGTCCAGGGGTGCCCCGCTCTCGATGAGCTTGCGTCCCTGGGCGGTGTCCCGCGGGCGGCCCACCGCAAGCAGCGCGCCCAGGCGCCCGTCCCGCAACCAGCACACCGCCCAGGAGGCGCCGCCCGGGTCGCCGCGCCACACCAGTTCGTCGCCCTCGGCGGCGTAGCCGGCGAACTGCACGAACCGGCCGAACTGCTCGGACCAGAAGTAGGGCACGGGATCGTAGACGGCGGAGACCGCGCCGCCCACCGGGACCGCCTGGCCGGCGTCGCCGCCCACCAGCCCGGCGGCGACCGCGCGCGGCCCCTGGAGCGCGTTGTCCCAGTGGTGGACCAGGAGGCGCCGCCCGTAGCGGGCCGAAGGGAACGAGGCGCAGTCGCCCACGGCGTACACGTCCGGCACCGAGGTGCGCAGCTGCTCGTCGGCGCGCACCGAGCCGTCCGGCGCCAGCTCGACGCCGGAGCCGGCCAGCCAGCCGGTGGCCGGGCGGGCGCCGATGCCGACCACCACGGCCCCGGCGGGCAGCACCGTCCCGTCGGTCAGCGCCACCTCGCCCGCCCGGACCTCGGCGACGGCCGTGCCGGTGCGCAGGACGGCCCCGCACTCCTCGTACCAACCGCGCATGTGGCCGGCGACCGCGGCCGGCAGGGCGCCGGCCAGCGGCCGGTCGGCCGCCTCGACCACCGTCACCGGGCAGCCCGCCTCCCGGGCCGCGGTGGTCAGTTCCGCGCCGATCCAGCCCGCGCCGACCACCACCAGCGGCACCTGCCCGCTCAGCACCGGCCGCAGCCGCTCGGCGTCGTCCAGGGTGCGCAGCACGTGCACGCCGGGCGGCCCCGAGCGGCCGGTGCCGGTGCCGGTGCCGGTGCCGGTGCCGGTGCCGGTGCCGGTGCCGGGAAGCGTCGCCGCCGCCGCGCCGGTGGCGAGGACCAGCCGGTCGTAGCGCACCTCTGCGTCCGCGGTGCGCACCACGCGGGCCTGCGGGTCCAGCGACTCGGCCCGGGTGCCCAGTTGCAGGGTGATGCCGAGCGCGGCGTAGTCGATGTCGAACGCGGAGCCGGCGGCCTTGCCGCTGAGTACGGCCTTCGACAGCGGCGGCCGGTCGTAGGGCCGGTGCGTCTCGGCACCCATCAGGGTGACGCCTCCGGCCCAGCCCTGTTCGCGGAGCTGGACGGCCGTCTGCACCCCGGCGAGGCCGGCGCCGACGATCACGACCCGCTGATGGCTCTGCTCGCTGCGTGAGGTCACCCGGTCACTGTAATTGCTGCTCGTACGGGCCCGGTGGACCGCGTCCCGGGCCCGTACGGCGGCCGGTGCGCGGCGGTGGTGCGGGACGCCGGGTGCTCCCTGGGGGGCGGCGGGGCACGGGCAGTAGGGTGAGGGCGAGATGCACTCGCGGGAGCCCGGCCGTACCGGGCTGAGAGGGAGGCTGGCGGCCTCCGACCGTAGGAACCTGCACCGGGTCATGCCGGCGAAGGGAGAAGGGGTGAGCCCATGCGTGTGGTGACGGTCGGCGGCGGTGTCATCGGCCTGGTGACGGCGTGGCGCGCGGCGCAGCGCGGCATGCACGTCACGGTGGTCGATCCGGAACCGGGCGGCGGCGCGGCGCAGGTCGCGGCGGGCATGCTGGCCGCGGTGACGGAGCTGCACTACGGGGAGGAGCAGCTGCTCGCCCTCAACCTGGCGTCGGCGGCGCGGTATCCGGACTTCGTGGCGGAACTCGCCGAGGCGGGCGGCGACGCCGCCGGGGACGTGGGCTACCGCACCTGCGGCACGCTGGCCGTCGCGCTTGACGCCGACGACCGCGCCCACCTGCGGGAGCTGCACGCGCTCCAGGAGCGCTGCGGGCTGCGCACGCAGTGGCTGACCGGCCGCGAGTGCCGGCGGCTGGAGCCGATGCTGGCGCCCGGTGTGCGCGGCGGCCTGCGGGTCGACGGCGACCACCAGGTGGATCCACGGCGGCTGGCGACTGCACTGGTGACGGCCGCGGAACGGGCCGGGGCGCGGTTCTGCAGGGTGCGCGCCCGCGGGCTGACCGTGCGCGGCGACCGCGCCGCAGGGGTGGAACTGGCCGACGGCACCACACTGGCGGCCGACGCGGTGGTGCTGGCGGCGGGCAGCGAGAGCGGCGACCTGGCCGGCGTCCCGCCGGAGGTGCTCCCGCCGGTGCGGCCGGTGAAGGGGCAGGTGCTGCGACTGCGGGTACCGCCGGAGTTCGGGCCGTTCCTGTCCCGGACCGTGCGCGCGGTGGTGCGCGGCGGCCACGTCTACCTGGTGCCTCGGATCGGCGGCGAACTGGTGCTGGGCGCCACGAGCGAGGAGACCGGCCATGACACCACGGTGACCGCCGGCGGCGTGTACGAGCTGCTGCGGGACGCGCACGAACTGGTGCCGGGCATCACCGAACTGCCGCTGGTGGAGACCCGTGCCGGGCTGCGGCCCGGTTCCCCCGACAACGCGCCGCTGCTGGGGCCGACCGGGCTGCCGGGGCTGCACCTGGCGACCGGGCACTACCGCAACGGCGTGCTGCTGACGCCCGTCACCGGGGACGCCGTCGCGGAGGCCCTGGAGACCGGGGAGCTGCCGGAGGTCGCGGTGCCGTTCTCCGCGCGGCGCTTCGAGACGGCACCGCACCCGTGCGACACCTCGAACACCCCCAGGGAGGTACCGGTATGAGAATCCAGCTGAACGGCGAACCGCACGAGGCGCAGGACGGGCAGGCCCTGGACGCGCTGGTGCGGACGGTGACCTCCGCGAGCAGCGGGGTCGCGGTGGCCGTCAACGAGTCGGTGGTGCCCCGCGGGAGCTGGGCCGCCACGCCGCTGGGCGAGGGCGACCGCGTGGAGATCCTCACCGCGGTACAGGGAGGCTGAGCACTGTGGACGGCACGAGCAACGGCACCGGCGGCAGCACGACGGGCGCGGAAGCGCCGGAGGCGCCGGACGGGCTGCGGATCGGCGGGCTGCGGCTGGGCTCCCGGCTGATCATGGGGACCGGCGGCGCGCCGAGCCTGGACGTGCTGGAGCGCGCGCTGGTGGCGTCCGGCACCGAACTCACCACGGTCGCGATGCGGCGGCTCGACCCGTCGGTACGCGGTTCGGTGCTGTCGGTCCTGGAGCGGCTGGGCATCCGGGCGCTGCCGAACACGGCGGGCTGCTACACCGCGGGGGAGGCGGTGCTGACGGCTCGGCTGGCGCGGGAGGCACTGGGCACCGACCTGGTGAAGCTCGAGGTGATCGCCGACGAGCGCACCTTGCTGCCCGACCCGGTGGAGACGCTGGACGCCGCCGAGACCCTGGTCGACGACGGTTTCACCGTGCTCCCCTACACCAGCGACGACCCGGTCCTGGCCCGCAGGCTGGAGGACGTGGGATGTGCGGCGGTGATGCCGCTGGGCTCACCCATCGGCTCCGGGCTGGGCATCCGCAACCCGCACAACTTCCAGCTCATCACCGAGCGCGCCCGGGTCCCCGTGATCCTCGACGCCGGCGCGGGCACGGCGTCCGACGTGGCGCTGGCGATGGAGCTGGGGTGCGACGCGGTGATGCTGGCGTCGGCGGTGACCCGGGCGCAGGAACCGGTGCTGATGGCGGAGGCGATGCGCCACGCCGTGCTCGCCGGGCGGCTGGCCCGGCGGGCCGGACGCATCCCCCGCCGCCACTTCGCCGAGGCGTCCTCACCGGTTGACGGCCGCGCCGAACTCGACCCGGAGCGCCCCGCCTTCACCGTCTGACGTCCGCCGACCTCCGCTGACCTCCCCCTGGGGTCCGCCCGACGTCCGCGAGCGGCCGGCGGGCCGGGCGGTCGCGCGACGGACGCGGTCCTGTCACCGTTCCGCTGCAACCCGGCTCGCCGGGCGCCCTGCCCGCCGACGTGCGGGCTACCGGCTCGTAGACTCCGGTGCTGTGGACACCACCCTTCAGGACCCGCTGATCGGGCACATGCTGGACGGCCGGTACCGCGTCGAGGCGCGGATCGCCGTCGGCGGCATGGCCACGGTCTACCGGGCCGTCGACACCCGGCTGGACCGGGTGCTGGCGCTGAAGGTCATGCACCCGGCGCTCGCCGTCGACGCGCAGTTCGTCGCACGGTTCATCCGCGAGGCCAAGTCGGCCGCCCGGCTGGCGCACACCAACGTGGTGGGCGTCTTCGACCAGGGCACCGACGGCGGTTACGTCTACCTCGCCATGGAGTACGTGGCGGGCTGCACGCTGCGGGACGTCCTGGTGCGGCGGCGGGCGCTTCAGCCGCGGGCCGCGCTGGACATCCTGGAGCCGGTCCTGGCGGCCCTGGGCGCGGCCCACCGGGCGCAGCTGGTGCACCGCGACATGAAGCCGGAGAACGTGCTCATCGGCGACGACGGGCGGGTGAAGGTCGCCGACTTCGGCCTGGTGAGGGCGGTGGACGCGCAGACGTCCACGTCCACCACCGCGGTGATGGGCACGGTCTCCTACCTCGCGCCCGAGCAGATCGAGCACGGCACGGCGGACACGACCGCCGACATCTACGCCTGCGGCGTGATGCTGTACGAGATGCTGACCGGCGCCAAACCGCACACCGGCAGCACACCGGCCCAGGTGATGTACCAGCACCTGCACCGCGACGTACCGGCGCCGTCCGCCCTGGTCCCCGGGCTCGCTCCGGGGCTGGACGCCCTGGTGGCACGCGCCGCCGCCCGCGACCCCCGGCAGCGCCCGGCGGACGCGGTGGGGATGCTGCAGGAGGTGCGCCGGGCCCGCGCGGCGCTGAGCGACGCGGAGCTGGACGCGGTGCCGCCGCGCGCCGGGGACGGCTCAGCGGACGACGTGGACCCCGCAGGCTCCAGCGCCGGCGCGGGCGGCCCCGACGACTCCCCCACCACCGTGCTGTCCGGCGCGGCGGTGGACCGGACCAGCGTGCTGGCCGCCGAGCCGCTCGCCGGGGCCGGGGGCGGACCCACCGCCGCGCCGGGCCGTCCGCGGCGGTCCCGCAGGTCGGTGCTGGCGCTGATCGGCACGGTCCTGCTGGTGCTGGGGGTGGGCACCGGTGTCTGGTACATCAACTCCGGCCAGTTCACCCACACGCCCGGGGTGCTGCGCATGCCGGAGGCGCAGGCCGTCACGGCGGTCACCGACGCCGGGCTGCGGGCGCAGGTCACGCGGGAGCACAGCAGCACCGTGCCGCGGGGCCGGGTGGTGGAGACCGACCCGGTGCCCGGTGCCCGCATCCGCGGCAACAGCACCGTCACGCTCACCGTCTCGCGCGGCCCGGACGTGGTGAAGGTGCCGCGGCTCACCGGTGTGCCGCTGGCCGAGGCCCGCAAGCGGCTGAAGCAGGCCGGTCTGGAGCCGGCGACGGTCAAGCGGGAGTTCCACGACGAGGTCGAGCAGGGCGCGGTGGTCCGCACCGACCCCAGGGCAGGGGTGGAGCGGCGGCCCGGCAGCGCGGTGTCGCTGGTCGTCTCCAAGGGCGAGGAGCTGGACCTGCCCGACGTCGTCGGCGTCAAGGAGGCGACGGCCCGCGAGGAGCTGGAGGGCACCGGCTTCGAGGTCCGCGTGGCGTCCCGGCAGGTGCACTCCGAGCGGCCGGCCGGCACGGTCGCCCGGATGTCGCCGAAGGCGGGCGGTACCGGGGCGAGGGGCGACACGGTCACCCTGACGCTGTCCAAGGGCCCGGAGATGGTGGCGGTACCCGACGTGATCGGGGCCGAGGAGGACGAGGCGGTGCGCACGATGGAGGCCGCCGGTTTTGAGGTGAAGGTCCGCCGGGTGTTCTTCACCGGCGAGGTCTTCAACCAGTCCGTGGACGGCGGCGAACGCGCGCCGAAGGGCTCCACCATCACCCTCTGGATTCGCTGACACGATTCGCTGACACTGGGTGCGACCGCAACTTCGCACCGTGTTTCAACCCTCGCCCGGCTGTGATGTGCGGCATAGGACGCATCTCACCTACGACCCGGATTAGTGGCCCGTTCCCGCCGTTGGAGCGGGCATCGACCGCCTGCCGCACCCCCCTCGCCCACTATCGGCAGTAGTAGGGGCGCCCTTTGCCCTGCGAATTTCCGACCGCTAAGACTTCTCTCCGTCGCCCGGCGTCGTGACCGCTCACGGCCCGTCCCGCCCTCCGGCAACCGGCGATCCACGCGAAGGGGAAAGGTCAGCTCCACCATGCCCGAAGCCAAGACGTACGACTGGCGTCGCGCCGTCACCCGGTCGCAGAGGTTCTCCGCGATCGGCGTCACCGCTGCGGCTGGCGTCGCGACCCTGGCACTGAGCCTGGCGCCCGGCGGCACCGAGTCCGACACCGCGAGCCTGCAGGCCGAGCCGGCCGCCCTCCAGTCGCTGACCGGGCACATACCCGCCCAGCGGGCGGACATCGGCCGCCAGCACGAGGCCGTCGCCCAGCGCGCCATCGAGGCGCAGCAGGCAGCCGACGCCAAGAAGGCCACCGAGGCGAAGAAGGCCGCGGACGCCAAGAAGGCCGCCGAAGCCAAGGCTGAGGCCAGGAAGGCCGCCGAGACGAAGAAGGCGGCCGAGGCCAAGAAGGCCGCCGAGGCCAAGGCGAAGGCCGAGCGCGGCAGCGCGACCACCGCCAGCCGGACCGCGCAGCGCACCGCTCCCGCCGCCTACGGCAACAACCTGGACGGCTGGATTCGCCAGTCCCTCGACATCATGCGGGCGAACGGCATCCCGGGCAGCTACGACGGCATCCACCGCAACGTGCTGCGGGAGTCCGGCGGCGACCCGAACGCGATCAACGACTGGGACATCAACGCCCAGAACGGCACGCCCTCGATCGGCCTGCTCCAGGTGATCCAGCCCACCTTCGACGCGTACCACGTCTCGGGCACCGAGCGGAGCCTGTACAACCCGGTGGCCAACATCGTCGCCGCCTGCAACTACGCGGCGGACCGCTACGGCTCCATCGACAACGTCTTCGGGGCCTACTGACAGGCGCCACCACGGGCCCTGGCACCCTTGGGAGGGTGAACACCCGCACCTCCTCCCTCCCCGTGCCGGGGCCCGGCCGGGCCCGCAACCCCGTCGGCAGCCACGTCCCGGTGGCCGGCGGGCTCGCCGCCACCGGCCTTGCCTACGCCCGCGAGCTGGGCGCCGAGACGCTCCAGGTCTTCGTCGCCAACCCGCGCGGCTGGGCCACCCCACCGGGCGCCCCGCAGCAGGACGAGGCGTTCCGCGAGGCCTGCGAGGCCGAGTCGCTGCCGGTCTACGTGCACGCGCCCTACCTGATCAACTTCGGCTCCCACACCCCCGCGACCGTCGACCGCTCGGTGGACTCGCTGCGGCACTCGCTGCGGCGCGGCCGGGTGATCGGCGCGCGCGGCGTGGTCGTGCACACCGGTTCCGCTACGGGCGGCCGGGAGCGGGCGGTGGCGCTGGCCCAGGTCCGGGAGCGGCTGCTGCCGCTGCTGGAGGAGCTGACCGCGGACGACGACCCGTGGCTGCTGCTGGAGCCGACGGCCGGGCAGGGGGCGTCACTGTGCTCGCTGGCGGAGGACCTGGGGCCCTACTTCGACGCCCTGGACCGGCACCCCAGGCTGGGCGTCTGCCTGGACACCTGCCACGCCTTCGCCGCCGGGCACGACATGGCCGCACCGGGCGGCACCAAGCTGCTGCTGGACGAGCTGGTGGACACCACCGGCGAGGGCCGGCTGAAGCTCGTCCACGCCAACGACTCCAAGGACGTGTGCGGCGCCCGCAAGGACCGGCACGAGAACATCGGCTCCGGCCACATCGGCGCCGGCGCCTTCGCGGACCTCTTCGACCACCCCGCCACCGCCGGGGTGCCGCTGGTCATCGAGACGCCCGGCGGCAAGGAGGGCCACGCCGCCGACGTCGCCCGCCTCCAGCGGCTGCGCGACGGCGGGACCAGCCAGGAGGACGAGCGGGGGGACGGGCGGGAGGACGGGTGACCCGTCCCCGTCACAGCTCCGGGCCCTCGCCGGGCTCCTCCTGGTAGGAGTAGCGCTGCTCGCGCCACGGGTCGCCGACGTTGTGGTAGCCGCGCTCCTCCCAGAAGCCGCGCCGGTCGGCCGTCATGTACTCCACGCCGCGCACCCATTTCGGGCCCTTCCAGGCGTAGAGGTGCGGCACGACGAGGCGGACCGGGAAGCCGTGCTCGGCGGTCAGCGGCTCACCGGAGCGGTGGGTGGCGAAGAGCGCGTCAGGGCGGTCGAAGTCGACCAGTCGCAGGTTGGAGCTGAAGCCGTACTCGGCCCACACCATCACATGGGTGGTCTCCGGGGCGGGCGGGGCCAGCTCCAGCACGGTGCGCGCGGGCACGCCGCCCCACTCCACGCCGCGCATGCTGAACTTGGTGACGCAGTGCAGGTCGGCGGTGACCGTCTCGTGAGGCAGGGACGAGAACTGCTCGTGGTTCCAGCAGTGCTTGTCGCCGTCCGCGGTGGCGCCGAAGACGCGGAACTCCCAGCGGTCGGCCTTGAACCTCGGCACCGGGCCGTAGTGGGTGACCGGCCAGCCCCGCTGGGGCCTCTGTCCTGGTGGAAGGCTGTCCTGTTCCCCTTCATGGCTTACCGGCTGACCCATGTGTCCATGGTGACAGACGGGTACGGGTGGTCCCGACCGCCCGCGGGCCGAACCTGCCGGGAATCAGGGCAATTTCGGTAAGCCTGCACTTACTGGACGTGATCGCTGGGGGAGTGCGAGGATTCAGCGCACTACCCCACAGAATCTTGCCGGGCACGCAGCCTGCCCGCACCGCTTGGAAGGAGACCGCCGCGATGCAGGGCGATCCCGAGGTCATCGAATTCCTCAACGAGCAGCTCACGGCCGAGCTGACCGCGATCAACCAGTACTTCCTGCACGCGAAGATGCAGGAGAACTTCGGCTGGACGAAGCTGGCGAAGTACACCCGCGCCGAGTCCTTCGACGAGATGAAGCACGCCGAGGTGCTGACCGACCGCATCCTCTTCCTGGACGGGCTGCCGAACTACCAGCGCCTGTTCCACGTCCGGGTGGGCCAGACGGTCACCGAGATGTTCCAGGCGGACCGGATGATCGAGGTCGAGGCCATCGACCGGCTCAAGCGCGGCATCGAGGTGATGCGGGCGAAGAACGACATCACCTCGGCCAACATCTTCGAGGAGATCCTCGCCGACGAGGAGCACCACATCGACTACCTGGACACCCAGCTGGAGCTGGTGGAGAAGCTCGGCGAGGCGCTGTACATCGCCCAGCTCATCGAGCAGCCCGAGAGCTGACACACACCACGCAGGCACCGGCTCGTCCGCCCGCGGCGGACGGCCCGGAAAGTGCTGCCGGGCCGCTCAGGCGGCTTCGGCGACGCCAGCCGTCGCCGCAGGCGCGGCGAGCGCGGCCACGGCGCTCTCCGCCGCGGACTCCCTGCGGGGGCAGCCGCCCCGGCCGAGCAGGCCCTGGATGCGGCGCACACACGAGCCGCAGTCGGTGCCGGCCTTGCTGGCGGAGGCGATCTGGCGGGGTGTGCAGGCCCCGGCAGACGCGTGCTCACGGACCTGCTGCTCGGTGATGCCGAAGCAGGAGCAGACGTACACGCGGACACCTCCGGAGCGGCTCAATCGGTGAGGTTAACCTAACCTTACCCGCCGGGCGGTGTCCAGGAAACGGGCTGGGGCGCGGATCGCTGTGATCCGCGCCCCAGATCGTTTCCGACCGGTGGCGGCCCTGCCCGCGAACGGGCAGGCCGCCGGTGGTTCCTACTGGTCCCGGTACATCTCCGCCACCAGGAAGGCCAGGTCCAGCGACTGGCTGCGGTTCAGCCGGGGGTCGCAGGCCGTCTCGTAGCGCTGGTGCAGGTCGTCGACGAAGATCTCGTCGCCGCCGCCCACACACTCGGTGACGTCGTCACCGGTCAGCTCGACGTGGATGCCGCCCGGGTGCGTGCCGAGGCCCTTGTGCACCTCGAAGAAGCCCTTGACCTCGTCGAGCACGTCGTCGAAGCGCCGGGTCTTGTGCCCGGACGCCGCCTCGAAGGTGTTGCCGTGCATCGGGTCGCACACCCACGCCACCTTGGCACCGGAGGCGGTGACCTTCTCCACCAGGGTCGGCAGCCGGTCGCGGACCTTGTCCGCGCCCATGCGGGTGATGAAGGTGAGCCGGCCGGCCTCCCGCTCGGGGTCGAGCCGGTCGATCAGCGTCAGGGCGTCCTCGGGAGTCGTGGTCGGCCCCAGCTTCACCCCGATCGGGTTGCTGATCCGCGAGGCGAACTCGATGTGCGCGCCGTCGAGCTGGCGGGTGCGCTCACCGATCCACACCATGTGGCCGGAGACGTCGTACAGCTGGCCGCTGCGGGAGTCGGTGCGGGTCAGCGCGCCCTCGTAGTCGAGCAGCAGCGCCTCGTGCGAGGCGAAGAACTCGACCGTCTTGAACTCCTCCGGGTCCACCCCGCAGGCGTTCATGAAGTTCAGCGCCCGGTCGATCTCCCTGGCCAGCGCCTCGTAGCGCTGCCCGGAGGGCGAGTTCTTCACGAAGTCCTGGTTCCAGGCGTGCACCTGCCGCAGGTCGGCGTAGCCGCCGGTGGTGAAGGCGCGCACCAGGTTCAGCGTGGACGCCGACGCGTGGTACATGCGCTTCAGCCGCTGCGGGTCCGGAAGACGCTCCGCCTCGGTGAACCCGAAACCGTTGACCGAGTCGCCGCGGTAGGTCGGCAGGGTGACGCCGTCGCGGGTCTCGGTCGGCTTCGAGCGGGGCTTGCTGTACTGGCCGGCGATCCGGCCGACCTTCACCACCGGCACCGAGCCGGCGTAGGTGAGGACCGCGCCCATCTGGAGCAGCGTCTTCAGCTTGTTGCGGATGTGCTCCGCGGACACGCCGTCGAAGGCCTCCGCGCAGTCACCGCCCTGGAGCAGGAACGCCTCGCCGCGGGCGACGGCGGCCAGCCGGTCCTTGAGCTGGTCGCACTCTCCGGCGAAGACGAGCGGCGGATAGGACTCCAGCTCGGCGATCACATCGCGCAGGGCCTCGGCGTCCGGGTAGTCGGGCTGCTGCGCCGCGGGCAGGTCTCGCCAGGTGCGGGCACCGGCGTCGGTATTGGCGTTCACGGTCACGCGTCCAGGTTACGGGGTCGCGCGGGCCGTTCCGCGCGGTGACCGGTGGGTGAGACGGACCGTCCACGGACGGCGGCGCGCCCGACGTGCGGCTTTCGGTGTCGCCGCCCGCCGACTGCGGTAACCTGCCGCCATGTTCGCGCATCCCGCTCTCCGCACCGCATGCACCTGGTGGTGGCCCGCTTCACCGGCGGCCCACTGACTGCGCGTACACCCGACTGTTGACGCGAAGGCCGCCCGGAGGGCGGCCTTCGGCGTGTTCGCGGGTCGTGTCACCTCCGTGACGGTCCTCCCTGCCCCCTGGACCACCGGCTCACCCGAGCCGTCCCGGAAGGAAGACCATGACCGCACGCACAGTGCTGGACCGCCTGCTCGACGCCGACTGCCCCCCGTTCGCCCTGCTGCGCCGCCGCACCCCCGGCCGGGACCACCGCACGGTGGAGGTGCTGGTCGGCGAGGTCGCGGAGGTCGACCGCCTGGCCGCCGTGCCCGACGGGCCGCACGGGGCACTGGCGCTGGTGCCGTTCCGACAGATCGCCGAACGGGGCTTCGACGTCCGCGACGACGGCACCCCGCTCTCCGTCCTGGTGCCCGCCGAGCGGTACGAGCTGCCGCTGGCCGAGGTCCTGGCCGCGCTGCCCGACCACCCGGTGGAGGTGGCGGACGAGGGCTTCGACGTCGAGGACGGCACGTACGAGGAGATCGTGCGGCGGATCGTCCGCGACGAGATCGCCACCGGTGAGGGCGCCAACTTCGTGGTCCGCCGCACCTTCCGCGGCGCGATCGCAGGCTACCGGCCCGCCGACGTGCTGGCCCTGTTCCGCAGGCTGCTCACCGCCGAACGCGGCGCCTACTGGACGTTCGCGGTGCACACCGGTCAGCGCACCCTGGTCGGCGCCAGCCCGGAGGTGCACGTGCGGATGAGCGGCGGCACGGTCGTGATGAACCCGATCAGCGGCACCTACCGCTATCCGCCGGGCGGGCCGACGGCCGACGGGCTGCTGCGGTTCCTCGGCGACCGCAAGGAGCGCGAGGAGCTGTCGATGGTCGTCGACGAGGAGCTGAAGATGATGTGCACCGTCGGGGACCGCGGCGGGGTGGTCGTCGGTCCCCGGCTGAAGGAGATGGCCCACCTGGCCCACACCGAGTACGAGCTGCGCGGGCGCAGCACGCTCGACGCCCGGTCGGTGCTGCGGGAGACGATGTTCGCGGCGACGGTGACGGGCAGCCCGGTGGAGAACGCCTGCCGGGTGATCAGCCGGTACGAGCCGACCGGGCGCGGCTACTACGCCGGCGCGCTCGCCCTGTTCGGTCCGCCGTCGCCGGACGGTTCACAGGACCTGGACTCGCCCATCCTGATCCGCACCGCGGACATCGACGCGGCGACCGGCAGACTCAGGGTGCCGGTGGGTGCGACGCTGGTCCGCGACTCGGACCCGGCGAGCGAGGTGGCGGAGACGCACGCCAAGGCCGCCGGGGTGCTGGCGGCGCTGGGGGTGCGGCCCGGCCGCCCGCTGCCGCCGCGCTCAACGGAGCCGCTGGCCGACGATCCGCGGGTGCGGGCGGCGCTCGCCGCACGCCGCGCGGACCTGGCGCCGTTCTGGCTGCGGATGCAGCCGGCGGCCGCTGCCTCCGAGGGCGCCGCTCCCGACTCCTCCTCGACGGGCCACGCAGCCGTGCCCGAAGACGGCGGCGGCAGCGTCGGCGGGGAGGTGCTGGTGGTCGACGGCGAGGACACCTTCACCTCCATGCTGGCGCACCTGCTGCGCTCGGCCGGCCGGCCGGTGACCGTGCTGCGCCACGACGAGCCGGGGCTGCGGGACCTCGCACTCGCCCACCGCGGCCCGGTGGTGCTGGGCCCGGGCCCCGGCGACCCGCGGGACACCTCCGACACCAGGATGCGGCTGCTGCGTGGGCTGGCCGCCGGCCTGCTGCGCCGGGAGGGCGGCGCGTCCGGGCTGCTGGGTGTGTGCCTGGGCCACGAACTGCTCGCCGCGGAACTGGGCCTGGACCTCGTGCGCAAGGCGGCCCCGCAGCAGGGCGCGCAGGAGCGGATCGACCTCTTCGGCCGGCTGGAGACGGTCGGGTTCTACAACTCCTACACCGCGCGCTGCGACGCGCACGCCGAGCAGGCGCTGGCGGCCCGCGGCGTCGAACTGAGCCGCGACCCGGCCAGCGGCGACGTGCACGCGCTGCGCGGCCCCGGCTTCGCCGGCGTGCAGTTCCACCCCGAGTCGGTGCTGACCCGCAACGGCCCGGGCATCGTGGCGGGGCTGCTCACGGCGGCCGCGGTGCGCTGACCTCTCCGGCCGCTGCCGGCCCGGCCCCCGGCACCCGCCGGGGGCCGGCCGCGCGTCAGCGGGTGCCGGGCGGGCGGCCGGGGGCGGTGAGCACGTTCTCCCCGACCCGGCCCGCGAAATAGTCGTCGATGTTGCGCACCGTGGTGTCGATGATCTGCCCGACCGCCTCGCGCGTGTAGTACGCCTGGTGGGAACTGACCAGCACGTTGCTGAACGACATCAGCCGCACCAGCGTGTCGTCGGCGATGACCTCGAGCGACTTGTCCTGGTAGAACAGGCCCGCCTCGGCCTCGTACACGTCCAGGCCCACACCGGTGAAGCGGCCCGCCTTCAGCTCGTCGACCAGTGCCTCGGCGTCCACCAGGCCGCCCCGGCTGGAGTTGACGAGGATGGCGTCGTCCTTCATCGAGCGCAGGGCGTCCCGGCCGAGCAGGTGGTGGGTCTGCGGCAGCAGCGGTACGTGCAGGCTGATCAGGTCGGACTGCGCGAGCAGCTCGGGCAGCCCGGTGTACTCCATGCCGAGGGCGCGGCAGGCCGGGTTCTCAGCGATGTCCCAGCCGAGAAGGCGCATGCCGAAGCCGTGCGCGATGCGGGTGAACGCCTCCCCGATCTTGCCGGTGCCGACCACACCGACGGTCCGTCCGTGCATGTCGCGGCCCAGCAGCCCGTCCAGCCGGAAGTCGAACTCGCGGGTGCGGCGGGCGGCGCGGACGATCCTGCGGTTGACGGCCATCGCCAGGGTCCAGGCGAACTCGGCGACGGAGTAGGGCGAGTAGGAGGAGACGCGGGCCACGGTGAAGCCGAGTCCGGCCGCCGCGTCCAGGTCGATGTTGTTGAAGCCGGTGGCCCGCTGGGCGATCATCCGGGTGCCGCCCGCGGCGAGCGTGCGCAGCACGTCCGCGTCGAGTTCGGCGTTGACGCTGACGCTCACGACCTCGTGGCCGGCGGCGATCGGCGCGGTGTCCCCGTTCATGAACACGTCAAGGCAGCGGACCTGGTGTCGGTCGGCGAACGCCCGCTCGATGAGGGGCTTCTCGTCGGTCTGCACTCCGAAGGCGAGGATCTGCACAGCTCGAATATAGGGCCTGCGCCCGGAGGGACGACGCCGAGCGGCCGATCCGCGTCCGGTCCGCGTCCGGTCCGCGTCCGGCCTTCGGTCAGCCGAAGAAGATCTCGTTCTCGGCGTAGCGGGCGGCGTCGACGCACTTGGGTGCGGCCACCGCAGCGGCGAGCGGGGTACGCACGATGTCGGTGCCGCGCAGCGCGACCATCGAGCCCCAGGCGCCGTCGTGCGCGGCGTCGACGGCGTGCAGGCCGAAGCGGGTGGCGAGCCAGCGGTCCTGCGGGCTGGGGGTGCCGCCGCGCTGGATGTGGCCGAGCACCGTGGTGCGCGCCTCGTGGCCGGTGCGGTGCTCGATCGCGTTGCCCAGCCACTCCCCCACGCCGGACAGCCCCTCCAGCTCCACACCGCCGCCCCTGGGCTGCGCGCTGTCGGCGACCACCACGATCGGGGAGTAGGTGGCGCGGAACCGGGACGTCACATGCGCGCAGACCTCGTCCAGGTCGAAGGGCCGCTCGGGGATGAGCACGCAGTTGGCCCCTCCGGCCAGACCGGCGTGCACCGCGATCCAGCCGGTGCTGCGGCCCATCACCTCCACCACGAGCACCCGCTTGTGCGACTCCGCGGTGGTGTGCAGCCGGTCGATGGCCTCGGTCGCGACGTTGACGGCGGTGTCGAAGCCGATGGTGTAGTCGGTGCCGGCGATGTCGTTGTCGATGGTCTTGGGCACGCCCACGCAGGGGATGCCGTAGCGGTCGGCGAGAACGGCGGCCCGGGCGAGGGTGTTGATGCCGCCGAACACCACCAGCGCGTCGAGCCGGTGGGCGTCGAGCGTGCGGCGGATGCGGTCCGGGCCGTCGGGCACGGCGACCGGGTCGGTGCGGGACGAGCCGAGAATGGTGCCGCCGCGCGGCAGGGTGCCCCGGACCGCGGGGATGTCCAGCGGCACGGTGTTGTCCCCCAGGACGCCCAGCCACCCGTCCCGGAACCCGACGAAGGAGTCGCCGTGCTCCTGGACGCCCTTGCGCACGAGGGCGCGGATGCCCGCGTTCAGTCCCGGGCAGTCGCTGCCGCCGGTCAGTACCCCGATCCGCATGGCGTGTCCTCTCCGCGTTGCCTGGCAGGTGATCGTTCCCCGCGCCACGTTACGCCAGCGGACGTCAGTCGTCGTCGAGCCCGCGCTCTATCGCGTAGCGCACCAGCTCGACGCGGTTGTGCAGTTGGAGCTTGCCGAGGGTGTTCTGCACGTGGTTCTGGACCGTGCGGTGGGAGATCACCAGCCGCTCGGCGATCTGCTTGTAGGACAGGCCCTTGGCGACCAGCCGCAGCACCTCGGTCTCCCGCTCGGTGAGCTGCGGCGCTGCCGGGCCGTTCGAGCTGGGCGGCGGTGCCTCTCCGGCCAGCCGCCGGTACTCGCCCAGGACCAGGCCGGCGAGGCCGGGGGTGAAGACCGCGTCGCCCGCGGCGGTGCGGCGGACCGCGTCCACCAGCTCCTCGGTACTGGCCGACTTGACCAGGTAGCCGGTGGCGCCGGACTTGACCGCCTCCAGCACGTCGGCGTGCTCCCCGCTGGCGGAGAGCACCAGCACCCGCAGCGTCGAGCCCTCCCCCACCAGGCGCTTGCATACCTCCACGCCGGGCAGGCCGGGCAGGTTGAGGTCGAGCACCAGTACGTCGGGGCGGACCGCCTCGGCCCGGCGCACGGCCTGCGGGCCGTCACCGGCGGTCGCCACCACGTCGAAGCCGGCCTGGGCCAGGTCTCGGGCGACGGCGTCCCGCCACATCGGATGGTCGTCGACGACCATCACCCGTACGGTCCGTGCGTTCGGCGTGCCGTGCGTCTCAGTCATGTCTGGGCACCTTCAACTCGACTTCGGTGCCCTGCCCGGGCACGGACTCCCACCGGGCGCTTCCGCCCACTTCCTCCAGCCGCCCGCGAATGGACAGCGACACTCCCATCCGGCCCTCCGCCTCGGCCGCCGCCAGCCGGCCGGCCGGAATGCCGGGGCCGTCGTCGCGCACCGTGACCAGCACCGCGTCGCCCTCGTCCTCGACGAGGATCCAGGCGCGGGCGCCGTCCCCGGCGTGCACGCGGACGTTGTCCAGGGCCGCGCCGACGGCGGCCGCGACCGAACCGGCCGCCGGTTCGGGCAGCGGCACCGGCTCGCCCGGGGCGGACAGCGACACGGCGGAACCGGCGTACCCGGCGAGCAGCTCCCGCAGGTCGCGGACCCCGCCGTCCCGGGGCGGCGGCAGGGCCGCGGCGCCCTGACCGGGCGGTGCATCCGCCGCAGCGGGGCCGGGCGGCGGGCCCGAGGCGACCAGGGTGCGCAGGGCGACCTCCTGCTCACCGGCGAGGCGGCCCAGGTCGGCGGCGTCACCGCCCAGCGCCGTGCCGCGCCGCTGCACCATCGCCAGCACCTGCAGCACACCGTCGTGGATGTCGCGGGCCAGCCGCTCCCGTTCGCGGGTGGCCGCGTCGACGCGCAGCGCCTCGGCGAGGGTGCGCTCACTGGCCCGGGCGACCTCGACGACGTAGCCGATGGCGATGCTGGCCACCAGCACGAGCAGCACGTTGTGCACCGTGTCGCGGGAGACGGCACCGCGTTCGAGGACGTTGGCCGCGCCGATGACGAGCGAGGCACCCGCCGCCCAGCGCCAGCCGCCCTTGATGGCGAACGCCAGCACGGACCCGGCGACCCAGATCGAGGGCAGCGTCGGGCCGACCGCGTCGGACGGGTCGGCCAGCCGGCTGAGCATGATGCCGGTGACGGCGACGGTGATGTCGCAGGCCAGGAAGCGGCGGGTGCAGCGCTCGGCCGACGAGACCCGGCCGAGGGTGGCAAGCGTCCACCCGGCCAGGAAGGTGAGGAAGACCGCACCGACCAGGGGGCGGGTGTAGTCGGCGTGGTTGTAGCCGAACAGGGCGACGGCGTAGACCAGGGTCAGCAGCCGGTACCCGGTCAGGGCGCGCCACAGCGGCTGCTCAACGGACATGCGCTGCGGTCGCCGTGCCGCCTGCGGTGCTCTGCCGGCCATGCTGGCCCCCCGTTCCCCGTTCCCCCTGCGAACCACCGGCTCAGACGGGACTTATGTCCGCCCGCCCGGCTTTCTCCGCCTCCCTGGCGGCAGCCTTCTCCTCCTCGGCCCGCTTCTTGGCGGCCTCCGCGATCTGCCGCTTGGCGGCGGTGGCGTACATGTCGACGTACTCCTGACCGGAGAGTTTCATGATCTCGTACATGACCTCGTCGGTGAGGGAGCGCTGGATGAAGCGGTCGCCGTCCATGCCGTGGTAGCGGCTGAAGTCGAGCGGGGCACCGATCCGGATACCGGGCCGCATCAGCTTGGGCACCACCTTGCCGGGCGGCTGGATCTTCTCCGTGTCGATCATCGCCACCGGCACCACGGGCGCGCCCGTGGCCAGGGCGATGCGGGCCAGGCCTCCGGGCTTGCCCCGGTACAGCCGCCCGTCGGGCGAGCGGGTGCCCTCGGGGTAGATGCCGAACAGCTCACCGCGGTCGAGGACCTGCGCCGCGCTCCTGATCGCCGCCTCCGCCGCTCCCCGTGCGCCCGAGCGGTCCACGGGAAGCTGGCCGACGCCCTTGAAGAAGGCTGCGGTCAACTTCCCCTTGACCCCCGGGGAGGTGAAGTACTCGGCCTTCGCCACGAACGTGACCTTGCGGTCCAGAACGGCCGGCAGGAAGAACGAGTCCGAGAAGGACAGGTGATTGCTCGCCAGAATCGCCGGGCCGTCGGCGGGAATGTTCTCCAGCCCCTCGACCCAGGGCCGGAAGGCAAGCTTGAGCGACCCTCCGACCGACAGCTTCATTGCTCCGTACAACAACCGCCAACCTCCTGTTTCACCGCGAGAACCTTATCCCCCTGCGCGCCGCCGGCGCCCCTGGGCGTCGGCGGACCCACCCCCGGCCCGGCAGCCCGGTCCCGGGCCGGCCACCGGGCTACCGGGTGACCGACCGCCCGCGTAGGGTGGCAGGACCCCTGTCACGCATCCGTCCGAACGGAGACCCCACGGTGCCGCTGCTTCCCGGGTCAGAACCGATGCACCACGAAGGCTCAGAAATCGGTGTCCTGCTCTGTCACGGATTCACCGGCACGCCCCAGTCCATGCGCCCCTGGGCGCAGTACCTGGCGGACCGGGGGCTGACGGTGTCGCTGCCGCTGCTGCCCGGGCACGGCACCCGGTGGGAGGACATGCAGGTCACCGGCTGGCAGGACTGGTACGCCACGGTGGACCACGAGTTGCGCGCCCTGACCGAGCGGTGCGAGCAGGTCTTCGTGTGCGGCCTGTCCATGGGCGGCGCCCTCGCTCTGCGGCTCGCCGCCAAGCACGGGCCGGCGGTGGAGGGCGTGGTGGTCGTCAACCCGGGGATGACCTTCCCCCGCGCACAGGGGCTCGCCCTGCCGGTGGTGCGCCACCTCGTGCGCTCCACCAAGGGTGTGGCGAACGACATCGCCAAGGAGGGCGCGACGGAGCTCGCCTACGAACGGGTGCCGCTGCACGCGGCGCACTCGCTGAACGCCTTCTTCAAGCTGGTGCGCAGCGAACTGCCGCAGGTCACCCAGCCGTTGCTGGTGCTGCACAGCCGGGTGGACCACGTGGTGCCGCCGACCGACTCGGCGGTGGTGCTCAGCTCGGTGTCGTCCACGGACGTGACCGAGACGGTCCTGGAGCGGAGCCTGCACGTGGCGACGCTGGACCACGACGCGGAGCGGATCTTCGCGGACTCGTACGGATTCATCAGCCGGCTGGCAGCGAGGAAGACGGCACGTGACGGAGCGTGAGCAGGGCCGGGGGGACGGCCGCGAGCCCCTCGACGAGGACGCCGCCTGGGCGCAGATCGTCGCCGGCTACGGCGAGGAACCGCCGGACCCGCCCGGCTTCCGCCCGGCGGGCGCCGGGCCCGCCCGCGACGGCTCAGCGCCGGACGCCGGGCGCACCGTACACGGCGAGGGCTCCGCGCCGGGCCTGGACGACGGCCGCGGGACGGCCGGCGACGCTCCCCGCACCGACCGCGGCGACGCGGGGGGTGACGGACGGGACGGTGACGCGCGGGACGGGGACACCCTGGACCGCGGCGCGCAGGACGGCGACACCCTGGAGCGGGACGACGCGCGGGACGGGGACGCGCAGGACGCCCAGACCGCCCAGACCGCCCAGACCGAGGACGGGCAGAACGGGCAGGACGGGGATGCGCAGGACGGGCCGGACGGGCCGCGGCGGAGCCTGACGGTGTACGCGGCGGGCACCGGTCCGCGGGACTGGAAGCCGGCGCCGCCCTCCGAGGAGGACGACCACTTCGTGCCGCCCGACCCGCCGCCCCCGCCGAGGGGCGACACGGTCACCCGCTTCGCCTGGCTGGCCGTGCTGGGCGGGCCCGCGCTGCTGTTCGGCACCGTGCTGTTCCAGCTGGACATGACGTGGTGGATCACCACGCTGGGCATCGGCGGTTTCCTCGGCGGGTTCGGCACGCTGGTGGCCAGGATGCGTGACGGCCGGGAGGACGACGGGTTTGACGACCCCGGCAGGGGCGCCGTGGTCTGACGCAGCCAGGAGGGCCGGTTCGCTGCCGGAACCTGGACATGCGCCCCGCCGTCCCGCCGCGCGATGATGGTTCTTGAACGGGGACATCTCGACGGACGGGGGAACGGCCGTGTTGGATCTTCTGGTGATCTTCTCGGTGATAGCGCTGCTGACGGGCTGGATGATCGTGGTGCTGCTGCGCCGCGACTCCGGCGCACGGACCCACACCACCGAGGGCCGGGCCGTCGAGGCCGAGGCCCGGGGGCGATTCGAGGGCCTTGCGGGCGACAGCCGCTGCCTGGACGGCAACGTGGCGTACGCCCGCAGCGAGGCGATCCGCAAGAGCAACCGCTACTGACTTCCCAGCTCCCGGGCCCGACCGCCCTCACCGCCGCCGGTGGTGGCGGCGGCGGTCGGCGGCACGCGGAGGGCGGCCAGGACGGGCAGGTGGTCCGTCGCCGCGCACAGGTCGGCCGCGGTGATCCCGGGCAGCCCGGTCGGCACGCCGCACCCCAGCACCTCCACCGGCCCCCGGGTGAGCACCGCGTCGATGCGCTGGTGCGGGCGTCGCGGCTCCGAGGTCAGCTCGCCGCCCCAGGGCGCGACCGACCAGCAGTCCTGGAGTTCGGAGGTCAGCCGCCTGAACGCACGGCCCTGGGGACGCTCGTTGAGGTCCCCGGCGGCGACCGCGCACAGCGGGTCGGTCGCCGCGAGCCGGCCCAGCAGCATGCCTGCCTGGGCGTGCCGCTCGTCCTTCTGCAGACTGAGGTGGCAGCTGACGACGGCCAGACGGGTGCTCTCGCCGAACCGCAGCACCGCGGTGGCGAAGCCCCGCCGGTGCAGGCCGGGGGTCTGCGGCAGCAGCACGTCCTCAGTGCGGTCCACGGAGGCGCGCAGCGAGGCAAGGATCATGGTGCCGTTGGCGGTGGCGCCGCCGGTGACGTGGAACAGCCCGGTCAGCCGGCACAGGCGGGCGGCGTGCTTGCGCCACCGGAAGAACCGCGGCGCCTCCTGCACGCAGACGACGTCCGGGGCGCAGGCCCGGATGACCCGGGCCAGCGCCCCCACGTCGTCATGCATGGAACGGATGTTGTAGCTGAGCACGCGGACCACGGCGGAGCCGTCGGGGTCGGTGCGGGACGCGGGCAGGTCGGCGAGCGGCGTCATGGCCCCACGCTAACGGCCCGGACCCCGTGCCGCAGCGCACCGCCGGGCCTCCCGCCAGGTCCGCTCGAAGGGCGGGCCGGGCGGTTGGCCGGCGGTTGACCGGGCGGCCCTGACGGGGGCGGGTCAGCCCTGACGGGCGAGGTCGGCGGCACCGACCAGGCCCGCCTTGTTGCCGAGCTGGGCGGCGAGCACCTGCGCCTGGGGACGCCAGTGGCCGCCGACGAGCCAGCGGCGGTAGGACTTCCGAATGGGGTCGAGCACCAGCTCGCCCTCGTCGGAGACGCCGCCGCCGACGATGAACGCGCCCGGGTCGAACAGCGAGGCCAGGTCGGCCAGGCCCGCGCCGGCCCAGCGTGCCAGCTCCCGGAAGGAGTCGATCGCCACCGGGTCGCCCTGACGGGCGGCCGAGCTGACGTGCTTGCCCTGGACGCCCTCGGGGGTGCCGTCGCCGAGCCCCAGCAGGATGCCCGCGTTCTCCGGCGTGGCCGCCGCCCGCTGCCGGGCGTAACGCACCAGGGCGCTGCCGGAGGCGTACTGCTCCCAGCAGCCCTGGTTGCCGCAGCCGCACAGCAGGCCGTCGGGCACCATGCGGATGTGGCCGAACTCCGCGGCCACTCCGAACCGGCCGCGGTGCAGCCGCCCGCCGATGATGATGCCGCCGCCCAGGCCCGTGCCGAGCGTGATGCACACGACGTCGCCGTGGCCCTGTCCGGCACCGAAGCGGTACTCGCCCCAGGCCGCCGCGTTGGCGTCGTTCTCGATGACGACGGGCAGGCCGATGCGCTGTTCGACGCGGTCCTTCAGCGGCTCGTGCCGCCAGCTGAGGTTCGGCGTGAACAGCACGGTGGCACGCTTGTCGTCGACGTAACCGGGTGCGCCGATGCCGACCGCGTCGACCGTGTACTCGGCACTGGCCTCGCGGACCGCGTTGGCGATGCCGTCGATCACGCCCTCGGCTGTCTGGGGGGTGGGCACCCTGCTGGTCTTGAGGATGTTGCCGTCCTCGTCGACCACGCCGGCGGCCACCTTCGTACCGCCGATGTCGACGCCAATGGTGAGTCCCATATGTCCCTCAGTTACTCGCTCGGTCCCCGCTGTGGGAACACCGTACCGGAGGGCGGAAGGGCTCCCGCGCCGCTTCGGGACCGCGGCGGGGCCTCAGCCGGGCCCCGCTGAGGCCGCCGACCCGGCCTCAGTCGAGATCGATGCGCTCGGTACCGGCAGGGCCGTCCTCGCCCCGGCCTCGGCCGGTTTCGCGGTCGCCGTCGTTCCGCTTGTCCTGCGCGGCGTCCCCGGCGGCAGGCTGGTCACCGGCGCGGCCCGCGGGGTCCGTTGCCTCTGCGGGGTCTGCGGGGTCTGCCGCCTCAGCGGGGCCTGCGGGGTCTGCGGTGTCGACCGGGGTGGTCTCGGGCCGGTCGCCGCGGGTCCAGCGCTGCTCGTGGCCGCTGACCGCGGCGCGGTAGGCGGCCAGCAGCTCGGAACCGGCCGCGGAGAGGTGCTGGAACACCTGCGGGTTGCGTTCGACGACCGGCTCCACGACAGCCCGCGCGCCTTCCGCGAACTGCCGGGCGGCCCGCTCGGCGGACTGCGCCGCGGACTGCGCGGCGACCGATCCGGCAGCGGACCCGGTGAGCGGACCGGCGAGATCGGCGATCCGCTGCGCCACGGTGTCGGCGAGCTTGCGCAGCTCCTCCGCCGCACTGCCGGGCGGGGTGCCGTAGCGCTCACGGCGGCGCGCCTGCTCGGCGGCGAGATCCTCGGCGCAGGCGTCGGCCCAGGCGTCGGTGGGATCGGTGGCATCGCTCATGGCGGACTCCTGCGGGCGCGAGCGGGATGTACCTCTTCGACAGTACCGGTCAGTCGCCGTCGGGCCACAGTCCGGGGTCGGGCACGAAGCGTACCGACAGCTCCCCGTCGGCCAGCCGGGCGCCGGCCACGCTGCAGCGGCGCAGTGCCGCGTCCAACAGCAGCGCGCGGCGGAACGGCCCGGCGGTGACGATCACCTCGTCGCCGCGGCGGACGAGCTGCAGCTCCTCCTTCACCGCTCCGGGCAGCGGCAGCCGCCACACCAGCTCGCCGTCCTCGGCGAGCCGGTCCACCACCCGGGCCTCGGGACGCGGGGCCGGGTCGGCGAGGGGCGGCACCCCGAGCGCGGCCAGCGCACCGGTGCCGGCGGGCGGCGGCCCCAGGTGCGGCAGCTCCACCAGCGGCACCGGGCCGAGCGTTCCGGCGAGTTCCTTGAGCGCGCGGCGCTGCTCCTCCTGGAGGGCGACCAGCCAGGGGTCGGGCGAGACCTCCGGCAGCATCCGGTTGGCGAGCACCGCGTCGACCGGCAGGCCCAGCAGCGCGAGGCCCTGGCGGGCTTCGGCCACCGCCCCGGCGGCGGCCGGCCCGGGCTCGGTGACCAGCACCGCCGAGGTGCCGTCGGCGTACAGCACGTCCTGCACCGCGGCGAGTTCGCCGTGCCACCGCTCGGCAGCCTCGTAGAGGCGGCGGGCCGGCATCGGCACCCCGGCCAGCTGGGCCAGCACCGGCCGCAGGGCGCGGGCGGCCTGGCGCTCGGCGGGCAGCAGGCGGGTCAGGTAGCGGCGCAGTTGCTCCGGCAGTGCGAGCAGCCGCACGGCGTCCGGCGCCGGCGGCAGATCCACGACGAGCACCTCGTGCTCCCCGTCGCGGTGGGTGGCGAGCAGGGCCCGCAGCAGCGCGAAGTCGGCGGCGCCGGGGAGTTCGGTGAGTTCGTCCTCGTCCAGCGGCTGCGAGCCCAGCAGGTCGAGCAGCGAGGCGCCGCGGGACTGCAGGCCGAGGGCGTGGGCGCGGAACGTGGCGGCGGGGTCGACGGCCACGGCCGTGAAGCCTTCGCCGTCCGCGGCCCTCCGGTCGGCGCTGATCAGCGCGGTGCGCCGCCCGTCGGCCGCGGCGGCGCGCGCGGTGGCGGCGGCGACCGTGGTGCGTCCCGCGCCGCCGGTCCCGGTGACGAGTACGACGCGCGGACCGGGGGCGGGCGGCACCTCAGGCCTTGCCGGTGGCGGCGCCGGACTCGACCCGCTTCTTCAGCCCGTCCAGCGCGCGGTCGATGATGACCTTCTCCGCCTTGCGCTTGATCATGCCGAGCATGGGGATCTTGACGTCCACGGTGAGCTGGTAGGTGACCTCGGTGCGGGCGCCGCCGTCGAGCGGCTTCAGCAGGTAGGCCCCGTCCAGCGCGCGCAGCATCTGCGACTTCACCAGCGACCAGCGGACCTCGCCGGGGGCGGGCCACTCGTAGCCGAGGGTGTGCTCGTCCTTGATGGCTCCCGCGTCGAGCAGCAGCCTCACCTGCTGGGCGCGCCCGTGCTCGTCGGTGGAGACCACCTCGGCCTCCTTCACCTCTCCCGTCCACTCCGGGTAACGGGCGAAGTCGGCGATCACGTCCATGACCTCGGCCGGTGCCGCGTCGATCGTGATGCTCGACCTGGTGTGTTCCGCCATCGCCCTGGCTCCTCCGCTGAACCCGTGTGTGCCGCTGTGGTCTCAAGCTGTGGTCTGAAGCGCGCGGACGCCGGGTGCGCCCCGCGCACCGCGTCCCGCCTGCGTTCCCGAGGCTACCGCGCTGCGGGCGGGCGGCCGTCACCACTCCAGGACGAAGGGCCGCCCGTGGGACGCGAAATGGCCGACGTTGACACACTCGGTGGCGCCGACCCGCATACGGCGGGCCAGCGGCTGGTGCACGTGGCCGAACAGGGCGTAGCGGGGGCGCACCTCCCGGATGGCGTCGAGCAGTGCGGCGCTACCGCGCTCGAACCGGCGCGCGACGACGTCGTAGCACAGCTCGGGGACGTCCGGCGGGATGTGCGAGCAGAGCACGTCGACCGGGCCGAGCGCGGCGACCTTCTCCGCGTAGACGTCGTCGTCGATCTCGAAGGGCGTGTTCATCGGCGTGCGCAGACCGCCGCCGACGAAGCCGACGGTGAGTCCACCGATGACGGCGGTCGTCCCGTCGAGCACCGTGGTGCCGTCCTCGGTGAACTCGGGCCACAGCCGGGGTATGTCGACATTGCCGTAGGTGGCGTACGTCGGGTCGGGGAAGGCGGCGAAGAGTTCCGCGTACTGCTTGCGTACGGCGCTCTCGATCGCGGCGGCCCGGTCCATGCCGGACCACAGGCTGCGGGAGAACTCCCGGGCCTCGGTGAAGCGGCGTGCGGTGCGCAGTTCCACGATGCGGTCGGCCGCCTCCTCGCCGAACAGGTCGGGGAAGATGCCGCGCGAGTGGTCGGCGTAGTCCAGGAAGAGGATCAGGTCGCCCAGGCAGATCAGCGCGTCCGCGCCGTCGCCTGCCCGTGCGAGGTCCTCGGCGTTGCCGTGCACATCACTGACCACATGAATCCGTGTCCCAGGCATGCGGTCAGCCTAAGGCTCCGCCCAGCGGTCCCGGTGGGAGACGGTGGCAGCCGCGGGGGCGCCGGGGTGCGACTGTGCGCCGGGAGGTGCAGCGGCGCGCCGGGGAGGCGCCGGTCGGGGGCGGAAGGCGGTCGCTTCCAGGTCAGGGGGACGGTGGACTAGGGTTCTCACCAGGGGGCTGTCCCAGGCGGCCCTTTGGGGGGCGACTGGGGGCGACTCGCCTCCCGGGCATATGTGACACAGCGAACATCTGGCCTTTCCCCCTGTACCGACGGCCATACCGATGGGTAACGTCCGGGCCGTCCACCCCCGGGGCCGCGAACGCCCAGGGGCGAGCCAACGGAGGCCGACCCGCAGCGGCCCCCGTTCCGGCGCCGATGAGGAGCAGCAGTCTTGCGCGAGTTCAGCCTTCCGGCCCTGTACGAGGTCCCCGCGGACGGAAACCTGACTGATCTGATCCGTCGGAACGCCGTCCAGCACTCCGATGTGGCGGTGATCGCCCGCAAGGCCCCCGGCACCGCCGGTGGCGGCTGGCAGGACCTGACGGCCAGGGAGTTCCTCGCCGAGGTCCGCACCGCCGCCAAGGGGCTGATCGCGGCGGGTGTGCAGCCGGGCGACCGCGTCGCACTGATGTCGCGCACCCGCTACGAGTGGACGCTGCTGGACTTCGCCATCTGGAGCGCCGGCGGGGTGACCGTGCCGGTCTACGAGACCAGCTCCCCCGAGCAGGTGGCCTGGATCCTCGGTGACTCGGGGGCCGTCGCCATCCTGGTGGAGACCGCCGCGCACGCCGAGTGCGTCGCGTCCGTGTCCGCCGAGCTGTCCGAGCTGCGCCGGGTGTGGACCATCGACGACGGCGCCGTGGCCGAGCTGGGGGCGGCCGGCGCGGAGATCAGCGAGGAGACGGTGGACGAGCGCAGCTCGACCGCCCACGCCGACTCCCCGGCCACCATCGTCTACACCTCCGGCACCACCGGGCGCCCCAAGGGCTGCGTGCTGACGCACCGTTCGTTCTTCGCCGAGTGCGGCAACGTCGTGGAGCGGCTGCGCCCGCTGTTCCGTACCGGGGAGTCCTCGGTCCTGCTGTTCCTCCCGGCCGCGCACGTCTTCGGGCGCATGGTGCAGCTGGCGGCGGTGATGGCACCGATCCGCCTGGGCCACGTGCCCGACGTGAAGAACCTCACCGACGAGCTGGCCTCGTTCCAGCCGACCATCGTGCTCGGCGTGCCGCGCGTCTTCGAGAAGGTCTACAACTCGGCGCGGGCCAAGGCGCAGGCCGACGGCAAGGGCAAGATCTTCGACCGGGCGTCGGCCACCGCGATCGCGTGGAGCCGGGCCATGGACGACCCCGCCGGGCCGTCGCTGCGGCTGAAACTCACCCACAAGCTGTTCGACAAGCTCGTCTTCTCCAAGCTCCGCGCGGTACTGGGCGGCCGCGCGACGCACGCCATCTCCGGCGGCGCGGCGCTCGGCGAGCGCCTGGGCCACTTCTACCGCGGCATCGGGTTCACCGTGCTGGAGGGCTACGGACTGACCGAGACCTGCGCGGCGACGGGCTTCAACCCGTGGGACCGGCAGAAGATCGGCACGGTCGGCCAGCCGCTGCCGGGCTCGGTGGTGCGGATCGCCGACGACGGCGAGGTGCTGCTGCACGGCGACCACCTGTTCACCGGTTACTGGAACAACAAGGCCGCCACCGACGAGGCACTCGCCGACGGCTGGTTCCACACCGGTGACATCGGCACACTCGACGAGGACGGCTATCTCGCCATCACCGGGCGCAAGAAGGAGATCCTGGTGACGGCGGGCGGCAAGAACGTCGCCCCGGCGGTCATCGAGGACCGCATCCGCGCCCACGCGCTGGTCGGCGAGTGCATGGTGGTCGGCGACGGGCGGCCGTTCGTGGCCGCCCTGATCACCCTGGACGAGGAGTTCCTGCCGCGCTGGGCGGCCGAGCACGGCAAGGACAAGCTCTCACACGCCGAACTGCTCGCCGACGCCGATCTGCTCGCCGCGGTGCAGGGCGCGGTGGACGACGGCAACGCCGCCGTGTCGCGCGCCGAGTCGGTGCGCAAGTTCCGGGTGCTGGACGCCCAGTTCAGCGAGGAGTCCGGGCATGTCACGCCGTCGCTGAAGCTCAAGCGCAACGTGGTCGTGAAGGACTTCGCACAGGAGATCGAAGCCCTCTACTCCTGACGGCGTCCCGCCCCACTCCTGAGGCTGCGTCACCCGCGGCGCTCGGACCTGCACGGGCAGGACGTTCGCGTACTGACCACCGCCCCGCCCACCGCTGAGTCGCACGGGGGCGGACTCAGCGGTGGGCGGGGCGGGTCCGGTCGCGGCCGGACCCGACCTGACGGCGTCACAGCAGGGCGCGGAGCCGTTCGGCCAGCAGGTCCCAGCGCCAGCGCTCCTCGACCCACTGCCGACCGCGCCGTCCCATGCGCTGCCGCAGTTCCGGGTCGCGCAGCAGGCTGACCAGCCGGTCCGCGGTCTGCTCGGCGTCGCCGCCGCGAACCACCCAGCCGGTCTCGCCGTCGAGCACCGCGTCGGGCGCGCCGCCGGAGTCGCCGCCGACCACCGGTAGGCCGGTGGCGGACGCCTCCAGGTAGACGATGCCCAGCCCCTCGACGTCGAGGCCGCCGCGGCGGGTCCGGCAGGGCATGGCGAAGACGTCGCCGGCCCCGTAGTGGGCGGGCAGCTCCGCCCACGGCACCGACCCGGTGAACCGGACGGCGTCGGCCACGCCCGTCGTGGACGCCAGGCGCCGCAGCTCGCCCTCGTAGGGGCCCCCGCCGACGACGAGCAGCACGGTGTCGGGCACCTCGGACAGGACCCGCGGCAGCGCGCGGATCAGGGTGTCCTGGCCCTTGCGCGGGACGAGGCGGGAGACGCACACCACGACCGGGCGCTCGCTCAGGCCCAGCCGGGCCCGCACCCGGTCGCCGCCGGAACCCGGGTGGAAGGTCTTCTCGTCGACGCCGGGCGGCAGTTGGACCATCCGGTCGGCCGCCGCCGGGGAGAGCGCCGGGGCGATCCGGGAGCGGGTGTACTCACCGAGGTAGGTGACGGTGTCCACCCCGTCCCCGACCCGGCGCAGCAGCCGCCGGGCGCCCGGCAGCTGGGCCCAGCCCGCCTCGTGGCCGTGGGTCGTCGCGATGATCCGCTCCGCCCCGGCGTCCCGCAGCGCGGGGGCCATCAGGCCCAGCGGTGCCGCCGCGCCGAACCACACCGCGGTGCAGCCGTGTTCCCGAAGCAGTCCCACCGCGCGGCGGGTCGCGCGCGGGGTGGGCAGCAGCATCGTGGCGCGGTCGCGCACCACCGCGAAAGGCTGCTCGGCGTCGAACCGCGACGTCTCCGCGCGCCCCTCGGCGGTCCGGTTCCACGTCGAGGCGTAGACGACCACCCGGTCCGGGTCCAGCCGCAGCGCCAAGCTGTGCAGGAACGCCTGGATGCCGCCGGGGCGGGGCGGGAAGTCGTTGGTGACAATCAGCGTCTTGCGCATCGTCTCGTACATCGGCGACGACAGTACCGGGTGGCCGGGCGCGCAGCGTACGGTCGGGTCATGCGTGCGCCCCCCACCGCCCGGACCGCCTGCCTCGTCTGGGCCGCCACCCGCGTCCTGCTGCTGCTCCTGGTGTTCCACGTGCTGACCCTGCCGGGCCCGGACGTCACCACCGACGTGTCGGTGATCTACCGGAACTGGTACGAGGTGCTGCGCACGGGCAGCTTCCCGCTGGACGACGTGACGTGGCAGTACCCGCCGGGCGCCGCGCTGCCCGTGCTCGCCCCCGCCCTGCTGCCGTTCCTGTCCTACCCGGCGGCGTTCTTCGTCCTGGCGCTGCTCACCGACGCGGCGGTGTTCGCCGCGCTGCTGCGCGCCGGGCGCGGCGCCGGGCGCAGCGTGGCGGGCGCCTGGGTGTGGGTGGCCGGGGTGCCGCTGCTGGGGCCGACAGCCTTCGCCCGGTACGACGTGATGGTGACGGCGGTGGCGGTGGCCGCGCTGCTCACCGCTGCCCGGCACCCCCGTGCCGCGGGCGCGCTGGCCGCTTTCGGCGCGCTGCTGAAGGTGTGGCCGGCGCTGATCCTGGTCGGCACGCCGCGCGGCCGGGCGACCCGCGCGGCGTGGCTGGCGGCGCTGGCCACCGGGGTGCTGCTCACGGCACTGTTCACCGCGGCGATGCCGGGCGCGCTGGACTTCCTGACGGCGCAGCGGGACCGCGGTGTGGAGGTGGAGTCGCTGGGCGCGCTGGTACTGCACGTCGCCCGGCAGTTCGGCTGGGAGGGGGAGGTGAGGCTGCACTACGGGTCGATGGAGTTCCTCGGCCCGCACGTGGAGGCGGTCGCGGCGGGGTCGCTGGTACTGACGGCCCTCGCCTTCGGCTGGCTGCTGTGGTGGCGGCTGCGGGCCCGGCGCTGGACGGCGGCCACTCCCGCCGACGCGGCGTTCACCGCGGTGCTGCTGTTCACCACCACCAGCCGTGTGCTCAGCCCGCAGTACCTGCTGTGGCTGGTGGGCCTGGCCGCGGTGTGCCTGGCGCTGCGTTCGTGGCACATGCGGGGACCGGCCCTGCTGGTGCTGGCCGCGACCTTCTTCACGCTGCTGGAGTTCCCGCTCGGTTTCGGGCACGTGGTGGCGAGCGACGCGGTCGGCGTGACACTGCTGGTGGTGCGGAACGGGCTGCTGGTGGCCGCCTCGCTGCTGGCCGGTGCGGCGCTGTGGCGCAGCACGGTGACGGCCGGGGACCGCCCGGAACCGGGTCCGGGCGGGGCCGGGCACGGCGGAGCCCGCGTGTTCAGCCCTGCGGTCGCCGCGCCGGTGAGCCGCCGAGTTCGGCCCGCAGGTGGTCGCGCCAGCGAGCGGTGAACTCGGCCTCGCCGACGCCCAGCACCTCGCGCAGCGCCGCGTCCGCGCTCTGCCCGCCCATCGCCCGGTAGAGGTCTCCGGGCGCCTTCGGGCCCCAGTCGCGGGCGATGAGCAGGCAGGCCAGCCACCCGCCCTCGTAGGCGAGGGCCAGCTCGGCGGCGGACCGGCCGAAGGTGAAGTCCTCGTCGGAGGGCAGTTGCCGGGGCACCCGGCCGGCGCGCACCTCGCGGGCCAGTTCCGGGGCGGCCTGCTCCGGGGTGCGGTCGGTGCCGAGGTATCCGGCCCAGTCGGCGAAGCCCTCGGAGAGCCACAGCGGCGTGGCGGCGGTGGTGGCGCCCCGGGTGGCGGCGTGCGTCACCTCGTGGGTCATCACGACCCGGCGCCCCTCCGCGCTGAGCGCGCCGTACGCGCCTGGGTTGACCAGCACACGGACCGCCGGCGCCGGGCCGGACGTCGGGCCGGGGTCGGCGGATGCCCGGTGCCGGGCCGTGCCGTCCCCGCGCTCGGCGTGCGCGCCCGGGTCGCCCGCGCTGGTGGTGACGGCGGCGATGCCGCGGTAGTCGGCGGGCGGCGCACCGAGCAGCTCGGCCATCTCGTTGACTCCGGCGGGCGCCAGCACCACGACCCGGCGCGTCCAGGGCCGCTTCCATGCCGCGTCCACGGCGGGCACCGCGCGGTCGGCCTCGGCGGCCAGCTCGCGCAGCGAGGCACGGTCCCGCCCGACGCCGAGCACCAGGCTGCGGCTGCCCCGCTGCACGGTCAACGCGCCCTGCTCCCACAGCTGGCGGGCGCTTCCGTCCCGTTCCCCGCTCAGGTACCAGCGGTCACCGCGGCGGACCGCGTCCCACTGCTCCTCGTCTGTGACGGGGGTGCGGTCGTGGCCGCGCAGCCGGTGGCTCAGCTCCGCCCGGACCACCGCGCGGTCGCCGTCCTCGGGCAGTGGGTGCACCGACAGCAGGCGGTAGGACCACTGCTCCAGCGGGAGGGCGCGCAGGTTGTCGAAGGCCTGGCGGCGCAGCGCCGCGTAGCCGGTCGCCGCCGGGTCGATCTCGGCGAGGTAGGCGTCGCGGTCACCCGCGGTGACCGCGGCCGACTGCCGTGCCAGCAGCTGTCCCAGTTCCTCGCGCGGCGCGGGCACCGGGGCAGGGGCGGCGCAGGCGGCGGGCAGCGCCAGCAGGGCCGCGAGGACGGCCGCCGCCCACGGCCGCGTCGCCCAGCCGCGTCCCGCCACGGGACGATCGTACGGCGACGGGCGGCCGGCGGGCTCCTGGGCCCGGCCGGTCAGGGCCGGCTGACCGCGCTCACCGGCATCATGTTGACCGGGTCGTACCGCACCTGCGCGCCCGGGTAGGGCGCGTGCACGACCTGGCCGTTGCCCACGTACATCGCCACATGGCTGGCGTCGCCGCGGTAGACGACGAGGTCGCCCGGCTGGGCCTGGGAGAGCGGCACCCGGCGGCCCGCGTGGGCCTGGCCCTGCGAGGTGCGCGGCACCGACACCCCGGCCTGGGCGTACGCCCACTGGGTGAGCCCGGCGCAATCGAAGGCGCTGGGCCCGGCGGCGCCCCACACGTAGGGGCGGCCGACGGCACCGCGCGCGGCGGCCACCGCCGCCCCGGCCCGGCCGGAGGGCGCCTGCGAGGCGTCCGGCAGCACACCGTCGGGGCGGGTTCCGCTGCGGGAGGCGCGCTCGCGGTCGGAACGCTCCTCGGGCGTCAGCCGGTTGAGCAGCCGGCGGGCGGCGCCGAGCTTGCTCTGCACGGCCTTCTTGTGCCGCTGGAGTTCCTTGCCGTGGTGCTCCAGCTGGGTGAGCTTCGTGCCCGCCTCGGTCCGCTGCTGGGCCAGGGAGCGCTGAGCGCGCAGGAGTTCGCGGAGCTTGCCGGAGTGCCGGTTGCTGATCCGGTCGAGCGTCGCGGCCTTGTCCAGGTAGTCCTCGGGGTTCTCCGAGAGGATCAGCGCGACCGTCGGGTCGAGCCCGGCGGAGCGGTACTGGGCGCCGGCCACAGCGGCCAGCGCGCCGCGCATCCGGTTGACGGCGGCCTGGCCGCGGGCGGCCCGGTCCTGGGCGCGCTCGACCTGTTCGCGCAGCTCGTCGACCTTCTCGGCGGTGGCGTTGTACTTCTCGGTGGCGCGTTCGGCCTCCGCGTAGAGCTGGTCCACGCGCGTACCGGCGGACTCCACCGTGGGCTGCGCGGGGTCGGCGAGAGCCGGGACGGCCGTGATCACGGCAGCCGCTCCCGCAGCCGCCGACAGGGCGGTGACCCGGGCACCACGGCCGAGGCCGGGCGGCGAGATGTGCCGATTGGACCGGTGCGTCGCCACGGTTGTCCGCGCTCCTTCCGCTGACGCCTCCCCGTTCGGGGACTGCGCTCGCAGACAGTAGCCCCGGCGTCACACCAGCACCAAGAACCCTCGGCGGCACGGAATGTGACACAGCGTCCCGGGCGCAGGTCACCGCCGCGACGCGGTCAGTCACGGCGGTGCGGAATCACCCGTAGGGAGGAGTGTGGCGGCGCGACGGCCGGTGGATTCCGGCCCGGTCGCGGCCCGGGCCGGTGGCAGCCCGGACCGGTCGGCGGTACGTCAGCCGATGCGGACGCCCCACATGAACGGCATGCCGCTGCCGCTGATGGACTCGTAGCGGACGTTGGCGCCGGGCTTCGGGGCGTGCAGCATCTGGCCGTTGCCGGCGTAGAAGCCGACGTGGCTGAGGTCGCTGCGCAGCAGCACCAGGTCGCCGGGGCGCAGGTCGCTCATGGAGTTGATCCGGGTACCGGCGTTGGCCTGTGCCTGCGAGGTGCGCGGGATGGAGACGCCGGCCTGGTTGAAGGCCCAGGACGTCAGGCCCGAGCAGTCGAAGGAGTTGGGGCCGGTGGCGCCCCACACGTAGGGCGAGCCGACCTTGGACTGGGCCGCACTCAGGGCGCCGCTGCCGCGCTGCGACGCGCCGGCCTGGTTGCCCAGCTCGGTGCGGGCGCTGGCGCTGCTGCGGGTGGCCCGCGCGTCCTCGGCTGCCTTCTCGGCCGCCGCGGCGGCCTTCTCCTTCGCCGTCATGGTGTTCAGCAGGCGCTGCGCCTTGGCGAGCTTGCCCTGGATCTCGGACTTCTTGGCCGCGAGTTCCTTGCGGGTGTCGGCGAGTTCCTTGAGCTTCTCGCCGGCCTCCTTGCGCTGCTGCTCCAGCGTGCGCTGCTTGGTCTGGATCTTCTGCAGGGCGCCGAGCTGCTTGCTGCTGAGCTGGTCGAGCGTCGCCGCCTTCGCCAGGTACTCGTCCGGGTCGGCGGAGAGGATCAGCTGCACTGTCGGGTCGACGCCGCCGCTGCGGTACTGGGCGGTGGCCACGGCACCGAGGGCGTTGCGCATGTCGTTGAGTTCACCCTGGCCGCGGGCCACGGTGTCCTGGACGCGGTCGACCTGCTTCTGGAGCTTCTTGGCCTTCTCGTTGGCGCCGTTGTACTTCTCCGTCGCCTGGGTCGCCTCCTCGTGCAGGCGGTCGACCTCTGCCTGCACGCCCTTCTTGTTCGGGTCCGGCGCGGGATCCGCCGAGGCCGCCTGGGTGGAGAGGGCCACAGCTGCCGCGGCGGTCGCAGTGAGAACGGTCGCACGGGCACGGCTGGGCTGCTTGGGACGACGGTGGGACGCCACTCGGGCGAGCTCCTTCTTCCTCAGCCGCCTGCCGGAGTGTTGGGGGACGTCACTCCCGGCTCCGTGTACACACCACGGAATCGGCGGTTCCTCCGCTGACACCCCGGATGAGTGATCGACCGCGCGAAGGTTCGAGCCCTGACCATAGCCACGTGCCACCCAGGCATCAAATCCTCCCGGGCAAAATCTCGTTGCGCGAGCAGATCCTTTACCTTCACCGCACTGGCAGCGACCGCCGCCTGACCCTGCGTAGACCCGCGGAGGCCTCAGGTCCGGGCAAGTCGCTTGAGAAGCAGGGCCGATGCGACCGGCCGCGCCCCGGCGGCGGCGACCCCGTCTGCCACCTCCCGGTCGGTGGAGACGACCACCACGGGACGCCCCTCGGGCTCGGCACGGGTGAGCCGGCGGATCAACTCGTCGGCGGTCTGCCCCGGTTTGCTGAAAAGGACCCTTACGCCCCGAGGTGGTGCGAGCAGTACCGGTGCCACCAGTTCCGCACCGTCGAAGACGCAGGTGACCTCGGCGCCGGAGTGCGCGGCGAGCACCGACAAACCACCCAGAAGCCGCAGTCGTTGCTTTTCCAACGGCAGTGTCGGATAACCGGTCTTGGTGACGTTGTAGCCGTCGACCAGCAGGTGCACCTGCGGCAGTGCGAGGAGTTGGTCGAGCAGCGCCGGGTCGTCCTCCGACAGCGCACGCCGGGCGATGTCCTTCGGCGTCATGCGGCCGGGCTCGACCGCGTCCACGGTGTCCGCCGGATGCAGCGCGGCCGGGGGCAGCGCCAGCTCGCGACGCAGCCCCTGGGCCGCGTCCAGCACCGTGTCCAGCAGCAGGCGCACCCGCATGTCCTCCACGCTGCGCCCCTCGCGCACCGCGCGGCGGCTGCTCTCCAGCGCACCCTCGGCCTCCGCGAGGCGGGTCCTCAGCCGGCGCGCCTCACTGTCGGCCGCCGCCTTGTGCGTGGCCGCGCCCGCCTGGGCCTCCTCCAGCAGCGCGCGTGTCCTGCGGACCTCCGCCTCGCCGCGCTTGACGTCGCTGAGCGCGCTGCGCAGCCGGCGCTGCAGTGCGTCCGACTCCTTGCGTGCGGCGTCGAGTTCGGTGCGGTAGCGCTCGGTCTCCTCGCGGGCGGCGGTCCGCGCGTGGTCCAGTTCCTCGCGCAGCCGGGCCAGTTCCCGCTGGGCCTCCTCACCGGCCCGCTCGGCCTCGGCGCGCTGCGCCTCCTCGCTCGCGGCGGCGACCAGCTTCACCCAGCCGTCGGGACGCAGCACGTACGCCGCGGCAGCCACGTCCACCGGGTCGGCCGCGGCCGGCGGTGCCCCGCCCTCGACGGCCCGTGCCAGCTCCGGTTCCAGCTCGCGGAACCGGCCGGCGATGCGCTGCCGGAAGACCGTGTCAGCGGCCAGCGCCGCCGCCATCGCGTTGCCGCCGTACTTGGCCCGGCGCGCGGGTGTGAAGCGGGCGTACTGGCGCAGGGGTGCGGGCAGTTCCGCGACGGTCAGCCCGCCCAGGGCGTCGCCGGTGAACGCCACCACCCGGCGCCGCACCCGCTCGGGCAGCGGCCGGTCGAGCGCCTCGGCCTCCGCGCCCTCACCGCCGCCCGGCTCCGCCGGGGTGGCCGGTTCGCCACCCGTCCGTTCCTGCACCGCTCACACCCGCCCGTCCGTCAGACCTGGGCGCCGGGGCGGTCCACCAGCTCGACCTGGTCCACCGCGTTGCACCAGCGGCAGCGCACCGACTCCACGGCCTCGCTGACGACCTCGGTCTCCTCCACGCTGGGCTCACCGGCGAGGTCCAGGTGCACGTACTCCACCACCCGGCTGGTGCGCGTCACGTCGAACCGGGTCAGGTTGCCGCACAGGGTGCAGCGCCAGCGGGTCGCGGCGGTGGGTGGAGGGACCGGCATGGTGTCGTCCTCTTCTTCGCTCGGAGGGCCCGGGAGCTGCGGAGTACCGCGCCCGCGTCGTCACCCGCAACCCTACGGCCTGCGGGGCCCCGAGTGTGCCGGGCCGCCGCAGGGCAACCGAAGCGTCACCAAGCCCGCGCGCGCCCCCTCCGGCTGCCGCCCGGACCCCGCTCCGACCCCGAACGGCCACCCGCACGAGGGGTTCCGCCGCGGTCCTCGCCGCGCGGGGGCGGGTCCGGGCGGGCGGTTAGAGTGAGCGGGCCAGCTCAGGCGACCGAGGGAGAGACCCAGACGTGATCACTTCGATCGTGCTCATCAAGACCAGCACCGACCGGATTCCGGAGATCGCCGAGCAGATCGCGGCCCTGGACGGCGTCAGCGAGGTCTACTCGGTGACGGGCGCCCACGACCTGGTGGCCATGGTGCGGGTGGCTCGCCACGACGACCTGGCCGAGGTCATCCCGGGCCGGATCAGCAAGGTCCCCGGTGTGCTCTCCACCGAGACCCACATCGCCTTCCGCACCTACTCCTCGCACGACCTGGAAGCGGCGTTCGCCATCGGGCTGGACGCCTGAGCACCCTTCCGCCCGGCGGGCGCGCCCCCCGCGGCGACGCGCCCGCCGCCGCGGGCCGGGCAGTCCCGGATCAGGCCCCGGCGGGCCGCGACACCGGGGCGTCCAGGTCAGGCACGCAGCGCCCGTTCTCGGTGCGGTAGCCCAGCCGGGCGCCGTCGCGGACCAGCCGGGCGACGGCCGCCAGGAACCGGTCGACGTGTTCGGCGGGGGTGCCCGCGCCGAAGCTGACCCGCACCGCGTTCAGCGACCGCTCCCCCGGCTCCGCCTCCGGCGCGCCGCAGGCACCCGCCTCGCTCTCCGCCGCGCCCAGCACGGCACGCAGCAGCGGGTGGGCGCAGAACAGTCCGTCGCGGACACCGATGGCGTACTCCGCGGACAGCGCCGCCGCCAGGTGCGAGCTGTTCCAGCCGTCCACCACGAACGAGACGACGCCCACCCTCGGGGCACCGTCGCCGAACAGCGAGAGCACCCGCACCCCCGGCACCTCCGCCAGGCCGGTCAGGAGCCGTTCCAGCAGCCGCTGCTCCCGCGCCACGAGGCGCTCGAAGCCGGCCTCGGTCAGGGCCCGGCAGGCAGCGGCCAGCGCGTACGCGCCGATCACGTTGGGCGAGCCGGCCTCGTGGCGGGCCGCGGTGGTGTGCCACTCGACGTCCAGCCGCCCGTCACCGTCCCGTGCCACGCGGCGGCTGGCGCCGCCGCCGGCCAGGTACGGCTCGGCCTCGCGCAGCCAGTCGGCACGGCCGGCGAGCACGCCGGAGCCGAAGGGCGCGTACAGCTTGTGCCCGGACAGCGCGACCCAGTCCGCGTCGATCGCGGCCAGGTCCACCCGGTGGTGCGGGGCCAGCTGGGCGGCGTCCAGGACCAGCCGGGCGCCGTGCCGGTGCGCGGCGGCGGTCAACTCGGCCACCGGCCACAGCTCCCCGGTGACGTTGGAGGCGCCGGTGACGCAGACCAGCTTCGGGCCCTCTGGTGCCGCGTGCAGCGCCTCCTCCAGTACCGCCACCGCGTGCTGCGGGCTGCGGGGGGCGGCGAGGCACACCGTGCGCCGGCCGCGCCACGGGAGCAGCGCGGCGTGGTGCTCGGTCTCGAAGACGAAGACGGTGGTGGCCTCGGGCAGCACCGCGGCGAGCAGGTTGAGCGAGTCGGTCGTGGAGCGGGTGAACACGACCTGGTCGTCCGGCCGGCAGCCGAGGAAGTCGGCGACGGTGGCGCGGCTCTGCTCGAACAGGTCGGTGGACAGCTGCGACAGGTAGCCCGCACCGCGGTGCACGCTGCCGTAGTAGGGCACGTAGGCGGCGACGTCGTCCCACACCCGCCGCAGGGCGGGGGCGCTGGCCGCGTAGTCGAGCGCCGCGTACGGCAGCTCGCCGCCGTCGGCGAGCGGCACGCTCACGTCGGCGCCGAGCACCGGCAGCGGTTCGGCGTCGAAACCGGGAGCGGAGGCTGCGGGTGCTGCGGAGAGGGACGCGTCGGCGGTGGCGTTGCGGCAGGGGGCAGCGGCGGTTGCGGACATGCTGGGATCTCCCGGAACTGGGGTGGAGGGAATTCACGGAGCAACCGGCGGACCACGCCGCCGGGAGACATGCGGGGGTGGGGGCTTGCGCCCTAACGCATTCGCTTGCTCATCGGGGAACTCCCTCTACCGCGCTTGCCGCAGACCTCGCTGCCTGCGGCCGGGTCATCACCCGGGGCACCCCGCCACGGAAGGAGGGTTGCCGGACAGCGGGCCGGGGCCGAAATCGCTGTCACTCGTGACCTGCCGTGAGTATGGCACAACCGACCGCCGACGGCAGCGGCACCGTCCGGATGCTGAGCACGCGCCGGTCCGGGGCCCGTCACGCCGCCGTCCCGCCCGGCACGGCGGCCGGACGGGACGGTGGGCTGGGCTGGCTGAGCTGGTTGGGCTGTGCCGGTTGGGCTGTGCCAGCGGGACGGGCTTCGACGGGCCAGGGCCGGGGGGTCAGGCCTGGCTGGCGGCCACCCACCGGTCCAGCGCCGCCTTGGCCGCGCCGGAGTCGATGGCCTCGGCGGCCCGGACCATGCCCGCACTGAGCTGCTCGGGCAGCGGGTCGTCCGTCGGAGTGAGGGCGACCAGCGCGGCCGCCGAGTTGAGCAGCACCGCGTCGCGCACCGCGCCCCGCTCGCCGTCCAGCAGGCGGCGGGCGACGTCGGCGTTGTGCGCGGCGTCCGCACCGCGCAGGGCCTCCACCGGCACCAGCTCGATGCCGACGTCCCGCGGGTCGAAAGTCTGCCGCTCCACCCGGTGGTCGCGCACCGTCCAGACGGTGGACGTGGCGGTGGTGGTCAGCTCGTCGAGCCCGTCGTCGCCGCGGAAGACCAGCGCGGAGGTGCCGCGCTCGGCGAGCACACCCGCCATGATCGGCGCCATCCGCGCGTCGGCCACGCCGGTGGCCTGGGCCTGGACGCGGGCCGGGTTGGTGAGCGGGCCGAGGAAGTTGAAGGTGGTGGGGATGCCCAGTTCCCTGCGGGCTCCGGCCACATGGCGCAGGGCCGGGTGGAACTTCACCGCGAAGCAGAAGCTGATGCCGGCCTCCTGCGCCACCTCCGCCACCCGTGCGGGGCTCAGGTCGAGGTTGACGCCGAGCTTCTCCAGCACGTCGGAGGAGCCACTGGCGGAGGACGCCGCGCGGTTGCCGTGCTTGACGACCCGAGCGCCGGTGCCGGCCACGACGATGGCCGACATGGTGGAGATGTTCACCGTCCTGGCCCGGTCGCCGCCGGTGCCGACGATGTCCACCGTCGGTCCCGGCACCTCGATGGTGTTGGCGTGCTCGTACATCGTGCGGACCAGCCCGGTGACCTCCTCCACCGTCTCGCCCTTGGCGCGCAGCGCCACCGCGAAGCCGGCGATCTGCGCGTCGGTGGCCTCGCCCAGCATGATGCGGTGCATGGCCCAGGCGGTGTCCCGGGAGGAGAGGTCGCGGCCGGCGAGGAGGGCGCCCAGCACGTCGGGCCAGGTGCGCGCCGCCACGGTGTCGCCTCCGACGGGGGAAACAGCGCTCATGGGTCACGCTCCTGGTCACGGGTCGGTCACTGCTGCCGACACCCTATCGAGCCGCGGACGTGCCGCAGGGCCCCGTCCCATGCTGCGGACGGGGCCCTGCGGCCGGTGGTGCCACGGATCAGTAGCGGCGCACAGCTCAGTGGTGGCTGTGGCTGCTCGTGATCTCCTTGTACTCCTCCGCGGTGGGCTTGGGGATCTGGCCGCTCGGGCCGTAGTACCCCTGGCTCAGCTTCACCCGGAGCTTCTCCAGCCGGCTCACCTTGCGGCGGACGCCGTTGGCGTCCTCCGCGGGGGGCAGTGCCGCCGGCTCGTACTGGTGGTGCTGCGTGAGCAGGTGCAGCTTGTCCTGCGGCAGCGGGGCGTGGACCTCGACGAACTCACCGTGCGGCAGGCGCTTGATGATGCCGGTCTCCGCGCCGTGCAGGACCTTGTCGCGGTCCCGGCGCTGGAGGCCCAGGCAGATCCGCCTGGTCACGATGAAGACGAGCACCGGCACCACGAAGAAGCCGATCCGGACGAACCAGGTGATCGCGTTGATCGACAAGTCGAAGTGGATCGCCCACAGGTCGTTGCCGCCACCGATGAGCAGGACGAAGTACCAGCTCAGCCAGGCCATGCCGAACGCGGTCCGGGTGGGCGCGTTGCGGGGGCGGTCCAGCAGGTGGTGCTCCTTCTTGTCCTTGGTCACCCAGTTCTCGAAGAACGGGTAGACCGCGATGGACGCGAGCACCAGCGGGAAGATCATCAGCGGCACGAACACACCGAAGTTGATGGTGTGGCCGGTCGGGATGACCCACTCCCAGCCGGGCATGACACGGATGAGGCCCTCGGAGAAGCCCATGTACCAGTCGGGCTGCGCGTTGGTCGACACCAGGTCGGGACGGTAGGGACCGAGCACCCAGACGGGGTTGATGCTGACCGCCGCCGAGATCATCGCGATGATGCCGAAGACCAGGAAGAAGAAGCCGCCCGCCTTGGCCATGTAGATCGGCATCAGCGGGAAGCCGACGACGTTGTTGTTGGTGCGTCCGGGCCCGGGGTACTGGGTGTGCTTGTGGTAGAAGACCAGGATCAGGTGCGCCACCACGAGGCCGACCATGATGCCCGGCAGCAGCAGCACGTGCGCCGTGAAGAACCTCGGGATGATCTCCGTGCCGGGGAACTCGCCGCCGTAGAGGAACATCGACAGGTACGTGCCGACCAGCGGCACCGCGAGGATCGCGCCCTGCATGAAGCGCACACCGGTGCCGGAGAGCAGGTCGTCCGGCAGCGAGTAGCCGGTGAACCCGGTGAACATGCCGAGCACCAGCAGCAGGAAGCCGAACAGCCAGTTCAGCTCGCGCGGCTTGCGGAACGCGCCGGTGAAGAAGACGCGCATCATGTGCACGAACATCGCGACCAGGAAGATCAGCGCGGCCCAGTGGTGGATCTGCCGCATCAGCAGGCCACCGCGGACGTCGAAGCTGATGTCGATGGTCGAGGCGTAGGCCTCGGACATCAGCACGCCCTGCATCGGGACGTACGGACCGTCGTAGTGCACCTCGGCCATGCTCGGCACGTAGAACATGGTGAGGTAGACGCCGGTCAGGATGATGATGATGAACGAGTAGAGCGCGATCTCACCGAGCAGGAACGACCAGTGGTCGGGGAAGACCTTGCGCAGGTTCTTCTTCGCCGCGCCGTAGACCCCCAGACGGCTGTCCGCCCAGTCCGCGACCCGTTCACCGGCGGGGGCTGCGCCCCGGGTGTTCGGACTGTCTGTCGAAGTGCTCATCCGCGCTCCCAGAAGCTCGGGCCGACGGGCTCCGCGAAGTCGCCCTGTGCCTCGAGGAAACCGTCCTTGTTGACGCTGATCTCCAGCTGCGGCAGGGGGTGGCCGGCCGGGCCGAAGATCACTCGTGCACCGTCACTCAGGTCGAAGGTCGACTGGTGGCAGGGGCACAGCACGTGGTGGGTCTGCTGCTCGTACAGGCTGACCGGGCACCCCACGTGGGTGCAGATCTTGGAGAAGGCCACGATGCCCTCGTGGGACCAGTCCAGCTGCTGCTTGTCCTTGATGTCGTTCGGCTCCAGCCGGACGATCATCAGGGCGGCCTTGGCGATCTCACGGTGGAAGTCGTGGCTGTCCTCCTCCAGGCCCTCGGGCTTGGCGAAGGTCAGCGAACCGACCGTGACGTCCTCCGGCCGCAGCGGTTCACCGGTGTTCTGGTTGACCAGCAGCAGGCCCTTGCGCCACATGGTGTGGAAGAGCTTGTCCTCGGGCAGCGGACCGAGGTCGCGCAGCAGCATCACGCCGGAGAGCGGCACCAGGGCCAGCGCGCCGAACATGGTGTTGCGGATCAGCTTGCGGCGGCCGAGACCGGACTCCGAGGCGCCGAGGGCGAACTGCGCCAGCGCCTCGGACTTGGTCTCGGGCGTCGCGGCGATCGGGTGCCGCTCCTGGACGTACTCGTGACCGCTCATCAGCGTCCGCGACCAGTGGACCGCGGCGGCGCCGATACAGAACAGCGCGATGCCCAGCGTCATGCCGAGCGCGAAGTTCAGCGTGCTGATGTGCCCCAGCGGGAAGATGTACCGGATCTGGTCCACGGGGAAGATCACGTACGAGGCGATGAAGCCGATCGTGGCGACCATGGACAGCGTGAACAGCATGGCCACCACACGCTCGGACCGCTTGGCGGCCCGCTCGTCGATGTCCTGGATGCGGTCCTCGTGCGGCGGAATGCCCGGGTCCTTGAAGGGGTCCTCCGCGATCACGGGGTCGTGTGCCCCGTGGCCCGCGGAGCCCGGCTCCGCCGGCAGGTTCTCGTCTGGCACGTTGTGGGATCCAGTCTCGCTACTCATGACTTCCTGGCCTTGGCGTTCCGGGCGGCGACCCAGACGGTCACACCCACCAGGATGGCGAGGGCAATGGTCCAGGCGAAGAGTCCCTCGCTGACGGGACCGAAGCCTCCGAGTCCCCAGCCGCCGGGGGTCGGCGTCTCGGAGGTGTTGACCTTGTCCAGGTACGCGATGATCTGTCGCTTCTCCTTCTCCGGCAGCACCGAGTCCGGGAAGGCGGGCATGTTCTGCGGGCCGGTTTCCATGGCCTCGTAGATGTGCTTCGGGTCGACGTCCTTCAGGCCCGGCGCGTACTTGCCGTCGGTGAGGGCGCCGCCCTCACCGGTGAAGTTGTGGCACTGGGCGCAGTTCTGGCGGAAGAGGTTGCCGCCCTCGGCGATCTCCTCGCCGCTCAGGCCCTCAGGGCTGTACTGCTCCTTGGTCGGCACGGTCGGGCCCGGGCCGAGCGAGGCGATGTAGGCCGCGAGCTGGTCGGTCTCCTCCTGGGAGTAGACCTTCGGCTTAGCGGGGGCCTGGACGCCGGGGGCCTGCATCGGCATCCGGCCGGTGCCGACCTGGAAGTCGACGGCGGCGGCGCCCACACCGACGAGGCTGGGCCCGTCGCTGCTGCCCTGGCCGCCGGTGCCGTGGCAGCTGGAACAGCCCACGGCGTAGAGCTTCTTGCCCTCCTCGATGGCAAGAGACTGGGCGGCGGCCGAGGCTTCGGCCTTCGCTTCACCCGCAGGTGCGAACGCGGCGTACAGCCCCCCGGTGGCCGCCAGCGCGAAGAGTAGAACGACGATCGCCGCCAGCGGATGGCGCCGTCGTGCGGAGAGCTTTTTCACGGATTACCCCGGGTGTCAGGATCTTCTGCGTCGATACTTCTGGAAGTGTCTGTCTGCAAGCAGTACGGGTGCGCGCGCCCCCGCATCACTTGATCAGGTAGATCGTGGCAAAGAGGCCGATCCAGACGACATCGACGAAGTGCCAGTAGTAGGACACGACGATGGCTGCGGTGGCCTGGTGGTGCGTGAACCGCCTCGCCATGTACGTCCTGCCCAGGACGAAGAGGAACGCGATCAGACCGCCCGCCACGTGCAGGCCGTGGAAGCCGGTGGTCAGGTAGAACACCGACCCGTAGGGGTCCGAGGAAAGCGAGAGTCCTTCGTGCTTCACCAACTCCACGTACTCGGTGATCTGGCCGCCGATGAAGACCGCGCCCATCACGAAGGTGACCACGAACCAGCTCCGGAGCTTCTTCACGTCCCCGCGCTCGGCGGCGAAGACGCCGAGCTGGCAGGTCACTGAGGAGAGCACCAGGATCGTGGTGTTCGTCGCCGCGAACGGCAGGTTCAGGGCGCTTGCCTGCTCCTGCCAGTACTCGGCTCCCATCACCGATCGCAGGGTGAAGTACATCGCGAAGAGGGCCGCGAAGAACATCAGCTCGGAACTCAACCAGATGATGGTTCCGACGCTGGTGAGGTTCGGCCTCTCGACCGACGGGTGCGCGTGCCCGGTTTCTACTGCTGTTGCTGTCGCCACGCCGTCATTATGTCGTTCGCTTATTCCGTCCTCACTTCGGGGGGTGCCGTTCGGTGTGTCAGGCCGCCCCACGCTGGTCGGAAGGCTGGTCGGGAGGGCGATCGGGGGCCCTGGTCGAAGACGGGTTCGAGGCACCCGGCACGGCGGGTCCGGCGGGCTGCCCGCGGGCGCCGGGAGGGAGTACGATCCCCGGCAGCGCTTCGAGGTGCTTCTTGACGTTTCGATCACCCATCCCAGGTACGACAACGCGGAGGAACGATGCAGCCGACGGCCACGGTGCTGGTCTACAGCGACGACGCCAACACCCGTGAGCAGGTGCGGCTCGCCGCTGGACGCCGTCCGGCCGCCGACTCGCCCGCTGTGGAGTACCTGGAGTGCGCCACGCTGCCGGCCGTGCTGACCGCACTGGAGCAGGGCGGCGTGGACGTCTGCGTGCTGGACGGCGAGGCCACTCCGGCCGGCGGCATGGGCGTGTCGAAGCAGATCAAGGACGAGATCTACGACTGCCCCCCGGTGCTGCTGCTCATCGGCCGCCCCACGGACGCCTGGCTGGCCGAGTGGAGCCGCGCGGAGGCCGTCGTCGCGCACCCGGTGGACCCGGTGGCGCTGGCCGGGGCCCTCGCCGGGCTGCTGCGCGGCCGGAGCAGCGACGCCGCCTGAGCGGCGCGCTGAGCCGCCTGCCGGCGGTGCCTCAGGGCCCGTCGGGGCTGCCGGGCGGGCCGGGTGCGTACGGCGGCCGTCGAGGGGGCGGCGGCGTCTCACAGCAGGGGCCGCAGGCGGCCCTGCTCGGACCGCTGACCGCCCTGGCCGCCGTCCCCGTGCAGGGCGCTGCCTGCCCGCCACTTCTCCCAGGACAGGTTCCAGTCCCCGAACCCGTTGCCGAAGACCGCCATCCGGTCCCCGGCGGTGTTGACGTGGGTCACCAGGTCGCCGGGCCGGACGGTGCGGAAGAACCAGCGCGCGTTGCCGGTGCTCATGCCGGTGCAGCCGTGGCTGACGTTGGCGTAGCCCTGCGAGCCGACGGACCAGGGCGCGCCGTGCACGTACTCGCCGCTCCAGGTCAGCCGGGTCGCCCAGTGCACCGGCAGGTCGTAGAAGTCGGCGCTGCCCTCCCCGATGCCGATGCTGGTGCTGCGCATCCGCACGAAGGGCTCCTGGCCGAGCACCACCTTGGTGCCGTTGCGGGTGCGGAAGCCGGCCTTGCCGGTGGTGATGGGCAGCGTGTTGATGACCTTGCCGTTGCGCCGGACCGTCATCACCAGTGACGAGGCGTCAGCGACCGCCTCCACCCGGTCGCCGGTGCGCAGCGCCAGCGGCCTGCCGGGGCCGCCGTACAGCCCGTCGCGAATCTTCACGCCCGTCAGCCGGCTCCGCACGCTGACGGCGGCGTGCGCCGGCCAGTACTCCTTCGGCCGGTAGTGCAGCTTCCGGTCGTCCACCCAGTGCCAGGCACCTTCGACCTTCGGCTTGGAGCGCACCAGCAGCCCGCGTTCGACGATGCGGCGCTGCTCGGGATCGACGACCTTGCGGTTGAGTTCGGCGGTGATCGGCTGGCCCACCCCGTAAGTGCCCTTCGGCGGGCCGAACTCGACGGTGAGGCGCTTCCTGGCCACCGCGTTGCGGGTGGTGAACTCCACCGTGCTCCGGCCGCGGCGCCCCGCGGAGTTCTCGGTGCTCACCTCCACGGTGTAGGAGGTGCCGGCGACCAGCGGGGCGGTGCTGCGCCAGCGGGTGCCGTCGGCGGAGAGTCGGCCCGCGACGTACCGTCCGGCGCGGTCGACCGCCAGCACGTCGGTGATCTCGCCCTCACCGTCCGCCGCGGTGACCACCAGGGGCCGTTCGGGGTCCACCGGACGGCTGCCGGCCGCGTTCACCTCCACGTGGGACGCGGCGTCGTAGGGCTCCACGGCCAGCGGATGGGTGGAGTCGCCACAGGCGGTCAGCACCATCAGCGGCGCCAGCATCAGCGCGCAGCTCACCGTGAGTCCTTGCGGTCCATGCTTCCGGTGGTTCATGGCTCAAAAGTATGAAAAGTAACCGTTACGGGCGCGTCGGGGAAGGCCAAACGGGTCGACCCCGGGCGGCTGCCCGGGGTCGACCCGTTTGGAGGTGCGGTGCGGACCTACTGGTTCTGGCTCTCACCGTGGTAGTACTCGAAGACCCAGCCGAACAGTCCCACGAAGATCACCGGCAGCGAGAAGTAGAGCAGCCACCAGCCGAACACCACGCCCATGAAGGCGAGCGCGCAGCCGACGCCGAGCGCCAGCGGCTGCCAGCTGTGCGGGCTGAAGAAGCCCAGCTCACCGGCGTCGTCGGCGACGTCCGCGTCCTCGTTGTCCTGCGCCCCGGTGTCCACCCGGCGAGCGGTGAACGCCAGGTAGAAGCCGACCATCAGCGCGAGGCCGAACGAGAGGAACAGCGCGGTGGTGCCCACCGGCTCCTTCGACCACAGTCCGTAGACGGCGGCGATGAGCAGGAGGAAGACGGACAACCACAGGAACATCTTGCCCTGGACGTTCACTTGGTGTCCTCCTTGCTCTCGCCGCTGCGCAGCTCGCCCTCGGGGGTGCCTGACCCCTCGCGGTTCTGCAGCTGGTCCATGCCGGCGATGTCCGGGTGGTGCAGGTCGAACGCCGGCGATTCGGAGCGGATCCGCGGCAGTGTGAGGAAGTTGTGCCGCGGCGGCGGGCAGGATGTCGCCCATTCGAGCGAACGCCCGTAGCCCCACGGGTCGTCGACCTCGATCTTCTCGCCGTACTTGGCCGTCTTCCAGACGTTGTAGAAGAACGGCAGCACGGCCAGGCCGAGCAGGAAGGAGCTGATCGTGGAGATGGTGTTCAGCGCCGTCAGACCGTCCGCGTGCAGGTAGTCCGCGTACCGGCGCGGCATGCCCTCCGCGCCCAGCCAGTGCTGGACGAGGAACGTGCCGTGGAAGCCGACGAACAGCGTCCAGAAGGTGATCTTGCCGAGCCGCTCGTCCAGCATCTTGCCGGTGAACTTCGGCCACCAGAAGTGGAAGCCGGCGAACATCGCGAACACCACGGTGCCGAACACCACGTAGTGGAAGTGCGCCACCACGAAGTAGGTGTCCGAGACGTGGAAGTCCATCGGCGGCGAAGCCAGGATGACGCCGGTCAGGCCACCGAAGAGGAAGGTGACGAGGAAGCCGACGGTCCACAGCATCGGGGTCTCGAAGCTGAGCGAGCCCTTCCACATGGTGCCGATCCAGTTGAAGAACTTCACACCGGTCGGAACCGCGATCAGGAAGGTCATGAAGGAGAAGAACGGCAGCAGCACACCGCCGGTGACGTACATGTGGTGCGCCCACACGGTGACCGACAGGCCCGCGATGGCGATCGTCGCGCCGATCAGTCCGATGTAGCCGAACATCGGCTTCCGGGAGAAGACCGGGATGACCTCGGAGACGATGCCGAAGAACGGCAGCGCGATGATGTACACCTCTGGATGGCCGAAGAACCAGAAGAGGTGCTGCCACAGCAGGGCACCGCCGTTGGCGGCGTCGAAGATGTGCGCCCCGAACTGTCTGTCGGCCTCCAGCGCGAACAGCGCGGCGGCCAGCACGGGGAAGGCCAGCAGCACGAGCACACCGGTGAGCAGGACGTTCCAGGTGAAGATCGGCATCCGGAACATCGTCATGCCGGGGGCGCGCATGCAGATGATGGTGGTGATGAAGTTGACCGCACCGAGGATCGTGCCGAAGCCGGAGAGCGCCAGGCCCATGATCCACATGTCGGCGCCGACACCCGGCGAGCGGACCGCGTCCGACAGCGGCGAGTAGGCGAACCAGCCGAAGTTGGCAGCGCCGTTCGGCGTGAGGAAGCCGGCCACCGCGATCGTCGAGCCGAACAGGTAGAGCCAGTAGGCCAGCATGTTCAGCCGCGGGAACGCCACGTCGGGCGCACCGATCTGGAGCGGCATGATCCAGTTCGCGAACCCGGCGAACAGCGGGGTCGCGAACATCAGCAGCATCACCGTGCCGTGCATGGTGAACAGCTGGTTGAACTGCTCGTTGGTGACGATCTGGCTGCCCGGGCGGGCGAGTTCGGCTCGCATCACCAGCGCCATCGCGCCGCCGATGATGAAGAAGACGAACGAGGTGATGAGGTACATCGAGCCGATGGTCTTGTGGTCAGTGGTCGTCAGCCACTTCACCACGACGTTGCCCGGCTCCCGGTCCTTGCGCCGCACCGGAAGCTCGTTGTCGACCGAGCCTCCCGCCGCAGCGTCAGCTGGGGTGTGGTTGAGGGTGCTCACGGGTTGTTCGTCTCCGCATTCTTGGCTGCGTCCGTCTGCGCGATACCCGCAGGCTGGTAGCCGGTCTGGCCCTTCTCGGCCAGCTCCTCCAGGTGCTGCTGGTAACGCTCCGGAGAAACCACCTTGACGTTGAAGAGCATCCGCGAGTGGTCGGTACCGCACAGCTCGGCACACTTGCCCATGAACGTGCCCTGCTTGTTCGGGGTGACCTCGAAGCGGTTCGTGTGGCCGGGGATGACGTCCTGCTTCATCAGGAACGGCACGACCCAGAAGGAGTGGATGACGTCGCGGGAGGTCAGGATGAACTGGACCTTCTCACCCTCGGGCAGCCACAGCGTCGGACCCGGGTTGTTGTTCTGCGGGTTCCGCTCGCCCGGCGTGCCGAGGTCCCAGACGCCTTCGGCGCCTTCGGGAACAGCGGCCATCATCCGGTCCGGGATGGCGTCCAGTTCCTTGGCGTCCCGGTTGTCGGTGGACGGGTCGCCGTCCACGTCCTCCAGGTAGTTGAAGGCCCAGCTCCACTGGAAGCCGACCACGTTGATGACGTGGGCGGGCCGTTCGGAGGTCTGCAGCAGCTTGGACTCGTCACGGGCTGTGAAGTAGAACAGCACCGAGACGATGATCAGCGGGACCACCGTGTACAGAGCCTCGATGGGCATGTTGTACCGGGTCTGCGGCGGGATCTCGACCTTGGTCCTGGAGCGCCGGTGGAACATCACGCTCCACAGGATCAGGCCCCAGACCAGGGCCCCCGTGATGAGTGCAGCCGCCCACGATCCCTGCCACAAGGACAGAATGATCGGCGCCTCCTCCGTGACGGGGGTGGGCATACCGAGGCGGGGGAGGTCCTGAGATGTGCAACCTGTCGCGGTCGCCAGAACCAGGCCCGCGGCAAGCGCCCGCGGCAGCATCCGCCGCATCGGGCGCCGCGACGAGCGGTCGGAGCCGTTGGGACTCACGTAGCGCCTTCCCGAGAGTCTCGCCCGCTCGGCACGGCGCGGCCCTGTTGACCGGGCGCCGGCCCTGGCGCGGGCAGGGGTTTGGATGTTTATGCGGACCAAACCCTACTGGACGCCATTTGGGGTCGCGCGGGGAGGGTGCACAACGCGCCGCGGGTCCCACCGAAGGAGTGGAACAGAGCGCTCCGCGAGCGCGCGCGAGCCCGGAACCCCTCCCGCGCGACCGCCGGACACCCGTTCCCACCCCACCCGGAGGCACGCGTTCCGGCGAATGCGGACGCGCACGTTCCGGCAGTGCCGGACGGGAGCGTTCCGGCGGTCGCGGAGGGGTGCTCCACCGGCCTGACGAGCCTGCCAGAGGCGCGTCGGCCCGGGCGTGTTCCGGCGGGCGCGGTGCGCGCTGCCGCCGCCCGGGGCGATCCGACGGGAGGCGGACACATGTCCGCGGGCATGCCCGGGCCGTGGCGGGTTAGTTTCAAGAGGTGCCCTACTTCGACGCGGCCTCCGCCGCTCCCCTGCATCCCGTAGCCCGGCAGGCGCTGCTCGCCGCACTGGACGAGGGATGGGCCGACCCGGCCCGCCTGCACCGCGAGGGGCGCAGGGCCCGCCTCCTGCTGGACGCCGCCCGGGAGGGCGCGGCCGAGGAGGTGGGCTGCCGGCCCGACGAGTTGGCCTTCGCGCCCTCAGGCAGCCGGGCGCTGCACGCCGGCATCGCCGGCGCGCTGGCCGGCCGGCGCCGGGTGGGACGGCGGTTGCTGGTGTCGGCCGTCGAGCACTCGGCGGTGCTGCACGCCGCCGAGGCGCACACCGCGGACGGCGGCACGGTCACCGAGATCCCGGTGGACCGCACCGGCCGGGTCGCGCCCGGCGACGTCGCCGGTGCCCTCAGTGCTGACAGCCCTGAGGGCACGGACAGCACTGACAGCACTGACAGCACTGACAGCACTGACAACGCATTGGTGTGCGTGCAGTCGGCGAACCACGAGGTCGGCACCGTGCAGCCGGTGGCGGAGATCGCCGAGCACTGCCGGACGGCGGAGGTGCCCCTGCTCGTCGACGCCGCGCAGTCGCTCGCCTGGGGGCCGGTGGAGGGCCCGTGGTCGCTGCTGGCGGCGAGCGCCCACAAGTGGGGCGGCCCCGGCGGCGTCGGCCTGCTCGCGGTGCGCAAGGGGGTGCGGTTCGCGCCGCGCCCGCCGCTGGACGAGCGGGAGTCGGGCCGCATGCCCGGCACGGTGAACCTGCCCGCGATCGTCGCCGCGGTTGCCGCGCTGCGCGCGGTACGGGCCGAGGCCGCCACCGAGGCGGAACGGCTGCACCGGCTGGTGGACCTGATCCGGGCCCGGGTGCCGCACCTGGTGCCGGACACCGAGGTGGTGGGGAACCCCGACGAACGGCTGCCGCACCTGGTCACGTTCTCGTGCCTGTACACCGACGGGGAATCGCTGCTGCACGCGCTCGACCGGGCCGGGTACTCGGTCTCCTCCGGGTCGTCCTGCACCTCCAGCACCCTCACCCCCAGCCATGTGCTGCGGGCGATGGGCGTGCTGACGGAGGGCAACGTACGGGTGTCGCTGCCGCGCGGGACGACGTCGGAGGAGGTCGCGGCCTTCCTGGGCGCGCTGCCGGAGGCGGTCCGCTCGGTGCGGGACCGCCTCGGCGCGCCGGCCGCCGAGGCGTCCTACGGCGGTGAGCAGGGCGTCACCTCGCTGACCGTCGACTGCCTGGGCAGGCGGTGCCCGGTGCCGGTGATCGAGCTGGCGAAGGTGATCGGGGACGTGCCGGTCGGAGCGGTGGTGACGGTGCTGGCGGACGACCGCGCGGCGCTGCTGGACATCCCCGCCTGGTGCGCCATGCGCGGGCACGAGTACGTCGGTTCGGACGGCGACGCGCACCGGGTGCGCCGCAGGGCGCCCGGCGCCTGAGCGCCGCCCGCCCGAGAGGCCCCCGCCCGGTGCTGCGGGCGGGGGCGCGGTTCGGGGGCTCCGCGGGGGCGGTCAGCCGATGTGGTCCTGCACCTCGGCGGCGGCGTCCGCACCGTAGGCCTTGGTGAAGCGCTCCATGAAGTGGGCTCGGCGCAGCTCGTACTCCTGGGTGCCGACCGTCTCGATGACCAGGGTGGCGAGCATGCAACCGACCTGCGCGGCGCGCTCCAGGCTGACGCCCCAGGCCAGCCCGGAGAGGAAACCGGCCCGGAAGGCGTCACCGACGCCCGTCGGGTCGGCCTTGGTCTCCTCGGCGGGGCAGCCGACCTCGATGACCGGTTCGCCGGCGCGCTCGATGCGCACGCCGCGCGCGCCCAGGGTGGTGACCTGGGTGCCGACCTCCTGCAGGATCTGCTCCGGGGACCAGCCGGTCTTGCTCGCGACCAGCGCCGTCTCGTACTCGTTGGCGAAGAGGAAGGCCGCGCCCTGGGTGAGGCCGCGGATCTCGTCGCCGCCCATCCGGGCGAGCTGCTGTGAGTAGTCGGCGGCGAACGGAATGCCGCGGGTCCGGCACTCCTCGGTGTGCCGCATCATCGCCTCGGGGTCGTCCGCGCCGATGTGCACCAGGTCCAGCGCGCCCACCCGCTCGGCGACGGACTGCAGCTCGATCAGCCGGGCCTCGCTCATCGCGCCGGTGTAGAAGGACCCGATCTGGTTGTGGTCGGAGTCGGTGGTGCAGACGAACCGGGCGGTGTGCAGCACCTCGGAGATGCGGACCGAGGCGGTGTCCACGCCGTGCCGGTCCAGCCAGGCGCGGTACTCGGCGAAGTCGGCGCCGGCCGCACCGACCAGCACCGGGCGCGCGCCGAGCTGGCCCATGCCGAAGCAGATGTTCGCGGCGACCCCGCCGCGCCGCACGTCGAGCTTGTCGACCAGGAAGGACAGCGAGACGGTGTGCAGCTGCTCGGCGACGAGCTGGTCGGCGAACCGCCCTGGGAACGTCATGAGGTGGTCGGTGGCGATGGAGCCGGAGACGGCGATACGCACGACGGGCTGCTCCTGTGGAGGTGAGGACGGGAGCCTCCGGTGGAGGCCGGGACAGTGGGCCTCCGGCGGAGGCCGAGCGGGCCGCCCCCGTGGAGGCGGTCGAAGAGCACGCTACCCGTTCGGCCGAAGTTTCCCGACCGCTCGATACTACCCGAAAGTAGGGCTTACCAGACGGCTCCGACCTGCGTAGCGTCGGCCTCATGACGAAGAGTGCACCCTCCTCCACCCCCGTCCGGGACGAGCCCGAGACGCTCGCCGAACTCCGCCTCGACTGCGCCCGGATGGCCGCCCGCTGGACCGCGGACGGCCCGTCGGGAACGCGCCCCGCCCCGGCGGGCTGGTCGCAGCTGCACGGTGTGCGCGTGCCGGACCGCTCGGCCCGCCTGCTGGACGGCATGTCCGACTACGGCGACTGACGGAACCGGTCACCGGTCCACCCCGTCCCATCGGCGTCAGGTCCCACAAGCCGAAGGAGCCGCGGTGGACACCGACGATCCCCACCTCCACGACGGGCCGGCGCCGGGCAGGCGGCGGCGCGCGCTGGTCACCGCCTCGGTGGCGGCCGCGGTGCTGCTCGCGGGCGGCGGCGCCTACTGGGCGCAGGCCGCCCTCGGCGGCGGATCCGCCGACGGCAGGCCCGGCGGTGACGCCACTCCCCCGCCGCTGGTGCTGGAGGGCTACAGCTCAACCGCCGAGAGCAGCGGTGCGGCGTCCGCTCCCGGTGGTGATCCCTACCGACTGGCCAAGGGCGTGGAACTGCCCGACGGGCCTGGGAGTGCGGCGGTGCACCGCGACGGCGGTCGGGTCGACGTGGCACGGGTGGCACGGCTGGCGAAGGCGCTCGGCATCAACGCCGAGCCCGACCTGCGGCAGGGCACCTGGCTGGCCGTCGAGGGCCGGGACGGTGCCGGTCCGGCCCTGCGTGCGGCGCGGGAGGCCCCCGGACGCTGGTCGTTCGTGCGGTACCAGGCACCCGCGTCGACGGACTGCACACCCCCGCCCGGCCCGCAGAGCGGCACCGCCGAACCGCCGCGCTGCCCCGCCCTGGTGCCGGGCGGCGGCCCGGACGACGCGGTGTCCTCAGACGGCGCTCCCGGCGCCCACGACGACCCCGGCACCCCCCAAGGCGGACCGGCCTCCTCCGCTGCCGACGGCACGTCCTCATCCACCGGCGGCCCCGAGCACGCCTCTCCGGTGCCGGAGCAGCCGGGTCCGGACGGGCCGGGCGCGGAGCCGCCGGTCTCGGAGCGCGCGGCCGAGCGGGCGGCCGACCCGGTGCTGGACGCGCTCGGGTTGGACGGGGCCGACGTCGACGCGTCGTCCGTGTCGGGTGCGCTGCGCACGGTGCGTGCCACCCCGCAGGTGGCGGGTTTCCCCACCGAAGGCCGACAGACCCAGGTCACCGTCGGCGCGGACGGGGAGGTCGTGCGGGCGCAGGGGCTGATGGCACCGCTGAGGCAGGGCCCTCGCTACCCGGTACTGGACGCCGCCCGCACGCTGGCGGAGCTGAACAACCGGGGCGGTGGGGGCGAGACGGACATGCAGTGCGTGCAGGCGCCGTGCGAGCCGGCCGACGCGGGCAAACCGAAGCCGGTGACAGGTGCGGAGTTCGTGCTCGCGCAGTACGCCGAGCACGGCGAACAGGTCCTCGTGCCGTCCTGGCGCTTCACCCTGGGCGGAGAACCGGAGGGGCTGAGCGTCACCCACCCGGCGCTGGCGGCCCGCTACCTGGCGCCGCCCGCCACGGCAGCCGAGCCGTCGACGGGTCCGGCCGAGCCCCACTCCCCCGGCAGCGGCGACTCCCCCGCCGCCCCGCCGGCCGAGTCGGCCGTGCCGCCCTCGGACCCCGGCGCGCTTCCCGCGCCTGGGCAGCGGGTGGAGGCCTACCAGGCGAAGGACCGCACGCTGACCCTGCACTTCTGGGGCGGGGTGTGCAACCCGTACTCGGCCCGCGCGGAGGAGAGCGCGGACGCGGTGCGGGTGGTCGTGACGGCCGGGAAGCAGAAGCCAGGACAGGTGTGCATCCAGATCGCGAAGTGGACCTCGGTCGAGGTGTCCCTGGACGCGCCGGTGGGCGGCCGGGCGGTGCTGGACGCCGACGGGCGGAAGATCCCCCGGCAGTAGGCACTCTCTGGCACGCGTGAAGGCGGCGACCCGGGCAGAGCCGCCGCCTTCACACGATCGTGCGCCCCGAGGGGCGTGGGATCAGTTGAACGAGTCGCCGCAGGCGCAGGAGCCGGAGGCGTTCGGGTTGTCGATGGTGAAGCCCTGCTTCTCGATGGTGTCGACGAAGTCGATGGAGGCGCCGCCCAGGTACGGGGCGCTCATGCGGTCGGTGACGACCTTGACTCCGTCGAAGTCCTTCACCACGTCGCCGTCGAGCGCGCGCTCGTCGAAGAAGAGCTGGTAGCGCAGGCCGGAGCAGCCGCCGGGCTGGACGGCGACCCGCAGCGCGAGGTCCTCGCGGCCCTCCTGCTCGAGCAGGCTCTTGACCTTCGCCGCGGCGGCGTCGGAAAGGATGATGCCGTCAGTCGTGGTGGCGGTCTCGTCCGATACGGACATCTGCTTCTCTCCCGGGTTGTACGGACTGCTCTGCCACCTGTGGAACAGGCGGCCTCCCGGATTCATTCCGAGCCGGGCACGTTCTTTCCCTGCCATGCTCGCACATCGCGGACCGCCCGGTCACGGCCCGCCCTGCGGCGGCCCGGCCCGCGGGGCGCGGTGCGTCACATCGGGGAGAGCGGCATCGTCAAGCTGACGCGAAGCGGTTATGATAGATAACGTCAAATCGACGAGAAGCGTTGAGCCGAGCCATCAGAAAGGGTGCGTGCCGTGAACACCGCCCAGCCCCTGGACGTCCAGCCCACCCCGCTCGCCCTGCTGCTGCTCGGCCGCGGAGCGGACCCGAAGAGCGAGCGCGGCGTGGAGTGCCCCGGCGACCTGCCGGCGCCCTCCGACCCGGACCTGGTGGAACGCGCCCGCGCCGCGAAGGCGCAGCTCGGCGAGCGGGTCTTCGTGCTCGGCCACCACTACCAGCGCGACGAGGTCATCGAGTTCGCCGACGTGACCGGTGACTCCTTCAAGCTGGCCAGGGACGCCGCCGCCCGCCCGGAGGCGGAGTTCATCGTCTTCTGCGGTGTGCACTTCATGGCCGAGTCGGCCGACATCCTCACCTCCTCGCGCCAGCAGGTCGTGCTGCCCGACCTCGCCGCGGGCTGCTCGATGGCCGACATGGCGACCGCCGAGCAGGTCGCCGAGTGCTGGGACGTGCTGGAGGCGGCCGGGCTGGCCGACACCACGGTCCCGGTGGCGTACATGAACTCCTCGGCCGACATCAAGTCCTTCACCGGCCGCCACGGCGGCACCATCTGCACCTCCAGCAACGCCAAGCGGGCCCTGGACTGGGCGTTCGAGAACGGCGAGAAGGTGCTGTTCCTCCCCGACCAGCACCTCGGCCGCAACACCGCGGTGCGCGACCTGGGCATGTCCCTGGAGGACTGCGTCGTCTACAACCCGCACAAGCCGGGCGGCGGACTGACGGCGGAGGAGCTGCGGAACGCCCGGATGATCCTGTGGCGGGGCCACTGCTCGGTGCACGGCCGGTTCTCGCTGGACTCCGTCAACGACGTGCGGGCCCGCATACCCGGCGTCAACGTGCTGGTGCACCCCGAGTGCAAGCACGAGGTGGTCGCCGCCGCCGACCTGGTCGGCTCGACGGAGTACATCATCAAGACCCTGGACGCCGCGCCGGCCGGCTCGAAGTGGGCCATCGGCACCGAGCTGAACCTGGTCCGGCGGCTGGCGAACCGTTACGCCCCCGAGGGCAAGGAGATCGTCTTCCTCGACAAGACGGTCTGCTTCTGCTCCACGATGAACCGCATCGACCTGCCGCACCTGGTGTGGACGCTGGAGTCGCTGGCCAAGGGCACCGTGGTCAACCGCATCGAGGTCGACCCGGAGACGGAGAAGTTCGCCAAGCTCGCCCTGGAGCGCATGCTCGCCCTGCCGTGACCGTGCGGCGGTCGTGCCGCCCGCCCCGGCGCGGGCGGCACACTGGCGGGTGGCCGCGGCGGTCGAGCAGGATGACCGCATGATCCTGCGACCGGTCAGGGACAGCGCCGAGGACGCCGAGGCGGTCCGGGTGGTGACCGCGGCCGCCCTCGCCCCGGCGCAGACCGGGGGCAACCCGTGCGGCGGACGTCCGCCGCACGGCGGCCACCTGCCGCAGGCCGACGGCTGGCCACCGGAGCGTGTCGCCCGGCACCACCGCGCCACCCGGCACCTCGCCCGCACCGACCCGGGCGGCTGCTGGCTCGCCGAGGACCCCACCGACGGCAGCCCGATCGGCGCCGCCCAGGCCGTGCGGCGGGAAGGGACGTGGGGGCTGCCGCTGCTCGCGGTCGTGCCCAGGGCCCGGCGCGGGGGCGTCGGCAGCGCGCTGCTGGCCCGCGCGCTCGCCTACGGCAACGGCTGCCTGCGCGGCGTCGCCGCCGGCTCCCGGCACCCGGCTGCCGCCCGCCTCTACCGCCGCGCCGGCCTGGACGTGCACCCGGCGATGCGGCTCACGGGCATCATGGACCCCGCCCGGCTGGCCGCGCCGGACGGACCGGTGATCGAGGGCGGCTCCGCGCACCGGGACCTGCTGGACTCCGTCGACCGGCGGCTGCGCGGCGGCGCGCACGGGGCCGACCACGGGGTCCTGCTGCGCGAGAACCGCCTGCTGGTCTGCGACGACCTCGCGGGCAGCGGCTACTGCTACCTGACGCCGGACGGCCGGGTGGAGCTGCTGGCAGCCACCTCGCGGCGGCTCGCCACCCGGCTGCTCACCGCCGCGCTGCTCTGCCTCCCCGCCGGGGCGCGTGCCGAGGTGCCCTGCCTGACGGCCGAGCAGCAGTGGGCCCTGGACGTGGGGTTCGCCGCCGGGCTGGAACTGGGACCGGGCGGCTACCTGTGCCTGCGCGGCATGCGACCGCCCACGCCCTACATCCCGTCCGCCACGTACCTGTGAGGCGTGCGCTGGACGCCGGTAGGTGCGGAGTTCCTTGACCGAGTCGGCGCGTCTGACGAACGCCGAGCTCGAACGGCCCCATGCCGGCTTTCGGCACCGACGTGAGGCCCGGGTAGCTGTAGGGGCCAGTTGCGTCGCACCCGCGGACAGAGCGGGCTCTCAGTCTGGGCTTGATCCGCTTTGACGGACATTCGAGATCAGGGGTTCGTCCCCGGGAGGATGTCCAT
>NZ_JASKMT010000017.1 GCF_030124175.1 Streptomyces sp. 549 | reverse complement strand
CGCCATCCTCGCGGTCATGCAGAAACGATCTTCACTCCCCAGAGCGTAGATCGGAAACGCTCACTGGGATCGATTTCGTTGGCCAAGGCGTCACTTCCATCCCTTACGGACCGAAAGGTAAGGCTGCGTCACCTTCCGAGCGTAGGGCTACCCCTCCACTATTGGGTACAGAACGTGACGACTCGCGCACTCGCGGGCATCCCTGAGTTCGACAGGCAAGGACGGACAGACTGTGCTGACAGGAACGACCACCTCGGGCGAAGACCCGCGACCGGCCACCGAGGCGGCCTTCGCGGCGAATGCAGCCGAGTCCGGCCAGGAAGGGCTCGCCCAACCGCCCGCACTCGCGACCCGGTTCGCCTCCACGCCGCGAGGCGCGCAGTTCGCCCGGCGCCTGGCCGTGCGACGCATGAGGGAGTGGGGTTTCTCGCCGCTGTCGGACGCGTCGTGCACCGTCGCCCTCGTCGTGGGTGAACTCGCCGCGAACGCCGTGCAGCACGGCCGCGTGCGGGGCCATGTCTGCCGCCTGCGGCTCGTCCTCGACACGGTCTCCGGCCTTGTCCGGATCGAGGTCTGCGACGCAGCCGCCACCAGACGGCCGCCCATGGTGCCGCCCTCGTCCTCCCTCGACTGTGAGTCGGGCCGCGGCCTGCTCCTGGTCGACATCCTGTCCGTACGCTGGGGCTCCACGCCTCGCCACCCCGTCGGCAAGACCATCTGGGCGGAGGTCTCAACCAGGACGTCAGCTGTTTCCGCTACCTGAGTTGCGGCAAGCCGAGTCACATCAACGGGCCGGGTCGTCATCAACGGGGAGAGCCCAGCGATCTCTTGGACCCGATCGCCGCCGTCCTCGGCCTCCGGGGCGGGTCGCCGCCCTGGTTCGCCGACGGAACCGCGAGTCCGCGCTCCAGTTGCCGGCAAGGACGTCCCACAACGGCCCAGCGCGCCGTCCCGATCCCGCGATGTAGTCACCCTCAGCCGCATCCCAGCAGGTCAGCGCATCAACGTCCCAGAAGATCCCAGGGGCGAGGGAGAGTACGTCGAATCGGTTGGCCGCCTGACAGGATTTTCCCCGTCGGCGGGAACCAGCCTGCCGAGCTGCGCACGCACCAAGGAATACCTCTATGAAGAAGTTTGGGCGCGTCGGTCTGGTGGCCGCTACCACCCTAGTCAGCACGGGGCTTCTGTTCACCCAGACAGCCTCGGCCGTCGTCAAGGACACGAAGTGCACTCTGCACAACGCCGGATGGATCTACTGCGTGTACTACCAGCCCGCCAGTGTGCCCGCGCAGGGCAAGATCAGCGTGAAGCTGGTTTCCTCCGGCGGCAAGAAGGTGTCGCTGCGCCTCACTGACACCAGCGGCAATGCGCTTGCGACCAAGAAGCAGGTCTCACCGGGAGGCGGCTACACGCTCATTTGGAAGAACCCCAATGTCAACAAGAGCAAGCCGGTTCGAATCCAGGCGAAGCGGCACGCGGTGGTAGATGTAAAAGCGAACCTTCGCTACAAGTACTGATCCAAGATCCACACCGTGCAGACGGCGGGGTCGACCCCGAGTGGGCCGATCCCGCCGTGTTCGCCGCCGCCAGGGGCAGGTAGCGCTCACTGGTCAGCTCGTGCCGCATCAGGCAACGATGGTCCTGTCGTCAGGTGGTGGCGCCGAAGCGGTTGCGGGGGTGGTCGCGGGCGTTGCGACGGACGCGGGTGCGGGTGTGACTGCGGGGAGCCGGTCCAGAATGACGAAGTCCAGTTCCAGACAGGGATGTTGGAGCAGGTCCAGTGTCGTACCGGGGACGCAGATCAGGCGCAGGCGCCCGCGTCGGTCGCTGGTTCGGGCTCGGATGCGGTCGAGGAGCCGGACACCGGCACAGTCGATGAAGCCGACCGAGCGCAGATCGATCAACAGGTCGGCAGTGCCGGTGTGGGTGAGGGCGTCGAGGGATTCGGCGACGCCGATGGCGGTGCAGAGGTCGATCTCACCGCACAGGACCACCAGGGTGGAGTCCCCGTACGGGCGGACTTCTCGGACGCAGGCGGCGTCAGGGGGTGGGGTCATGGCGACCCATCTCTCCGGAGGCGGAGGTCCACAGGGACCGGCTGCCAACGGGGTCCGGGTCGGCACTACCGACAAGGCTAGCGGGCAGTCCCTGCCTACCGCCGGGTAAGTTCCGAAGAACTGCGGATGTGACGGCAATGCGGCTACGGCGACAGGACCGGACACCCTGGGGCGCAAGCCTCCCGGCAGACGGCACCGCCGGGCACGTCAGGAAGGTTCGCCTTCGTCGTCGTGCAGGTGCAGTCGGCGGGCCAGCACGTCACGGGCGACGTCCAGGAGAGACCGGTCGTGGCTGAAGGCGTGGCCGCGCAGCCGCACCAGGGCATGGTCGCATCCGGTTTCCAGCTGGGCCGCGAGCATGCCGGTGGCCTGGTGGACCTCCGCGAAGTGGAGGCCGGGATCGTCCGGCAGCGGAATGCCGGAGCTCTCGGCACGGGCGGCGACCGCGACGGTGACCCGTGCGACAGTGTCGGCCAGGCCGAAGGCGTCGGTGAGCTGTTCGGTGGTCAGCGCGCCGGGGCGGGCACGGTGGCCGGTGAGGGCACCAAGTGCGATGATCCCGATGCGCAGCGGGAAGGAGAACACCGCGCGCACGTCCAGTGCCTCGATGGCGCCCGACAGGCCGGGCCAGCGGTCGGTGGCGAACGCGGAGGTGTCGGCCACGTCCGGGAGCAGCATCGGGGCCCCGTGGTGGGCGGCGTCCAGGCTGGGGCCTTGGCCCTGGACGCGCTGCAGATCCTCCAGGGCGCGCGTGTGGTCACCGAACGACTGCACCAGTTCGGGAGCGTCGCCTCCCGGCGCCAGCAGCAGGGCGAGGCCGTCCAGACCGAGTATGTCCGCGCAGGCCGCGAGGGGCAGCGGTGCCAGGCCCGGCCCGGTGTGCGAACTGAGGGCGCGCAGGTAGTCGGCCATCGCCCGATGGGTCACCGAAGCCACCCCCCTGCGCACGTTGCGGGTGGCAGACAGATCAGGCGGCGGCCGGCCCACCAGTCAGCACCGATGGGCGGGCACATCACCGATCGCGCCGTTGCAGGAGGGACGGGTCGGCAGTGCCCTGAAGGATCTGGCGGGCAAGCTCGGTGAGCCGCATCTGGTGGTCCCGGGCGTGGTGGCGCATGAGGCTGAACGCCTCCTCGACGCCAGTGTCGCGGCGGTGCGCCAGATAGCCCTTGGCCTGTTCGATGAGGATGCGGCTGTCCAGGGCGGCCTGCAGTTGTGCGGTGACCGTCATCTGCTCGCTCACCGCGCGCTGTTGCAGCACGCCGATGGTGGCGGTGTCTGCCAGCGCCTGCCCCAGCCGCACCTGGGATTCGTCCAGCGGTCCAGGCCGGTCCCGGAACAGGTTCAGGGCCCCGATCACCTGGTCGTGCAGGCGGAGCGGGGCCGCGACGACAGAGGTGAAACCCGCCTCCACGGCCCGCGGCGCGAACCGCGGCCACCGCATCCGTGCCGCCAGGGTCTCCAGCTCCACGTCAGGCACCTGCTTCCTGGTCCGGAAGCAGTCCCGGCAGGGGCCCTCGTCCCATTCGATGCTGGCCAGCTCCAGCTGGCGGGTGCGCTCATCCGAGGCCGCGGCGTCCACCAGCTGACCGCTGGGAGTGGCGAGCAGCACGCCGGCCGCCGTCACGTCCAGCAGCGCCACGCAGTGCTCGGCGAGCGTGTGCAGGAATCCGATGACGTCGAAGTCCCGCACCAGCGTGTCCGCGAGGTCGACGAATGCGGCTGCCAACTGCGCCTCACGTGGAATCTCAGGCACGCCCCACTCACCTCCAAGGAATAGTCCGGAAAGAGCACCTCACAGGTGGCTGACTCCTGCTGCAACCACACTCGCCTCTTCAAGACGCAATTGCCAGCTAACCCGTGGGGCGCCTGGTCGCGAGAAGGAGGCAGATGGCGGCTGCGGGTGCGCCGAGCCCCCACCGGTCGACGGCATGACACCGACGGCCCGTGGAGCTCCGTGGCCGTCGCCTCCCGCCGATCGCGCCAACGGGAGCAGCCGCGCACCTCCCTCCGTCGCCCGCGCCGACGTCTGCGTACGGGTGGGCGCATCCGAGTCGGCCATGCCGCGCGCGATCCGCCCCCACGGTGGGTTCAACAGACCCGTCAGGGACGGAAGTCCACGAGTGAGGTCGCGGCGGCGCGGCCACCAGGCGCCGTCGAGCAGTCCGGAGAGCGGGCCCGGGGGCCGGAGCGAGAGGCGGACCGGTAGGTGACCGGAGAGCCTGGCGACCGGTCGGGTGGGCACGTGCCGCTCGGTGATCACCATCATGGCGTTGGCCTGTCCCCGGACCCGGTGGAGCTGGCCCGGCGTTACCGACCGAGAGAGATACCGGCAGAGCAGCCGATCAAGAAATGCCCTCGGTGCAGCCAGCGTACTCCTGCGACGGTCCCGGCCCCGCCGGTCCGACCGTCACCGGCGGACCTCTGCCTCGTTCCGGATGGGTCCAGGGACGGTCCACAGGGTCGGTACTCGGTCGGTACTCACCGCTGCCCCGGCATCGAACAGTGCCTACCGTCCTCGAAGCGCCTTATGGGCGCCGTACGCCTCGATGAATCCCTGAATCGTCCGCATGTCGTCCGCGAAGGGCTTGGATCGCCACTTTTCCTTTCTACCGTCGCGGTAGCTGAGGTCGACCCATACGGTAAGACGCACGATAGAGCTGTCAGAGAAGCTGCTTCCGCGCACCTGTAGCGTCATGTCAGCCAGTTCGTGGAAATCAACGACCGTCAGCGGCTTGCCTTCGTCCGTGTATTCGATGGCGCCGTCAGGGGTGATGACCAGCAGCGGGTCCGGATCACCCGCTGTCCCGCGAAGGAAGCCGGACACTTTGCCGCGCTTCTTGGTGAAGACGTGCCAATCCACCGGCACCGGACCGCGACGCGCCTGCTCAAGGATCACCAGCGGATCGGTCATATCGCCTCCCGTGCTTGTCGCCTTTCACATAGCGACTTCAACTGGCTGGCGCCCGCCGCGCCCGCCCTGGGTGTGGACGAAGCTTCTCAGGCTATGACGGGCCCCCGCCCACCGCGACCCGAAAGGCTGCGAACGGTACGGCGTGACCAACACGTCGCGAGCCGGCGCTGCAGGCCCTCCTCACGAACCATGGTCACCGCCCGTCAGATGAAGCTCCCCCGGGTCCTGGCCTGGACCGGGCTTTGAAGCCGTGCGGGATGTCCCACTCCCGGGCTGGTGGCATCCCAACTGCTGCGGGCCCTTGAGGCGCGGGTCGGGTCACACCTTCTTGACGACGATCGTGTCCGGGACCAGCTTCTCCAGGTCGTCGATGTCCGAGGTGAAGACGGTGACCTGCCCCTTCTGCTGTCGCGCGATCACGGCGAGCACGGCGAGCACGGCGTCGATCGCGTACTTGTGGCCGTGCAACTTGGCGTCGGCCAGGAGCCGGCGTGCCTGACGGGCCTCGTCCTTCCCGATGTCGACGACCTGAAGCCGGGACAGTACCCAGTCCCAGCGTTGTTCCGTCGTTCTGCCGTCGTACGCCTCAACCAGGATCATCGGCGACGTCACCACAGCACACCGGACGAGGCCCTGGCGGACCGACCCACACACCTCACACGGCATGCACTCCAGAACCCGGAACTGACCGGGATGACCCGCCGGCAGCTCGGCCAAGTCATCGACGCGTTGATTCCAGAGATGGAGATTCAGCGTGAGCGAGTACTCCGTACGCGTCGAGGCCACGAGCGCCTGGTTGCCCCCGACGCAGGTGCCAAAGCCAAGCTCACATCAGTTGACCGAGTCCTGGCCACCGTGCTCCACCTGCGAAAACTCGCGCCCATGGAGCTCCTGGGTCAGCGCTTCAACACCACCGCCATGACCATCAGCCGCGCAGCGCAAGACGTCCGACCGCTCCTGGAAGCGCATGGCGTCCACCTCACCCCCTCAACCGCCCGTTTCCACACACCGGAAGACGTCGCCAGGTTCCTCGACACCGACGAAACCAAGATCAAACCGGCGTGTTGATTCCCGGCAAGCCCTAAAGAACCGCCCGATCGCTGAGTCGGCCGTAACCGACGGCGTGGAGCGGGAAGCAGACCAACGCCCAGGTCAGCCCCGCAAGAAGGAATGGATCGCCGATGCAATAGCTGTGCCCAGAGGGATGGGCACAGCATTGCCGATCTGCCGTGCGATCTCAGTCTTCGATCCACACCAGCGGAAGTCGAGGGGGAATCCCTGGATGCGGGCAGCCTCGTAATGGGTGATCGGGCGCGGTTCCGTCGGGTGAAGGTAACGCCCCTTTTCCGGCTTGAAGAACTCCGTTCGGATGGTCACGGAGGGTTCGCCGAGTCGGAGACGGCCCATCACGTCCCCGGTGCCGGTGGTGTGGTTGTCCCAGCTTTCGGTCGACAGATACCTGACCGCAGTCTTCACTCCTACAGGGTTGTCCGTGTCGAAGATGCGGATCTCACCACGCTCGGTGACCGTGAACCACTTCTCGCGGAGATCCTTGCGATTACCGCCGGCAGGAATCACGCGGTAGCGGGCCAGAGAAAGAGGTTCCGGGTTGCGGCCAATATGAAGGTCACCGGTACTGAAGGGGCCGGGGAGAACCGAGTTGACCTCTTCGATGTAATCCTTGACATCCGGCAGTTCGGTTCCTCCGATCGTGAGCCGGGAGGATTCGTTCAGCACGCTGTCCACGGCTTGCCAGTACGAAGACACCACGGCAACACCGTCGAGTGGGCGGGGAAGCGCTGCGGACGACTTTCGCTCCCGAGGGCGCCTGACATGTGTCGTCGAGGGGTAGGACAGCGTGCGCCCGTCTCCGGCGTCACGACGGACACCGATGACAATGGCCCTCCGGCGGGATTGCACCGATCCGTAATTCGCGGAATTCAGGAGATAGCGCTTGACTTTTTCCTCGTGCGTCTCACCCGGTCGATGGCCAGGCGGATCGACCAAGCGGTAGTCGGCCAGCTTGCCCCCTTTCTCGACCTCCCGCAACAGGTTGCAGAACTCATCCGACTTGACAAAACGATCGACGTTCTCGATCACGAACACCTTGGGACGGATCTCGGCGACGATACGGACGTACTCCTCCCAGAGCCGATTGCGCTCGGACCCCTTCTTGTCGCGGTTCAGGGCAGAAAATCCCTGGCAGGGGGGGCCGCCGACCACAACGTCCGCGTGGAGTGCTTCGGGTGTCGGTTTCCAGTCCTCGATGTCACCGAAGTGGATCCGACTGGGAGGAAGTGCTGTGTCTCGTCTGCCGCTGCCGAAGTTCATGGCGAAGGTGGCAGCCGCGGAGCGATCGTGCTCGACCGCCGCGATGCTCCGAAAGACCGGACCCGCTTGGTGGCGGCCCTCCGGACGGAACTCGTGAAACCCTTGAGTGAAGCCCCCGCAACCGCTGAAGAGGTCAACAACCGTGATGGGCTCCGGGGTGACCGGTCCAGGCGCGTGCATGGGGCGATCCTAGCTGTCGAGAGCGGCGGCGAGAGCCCGTCCCACGGCTGCAGCCAGCGGCGGTGGCATGGCGTGACCGATCTGACGGTAGCGTGACGTTTTGCCGCCGAAGAACCGCCAGTCCTCGGGGATCGACTGCACCATCGCGGCCTGGTCGACAGTGAGCCTGGGCTGCCCCTCAGCGGGAAAGTGCACATCCGGGGGCACATCACCGAGGCTGAGCCCGTTCACTCCCAGCCCTGCCCACGCCTTCTTGCTACCGGTCGGTCCGAGATCGGCCCCACCACGGCGATCCGAACCCCCGACGAGCGGGGGCGCCGCACGGTTCGCATTCCTGATCCACCGTGCCGCGCCCGGCCAACCCAGCGCAGACATGGAGGGTCCGAGGACCTCACCCACCGTCGGCGGAGGGGAGCCATCGGGTGCAGGCCAGGAGAACCGGGAGAAATACGGTTCCCGCAGGGCCACCAGGAACCCGCTCCTGCGATTCTGCGGAACTCCGAAATCTGCGGCGTTGAGCACCCGCCAGTCCGAACGATAGCCGGCTTCGAGGAGTCGCATTTCGATGACCGATCGATCGTCCGCGAATTCAGTGCTCTCGACCAGGTCAGGGAGATTTTCCAGGAGAAGTGCCCTCGGCGCCATGTCGCACGCCAGCGCAACCGCCGCAAAGAGCACCCTGCGCTCCTCGGAGTCATCGCTGCGGCCGGCAGCAGCCACGGAGGCCACACGCGGCAGGCCACCACTGAGCAGATCGACCCCTACCGTCTCAGGGCGGACGCTCGGCTGGAAGTCCGCGACATCCATACAGATCACGTCCCAGTCGGGCCTGTTGAGATCGATCGTGAAGCAGGCATCGGCCTTGATGTCGATCAACAGGACGGGATCGAACCCGGCACGCTCCAATCCGAGCGCCTGGGCTCCCGCGCCGGCGCAGATCTCGACCGAACTGAAACGGCGGCCTTCTGTCGGCCCGGTCGACTCGACCTCGAGTCCTTCCGTGGGTGCGAAGAGGCGCCGGATCAGGGAGGTACCCGTCGACGGTGTCGGTCCGGACCTCTCGCGGCCTCCCTCGTCCACCCGGGCCGGCGCCAGGCGTTGAGCGTGGACGGATTCCTGGGCGACCGCTGCCAACTCCGCATCAAGCGCGTGCTCTTCCAGGGCATCGAAGAGAACGAACGGCGCGAGACGCAGCAGCCTCTTGAGGAAGTCCTGAAGTGCCTTTCGTTCGTTCAGACCGGTCAGGTCCAAATCGTCCCACACACGGAGGATGGCGCGCACCAGATGGGGGCTGCCGCCGAGTGCCGCGCGGCGTGCGTAGATCTGGTCGAACGCCGCCTCGCCGAGGATGGCCAGGGCTCCGTAGGGATCGGTACTGTCGGGAGCTCGGACGAGTTGGGCACGCCACCACAGCCGTCCGAACACGTGCCGGGTAAGGTCCGTGGCGAGCAACCGGTCCTTGGGCGGCTTCGGGTAGCGCCAATGGGCGACGTCCGGAAGCAGGACGAGTGCCAGGAAGGCCCACACGTCACGGGACGCCGCCTCGGCCGGGACCATGCCCGTCCCTGCATGCAGCAGTGCGGCGAGCCGCAGGTCGAACTCGGCGTTCCGGGAACGGTCGGACTCGCCAGGGAACCCGGCCTCCTCCGCCAGCGCCACCACCTCGGCGCGAAGTTTCTTCAGTTGAGCCGTGGACACACGATCGCCGCCGGTGGCCACGTACACCGCGGAGTCATGCGACTCAGCAACCCGACCGGTGAGTTCGGAGATCGAGAGCTGTTGGTATTCCTCGTAGAGCGGGCGAGCCTGGTCGACGAGGAGCCGAGGGTACAGGAAACTCATCGCGAAACCTCGAACATCTTGACCGCCGCTTGGAGGTCGGAGGCGAACAGCGCGGGTGACTGGCTCCGGCGCAGGCGGAGATCGTTGATCGACTGTCCCGGGAAGAGCCGGTCGAACAAGCTGAGCAGGGTGGCCCCCAACGACCCCTCCGGGAAGTCGGCGTCCTCGGCGAACTCGTCGGTGCCCAGCGCGTGCTCGACCATGGTCCGGGCTGTGTCGGCATACACCGCCGAAAGGACGATCCGATCGGCCAGCCGAGGCTTACCGGCGTTCTCGAAGGCCCCGGCGGTGATCAGGTTCCGCTCATTCACCAGAAGAAGCAGCGAGCCCATGGTGGCGCTTGCCAGCCCCCCGCTGATCTGCAGATGCCAAGCGGCATCGTCCGGGAAGGAAGTGCGCGAGAAGTCGATCACCGCCATGGGGAACTGAGGAGCATCACCCTGGAGGCGGAGCGACTCGCGCCGGCTCCACAGAATGGACCCGGCTCTCCGGGGAGAGGACGGACGGGCGTCGGTGCGCCGCTCCGCGAGCACCAGCACGGTGTCGAGGATGAGAAGGCCTCCGAGGTCCGCTCCTGAAAGCGTGACGTCCAGGACAACGGTGGTCGTGGCGGAGCCGGTCAGACGTACGCGTTGCGCGGGGCCGCTGAGATTGGATCCAGTGGCGGTCCACACGGTGGCGAGCACGAGCGCCGTGCCACTCGGGAGACCCGACTGGGCGCGAGCCTCATCGAGATCGACCTGGACACTCCTGCGCAGGCGGATGTCCATGCGGTAGTCCCAGTCCGGCAGCGACTCCGGCAGGGGCACCTCGCCGTCCTCGGTCACGAGTGACCAGCCGCTCGCGACGACGATGTCCTCGGACGGAGACCGGTACGGAAGCACACGTCGGGTCATGGGGTCTGCACCGCCTCGACCTTGACCGTGATCTCGGTCATGGTGTCGGGAGCCGGACGGACCAACGCGCGCCACACCGACTCACCGCCCCCGATCACGCATGTCTCGGAGGTGGTCAGACGCCCACCAGCGTCCTCCCACCCGACGAGCGTGGGCATGCTGGCGCCGACCGGGGGGTCCGTCTCACGGCCGCCGGTGCCGGGGAGCGTGACGGCGAGATCGACGCGAACCCGCTGCGGCCCGGAAACCGGCAGGCAGAATTCCTGGACGAGAAAGGAGTCCTCGCCTCGATCGTCGAAGTAGGGATCGCCGACATACTGGACACGCGGACGCCTGCGGACGGCACCCTCCGTCCCGCGGCTCGGCGCAGTCGGGTCGGTCGACGGGTCAACGGCACTGCTGTGGTCCGACGGGAACGCCGTTCGCGCGTCGGGAGTGAGTCCTCCGGCCGTGGTTCCGGGGTCCGCGCTCCCCGGGCCGGTCCGGGGAGGACGTCTGACAGTGCTGCCCGGTTTCGAGTACGCGGTGTCGCCTCCCGTTCCCCACGCACCGCCGACCAGGCCCGAGAAGAAAGTACTGGCTGCCCCCAACGCGACCTCACTGCTGCCGGGGCGTGCGACACCACCGAGTGTGAGCAGACCTTCCAGCGCTTCCGAGAGGCGTCGGAACGTCGTCTGCACGAAGGTGCTCTCGGGCCTCTCCAGCGACTGGGGATGCCAAGCATCGTGTGTGGGAGGTTCCGCCTTCGCATAGATCTCGTCCATCGACTTGTCCGCCCGGAAGACTCCCGCGTACCCGAGGTTCTCACTCGGAGGCTTCGGGCCGGCGTGATAGGTGACGACCAGTTCGGCGGGCCTCATCAGGCATACGTGGTGCACGAGGTCCTCCACCCCGAGCATGCGGGATGCACGGGACGGTTCCAGGGGCGGCATCGTCCGCTTGACCAGACCGAGTCGCCCCAAATGACGCTTCGGATTACCGCATGCGAGATCCTGACCGTCCGGGCCGCTCATTTTCGCGTGGGCAGAAACGAACAGGTTCAGCGGTCGTGTCTCGCGGGGGTCAGGTACCGGATGAGGCATGCCGTTGCAGCGGACGGAGAAACGCATGGCCGGCGGCGCGGCCCCGTGGGAGAGCATCTTCGGCCAGAGGTGCCAGGATATTGTCTCGGCAAGGTAGTCGGCTGCTGCGTGGGGTTCCAGCTCGTCGAGATGCGGATCGACCACCACGATGCTGGTACCGGTCTCGTCCTCCCCGAAAGGCTTGAGGCCCAGGCGTCGAGCCACCGCCTCCGCCTCCCGTCCGATCAGGGGCTCGACGAGGTCACCTGAGGTGTCACCCCACCAGTGCCGGCCCGTGTGGCGCCGATCGCCCCGGGCCCCGGAGGCGACGTAGCTCTTCCACAGAGCACAGCCGATCAACCTGGTCTCCAGACCTCGCGCCGTCCGGCATCGCGAATGCACGAGCACCGTCCCGGACTTCGACAACAGGTAGAAGATGCCTTTGCCGAATCCGTAGGTGCCACCGCCCAATGGTGTTTCCCGCGGTTCGCCGATGTTGCGGACGAAGGAAACGAAGTCACGATCGGGACCCACTGCCGTATCGGCCCGCGTCGGTCCCCCCAACCCCCTGGTGCCTCTGTCCGAGACGGCGAGGACCTGGATCGTGCCCCGTTTGAGGCTGTCGTGCAGGGGAAAGGCCTTCGTTGCGGGAGGTGCACCTGCGAGCAGCAACTCACGCCATGCGTTGGCGTGCCCCGCGCCGACCGTCCAGATGTCGATGCCGTAGTCGACCACGTCGGCGGACCCCGGGCGCCGGGCGTCCCAACTGTTCTGGGCGGACTCACGGACCAAGATCGTGAGCAGGTCCAGCTCGGGGCGACCGAGCTGGTTGCGGATGCCCTCGGCAGCACTTGCGCCCTCCGGCGGGTAGGGCTGGGAGAACCAACGGGGCGCCGTCACACGGACTCCTCGAGCATTGCATCGATGATCTGCGAGATCTCATCCGGTGGCAGGGCCGGCGGCGTCCTCCCGGACAGGTCGATCGTGTACTCGACGTCCAGCACCGACACCGGCACACCGGCGGCGACAAGGTCCCGGCCCGTCAGGCCGGGGAAGCCGGCATCGACCCGGTACCAACACTCCTCGGCGACGACGAAGCGCACCTCGTGGTAGACGCCCATCTGGGACGCGTGATACCCGATGGCTGCGAGCAGCCCGATCAGCGCGGACTCGTCGTCGCACAGACCTCGGGCCCGATCGACCAGGTCCGGAAGGGCGGTACCGGATGCTCCGGCACGCTGCAGTCGGAACCAGACGAGGCCGAGTGTGCCGCCCTCGGGCGCCTCGAGCTGGTCGAGCCCATGGATCCGCGGCCTCCGCCCTTCCCTGGCAAGCCCGGACTTGACTTCGACGGCGTTCGTCGCGGCGGAGAAGTCGTGACGATGGCCGGTGGGCCCGAGCCAGAGCCGGTGCGCACTCGGGTCCCTTTCGAGCAAGCGGTTGAGAAGCGTCAACTCGCCGAACAGGCCGGCAAGCTGCTCGACACTCAACGGAGGCCCCTGCGTTTGGAAGAGCGCCTTCCATCGATCCAGAACTCCGTAGAGGGCTCTGACCGGGTTCCCGGGCGAGGCCTTCACGGCCTCCAGCACATCGACGCACATGTCCGTGAACAGATCGTCGAGGTCAGACCTGAGGCAGGCCAGATCGACGTAGTGCTGATACGTGTCCGCGTCCTCGAGCGGACGCTTGCGCATGTGCAGCACGGGGCCGTCCAGCCCTCGTCGTACCTTGCGGTTCGCGTGGATCGGAACCAACAGGTGGCGGTGCCCTCCGTGGTCGACGGCAACGGCCAGCGGTCCCTGGGCGCCCACGGCGGGCAGCTCGGAGACTCGCATGCGCCGCTCGTGGGACACCTGCTCGGCGTCGAGTGCGGCCCACTTCGTGTCGAGAAGTCGACGCAGTGCGTCCTCGCTCATGCCTCCTCACTGTCGAGGGCGCTGTAGTCCTCATCCTCGATCCGTACGTTGGCAAGGTCCGCGGAGATGTACTTCTCCACTGCGCTGTCCTCGTGCGTCGGCTTGGGGAACACCAGCCCGATGCCGATGACGTGCTCCTCGGCGTTCAACGGTGCACGCAGCTTCTTCGACGGGGTCGGCGCGGACACCTTGTCGATGGGGTAGAGGACCAGAAGGCCGGTGTTCGGCAGGAGACGGCGACGCAGTTCCATGATGCCGTCGTCCGTCAGACTCCCCACGTCACCCTCCAGATCCACACCTGCATCACGGCGGCTCATCAGGGTCTTGATGTCGGCGAAGTCCGGAACCGGGTTGGTGACGGCCAGCCGGGCGCGGGTGTTGAGGCCGACGGATACCCCGGGCGCGAACGCGAAGTCCTCACCCTTCGGATTGCCGACGATCGCCACGTTCCACCGCTGCAGGGAGCCGACGGTGGAGACACGCTTGCGAATGTAACTGATAATCAGGTCGGCGTCGTTCTCCGGGGACCTTTCGTGGAACTTGTAGGACGACAAGAAGTGGATCACAAGGTCGTGGGGCACCTCGTGGAAGACGTATCGCCCATCGGCAGGGCGCTCGTCGACCGTGCTTGCATGCGCGAGGGACGAGGCGACCAAGGCGCGAGCCGCGGCGATGTTCTCGATCAGCCACTCCGCATCGGTGTGGAAGTAGTGAGTCTGCACCCGCTTCCCGCCGTACGAGGAGGCCGCCGTGATCGCGTCTCGCATCTTCGCTGCAGCGGTCACGCGCAGAGCAGGGTGCGTGCGCAGCCGGACAGCGAAGGTGAGCGGGGTCTCATCCTCGGTCATGTACACATCGATGTCACGGCGCATCTCGGTCTCGACCGTGGCCAGATGCCGAAACCACTCCGCCAACTCGTCCGTCATCCAGATGCGGGGCAGATCGGCGTACCCGTTCCGGAAGCCGAACCAACGACCCATCTGCAGGAGGGTGTCGTACGCCGAGACGGCTCGGACGAAGTAGCTGACCGACAGTCCTTCCAAGGTCAGACCTCGGGACAGCGTGTTGCCGCCCACCGCGATGGCCACGACAGGACCGTTCTCGTAGTCCAGGCGATCCTCGCTGCTCGAGTTGTCCATGATGACGCGGCAGCTACGGAGAACTCCGGGAAGTTCTTCGACCAATCGCTCGAACTCCACGCGTGTCTCGCCGAATTCCTCCGCCGGGACCCGTGCGTTCTCCTGCTCCCAGAGATCACGCAGCCGGGCGAGGTGGGCGGGATCCTCGAGTGACCGGGCAGCAGTGTCGCGGAGATGCTGCAACGGCCTCTTGAAACTGTTGTGCACAGAGGTGTTGACGCTGGTGTGGATCAACATCGTGTTGTGCGGATTACCGGTGCCCCGGACACGGCGAGCAGCTGTGACCAGCCAGAAGTACTCCACCGCAGCCCGGAGGGTTTCAGTGATGAAGGGCTCGAACTCTTCGACGTCGGCCTTTGTCTCCGGGCGTACGCACGAGACCTCGGCCTCAGGAATCGACCGGATCATGTCATGCCCGTCGTCGACCTGCTCCGGGTCCTCGCCGTCGAGCGCGTACCGCCCGAACAGAACCTCCGTCCCGAAGTGACCAGTGGGCTTGGGGAGGTTGACGACGAAGTCCTTGGGATAAAGGTTCTGAGCACTCGGGTCGATGAGCAGGTTGGCGAACGGAGAGGCCGTGTACCCGACGTAGGCGGACCTCGGCAGGCTGGCCATGATGCTGAGGATGAGCGGGTTGATCGACTTCGTGGCGACAGTGGCCTGGTCGGCCTCGTCATCGATGATCAGGGCCGGGCAGTCCCCGAGATAGTCGGATGCCTTCGCCAACCAGCGGGCGAGCTTGCGCAGGACCGTGGCGTTCTTCTTCACCACGCAGAGAACGTGGGTCTTGTTGCTCTTTCCGAAGTACGAGGCCGGATTCTCCGTCGGCGTGAAGTCCTTTTCGAGACCTGTCAGCTGCGACCAGAGCGCGGGATTCGGTTCCACCAGCTGCTGCACAAGGCGGGCTTGTGTCTGGCGCCGAAGACCGTTGTGGATGCCCGCCAGGACGATGAACAGCTTGTAACCACGATCCGCGGCCTTCGCCATGACGGACGTGAAGTTCGTGGTCTTTCCCGACTGCACGTAGCCCACCACCAGTCCCCTGGTGGAGAACGACTTCTCCTTCGGGTGGTTCAGCAGCGAGACGACACGGGTCGAGGAATTGTCGAGATCGTCGATCGCAGGGGACTGCGGCCAGCCGTCCTTGCGCAGCTCCTCCACGATCGCCGGCCAACACTTGTCCTTGGTCTGCGGCCCGGTGTACCAGGTGTCCCGGTTGCCGAGGACCACTGCGTGCGGTTCCTCGAGCTCCTTGATGCGGAGCGTCTCCTGCTCGTGCCGCTCGCGGACCCGCTCGATGATGTCCTGCGGAATCCTGAGCTGCTCCATGCGCTTGACCGCTTCAGGAGGGGAGAACAGGTCCAGGAACGCCTTGAATGTGTCGTAATTGTCATCGAATGCGTCCGACATGGCCTTCGGCTTCCCCCGCTCTCTTTCGCCGGGGCCCGAACCGGCCCCCGGCGCCGTGCGCCCACCCCGGGCGCCCTTGCCGTGGACGACAGCCCCCGGAGCGCGTACCGGCACGTTACTTATACAACGTCGGCCCACGTGGTTGTCGAACTTCCGACCCAAGCGGTGCAGGCCGTCCCGAGCACGCTCGGCCTGCTGCTCAGCCGCACGCGGCGGGCGACGCATCACCGTCGAGCGCGGGGTGTGTGCGCCCCTGACGACCGTCTTGAGTCGACGGCCAGGGCGATCCGCCGTGCGGCATCGTCCGCCGGCTCATGCTCCCAGAACCGGAGGACCATCCACCCCTCGGAGAGCAGATGCTCCGTCGTCTCACGATCGCGCGCCATGTTCCGGTCGAGCTTGGAGCGCCACCATTCCGCGTTCGCCCGCGGGCTTGTGGCGTGGACCGGACAGCCGTGCCAGAAACAGCCATCGAAGAAGATCGCGACCCTGAGGCCTCCGAATGCGACATCGATCGTCCGACGCGGCATGCCAGGTACCCGCACGTGCAGCCGATACCGAAGCCCGCGGCCGTGCAACAAGCGTCGAACAGCCAGTTCCTGTGCCGTGTCTCGGGACGGCTGACGACTCATGCGCGATGCCACAGCCGGCGTCGATGCTGTCGGTGCCATGAGCCCAGTCTGGCACCGACAGAACGTGGGCCCGATCCCTGCCCAGAGAGGCGCGGATCTCGCGGAGCGACACTGAGCGATGCCCCTGCCGTGAACCCGTGTCGCCCTCACAAACCACTCAGGGGCCCGACCCGCTCTCGCGGATCAGGCCCCTGACCTGGTGTTTCCTCTGTCGGGGTGGCGGGATTTGAACCCACGACCTCTTCGTCCCGAACGAAGCGCGCTGCCAAGCTGCGCCACACCCCGAAGCAACGAGCATTACTTTAGCCCACCGTGGCGCTGGCGCGAAATCCGGTTTCGGGGCGGTGACGGCCGGGCCCCGACCGGGTCGTGGAAGGGCGCGGGGTTGCCCGGGGACGGTCCGGGAGCGGGTACTCAGGGGCGTTCGGTGAGGGTGAGCAGGGTGGCTTCCGGAGGGCAGGCGAAGCGCATGGGGGTGTAGCGGTTGGCGCCGCAGCCGGCGGAGACGTGCAGGTAGGCGCGGTGGCCGCCGGCGTGGTGGGCGGAGAGGCCCTGCACCCGCGCGGTGTCGAGGTCGCAGTTGGTGACGAGGGCGCCGTAGAAGGGGATGCGGAGCTGGCCGCCGTGGGTGTGCCCGGCGAGGATCAGCGGGTAGCCGTCGGCGGCGAAGGCGTCGAGGGCCCGCAGATAGGGGGCGTGGACCACGGCGAGTGAGGCGTCGGCGTCCGGGTCGGGGCCGCCGGCGACCTCGCCGTAGCGGTCGCGCTTGATGTGCGGGTCGTCGAGGCCGGTCAGAGCCAGGTCGCCGCTCTCCAGTTTGAGGCGCCCACGGGTGTTGGTGAGCCCCACCCAGCCTGCCGCCTCGAAGGTGTCCCGCATCGGCTCCCACGGGTTGTGGACGGCGCCGACCACGGGCGGGTTGCCGTTGAGGCCGTGCCGGCCGCTGGCCTTCTCCAGGAGGTACCGTCCGGGGTTTCGCGGCCGGGGGCCGTAGTAGTCGTTGGACCCGAACACGTAGGCGCCGGGGAACTCCATCAGCGGGCCGAGCGCGTCGAGCAGCTCAGGCACGGCCTCCGGGTCGGAGAGGTTGTCGCCGGTGTTGACGACCAGGTCGGGGCGGAGGCCGGCGAGCGACTGGAGCCACCGCTGCTTCCTGCGCTGGCCGCTCACCATGTGGATGTCGGACACCTGCAGCAGCCGCAGCGGGCGCATGCCCGGGGGCAGCACCGGGACGGTGACTCGTCGCAGCCGGAAGAGGCGGGGCTCCACCGCCACCGCGTAGCCGGCGCAGGCCGCGCCAAGTGCCGTGATGCCCAGGGGAAGTCCGTATCGCGCGCGCATCCTCCCATCGTCGCAGAAGCCCGCCGTCCGTACGGCGCCGCCCGGCGGCGAGGACCACCGCGTTCGACGGCGACGGCGGCGGGGAAGGGAAGGGGCCGGGACGGGGAAGGGGCGGGACCGGGGCGCCCCAGGACGCGCTGGACGCCTGTCAGGGGCGGGCGGCGCGGGGTGTACACGGGGTATATCGGTACGGCGGACGGGGTGGATGCTGGCAGACTGGCTGCCATGACCACGCTCAAGGCGAAGCTGAAGGACGACCTGACCGCCGCGATCAGGGCGCGTGACGAACTGCGCTCCTCGACGCTGCGGCTCACGCTGACCGCTGTCCAGAAGGAAGAGGTCGCGGGGACGACGGCGCGGGAGCTGTCCGACGACGAGGTCGAGAAGATCGTCGCGCGGGAGGCGAAGAAGCGCCGGGAGGCCGCCGAGGCGTTCACCCAGGGCGGCCGGGCGGAGTCCGCCGAGCGGGAGCTGGCCGAGGGCGAGGTGCTGGCGGAGTACCTGCCGAAGCCGCTGTCCGACGACGAGCTGAACTCCCTCGTCGCCGACGCCGTCGCGGAGGCCCGGGCGGGCGGGGCCGAGGGGCCGCGAGCGATGGGTGCCGTGATGAAGATCGTGAACCCGCGCATCGCCGGGCGGGCCGACGGCGGCCGGGTGGCCGCCGCGGTCAAGCGCGCGCTCGCGGGCTGAAGCAGGACGCGGGCTGAAGCAGCTCGCGGGCTGAGGCAGCAGAGGAACACACGCGCCGAAGGGCGCCCTCCCGGTGGGAGGGCGCCCTTCGGCGTGAGTGGCACGTGGCGGGGTCGTCAGCGGGGGGCGGGCCAGCCGGGGCCGCCGTCTCCGCCGCCGTTGTTCCAGCCGCCGCCGTCACCGCCGCCGTTGCCGCCGGTGGTGTCTCCGCCGGTTCCGCCGCCCCAGCCGCCGTTCCCGCCGGTACCGCCGGTGGACACGCCGTTGCTGTCGCCGCCACCGCCGTCGCTGCCGCCGTTGTCGCCGCCGCCGAAGAGGCCCGGGGGCAGGGTGATCACGGGCTCACCGGGGTCCTGGGCCCCGCCACCGGGACGGTTGCCGGTGCGGTTGCCGGGACGGTTGTCGCCCTCACCGGCGTCGCCCTCACCGCCCTCGTCCTCCTTGTCGTCACCGGACTTGCCGCGCGGCACGTTGACCGAGTTGAACGGAGTGGCGTCGACGCCCTCCAGCGCACCGGTCATCGCCGAGCGCCAGATCGGGCCGGGCAGGCAGCCACCGCAGACCTTGTCGTAGTACTGGCCGCCGATGGTGATGTTGAACATGTCGATCTTGTTGGCGCCGTCGGAGCCCGTCCACACCGCGGTGGACAGGTCCGGCGTGTAGCCGACGAACCAGGCGTCGCGGCGGCGCTCGGTGGTGCCCGTCTTACCGGCGTTGTCGCGCCCTGTGAGTCCGGCCCGGGTGCCGGTGCCGTCCTCGACGACGCCCTTGAGGATCTGGTTGACGGTGTCCGCGGTGCGCTCCGACATCACCCGGCCGCACTTGCTGTTCGGCGGGTTGATCTTCTTGCCCTCGGCGTCCTTCACGGACTCGATGGCGATCGGGGTGCAGTACGTGCCGCGGTTGGCGAAGGTGGCGTAGGCGTTGGCCATGAACAGCGGCGTGCTCTCCAGGGCGCCCAGCCCCATGGAGGGGCGGGCCTCCAGGACCTTGCCGGTGCCGCTGCGCACGCCCATCTTGTTCGCCATCGTCGCGGTCTCGCAGAGACCGGCCTTCTTCAGCAGGTCGATGGAGAAGGTGTTGATGGACTTGCCCAGGGCGCTGGTCATGTCCCAGGTGCCCTTCTCCGACTGGAGTTCGTTCTGCACCGGGTAGGGGCCCTGGCCGTAGGTCTTGTTGTCGCAGGTGCGGAAGTCGGCCTGGTCGAACTCGGTCTTCCAGTCGCTGCTGAACGTCTCGGCGGGGCTGATGCCCTTCTCCAGCGCCGCGGCGGCGATGATCGGCTTGAACGTCGAGCCGACCTGGAAGCCCGCGTAGGAGCCGCCCATCCGGTTGTCGACGGCCAGGTTGATCACCGTCTCGTTGTCCTCCTGCTCCGTGCCGTACGGGCGGGACTGCGCCAGCGAGAGGATCTTGCCGGTGCCCGGCTGCACGGAGACGACGGACGCGGCGATCTTGTCCGACTTGTTGACCTTGCTGGACGCGGCGGAGGCGGCGGCCTTCTGCGCCTTCGGCGAGAGCGTGGTCTTGATCGTCAGGCCGCCCTGCCGCCAGCGGGCCGCGCGCTCCTTGTCGGTGCGGCCGAACGCCTCGTTGCGCAGGAACTCCTGGCGGACGTAGTCGCAGAAGAAGCCAGCGTCCATTCTGGCGGTGATGCAGCCGTTCTGGGGGCGGCTCACCTTGAGGCCGAGCGGCTTCTTCTTCGCCGCTGCGGCCTGCTTGGCGGTGAGGTCGCCGTTGGAGGCCATGCGCTGAAGCACGGTGTTGCGGCGCTTCGTCGCCTCCTGCTCGTCGTTGACCGGGTCGTACCGGCTGGGTGACTGCACGATCCCGGCGAGCAGGGCGGCCTCCTCCACCTCCAGGTCCTTGGCCGGCTTGGAGAAGTACCGCTGCGAGGCGGCCTCCACACCGTAGGTCTGCTGGCCGAAGAAGGTGATGTTGAGGTAGTTCTCCAGGATCTTCTTCTTGCTCAGCTCCTGTTCGAGCTGGATGGCGTACTTCAGTTCCTTGATCTTGCGCCCGATGGTCTGCTGGGTGGCCTGGGCGACCTTGTCGGGGTCGTCGCCGGCCTCCTCCACGAAGACGTTCTTCACGTACTGCTGGGTGAGCGTCGACGCGCCCTCGGCGACCTCGCCCTCCTGGGCGTTGCGGTTGGCGGCACGCAGCACGCCCTTGAGGTCGATCGCGCCGTGCTCGTAGAAGCGTGCGTCCTCGATGGCGACGATGGCCTTCCGCACCCACGGCGACATCTCGTCGAGGGGCACAACTGTGCGGTTGCGGGAGTAGACGTCGGCGATCAGGCCGCCCTCGGCGTCCAGGATGCGGGTCTTCTGACTCAGCGGCGGGCGCTTGAGGTCAGTGGGAATGTGTTCGAAACCCTGTGCGGTCTCCTTGGCCGCCAGCCCGGCCATGCCGACCGCGGGAAGGGCGATGCCCGCCAGTACCGCGCCCGACAGGACGCTGACACCGAGGAACTTGGCGGCCTGCTGGGTCGCCGACAGCCCACCGCCCGAGCGCTTGTTTGCCATGAGGGCAGCCTACGTTCTCAAACGCCGGACAGGGGCGCATCTGTTCGCCTACTCTGTAGGACACCTTCGGGAACAGGACTGCTTTGCGACCTCGTGCGCATCACTCCTGTGGGTGATGAGAGCCGTCCTGTAATGGCGTCATATGCCAGGAGAAATCCCTTCATCTCCCACCCGGCGACTGCCCGATGAGTCCCGTAAGAGGCAAAAGCCCTGCTTGTCGCACGCTCACTCCGTCGGGTGATCCAGCGCTCACGCATAGTCCAATCGGACCATTCAAGATGGGGCCCGTCGGGGGTGTTGCCTCATGCCCTGCCTTCCGTAACGTCCTCAACTGGCGACGGTGCATATGCCGTTTGTCGCCGTGGGGGAGCCTCAACTCGGGAGAGGACGGCACCAGCATGAGCCGCTGGGTTACCGACTGGAGTACGCAGGCCGCCTGCCGTACTGCTGATCCGGATGAACTGTTCGTGCAAGGAGCGGCCCAGAACCGCGCCAAGGCGGTCTGCACCGGGTGTCCGGTGCGGACGGAGTGCCTTGCCGACGCTCTGGACAACCGCGTCGAGTTCGGGGTGTGGGGTGGTATGACCGAGCGGGAACGGCGCGCGCTGCTGCGCCGGCGGCCGACGGTCACCTCCTGGCGCCGCCTGCTCGAAACCGCACGGGCGGAGTACGAGACGTACGACATCAACGACGACTTCGAAGGCAGGCACGACAGGTACGAGGAGAACTACGACGGCGTGCCCGTCGCCGCGGGCTGACCCGGCACCTGGTCGGCGAGCAGCCGGCCGATGGCGCGCAGACCGTCGAGGTCGTTCACGTCGGCGGGCAGCGCGGCCACCTCCGCCACCGGCACCTCGGGGTGCAGGGCGGTGAAGCGGTCACGCGTGCGGCGTTCGCGCGCGATCACGCGCATGCGTTCGGCGTGCAGCCGCAGCAGGCCGGCGGCCAGCGCGTCCACCGGCGACCCGGCGGTGCCTGACGGGCCGTGGGGCGGCCCGGCGCCGTCCTGGGCGGGCTCGGCGGCGTCCTGGGGTGCTTCGCCCCGCCCGGAGACGTCCGGGCGTTGGGTGTCGCGTTCCTGGGCGACGGGGGAGCCGGAACCGGGAACGTCGTCAGCATTCCCGGTCGGATGATCCACAATGCCGACCGGCGGGAGGTTTTCCGCAGCGGATTCCGAGGTGTCTCCCGCAGCGGATTCCGCGTCGTGTTCGGCCGCGTTCCCGGAGGTTCCAGCCGCCTCGTCGGCCGCCTCCGCCGCCTGCTCGGCGGCGCGTTCGGTGAGGGTCTCCGCGGCCGACAGGGCCCGTTCGGCGCTGAGTTGGTCGGCGGCGCTGCCGTGCACCCGGTTCAGCACCAGCCCGGCCAGCGGCATGCGGTCGGCGGCCAGCCGCTCGACGAAGTAGGCCGCCTCACGCAGGGCGTCCCGTTCGGGCGCGGCCACCACGAGGAACGCCGTGCCGGGCGCCTGGAGCAGCTGGTAGGTGGCGTCGGCACGCTTGCGGAACCCGCCGAACATGGTGTCCATGGCGGCGATGAACGTCTGCACGTCGCGCAGCAGCCCGGTGCCGAGCAGCTTGCCGAGCGTGCCCGTCACCATCGACAGGCCGGCCATGCCGAGGTTGACGAACTTCATGCCGGCCCGGCCGCCCGCCTTGGCCGGCGCGGTCAGCAACCGGATGAACCGGCCGTCGAGGAAGGACCCGAGGCGCTTGGGCGCGTCCAGGAAGTCCAGCGCGGACCGGCTCGGCGGCGTGTCGACGATGATGAGGTCCCACTCGTCGCGGCCCCGCAGCTGGCCGAGCTTCTCCATCGCCATGTACTCCTGCGTGCCGGCGAAACCGGCGGACAGCGAGGCGTAGAAGGGGTTGTCCAGGATCGCGCGGGCCCGCTCCGGGTCGGCGTGCGCCTCGACGATCTCGTCGAAGGTCCGCTTCATGTCGAGCATCATCGCGTGCAGCCGGCCGCCCTTGGACGTGTCGACGCCGGCCACCTCGCGCGGGGTGTTGTCCAGCTCGTCCAGCCCCATCGACTGGGCGAGGCGGCGGGCCGGGTCGATGGTGAGCACCACGGCCCGGCGCCCGCGCTCGGCGGCGCGCACGCCCAGCGCGGCGGCGCTCGTCGTCTTGCCGACGCCGCCCGCGCCGCAGCAGACGATGATCCGGGTCTGCGGGTCGTCGAGCAGTGCGTCGACCTCCAGCAGCGGCACGGCGTCCAGACTCACTGGGCTGCTCCTTCGACGAATGAGGTACCTGCGTGCTGCGCGCGCAGCATGCCGGCCAGCTCGTACAGGCCGGCCAGGTCCACGCCCTCCCACAGCAGTTCCAGCTGCGGCGCGGGCAGGCCAAGCGCGGCGATCTCGTCCCGGCGCTCGGCCTCGGTGGCGAGCCGGGCCGCGTGCTCTCGGCCCTGCTCCAGCAGCGGGCCGACCAGCCGTTCGGCCTTGCCGCCGCGCCGGGCGCCGCCCAGGCCGGCCGCGGCGAGCGCCTTGGCCAGTTCCGGACGGGAGCTGTCCGCGGCGTCCAGGGCGACCGGGTCGAGCACCGCCGGGCGGACCATGTTGACTATGACCGCGCCCACCGGCAGCCCGGCGGCGCGAAGTTCGGCGACGCCGTCCACGGTCTCCTGGACGGGCATCTCCTCCAGCAGCGTCACCAGGTGCACGGCCGTCTCGGGCGACTTCAGCACCCGCATCACGGCCTGCGCCTGGTTGTGCACGGGACCGACCCTGGCGAGCCCGGCGACCTCGTCGTTGACGCCGAGGAAGCGCGCGATCCGGCCGGTGGGCGGCGCGTCCATGACGATCGCGTCGTAGACGAAGTCGCCCTTGCGGGTGCGCCGGCGCACCGCCTCGCATGCCTTGCCGGTGAGCAGCACGTCGCGCACGCCGGGGGCGATGGTGGTGGCGAAGTCGATGGCGCCCATACGTTTCAGCGCCCGGCCCGCCGAGCCGAGCTTGTAGAACATCTGGAGGTAGTCCAGAAGGGCCTTCTCGGCGTCTATCGCGAGCGCGTACACCTCGCCGCCGCCGGGCGCCACGGCGATCTTGCGCTCCTCGTACGGCAGCGCCTCGGTCTCGAAGACCTGGGCGATGCCCTGCCTGCCTTCCACCTCCACCAGGAGAGTGCGCCGCCCCGCCTCCGCGAGGGCGAGCGCCAGTGCGGCGGCAACCGTCGTCTTGCCGGTGCCGCCCTTGCCGGTGACCACATGCAGCCTGCTCACCCTGGGAAGGGTAACCAGCTTGCCGGGGCATTACCCTCGGGGCCATGACGAAGTGGGAATACGCAACCGTGCCGCTGCTCGTGCACGCGACCAAGCAGATTCTGGACACCTGGGGCGAGGACGGCTGGGAGCTGGTCCAGGTGGTCCCCGGGCCGAACAACCCGGAGCAGTTGGTGGCCTACCTCAAGCGGGAGAAGGCGTGAGCACCTCCGGCACGGTGGAGGGCCGCCTGGCGGAGCTGGGGCTGAAGCTGCCGGAGGTGGCGGTGCCGCTGGCCTCGTACGTGCCGGCGGTGCGGACCGGCCGGTACGTGCACACCGCGGGCCAGCTGCCGCTGGTCGACGGCAAGCTGCCGGTGACGGGCAAGGTCGGCAGCGAGGTGTCGCCCGAGCAGGCGAAGGAGCTGGCGCGGACGTGCGCGCTGAACGCGCTGGCCGCGGTGAAGTCCGTCGCCGGTGACCTGGACCGGATCACCCGGGTCGTGAAGGTCGTCGGCTTCGTCGCTTCGGTGCCGCACTTCACCGGCCAGCCCGGCGTGGTCAACGGCGCCAGCGAGCTGCTCGGCGAGGTGCTGGGCGACAAGGGCGTGCACGCGCGCAGCGCGGTCGGCGTGGCGGTGCTGCCCATCGACGCGCCGGTCGAGGTGGAGATCCTGGTCGAGCTGGCGGACTGAGCCGGGCGGGAACGGGTCGGGACCGGCCGGACCGGGCCGGGGCCGGCCCGCTCGGCTGACCGGCCCCGCGTTGTTCTCAGTCATGCGCACAATGGGGCGCATGACTGAGAACAACGCGTCCATGCCGGACTGGGAGAAGCGGTTCCGTGCGCCCCGCGTGGGGTTGCCGGAGTGGGCGGAGGACGCGCCCGACCGGTCGCTGTTCGTCTCGAACGCCACCGGCACCTTCGAGCTGTACGCCTGGGACCGCGCCACGGGCGCGCAGCGGCAGGTGACCGACCGCCCCAACGGCACCACCGACGGCGTGCTCACCCCCGACGGCGAGTGGATCTGGTGGTTCTCCGACACCGACGGCGACGAGTTCGGCGTGTGGATGCGGCAGCCGTTCGGCGGCGGCGCGGACGAGCCGGCGGCGCCCGGCCTGGCACCGTCGTACCCGGCGGGCCTGGCCCTGCTGCGCGGCGGCGGGGCCGTCGTCGGACGGTCCACCGACGACGAGGGCTCGTCCGTGCACGTGGTGCGCCCCGGCGCGGAGCCGGTGGAGATCTACCGCAGCCGCGAGTCGGCCGGAGTGGGCGATGTCTCGCGGGACGGCGAGCTGATCGCGATCGAGCACACCGAGCACGGCGACGCGATGCACTCGGCGCTGCGCGTGGTGCGCGGTGACGGGTCGGTGGTCGCCGAGCTGGACGACACCGAGGGCGGCACCCGCGAGCTGGGCCTGGCCGTGCTGGGCTTCGCCCCGGGCGAGGGCGACCCGCGGCTGCTCGTGGGGCACCAGCGGCGCGACCGTTGGGAGCCCATGGTGTGGAACCCGGTGACCGGTGAGACCTCGGACCTGCCCGTCGACCTGCCCGGTGACGTGGCCGCCGAGTGGTGCCCGGACGGCACCGCGCTGCTGGTGTCGCACAGTCACCAGGCGCGCAGCGAGCTGTGGCGCCACGAGCTGGCGGACGGCCGGATGACGCGCCTGGAGACCCCGCAGGGCACGGTGTCCGGCGCGACGGCCCGTCCCGACGGCACGGTGGAGTACCTGTGGTCGTCGGCCGCCGAGCCGCCCGTGGTGCGCTCCACGACCGGCGCGGTGGTGCTCGACCCGCCGGGCATGCGGGCGCCCGCGTCGGTGCCGGTGAGCGACGTGTGGGTGGACGGACCCGGCGGCCGGGTGCACGCCCTGGTGCAGCGGCCCGCCGGCGAGGGGCCGTTCCCGACCGTCTTCGACATCCACGGCGGCCCCACCTGGCACGACAGCGATGCGTTCGCCGCCCAGCCCGCGGCCTGGGTGGACCACGGCTTCGCGGTGGTGCGGGTCAACTACCGGGGTTCCACCGGCTACGGCCGGGAGTGGACGGACGCGCTGAAGCACCGCGTCGGGCTGATCGAGCTGGAGGACGTCGCGGCGGTCCGCGCGTGGGCGGTGGAGTCCGGCCTGGCCGACCCGGAGCGGCTGGTGCTGACCGGCGGCTCCTGGGGCGGATACCTGACGCTGCTGGGCGTGGGCACGCAGCCCGAGGCGTGGTCGGTCGGCATCGCCGTGGTGCCGGTGGCGGACTACGTCACCGCCTACGAGGACGAGATGGACGCGCTGAAGGCGATGGACCGCACCCTGCTGGGCGGCACGCCGCAGGAGGTCCCGGAGCGCTACGAGGCCTCGTCCCCGATCACCTACGTGGACGCCGTGCGGGCGCCGGTCTACATCTCGGCGGGCGTCAACGACCCGCGCTGCCCGATCCGGCAGGTGGAGAACTACGTGGAGCGCCTGCAGGGCCGCGGCCACCCGCACGAGGTGTACCGCTACGACGCTGGCCACGGCTCGCTGGTCGTGGAGGAGCGGATCAAGCAGGTGCGGCTGGAGATGGAGTTCGCCCAGCGCCACCTGGGCTGACCGCGGCGGTTCCGCAGGTCTGGCCGGCCCCGACCGGTCAGACCTGCGGCGCGTCGGCCTTCGGGGCGGCGGCCTTGGGGGCAGCAGGTGCGTCGGCCTTCGACTCGGCAGGTGCGTCGGCCTTGGGAGCGTCGGGGGCGCGGGGGGCGGGGCCGCCGGTGTCGGGCGGCAGGCCGAGGTCGGCGTCGCGGGCCAGCTCGACGTCGCGGCGCAGGAAGCGGAACCACATGAACAGCACGAAGCCGGCGAAGACGAACCACTCCGCGGTGTACCCCAGGTTCTGGAACGCCTTCAGGTCCAGCCCGCTGCCCTTGGCGGCGGCGGGCGGCACGGCCTCCAGCGGCGCGGACACGTCCTGCACCGTCACCCACGCGTCGTACACGTCGTAGGGAACCAGGTTGACCAGCGCGGCGGCACTGATCGTGCCCAGCTGCCCGGCGGGCAGACCGGTGGCACCGCCGCTCTCCGAGGCCTGCAGGGCGCCGGTGACGACCACCTCGCCGGTCGGCAGCGGCGGCACCCGGGCCGGGTCGGCGTCACCCGGCAGCCAGCCCCGCACCACCGGCAGGGCCCGGCCACCGGAGCCGGGGTCGCCCGGTCCGGCGTCGGCGGTGCGCAGCATGCCCAGGACGTAGAAGCCGCGCCGGTCGTCCAGAGTGCGGTCCGGCACCAGGTACTGGTGCTCGGGGTCGAAGGTGCCGGTGGTGGAGGCCATGCGGCCGGAGGTCTGCTTGTCCACCGGCAGCAGGTCGGCGAGCGGCACGGCCTCCTCGCGGGCGATCCGCTCGGCCTGGCCGCGCTGCTGCTTGTGGGTGTCGACCCGGTCCTCGAACCGGCTCAGCTGCCAGCTGCCCATGAACAGGCAGAAGGGCACGGCCAGCAGGACGAAGACGTTGATCGCCCACCAGCGAGGCGTCAGCAGGAACCGGTACACGCCCCCAACGGTACGGGGGCGGGCCCGGCCCGCCGGATCCGCCCCCGCCCATCTCCTCCCCCACCGAGGCCGTCGGCGGCGCCCGGGGACGCCGCCCCGGGAACACCGGGGACGCCGGGAACACCGGGGACGCCGAGACACCGCAGCCGTGCGGCCCCGTCAGCCGGGCTGCGGCCGGTTCAGGAAGCCGGGAGCACGCCGGTGCGGTAGACCGTGCCGGCGCAGGCGTTGTTCAGGTAGGCGCGGGGCACGTGCGGCTCCCCGGCCGCGGGCGTGTACCGCAGCACGACCGCGGTGGCGGAGCTGCTGCCCGAGTCCCCGCTGCTGCCGGTGCCGGAGTCGGCGAGGGTGTTCATGCCGCTCTGCTCGTTCGCCGAGCCGCCGGACGAGTCGGTCTCGTCGCCGCCCTCACTGCCTCCGGCGTCGTCTCCGCCGTCGCTCCCACCGGAACCGGAGGTGCCGCCGGTCTGGCCACCGGTTCCGCCGCCGGTCTGGCTGCCGCCGGTGGTCGGGTCGGTGGGCGTCGGGTCGGGGTCGGGGCTGGGCGCCGGACCGGGGTCGACACGGCAGCCGCCGCGCTCGTTGCCGGGCAGCCACGCGAAGCGGACCTGGTAGGACTCGCCGGGCCGCAGGATCAGGTCGGGATCAGCCGACGAGGGGCTCGGCAGGCCGGGGGCCTTGCCGCCCTCGGTGTGGTCGAGGACCTGGACGCCCGCCGGATCGGCCTTGCCCTGTGCGGACGCCACCAGTTCGTCGGTGCCCTTCACCCGGCAGGTGTCACCGGAGACGTTGGTCAGCCGGAACGAGCCCTGGACCCGGCCGAGCGAGTCGGGATCGCCCACCCGCACCCGGGCCTCGCCCAGCTGGTCGCGGGTGCACCGCGGCGAGGTGGACGCCAGGTCGTCGGTACTGCCCGGGGAGGCGCTGCTGCCCTCCGAGGGGGACGCCGAGGAGCCGTCGCGGTCCTTGCCGTCGGCCCCGGCGCCGCGGCCGGCGTCCTTGCCGGAGGGCGCGGCGCTGCTGCCGCCGTCCAGGTGGCCCAGCTCGCCGTCGGTCACGTCGGCCTGGTCGCTGCTGGCCGCGTTGGCGTGCCGGTCGTTGAGCGGTCCCGGCATCACCCCGGTGTGCATCAGGGCGGGCACCGCCACGGCCACGACCAGCACCGCCGCCGTCGCACCGACCAGCGTCTGCCGTCGCCGGGCGCGGCGCGCGGGCACGGCCTGCCGCAGGTGCTCCAGCGAGTTCGCGGACGGTTCGAGGTCGCCCACCACGTCGCGCATCAGGCGACGCAGCGCCTCTTCCTGATCGGGCCCGCCGGCGCTACTCTCAGGAAACGCTCCGCCGCCCTGCGTGTCGGAAGCGGCAGGCTTCCCGGCTGCCCCGGGCTTTCCGGACGGCTCGGGCTTTCCGGACGGCTCGAGCCCGACGCCGACAGGCTGCGCGCGCTCGCCGGGCTGATCGGCGTCGCCGGGCCGCTCGGCGTCGGCTTCGCCATCTGCGCCGGCGTCCGCGGTCGGCTGCTCATCCGCGGGACGGTTCGCCGGGCTGTCGTCGGCGCCCTCCTCGGCAGGGCGGTTGTCCTTGCCCGGGGTCATGCCGGTGTCTCCATGGCCACCCGCAGGGCGGCGATACCGCGGGATCCGTACGCCTTGACCGAGCCGCGCGATATGCCGAGCGTGCCGGCCACCTGCTCCTCGGTCATGTCCGCGAAGTAGCGCAGCACCAGCACCTCGCGCTGCCGCCGCTGGAGGCCGCGCAGGGCCTGCTTGAGTTCGTCGCGCTCCATGCGCTCGTAGGCGCCTTCCTCGGCGCTCGCCATGTCCGGCATCGGCTTGGACAGCAGCTTGAGGCCGAGGATGCGGCGGCGCAGCGTGGAGCGGGAGAGGTTCACCACCGTCTGCCGGAGGTAGGCGAGGGTCTTCTCCGGGTCCTTGACCCGGCTGCGGGCCGAGTGCACCCGGATGAACGCCTCCTGGACGACGTCCTCGCACGAGGCGGTGTCGTCGAGCAGCAGGGCGGCCAGGCCGAGCAGGGACCGGTAGTGCGCGCGGTAGGTCTCGGTGAGGTGGTCGACGGTGGTGCCCGCTGCCATCGCTTCCTCAGCGTCCTTGCGCTGCGCCGGAGCCGCGGAAGGACGGGACGCCGGCCAGGGTGCGATCACGGGCATGCTCCCGCCTGCCGCCGCCCGGGCCGGGCGGAGGGGCGCTGCTGCCAGTTCCAGTACGTCTGCCACGCCTGTTGGACACGTTTCCCCCCGTCAGGGTTGTACGCGTGCGGCGCCGTTTTTGACCGCGGGTCAATCGTCACGAACGTCACCATGCGCACCACCTCTCCACAACTGCCCTGTTTCTAATGCCTCTTCGTCCACAGCAGTGGAGGCAGAGACGCTCGGGCCACGGACCTGGTTGCACCGGCCCCCGAAGAATCGTCGTTCAGACCATTGGTCCAGATCAAGCGGCCTTCGCCACAACTTGATCACAAGCGATGCACATAGCACGCAAAGGTGATGGCAGGGCCGGGTGAACCGCAGGTGACGGGCGGAAAACCCGACGGGACGGCCGCACCACAGGTGGTGCGGCCGTCCCGTCGTGCGTGGCCCCGCGAGGGCCGGAGCGCCGGGGCCGGCGACTCAGCGGCCGGTGCCGCCGTAGACGACGGCCTCGTCGGAGTCGCTGTCCAGGCCGAACGCGGTGTGCACCGCGCGGACCGCCTCGTTGACGTCGTCCGCGCGGGTGATCACCGAGATGCGGATCTCGGACGTCGAGATCAGCTCGATGTTCACGCCGGTGTCGGAGAGCGCCTCGAAGAAGGTCGCGGTGACGCCCGGGTTGGTCTTCATGCCCGCGCCGACCAGGGAGATCTTGGCGATCTGGTCGTCGTAGCGCAGCGACTCGAAGCCGATGGCGCTGCGCTGCTTCTCCAGCGCCTCGATGGCCTTCTTGCCGTCGGTCTTCGGCAGCGTGAAGGAGATGTCGGTCAGACCGGTGGACGCCGCCGAGACGTTCTGCACGACCATGTCGATGTTCAGCTCGACGTCGGCGATGGTGCGGAAGATCGCCGCCGCCTCACCGGGCTTGTCGGGCACTCCGACGATCGTGACCTTTGCCTCGGAGGTGTCGTGCGCGACACCCGAGATGAGCGCCTGCTCCATCGGCTCGTCCCCTTGCGGTTCGTTGCTGACCCAGGTTCCCGGAAGCCCGGAGAAGGACGACCGGACGTGGATCGGGATGTTGTAACGGCGTGCGTACTCGACACAGCGGTGCAGCAGCACCTTGGAACCGGAACTGGCCAGCTCCAGCATGTCGCCGAAGGAGATCCAGTCGATCTTCTTCGCCTTCTTGACCACGCGCGGGTCGGCGGTGAACACGCCGTCCACGTCGGTGTAGATCTCGCAGACCTCGGCGTCCAGCGCGGCGGCCAGCGCCACAGCCGTGGTGTCGGAGCCGCCCCGGCCCAGCGTGGTGATGTCCTTGCTGTCCTGCGAGACGCCCTGGAAGCCGGCGACGATGGCGATGTTGCCCTCGTCCACCGAGTCCTTGATCCGGCCCGGGGTGACGTCGATGATCCGCGCCTTGTTGTGCACGGAGTCGGTGATCACGCCGGCCTGGCTGCCGGTGAACGACTGCGCCTCGTGGCCGAGCGATTTGATGGCCATGGCCAGCAGTGCCATGGAGATGCGCTCTCCGGCCGTCAGCAGCATGTCGAACTCGCGCCCCGACGCGACCGGGGACACCTCACTCGCGAGATCGATCAGCTCGTCCGTCGTGTCGCCCATCGCGGAAACCACGGCCACCACCTGGTGGCCCCTCTTCTTGGCCTCGACGATCCGCTTGGCGACCCGCTTGATGCCCTCGGCATCGGCGACGGAGGAGCCGCCGTACTTCTGCACGACAAGGCTCACGTGCGCTCCTCGTATCTCAGTCTCACCGGACCCTTTGGCCGGGGCCCTCGGTCGGCTCATTTTACCGAGCAGGCGTTCGCCGCCCATCCGGTGCCGCATCGTGAGACACCGGGCTCGTCCAGCGGACAGCCCTGCCCGCTAACCGGCGGGACACACCAAAGGTGCGGCAGCTCACACCCCCGGCCCAACCGGCCGGCCACCCTCCACGCCGGCTTCCCGCGTCTCCGCGACTCCTCCCTCCCGGCCCGCGACTCCTCCCTCCCGGCCCGCGACTCCTCCCTCCCGGCCCGCGGCCTCCAATCTCCGGTACCGGGCGCGCAGCACACGCACCGTCTCCGTGATCGCCGGGCGCCGGGCGGCTCCGGCGCGCCACAGCGCGAAGAGGTTGCGCACCGGCGCGGGCCGCAGTGGGCGGACCACCACACCCGGCGGCAGCGGCCCCCGGCCCAGCCGGGGCACCACGGCCACGCCCAGGCCCTCGGCGACGAGCGCGAGCTGCGTCTCGAACTCGGCTACCAGGTGTGCCAGGTCGGGCTCCTGGCCGGCAGCGCGCAGGGTGCGCATCAGCCAGTCGTGGCAGACCGTGCCCGGCGGCTGGCAGATCCACCGGACGCTGCCGAGGTCGTCCCGGGTCAGCACCTCGCGGGCGGCCAGCGGGTGCCCGGCGGGTAGCAGCACGTCGCACCGGTCCACGCCCAGCGCCACCCGGCGCAGCGGCTCCGGCGCGGGCAACGGCGCGATGTCCCAGTCGTGCGCCACCACCAGGTCGAGCATGCCCCGGGCCACCAGGCCCACCGAGCGGTGCGGGTCCTCCTCGACCAGCCGCAGCTCCAGCGCCGGATACAGGCGGCCCAGCTCGGCCAGCACCCCCGGCAGCAGGCCCCGGGCCGCCGTGGGGAAGGCCGCGACGGTGAGCAGGCCGCCGGGCCGGCCCCGGCGCTCCTCCAGCGCCACCTCGGCCTCCTCCAGCAGCCCCAGCAGGCGGGCGGCCGTGTCGGCCAGCAGGTCGGCGGCCTCCGTCAGCACCACCCCCCGCCCGCGGCGCTCCAGCAGCGTCGTCCCCGTGTCGCGTTCCAGTTTCGCCACCTGCTGCGAGACCGCCGACGGCGTGAAGCCCAGCGCCTCGGCCGCCGCACCGACCGAGCCGTGCTCCCGCACCGCGTGCAGCGCCCGCAACCGCGCCAGGTCCCACATCCGCCACCACTCCCCGCCGGCTCCCGCCGACTCCCGCCAGTTCCCACTGGTTCAGCCGGCTCCCGCTGCCGCGACCGTGCAGCTCTGCTACATCCAACCGTGCACACATCATCGCTGGTGCTACATCCACCGGGTCGCGGAGGATCAGCTCATGCGTCCCGCCCACTGCGCGCTCGCCGTGCTCGTCGCCGCCGTCTGGGGAGTCAACTTCGTCGTCATCGACGTCGGCCTCGACCACTTCCCGCCGCTGCTGTTCTCCGCCCTGCGCTTCCTGGTGGCCGCGCTGCCCGCGGTGTTCTTCGTCCGCCGCCCCAGGGTGGCGCTGCGCTGGGTGGTGGGCGTGGGCCTGGTGCTGGGCGTCGCCAAGTTCGGCCTGCTGTTCCTCGGCATGGACCAGGGAATGCCGGCCGGCACGTCCTCCCTGGTGCTCCAGGTGCAGGCCGTCTTCACCGCGTGCTTCGCCTTCGTCCTGCTGGGCGAGCGCCCCGACCGGGTGCGGCTGGCCGGGATGGCGCTCGCCCTGGTGGGCATCGCGGTCGCCGCCGCCGACCGCGGCGGCTCCGGACCGCTCGGCGCCTTCGCGCTGGTGGTGGCCGCGGCGGCCTGCTGGGGCGTGTCCAACGTGATGACCCGGCGGGCATCCCCGCCGGACGCGCTGAGCTGGATGGTCTGGGTCAGCCTGGTCCCACCGCTGCCGCTGCTGGCGCTCTCCCTGCTCTTCGAGGGGCCGGAAGCCGGATGGCACGCCCTGCGTTCGCTGGACCCGGCCGGGGTCGGGGCCCTGCTCTACGTGGCGTGGCTGGCGACGGTGCTGGGATTCGGCATCTGGGGCTTCCTGCTGCGCCGGCACGACGCCTCGGCCGTGGCCCCGTTCTCACTGCTGGTCCCGGTCTTCGGCATGTCGGCGGCTGCGCTCTTCCTCGGCGAGCGGTTCACCTCCACCGGCTGGCTGGCGGCGGCGCTGCTGGTGGGCGGCGTCGCCGTCACCGCCTTCGGCGGCCGCCGCCGCGGCCCGACCCCCACCGCGACGGACCTGGCCCCCACCGCGACGGAGGCGAGGACGGGGACAGGGGCGAGCACGGGGACGACAGCGGGGACGGGCACGACAGCGGGGACGGGGACGGTCGCGGGGACGGGTGGCGTGGCCGCTGAGCCGGCGCGCGTCCGCAGCACGAACGCCGGCTGACGCGGTCCGGGTCACGTAGGCCGGGGACCGGCCTTGCGGCGGCGCCGGGAGTGACCGGTGGGGCGGTCAGGGTTGTCGTTGGTGCCGCCGGGGGTGTACGGCGGGCCTGAAGCGGGCAGTCCTTTGCGGAACCCGGCGGGCGCGGTGTTCCGGAGAAGGGGCACCGCAGCGACACGCACCCAGGCCCAGGGAGACCCCCACATGAACGTTTCTTCTCGTGCGCCGCGACGGCGCCCGGCAGCGTCCGCCCCACCAGGTCCGGCCCCAGCGGCCACGGCCCGCGGGAGGCGGTGATGGGCACCCGGGCCGTCATCCGGTTCGCCACCTGGAAGCTCGCGCCCGACGCGGAGCCGGACGCCGAACCGGTCAGCTTCGCGATGGAGTGCGCGGTGTGCGGCGAACGGTCGCAGGCGACACAGGAGTTCGCCGACGCCCAGAGCTGGACGTTCCGTCACGCCGGCGCGCACCCCGAGCACCACACCTACCGCGAGGTCGTCACCCGCCCGTGGCGGGCGTGGATGCCCTGACGGACACCGCCGCCGGTGGCCGGGAGCGCGCCCGTCGTCCACCGCCGTCGTCCGCGTCCGTTGCTCCGTTGGTCCGTCGAACGCTGACCGTCCCGTGGGGGGCGCCGGCCCCCCACGGGGACCGGTCACACCTCGAGCTCGTTCTCGATCCGGGCCAGCTGGTGGCGGGCCATCGCCAGGTTGGCGCGGCTCTTGTCCAACGCCAGGTAGAGGAACAGCCCCTTGCTGTCACGGCTCTTGAGCAGCCGGATCAGGTGGTACTGCCCGCCGAGCGTGATGAGGATGTCCTCGATGCCGTCCTTGAGCCCCAGGTGCTCCATGGTCCGCACCTTCGCGCGGACCACGTCGGTGTTGCCGGCGGCGGCGACGTTGAGGTCCAGGTCCTTGCCGCCGCCGAGCGTACCCAGCGCCATGCCGCTGCCGTAGTCGACGAGCGCGACGCCGATGACTCCCTCGATGGAGGTCATCGCTTCCTTGAGCGCGGTCTCGGTGTTAGCCATAGTCGTGGCCTTTCTCTTCATTGTTGTACCGGTCCGGGGAGTGGCGACGGACGAGGGTCCGCCTCTGGACTGAGGCGCGGTGCGCACCGGTCGGCGCGCGGTGTGTCATCCGGTACGCCCAGGCGGTCGCACGGATGACCCGGCGTACGGGATGGACGGTGGACGGGCCCGGTGCCGGACGGGTGGCCCGGAACCGGGTGGGTGGGGCAACTCCGTGCCGAGCGCGGTGACTCAGGGGTGGCTCAGGCTGACTCAGGGGTGGCTCAGGGAGCGTCCCGGCGTTCGAGCGCGCTCTCGACCAGGTCGCCGATCCGGGCGCTCGACCGGCGGGCCTCCAGGTGGATGCGGCCGACGTTGGTGCGCGGCTCGGCCAGAACGGTGAGCACGGCGCTCGCCCCGGCCGCGTACGTGGCGACGTAGCCGTGGTCGCCGCGCACCACGAGCTCGCGGAACTCGCCGTGTCCGGTCTGGTCGGTGAGGCGCAGCGCCACCCCGAGCGCCGCCGCGGTGAGCGCCGCCATCGGCTCCGCCTCGACCGTGCTGGTGTCCTGCGCCAGGACCAGACCGTCGATGCTGGCTGCGAGAGCCCCGGTGAGCTGCGGCACCCGCGCCCTCAACCGGCGCAGCTCCTCCAGCACTTCGGGCTCGGCGGCCATCATCTGTCTCCTCTCGGCGCGCTGTCGCAGGGCGCGCCTCATGTCGGCGCGGAGGGGGCCTGACGGATGGACCGGGAACTCACAGGCTTGCCTCCAAAGCGTCGCGAATCCGGCGCAGCAGTGCGGTGTCCGGGTCGACCTGGTTCTGTGCGGCCCAGGGCAGAACGTCGGCCGTCGCCACGGCCACCGGCTCCCGCGGCGTCTCGATCAGGCCGGCGGCGGCGAGTCGCCGGACGTCGATCAGAGTGTGGAACGCCGGCCTGCCCAGTGACCGGGCGATGGCGGCCGGCGTGTGCGTGCCGTCGGCGAGGTCGAGCACGTCCCGCTGCCGGCGGGTGGGAGTGGGGGCGCGCGGCTCTCCCGCGAGGTGGCCGCCGTGCAGGCCGCCGCCGGCCACCTCCCGCCGGGTGACGGGGGCGGTGTCGACGTCCTCGAACGGCCATATGTCGTGCAGCAGTTGGCGGCGCCGCCGGTTCTCCTGCTCCAGGTGCCCGGCGTGCACCGGCCGGACCGGGCCGAGCCAGTGCGCCACCCCGCTGCGGAAGCGGACCGGGCCCGCGTCGGGGGCGAGCACGAAGTAGGCGGCGTCGTAGAGCGCGGCGAGGTGGCACAGCTCCAACTCGCCACGGGCCAGCCGTCCGCTGTCGAGCAGTGTGTGGGCGACCTGGCAGCGGGCGCCGCCGGAGTTGACGGCCTCCTGCCATCCCTCCTCGGGCAGTCGGCCGGTGCGGATCAGCAGCACGTCCAGGCCGGGCGCGGCGGGGCTCTCGGCGTGCACCACCTCGCCCTCGACCAGGTAGAGCGTTCCGGCGTCGCACAGCAGGGCACCCGTCGCGCGGCCGGCTGCGAGCCGGTCGAGTGTGGGCTGAGGGGGTGCCGGGGCCTCGGTCATGATCACACGAGCACCAGACGGTCGGCGAGTTCCTGGAGTCTCAGCCGCGCCAGTGCCAGGTTGCCCGCGTCGCGGTCGAGCCACAGATGGATGAACACGCTGCTGTCGAAGGTGGTCTCGACGAAGCGCAGCAGGTGGTAGCCGACCCGCGAGGTGATGATGACGTCCTCGACGGGCAGCCCCTTGTCGTCCGGGCCGTCGGAGCGGGAGGCCGGGTCGTGCGGCTCGAACGAGACGTGCTCGGCGGCCATCCGGGCCAGCTCGGCGGTCTCGGCGGCGGAGGACTCGTGATCTCCGGAGGGCGCCTCACCGACGGTGCCGAGCGCGAGTCCGCTGGTCCAGTCGACCACCGCGGCACCACGCGCACCGGGCAGGGTCATGGCCGCCAGCAGGCACTCGTCGATTCCGGGCACAGCGGTTCCCCTCCCCTTCCCGGCGCTGCGTCCGCCTCGCCGGTAAGGGAGAAGTTACGGAACGTGTTGCCCGTTCGGGGGAGTTCGGCGGTTTTGCGGCGCGAGGGCCCGCTTGTTGTCTAAAGTTCGCCCGCAAGCACGCGGGGCAGGTGCCGGGGGCACACAATCAGCCGCGTCAGGTCCCTCGCCCACCTGCGGAAACGTTCCGGCCGAGCACGTCGCCACCCGGGCCCCCCGGCCCCACCGCGTTCCCCCGTCCTGCGTCGCCGCAGCTCACACCGGTGATGAGGCGGCGCGGGCGGGGGAACCGCCCGACCGGCTGCCCGCCGTCCTCGCCTGGCCTGTCCCCGCCGTCAACGCTCCTCATGCCGCTGGCGTATGCCAGACGGTCATTCTGCAAAGCGCCCGCGTGCTTCCGCTCCCGCGCGCTGTCCCCAACCGTCCCCATGCGCCTGCCGCGCACGCCTCCCCGCGCCGTTCCCCACCGGGTTCACAACCGCCAGCGCGTCTGGCCGAACGGCTCGCCCTTGGCGAAGCCGAGCACCTTCTCGGGCCGGACCTCGAAGACCAGCGCCCGGCCCCCGTCCCCGAGGAACGCGCCGTCGCGCACCTCGAAGTGCCACGCGCTGCCGTACTTCTCCCGGTAGCAGGAGGCAAGGAACCGCAGCCGGGCCTCGTCGGCCACCTGCCGTGCCGCCCCCTCGACCACCAGGTCGAGCCCCTCACCCAGCCGGTTGCCGCCGGTGGTGAGCGCGCAGTGCCGCGACCGTGCCAGGTTGCGGGCCTTCTGCTCGTCCGGTCCGGTGCAGAAGTACAGCGCGTCGTCCCGCCACACGCCGATCAGCGGTGTGACATGCGGGCGTCCCTCGTCCCTGACCGTCGTCAGCCAGTACACCTCGGCCGCGGCCAGCGCCGCCCTCGCCGTCGTCCACGGCACGGGCTGCGCGCCGGGACTGCTGAAACGGGCGTCGAGAACGCCCGCCGGTTCCCGTTCCGTGCCTGCCATACGTCCGCGCTCCTGTCTCACGCCGGGAAACACCTGCACACGGACGGACGGGCCGGTGGGCGGAAACTCATCGGTCTCCGCCCACCGGCCCGTCCGGGGGCGTGTGGGATCGCGGGGGCTCGGGCGCAGGGGCGCCGGGCGGCTACCGGCCGGGCTTCAGGCCGAGGGGTGCGGCGATCTCGGCCGCCATCACCGCGCCCGCCTCCCGCTCCAGCTCACCGTCGTCCACCTCCACCCCCGGGCTGTCGGTGTCCAGGCCGTCAAGCTCCTGCAGCGGGGTGTCCAGCCGGACGTGCGCGACGAGCGACTGGAGGGCACGAAGCGCGGCGGACGCGGTCGGACCCCAGTTGGACAGGTACGAGAACTGCCACCACCACAGCGCCTCGGAGACCCGCCCGGCCCGGTAGTGCGCCATGCCGTGGCGCAGGTCGGTCAGCACGTCGGCGAGGTCGTCGGAGATGCGGCAGGCCACCGGGGCCTTGCGCGGCACGTACGGGTCGAAGACCTCCGAGTAGACGTCGACCGGGTCGAGCAGCGTCGCCAGCCGCTCCCGCAGCTCGTCGACGTCCGGCTCGGGGCCGGTGTCCGCCTCGTAGCGCTCCTCGGGGACGATGTCCTCGTGCGCGCCCAGCCGGCCGCCGGCGAGCAGCAGCTGGGACACCTCCAGCAGGAGGTACGGCACGGCGCTGTCGGGTTCGTCGCCCCTGGCGACCTCGGTCACGGCGAGGATGAAGCTCTGGACCTGGTCGTGGATCTGAACGGCGAAGTCGTCCGGGTCGGACGACGTGCGGGTGGCCTGCGTGGACTCAGACATCAAGCAACCTTCTCCCCTCGAAGGCACGTCCCAGCGTGACCTCGTCGGCATATTCCAGGTCTCCCCCGACAGGAAGACCACTGGCCAGCCTGGTGACCTTCAAACCCAGGGAGGACACCATGCGCGCCAGATACGTGGCGGTGGCCTCGCCCTCCAGGTTGGGGTCGGTGGCGATGATCAGCTCGGTGACGCCGCCGTCGGCGAGCCTGGCCAGCAGTTCCCTTATCCGCAGGTCGTCGGGGCCGACTCCCTCGATCGGGCTGATCGCCCCGCCCAGCACGTGGTAACGGCCGCGGAACTCGCGGGTCCGCTCGATCGCCACCACGTCCTTGGGCTCCTCGACGACGCAGATCACCGTGCGGTCGCGGCGCGGGTCGAGGCACACCCGGCACTGCTCGTCCTGCGCCACGTTGTGGCACACCACGCAGAACCGGACCTTCGCCTTGACCTCGGTCAGCGCGTGCGCGAGCCGGCGGACGTCCGTCGGCTCCGCCTGCAGGATGTGGAAGGCGATCCGCTGCGCGCTCTTGGGACCGACGCCGGGCAGCCTGCCCAGTTCGTCGATGAGGTCCTGAACCACGCCTTCGTACACGGTCGCTGACTCCTTCTCCTGCCGTGCGCGGTACGTCGGGCACCGCGCGGGACGGACACGGGTGCGTCCGCCGACCGGGAACGCCTAGAAAGGCAGCCCCGGCATGCCGCCCAGCCCCTGTGCGAGCGGTCCGAGCTTGGTCTGCTGGAGCTGCTGCGCGGCGTTGTTGGCGTCCCGCACCGCTGCGAGCACCAGATCGGCGAGCGTCTCCGTGTCCTCAGGGTCCACCGCCTCGGGGTCGATGACCAGAGCGCGGAGCTCACCGGCCCCCGTCACCGTGGCCTTCACCAGGCCACCGCCCGCGGAACCCTCGACGGGTGTCTCGGCCAGCTCCTCCTGAGCCGCGGCGAGATCCTGCTGCATCTTCTGTGCCTGCTGCAGCAGCTGCTGCATGTCGGGCTGACCACCACCGGGAAACACGGCTTAGCTCCTGGGTGTCGACGGCGTCGGACCGGATCCCGCCGGAACGGAATCCTGCTGTGTGCTGAGCCTACGTGGTCCACGGCCCATGCGTCCGTCCCACTCACGGTTCGGCCGACGCATGGTTCGGCCGACGCGCGGCTCGGCCCACGCATGGCTCGGCCGACTCACGGCTCGGCCTCGGCTCACCCTCGGCCCCGGCTCACGCTCGGCCCGACTCGCAGAACGGCCCCCGCGCCTCACTCGTGGTGGATCTCCTCGACGAGGGTCGCGCCCAGCTCGCGGACAATGAGGTCGTGGCCGGACAGCGCGGACTCGTCGAGGTCCGGATCATCCTCCTCGGCGACGTCGTCCTCGGCGGCCACCGGCGTCCGGGGCGGCGGCGCCGTGGCCGGCGCGCCGCCGGGAGCGCCGCCGTGCCCGCCGTCGCCGGCCGGGGCGCCGCCCCGGGCGGCCGGCGGCGCGGCGGGCGCCGCGACCGACGCGGTGGCGGTGCCGCCGCCGAAACCGCCGGGCGCACCGCCCTGGCCTCCGACCTGGCCCGGCCCGCCGTGGCCCGGCCCGCCGCCCTGGGCGGCGTGGCCGCCGGGCCCGCCCGGCGCGCCCGGCGCGCTCTGCGCGCTCTGCGCGCTCTGCGCGCCACCGCCGAAGCCGCCACCGCCGGGGGACCCCCCGCCGTTGAACCCGCCACCGCCGTTGAACCCACCGCCAGGTCCGCCGCCGGAACCACCTCCCGGGCCACCCCCGAAGCCACCGCCGCCGAAGCCGCCGCCGGAGCCCGCCGGGCCGCCGCCTGCAGCGCCGGCGCCACCGGTCGGGTCGACCAGCGCCTCGACCTTCCACTGCACGCCGAACTGCTCGCTGAGCGCGGTACGCAGCACCTCTTCGCTGCCGCCGCTGACAAAGCTGTCGCGGGCACCCGCGTTGGAGAACCCGATCTGGAGCGTGGTGCCGTCGAACGACGCGACCTGCGCGTTCTGGCTGAGAAGGATCCAGGTAAACCGTCGGCGGCTCTTCACCGCCTCCAGGATGTCCGGCCACATCTGCCGCACCTGCGCGGCCCCCGCCGCCCCGCCCGCCGGGGCGGGGCCGGAGGCGGACGCCGCCGGGGCCGGGCTGGACGCCGGGGGTGCGCTGGGCGCACTCGCGGGCGCGGAGCCGCCGCCGGTGGGCCACGCCCCGGGCCGCTGTCCGCCACCCCCCACGCCACCACTGCCTGCACCGGCACTGCCTACACCGGCACTACTGACTGCACCGGCTCCGCCGGCTGTCGGCCACGCCCCCGGCCGGGGAGCGGTCTCCGCAGGCTGCCCCGGGACGCCTGGCGGCTCGGCGGGCGCGGGCGGAACCGACGGTTCTGCAGGCGCGACGGGGCCGGGCGGGGTGGCGGCGGGCGCCGGAGCAGCCGTGTGGCCCGCTGCCGGAACGTCGGGCGCGTGCGCCGGAGGCGCCGGAGGCGTGACCGGCACCTGGGCGGGCGGGTGGACGGGGGCCGGGGCGTGTGGGGGCGCGGAGGCGTGAGCGGGTGCCGAGAGCGCGCCCGCCTGCACGCCGCGCTCCAGGCGGTCCAGCCGGGCCTGCAACGAGCGCTCGTCGGAGTAGGTCGCCGGCAGCAGCACCCGCGCACAGATCAGTTCCAGCTGCAGACGCGGGGACGTCGCCCCGCGCATCTCGGTCAGTCCCGTGTTCACGAGGTCGGCGGCACGGCTCAGCTCGGCCGCGCCCAGCACCGACGCTTGGCCCTGCATGCGTTCCAGCACGTCGACGGGCGCGTCGATGAGCCCCTTCTCCGCCGCGTCCGGCACCGCGGCCAGGATGACCAGGTCACGCAGCCGTTCCAGCAGGTCGGTGACGAAGCGCCGCGGGTCGTGGCCGCCCTCGATGACGCGGTCGACCACCTCGAAGGCAGCAGCGCCGTCACCCGCCGCGAACGCGTCCACCACCGAGTCCAGCAGCGCGGCGTCGGTGTAGCCGAGCAGCGCGGTCGCCATGGGGTACGTCACCCCGTCGGCTGCGGCTCCCGACAGCAGCTGGTCCATGACGGACATCGAGTCCCGCACCGAGCCCGCGCCCGCCCGCACGACCAGCGGCAGCACCGCCTCGTCCACCGGGATCGCCTCACGCTCGCAGACCTCGAAGAGGTAGTCGCGCAGCGTGCCGGGCGGCACCAGCCGGAACGGGTAGTGGTGGGTGCGCGACCGGATGGTGCCGATGACCTTCTCCGGCTCGGTCGTCGCGAAAATGAACTTCAGATGCTCCGGGGGCTCCTCGACCACCTTCAGCAGGGCGTTGAAGCCCGCCGGGGTGACCATGTGCGCCTCGTCGATGATGTAGATCTTGTACCGGCTCGACGCAGGCCCGAAGAACGCCTTCTCCCGCAGGTCGCGCGCGTCGTCCACACCGCCGTGCGAGGCCGCGTCGATCTCGATCACGTCGATCGACCCGCCACCGCTGCGCGCCAGGTCCACACACGACTGGCAGGTGCCGCACGGGGTCGGCGTGGGCCCCTGCTCGCAGTTCAGGCAGCGCGCCAGAATGCGCGCACTGGTCGTCTTGCCACAGCCGCGCGGCCCGCTGAACAGGTACGCGTGATTGACCCGGTTGTTGCGCAGCGCCTGCTGCAACGGGTCGGTGACATGCTCCTGACCGATGACCTCGGCGAAGGTCTCGGGACGGTAGCGGCGGTACAGGGCGAGGGACGACACGGGTACGACGGTAGCGGAGCCCGCCGACATCCGAACGCCCCCGACCGCCCGGCCCCCTCCCCCGCCACCCTCACGGGCCCCACAAACCCCAGCAGCCCCCGTCGCCCCGGGGCGACGGCCTGGTCCTGTATCCCGTCGGAACCCGTTTGGGAACGACAACGCCCCTCACGCACCCGCCAGAGCCGACCTACCCTTGCTGCCTTCCGGCCCTGGGGGAGTTCAGTCAGATAGCGCCACGTGAGGGGCTGCGCCCAGACTACCCGACGCGCGACCAGGGATCGAACCCCTCCCTCCTCCCGGGATCAGGTTCGCGAGCACTCCCCCGCGTCTTGTATTGTTTGCGGCGGAGGATTCGCCTAGTGGCCTAGGGCGCACGCTTGGAAAGCGTGTTGGGGGCAACCCCTCACGAGTTCGAATCTCGTATCCTCCGCCGTGCTCTCACCGGGCACAACGTCGAAGGCCCCCGCTGTCCGCAGCGGGGGCCTTCGACGTGCTCCGTCTCGGTTGCGGTGTCATCACACCGGACGATCAACGCATGTCTCGATCGGGTGGGGTTGATGGCTACCGCGCACGGGCGCATGCCTGGCCCGCGCAGTGGTCAGATTGTGCCGCTTCACCTGGTCCGCTGCTTCGGACAGCAGCCGATCCGGGTTCAGGGCGACCCCTGTCGGGTTCAGTGCGACCAATGACGGTACGCGGCGATCCACTCGGTGCCCGCCGGCTCCGGGGTCGGCAGTGGGAGATCGAGGATGCCGATGGCCTGCCGGTACGAGTCCCGGGCGCATACGCCCACGATCCCGCTTCCCGGAAACAGGCCGACCCTCTCGACCGTGACCTCCACGCCGAGGACCAGCGTGACGAACGGAATCGCCAGATGCTCCTCGAGCATCGCGTGGAAGGCTGAGGTCTGTTCGTACTCGTCGTACGCGTCCACGGTGGCCTCTTCCACCAGTGCGTCCAGCCGTGGCTTGCTCCAGTCTTCCGCGCGCACGGCGTTCACTCCCCGGAGCGGAGAAGTTCGAGGAGGCGGTCACCCACGACCGTGACCGTCGGCATCGGATCGGCGTGAAAGAAGTCCCTCTTATGAGTGCGGAGAAGCGCGTCGCCGTCCCGTTCCCAGCGGAAACCGGGCTTGCGCAGCAGCGCACGGAAGACCTCGTCCACGCCTTCCGGGTGGCGTTCCACGAGCCGACGGATGACCGCCGGGGACACCGTGTCGTCCCCGAGGTATCCACGCAGCAGGGCGAGGCGCTCGCGGTCGCGGGCCAGGGACGGGTTGGCGAACAGCTCGTCCAGGCGCCCGAAATCCTCGTAGTAGCCCAGCCCCTCGACCTCGTCGTACAGCACCGCGACGCTGTCCGCCGCGAGCAGTTCTTCGGGGAACTGGCTCAGCTCCTCGGGGCCTGGCGACGAGGCCCCGGGAATACCCGCGATCGACGCTCCCGCAACGCCTGCCGGAGGGATCTTCTCCAGCCGTCGGCGATGGTATTCGCGCAGGCTCTCCTGCGCCTCTACGGGCGGCAGCACCACAAGGTCGGAGCCGAAGAAGTCGACGAAGTCCGCACGAGCCTCCGCCTGCAGCTCCCAGGAGCGCCTCAGCTTGTCGGCGTTACGGCCCATCAACCCCGGGGACTCCGTCAGCGCCTGGAGCGCAGCCTGTGCGAACTCCGGCGCGGACTCCGCGGGGTAGGCAGCGAAGCTGCCGCTGACCAGCCACGAGTCGACCTCCGGATGGACCAGCACGATGCGGCCGACGAGAAACATGCCCGCATCAAGGCCCTCGAACGGTCCGCGGCCCATGTTGGAGTAGACGCGGTACTCCAGATCATCCATCAGGTTGTGCAGCACCACGGCATCCCCGTCGAGACGCCGCACCTCGAAGCTGCCCTGCACCACGTCAGACCAACCGAGCAGCATCGCTCGCTCCTCGTCGGGCAGGCGAGGTCGGCGCTCGGCCACAAAACGCTCCACAGGGGTCCGACCGTCGGGCGAGCGGTGCTGCAACGCGAAGTGATCGATGACAAGCGTCGCCGAGCCATCGTCCAGACATCCGTGCTCTTCCGCCGCTTCCCGGAGTTTTGTCGTCAGCGGCTTTGAGAACTTCGGACCCGTGACGAACTCCACCAGTTCGCTCTTCAGGTCTCCGCTCCGGGCCACCAGTGCCGCGATGTCCACGGATCCCCCGCCGGAGGCGACCGCGCCCGAGCCCGTGTCTTCGACAGATGTGGCGAGTGGGTTCGCCTGTTGCGCCATCTGTGGGTACCTCGTCACGTCTTGTTGTCGGTGATTCGCTCCCACCCTAGGACCTCGCCAAGACGGCGTGAGCCCGGTTTTCCGCAGCCTGCGACGAGCCGGGGCTCTCCCCGTCTACCGGGGCAGGATGCCTTCCCGCTCGTGGACGAGAAGGCCCTGGCAGGCGCGGCGCCGCGCCTGCGTGGCGGCGTGCCCCGACCGGTACGAGCCCCCGCAGCGGAAGCGTCCGGTGCCACCTCAGCCACCGTGGTCTGTCCGGGCAAGGCCGCAACTGGTTAGGACGTCAACGCCCGGAACACGGTCTCCTGACATGGCGACCCGCTGGAAGTCGATCCACGGTTCCGCCGTTGCAGCCCGACGGCCGCGTGCCGCAGTGGCCGCGGTGCTGCTGCCGTGCTTGCTCCCGCTCGGTGCCTGCTCGTTCACCCCTTCCGAGAAGTGCGTACCTGACGGTGGATCGGTCAGCTCTGCCGAAGTCGTCGGCACGTACCAGGGACTGCGGGCCCCCAAGGACATCTCCCTGACCCTGGAGGCGGATGCGGAACTGACCGGGGCATCCGAGGGGCGAGGCACCGTGACGGACTGGCCGACAGGAGACTGGTACCGGCCGGGACTGGGCGACTCTTTCGACATGTTGTCGGCCGCGGCGGACTCCGACCGCATCGTGCTCTTCGAGGACGCCGACCCGGACATCTGCCCGCGCTTCCGGCTGGAGACGGGTAAGGGCTGACGCCCGCCCCCAGGCTGGTGCGTGGCGGTGACCGGATCTTCGTCCTGTCTCGCATCTCAGGGGTCATGCCCGCGTAGCCGAGCGGCACTACGATCGCCGGTCATGGACTGGCTGGAGCGCACCGCGAAGCTGAGGCAGTGGAGCAGAAGCGGGACCCGCGCTCCGCACAAGCCACTGCTGTTCCTGTACGCCCTCGGCCGGTACCAGCAGGACGGCGACGGCGAACTGCGGTACAGCGCGGTGGAGGAGGACCTGAGGCGGCTGCTGGAGGAGTACGGGCCGCCCAACAGGACCACTCCCGCCTACCCGTTCCACCATCTGGTGAGCGACGGCGTGTGGGAGGTGCGCACCGAGCGCGGGCCGGGCAGTCCCGGCACCGGTGTGCGGGAGTTGCGGGCCGTCGGAGCCGCAGGCCGGCTGGCACCGGAACTGCGTGCTGCACTGCGGCGCGAGCCGTCGCTGCTGGGCCGGATGGCGCGGGTCCTGCTCGAACTGAACTTCCCTCCCTCACTGCACGGTGACCTGTGCGACCTCGTCGGCCTGGATCTGGAGCCCGCGGAAACCGGACCGCTCCCGACTGCGCGCAGGCGCCGGGACCCGCGGATGCGAGAGCTGGTCCTGACGGCCTACGAGTACCAGTGCGCCTTCTGTGGCTTCGACGGCAGCATGGGCGCGGTGTCGGTCGGGCTGGAGGCCGCGCACGTGCGCTGGTGGGCGTTCGGCGGCCCCGACGACGTCGACAACGGACTGTGCCTGTGCTCCCTGCACCACAAACTCTTCGACATGGGGGTCCTCGGTATCGGCGAGGGCCAGCGCATCCTGGTCTCGCAGCGCTTCGTCGGCCGCAGCCCCGCCGCTCGCGAGAACGTCGTATCGCTCGCCGGCCGCCCGCTCATCGGGCCTCAACCGGGTGCCCGCACCATCGCGTCGGCCCACCGGTCCTGGCACGGCGAACAGGTCTTCCACGGCAGTCCCCGCCCAGCCACGGCAGTGTGATCGCCCGGTCGTCGCGATGCAGCCCGTCGGTCGGCAGGGTGATGCCAGGTGCCTTCGACCGGGTCGCTCGGCCGCGAAGGCGGGCGTGCGTGCGTAGCATGGGGCCGTGACCTCCCGTGCACAGCTCCAGCGCACGCCGTCGCCACCGCGGTGGTGGCCGGCGCTGCTGGTGTTCGGGTTGCTGGCCGGGTTGTTCGGTATGCACGGCCTCGCTCCGGGCGGCGCGATCGCCGCCAGCAGCCATCACGCGTCCGACGGACACCAAGCCCCTGACGGCGGCCATCATGCCTCTGCCGGCCATCGTTCCCCCGCCGCCGTGCACGGGGACGCGGCGGGCGTGGTGGGCGTGACGGATGCGGTGGGCGTGACGGGCGTGGTGAGTACCGAGTCCGTCTGCCATGGCGGCCTCAACGGCAGCGGGCACGCACAGCACGCCGACTCGACGTGTTCGTCCGGCGCCGTCCGTTCGGGCCCGGATCTTCCCGTGCTGCTGCCCGACCCCGCTGGTCGGGTGGCCCTGCCGGCCGTCGGCCACCGGTCGACGGAAGCCGAGCCGGAGGGCGGCCGGGCGCCGCCCTCACTCGCCGAGCTGCAACTTCTGCGGATATAGGACAAGGCCCAGCCGTCCCCGTTCTTCGGGCGTACGGCGCTCAGCCATGTCCACGCCGCGCCCTCACGGGTGCAGCGACCCTCGTACTTCGCAGGAGCTCACGCATGACCAGTATCGCCAGTACCCGTTCCCTCACCCGCCGCGCCGGCCTCGTCGCCACAGCCGTGGCCACCGCCCTCGTTCTCGCTGCCTGCGGTGGCGAGGACAGCGCCGACACCGGTTCTGACGCACCGTCGGCGTCGGCGAGCGCCGGGGAATCCGCCGGCGCTCACAACGACCAGGACGTCTCCTTCGCGCAGGGGATGATCCCCCACCACCAGCAGGCCGTCCAGATGTCGGAGATGGCCGCAAGCCGGGCCGCCTCCGCCGAGGTCAAGGATCTGGCCTCCCGCATCGAGAAGGCCCAGGGCCCGGAGATCAAGACCCTGTCCGGGTGGCTGAAGTCCTGGGGCGAGGACGTGCCCTCGGGGATGCCCGGCATGGACCACGGAGACCACGACGCCTCCGGCATGCCCGGAATGATGGACGCCGAGGACATGGACAAGCTGATGAAGGGGTCCGGCAAGGGCTTCGACACCATGTTCCTGACCATGATGGTCGAGCACCACGAGGGCGCCGTGGAGATGGCCGAGGCCGAGAAGGAGAAGGGCCGGTACGGGCCGGCCAAGGAACTGGCCGACGACATCATCTCCGCGCAGACCGCTGAGATCGAGGAGATGAACAAGCTCCTCGGCAGGAGCTGACGACACCCGCGCCAGGGGTTCGGGGGCCGCGTCCGCGCGGTCCCCGAACCCCCGCTCGCGCCGGTCCCGGCCCCTGTGCCGCATGCCTCCTCGCCCCCGTACCGAAGGATCCCGGATGAAGACGCCTTTCCGTTCGGCTGCCCCCGTCCTGGCGGCCGTTCTCGCGGCCTCGCTGGCCGCCTGCTCCGACACGTCGTCCGTCACCGACACGTCGTCTGTTACCGACACGTCGTCCGTCACCGAGACGGACGCCCCCTCCAACAGCCTGTCGATCAGCCATGTGCACGGCCTGGGCATCGACCCGGCCGACGGCCGTCTGTACGTCGCCACCCACGAAGGAGTCGTGGCAGTCACGTCGAAGGGCCAGGCGAGGCGGGTCGGTGACACGGCCGACTACATGGGTTTCGCCGTCATCGGTCCGAAGACCTTCCTCGGCAGCGGCCATCCCGCCGAGGGCAGCGACGACCACGGCAACCGAGGCCTGATCGAGTCCACCGACGCCGGCAAGACCTGGAGGACGCTGTCGCTGGGCGGCGCCGCCGACTTCCACTCGCTGAAGTACGCACACGACACCGTCTACGGCTACGACAGCACCCGCGGTGTCCTGCGCGTCAGCGCCGACCGCACCACCTGGGACAACCGCGCCCGGCTGACCGCCCTGGACATCGCCGTCAGCCCGAAGGACCCGGATCTGGTGCTGGCCACCACGGAGGGCGGCGTCGCCACGAGTACCGACGGCGGCCGGACGTTCGGCGCCGCCACCGGAAAGGAGCTGGCTTTCCTCGCATGGCCCTCGGCTGACGTCCTCTACGGCGTTGACGCGGCGGGTGGCCTGCATCGCAGCACCGACGCCGCCGCCACCTGGAAGAAGGTGGGCACCGTGCCGGGCGGACCGCCGCAGGCGCTGACCGCTGTCGACAGCCGGCACGTCCTGGCCGCCACTCGGGGCGGCGTGCACGAGTCGCTCGACGGGGGCAGGACGTTCTCGGAGCGTCTTCCCCTGTCCTCCACCGGGGGCCACTGAGTCGGCCTGCCCACGGCCGAGGTCTACGTGGGAGGGCCGGTGTGCAGCGCGGTCAGGCGGCGCTGGTACTCCCCTTCTCGTCTCGTCGATCCCACCTCGGGCCACGGTCCCGGACCGGTGGGCCGTTCAGCCCCTACCCGACCGGGGGCGGCCGGGTGCAGGCTGGAGAGTCCCCCGCGAGGAGGCGAGCAGCCCATGGATGCGGTCGACGTACTCGTCGTTCTGACCTCGATCGCGCTGGTCGCTGTACTGGGCTGGTACTTCTTCGGGCCGCGCCGTGCCGGTGTGGCCCGCCTGGAAGGCGGCGTGCAGCGGCTGGAGGTGACGGTGCGGGGCGGTTACAGCCCTGACGTGGTCAAGGTCCGCCAGGGCACGCCGGTGGAGTTGGTCTTCGACCGGAAGGAGGCCGGGGAGTGCACCTCGCGTGTGGTCTTCCCCGATCTCAAGGTCGGCGCGGGCCTGCCCGCCCACACCCGCACCACCGTGCGGCTGACGCCGGACCGGCCCGGCTCCTTCGGCTTCGCCTGCGGCATGAACATGATTCACGGCACGCTGCTGGTCGAACCCGCGGAGGACTCCGCACCACCCACTCCGGCCGCCTCCGACCCCGCGCCCGCATCCGCTTCCACACCGGCGCCCGCTGCCCGGGAAGGCGGACCGTCGGCACCTGAGGACCGGTCGGCAGACGAGACCGAGGCCGCGGACGTCGCCGAGCGGCAGGACGAGATCAAAGACCTCACCCGAAGAGTGCTGGCGGGCGCGGTACTCACCGCGCCGGTGCTCTTCGCCGTGATGACGCACGAACTGTTCGGCGCGGACTGGGTGCCCGGTTGGGTGCTGAACCACTGGCTGCAGCTGGCGCTGATCACTCCGGTGATGTTCTACACCGGTTGGCCGATCCACACGACGGGGTGGCTGACCCTGCGCCACCGGGCCGCCGACATGAACTCCCTGATCACCCTGGGCACGAGTGCCGCCTACGGCTACAGCCTGCTGGTCACCCTCGCCCCCGGCACCCTGCCGGAGAACGTGCGGGAGGTCTACTACGAGGCCGTCGGCGTGATCTTGACCCTGATCCTGCTCGGCCGGCTGCTGGAGGCCCGCGCGAAGGCCGGCACGGGCGAGGCCATCCGCGCTCTGCTGGGCCTGCAGGCCCGTACCGCGCGGGTGGTGCGGGACGGCACCGAGCGGGAGATCCCCGTCGAGGACGTCGTGCTCGGCGACGAGATCGCCATCCGGCCCGGGGAGAAGATCCCCGTCGACGCCGAGGTCATCTCGGGTTCCTCCGCCGTCGACGAGTCGATGGTGACCGGCGAGCCGATACCGGTGACGAAGCGCGCCGGGGACACGGTGGTCGGCGCCACCGTCAACGGCACCGGGTCCCTGCGAGTGCGGGCGGCCAAGGTCGGCGCGGACACGATGCTGGCCCAGATCATCCGCCTGGTGCAGCAGGCCCAGGCGTCCAAGGCCCCCATCCAGCGGCTCGCCGACGCGGTGTCGGCCTACTTCGTGCCCGCGGTGATCGCCATCGCGGTCGGCACCTTCGCCCTCTGGTTCACCCTGGGCCCGCCGCCCGCGCTGACCCTCGCCCTCGTCTCCGCCGTCTCGGTCCTGATCATCGCCTGCCCGTGCGCCCTCGGGCTGGCCACTCCGCTGTCGGTGATGGTCGGCACGGGCAAGGGCGCCCGTGCCGGCATCCTGATCCGCTCCGCGGAGGCCCTGGAAACCGCCCACAAGCTGGACACCGTGGTCCTGGACAAGACCGGCACCATCACTGAGGGCAAGCCCGTCCTGACCGACGTCCACACCGCGGCAGGGTTCGACGAGTCCGAGCTGCTGCGCCTGGTCGCCGCAGCTGAGGCCGACAGCGAGCACCCCCTCGCCCAGGCCGTCGTCACCGGTGTCCGCGACCGCGGACTACGCCCTCCCGCGGCGACCGGCTTCGGATCGGTCACGGGCAAGGGCGTCGAGGCCACCGTCGACGGGCACGCCGTGCTGGTCGGGAACGCCCGGCTGCTGGGTGACGGCGGCGTCGACACCAGCGCCCTGGCCGCCGTAGCGGCCGATCTGTCCGCCAACGGCAGGACTCCCGTGCTCGCGGCGATCGACGGACGCCCCGCGGGTGTGCTGGCCGTCGCCGACACCGTCAAGGACGACTCCGTCCCCGCCATCGCCGCTCTCAAGCGCCTCGGCATCGAGGTCGTCATGATCACCGGTGACAACGCCCGCACCGCCGCGGCTGTCGCCGCCCAGGTGGGCGTGGACCGGGTGCTGGCCGACGTGCTGCCCGAGCACAAGGCCGAGGAGATCCGCCGCCTCCAGCGAGAGGGCCGGACAGTCGGCATGGTCGGCGACGGCATCAACGACGCTCCCGCCCTCGCCGCCGCCGACATCGGCCTCGCCATCGGCACCGGCACCGACGTGGCGATCGAAGCCGCCGACATCACGCTCATCTCGGGTTCGCTGGGCGGTGTGGTCACCGCGATCCGCCTGTCACGGGGAACCATGCGGAACATCCGCCAGAACCTGTTCTTCGCCCTGGTCTACAACACCGTCGGAGTGCCCCTCGCCGCCGGCGCCCTGTACCCGCTGTGGGGCCTGCGTCTCAGTCCGATGATCGCGGCCGCAGCCATGGCGCTCAGCTCGCTGTCGGTCGTCACAAACGCCTCCCGGCTGCGCCGCTGGCACGCCCAGCCACTGCCCGAGGCCGAGCCCACCCCCGTCCAGCCCCGCGTCGAGTCCGCCGCCGACCGGGCTCAGGACGGCGGCGACCGGGCTCAGGACGGCAAGGGCGGCTCGGACGCCGGGAGAGACGCGCCGGGATAGGCCGGGAGAGCCGGGATAGGCCGGGAGAGACGCTCTGGGACAGGCCGGGGGAGACGCGCCGGGATAGTGCGCCTCACCCGGTCGGCCCGTGGGTGCGGCGCCGGAGCGGATGGCGCCCGCGTCCGCGGCGGTGGGCGCTGCGGGTGCCGGTGCCGTTCGCTGCCGCCCCGCCCCGGGACTTCTCCCGCGCCGGGAGGTCCGGGCTTGCGGGAGGCACACCGGGACGGCTGTAGCGGAAGGCCGCGATGCGGTCGCGGTGCTGCGAGTTGAGCCGGTGGATGAGGAACACCCCGAGGGCGGTCATCGCCAGGAGCGCGACCACGGTCACCAGTGCCTCCATGATCTTCACCTTCCCCTCGTCTGCGGCCGCACGGCGGGGGCGGCCGGGGTCCGTGGACGTGCCGCCGGGGCCCGTGCCTGCCCGCCTTCGGACTCCCAGACCGCTTCCAACGCCCGCTCGGCTTCGGCCACCCTCCGCAGGCGCGCCTCCTCCGCCGTCGGCTGGTGGGGCTCGGGACCAGAGGGAGACAGCGACGGCCCAGGAGAGGACGAGGGGAGCCGGTCGTCGGCTTCGAGCGTCGGGGGAGAGAAGACGGTCGCAGTCATGACACGAACCCTGCCCCGGGCCGACAGCGAGCACGGCCCGGCGTAGTCGATCGCCGAAAACGTCACAGACATGGAAGTCTGTGCACAGAACACCCTCGGCATTTCGAGCCTACTCCTCGCGGACTCCGAACGGCTCAGGCTCCCGGACATCCACCGTGGGCCCACGGCGGACGAGGGGCGCCCCCGGAGCAGGGAGCAGCGACCGCCGGCGGGGTGACGGCACCGTCGGCGGAGCCCGGCGACGGGCAGAGACGGGCAGAGACGGGCAGAGCGATGGTGGCGGCCTCACGTTGACAGGGGCCGGAGGCGGACGTTGACTGGCGGGACGGCGTCGAGCCATGCCGCTGCGGAATCCGGCACAACGCACAGGAAAGCGGCCATGATGATGTACGACCAGGCACGTGCCCAACAACCCGCGGACCGACCCCCCGGCGCAGCAGGACACCGCGCCCCGGGCCCGGCAGCGCTGTTCCCTTCGAACGAGCGGGACAGGATCGCCCAACTCCTCGGACAAGCTCTCAACACGTTCCCCGACGCCCCGCACGAGGCGCTGGAGAACGCCGAAGGCGCCTTCGACGAGGCCGCCGCCCAGCTTGTGCAACTGCTCGCCGAACAACGGCTTGCCCTTCGCTCGAGCTGGCAGGGCGCGGACCCCGAGACGCACTCCACCGAGCTCCACCTCGCGCTCAGGCAGTACCGGGAGATCACTCAACGGCTGCTCCGCCTGTAGGCGGTGGCAGGCCGTTCCGGCGAGGGCCGAGTCGCGCAGGCAAGCCGGGTCGCTCGCGGCAGGGGGCAGCCGGGCGAGCGCGCGTCACGGTTCAGCCCGCTGGTTGTTCCCGCGGTGCGGACGGTCCGGGACGGGGGTCCTCGCCCTCGGGGTCGAGACGGGGGAGGAAGCGGTCGAGGCTCCGGGGCAGCCACCAGGCGTGGCGGCCGAGCAGGGTCATGGCGGCGGGGACCAGGAGCAGCCGCACGATGGTGGCGTCCAGCAGCACGCTGACGGCGAGGCCGAGGCCCAGCATCTTGACGACGATGGTGTCGTTGAGGAGGAAGGCGGCGAACACGCTGGCCATGATGAGTGCGGCGCAGGTGATGACGCGGGCGGTGATCTCCAGGCCGTGGGCCACGCTCTCCTTGCTGTCGCCTGTGTGCAGCCAGGCCGCGCGGACCCGTGCGAGCAGGAACACCTCGTAGTCCATGCTCAGGCCGAAGACGATGGCGAACATCATCATCGGCACGTAGCTCTCGATCGGCACGGCTCCCGCGACGCCCAGCGCGGGGCCACCCCAGCCCCACTGGAAGACGGCGACGAGCACGCCGTAGGCGGCGGCGATCGACAGCAGGTTGAGCACGGCGGCCTTGACCGCGACCAGCACACCGCGGAAGACGGTCAGGATGATCAGGAACGCCAGCCCGACCACCACGGCGATGATCAGCGGCAGTCTGCTGGAGATCAGGTCGACGAAGTCCAGCTGGGCGGCCTGGAGGCCGGTGACGTAGGTGTCGGCGTCCGTACCGGACACCGCCCCCGGCAGCACGTCGTCCTTCAGCCGGTCGAAGAGGTCGGCCGTTCCGGCATCCTGAGGCGCGCTCTCGGAGACGGCCGTCGCGATCAGCAGGTCACCGTCCTGGGTGGGTTGCGGTGTGCTGATGCTGGCCGCGCCGGGCACGTCGGTGAGCGCCTGCTTCACCTTGCTCTCCAGCGACGCCCGGTCGCCGGAGGGCACCTCGCTCTGGTCGACGACGAGGGTGAGGGGTCCGTTCGCACCCGGGCCGAACCCGTCGGCGATCAGGTCGTAGGCCCGCCGGTCGGTGAAGCTGGTGGGGTCGGCCCCGTCGTCGATGTGGCCGAGCCGCATGGAGAAGGTCGGAATCGCCAGCACCGCGACGACCAGCAGACCACCCGCCAGGAACCACCAGGGCCGCCGCTCGATCCGCTGGGCGTAGCGGTGCCACCCGCCGCCGGGGGTGCCGCCGGTGCCGGGGGTGCCGTCCGCGTCAGGGGTGCCGTCCGTGCCGGGTGCCCGCTCGGCGACCGGGGTGCGCACGTGCCACCGGTCGATGTGCCGGCCGATGAAGCCGAGCAGCGCGGGCACCAGGGTGACGGCCCCGAGGACGGCGGTGATCACCGCGATGGCTGCCGCTGCGCCCAGCTTGCCGATGAAGGCGACGCGGGAGGCGTAGAGGCCGATCAGCGCGACGATGACCGTGCAGCCGGACACGATGACCGCCCGGCCGCTCGTCGCGACGGCCCGTCCGGCCGCCTCGACGGGATCGAGGCCGTCCATCAGGAGTTGCCGGTGGCGGGTGAGCAGGAAGAGCGCGTAGTCGATGCCGACGCCCAGCCCGATCATGGTGGCGAGCGTGGGCGAGACGCTGGCGAAGGTGAAGGCGGCGGCCACCAGGCTGAGGCAGCTCAGTCCGACGAGCACGCTGACGAGGGCGGTGACCAGCGGGACGCCCGCAGCGATGACGCTGCCGAACCCGACGAGCAGGACGATCACCGCGACGCCGAAGCCGATGCCCTCGCTGCGGAAGTCGTTGGCCTCCGGCCGGGCGAGTTCGCCGAGCGGACCGCCGTACTCGACCTGCACGCCGGCGCTCCGCAGCGGCTGGACCGCGCGGTCCACGCCGTCGAGATAGGAACTGCCCAGCGTGGTCGGGTTGGTGTCGAAGCGGACCGTGATGTAGCCGGTGCTGCCGTCGGAGGTGAGGGCTCCCGTGGAGGTGCCGTCTGACGGCAGCGGGTTCTGCACGGACAGCACGTGGGCGAGCTTTCCCAGGGAGTCCACGGCCTGGTCCACCTGGTCGCTGTGGTCGGTCAGCGAGGAGCCGGAGTCGTGCAGCACCACCTGCGCGCTGGTCCCCCCGGCGTCCGGATCGTGCCGTTGCAGCACGTCGGCGCCCTGCGCGGACTGGGTGCCGGGCAGGGAGAAGTCGTCCGAGTAGCTGCCGCCGAACGTCGACTTCAGGGCCGCGAAACCGCCCACGGCGACCAACCAGGCCACCAGGACGACGACGAAGTGACGGGCGCACCAGGCGCCCACTCGGTACAGCACTCCAGGACCGCTCGCCGCCATGGTGTCTCCCGTTCAGTCCGTGAAACGGAACGTAAGCGGGTGCGGGCGGAGGCGCACGCCGACCGGGGCGATCGGCGGCCGGTGGAGTGAGAGGTGGCGCGGGGTGGTGGGGTGGCGGGGCGCGGAATGGCGGGCTGCGGGGTGGAGGGACGGGGGGCCGGCGGGCTGGTGGGGACGGGGGGTCGGCAGGCTGGTGTGTCGGACCGGTTGGCGGACGGGCGGGTCAGTTTCCGTAGGCCTGCTTCCAGCGGGCCCGGTGGCGGGTGTCGCCCTGGCCCGAGCCGTTGAGCGCGGTCAGCGCCGGCAGCGGTGTGCCGTTGTTCCACAGCCCGAGGTGGTCGCGGTGGATGGCGAGAATGCCGTGTTCCAGAGCGAACGCCTCCGAGGGGCGGCTGAACCGGGTCGTCGTCGCGAAGACGGCGAGGTCCGCCCTGAAGTGGACCTTCGCACCGAGCAGGTCGCGCACCTCACGGCTTGCGATGGTGCTGGTGGGTGCGTAGCGCTTGCACTGGATGACCATGGTGCGCCCGTCGGGCAGCCGCCCGAGCACGTCGGCGCCGTTGTCGTGGGAGCCGCCGACCCGGCGCACCTCGGTGCAGCCGTCGCGTCGGCAGAGGGAGGCCACCAGGTCCTCGAACTCGGTGCCCGTCATCAGGTCGACCTCGGTGAGTGTGCGGTGGCCTGCCTCCACGGCGTCCTCGTGCCGCCAGTGCCGGTCCCGGACGCGGAGCACTCTGTCGGTGCGCCACAGCCACCACCCGCCGGCGGCCGCCCCTGCCAGCAGCACGGCGGCGGCAAGGTACGACCAGATCACCGACCAGAAGACGACCAGCAGGAGCAGCAGCAGTCCTCCACTGGTTGCTGCCGCCCGCAGCCACGCCTCGCGACGGCGCCGTGCCGCCGATCTCCTCCCTCGCCGCGCAGCCATGTTCATCCCCCTCGTCCGATGCGTACCGCAGTGTGGACACGGTGGAACGCGCGGCGAAAGAGGGCCTGTTGGCCAAGGGTCGGGCGACGGGACGTCCGGGGATGCGTGCGCTGCGGACTGCGGACTGCGGGCGGCGGACGGCGGACGGCGGACGGTGTGGGCGGCGGAAGTGCGAACGGCGGAAGTGCGAACGGGCGACAGGCGGTGCGGGCGACAGGCAGTGCAAGCGACAGGGCGTGAGGCAGACCGGAACGAGAGCAGTGCTCTCGTTTGTGGTCGGTGCGGAGATCGCTGCTCCGGGTGGGGAGCGGCGGACGTGGCGGGGTACTGGCACGCGGTGGGGGCGCGAACGCGCGAGCAGCGGGGCGGTCAGTCCCGTTCTCGGAGCGCGGCGAGGAGTTCGGCGCGCAGGTTGTGGGGACGCTTGGCAACCGTGGTGGGCACGTCGGCGTTCCAGCTCTCGGCCATCGAGTCGAGGCCCGTGCGGTACCCCTCGCGCAACCGCGAGCGGAAGAGCACGCAGCCCACGGCCAGCAGCGGGCGTGCCCAGCTGCGTCCCCGGAAGCTGGTCAGGAAGGTGACCCGCCAGCGGCCGTCCTTCTGCTGCTTCATCGTCAAGCGGACGACGCCGCGCGCCAGCGGGTGGCGGAATCCGGCCGTCACGGGCGCGGGCGAGTTGCGGGCGGCGTACCAGCGGTCGAGGTCCGCCTTGGCCCGCAGCTCACCGGTGCGGTAGCGGGCGAAAGAGCCGACGCCCCGGATGGCGGACGACACGGCGACGCGGGTGGGCCGGTGCACGCTCTCCAGGGTCAGTTCGGTGTCCATGGACGTCTGCTCGTCCCCGCCGGCCACCCGCAGCCGGGTCGGGCCCGTCCGGCTCCAGTGCGCGATCTCCACGTACACCGGGTCCGGCTCGGGCATCTCGACCACGTCCGCCACAGCGCCGTCCTCCCCGTCGCCGTAGCCGTAGCCGTAGCCGCCACCGAACTCGTCGGTGATCCGGTACCGCGAGCCGGGGGCCAGGTGGCGGCCTTCCAGGTGCTCGACGTTGGGCAGGGCCTCGTCCTCCAGGTGGAGCACACCCTTCTCCGACCGCAACTCCTCGCACAGGGCGTGCAGATCGGCCAGGGCTTCCGTCAGCCATCGGCGCGGTATCGGCTCGAGGATCACGCTGTGGCGCAGAGTGGGCATGGTAGGGACTGTGTCACAGCACTTTCCCGACCGGGAAGTCCCGACGCGGAACTCTTGGCCGGTCCGCACCTCCGGCGGGGCCGGGACGGATCTGACGCGGCGGCCCCGGCGGTCGCAGAGAGGAGTCGTACGGTGCGAGACGCCGAAGCACCCGACGAGCCGCCCCGGCACGTGCTGGCGGCCACCGACCTGTCCGCCCGGGCCGGCCGGGCCGTGCGGCGGGCGGCGATGGTCGCCGCCCGGCACGGCGCACGACTCACCGTGCTGCACGTGGTGCCGATCGACGTGGACCCCGATTCGGCCGCGTTCGCTCAGGCGCGTTTGCACGACCATGTCCGCGAACAGCTCGACGGCCTGCCCCAGGCGGGCACTGGCTCCGGCACGCACGTACCCGCCGAGCTTTCCGCCAGCCGGTCGGCGCTCGATGTGCTCGTACGGACGGGCGGCGTTGCCGACGTGGTGCTGACGGAGGCGGGCCAACGGTCGGTGGACCTGCTCGTCGTGGGCGCCCACGGCTCGCACGGGCTGCTCGACGCGCTGCTCGGCAGCACCGCCGAGAACCTGGTGCGCGCGTCGCCCGTCCCGGTACTTGTGGTCCGCGATGCTCCGGCGGACGAGTACCGCGAGGTGCTGCTCGCCGTGGACGGTTCCGACTCCGGTGTGGGTGCCCTGCGGACGGGCGCCGCGCTGGCGCCCGGAGCGCGTCGCACTGTGGTGCACGTCCACGTGGTACCGGGTGAGCACCTTCTGCGCATGCGCGGCGTCGCCGAGCCCCAGGTCGCCGAGTACCGGCAGCGCAACGCCCACCGGGTCCGGGAACGAGTGGAGGAGCTGATGGGCCAGGCGGGCCTGACTGGTCCGCAGAGGGCACGGGTGCTGGTGGAGACCGGCCGCCCGCATGACGTCCTGTCGCAGACGGCCGAACGGTTGGGCGCGGACCTGACGGTGGTCGGAACGGGCGCCGGGTCGCGGCTCGGCTACGCGCTGCTGGGCAGTGTGGCGCAGCATGTGGTGCACGGGGCGGCCGGGGATGTGCTGGTGGTGCGCAGCGTCCCGCAGCACCCACCGGCGGCACAGGCAGAGGCCGGGGCAGAGCCACAGGCGAAGGCACAGGCGAAGCCACAGGCACAGGCACAGGCCGAGGCCGGCGAAGCCTGACGCCGAGCCCCCGGGTGCTGCGGCCCCCGCCGGTGTTCCGCGTTCCGGCAGGGAAGCGGGGCGGTCACTGCCCGGGGGCGGCTTCCGCCGACCGGGTGCCGCGTGGCTGAATGCCGGTATGAAAGAGGCGGGGGAAGGCAAGCGGTCGGCGCGCAGGCGCGCCGACGAGGGGGCGCGCGAGGAGCGGCTGCGGGCGCTCGCGCGGGAGTTGGTCGCGCCGGAGCGGGCGGTGGCGTGGAGGGCCCGCTGGGGTGGGTGGTTGGTGGCGGCGCTGCTGCTGTGGCACACCGTCCGGTTCGCCCGGGACGCCGAGCCGCTCGCCCTGGGCTTCTGGTCCGTCCTGGGCTGGGCGGCGTTCCAGGTCGGAGTATGCCTGATCTGGGCGTTCATGGCCTGCGCGGTCGGCCACTGGGGGGTGGCTGCGCACCGGCCCGGTGTCTGGGTGCGCGGTCCGGGTGCGTCCCGGCACGTGGACTGGGACCGGATCGAGGGCGTCGGGGTCACCGACCACGGTCGGCTGGAGATGAAGCTCAGGAAGGATCCGGACGACCCGGACGCGGATCGCTGGCTGGCCGTCGGCTTCTTCGTCCCGCCGGTGCTGTGCCGGTTCCTGCGGCGGCGGGACACCGCGCAGGAGGCGGCCGACCTGCTGACCGTCATGGCGAACCACCCGGAGCTGCGGCCGCTGCGCGGTGCCGGCCACCGGAAGCTCGGTCAGCCGTGGGTGCTCCTGCCGGCCGCAGCTGTGTGGCTCTACGCGGTGTACACCATGCTGCCGTGAGGCCAGGGCGTTCCGACGGGCGACGGGCGGGGGTTCGTGGTCGGCTGGTCGTATGCAGCTGCACGACTTCCCGTTGCTCGCCGGCATTCTGGCCCTGACGGCCGTCGCCGGGCTGCTGGCCACCCGTATGCGGCAGCCGCTGATCGTGGCCTTCATCGGCGTGGGCATCCTGGTCGGCCCGGCGGGGACGGGGTGGGTGGAGGCCGACGGCACGGTGGAGCTGCTGGCCCGGATGGGCATCGCGATCCTGCTCTTCCTCGTCGGTCTGCGGCTGGACCTGCACCTCATCCGGACGACGGGCCCCATCGCGCTGGCCACCGGCCTCGGCCAGGTGGCGTTCACGTCGGTCGTCGGCTTCCTGATCGCGGTGGCCTTCGGCATGGACACGGTGACCGCGCTGTACGTGGCGGTGGCGCTGACGTTCTCCTCGACGATCATCATCGTGAAGCTGCTCTCCGACAAGCGGGAGCTGGAGCAGTTGCACGGCCGGATCGCGATCGGCTTCCTCATCGTGCAGGACATCGTCGTGGTTCTGGTGATGATCGCGCTGACGGCGTTCGGGCAGCCGGCCGGAGCGGACGTCGGAACGGCCGTGATCGGCGTCTTCGCGAAGGGCCTGGGCCTGCTGGCGGGGGTGGGGCTGCTGATGCGGTTCGTGCTGCCCCGGCTGCTGCACCACATCGCCCGCTCGCAGGAACTGCTGGTGCTGTTCGGGGTGGCCTACGCGGTGTCGGTCGCGGCCACCAGCGATTGGCTCGGTTTCAGCTCCGAGGTGGGCGCGTTCCTCGCCGGGGTTTCCCTCGCCTCCACGCCCTACCGGGACGCGCTGGGGGCCCGGCTGGTCAGTCTGCGGGACTTCCTGCTGCTGTTCTTCTTCCTCGACCTCGGTTCGCGGCTGGAGTTCTCCGACGCCGGGCAGCAGCTCACCGAAGCGGCGGTCTTCTCGGTGTTCGTCCTGGTCGGCAATCCGCTGATCGTCATCGTGATCATGGCAGTGATGCGCTACCCGGTACGGGTGGGCTTCCTGGCCGGGCTGACGGTGGCGCAGATCTCCGAGTTCTCGCTGATCCTGGCCGCGCTCGGGCTGAGCCTGGGGCACATCACCAACATCACGGTCAGTCTGATCACGGTGGTCGGTCTGGTGACCATCGGCGGGTCGACGTACCTGATCCTGTACTCGCACCGGATCTACGACCGCCTCAAGCGTCCGCTGGCCTTCTTCGACCGCACCGGCAGCCGCAGGACGGAACTGACCGACGCGGAGGGTGACGTGGACGTCATCCTCTACGGGCTGGGCCGGTTCGGCGGACAGATCGCCGACCGGCTGGGCGGTTCCGGCCACCGGGTGCTGGCGGTGGACTTCGACCCGCACCGGGTGGCCGGGAACGACCGGCCGGGGGTGAAGGCCGTCTTCGGCAGCGCGGAGGACGTGCACTTCCTGGAGTCGCTGCCACTGCACCGGGCCCGGTGCGTGATCAGCACGGTGCCGCTGGCGGAGACCAACCGGGCGCTGCTGGGAAGCCTGCGCCACCACGGCTTCTCGGGCCCGGTGGCGCTGACGGCCCACACCTCGCGGGACGCGGAGGCCCTGCGGGACGCGGGCAGCGACCTGGTGCTCGACCCGTTCGCCTCGGCGGCGTCCGCAGCCACCGACGCGCTGGCGGACCTGATCGGCCCGAGGACGACCGACGGTCGTGAGGGGAACGGCGACGAGGCCGCTGAGGAAAGCCGGGACAGCGGGGACAGCGGGGACAGCCGGGACAGCGAAGGCCGCGAGGGTGATGTCGGCGGCCGGACGCCGGAGTGAGCCCGTCGCCCCAACCCCGCCGCACGCCCCCTCCACGCGCCCGTCACCGCCGCGCGCGCCCGCCCGTCACCGCACACGCCCGCCACCGCCCGCTTGCACGCGCTACCGCACCGGGGCGAAGTCCCCGCCTACGGCGAGCTGCCGGCCGTCCTCGGTGGTGGCGCGGGCGGTGTAGGCGTCGTCCTTGGCGTCGCGGCCGTCCGTCGTGTGGTCGTACTGGCCGGCGAAGACGAACCGCCCGGCCGGCACCGTGCGGCCGTCCTTGAGCGTCCAGCGGAAGACCAGCTCACCGCCGTCCTCCCGCACGGCCACCGTGAAGTCCTCCTCGGGCAGCGACCGCCAGTTGCCGGTCTGAGCGACGCCGCCGGTCTGGGCGACCCGCAGTTCCACGGTGAGAGCGGTGAGCGGTTCGCGGGTGCGCAACGTGACGTCGCTCTGCGACCAGTAGCTGCTGCTGCCCGGGTTGACGGATCCGTCCGACCACAATGGGCCGTCCTCAGTGCTCCGGGCGTCCTTCTCCGGCGCGGACGGCCGGTCCGGCTCGGGCGGTGGCGGCGGCGAGGAGGAGGGCGCCTCCGGGTCGGCGGGGCTCTCCGCGGACGGGCTGCCGCTCGCGGCGGGCGGCTCAGCGGTGGCGGACGGCTCGGTGGCGGACGGCTCAGGTGCGGGTGAGGTGGGACCGGTGCTCGTCACCACGCCGCCCTGCGGCCCGTCGCCCTGCACGACGGAGGCGACCGCGTACCCGCCGACCAGCAGCACACCGGTCGCGGCGGCGCCGGCGAGGGCGATGCGCGGCCAGGGCGCGGCCGTCCGGCTGCGGCGGCTCGACCGGGCGGGGGCCGGTGTGTCCATGCCGCGTTCGACCCGGGCCAGGATGCGGGCCCGGTCGGGGCGGTGGGCCCCGGCTGCGTCGCGCAGCCGCTTGCGCACGTCGTCGTCCATCAGTTCCTCCCCCCGACCAGTTCCTCGCCGGCGTGCGTGCCCAGCAGCCGTTGCAGTTCCGCCACGCCCTTGGACGTCTGGCTCTTCACCGTACCGACCGATATGCCGAGCGCCCGCGCGGTCTCCTTCTCCGACAGGTCCAGCGCGTGCCGCAGCACCACGCAGGCCCGCTTGCGGTGGGACAGCGCGCGCAGTGCCTGCCGCACGTCCACGACGGCGGCCACGTCGGGGTCGTCGGTCCGGTCGGGGCGCTGCGACCAGAAGAGCACGTTGCGCCGCCGTTCCCGGACCGCGCTGCGGATGCGGCTGCGCGCCAGGTTGGCCACCACGCCGCGGGCGTAGGCGAGCCGGTGCTCGGCGCTTCGGGCCCGGTCCCAGCGGTGCCACAGCGCCAGCAGCGCGTCGGCGGCCACGTCGTCCGCCTCGTCCGCACCGCCCGTCAACAGGTGTGCGAATCGGGCGAGTTCGGCGTGGTGGCGCTCGAAGAACTCGTGGAACTCCACGGATGCGTCATCGACGTCCATGTCCGAGGAGACCTCCGCTGTGACCGTGCCGGTGCCCGCCGCGGCGGGAAGCGCGACGATAGCAGTGCCCGCCGATGCCCTCGGCAGCGGACCGGCCGTCAGGACAAGCGCTTTCGGCGCCGACGACCAGCCCGTACGCCGTACGCTGGCCGCCCGCCCCTCTTGGCCCGTCCCACCACTCCCCACCCCCACCCACCACCACATCCCGCGAACGGACACGCGCATGAGCACACGCTTCGAGGAACTCGACTGGCGCCCGACCCCGATGGGCGAGATCAGCCTCCGGCGGCGCCGCGACCCCTCCTCCGGAGAGGACGTGCACGAGGTCAAGCTCGGCGACGAGTTCCTGATGTCCAGCATGTTCACCGCCGGTGAGGTGGCGCTGGCCGAGCTGGGCCTGGCCGCGGCGGGCGGGGGCGAACTCGACGTGGTGGTCGGCGGGCTCGGCCTCGGCTACACGGCGGAGGCCGCGCTGCGGGACGACCGGGTGCGTGCCATGGTCGTCGTCGACGCCCTGGACGCCGTCATCGACTGGCACCGCCGGGGCCTGGTGCCGCTCGGCCCGAAGGTGGCGGGCGACGCGCGCTGCCGCCTGGTGCAGGGCAGTTTCTTCGCGATGGCCGAGGACGAGGTGGGCTTCGACCCGGACGCGGCGGGCCGCCGTTTCCACGCCGTGCTGCTGGACATCGACCACTCGCCGCAGCATGTGCTGCACCCGGCACACGCCGCGTTCTACGAGCCCGCCGGGCTGCGGCGGCTCGCCGACCGCCTGCACCCGGGCGGCGTCTTCGCCCTGTGGTCGAACGATCCGCCGGAGGCGTGGTTCGAGACGGTGCTGGCGGAGGTCTTCCCCGAGTCCCGGTCCCACGTCGTCACGTTCGACAATCCGCTTCAGGGCGGCACCTCGACCAACACCGTCTACGTGGCGCGCACCGCCGCCGGCTGACGCGGCCCTCGGGTGGCGGGGCGGGGCTGGACCTGTCAGCCCCAGAGCGCGCCGGCCACCGCCACGCCGAGCAGCACCGCGCCGAGGCCGGCCACCACGCTCGCCACCACGTTCGCCACCGCGAACAACCGGGCGCCCTGTTCGACCAGCCGCATCGTCTCGTAGGAGAACGTCGAGTAGGTCGTCAGGGCGCCGCACAGGCCGACGCCGAACAGCAGCTGCAACGACGAGCCGGCCGCACCAGAGGCGACCGCTCCGGCGACCAACCCGGCCGCGGCACAGCCCGCCACGTTGACGGTGAGCGTGCCCCAGGGGAAGGCCGACTCGTGGCGGCTCTGCACCGCCCGGTCGGTCAGGTACCGCATGGGTGCGCCGAGCATGGCGCCGAGGACCACCAGCAGCCAGTTCACGCCGTCCCCCCACTCCGGCCGGCCTGGCCGGCCTGGTCAGCCTGGTCAGCCCTGGAACGGCCGGAGCCGCCCCGGCCGCGGACCAGGCGGCGGGTGAGCAGCGCGGCCGTCCAGACCGCGGCGAGCGCGGCGAGCAGCGTCAGGGCCAGGTAGGCCAGCGCCACGGCGGCGTGCCCGCCTGTGATCAGGTGCTCGATGTTCTCGGCGTAGGCGGAGAAGGTGGTGAAACCCCCCAGCACACCCGTGCCGACGAACGGCCGCACCAGGCGGTGCGTCGTCCACAGGTCTGTGACGAGGACCATGAGCACGCCGATGAGCGCACAGCCCGCGACGTTCACGGCGAGGGTGGCGTAGGGGAAGCCGCCGGGAGGCGTCGGCCACCACAGGGTGGCCGCGTAGCGGGCCGCGGCGCCGAGGCCGCCGCCGAGGGCGACCGCCGCGACCACGGGCGTCTCGTCGCGCCACCGCTGCCGCCGCTGGGACGGGTCGGTCAGGTCCACGTCGGGGTCGACGGGTTCCACCGGTCGGGGCCGGGGGCTGCTCACCGGTTGTCCTCCTACTCGCCGGGCGCCGCGCGGGCGCGCTCCTCCGCAAGCAGGGACCGTTGGCGGCGGGCAGCGCCGCGGTTCGGGAACGGCGGGCCCCACCGCCGCGCGGTGGTGGCCGCCACCGCTGGTCACCAGGCTACCGCCGTCGTCGCCTGCGGTCCCGCTCCCCCCGCCGGCCGGTCCCGGCTCAGGCGCGGTCCGGCCGCAGGGCGGCGTGGACGGCGCGAGCCTGGGAGGTGCGGGGGTCGTCGGGGCCGGCGACGCGGGTCAGGGTGGCGACGAGGTCGGCCAGGACCCGCGCCGCCTCCTCCGTGCGGCCCGCCTCGTGGAGGAGGGAGCCGAGCAGCTGGCGGTAGTAGAGGAGGTGCGGATCGTGCTCCGCGAGGGTCCGGCCGCCGTCCTCGGCGATGCCCTGCGCGAGCCGGGCCGCGCCGCCGATGCGGTGACGCCACGTCAGCTCGTTGAGCGCGGCGCGGGCGCGATGGGCCGCGTTGCGGGTCGTGACGGCGAACTCGGCGCGTCTCCACAGGCCTTCGCGGGTGCGGGCGGTGCCGTGGGCGGGGTTGGGGAACAGCGCCAGGTCACCGCCGGGGCTGACCGTGCGGAGCAGGGGCTCCTCCTTGCCCGCTGCCGCGAGCGTGATGGCCAGGCGGCGGTGCAGGGTCGTGAGGTCGAGGTGTTCGGGGCCGTCCGGGATGCCGGTGCGCAGCAGCGTGAGCAACGCATGGGTGAAGACGGTGGGTTCGTCGGGGCGGTCGGTGTTGTAGTCGGCGCGGCGCTTGGCCTCGGTGGCCGTCAGCAGGTGGATGCGTTCGGCGTGCGCGGCGTGCAGGGCGGTGCCGGAGAAGCAGCAGTCGAGCACGGCGACGCGGTGGCGGGCCGGGACCTTGCGCATCGCGGCGAAGACCTCCGCGACGGGCAGGGAGGTGCTGCCCGAGCGCGGCGAGCGGTCCATGGTGCCGGGAAGGGCCAGGCCGACGTGGCTCTCGTCGCGGGGCACGACACCGTGTCCCGCGTAGGAGAAGAGCAGCACGTCCAGCTCTCCGCCGTCGGCCGGCGGTGTTCCGTCTGGGCGGTGCAGGATCAGGTCGAGGACGTCGCTGCGGGTGTGCGGGTCGACCCGGATGCGCACGCCTTCGGGTGCACAGCAGCCGCCCGGGACGGTCAGCGCGGCGGCCAGCCCGGCGATGTTGCGGGTGACCTGCGGAATGCTGCGCAGGTTGCTCGGATGCACCTGGCCGGCCGTGCCCGTGAGCACGGCCAGCGTGTGGCTGCGGCGGGGCCGGACCGCCGCCCAGTCCGAGCCGCAGCCCGAGTCCGAGTCCGAGTCCGAGCCCGTCAAGGGGTCCCGTCCGCGGGCTGATCATCGGCGAACTCCTCGAAGCGGCGCAGGGCGTCGTCGAGCGTGCCCTCCGTGGCGGTGATCTTCCGGCTGCTGCCGTCCGGACGGGTCACCTCGAAGCTGACCGGACGCGCGGAGACACGCTGCCCGAGCCAGTAGCCGAACGCCCCGACGGCCGCCGTGAGCAGCGGTTCGACGGCGCCGACCAGTTCCACCGCCGTCGCGAGGCCGCCCATCTTCCCGGACTCCGCCTCGGCCATGACGAGCCTCACCGTGGGGCGGAGTTCCTCGTCGTCCTCGTACCAGTCGCTGACCTCGCGGGCGAGTTGGTCGGCTTCCTCGGGCGGGGCCTGGAAGGTGATGGTGAGCTGAGCGGTCATGTGATCCCCCGGTGGTGGTGCGGTGCGGTGGTGAAGTCCGGCGGCTCGGGGAACGGGACCCCGCTCGGGCCGGGCGGCGGTGGTGACGGCGCGGGAGCGGGTCGACCGGTGTCCGCCGACATGCGGAACAACATGCCGCGGCCGGGCACTTCGTACGGCAGCCGGAACGCGGACGACGTCTCCGGCACGACCACCCGGTCGGCGAGCACACGTTCGAGGGCGCCGAGCGCCGGCGGTACACCCTGCTGGTGGACGTCCGGCAGCCACACGTCGTGCATCGTGGTGAACGCGCGCCACGCCTGCCGGACATCGGCTGGTGCGCTCACCCGCCCCACGAAGGCGCCCGGACGCGGACGTTCACCGGGCGGCGGCGGACCGGTGACCGTGGAGGCCACCAGTTCGGGCAGGCCGTGCGGGACGGGCCGGTCGGACGCGAGCACGATGCGGACACGGTAGGCGGGTTCGGACGCCGCGCTGCCGAGCAGCCACTCGTAGAAGGCGGCGGCGTGGGCCGCGAACGGAACGGCCGGTTCCTGCCTGCCGATGGCGGGGTTGAAGCGTCCGGGCCGCGCGAGGGATTGGTACTCACCGAGCAACCGCCTTACGGCGTCGGTGTGTTGATGGTGCCAGGGGGCGGGCTCCAGGCGGACGACCAGCACGGTCGTGCCGGGGGTACGGGCAAGCGGGGACCAGACCGGCTCCCAGCTCATCGCCTCCGTGGAGAAGGGGTCCACGGTCACACCGACCGGGAAGGCCGCGTCGGACCGGTGTATCGACTGCCAGGTGAGGCGCTTCCTGACCTCCACCAGGTGCGCGGCCCCGTCCGGTATCGGGCGCAGGGCGCTGTCGATCTCCCGGCTGCTCAGCGGGTCCGTACGCACGTGGCGGGGCAGGGCGGCCAGTCCCTCGCGCAACCGTTCCGCCGAGGCACGCGCCCGGTGCGGGTCCGTGCCGAAGGCCCGGCCGAGCAGCACGCAGGACAGCCGTCCGCCTCCGGGGGCGGCGTCGGCGCCGGGCCCGTTGGTGACGCGCAGCTCCCAGCAGCGTCCGTCGGCGGCCCACTGGCCGGCCAGCCAGGCCCGCTCCCGCTGGACGACCTCCACGCGGCGCTGCTCCTCAGGCAGCCCGACGGCCGTGGCGTTGTGGGCCGCGGCAGGGTCGGGCTCCAGCCGGACCCCGGTGTAGCACCACACCGCGCCGGGGCCGTTGAGCTGGAGGTACGGGTCATCCGGCGGCGCAGCGGTCAAAAGCTCCGCCCCTGGTGCTCACCAGGCCAGCCACCGCCCGAAACCGGGCCCGGCCCCGAACCCGGCCCCGAACCCGGGGCCGGGTGCTGCGGTGGCGGCGGCGCCGCGGGCATGGTGGGCATCGGCTCGGTGGCGGGTGCGGCCGGGAACGCGGGCGGGGGCGGATACCCGAGCTGGCCGGGCTGGCCGGGAATCCCTCCCAGCGTTCCCGTGACTCCGTCGGCTCCGCCCGGACCAGGCGTCTGGTCCTTCTGGACCGACACCCGCTCCTGCTGGGCGTCCTCCAGGGCGACCATCAGTCCCTCGCGGGCGGCCAGGTGCACCGCCTCCCGCAGGGCACGGGCGCCTTCGCTGCGGAGGATCTGGTGCTCGATCTGGTTCTGGCCCTTGAGGCTCTGCCACACGTCACCGAGGAACTGGCCGATGAGCTGGTGGCCCCGGCGTGTACGCCACATCATCCAGCCCAGGTAGAGGCTGCTGCCGTACGTGAACACCGAGATGTAGGCGACGTATCCGCGCTCCCGGAGCACGAGTCGGCCCTGTTCCTCGTTGACCCCCACCGGGAAGCGGCGCGCCTGGAGCACCTTGCGGATTCCCAGGTACGCCTGGTCCCTGCGGCCCTCCCGCTCGGCGAGCAGCACGCGCCACTCCGCGATCGGCTCGGGCTCCCTGGCCAGCAGCACGGCCAGCCAGAACGCGCCGATCGAGCCGATGCCGACGATGAACGTCCAGACGCTGAACGCCGCGACACCGCCGACAAGGAGCACCAACAGCCCGGCCAGCATGCCCAGGAAGAAGACCAGGAAGGAGACGACCGCGCCTCTGGCCAGCAGGTAGAAGATGTGAGCAGCGCTGACGTTCTCGTTCAGCCGCGTCTCGATGTCCGTGAACCGGATCGTCTTGTCGAGATACGCGGCGTTGCCGTCTCCGCCCCGCCAACCCGGAACTGGGTGCTCCCGGCCCGTGAACATAGCCATCCCCCTCTGTCACGCCCCCATCACACAGGGCGACAAGGCTCCCACAGGAACCGTCCACCCGGAAGGGATTCGGACATCTTCTGACGGTCCGACAACTCGCCGCCGTGTCAACCGCCCGCCGCACCTCAGCGCGGCAGGCGGCTCAGCGCTACTCGCGCCTCAGCGCGGCAGGCGGCTCAGCGCCGGTACGAGCCGGGCCGCCGACGTGCCCAGGCCCGTCGGCACCAGGCCCGTCGGCACCGGGCCCGAGGGCGCCGTGCCGGTGGTCACGGGACCCGTGGGCACCGGGCGTGTGGGCACCCGGCCGATGGGTGCCGCCCCCCTCGGCACCAGGCCGCCGCCGCGTCCCGCAGTGCCCGGAAGGGCAGGCGGCTGAAGCTGCGGCGGGTTCGCGGCGTCGGCGAGCAGTTCCTCCTCGCCGTAGCGCCGGCAGCCCCGGTGCCAGATGAGAATGCCGGCGAGCCAGTTCTCCAGTTCCCGCACATAGCCGTCGAGGATGTCGCGGGCCTCCCGGCTGAGCTGGAAGTCGTCGTACAGCACCGGGAGTTCGTGTGCGGCGACATGCCGGAACTGGCTCAGGCGGCTGTTCATCAGGTCGTCCACGATGGCGAGCGCGGTGGGGTAGTCGCAGTCGAAGAAGTGCTGCACCACCAGGACGCCGTTGTGCACCTCGCCCTCGAACTCGATCTCCTTCTGGTAGGAGAACACGTCGTTGAGCAGGCAGGCGTAGTCGGCCGCCGCGTTCTCCAGGGACCGCATGGGCCCGCTGCGGTAGATCTCCGGCGGCACCTCGCGGCCGTGGCCGAGCCGGCACAGGCTCATGGTGAGGTCGGATCCGAAGGTCATGCGCCGCATCTCGACGTAGTCGACCGGGTCGGGCACGCGGTTCTGCGCCTGGTTGGCCAGCTCCCACAGCCAGCTCTCCGTCATGTCCTCCACCGCCTTGCGGAACGCGGCGCGGGCCTGCGGCGCCATCGGTCCGGCCGTGCGGCGCCACAGGTCGGCGAGTCCGCGTTCCAGCGCGGTCAGCGGCGGCGGGGTCGGCGCCGACGCGTCCAGCGGCATGAACAGCGAGAGCCGTTCGTTGCACAGCGCGGCGCCCGCCAGGTCGCGGGCGCGTCCGTAGACGACGGGGAAGTAGTCGTCGCCGTAGGTGCCCCACGTCAGCCAGTCCGAGGTCAGGTCGAGGCTCTCGGCGGTGGCGTCGGGGTGGATTCCGGCCGCGCACAGCGGCAGGTCGATCCCGGCGACCCGCTCAGTGGTCCACACGTGCGAGTGGGGCACGCCGGGTTGCGGTTGCAGCATGCCCATCTCGCGCGACCAGGCGATGACATGGCGGCGGGACGCGTCGAGGTGCGGGCTGAGCGTGGTGGTGAACGGCAGCGCGAAGTCCGGCAGCAGGGAGGGGCCGGTCCGCTGGTGCGGCACATGGGTGTGGGTGCGCGTCCTGGCCGTCTCGGCGCGTGCGGTCAGGGACATGCCGTTGCCCAGGCGCACGGCGGACGTGCCGAGCCCGGACGGGAGGAAGCCGGCCGCCGGGCCGACCGCGGGGGCCGTGCCCCCGCCACCGCCGCCGTTCATGTAGCGGCTGGAGCGCATGTGCCACTCGTGGCCGCCGGACTGCCAGTCCTGCAGTCCCTTGACGTAGGCGAGCACGGCGGCGCACTCGTGCGGTGCGAGGCCGTGTTGCGCGAACAGCGGCGGCAGCTCGCTGAGCGCGGTGTTCTCGAACTGCTGCACGCGGGAGGTGAGCAGGTCGTTGACGGAGTCCGCGGCCTGCTGGGTGGTGCAGCCGAGGAAGGTCTCCAGGACCAGCACGCCGTTGCTCAGCTCGCCCTCCTCCTCGGTCTCGCGCTGGTAGGAGAACAGGTCGTTGCGCAGGTGCACGCCGTCGGAGAAGGCGTCCTTGAGCACCCGCAGGGGCCGGGACGCGGCGACGGCCGCCGGGACCTCCGCGCCCGCGGCGTACTCGACGAGCCCCGCCGACCAGGGCGCGCCACCGACCTTGCGGCGCATCTCGATGTACTCGACGGGGTTGGGGACGCGGTGGGCGTTGATGTTGGAGAGTTCCCACAGCGACTCGTTGAGCAGGTTCTCGGTGCTCTCGGCGAACCGCGCCCGCCATTCCATGGACATGCTGGGGACCGTGCGGGCCCACAGGTCCGCCAGTCCCTTCTCGACGGGGTTCACCGGTTCCGGCACGGTGTCCGACAGGTCCATCGGCATGAAGAGCGGCAGCCGGTCGAGATAGGCCTTGCCGCCGACCCGGTCGGAGGAGCGTTTGAAGGTCTCCAGGAAATGGTCGTCGAAGAAGAAGACCCAGACGTACCAGTCGGTGACCAGGGACAGCGCGGGTCCGGACGCGTCCGGATGGGTGTAGGAGCACAGCAGGGCGTAGTCGTGGGCCTCCAGGTCGCGCAGGTCCCAGATTCCGGACCCCCCCAGCATTCCCATCCGGTCGGCCCACTCCCTGGTGTGCTCCCGGGCCTGCTCCAGGTGCGGGTTGAGCCGTGCCGGATAGGGCAGGTAGAAATCCGGAAGTTCGAAGGGCTGTGTCACCGATGCCCGGCCTTTCTGAGACGAACGTCGCACACGTATGCGGTCCGCGGCCTTTCCGAGCCCGGACGCCCCGAGCACTACCCGGGTGTTCCGTCACTTATCCGGTGTGATGAACGGCGAGATGAACGTACGAATTCCGCCCGCCGGCCGTGTCCGGCCGTGTCCGGGCACGCGCGGTGCGGCGGGTCCCGGGTGCGCGGCGGCCGGGGCGGGGGCACGATCGGAGCATGACGCACACGATTCGGCTGGCACAGCAGCCGGAAGCCGACGAACTGCTCGGCCGCAGCCCGCTGGCGGCCCTGGTCGGCATGCTGCTCGACCAGCAGGTGCCCATGGAGTGGGCGTTCGCCGGGCCGCTCACCATCGCGCAGCGACTGGGCGGCGACGACCTGGACGCCCGGCGCATCGCGGAGTGGCCGCCGGAGGAGTTCGCCGCCCTGCTGTCGCAGAAGCCGGCCGTGCACCGCTACCCCGGCGCGATGGCCGGACGCGTGCAGCAGCTGTGCCGGTACCTCGTCGAGCACTACGACGGGGACGCCGCCGCCGTCTGGCGGGACGCAGCGGACGGCCCGGAGCTGCTGCGGCGGCTGAACGCCCTGCCCGGCTTCGGCAAGCAGAAGGCGCAGATCTTCCTGGCGCTGCTCGGCAAGCAGTACGACGTGCGCCCGGACCGCTGGCGGGAGGCCGCCGGGCCCTACGGCGAGCGGGACGCGTTCCGCTCGGCGGCCGACATCACGGGACCGGAGACGCTGGAGAAGGTCCGCGCCCACAAGCAGCAACTCAAGGCGCAGGCCAAGAAGGACAAGCAGGCGTCGAAGGACAAGCAGGCGCAGCAGGGCTCCGACTCGTAGCTCGTGCCGCCCCGCCGGGTCCTGCCGGGTCCCGCCGGGATAATCGCTGGCGGGACAGGCCGGGTCGCCGGAATCATCGAAGGCGTGCCGGCCCGTTGGGAGTACCTCGTCGAGCGCCACACCGTGCTGTCGGTGGTGGCGGGCTCGCGGGCGTTCGGCCTGGCGACCTCCGCCTCGGACACCGACCTGCGCGGTGTGTACGTGGCGCCGGCCGAGGCCTTCTGGCGCTTCGACAAGCCGCCGACGCACCTGGACGGGCCCCGGCCGGAGCAGTTCAGCTGGGAGGTCGAGCGGTTCTGTGCCCTCGCCCTCGCGGGGAACCCGACGGCGCTGGAGGCCCTGCACAGTCCGCTCGTCGAGCGCCGCACCCCGGTTGGCGCCGAACTGCTGGCGTTGGCGCCTGCGTTCCTGTCCCGGCGGGTGTACCGGACGTTCGGGGACCATGCCCGGTCCCAGTTCCGCAGGGCCGAGAAGCGCCGGGGGCGCGGCGTTGAGCCGCGACCGAAGCAGCTCGTGCACCAGCTCCGTCTGCTGCTCACCGCCAGTGCCCTGCTGGAGACGGGCACGCTGGACATCGACGTGTCCCACCACCGCGACCGGCTGCTGGCGGTGCGCCGCCAGGAGACGGGCTGGGACGAGGTGTGCCGGTGGAGCGAGTCGCTGGTGGAGCGGCTGGACCGGGCCGCCGCCCGAACCTCGCTGCCGGACGCACCGGACACCGCCCGCGTCGAGGACTGGCTGGCGTCCGTCCGGCGGCGTTCACTCGACCATGCCGAGGAGGCAGCACCGTGACCTCGACCTCGACCCCTGCTGCGGACCCCGGCGTGCTCGCCGCCGCAGGCCTGCCCGACCCGGCCGCGCTGGTCGCCGCCGTCGCGGACCGGGAGCACCCGCCGCTGTTCGCCGCCGTCTCCGGCGCGCACCTGTACGGGTTCCCGTCCGCCGACTCCGACGTGGACCTGCGCGGTGCGCACCTGCTGCCGTTGCGGCAGGTGATCGGGCTCGGCCGCCCGGCCGGGACGCAGACCGTCACCGAGGTGCGCGGCGGCGTCGAAGTCGACCTGGTCACCCACGATCTGGCCAAGTTCGTGCGGATGCTGCTGCGGCCCGACGGCTACGTGCTGGAGCAGTTGCTGTCCCCGCTCGTGGTGCTCTCCGGCCCGACGCACGCCGCGCTGGTGGAGTTGGCGCCCGGCCTGCCGACGCGTGGCCACGTGCGCCACTACGAGGGGTTCGCCGCCGGCCAGTGGCGGCTGTTCGAGCGGACGGGGGAGCTGAAGCCGCTGCTGTACACGTTCCGGGTGCTGCTGACCGGTATCCGCCTGCTGCGCGGCGGCGGCCTGGTGGCGCACCTGCCGACGCTGGCGGAGGACGGCCCGCGCTACCTCGGAGACCTGGTCCGGGCGAAGGCCGACGCGGAGCATGGCCTGCTGGCAGGGGTGCCGGGGGCGCCGGCCCCGGAGCGACTGGCGGCGGACGTCGCGGAGTTGCGCGCCGCGCTGGCGGAGGCCGGGCGGTCGTCGGCTCTGCCGGACCGTCCGGCGGGCGCCGACGCGCTGGAGGACCTGGTCGTGACGACCCGGTTGGCCGCCGCGTGACCGGCCCGGCGCTCCCCGGGGGAGCGGGGAGGGCGGCAGCCGGAAGGGGGTCAGCTCTGCGGCTGGCACCGGCTTTCCGCTCTACGGGCTCCTTGCCCGTTCTTGACCTGCTCCTGGGCCGGTGCTGGGGGACGGTTCGGCATAGTGGGGTCCACGCTCGCGGGTGGCGCGGGCCGTGCCCGCCGGGGCCTCCCCCGTGCCGAAGCACCGTCCGGCGCACCTCCCGGCCGCCCCGCGCCACCCCGAGCCGCGCCACCCCGGGCCGCGCCACCCCGGGCCGCGCCACCCCGCCCCCGGCCGAGCGCCCCTGGCGGGGCCCCCGCAGACGCCCCCGCCCCGCGCCTCAGGGGGCCGAGTCGCCCCGTGCGGCGTGGAGTTCGAGCAGTTCCGGCAGGTCGCTGAGCCGGTCCAGGCCCTTCACCGGCCGGGCCGTGCGGTGGTTGCCGGACAGCAGGTCGCGGTGCCGGTGCAGGAACGCCCAGTAGCCGGTGGTGTAGGGGCAGGCGTGCTCGCCGGTGCGTTCGGTGGGGCGGTAGGCGCACGGGCGGCACAGGTCGCTCATCCGGTGGATGTAGGCACCGCCCGAGGTGTAGGGCTTGGTGGTCATCCGGCCGCCGTCGGCGTACTGGGACATGCCGACGACGTTGGGCAGCATCACCCAGTCGTAGCCGTCGACGAAGCAGCGGTGGAACCAGTCGGTGACGGCCGCCGGGTCCCAGCCGTCCTGGAGCGCGCGGCTGCCCAGCACCATCAGGCGCGGGATGTGGTGCGTCCAGCCGGTGTCGCGCACCTGGGCGAGCGTGGTGGACAGGCAGCGGGCGGTGACGGCGTCGGCGTCCAGCTCCAGGAACCAGTCGGGCAGCGGAGCGGTGTGGCACAGCGTGTTGTGCCACCGGTAGTCCTCGCCGAAGTGCCAGTACAGGTGCCACACGTACTCCCGCCACCCGGCGACCTGCCGGATGTAGCCCTCGGCGCTGTTCAGCGGCGCCTGGCCGTCCCGCCACGCCCGTTCGGCGCCCTCCACGCACTCGGCAGGGTCCAGCAGGCCCAGGTTGAGCGGCGCCGAGAGCAGGCTGTGGCTCATCACGGGGTCGCCCGCCAGCACGGCGTCCTCGTACCGGCCGAAGTCGGGAAGCCGGTCGGTGAGGAAGCGACGCAGCGCGGCGAGTGCCTCGCGGCGGGTGGCGGCGAACCGCCGTGGCCCGTCGCGGCCGACGAACGACACGTCGCCGTCGCGTTCCCAGCGGTCCAGGTCGGCGCGCACCTCCTCGTCGACGGCGTCCTCGGCGGGCCTCCACGGGGGCGGCACGTGAAGCGTGTCGGCGCCGCGCGGCGGGGGTTCGCGGTTGTCGTGGTCGAGGTTCCAGCGTCCCCCGGCCGGTGCGTCGCCGTCCATCAGCAGGCCGTGGCCGCGCCGGACCCAGCGGTAGAAGTCCTCCAGCCGCAGCCGTTCGCCGCCCTGCCCGCCGGCCCAGCGGGCGAAGTCGCCCTGCGGGACGAGGAATCCGCGGGCTGGCAGGACCTCCGCTCCGGGTAGCGAGCGGACCAGGCGCAGCGCGGCGTGCGAGGTGGGGTGGGTGACGGTGAACGGCCGGTCGACGGCCCGGCGGCCGAGCGCCTGCTCCAGGCCGTCGCGGTAGGTGGCGGCCCGGACGTAGGTCATGCGGTCGCCGAACTCGGCTGCCCGGTGCCGCATCGCGGACAGCACCAGGTGGGCCTTGGCCCGGTGGAATCGCCGCCGCGCGAACACCGACCTGGCCTCGATCATGACCAGGGGTGCCTGCCGGTCGGGGCCGCCGTCGGCAGGGTCGGTGAAGTGCGGGCCGAGTTGGTCCCCGAAGAGCCAGTGCGGGCGGGCGGTCATGGGCGCGGACGCTCCCTGCGGCGTGGACGGGCGCCCGGGCCGCGGCCCGGCGGGCCGGGCCGGCGGCGGCGGGTGCCGGTGCGGACGCCCTGGGTCCGCCGACCCTAGGACGGGCGCCGCCCGGCCCCCGGGCGGCTCGCCCGGCACCCCCGCGCACGAGCCCCCGGTTCCCCCGCCCGGGTGAGAAAGCGGGCCCGGGCGCCGCTTCCAACGAGAGCAGGCCCGCGCGCCGGACCTTCGGTGGGCGGGAGACCGTCCCCGGTCAAAGGCCTAGCTGGTCCATGGCAGACGGACGGCTTCGAGTTCGATGTCCGCGAGCAGCGCTTCCACGAGCGGGCGGGGACCGCACACTTTGGTGCCCCAGGAGTCGTAGTCGGTGCAGACGACCCAGGAGCGGTCTGCGGCCCACAGGTTGGAGGGGGTGTACAGGATGTCAGGGTGGTCGAATAGGGCCTGGGCGTCGCCCAGGCTGCCGGAGCGGACATGGCCGTTCTCGAAATCCCGCACGACGATCGGGTTGTAGTACGCCAGGCAGGGAGTGTCCGCCCCCTGGGGGCTGTGCGCGGTCAGGAAACGGATCAGCTGGTCCCACGTCGGCCTGTCGAGACTGCCCTCGGCGGGCCACTCGACGGAGCCGGGCCGGATGCCCGCCCCTTTCGCGGAGGGAAAGCAGCGAAAACACGGGTACAGGCCCTGCGGCACGACCGGATCACCGATGCGGGCGGCCAGCTCCGCCCAGCGCAGCCGCTTCCAACCCGGGCCGGGGTGCTCGTCGCGGCTCTGGCTGTGGTTGACCGAATCGCGGGCGGTCGCCCCGCGCTCGTACATGCCGCCGAGCACCCAGGCGGAGTCGGGTCGCCCGGGTGCCTCGTAGCCGGTGAAGCCGTCGTCCGAGGCAAGCTCGGCGAGCCAGTCGGTCTCGGAGGCGGGCGCATGGGGCCACAGAGCGAGGATGTCATCGGGCACCCGGCCAGGCTACGAGCCCCCGGTCCAGGCGAGCGTCCTGAAGGCGGCGCCATCGGGCAATCCGGGGGCTGGCCGGCCCGGCCAGGCAGGGCTCAGGCCAGGGAGAGGAAGAGTTTCTCCAGGCGGGCGCGCATCTCGTCGCGGTCGGCCTCGGGGCGGCCGTCCTGGTCGGTCATGCAGTGCTGGAGGCCGGTGGCGATGATCGCGAAACCGGCCTTGTCCAGGGCCCGGGAGGCGGCGGCGAGCTGGGTGACGACGTCCTCGCAGTCGCGGCCCTCCTCGATCATCCTGATGATCCCGGCGATCTGGCCCTGCGCGCGCCGCAGCCGGTTGACCACCGTCTTGAGCTCGTCCGCTGCCATCGTGAGTTCCACGACCCGCTCCTCTCCATACCCCAAGGGGTATCCTACCCCTGAGTGACGACCCCGTGCCCGATCCTGTCATCCGAACTTCCGAGGAATCCCCATGAACGTTCCCGCACTCGCCCCCGACGAGGCCCGCGACCGGCTGCACGAACTGGTCGTCATCGACGTCCGCACCCCCGGCGAGTACGCGTCCGGGCACCTGCCGGGCGCGTACAACGTTCCGCTGGACCGCCTGGACGAGGCCGTGCCGGTGCTGCGGTCCGCCGCCGCCCGCGGTGACCTGCTGGTGGTCTGCGCCTCCGGCAACCGCTCGGCCGACGCCTGCCGGACGCTGTCCGAGGCGGGCGTCGGAGCGGCGACGCTCAGCGGCGGCACCGGTGCCTGGCACGAGCGGGGGCACGACCTGCACCGCCCGTCGGGCACCCGGCCCGGGTGGGCCATGGACCGGCAGGTGCGGCTGACCGCGGGCGGGCTGGTGCTGCTCGGGCTGCTCGCGGGCCGCCGCGTTCCTGCCGCCCGCTGGCTGTCGGCGGGCGTCGCGAGCGGGCTGGTGTTCTCCGCGCTCACCGACACCTGCGGCATGGCCGTGCTGCTGGGCAAGCTGCCGCACAACCAGCCGCGCGAGCGCGACCTGGAGCACACCCTGGCCGCCCTCGCCGAGTAGCCGCGCCACCGGCACCCGGCCACCGCGCCCGTCCCACCGCGCCCGGCCCACCGCGGCTTCCGAAGAAACCGCGGTGGGCCGGGCGGCAGCGGTCAGTCGTCGCCCTCCAGGTCGCCCTCGGTCTCCAGGTACGCCTGGCGCAGGGCTTCCAGCGTCGCCGGGTCGGGCTTGGCCCACATGTTGCGGGACTCCGCCTCCAGCAGCCGCTCGGCGATGCCGTGCAGCGCCCACGGGTTGGCCTGCTGGAGGAACTCGCGGTTCTCCGGGTCCAGTACGTACGTCTGGGCGAGCTTGTCGTACATCCAGTCCGCGACGACACCCGTCGTGGCGTCGTAGCCGAAGAGGTAGTCGACGGTCGCGGCCAGTTCGAACGCGCCCTTGTAGCCATGCCGGCGCATCGCCGCGATCCAGCGCGGGTTGACCACCCGGGCGCGGAACACCCGGGACGTCTCCTCCACCAGCGTGCGGGTGCGCACGGTCTCCGGGCGGGTGCTGTCGCCGATGTACGCCTCGGGCGCGGTGCCCCTCAGCGCGCGCACGGTGGCGACCATGCCGCCGTGGTACTGGAAGTAGTCGTCGGAGTCGGCGATGTCGTGCTCGCGGGTGTCGGTGTTCTTCGCCGCCACCGCGATGCGCCGGTACGCCGACTCCATCTCGGCACGCGCGGGCCGCCCGTCGAGTTCCCGGCCGTAGGCGTAGCCGCCCCAGACGGTGTACACCTCCGCCAGGTCGGAGTCCGTGCGCCAGTCGCGGCTGTCGATGAGCTGGAGCAGTCCGGCGCCGTACGTGCCTGGCCGGGAGCCGAAGATGCGGGTGGTGGCCCGCCGCTCGTCACCGTGCTCCGCCAGGTCGGCCTGGGCGTGGGCGCGCACGTAGTTCTGCCCGGCCGGCTCATCCAGCCCGGCGACGAGCCGCACCGCGTCGTCCAGCAGGCCGATGACGTGCGGGAACGCGTCCCGGAAGAAGCCGCTGATGCGCAGCGTCACATCGACCCGGGGACGGCCCAGCTCCTCCAGGTCCACGGCCTCCAGGCCGGTGACGCGGCGGGACGCCTCGTCCCACACCGGGCGCACGCCCAGCAGCGCCAGCGCCTCGGCGATGTCGTCACCTGAGGTGCGCATCGCGGAGGTGCCCCACAGGGACAGGCCCACCGACGTCGGCCAGTCGCCGTTGTCGGACCGGTAGCGCTCCAGCAGCGAGTCGGCGAGGGCCTGGCCGGTCTCCCAGGCGAGGCGGCTGGGCACCGCCTTGGGGTCGACGGAGTAGAAGTTGCGGCCGGTGGGCAGCACGTTGACCAGGCCGCGCAGCGGCGAGCCGGAAGGCCCGGCGGGCACGAAGCCGCCGGCCAGCGCGTGCACCGCGTGGTCGATCTCGTCGGTGGTCGCCGCGAGCCGCGGCACCACCTCGCGGGCGGCGAACTCCAGGATGTCGGCGACGGGTTGCCGCTGCGCCTCGGGCAGCGCGGCCGTCACCGACGGCACCGCGGAGGTCTGCCAGCCGGCGTCCTCCATCGCCTGCACCAGCGCGCGGGCCCGCTCCTCGGCGTCGTCGGCGCCGGTGCGGGTCGCGGCGGACTCGTCCAGGCCGAGCGCCTCGCGCAGGCCCGGCAGCGCGGACGTGCCGCCCCAGATCTGGCGGGCGCGCAGGATGGCCAGCACCAGGTTGACGCGCTCGGGGCCGGTGGGCGCGCCGCCGAGCACGTGCAGGCCGTCGCGGATCTGGGCGTCCTTGATCTCGCACAGCCAGCCGTCGACGTGCAGCAGGAAGTCGTCGAAGCCGTCGTCGTCGGGGCGCTCCTCCAGACCGAGGTCGTGGTCGAGGCGGGCGGCCTGGATCAGCGTCCAGATCTGCGCGCGGATCGCGGGCAGCTTCGCCGGGTCCATCGCGGAGATGGCCGCGTACTCGTCGAGGTGCTGCTCCAGGCGCGCGATGTCGCCGTAGGACTCGGCGCGGGCCATCGGCGGCACCAGGTGGTCGACGAGCGTGGCGTGCACGCGGCGCTTGGCCTGGGTGCCCTCGCCCGGGTCGTTGACCAGGAACGGGTAGACCAGCGGCAGGTCGCCGAGCGCCGCGTCCGGGCCGCAGGCCGCGGACAGGCCGGCGTTCTTGCCGGGCAGCCACTCCAGGTTGCCGTGCTTGCCCAGGTGCACCATCGCGTCGGCGCCGAAGCCGCCCTCGGCGCGCGGCGCGGCGATCCAGCGGTAGGCGGCCAGGTAGTGGTGCGAGGGCGGCAGGTCCGGGTCGTGGTAGATCGCGATGGGGTTCTCACCGAAGCCGCGCGGCGGCTGGATGAGGATCAGCAGGTTGCCGCGGCGCAGCGCCGCCAGCACGATGTCGCCCTCGGGGTTGCGGCTGGTGTCGAGGAACATGCGGCCGGGCGGCGGCCCCCAGTGCTCCTCCACCGACTCGCGCAGCTCCTGCGGCAGCAGCCGGTACCAGCGCAGGTAGTCGGCGGCCGGGATGCGCACCGGGTTGGCGGCCAGCTGCTCGTCGGTGAGCCACTCCTGGTCGTGGCCGCCGGCCTCGATGAGCGCGTAGATCAGCTCGTCGCCGTCGCCGGAGGCGAGGCCGGGCACCGGGCCCTCGCCGGCCTCGTCCGACTCGTCACCGAAGTCGTAGCCCTCGGCCCGCAGGCGCCGCAGCAGGGCGACGGCACTGGCCGGGGTGTCCAGGCCGACGGCGTTGCCGATCCGGGAGTGCTTCGTCGGGTAGGCGGACAGCACCAGCGCCAGGCGCTTCTCGGCGGCCGGGATGTGCCGCAGCTTCGCGTGCCGCACGGCGATGCCGGCGACGCGGGCGGCGCGTTCGGCGTCGGGCACGTAGGCGGGCAGGCCGTCGGCGTCGATCTCCTTGAAGGAGAACGGCACGGTGATGAGGCGGCCGTCGAACTCGGGGACGGCGACCTGCGTGGCGGCGTCCAGCGGGGACAGCCCCTCGTCGTTCTCCTCCCACGCCGCCCTCGGGCTGGTCAGGCACAGCGCCTGGAGGATCGGCACGTCCAGGTCGGCGAGCGCGCCCGCGTCCCAGGACTCGTCGTCGCCTCCGGCGGACGCCTCGGCCGGCTTGGTGCCGCCGGCGGCGAGCACCGTCGTCACCACCGCGTCAGCGGTGCGCAGCTGCTCCAGCAGCTCCGCCTCGGGCGTGCGCAGCGACGCCACGTACAGCGGCAGCGGCCGGCCGCCCGCGTTCTCCACGGCCTCGCACAGCGCCTCGACGAAGGCGGTGTTGCCGCTCATGTGGTGGGCGCGGTAGTAGAGCACCGCGACGGTCGGGCCGTCGGCGCCGGGCCGGGCGTCGCGCTCCAGCGGGCCCCAGGAAGGAGCGGGCTCCGGCGGCGCGAAGCCGTGGCCGGTGAGCAGCACGGTGTCGGAGAGGAAGCGGGCGAGCTGCTCCAGGTTGGCCGGGCCGCCGTGCGCGAGGTAGGCGTGGGCCTCCGCGGCGATCCCGATGGGGACGGTCGAGGCCTCCATCAGCTGCGCGTCGGGGGCCTGCTCGCCGGTGAGCACCACCACCGGGCGGTCCCCGGCAAGCAGCAGGTCCAGGCCCTCCTGCCAGGCGCGGACCCCGCCGAGCAGCCGCACGACGACGAGGTCGGCGCCGTCCAGCAGGGCGGGCAGCTCATCCAGTGTGAGACGGGCGGGGTTGGCGAGGCGGTACGGCACGGCGCCGTCCGCGGCTCGGGCGCTGAGCAGGTCGGTGTCGGACGTCGACAGCAGCAGGATCATGCGGCGTCAGGCCTTCCTCGGGGTCCGCGCCCCGGGCGGTGAGTGACGGCGGGAGTTCCTGGCTCGTCCGGACGCATCCGGATCTCACAGTGGCGGGACCGCGCCGGATTCTCACCGGGCTTCCTCCCATGACGCCGTCGCAGGCGGTGGCGGCCCATGCGGACCGCCGAGGAGCATAGTAAGCGCTGCCCGGCCGGACCGGGCGTACACCTTTTCGGACCGCTGCAAGGGCCATCGGTATGCTCGCCGCCATGCCGCCCACCCCCGCCCCGCCGGAGTCGAAGGCTGCCGACGGCAGCCCTCGGCGCACCGACGCCTGCCCGGGTGCGTTGCGGCTGCACACAGCCGACGACGGCGCACTGGCCCGCATCCGGGTGCCCGGCGGCCTGCTCACCTCCGCACAGGCGCTGTGCGTTGCCGAGTTGGCGGAACGCCTCGGGGACGGCGAGCTGCACCTCACCTCGCGAGGCAATGTGCAGTTGCGAGGCCTGACGGCGGACTGCGGGGGAACGCTGGGCGCCGCGCTGCACGACGCCGGTCTGCTGCCGTCCGAGCGGCACGAACGGGCCCGCAACATCGTCGCCGGCCCGCTGGCCGGGCTGGACCACACTCCGGGGGCCGCGGCCTCCCGCGCCTCCGACGGCCCTGAGCGGCCCGGCAGCCCTGATCTCAGCGCCTGGGTGCGCCAACTGGACGCCCTGCTCTGCGCGGACGAGCGGGCAGCGGCGCTCTCCGGCCGCTTCCTCTTCGCCCTCGACGACGGCCGCGGCGACGTGGCGTCCCTGGGCGCCGATGTGACCTTGCTCGCAGAACCGCCCGCACGCCCCCACGCGCAACCGGGCGCCGGACCCGTGGAGCAGCCGGAGCCCGGAACGGACAGCCTGTCGGCGGCGTCAGGCGGGACGGCGGTGCTGGTGCTCGGTCCGGGTCCGGAGGGCCTGCGGCTGCCCGCGGCCGACGGGCCGCGGGCCGCGCTGGTGGCGGCCGAGACCTTTCTCACGGCGGCCGAGACGCACCTGCGGTCCGGCGGCGCCCGCGCCTGGCGCACCGGCGACCTGCCGCCGGACCTCCTGCCGGACACCGGCGCGCTGGCGTCCGCGCTGGCCGCCGCCGGCATCACCGCGCGGCCCGTGCACCGGCCGCTGCCGGCGGACGGCCCGGCCCCCGAACCCGGAACCGTGCCGGGGCCCGACGGCCGGGTGGCACTGTCGGTGCTGCTGCCGCTGGGCCGGGCCACCGCCGCGATGTGGCGGCGGCTCGCCGAGACCGCCGAGCGGGACGGCACCGGTGAGCTTCGCCTCACGCCGTGGCGCGGTGTCGTGCTGCCCGGCCTCCCGCCGGGCACCGCCGACGACCGGCTGCGTGAACTGGCCGACGCCGGGCTCGTCACCTCCCCCGCCTCGCCCTGGCACGGCGTCGGCGCCTGCACCGGACGCCCCGGCTGCGCCAAGTCCCTAGCCGACGTCCGCGCCGACGCCGCCCACGCCGCCACTCATGCCGCCGCCCACGCCACTGCCCACGCCACTGCCCACGCCGCCGCCCTCACCGGCCCGGCGGGACCGGCTGCGGCAGGCGGCACGGGAGACAGGCCCGGCGGGCTGCTGCCGGTGTACTGGTCCGGCTGCGCACGGCGCTGCGGGCACCCGGCCGGCGCCCATGTGGAGGTGACCGCGACCGAGGACGGCTACCTGGTGAGCGCCCTGCCCGCCCGCACCCCCGCCACCCCGCCCGGGACGACCGACCTCACCGCGTCCGACCTCACCGCGTCCGGCCCCTCAACGCCCGGCCCCACAACGCCCGGCCCGGACCGCCCCCGGCCCGTGCCCGCACACCGCCTCCCCACCGCGGTGGCCGCCGCCCGCGCCACCACGCCACCGGGCCCGTCCGACCCGTCCGACCTCGCCGGCCCGCCCGGCCCATCCGCCCCCGACGCTCCGGCAGGTCCCCCGAGATGAACGAGAGCACCGTGTTCGACTACGAAAAGGACGGCGCGGAGATCTACCGCCAGTCCTTCGCCACCATCCGCGCCGAGGCGGACCTCGCGGCGCTGCCCGCCGACGTCTCGCAGGTCGCGGTGCGGATGATCCACGCCTGCGGCATGGTCGACCTGGTACGCGACCTCGGCTGGACCCCCGGCGCGGTGTCCGCGGCCCGCGCCGCGCTGCGCGCCGGTGCGCCCATCCTGTGCGACGCGCGCATGGTCGCCAGCGGCGTCACCCGCAAGCGGCTGCCCGCCGACAACGAGGTGGTGTGCACGCTGAACGAGCCGTCCGTGCCGCAGCTCGCCGCCGACCTCGGCACGACGCGCAGCGCCGCCGCGCTGGAGCTGTGGCGGGACCGGATGGAGGGCGCGGTGGTGGCCATCGGCAACGCGCCGACGGCCCTGTTCCGCCTGCTGGAGATGATCGAGCAGGGCGCGCCGCGACCGGCCGCCGTCATCGGGGTGCCGGTGGGCTTCATCGGCGCCGCCGAGTCCAAGGACGCGCTCGCCGCGCACCCGGCGAAGCTGGACCACCTGGTGGTGCGCGGACGGCGGGGCGGCAGTGCCATCGCCGCTGCCGCGATCAACGCGATTGCGAGCGAAGCGGAATGAGCATGGTCGAGCAGCACGGCACCGCCCCGGACGACGCGGCCGAGACGGCCGGCGCAGCCGAGACGGCCGTGAACGGGACCGACAGCACCGGCGGAACCGGCCGGACCGGGCGGCTCTACGGGGTCGGGCTGGGCCCCGGCGACCCGTCGCTGATGACGCTGCGGGCCGTGGAGGTCATCACCGAGGCGGACGTCGTCGCGTATCACGGCGCCCGGCCGGGCAGCAGCATCGCGCGGTCCATCGCCGCGCGGCACCTGCGTCCCGAGCACGTCGAGGAGCCGCTGATCTACCCGGTGACCACCGGCACCACCGACCACCCCGGCGGCTACCAGGGTGCGATGGAGGACTTCTACACCGAGTGCGCCGCCCGCCTCGCCGCGCACCTGGACGCGGGCCGCACGGTGGCCGTCATCTCCGAGGGCGACCCGCTCTTCTACGGCTCGTACATGCACATGCACAAGCGGCTCGCCCACCGCTATCCGACCGAGGTCATCCCCGGTGTCACGTCGGTCAGCGCCGCCGCCGCCCGGCTCGGCAAGCCGCTCGTGGAGGGCGAGGAGGTGCTGACGGTGCTGCCGGGCACGCTGCCGGAGGAGGAACTGGCCGCCCGGCTGGCCGCCACGGACTCCGCCGCGGTGATGAAGCTGGGCCGCACCTTCCCGCACGTGCGGCGCGCGCTGGAGCGGTCGGGGCGGCTCGACGAGGCGTACTACGTGGAGCGGGCGACGATGCCCGCCGAGCGCACCGGCCGCCTGGCCGACGTGGCGGCGGACTCGGTGCCGTACTTCTCGGTGGCCGTCGTCCCCAGCCGCGTCGGCTCGTCCGCACCGCCGCGCACCGGCGGCGGCGAGGTCGGCGAGGTCGGCGAGGTGGTCGTCGTGGGGCTGGGCCCGGCCGGTCCGCAGTGGCTGACGCCGCAGGCGCGCGGTGAACTCGCCGCCGCCGAGGACCTGGTGGGCTACACCACCTACCTGGACCGGGTGCCGGTGCGCCCGGGGCAGCGGCGGCACGGCTCCGACAACAAGGTCGAGTCCGAGCGCGCCGAGTTCGCCCTCGACCTGGCCCGGCGCGGCCACCGCGTGGCCGTGGTCTCCTCCGGTGACCCGGGGGTCTTCGCGATGGCCACGGCCGTGCTGGAAGTGGCGTGCCAGGAGCAGTACCGGGACGTGCCGGTGCGGGTGCTGCCCGGGGTCACCGCGGCGCACGCGGCGGCAGCCGCCGCCGGGGCGCCGCTGGGCCACGACTACGCGGTGATCTCGCTGTCCGACCGGCTCAAGCCGTGGGAGGTCATCGCCGAGCGGCTGCGCAAGGCCGTCGCCGCCGACCTGGTACTGGCCCTGTACAACCCCGGTTCGCGCAGCCGCACCTGGCAGGTCGGCAAGGCCCGGGAGCTGCTGCTCGAACACCGCGCGCCGGACACCCCCGTCGTGCTCGGCCGGGACGTCGGCGGCCCCGAGGAGTCGGTGCGCATCATCCAGCTCGCCCAACTCGACCCGGCGGACGTCGACATGCGCACGATCATCCTGGTCGGCTCATCCCAGACCCAGGCCGTGCGCCGCAGCGACGACGACCACGTGGTCTGGACCCCGCGACGCTATCCGGAGGCGTGAACGACGTGTGCCTGTCCCGGACTTCGTGCTGACGAGAGCGTCAGTAGGGCATTCGCACGGAGTGTCGAGCCACGTAAACGGAATCGTGTTGTTGCGTATTGAACGAAATCTGGTTACGTGGCGGTAAGTTGCACTACTGTGAGCGCCCACTCCCCGGATCCGGGGGACCCACCACATGTCCGGAGGTCTCCGCCCCGCGCGGCCAGGCGTCGCCGGGACGGAGACCCGCCCCGGGACACAGGTTGAGGAGGCGTCCCGCAGTTGTCAGGCGAAAACCCCCAGGACGACAGAACACCGCCGGGCGGCCTCCCCTCACGGGGCGGCACGAGCCCCCGAGGGGACGCTCCCGCGCCGGACGACGTCCCCCCCACGGGCACAGCCCGACGTGACCCGGACGTACGCATACCCCGGTACCTGAGCCGCGGCACGCACCAACCACCCGCCGGGTCGGGCAAACCGCCCTGGCCCACCGTCGGTACCGGTACCGGACCGACCGGTCACACCTCGCGGCGCGGCCCCGGAGCCGTCCCGCCCCCCGTTCCACCGCCGCCCCTGCTTCCGCCCACCAACGGGCCGGAGCTGCCGCTGGCCGAGTCCACCGCGTCCCTCGCCCGGTTCGCGGAGGTCGCCGCACCCGGTGACGTCCCGTCCGCACTCCCCAAGCCCCGGCCTGAGGACCTCCGCCTCTTCCAGGACGAGGCACCCCGGCGCCCGCCCACCGTGCCGGAACCGCTGCTGACCCGTCTGCAGCGGCGGCCGACGGGTCCGGTCGCCGTCACCTCCGGGCTCACGGCGTGCTCACTGCTCCTGCTGGCCCTGACGCTGACGGGTGAGCCGGACCCGCCGTTCGGCGAGGGCCGTCCCGCCCAGGAAGCCCTGGCGGTCCCGGCCGACCCGGGCACCACGCCGGACTCTCCGACGCCGTCGCGCTCCGGATCGGCGGACCCGACCGCCAGAGAGAACGCCGCCGCCGCACAGGTCGTGGAAAAGGAGAAGGAACCCTCCCACCCGACCGCCTCCGCCTCGCCCTCCGGCAGCCCGGACGGCACTCCGGGAAGCACCCCGGGCAGCGGCAAGGGCGGCAACAGCACGGGCGGTAACGGCAAGGGCGGCGGCAGCACGCCGGCGCCCGCTGCGGGCCGGTCCCTGCAGTCCGTCAACTACCCCGACCGGTTCGTGCTGCACCGCAACGGCGGTGTGCACCTCGACCGGGTGGGCGGCGGCTCCCATCCCGAAGCCGTCAGGCGGGCCACGTTCACCCTGGTGCCGGGGTTGGCCGACAGCAACTGCCAGTCCTTCCGGACCCACGACGGCGGCTACCTGCGCCACCTCAACTTCCAAGTGCGCGTCGGCAGGTCGGACGGGTCCGCGCTGTTCCACAAGGACGCCACGTTCTGCCGCCGCGACGGGGCCGTCAGCGGTTCCGTCTCGTTCGAGTCGTACAACTACCCGGGCCGCTTCCTGCGCCACCGCCAGTTCGTCCTGCGCCTGGACCCGTACGAGCACAACGCGCTGTACAAGGCCGACACGTCGTTCCGCCTCACCGCACCCCCGGGCTGACCGGACACGCCCGGTGCGGGACGGCAACCGCCGTCCCGCACCGGGCGTGTGCTGGAGGTCCCCTGCGGGGTCAGGCCTCGCGGGAACCCTCGTACATCGACTCGATGGCCTCGGCGTACTCGCGCTCCACGACGGGCCGCTTCACCTTCAGGCTCGGCGTCAACTCACCGTGCTCGATGTCGAGGTCGCGCGGCAGCACGGAGAACTTCTTGATCGTCTGCCACCTCTGCAGGTCGGCGTTGACCTTCTGCACGAAGCCGTCGATCAGTTCGTGGACCTCCGGGGAGGTGACGACCTCGGTGTAGCTGCGGCCCTCCATGCCGTTGGACGCGGCCCACGGCATGATCACCGTCTCGTCCAGGGCGATCAGCGCGCTGCAGAAGTTGCGTCCGCTGCCCAGCACCAGGATGTTGCTGACGAACGGGCAGACCGCCTTGAAGCGGCCCTCGATCTCGGTCGGCGCCACGTACTTGCCGCCCGAGGTCTTGAACACGTCCTTCTTGCGGTCGGTGATCCGCACGTAGCCGTGCTTGTCCACCTCGCCGATGTCGCCGGTGTGGAACCAGCCGTCGCTCTCCAGGACCTCCGCGGTCTTGTCCGGCAGGTTGTGGTAACCGCGCATGACCCCGGGACCGCGCAGCAGGACCTCGCCGTCGTCCGCGATGCGGACCTCGGTACCGGGCAGCGGCCGGCCGACCGTGCCGACGCGGTAGTCCTCGGCGGGGTTGACCGTGACGGCCGCGCTGGTCTCGGTCAGGCCGTAGCCCTCCAGGACGTGCACGCCCGCCCCGGCGAAGAAGTAGCCGATGTCGGGCGCGAGGGCCGCACTGCCGGAGACGCTTCCGCGCAGGTTGCCGCCGAAGGCCGCCCGGATCTTCCCGTACACCAGCTTGTCGGCGACGGCGTGCCGCAGCTTCAGCGGCAGCGGCACCTGGGGCGTGCCCGTCGCGGCCATACTCTCCTGCCGCGTCCTGGCGTAGTCGCGGGCGACCTTCGCCGCCCACAGGAAGATCTTGTACTTGGCACCGCCCTCCGCCCTGGCCCGGCCCGCGATGCCGTTGTAGACCTTCTCGAAGATGCGCGGCGCGGACGCCATCAGCGTCGGCCGGACGGCGGGCAGGTTGGTGACGATGCGGTCGACCCGCCCGTCCACCGCCATCACGTGGCCCGTCCTGATCTGCCCGGAGATCAGCGCCTTGCCGAAGACGTGCGACAGCGGCAGCCACAGGAACTGCACGTCGTCGGAGAGGATCAACCCGGACGACTCCTGCGCCACACCCTGGTACGACCAGCAGTCGTGCACCAGCCGCACACCCTTGGGGCGGCCCGTCGTGCCGGAGGTGTAGATCAGGGTGGCGAGCTGCTCGCGCTCGATGGCCTCAACCGTGCGCTCGATAGCGTCGGGGTGCTGCTCCAGGTACGCCGTGCCGCGCTTCTCCAGCTCGGCGAGCGACAGCACCTCCACGCCCTCCACCAGGGGCGCGTCGGCCGGCACGTCGAAGAGGATCGCGTGCCGCAGCCCCGGCAGACGCTCCGCGGTCGCGGCCACCTTGGCCAGCTGCTCCGCGTCCTCCACGAAGATCGCCCGGCTGCCGGAGTCGGAGAGGATGTACTCCGTCTCGTCGGCGTTGGTGCTGGGATAGACGGCGGTGGCGGCGGCGCCGGCGCACATCGCGCCCATGTCGGCCAGAATCCACTCCACCCGCGTGGAGGAGGAGATCGCCACCCGCTCCTCCGGACGGATACCGAGGGACAGCAGACCGGCCGCGATGAGCCGGACCCGGTCGGCGGTCTGCGCCCAGGTGAGCGACACCCATTTCTCGTCATCGGTGGAGCCATCGCCGACCGGCACGGGGTAGCGGTACGCCTCGGCGTTCGGCGTGTCCTCCACCCGCGACAGGAAGAGGTGCGCCACGGAGACAGGGCGGCTTTCGATCTGGGACTGCGCGGAACTCACATCGACCTCCGGGGCGGCGACGCCCACATGGACTTGTTAACTGGCAGGTAACTCGCGAGCTGCGGCGAGACTAAGCGGAAACCGGCCGTTACGTAAGAGAGGAAGCTGCGGGACTAGCGGGATGGAACGGTGCACAGCGGGTGTTTACGGACACGAACCGGTCCGGCGGAGTGGGGCGGTGACACCAACCGGGCGGTACTTCGGACTGGCATCATGCCGTGATGATCGACGACCAGCGCAAACACCCGTCCAAGGTGGCGACGGATCGTGCGTCCCTGACGGCCTTCCTCGACTACCAGCGCGCCACGCTGGCCCTGAAGTGCGAACGTCTGACCGGCGACCAGCTGAAGCAGCGAGCGGTTCCCTCGTCGAAACTGACCCTTCTCGGCCTGGTCCGGCACATGGCAGAGGTGGAGCGCACATGGTTTCGGCAGGTACTGAAGGGTGAGACGGTCAACGGCCTGTGGCCGGACTTCGGCGGTGACCACGGCGAGTTCCACGTGGAGGATGCCGACAGGGAGGAGGCGTTCTCCGCCTGGCGCACCGCGTGCGAGGAGGCCCGCGACGTGGTGAGCACCTTCCCGTCCCTGGACGCCACGGTGGACTTCCGAGGTGAGGCCATCTCCGTCCGATACGTCCTCACGCACATGATCGAGGAGTACGCGCGCCACAACGGGCACGCCGATCTGCTGCGGGAAGCCATCGACGGCGAGGTCGGCGAGTAGGCCACCGGTCGTCCCGGTGACGTCGTCCGCTCGACTCCCGTCCCGGTCGCGTCCCGCGTTGTGGGCCGCGACCCGCAGTCCGGGCCTGTCCCGCCAACGCGCCTGCCCCGCAGCGCGGTCAAAGGTTCAGTTCCGCCCAGACGGTCTTGCCCACCGGGACGCGCCCGACCGTGCCCCAGCGGGAGGCGAAGGCCGCCACCAGGACCAGTCCGTAGCCGAACTCGGCGACCACGGGCGGCAGCCGCACCTCGGTCGGCGGGAACTGCTCGTCGCGGGCGTCGGACACCTCGATCCGCAGCACGTCGCCCCGCCGCAGCAGGCCCAGCTCGAAGTCCCGGCCCCGGACGGACCCGTGCCGGACGGCGTTGGCGCACAGCTCCCCGACGATCAGCTCGACGGCACGGGAGGCAGGGGTCCCGTAGAGCAGCACCCGCCATGTGTCGAGCCGTTCGGCGGTCAGCCGCCGCGCCAACCGGGCGCCCCGGGGAGTGGAGGTGAAGCGCATGCGGAACAACGTGCCGCACTCGGTCGAAGGATTGTCTGCTGTCACACGGTAACCGTCCGGTCACTGCACCTACTCTGCACAGATCAGCTCGGAGTACCGATGCACGACGTACGGACCGGAGCGATCCCGTACGGGACCAGTACGGGACGGGGAACGGGGAGGCCGACAGCGCATGGGACGGACACTGAGGACACGACCGAACGAGGACACCCGGCCGGAAGCGTGGCGCTGCTACGGGCGGCTGCTCAAACTCTTCCGGGAGCAGGCCGGCATGACGCAGCCCGCACTCGCGGAGGCCGTCGGCTACTCGCCGGAGCAGGCCGCGTCGGTCGAGCAGGGCCGCCGACCGGCGAAGATCACCTTCACCGAGGCAGCGGAACGCGCGCTCAACGCACGAGGAGCGCTGCTCGCCCTCCAGGAGGAGGTGGAGCTGGCCAAGCTGCCGAAGTTCTTCCAGGACTTCGCGAAGATCGAGCTGGAGGCGGTCAGCCGGTTCCAGTACGAACCCCAGCTGGTACCGGGCCTTCTCCAGACCGAGCACTACGCCCGCGCGGTGTTCGACGGCCACTGCCCCACGCTCGAACCTGACATCCTCGAACAGCACCTGGAAGCCCGACTCGAACGGCAGAAGCTGCTGACGCGCAAACCGATGGTCCAGTTCTCCTTCGTGCTGTGGGAACCCGCCCTGCGGAACCCGGTGGGAGGGCGTGAGGTGCTGACCGAGCAGCTTCGGCATCTGCGGGAGGTGAGTCGGCTACCCAACGTGGAAGTACAGGTGATGGGGGCCAACGTCGGCATGCACCCCGGCGCCAGCGGACCGCTGGTGGTGCTTGAGACCTCCGAACACAGGCAGGTCGGCTACTTGGAATCGCAGGGCATCGGCACCGTCATCACCGAGCCGAGCACGGTCAGTTCCTTTGGTCTTCGGTATGGCAAGCTGCGATCGCGGGCACTCAACTTGGAGGAGTCCGCACGGCTGATCGAGCAGGGAGCAGGAGAGCGATGAGCAGCGAACCAGCCTGGTTCAAAAGCAGCCACAGCGGACCCGAGGGCGGCAACTGCCTCGAAGTCGCCATCTCCTGGAAGAAGTCCACCCACAGCGGTCCCGAAGGCGGCGACTGCGTCGAGGTCGCACGATGCCCTGCGGTAGTCCACGTCCGCGACAGCAAGCAGGCCACCGGTCCCCACCTCACCCTCGCTCCGGACGCCTGGGCCGCGTTCGTCCAGCTCGCCCGCCAGAGCTGAGCCACGCGATGAGCCGCCATCTGAGTTGGTTCAAGAGCAGCTACAGCGGCAGCGGCGGCGGCGGCGGGGACTGCCTCGAAGTCGCCGTCTCCTGGGAGAAGTCGAGTTACAGCGGCCCCGACGGCGGAGACTGCGTCGAGGTGGGACGGTGTGCTGAGGCGGTCCACGTCCGCGACAGCAAGCGCACCGCTGGCCCTCACCTCACCCTCACTCCGGACGCCTGGGCCGCGTTCGTCCAGCTCGCCCGCCAGAGCTGAGCCACGCCCGGAGGGCGGGGCAACGTCGGCGGGGCTGTTCCGTGTTGCCCGGAGTCGCCGTCCGTCTGAGTACACGCCCCCGGATCTGAGTACCCGGGCGGCTGTGCGGCACCGGCCGCCCGCGTTGGATGGGGCCATGAACGTATCCGCACCCGTCCCCGCTCCTACGGTTCGGGCCGAACCGCCCAAGGACCGCACGCGGTTGTGGGCCTCCATAGCCGCCGTCCTCTTCCTTCCCGCTGCCGCGCTGGCGAGTGTCCTGGTGCTGGCCTCGGCGCAGGCCTCACGATGTCTCACATACGGGGAGAACTGTGCTTCCGGGCTACCGGAATGGCTTTTCTGGTGGAGCGCCGGCGTCGGTGCCGTGGCGCTCCTCACCGCGCTGGCCGCAACGGCCCTGCGGATGCGGCAGGCAGCGCTCGCCGTCCAGATCTTCGCCGAGAGCACGGCCCTGATGGTGATCCTCAGCCACGGGTGACCACACCCCTCCCGAGAGGGTCAGCGGTGGCCGAGGACGTTGACGACGCGGCCGTTGGGGTCCCTGACGAAGAAACGGCGCACGCCCCACTCCTCGTCGGTGAGGGGGTGGACGATGGTGGCGCCGCTGGCAAGGACGGATGCGTAGACGGCGTCCACGTCGTCCACCTCGACGCTCATGTCCGCCTCGACGGGGGCGGTGCGGTCCTCGGTCACGAAGGTGATCTGCGCGGTGGGGTTGATCGTGGAGGCCATCGTCATCACCCAGCCCTGCTCCATGACCTCCTCGAAGCCGAGCAGCCCGTAGAAGTCGCGGCTCTGCTCGAAGTCCTCGCAGCGGACGTCGGGTACCACTCGGCGGACGGACATGTGCGGCTCCCGGTAGGTCGATTCACCCTTGCGGTGGATTTGTCCTACACCCTGGCATACACGGTGTACGTTGGGTGATGTTCCGCCTCGCCTCCGTGACGAGGCGGCCCCCGGCAGGTGAGCCAACACCACGCCGAGGGCCTACACCGCACAAGTGGAAGAGACCCACCGACGATGCCCTGCGATGTTAACGCGCCGCCGCGCGCCGCCTTCCTGCAAACGCCGGAAGCCCTCATCGACGACTGCTCCCTGACCGACGCCGCGCTGCGGCTGCTCCAGGCGATGGTCAAGCTCCCACCGCGCAATGCCCGCAACAGCGACGCCGTCGCCCGCACCCTGCGCATGGGCAAGGAGAAGACGAACGCCGCCCGCAAGTCGCTGCGCCTGCTGGGCCACTGGCACGCCCGCAAGCGCCAGAACGGGCGCGGCGAGATCCGCGACCAGCGCATGGCGTCGCTCGTCCCGCTGCGGACCCCCGACGCGCTCGCGGCGGCCTGGGCAGCAGCGGAGGAGGCCGCCCGACTCGGCAAGGACACTGCGGCGTCCCGCCGTTGGGGCGTGCGCATCCTCAACTCACGGGAGTGGCAGGCGGACGGCCGTTCTGCGGCAGCGACCGCACGAGTAGGGGCAGCGAGGACGGCGCCCACCCCACGGATGACGCCCGAGCCGTCCGCCTCGCCTCCGCTGTTGGCTCGGCGACCGGCCGCCGGTCGGACCGCTGCCCCGCCCACCCGGCGGCGTCCTCCCGAGGGGAGTCAGATTGAGGAGAACCAGACCCCCCTCCCCCTCCCCGCAGCGACCGGCAGCGTCAGCGTCCCGGCGGCAGCCGCCCCGGACGCCTCCGCCCCTCGCCCGTTCGCCCCTCGCCCGTCGGCGTCTCGTCCGCCCGGCTTCGGACAAGACCCCTCCGCGCCCGATGCGGCGGACCCCCGGACGCCGCTCACACAACTCCCCGCGCTGACCGGCGTGTTCGCCCGTTACGCCGAGCACGCCGAATGTGTGCTGCGCTCCCTCCAGCACAGCGATCCCCAACTCGCCCTGCCGTCCGACAAGCTGCCGGAACTCGCACAGCTCGCCGGTCAGTACCTGCTGCGCGGACGACGTCCGGAGGCGATCCGCCTCGCCGTGGCCCAGGGCCTGCCTGCCGAGGGCGTGCGCTGCCCGGCGGCGTTCGTACGCCAACGCCTGCTGCGCTACCTGCCGCCCATCCCGGCCTGGTCCCTGCCCGACCGGCCCGCCCCCACGTCACCACCGCGCCCCCGCACGGGACCGGACGAGCCGCTGGTCCGCCCCGACGGTCCGGCCGACCTCATCCGCCAGGGCCACGGCTGGCGCGCCGCCCTGCGCGTCGCAGCCGACCAGCACGACAGGCGACGGCCCCAGGGAGACACCGCCTCGCCCGCACGTCAGGCACCTCACGAGGAGACCACGGCGTCTCCGCCGGAGCCCTGAGTACCTGCTTCTGCACCCCAGTCCGCTCAGATCGAGCGCGGGGGACGTATTTTGATGCTGTGGAGAGACGACGCTGGTTGTCCGCGATCAACATGTGGGTCACGTGGTGGGCGGCTGTTACCGCGGTCCTCTGGCTCCTGGGCAGGGTCTCCGGTCAACCGACGGACCTCTCGGGGTGTGCGGCGGGTGCTGTGCTGGTGATCGTTGTAGGTGAAGTCGGCGATCAACTGCGGCGGCGCTTCTTCCCGCGCCGGGATATGGGCTGACGGTTCGGCCGGCCAGCGCCCTAACCCGTCTGCCTGTGCGGGGTGAGACACCTTGGCTTGAGGGTGATGACTGCCGGAGCGATCAAGGTTCCGGAGTGCCGTCTCGACCGGGTTCCACCGGACCGGGCCGGCTCCCGTTCGGGCTCAGATCGTGGTGCTGCACCGATCCACTGCCTCGCATGTCGAATCCCCCCGGGTTCTTACGGAAGTAGAACATCGTCCGCCGCTCGGCGGCCCTACCACCGAGGCGCGTCTAGGGTCAGGGCGTGCGGTGCGCGGTCCGCGTGCCGGGCGTCGGAACCGCGAAAGGAACCATCCACCATGCGCCTCCCGCGCTCCCGCGCAGTGTCCGCCGCGCTCTGCGTCCTCACCCTGACCGCCGTCACCGCCGCCTGCGGTGGCGGCACGGACGAGTCCGACAGCGGCACCGGCAAGGTGACCGAGTCCGACCCCGCGCCCTCCACCCCGGGCGACGGCGGGCAGCAGGACGGCGGCCAGGAACCGGAGGGCGACGAGGCCGGCTCCGGCAACGTGCCGAAGGAGCTGGCGTTCACCGCCTCCACCCTGGACGGCGACGACTTCGACGGAGCGTCGCTGCACGGCAAGAACGCCGTGCTGTGGTTCTGGGCACCGTGGTGCACCGTCTGCGCGGCGGAGGCCCCGGCGATCAAGAAGACCGTCGAGCAGCACGGCGACGACGTCACGTTCGTCGGCGTGGCCGGCAAGGGCCGGACGGACGAGATGAAGAAGTTCGTCGGCACCCACGACCTGGGCGACTTCGCCCACACCGTGGACGAGGACGGCTCGCTGTGGTCGCGGTTCGGCGTGACCGCGCAGCCCGCGCTGGCCTTCGTCGACAAGACCGGCAAGGTCGAGGTCGTGCCGGGCACGATGAGCGAGCAGGCCCTCAACGCACGTGTCGGGAAGCTGACCGGCGAGTGAGTTCGGTCCCGTACGCACTGGCAGTGACGGCCGGCATGCTGGCCGCCGTCAACCCGTGCGGCTTCGCCCTGCTGCCCGCCTACCTTGCGCTGTTCGTCGGCAGCGGCGACCCCGGAGACCGGCACGAAGGCCAGCCCGGGGCCGCTGCGGGTCGCGCGACGGCCGGGGCAAGGCTCGGCGCGCTGCGCCGGGCGGCGGTGGCCACGGCGGCCATGACCGGCGGGTTCGCCCTGGTCTTCGGCGCGTTCGGACTGGTCGTGGCGCCGCTGGCGCTGTCGGTGGAACGCTGGCTGCCCTGGGTGACGATCGTCATCGGCGCACTGCTGCTCGGCACCGGCGCCTACCTGCTCACCGGACGCGAACTACGTGTACCCGTCCCGAAGTTGAAGCCGAGGCCCGGAGGCAGGCCGTCTGACTCGGCGGCGTCGCTGGGCCTGTACGGGGTCTCCTACGCGATCGCCTCGCTGTCCTGCACGGTCGGCCCGTTCCTGGCGCTGACGTCCACCGCCTTCCGGGACGGAAGCGTGCTCGGCGTCACCGGGGTGTTCCTCGCCTACGCCCTCGGCATGGGCGCGGTCGTCGGCGTGCTGACGCTGGCGGTCGCCCTGTCCCAGGAGGCGGTGATCGCCAGGGTCCGCCGGGCGCTGCCGTACGTGACCCGGGCCAGCGGCGCCCTGCTGCTCCTGGCGGGCGCCTACGTCGCGTACTACGGCTGGTACGAGGTCAGGGTACTGTCCGGCGGCTCGGCCGACGACCCGGTGGTGGGCACCGCCACCGAGTGGCAGGGCGACCTGACGCGCTGGCTCAACGACCTCGGGTTCGCACCGGTGGCGGTGACGGCCCTGGCCCTGGTCGCCGTGCTCGCGGTGGTCGGCGTGGCCCGCCGCCGCAGGCGGAACCGGCAGCCGGCCGGGCACTGACCGGGCGCGCTAGGTGGGCTACTCTCCCTGGCCGTCTTCGCCGTCAGCCCAGCACGTCGCGCAGCCAGCGGGCCGCGCCCGCCGGGTCAGGTGCGGACGGCACACCCTCCGGCGTCGGCGGGCGGCGGACGACAACCACGGGAATGCCCGCCTCACGGGCGGCGGTGAGCTTGGCGGCGGTCGCCGGGCCACCGCTGTCCTTGGTGACGACGACGTCGATCCGGTGCCGCCGCAGCAGGTCGCGTTCACCGTCGAGGGTGAACGGCCCCCGGTCGAGCACCACCTCCATGCGGGCCGGGTGCGGCGGCTCGGGAGGGTCGACGGAACGGGCGAGGAACCACAGCCCGTCCAGGTGGGCGAAGGCCGCCAGGCCCATGCGCCCGGTGGTGAGGAAGACCCGCTCGCCGAGCGCGGGCAGCTCCTCTGCGGCCTCCGCCAGGGACGCCACCGAGTGCCAGTCGTCACCCGGACCGGGAACCCAGCCGGGCCGTCGCAGCGCCAGCAGGGGAACATGGGCATGAGCAGCGGCTTCGGCCGCGTGGAAACCGATCGTGCCGGCGAAAGGATGGGTGGCGTCGATGAGCGCATCCACCCGGTGCTCGCGCAGCCAGCGGGTCAGCCCCGCCGTGCCGCCGAAGCCCCCGACGCGCACCTCGCCCGGCGGCAGCCGCGGGGAGGCGACCCGTCCGGCCAGCGAGCTGGTCACCCGCAGCCCGGGACGCGCCCAGCCCACCAGCTCGGCGGCCAGCCGCCGCGCCTCCGCCGTCCCGCCCAGTACCAGCACGTGCCGCCGGGCTGACGAAGTTCCGGGCGCGGGCGGCTGCCCGGGGGTGCCGTCGGACGGGACGGGTGCGGTGTTCACGGGGGACCTCCATGCCTGAGCACGCACACTCTGCCCCGCCCGAGCCGCCCGAGCCAACCGGGAACGGTGCCGGAGATGCCCCCGCAACCGCCGCCGGGGGCCGCAGCGCGCAGCTCAAGCACACCGGGCTGCGCTCGGGCTGGACGACGGGCGCCTGCGCGACGGCGGCAACCACCGCCGCCTACACCGCACTGCTGACCGGCGACTTCCCCGACCCGGTCACCGTCACCCTGCCCAAGGGCCACACGCCCGCCTTCGCGCTCGCAGTCGAGGAGCTGGCCGAGGGCCGGGCCACGGCCGGGGTCGTCAAGGACGCGGGCGACGACCCGGACGTCACGCACGGCGCCCTGGTCCGGGTCACCGTCACACCGCTGCCGCCCGGTTCGGGCGTGGTGTTCCGGGCCGGTCCCGGCGTCGGCACGGTCACCAAGCCGGGTCTGCCGCTGCCGGTTGGCGAACCGGCCATCAACCCGGTACCGCGCGACCTCATGCGCCGCCACGTCGCGGAGGTAGCCGCCCGCCACGGCGGCAGCGGCGACGTGTGCGTGGAGGTGTCCATCGACCACGGCGAGGAGATCGCCCGCAGCACCTGGAACCCGCGACTGGGCATTCTCGGCGGCCTGTCCGTGCTGGGCACGACCGGCGTTGTGGTGCCGTACTCCTGCTCGGCGTGGATCGACTCCATCCGGCGCGGTGTGGACGTGGCACGCGCGGCGGGACGCACCCACGTGGCGGGCTGCACCGGCTCCACCTCCGAACGCACCGCCGCCGCCGAGCACGGCCTGCCCGAGGACGCGCTGCTCGACATGGGCGACTTCGCCGGTGCCGTCCTGAAGTACGTCCGGCGGCACCCCGTGGACCGGCTGACGATCTGCGGCGGCTTCGCCAAGCTGTCCAAGCTCGCCCACGGCCACCTCGACCTGCACTCGGCCCGGTCGCAGGTCGACAAGGGCTTCCTCGCCGCACTGGCCCGACGCGGCGGCGCCGACGAGGCGCTGGCCGCCGAGGTGGCGGCGGCCAACACCGGCCTCGCCGCACTACAGCTGTGCGCCGCCGCCGGGGTCCCGCTCGGCGACCTGGTCGCCGCCACCGCCCGCGACGAAGCGCTCGCGGTCCTGCGCGGCGCCCCCGTGACGGTCGACGTCATCTGCATCGACCGCGCCGGCACCGTCGTAGGCCGCGCGGAGCCCCGGGGACCGCAGGGCACCTGACCTGGGGCGATCTCGACAGCCCTCTGCCCGCCCCGGAAGGGTCTCGTCCTACGATTCGGTCCATGAGGATCACCGTGCGGTCGGCTGACGCGACAGATCTGCCGTCTCTGCTTGCCCTCTTCAGCGAACTGAACCCGGACGATCCGTCCCTGCCACAGGAGTCGGCCGATGCCCTCTGGGCGGAGATCTCCGCCCAGCGCGGCCGAACCGTACTGGTCGCAGAGCTGGACGGGACTGTCGTCGGCACTGCGGACTGCATGGTCCTGCCGAACCTCACTCGTGGCGGCCGATCAATCCTCTTCGTCGAGAACGTCGTGGTCGCACGATCCCGCCAGCGGCAAGGAATCGGACAACGGCTGATGGAGACGGCTGTACGCCTCGGCGAATCAGCCGGTTGTTACAAGGTTCAGTTGCTGGCAGCCGATGACGCGTACGTGCACTCGTTCTACGAGTCCTGTGGATTCCGGTTCCTGGCGCACGGCTTCCGGCGCTACATCGGAGAGCACCAGCTCGGCGGCACCACAACCTGACAAGGTCCTCGCCGGGCTGGGCCGGCAGGGCGAGGCCAGTTCGCAAGCGCACTGCCCGGGTAGACCTGAGCCGATCCAAACCCTCCGGGGGCCGGGTTACGATGCAGGTAGGTCCTCCTTCACATGAGCGATGGCCAACGGTGGGCGGCCCAATCCGTCCACCCCGCCCAGCTCGGCGCCCCTGTGCGCCGCCGCCGGGGTCCCGCTCGGCGACCTGGTCGCCGCCACCGCACGCGACGAGGCGCTGGCACCGTCCTACTCGACGCATCCATGACGGCGGACGTCATCTGCATCGACCGCGCCGGCACCGTCGTGGGCCGCGCCGCCCCCGAGAGCCGCGCGGGTCCCAGGGGCCGCACGGCACAGCACCGCGTTGACGCACGAGGTCGGCGGCTTCGCGACGGTGCATCGCCCGGACTTTTGAAGTAGATTTGAAGTCATGACCGCCACGCATGCTGAAGCGAATTTCTCCGAGCTCATCCAGAAGCCGAAGGACACGGTCGCCCGCATGCAGGGATCCGCCCGTCAGGGGATGCGCCTGCACCGCCGCGGCGAGGACGACCTGTACCTGACGACGGCGGAGCGAGCCGACCAGGCGACCGAGGTCGTCGACTCCACCACCAGGCTCTTCGTCGCGATGATGAAGGCTGACCCGAGCGCGGTGGACCTGCTCACCCGCGTCTTCCCGGAGGCGTTTCCCTGGGTGCGCTTCCTGCCGGAGGACGCCGTCCGGGAGTTCCTGGTCGAGTTCGTGGACACCGCCCGAGCGGCCTCTGACCTGGGCACCGTTGGGCCTTTGGCGCCTCTGATCTCTTCGTGGAAGGCTACGGCCGAGATCTACTCCGATCCGGCGCTTCGCCAGAAGCTGCAAGAACCCGTGGAGGACGACTTTGGCCCTGTGGACGAACCGCCTGCCGATGCCAAGTAAGGCAGTCGCCGAGTGACGCCGAAGCGGGGGGATTCCGTCGCCCCTCCGGCAGTCGGAGACGAGTTCGATGTTCGCTATTCGACGAACGAGGCGATCAAAGGGTGGCAGGATCTCTGCGCTCAGGAACCCGGGAACACCCACTGGGCCTGGATTCAGATGCGCCAGAACGCGGGGTGCCGCTCCGAGGGGCCCACGAGCCGACACTTCCGGTTGAAGCGGGAGCTGGCGACGGGCGTGCACGCAGGTCGTGAACTGCCGCAGTGGCAGCTCGAGGTGCTCAACGGCGGCCGGGTCTGGTATCTGCTGGACGCAGAGAAGCGGATCTGCTGGGTCAAGCTGGCGAGCCGAGGACACCCGAAGCAGACGGAATGAGCTTGCGGAGCCCTTTCTCTTGTACCCAGGTGTCCGCTCAGCGCATCCCGCCCTCAGGGGCGGACTCCCCACGCAACGCCCACGTAAGCCCCGTCACGATCCGCTACCCGACGTCCCCACGCGCCTCGCCGTCCGTCCCCTCGCACGTCGCGTGCGGGCGGTCGCGGTCGGCGGAGTAGAGGTGGCTGTCGCGGAACTGCTCGGCGCCAAGGGTGCGGCCGACCATGATGACCGCGGTGCGGGTGATGCCTGCGTCCTTGGTGAGGGCGGCGATGGTGTCCAGGGTGCCGCGCAGTACCACCTCGTCCGGGCGGCTGGCCATGGCGACGACCGCCGCCGGGCAGTCGGCGCCGTAGTGCGGCAGCAGTTCGTCCACCACGCGGTCGACGTACCGGGCGGCCAGGTGAAGCACCAGCAGCGCGCGGCTGCGGCCGAGCGTGGCCAGGTCCTCGCCGTCGGGCATGGCGGTTGCCTGCTGGGCGATGCGGGTCAGGATGACGGTCTGGCCGACGGTCGGCACGGTCAGTTCCCGCTTGAGTGCGGCAGCGGCGGCGGCGAACGCGGGCACGCCCGGCACCACCTCGTACGGCACCCCGGCGGCGTCGAGCCGCCGCATCTGCTCGGCGACGGCGCTGAAGACGGACGGGTCGCCGGAGTGCAGCCGCGCCACGTCCTGGCCGGCGCGGTGCGCGGCGACCAGTTCCTCGGTGATCTGGTCGAGGTTGAGCTGCGCGGTGTCCACCAGCCGTGCGTCCGGCGGGCACTCGGCGAGCAGTTCCCGCGGCACCAGGCTGCCCGCGTACAGGCACACCGGGCAGGCGGCGAGGGTACGTGCGCCGCGCACGGTGATCAGGTCGGCGGCGCCGGGACCTGCACCGATGAAGTAGACCGTCATCGTCCTTCGTCCTTCGTCAGTCTTCGCAGTCAGTTGGCGCGGGCTTCGCGCCGCCCGAGGCGGGCTTCTCGGCGGCCCACTGGGTTACCGGCATGGCCTGGCGCCAGCCGGTGAAGCCGCCCACCGGCTTGGCATGGGCCACCGCCAGCCGGACGAGTTCACCGCCGTGGACGCGGTAGCGCTCGGTGAGCAGCGCCTCCGACTCCAGGGTGACGGTGTTGGCGACGAGTCGGCCGCCGGGCCGCAGCGCCGCCCAGCAGGCGTCGAGCAGGCCGGGCGCGGTCAGGCCGCCGCCGATGAACACGGCGTCGGGCGTGGGCAGCCCGTCGAGGGCCTGCGGGGCGCGGCCGGTCACCACGCGCAGGCCGGGCACGCCGAGCGTCTCGGCGTTGCGGGTGATGCGGGCGGCGCGGACCGGGTCGCGTTCGACGGTCACCGCCCGGCAGGAGGGGTGGGCGCGCAGCCACTCGACGGCGATCGAGCCGGAACCGCCGCCGACGTCCCACAGCAGCTCGCCGGGGGTCGGGGCGAGCGCGGCGAGGGTGGCGGCCCGCACGTGCCGCTTGGTGAGCTGGCCGTCGTGCTCGTAGGCCTCGTCGGGCAGGCCGGGGACGACGGGCAGCCGCAGCGCGCCGGGGGCCTGGCGGCAGTCGACGGCGACGACGTTGAGCGGGTCGCCGGGCGGCGCGTCCCAGGTGTCGGCGGTTCCCTCGATGGCCTGCTCGCGGCCGGCGCCCAGTTGCTCCAGGACCCGCAGGCGGCTCGGCCCGAAGCCGCGTTCCCGCAGCAGGCCCGCGACCTGGGTCGGGGTGTCGCGGCCGGCGCTGAGGACCAGCACCCGGCAGCCGTCGTGCAGTGCGGAGGCCAGCCCGGCGAGCGGGCGGCCGACGAGCGTCACGACGGCGGTCGTCTCCACCGGCCAGCCCAGGCGGGCACAGGCGAGCGAGACCGACGAGGGGTGCGGCAGGACGTGCAGCCGGTCGGCGCCGATCGTCTCCGCGAGGGTGCGGCCGATGCCGTGGAACATGGGGTCGCCGCTGGCCAGGACGGCGATGCGGCGGCCCTCGCGGGAGGCGATCAGGCCGGGCACGGCCGGTCGCAGCGGGACGGGCCAGGTGAGGCGTTCGCCCGCACAGTCGGCGGGCAGCAGGTCCAGTTGCCGGGGGCCTCCGACGAGCACCTCGGCGTCGAGCAGGGCCTGACGGGAACGGGCCGGCAGTCCGGCCCATCCGTCGGCGCCGATGCCGACGACGGTCACCGGGTGCGCGGCGGGCCCGGCCGGGCCGCCGGTCTGCGGCGCGGGGGGTGCGGGGCTCAACTCCGGTACCTCTGGTTCAGGGGGCGCGGGGGGCGGAACGGAAGCCCGACTTTACTTTCCGGCCGCCCCGGCCCTCCGGCCGGGGCGCCCCCGTCCGCGGTCATCCCCCGCGACCGCCGGCCCCGGAACGCGGCGTGCTCCCGGCCTGGTGGGGCCGGGAGCTGCCGCACTGCGGGTACTGCGGTGGAGCGGGTGCTGCGGTGGAGCGGGTGCTGCGTTCACTTCGGTGTGAGGGTCATGCGGGTGCCGCCCGAGCTCCGGGACCCGCGGGGGGCGACGGCGTGCGGCCGTCGCCGCTGCCGGGTCAGCGGCAGTAGTTGACGTGCTTCAGGTTCTTGACGTAGCGGGCGGTGACCCAGCCCTTGCGGTCGGCCAGCTTGTACCAGATCTGGTTGCCGTGGACCCACTGGCCCTTGACCTTGCAGGCCAGCTTGACGTGGGCACCGTGGTTGAAGCCGCCGAGCGCGTAGGAGGCGGTGGTGGCCTTGGCGCGGATCTTGACGCCGCTGCGCGCGACGACCTTGCCGTACGCGTAGCGGGGGTGGGCCAGGGTCTGGGCCTCCTCCTGGACCTCGGTCTGCGCCGCGGCGGCCTGCACCTCTGCCGGCTCCTCGTCCATCGCGATCGCCGGCGTGGCGGCGAGCAGGCCGGCGGCGAGCGCACCCGAGGCGAGGGCGGCGGCGATCTTCCGGTTCTTCAACATGGGCCATGTCTCCTTGTCGAACGTCCAGGCGAAGGGAAAGCGAGTGCGCCCGATGCGGCACCGGACTGCCTTCCCGACGACGACGATGCGGGCAGCCGCCGCCCAAGGTGTCGTCGCCATACCGTCAAGTCACCCGATAAGCCCACCGCCGGACCGCGCCGCGCCGAGCAGCACGGGGCGGATCGGAGCACTGGCGGGGGCGTGCGGAAGCGCGCCCACAACGCCACAGTGAGGGGGCGAGATGCGGGCGGGGGTGGGGCCGGGCGGAAGCGCGACCGGTACGCGGTCAGCCGGCGAGCGCACCGCGCACGAGGCTCCTGCCCGAGTGCTCGGGGCTGCCGTTGTAGGGCTGGTCGGAGACGTCGACCTGCGAGTACTCGCCGATGTCGACACCGGGCGGCAGCGGCAGCGAGGCCGTGCCATCGCCGTGCAGCACCCCGATCGAGATCAGCTTCTTGCCGTCCGCGTCCATCAGCCACACCTCGAAGAAGCCGGAGGTGCGCGGCAGCCCCTCCACACGGATGCGCACCTCCCGGGCGGACGGGTCGGACAGCCGTTCCAGCCGTACCGTGCCGACCGCGTCCAGGTCGGCGGGCAGCGGCGAGAGCGTCACGTCCGGGCCCGCCTGCATGGCGGGCGCCGGATCGCCGCCGCCGAGCAGGTGCGTGGCGGTGCCGCCCAGCACGGCGCCCGCCGCAAGGCAGGCTGCGGCCAGCAGCGCCGGCCGCCGGGAGCGCCGCGGCTGCCCCGCAACGGGACCGGCTGCCGCAGGGCGAGCGGACGGACCGGCGGACGAGCGAGCGGACGGGCCACCGGGCATGGCCGGACCGCCGGGAGTGTCGGCAGCGGTCGCGTCCGGGTCGGCGTCGGTCGTGTCCGGGCTGCCGTCAGCATCGTGGGAGAGCGCGGCGGCGATGCCCTGCCAGACGCGGGGCGACGGCGGGGTGGGGCGGTCCGCCTCGGGGGCGGCGGTGCGGGCGGCCCGCACGACGCGGCGCAGCACGGCCAGTTCCGTCCGGCAGTGCGCGCACGCGTGCAGGTGCTCGGCGGTGGGCCCCTGGGCCGACTCACCACCGAGTGCCAACTCGCTGAGTTCCGCGGGCTCTATGTGCCTCACCGCCGACCTCCTCACCTGTATCTGTTCGAGGAGCTGAACGCCCCGGCGGCTGACGGTACGTAGGGGGCCGGCCGGCCGAGCGGCCGGCCGGGGCCGCTGGGCCCGGCGCTCAGTCCTGTCCCGCCGGGACCGCCGTGACCACCACGTTGTTCTGGTATCCGCCGCGGTCCGGGTCGTAGGGGGCGGCGCAGGTGACAAGCGTCAGCACGGGCGGGCCGTCGCGGCGGAACACGTCCGCCGGTAGCTCGTCCTTGGGCACGGTGCGCCGGGTGGACACGCGGTACTCGACCGGCTCTCCGGAGTCGCGGCGCACGGTGAGCACGTCGCCCTCGCGGACGTCGTACAGGGCTGCCAACGCGCCCAGTTCACCGGTGTCGGAGTCGACGTGGCCGACCAGGACGGCCGAGCCGGCCGCGTCGCCGGGCGCTGGGCCGAAGCGGTACCAGCCGGCCTCGGCCGGGTCGGCGGGGACCTCGGCGGTGCCGTCCTTCGCCACGCCCACCGGGACGATCCCCGCCGTGACGCCGACCCGTTCCATGCGCAGCCGGACCGGTGCGGGGGCCGCGTCCCGCGGCGGCTGGGCGTCAGCGCCGCCCCGCGCGCCCTTCTCCGGCGGCCGGCCCCCGTCCCTGCCTGGGCCGTCGCTGACGCGGTCCGGCGTGCGGGGGCCGGACCGGTCCTGGACCGGCGCGGACGCCGAGCCGCCGCCGAAGTCCGGTGGTGGCGCAGGGTCGTTGAGGTGGAGGACCACCAGCAGCACCAACCCCGCGGCCACGGCGGCACCGCACACCGTGAACCACCGGGCCCGCGGTACCTGACGCATGGGCGAACTCCTCGTCTGCTGATGCCGGTGCGGCGGTGACGTGCCGGTGGTGACGTGCCGGTGGTGACGTGCAGGTGGTGACGTGCAGGTGGTGACGTGCAGGTGGTGACGTGCAGGTGGTGACGTGCAGGTGCCGGTGGGCGGAAGCGCTCACCGGTCGGGTCGTCCGGTCCGGGGGGACGGGGCCTTGGACCGGACGGCCGGCCCGGCCGGGGCTCGGGGTCCCGGCCGGGGAGGGGGAGGCGACCGGATCGGGCGCGGACGTGCCGTCGGATCAGCCGAGCTGTCCGGCGGCACGTCGGCGGACGATCAGCACTCCGCCGGCCAGGGCCACCGCGCCGGCCGCGCTCCAGGCGAGCCACGCGTCGGAGGAGTTGGCACCGGCAGCCGCGCCGTTGCCGCCCGCGTGCACGGCTTCGGGCGAGGAGTGCATGCCGCTGAACGACTGGACCTTCAGCTCCAGGTTGTCGTCCTCGGCGCTGCCCCAGGCGTAGACGACGTTGCTGGTGCCCTCCTTCAGGTCGAGGTCGGCCGGGCCGATCGCGACGTCCTCGGTGCCGGCGAGCGTGACGTCGGCCTCGACGGTGCCGGAGCCCACCTCACCGGTGCCCTCGTCCGGGTTCTCCAGTCCCTCGAAGACCGGCGATCCGCCCGCGCGGACGTCCACCGCCGGAGCGGCGGCCACGTGCCGCACGGTCAGCCGCGACTTGCCGGCGGGCACGTCGGACACGTCGTTGACGAAGGCGGTCAGCTGGGGCTCGCCGTCCGCGTTGAGGTGGGCCGCGACGGTTGCGTTCGCACCGGCGGGAACCTCGATCTCCTTCTCGATCGCAGGGTCGCCCTCGGGGTCGGCACCGGCTTCGAAGATCTTGATGTCGTAGGTGCCGGCGTCGAGGGCCTGCGGGTCGGTGAGCGTGCCGGGCTCGAAGTCGGGCAGCAGTTCGTCGCCGTTGGCGTAGACGTCGACAGTCAGGCCGGGAACGCCGTGGAAGACGGACACCATCGCCTTGTTGTCGTCGGCCGCCGGAGCGGCGCCGGCGGGGGTCGCAGCCAGCGCGAGGGAGCAGGTCCCCACGGCGGCCACGATCGCTGCTGCGGTGCGCGAGTTCATCATTGGAATTCCCTTCGCGACTGGCCCCGATCTCTACGGGGTTTTACTGACCTCTTCCGGGGGCTGCACCGAACCGGATGCGCCTTCCGGAATGTTGCCGGAACTGAAGTGCCACCGCGTGAAATCGGCGGTGCGGGTCGGAACACACCGGCGCGCCCCGGCCGGAGTCGGATGTCGACGGCCGGTGCGCGATGGCTGCGGGAATCGGCGGGCACGGGCGTTGCCCGCCGATTCCCGCACTCCCCTCTTCCACGTGGGCGGCCCGCACGGATGCGCCGGCGTGGAGGTGGTTGCCGACGGGCACCCGTGCGGGCCCGGGGGGCGACGCGGTGCCGGGGCGGAGGTCTCTCCGCCGGCCGCGTCGCCGGCTCGTCAGGTCTGGCCGGGGCCTCCGACCGGACCGGGCAGGCTGGGACGGCGTACGTCGGCGCCGGTGACCGAGCGCGGCCCGGCCGCGCCGACACCCGCGCGGCGCTCCTCGCGGGCGGCCTCGTCGGGGTGGCGGCTGCGCCAGTACGGGTTGTCGTGCGGCAGCCCGCCGCTCACCCGGCCGTACATGCCGAAAGTGAGGATGAACAAGCCCATCACGAAGCTGAAGATGACGTTGGGCATGCGGAAGGCGAGGAGGTTCGCGCCGCGTTCCAGCACGATCAGGTGCAGGAAGCCGCTGGCGACGAACAGCGCGCCGATGGTCATGTTCAGCGTGGAGGCGAAGTTGCCGCCGATCAGGGCCCCGGCGATGAGCAGCAGGCCGACGACGACCGAGATGAGGCTGAGCAGGCCGTTGCTGGACAGACCGGCCACGGACTGGCCGGTGGTGTCGAAGAAGGCCAGCCGGTCGAGGAAGCCCAGGGTGCCGAAGGCCAGCAGGATCAGGCCGCTCAGGGCGGCCCCGTAGCGGTAGACGGTGGCCAGCCGGTGGTCGGTCGGCAGTTCGTCGCTCAGTTTCATGGCCGGATCTCCTCAGTGCGGGTGGTGCGCGGAGTCCCCGAGTGCCGCCGCGTGGAGCGACGGATGTGGTGCGGGTCGAAGTCGGTACGCCTCAGAAGAAGTGTGATCGGGCGCCTCGAAAGCGTCGGACTTCGTAATTGCCGGACCTGAATTCGCCTTGCGTCGAGAGCGTGATCGCGTCGGAGCGTGATCGCGTCGAGCATCGCCGCCCTGAAATCGATACGGCGGGATTCGGTCGCCGTGCCTGTCGGCTTCTCTCCGCCCTCTACCTGTATTCGGTTCCCGGGCCCCTTTCGGATGGCTCCGGACGAGTGTTTTCCGGTTTTTTCACAGACCGTGCATCGCCGAGGGTCACTGGGAGGTGGAGGCGTCCACCAGGACCCGGCGCAGTCGCTGGAGGCCGCGGCGGACATGGCTCTTGACCGTTCCCAGCGGAAGTCCGGTGCGCTCGGCGATCTGGACGTGGCTGAGGTCGTCGTAGAACGCGAGGGACAGCACCTGGCACTGGGCGGGCGGCAGCTTCGCCAGCTCCTGGGTGACCAGCAACCGGTCGAGCACCGCGTCGGTGTGCGGCTCGGCGACGGGACGCGCCTGCTGGGCCCCGGCTGCTGCGGCGAGCGCGGTGCGGCGGGTACGGGCGGTGAGCGCGTCGGCGATCTTCCTGCGGGTGATGCCGACCAGCCAGCCGCCGAGCGCGCCCCGCTCGGGTCGGAAGCCGTGGCGTCCGCGCCACGCGGCGAGGAACACCTGCTGGGTGACGTCCTCGGCCTCGCGCACGTCGCCCAGCGTCCGGGCGGCGAGCGTGTGCACGAGCGTGCCCCAGCGGTCGTAGGCGGCGAGTGCCAGTTCGTCGCCGGCGACGAACGCCTCGGCGATCTCTCCGTCGGTGGGTGCGGGCGCGGAGTGCGCCAGGCGCAACGGCGGTGCGCCCGCTGCGGGCACCCCAGCGGGGGCCCGTGTCGCCGGGCGGGTCCGGCTGTCTGCGGCGGTGGCGACCATCAGTGCCACTCCTCTCGCCGGGACCGTGCCCGGCCGGTGGGCCGAGGCGGCTTCCGGCCGTCCCGGGCACTGCCCGGTCCGGCGTTCCGCCACCGCCGGGAGCTCGCCGCACCCGGTAGCGACAGATTCGACGCAACGACATTCCGGAAGCAACTTGCATCGATTATGCGTCGTATGATGGAGCCATGAACGACGCACGGGACAACGACGCGGACGCCCCCGGACTGACGACCGGCGCGGTTGCCCGCCGCCTGGGCGTCGCCCCCACCACGCTGCGCTCCTGGGACCGCCGCTACGGCATCGGCCCGGCCGTGCGCCACGACGGGCGCCACCGCCGCTGGACGCCGGGCGACATCGCGATGCTGGAGCACATGTGCCGCCTGACCGGCAGCGGGGTCCCACCGGCCGAGGCCGCCCACCAGGCCCGCGCCGGCCACACCGCCGCGGACCCCGACCCCGACGTGACGACGTCCCACCCCTCGTCGGCCCCCGGCACCCCCGGCGCGTCCCGGTCGTCCGGGGCCTCCGCCCCCGGCCCGGTGGCCGACGTGCCGCGGCCCCAACCGGCACACCGGCCGACCGGCCCCACCGGGCTCCGGCCCGGCGGAGGGCCCGGCGGAGGGACCGGCGGAGGGACCGGCGGAGGGCCCGGGCACGCCGCTGTGGGGTCGGCGGGCGCCGGTCGGTCGGGGGCCGATGGGGCGGGGGCCGACCAGGAGGGAGCCAACCAGGTGGGACCCGGCCAGGTGGGACCCGGCCAGTCAGGACCCGGCCAGGTGGGGGCCGATCGGCCGGGTGGTGGGCTGACCGGTCCGGGCGGAAGCAACGCCCTCCCACTGGGCAGCGTGCGCAAGGAGTGCCGCGGACTGGCCAACGCCGCCGTCCGGCTCGACGCGCCCGCACTGGACGCCCGGCTGGAGGCCGCCGTCGCCGAGCACGGCCTGATCGTCGCCTGGGACGAGGTGATCATGCCCGCGCTGCGAGCCGTCGGCCGCAAGTGGGCCACGTCCGGGGAGCGTTACGTGGAGGTCGAGCACCTGCTGTCCTGGCACATCTCCTCGACGCTGCGGCGGCTCAGCGGCAGCGCCGCCGTGCGCACCGACCGGGCGCCGGTGCTGCTGGCCTGCGTGCCCGGCGAGATGCACTCGCTACCGCTGGAGGCGCTGGCCGCTGGACTGGCCCGACACAGCCTGCCGGTCCGCATGTTCGGCGCGGCGGTCCCGGCTGAGGCGCTCGACGAGGCGGTACGCCGCACCGGTCCCACCGCCGTCGTGCTGTGGTCCCAGTCGCGCACCACCGCCGACCGCACCCTCGCCCGGCAGATCCAGGCCACCGCCTGGGGCGTGCGCGGGGCCCGGCAGCGGCCCGCGCTGCTGCTGGCCGGCCCGGGCTGGGCCGGCATCGGACGAGTCACCGGCACCGTCCGCCCGCGCAGCCTCGCCGAAGCCCTCGAAGCCCTCACCGCCGTCGCCCGCGCCTGACGGCGTCGCCCACAGGACGCGGGACGGGCCAGCAGGCGCAGCCGCAGCCGGTCGGCGGACAGGCCGGGTAGCGCTCGGCGCACAGGCCCGGCAGCCGGCCCAGGCCGGCGGTCAGCCTCGGCAGCGAACCGGCCCCCGTCAGCAGCCCGTTGGCCAGTTCACCCACACACCGCCGCGCGGATGCGGCAGGGCGCCGGGGCGTTGCTCACAGCGCACAGGCCCGGCAAATGGCATCATCACGCCCATCCAGGGCCTCCAGGGCCTCCAGGGCCTCCAGGGCCTCCAGGGCCTCACGTCACGGAAGTTCCCGTCCGGGACCGAAGAACCCGTATCGGAGTCAACGCATGCCCGCCCGCGTCCACGTTCCGCTCCGCACACTCCGACGTGCCGCGGACCGTCGCCGCCCTCCTGACCACCGGCCCCGTCGCACCCGCTCCCCCACCCTCGAAAGGCGGCACGGCCCATGCCGGAGACCGGTTCGAACCCGCGCGACACCCCTGTGGACGCCGTTGTCATCGGAGCGGGTGCGGCCGGGCTCGCCTGCGCCGCGGACCTGACGGCCGGCGGTCTGCGGGTCCGCGTACTGGAGGCGTCCGACGGCGTCGGCGGGCGCATGCGGACCGATCTGCACGAGGGGTTCGTGCTGGACCGCGGCTTCCAGGTGTTCAACACCTCCTATCCGCAGGTGAAGCGGCGGCTTCGGCTGCGGGAGCTGCGGCTGCGCCCGTTCACGCCGGGCGTGCTGATCCGGACGGAACGCGGGCTGCTGAGGTTCAGCGACCCCACCCGGCAGCCGCGCCGCAGCGCCGACCTGCTGCCGGGCCGCCTCGCCTCGACCCGCGACCTGCTGGCCCTGGGCGTGCTCTCCGCCCGCGACATGCTCGGTCCGCCCGCGCACCGCAAGCGCGCCGAGGACCACACCACGCTGACCGCGCTGGCCAGGGCGGGGATCTCGGACGAGCTGGTGGAGACGTTCTTCCGCCCTTTCCTGTCCGGCGTGTTCCTGGAGGACGAGCTGGAGACCTCCGAGCGCTTCTTCCACCTGGTGTGGCGCAGCATGCTGCGCGGCACGCTCTGCCTGCCCGAACCGACGTTGCTGGTCGACAGTGCGGGGCGTTTCCTCAACACCTGCGTGCTGTCCGAGGTGTCGTCCGGCCACTCACCGGGCAGCCGTGCCCTGGTGGCCACTTCGGTGCTGGGCGAGGACCGTCCGGAGCTGCGCCGGGCGCTGCTCTCCGCCCTGGCCGACGCCTACGGCACCGACACGTCCGGCTGGGAGCACCTGGCCGCGCGGACCGTGCACGACGCGCTGCCGGCGATGCCGCCGCCCCAGCGGCTGACCCGCACCACCCGCTTCGGACCCGGCCGTTACGTGTGCGGTGACCACCGGGCCACCGGTTCGGTGCAGGGCGCGCTGGCCTCCGGCGCGCGGGCGGCCCGCGAGGTGCTGGCGGACCTGCGGTCGGCGCCACGTTAACGGGCAAACCCTGTCACTCACGATCTGACAGCCATACAGCCGCAAGTTCGGCCAATCGGATCATCACTCCCGGTGATGTGTGCCACAGGCGTTCCCCAGAAGCCGCTCGGACGCTAACTTCCCTTCCACCGCGTTCGTATCCCGGACACGGAATCCCCCACGTCGAACAGTTCAGTCCTCGTCGTACGCACACGGAAGGACCTGCCTGTGCCCGCCTCGTTCCGAGGAAGACGCCGCGCGGTAGCGGCGCTCTCCGCCGCCGCGCTCGCGACCCCGCTCCTGCTCGTCGCAACCGCAAGCCCGGCCGCCGCCAAGACCGACCCCGTCCACGAGGGGCAGAAGCTGGCGAAGCAGCTCGTCAAGCAGTCGAGCGCGAAGAACGCCCACAAGCACCTGAAGGCCTTCCAGGCCATCGCCGACCGCTACGACGGCAACCGGGCCGCTGGCACCCGCGGCCACGAGGTGTCCGCCAAGTACGCGGGCACCCTGCTCAAGGCCGCCGGCTACAAGGTGACCTACCAGGACTTCACGTTCACCTACCGCGAGACCATCGCGGAGCGCCTGACCGTGCTCGGCACGGACAGCCGTGACGTGCCGATCAAGCTGATGACGTACACCACCAGCACGCCCGAGGGCGGCATCGAGGCCGAGGTGGCCGAGGTCCCGCGCGACGAGGACGGCACCACCGGCTGCACCGCGGGCGACTTCGCCTCCGGTGACTTCACCGGCAAGATCGCGCTGATCCAGCGCGGCGGCTGCACCTTCGCCGCCAAGCAGGCCGCAGCCGCGGACGCCGGTGCCGTCGGCGCGCTCATCTACAACAACGTGGACGGCGAACTCAACGGCACACTGGGCGACTCCAGCGCCGGACGCATCCCCACCGGCGGCCTCAGCCTGGCCGACGGCAGCGCGCTGTCCACCGAGGTCGCGGGCGGCGACACCTCGGTGAACCTGGAGATCATCGAGTTCCAGGAGGACCGCAGCACGCCGAACGTCATCGCGGAGACCCGCGGCGGCGACCCGGACAACGTGGTCATGCTGGGCGCGCACCTGGACTCGGTCGCCGACGGCCCCGGCATCAACGACAACGCCTCCGGCTCGGCCGGCATCCTCGAAGCGGCCCTGCAGTACTCCAAGGCCACCAAGCAGTGGCTGCCGCACCAGGCCAAGAACCCCAAGCAGCCCGCCAACAAGGTGCGGTTCGCGCTGTGGAGCGCCGAGGAGGTCGGCCTGCAGGGTGCCGAGCACTACGTCTCGAACCTCAGCGACGCCGAGCGGGACCGGATCGCGCTGTACCTGAACTTCGACATGATCGCCTCGCCGAACTACGGGCTGTTCGTGTACGACGGTGACGACTCCGACGGTGTCGGCGCCGGCCCCGGCCCCGAGGGCTCCGCCCAGATCGAGTACGGCATCAACGAGTTCATCAAGTCCCGCGGCGAGGAGCCGCGCGGCACCGACTTCACCGGGCGCTCCGACTACGGACCGTTCATCGAGATCGGCATCGCCTCCGGTGGCACCTTCACCGGGGCCGAGGGCATCAAGACCGAGGCCCAGCGCGAGCTGTGGGGCGGCGAGGCCGGTGTCGCCTACGACGCCTGCTACCACCAGGCCTGCGACGACATCAAGAACATCAACATGAAGGCCTTCGACATCAACATCAAGGTCATCGCCAACGCCGTGGGCAACTACGCCTGGGACACCTCCTCCCTCCAGGCGGAGGTCCCGTTCGTGCCCACCGACGGTGACGCGGGCAGCGGCGGCGGTCTGCACGACGACCACGACCACGAGCTGGACAAGGAGTAGTCCGGTAGTCCCTCCGGGCAGCGCCCGGTACGGACCGGTCGGGCCCCGCGGCCGCCTCACGGCGCCCGCGGGGCCTTCGGCCGTCCGCACCCCCGGCAGGGGCGCGTCGCGGTGCGCCACGGGCGCACGCGGGCAGCCGTGCCTCCGGCGACCGCGACCTGCCCGCCGACCCCGGGCCGGTGCCCGGCACTCCGGCGCACTCCGGCGCGAGCGGACCGCCCCGGCCGGCCCCCGGCCCCTCGGGCGGGCGCCTCGGAGGCCGCACCACGACCCGCCCGATATGCCTGGTACGAGGCGGAACGACCACTATCCGTTCCGTGGACGAGGCTGCGCCCGCGGGCACCGGCCCGGTAGGCTTTCCGTGTGATCTTCAAGCGAATCGGCAGCGGCAAGCCCTACCCCGACCACGGCCGGGACAGCACCCGCCAGTGGGCGGACGTCGCCCCACGCCCGGTGCGCCTGGACCAGTTGGTCACCACCAAGGGCCAGCTCGACCTGGAGACCCTGCTCGCGGAGGACTCCACCTTCTACGGGGACCTCTTCGCCCATGTCGTGAAGTGGCAGGGCGACCTCTACCTGGAGGACGGCCTGCACCGCGCCGTCCGCGCCGCGCTCCAGCAGCGGCAGGTACTGCACGCCCGGGTCCTCGACCTCGGCTGATCCCGCCCGCAGGCCCGCAACAGGCCCGCTCGACCGGCCTCCCGCCTGCCTGCCCGCGTTCCGCCGCGCCCGCCGGTCCGTCGCCCGCACCGACCGCCGCGCGGTGACCCGCCCGGCGCCGATCGCCCATGCCGGGAGCGTCCGAGCCGGGACCGCCCGAGCCGGGAGCGTCCGCGGGGTGGCCCAGACGGCGGCGCGCTGCACACTCCGCCGCCGTCCGCAGCGCGGGCAGAGCCGTCCGCCGGGCGTAATGACCCTTTCGGGTTGGGCTGCCCGCCGTACGCTCATCAGTTAGTACGCACTCCCGCGCACCCGGGCTACGCTGCGCCCATGAGCATGCTGACGCCCCCCGGCATGGGCGGTGAGTACCGCATCACGGGTGACCGCTACCCCCGCATGCGGCGACCGCACGGCCGCCGCCGAATCGTCCTGGGTTCCCTCGCCGCGGTCACCGCGCTCAGCCTGCTGGCCTGGGGCACGGTGCAGCTCGTCTCCGTCTTCACCGGGGGCGACGGCAAGACCGTCAGCGCCGCCCAAGAGGACTGCAAACCGAGCGACCCGCGGACCGGCAAGGACGCGGCCCCGGCCCGCGTCCTGCCGGACCCGTCGTCGATCACCGTCAACGTCTACAACGCCACCGAGCGCAGCGGGCTGGCGAAGGAGACCGCCGACGAGCTGGCAAAGCGCGGCTTCACCATCGGGGAGGTGGACAACGCGCCGCCCGAGCTGGACAAGAAGGTCAAGCAGACCGGGCTGCTGCTGGGCACGCCCAAGTCCGAGCAGAGCGGCGCGCTCGCCGTTCTCGCCGCGCACCTGGACAAGGCCTCCACCCGCACGGACAAGGCACGCAAGGGGACCGCGGCCAAGAGTGTCGACCTGGTCATCGGGGACGGTTACCGGTCCCTGACCAAACCGAAAGCCGCCCAGCAGACTCTCGTGGCACTGACCAAGCCCTCTCCCGCGCCGTCCACCGCCGCCGGCTGCTGACCACCGGCCGCTCCCGGGCCGCAGCGGATCACGCGGCCGGGCAGCCCGGATCGGCCCGGGGGGTGCGGGCGAGCCGGCGTGCAGACCCGCGCACGGGCCGCAGACCCACCGGCGTACGAGCCCGCGGACCGGCCGGGAGCGGACCGGCGTATCCGGTCCGCGTGCGCGTGCGCGTGCGTGACGTCAGCCGGCGGTGCCGTACATCCGGTCTCCGGCGTCGCCGAGCCCGGGCACGATGTAGCCGGACTCGTTCAGCCGCTCGTCGACGGCCGCCGTCACCACGGTGACGGGCGTGCCGGCCAGTTCGCGCTCCATCAGCTCCACGCCCTCCGGCGCGGCCAGCAGGCACAGCGCCGTCACGTCGTCGGCGCCCCGCCCGATCAGCTCCCGGATGGCCGCGACCAGCGTGCCGCCGGTGGCCAGCATCGGGTCGAGCACGTACACCTGGCGGCCGGACAGGTCGTCCGGCATGCGCGTGGCGTACGTCGACGCCTGCAGCGTCTGCTCGTCCCTGATCATGCCCAGGAAGCCGACCTCGGCCGTGGGCAGCAGGCGGACCATGCCGTCCAGCATGCCCAGGCCCGCCCGCAGGATCGGCACCACCAGCGGGCGCGGGTGCGACAGGCGCACGCCGGTGGTGCCGGTGACCGGCGTGCGGATGTCGACCTGCTCGGTGCGCACGTCCCGGGTCGCCTCGTAGGCGAGCAGGGTGACCAGCTCGTCGGCGAGCCGCCGGAAGGTCGGGGAGTCGGTGCGCTCATCGCGCAGCGTGGTGAGTTTGTGCGCCACCAGCGGGTGGTCGACGACGTGGGTCCGCATGCTCCGACAGTATCCGAGACCCACGTGACCAGGTCTCCTGCGGTGGCGTGAACCCCGGGTCCGGAGGGAAAGTGAAGGGATACGCCGGAGGTGAGGCCATATGTCCGACCCGAGGAACCAGTCGCCGCGCAGAGGTGACACCGCCGCGCTGCGCCGCGAGGTCAGCGACCCGGACCGCCTGCGCAAGCGGGCGCTCTTCCTGCGCGAGCTGAGCGAGGCGAAGGCACTGCGCGAGCGCGTGCAACCGCGCCGGGCGCGCGCCGCCCGAATGCGCCAGCAGATGCGGATGCGCACGTTCCGGTGGTGACCGGCGGTAACGCCCGCAGGTTGGGCCCACCGCGCCTCCCGGCTGCCTGCTCTCGCGTCCGATCCGCAAACACCTGCCCGACGCATCGTCGAAGACGTCCCATCCGGCGCGGGTTTCTGTCACGATGCCGAAAGAGCGGGGCGTCGCCCCTCTTGAGCACTCGCTGATCACCGGATACCAGTGGGAGAGTCACGGTGTACTTCGCCGCACTGCTCGCGCGCACCGAAGAGGGATGGGTAGCGAGCGACACGGAACTCGACGACGTGGAAACCCTCGCCGATCTCGCGGACCTCGCCCGCGAGGCGGCCGGGGAGGACGACACGGTGCTGATCTGCATCGAACAGGAGGGCGCCTGGTTCGGCGTCGTCCGCGTGGACGGCGAGGACGACCCTCGCATCTACGTCTCCGACGCGGCAGCCGCCGCCCGCAACGCCTACGGCGAGATCCTGCTCACCGACGAGGTCCTCGGCCGGGACCCCGAGGCGCCCGAGGACCTCGACAGCCTCGTCGACCTCGACGGCACCGAGGACGGCGAGCCCGACGTGGTGGCCGACGACGCCGACGACGAGCCGTCCGAGCCGGGCACCGTCCCGGACGGGCCGGTCGGCGACGCCGAACTGCTGGCCGACCTCGGGATGCTGGAGAAGGAGGTGCTGTCGCTGGACGCCGGTGACGCGCTCTCCGAGATCGCCGAGGCTCTGGGCTGCACCGACGTGCTGGAGGCCGTCCGGTAGCCGGGTGACACTGGGGGCATGGACGATCCTCTGCGCGACCCCTGGCTCCCCTCGATGCGGCACGCCCTCGCGGAGGCCGTCGAGGCCGCCGGCGCCGGCGACGTCCCCGTGGGCGCGCTCGTGCTCGGCCCCGACGGCACCGAGCTGGGCCGCGGGCACAACGCCCGCGAGGCGTCCGGCGACCCCACCGCGCACGCCGAGGTCGTCGCCCTGCGCCGCGCCGCCGAGCAGGCCGGCGGGTGGCGGCTCACCGGCTGCACCCTGGTCGTCACCCTGGAGCCGTGCACGATGTGCGCCGGCGCCGCGGTGCTGTCCCGGGTCGACCGGATCGTCTACGGCGCCACCGACCCCAAGGCGGGCGCCGCCGGCTCGCTGTGGGACGTGGTGCGCGACCGGCGACTCAACCACCGCCCCGAGGTGATCCCCGGAGTGCTCGCCGACCGGTGCGGCGCACTGCTCACCGACTTCTTCCGCCACCGCCCGGGCACCGATTTCGGCGCACGCCCCACCGTGGGCTAAGCTCTCTCCCGGTAGCGTGTCCGAGCGGCCGAAGGAGCTCGCCTCGAAAGCGAGTGTGGGGGCAACTCCACCGTGGGTTCAAATCCCACCGCTACCGCTCTGAGCAGGACGAACGAAGGGCCGGACCCGGCAGGGGTCCGGCCCTTCGTCGTGCGCCGTCTCAGTTTCCGTCTCAGTTGGCCCGTCAAGCGCAGAAAATCTCACCGCAATAGGTGTTTCGCCCCCTATCCTCCGGGGCGTGGATCGAGACTGGATGCGTAAGCGGCTCACTGCCTTCGAAGCGCTAGAGGATCACTACTGGCTCCTTCGGCGTGCCAACGCTGCTACGTCGGAAGTTCGGAAGCGGCTGTTTGAAGCTGAGCCCACAGTCGTGAAGATCTTGCGCACTCTCGACCCTCGGCTGCTGCACACAGAGGTGCTTGCGGAGGACGACTGGCAAGGGCTGACCATCAACACAAGCGCAGTCAGGCGCGGCATAGGCATCCTCGCAGACATGGACGAGTGGACGACTCGATTGGCGCCAGATGCGCCATCTCTTCCGGCTGACAGGCTCCACCCATGGGTGTGGGACGCTGCTCGCACCTTCTGGGAGTCCAGGCACTACCGAGCCGCCGTTCATGCCGCCGCCACGTCGATCAACGCCCACCTCCAGGACAAGCTTGGTCGGCGTGACCTGTCGGACGCCAAGCTCGTACAGGAAGCCTTCAGCGATAAGGCCCCGGAGACGGGCAAGCCCCGACTACGGATGCCGGGTGACCCGACAGACCCCGGAGTGCAGACACGGCAGCGTGGCGCCCACCAACTCGGCCAGGGGGCTTACTTCGCGCTCCGGAACCCCGCTGCCCACGAAGTGGGTGACTTGGCGGAGCAGGAGGCATTGGAACAGCTAGCTACGTTTAGCGTGGTGGCGCGACTGATCGACGGATGTCAGGTGATGACGCAGCGCTGAGAGGGGCAGGGTGTAGAACCCTGCCCCTCTCAGTCTCACCGGGTCGGGGCGAGCACACCAACGGCCCCGTCATCGGGCTCGTCTCCGGCCGGCGTCCATATGAGTCCATCCACCTGTCGAGCCACGTCGCTTCGGACCGAATCCACCATGTGCTGATACCGAGCAGCCATGGCTGTGGTGGACCAACCCATGAGCCCCATGACGGCCCTCTCGGAGACTCCGAGGATGAGCAGGACCGTGGCGGCGGTGTGCCGGGCGTCGTGGAGACGGCCGTCCCTCACCTTGGCGTCGGTCAGCAGCTCTTTCCACTCGTCGTAGTCCGTACGCGGTGAGGTGCCGCGCCCGTCCACCGTGGCGAACAACCAGCCGTTTTCCGTCCACTGCTCCCCCGCCGCCTGCCGCTCCCGGTCCTGCGCGACTCGGTGCTGACGCAGCAGGTTCGCGAGCTGCGGTGGTAGCCCCACCGCCCGGCGGCCGGCGCGCGACTTGGTGTCGGCAGTTTCCGGGTTGGTCCGGCGCCGGTCCGGGCAGTACCCGGCCTTGCGGCCACAGGTGTCGCCGCACCCGTGCGCGTACCGGGGCCGCCGCCGACTGCGCCGGACGTAGAGGATTCCGGTGTCTAGGTCCACATCCGTCCACTTCAGACCGAGCGCTTCGCCCTGTCGCAGACCCAGGGCCAGGGCGACCGCCCACCGAGCGGTGTTCCGGCGCCGCTGTGCGGCGGTGAGGAGCCGCCTCACCTCATCCACGGTGTACGGCTCGACTTCCTCTTCGTTGACGCGCGGGGCCTTGGCGAGCCGGACGGGGTTCTCTGCCAAGTGTCCGCGCCGCACTGCCTCGTTCAACGCGGTGCGGAACGTCCGGTGCGCCTGGTGGGCTGTGGCGGCGGCACTGCCACGGGCCTGCATCTTCGCGTAGAAGCGCTCGATGTGCTCCGGCTCCAACCGGTCGAGCCGGTGCGCTCCGAGGGCGGGAATCAGGTGCTTCCTGACTGCCACGCCATAGCCCACCATCGTGTTCTCGTTGACGGCCAGCGGTGCGATGGTCTCCACCCAATGGGTGAGCCAATCAGCGACCGTCCAGCGCTTGCCAGGCTTGCGGAGCTTCCCCGTGTCCCGTTGCTTCTCCAGCTCCCGGACCGCCTTGGTCACCTCCGCCTTGGTCTTCCGCTCCACGTGCCGACGGTCGGGGCGACCGTCATCCCGGATGCCGACCGTGACACGGCCGTGCCACCTTCCGTCCTTGCCGAGATAGACGGATGACCGTCCGTTGGGCTGCCGCGTGCGGTTCTTCTCTTCAGCCACAGGTTGTCCTTTCAGGCAGCGATCTGCGTCGTGGAACGGCGGGAGGTGCGGAGGCGGGCGACGTACTCCGGGACGGCCTCGGCGGGCACCTTGCGGAGTCGCCCCACCGTGACCGACTCCAGGTCGCCGGAGCTGATGAGCCGGTAGCAGACGGTCCGGCCGATGCCGAGCCGCCGGGCGGCTTCCTCGACAGTGAGGAGGGCAAGAGTGGGATCGTGTGTCTCGTCCTGCGTGAGCATGCTTCGGGCGCTCCCTTCTCAGAGAGCCGCTACATCCGCTACATCCGCTACACCGCAGGTCGGAGACCGTGCGGGTGTAGCGGATGGGCGGGGTGTAGCGGATGGGTGCCGCTACGCGGTGCGGCTGGCCGGTCCGGCGGGTGTAGCCGAGGACGGGTGGATGTAGCGGATACCGGGAAGCTCATCCGCTACATCTGCACCGCCGCTGAGCTGGTCTGTAGCGGGTGTAGCGGATGTAGCGGACTTCTCAGGGGGTGGTGGGCAGTACCGCGTCCAGGCGTCCGCCAGGTCCTCGGCGTAGTAACCGCGGGGGACACCGGCGGCGGTTCGAATGGGCCGTGGCTTGATGGCCTTGTTGTCGCCGGTGACGTACTCCCCGAGCAGGCGAGACAGAGCCCGAGGGGTCATGGGCTTGCCACCCATGTCCGGCCAGGGAGCTTCATCCATGGCGTTGAGACATTCGAGAATGACGGCCGTGGGCATCCGGTCCGCTCCGCAGAACACGTGGTCGCGCAGGTCGGTGAGAAGTCGGATACCGAGCGAGGTGCGGTCGTCTTCCTTGGCTGCGGTCACCAGCTCCACACAGGCCGCACGGGCCCGTGCGGGCCACGCCCCTCCGGCAGCGTCAGCTACGGCAAGCAGGGGTTCCCATACGTCGGCAGGGCGGTCAGTAACTCCCTCGGGCATCGTCGGCCACGCGCCTTCCAGACCCGTGCGGACGGTGTTCGCCCATGCGGCCAGCCGGTCGCGCAGAGTGTTGCCCTCACCTTCGTGCAGACGCTGTCGGAAGGGCTCCACGCGCTCGTTCGGGGCCCGGCGTCGCATGCGGATGATGACCGAGCGGGTCAGGATCGTGTCCGGCAGGGAGCCGAGTCCGGCCATTGCCACCGCGCAGTAGGACGGGAACGCCACCACGTTCTGCGTGGAGCCGTCACCCACGCACCGGTAGGTGACGCCGGAGCGGCGGTGCCCAGCGTTGAGGAACCCGCGCAGCTCCTCGTTTTCCCCCGCCTTGGGACCGAATACGGTGTCGATCTCGTCGAAGAGGATGGTGGGCCGTCCGTCGGTGCCGGAAACGGCCCGGAAGAGGGCGGCAGCGGAAGCGTTGACCGCCACCATCGGATGCGGAACCAGGGTCTCGACGATCTCCAGTGCGCGGGACTTGCCGCTGCCCGGCTCGGGGGAGAGGAACGCGAGCCGGGGGGTGGAGTCGAAGCAGTCGAGCAGGTGCGCGTGTGCGTCCCACAGTGCAACAGCGACGTACGCAGCTTGGGTGGGGAAGGCGTTGAAGCGCCGATGGAACTGCTCGACCTCATCGAGCAACGCAGCGCCATCCGTCTCGTTCATGCGGCCGTCCTCCCTTCCTGGGGACTGCGGAGCGGGCAGGTGTGGCGGTGTGCCTGGTGGTCGTCGATGAGGGCCAGCACGCGTGCCCTGCCGACCGCGCGGCGGTCCCTGCCGCACAGGCACCGCGACGTGACCGAAGGAACCGCGCTGTGGCCGGGCACGCAGATGTGCAGCCACGCCACGGAGTGCCGCCCGTCGCCCGGGTGCGGGTCAGGGCAAAGAGCAGTGGGGACGCCTTCGGCGACGACCTTCAGCGCCCGACCGTCCGACGCGGCCGGGCCAGGGGCGGCGGCATGCGGTTGGTCACTGGTCACGGACTGGCTTTTCAGGGAGGGGGGATGCTGCTGGCTCATGCCGCCCCCTGGGTGCGGGCGGTGCGGATGGACCAGTTGAGGGCGCTGCGGATGGTGGCGCGGCACTCGGCCGGCGGCAGTCCCGCCGCCTCCCCCGCTCCTTGAAAAGCGTCCTCGACCACGTGCCGGGGGATCTGGCCCCACGCGACGAACCGCCCAAGAGCGCGCGTCGCCCGCAGCAACGTCGCGTTGCGCGCACCCTCCGGCGCACCGTGGACAGCCGCCAGTTCGGCGTTCAGGGCAGCTGTGACGCGACGAGAGGACCGCGACGCGACCGGTGCAGCCATAAGCCCCCGCACGGCCTGACGGCCCGTCAGGCGGGTGTGCAGCCATTCGGGCGCGGCGGCGGGCGGGGTGTCGTCCAGGATCTCGTAGGGGCCGCTGGGGGTGATGCTGCCGGGGGCGACGACGTAGCCGCCCCACGCGCGGGTGTCGACCAGCGGCGCGAGCGTGCCCGCACTGTTGCCCAGCCGGGTTCCGGTGGGGGCGGTGAAGTACAGGTGCTGTCCACCGCTCGCGGTCCGCACCGTACGGGTGGTGGGGACCGGCTGTCCGGCGCGCTCGCAGAGCGCCGTGAAGGTCGCCACGCCGCAAGGCGTATCCGCACTGCCCTTGCCCTTCGGCCGGTCCAGGTCGACGACGAGGAGCCCGGCGGGACCGGTGGCGATGCCGACGTTGAACGGTGCGGCTGCCCAGGCGTGCCGGATGCGGTCGGGGTCCGTGGTGGCGCGCTGCTCCCACTTCACGTGTCCGCCGGCGCAGGGGCCGGTGCGGGTGCAGGCGTTCTCGCCGTGCAGGGCGGGGCGCTTGCCGCCGGGGCGCAGGGGCAGGACGGGCCAGCCGCAGGCGGCGGCGTCGAGCGCTGCGGACAGCAGGTTCCCGCTCATGCCACCATCCCCAGCGTTGCGGTGGCGAGGAATGCGGCGCCGATGTGCTCGGTGTAGGCGGGTGGGATGGCTTCGGTCAGTTCCTCGCGGACGCTGGTCCAGGTGATGCCCATGGCGGTCTGGAGTTCCGGGACGGACGGCTTGCCGCCGCCGTTGC
>NZ_JASKMT010000016.1 GCF_030124175.1 Streptomyces sp. 549 | reverse complement strand
AACCCGGAAGCTAAGCCTTTCAGCGCCGATGGTACTGCATGCGGGAGCGTGTGGGAGAGTAGGACGCCGCCGAACAATTATTGCGAGGGAAGCCCTGCTGGGAAACCAGCGGGGCTTTCCTGCGTTCACGGCTGCCTATACGGTGGCGGGTATGAGCGGCGGCGCGCAGGTGATGTGGGACGAGGCAGTCACCAACTACGACTTCGGACCCCAGCATCCGATGGACCCCGTCCGGCTGGCGCTGACCATGCGCCTCGTCGAGGCGTTCGGACTGGACCGGGACGCCCGCGTGGTGTCCGCGCCCCCGGCGGGGGACGCGACTCTGCGCATGGTCCATCACCGTGACTACGTGGAGGCGGTCAAGCGGGCCTCCGCCGACCCGCGAAGTGCCGACGGGTCCTACGGGCTTGGCACCGAGGACGTCCCGGCCTTCCGCAACATGCACGAGGCCTCCGCGCTCATCGCCGGCCAGTCGGTCAGCGCGGCCGAAGCCGTCTGGCGCGGCGACGTCACGCACGCCGTCAACTTCGCTGGCGGCCTGCACCACGCGATGCCGGGCGGCGCTTCGGGCTTCTGCGTGTACAACGACGCCGCGCTCGCCATCGCGCGGCTGCTGGAACTCGGCGCCGAGCGGGTCGCCTACGTGGACATCGACGTGCACCACGGCGACGGCGTGCAGGCCGCGTTCTGGGACGACCCCCGGGTCCTCACCATCTCGCTGCACGAGCACCCCCGGGTGCTCTTCCCTGGAACCGGCTGGCCCGAGGAGTGCGGGGCGCAGGGCGCGGAGGGCATGGCGGTCAACGTGGCGCTGCCGGCCGGGACCGCCGACGGCGGCTGGCTGCGGGCCCTGCACAGCGTGGTGCCCGACCTGCTGGACTCCTTCCGCCCGTCGGTGCTCGTCACGCAGCACGGCGCGGACACCCACCTCGACGACCCGCTCGCGCATCTCGCGGTCACCGTGGACGCGCAGCGGGCCGCCGCCGAGGCCCTGCACGGCTGGGCGCACGACTTCGCCGACGGCCGGTGGCTCGCGCTCGGCGGCGGCGGTTACGCAGTCGTCGACGTCGTTCCCCGCACCTGGACGCACCTGGTGGCCATCGCCGCAGGGCGGCCCGTGCCGCCGGCAACCGACACCCCGGACGAGTGGCGGCACGCGGTCTACGCCCGCACCATGCAGAAGGCGCCGCGACGCATGACGGACGGCAGGGACCCCGAGTGGCGTCCCTGGGAGGACGGCTACGACCCGGCCAACGCGCTCGACCAGGCGGTACTCGCCACCCGGCGTGCGGCCTTCCCCGCCCACGGCCTGCTGCCCTGACAACCGCCCGGTGGAACAAGCGCCCGGTGGGGAACTGCCGGTCGGCAGTGCAGCCCGTCGATGGAGCAGTCCGTCGGTAGAGCAGCCCGTCGGGCAACCACCCGTCACCGGCCCGTCGCCGCCCGCCCGTCGGAACAACATGCGAAGGGTGGTCCGCGGCGGTTGTCCGGCTGCCGCGGGCCGCTGACGTTCCATCATGCCGAGTGTGTCGACTGAGCACGCCCTGCGGGCGCACCTGCTCGCTGCGGGACTGGCCGGGCCGGTGAGCACGCAGCGCGAGAAGAGCCTGCTGCGCTACCGCATGTTCGCGGCCCGCGACCCGAGGGCGCTGCTCGGGCTGGAACCCGCACGGGCGTGGACGGTCCCGGAGCTGCTGGCCCTCATGGCGGCGGAGTGCGGGGTGTCCGCGGACCCGGGGCTGGTCCGGGGCGCCGACACCATCGACCCCGTCCGTACCGTCGCGGCCCTCGACCGCTTCGCCGAACGGCTGTCGCAGGCCGCGTCACGCGGTCAGCCGGTGCTGTTCGGCACCGGGCACCCCTCCCGTCTCCTGGACTTCTACGCCGACTTGGCGGCGGGGCTCTCCGCGGCCGGCTGCCCGGTGCTCACTCCCGGCGCTGGACGATGTGTCGACATAACGACCCGGTTCGGCGTACGCACGTACGGCCTTTCCTACGTACGCGGCGTCGCACTGGTCCGCGTGGCCGGCGCGCGGACCTCGCTGGATGCGCCGGGCGCACACACTCATTCCCCGCTGCCGTTGAGGGTGGCCCTGGAGGCCGCCGCGACCGGTCGAGGGCCTCTTCCTGCACTGGTCGTCGGTGACCACGGATGGGTCTGCGGTGCAGGTCAGCTGGGGGTCGAGGCGATGGGGCCGGCGGACGCCGACGACCCCGCGGTGTTCGTCGGCCAGGCCGAGGGTCAGGTGGCCGTCGCCGTCCCCCTGGATGACTCTGCGCGGTCCGAGTGCTACCGCCCGCTCACGCGCTATGTACTCAAACGCGCGTGTCTGTCACAGTAGGAGGCCGATCGCTACTCCTCTTCCCCACTTGCATCACCCGCCCCTAATCTGGGGAGGAGCGCGCATGCGAGATGGAGTCACCGGAGGGGAAGCCGGTGCCCGACATGTGCGGAAGGTCAGGTGTGACATGGCTGCTGGTGAGAAGCCTCTGAGCGAGGTCAACTTTCTGACTGTGGCGGAAGTCGCTGCGGTGATGCGTGTGTCCAAGATGACCGTGTACCGGTTGGTGCACAGCGGTCATCTGCCGGCGATCCGGGTGGGAAGGTCCTTCCGGGTCCCCGAGAACGCCGTCCACGAGTACCTTCAACAGTCCTATGTGGGGGTGGAGAGCGCCTGAGGGGGGCCGTCGATCGCCCTCGGTTTCCGAGCACCACTCGGCGGCGGGTAGGCTGGGCCGACGTAGGTAGTGTGGGCTCGGACGCCCCGCACCGAGTGAATCGAAGTGAGCGAGGGTAGTCGTGGGCTCTGTTATCAAGAAGCGGCGCAAGCGGATGGCGAAGAAGAAGCACCGCAAGCTGCTCAAGCGCACGCGTGTGCAGCGTCGCAACAAGAAGTGAGCGATCGCGTGACACGCTGGTCCTGAAGGACCGACACACTGCGGCCCTCCCACCGTTCCGACGGTGGGAGGGCCGCAGTGTGTCCGCATGTGTCCGCATGGTGTCACCGGGTACGCGGTCGGACGGCGGGTCGGGGGCACGCGGGGCGCCTGTGACACGAGACGTGCCGTGTGCGCGGTCACGACACCGTCACGCCCAGCGGATACGGTGGGCGTGAGCTGTGGTCGCGAGTGCGGACGCGGTCGGTTACCAGCGTCGAGGAGGGGCCTTGGGCAGAGTCGTTCTGGTCACCGGAGCCGCACGCCAGCTCGGCGGCAGGTTCGTGCGCCGCGTCCTGCGGGAGCCGGACGTCGACCGGGTGATCGCGGTGGACGCCGTGACGCCGCCGCACTCGCTGGGCGGCGCCGAGTTCGTGCGGGCCGACATCCGGCAGCCGGCCATTGGGAAGCTCGTCGTCGAGCACGCCGTCGACACGGTCGTGCACCTGGACGTCACCGGGACGCCGCTCGGTCCGCGTGGGAGTCGCACCACGCTCAAGGAGACCAACGTCATCGGCACCATGCAGCTGCTCGGTGCCTGCCAGAAGGCGCCCGCGGTGCAGCGGCTGGTGGTGAAGTCCAGCACCAACGTGTACGGCTCCGCGCCGCGCGACCCGGCGGTCTTCGTCGAGTCCACCGTGCCCAAGGCCCTGCCCAGCGGCGGCTTCGCCAAGGACGCCGTCGAAGTGGAGGGCTACGTGCGCGGGTTCGCCCGGCGGCGGCCCGACGTCGCCGTGACGGTGCTGCGCTTCGCGAACATCCTCGGCCCGAGCGCGGACACGCCGCTCGCCGAGTACTTCAAGCTGCCCGTGCTGCCGACGGTGTTCGGCTACGACCCGCGTCTGCAGTTCATCCACGAGGACGACGCCATCGAGGTGCTCGCGCTGTCGGCGGGGGACCCGCCGCGCGGCACGCTCAACGCGGGGACCTTCAACATCGCCGGGGACGGGGTGCTGCTGCTGTCGCAGTGCGCCCGCCGGCTGGGACGCCCGACGTTGCCGCTGCTGCTGCCCGCGATCCGCTGGGCCGGCACCGCGCTGCGGACCGTCGGCGCCAGCGACTTCTCCCCGGAACAGATCCGCCTGCTCACCCACGGCCGGGTCGTCCGCACCGACCAGATGCGTGAGGTGCTGGGGTTCGTCCCCATGCACAGCACCGCAGGCACCTTCGCCGACTTCGCCCGCTGCCACGGTCCGGGGCTGCTGCCGCCCCGGGCGCTGGCACGGGCAGTGGACCGCATCGAGGAGGCCGTCCGCCATGGCTGACGCCAAGGTCATCCCGTTCGACGACGACCGCGCCCGCAGCTCCGGTGGTGCCGCCGGGCGCGGCAGCCGTCCGGCCGGACGGGGAACGGGCCGCCGCCGGGCCGCAGGGTCCCCGGTGCCGCAGCTGGCGCCCGTGCCCGAGGAACCGCCCACCCCGGCCCCCACGGGCCCGGCGGCGGCCGGGGGCGCCGGGGAGACGACGGGCGCCGCCGCGGCCCCCGAGGCGCGTCCGCACGGCCTGCTGGACCGGGTGCTGGGTTCGGGCTGGGACCGCCGGGCCGCGGACGGGCTGTCCTTCCTGCGGCGCCGCATCACCGGCGAGTACGAGGTCGACGAGTTCGGCTACGACGCCGAGCTGACCGACCAGGTGCTGACGGCGCTGCTGCGCCCGCTGTACGAGACGTACTTCAGGGTGGAGGTCCGCGGGGTCGAGAACATCCCGGCTAAGGGCGGCGCCCTGGTGGTGGCCAACCACTCCGGCACGCTGCCGTGGGACGGCCTGATGATGCAGATGGCCGTGCACGACGAGCACCCCGCCGGCCGGCACCTGCGGCTGCTCGCCGCCGACCTGGTGTTCGTGCTGCCGGTGGTCAACGAGCTCGCCCGCAAGGCGGGACACACCCTGGCGTGCGCTGAGGACGCCCAGCGGCTGCTGGAGCGGGGCGAGGTCGTCGGTGTGATGCCGGAGGGCTTCAAGGGCATCGGCAAGCCGTTCTCCGACCGCTACAAGCTGCAGCGGTTCGGGCGGGGCGGGTTCGTCTCCACCGCGCTGCGCGCGGGCGTGCCGATCGTGCCCTGCTCGATCGTCGGCGCGGAGGAGATCCACCCGATGGTCGGCAACGCGCGCACCGTCGCCCGGCTGCTGGGCTTCCCCTACTTCCCGCTGACGCCCACGTTCCCGTGGCTGGGGCCGCTGGGACTGGTGCCGCTGCCGACGAAGTGGACCATCCAGTTCGGCGAACCCATCCACACCGACGCCTTCGAGCCGGAGGCGGCGGACGACCCGATGCTGATGTTCAACCTGACCGACCAGGTGCGCGAGACGATCCAGCACACGCTGTACAAGCTGCTGGTGCAGCGCCGGTCGGTGTTCTTCTAACTCCCGCGCTCAAGGCCCACGCCGCCGTTCAGGGCGTGCGCACGGCGGTGGGCCCGGCGTTCCTCCGTACGGAACGCCGGGCCCACCGCGCGGGCGTCGGACAGCTCTCAGTTGTCGCCGGTCTCCAGGCCGAGGCCCGGCAGGCCGCCGGGCAGTAGCGGCGGCAGGGTGATGTCGGGCGCGGGGAGATAGGGCTCCTTCTCGCCCTCCTTCTCCTTGCCGCCGGACTCGGACGGGGCCTCCTTCGCCGGGGGGTCCAGCAGGCCGCCCGCGCCTCCGACCAGGCCGCCGCTCTCCTTCTGCTCGGGCTTGGTGCTGCCCGGCTGCTCGGTGCCGGTCGTCCGGCCGTCGGAGGGGCGTCCGTCGGGCGCGACCGCGGACGGGCCGTCGCCCGGTTCCTCGCCGGTGCCGTTTCCGACGCCCGGGGCGCGGTCCGGGGTGCGTTCACCGCTGCCTTCGGACGGCAGCAGCGACTCCAGCGGACTGGCGTCCTCCTCCATGGCCTCGAAGAGGGAGCTGACCTGGTCGCTGACGTCCTTGAGCTGGACGGGGAGCTGGGCGCGGAGCTGGCCCCAGCCCTTGCGGTGGGACTGGGTGAAGGCGGAGAGGGACTGCAGCGGGCCCATCCGGCCGTCGCGGGCGTGCGCCTGGTTGAGCAGGCGGTGCCCCTCGGAGGCGTTGCTCCACATCGCGTTGAGGGCCTTGCGGACCTCGGCGAGCGACTCGTGGTCGAGCGGTCCCGACTTGCCGCGCTCCATCAGCCTGCGGGCCTCGTGCATGCGGGTGGAGGCGTGGTCGAGGTGGACCACGCCGCGCTCGGCGTCGCCGCCCGCGAGGTCCAGCTTGAGGTCCTCCATGCCGCGCTTCAGCCCGTAGAGCGTGTCGCCCGGAAGGGCATCGGTACTGGCGGCGGCTACCCCGCTGAACGCACCGGCGGCCACGCCGACGGTGAGGCCGCCGGCGGCGAGCCCCTTGGTCAGCCGGGACCTGGGGCGCAGCCTGCCCAGCGGGCTGAGCGGGGTCGCGCGGTGCGAGCCCTTGCGGGAGCGGTCGCGCTGCGCGGGTACCTGGGAGGCGCCGGAAGCGAACTGGGCCTCCATGGCGGCCACCAGCTGCGCGCGCTGGACGGTCTTCACCTCCTCGGCCAGTTCCGGTCTGGGAACTCCGCCCAGCCCTTCGGCGAGCGTGAGCATCAGCGCCTGCTCGCGCTCCTCCGCCGGCCCGCTCCGGTCGGCGGGGACGCCGGTGGCACTGTCCTCGCTCCGGACACCTGCGCCCCCGGTGTCGCGCTCATCCAGGGCCTGGGCGAAGGCGTTGGCCCGTCGACTCGATGACACGGATCCGATCACGGGCGGCACCTCCTCTCGTCAGCACGGTTGACTCCCGGCCCCATATGGAAGGTTGCACGTTCCCCGTGCTTACGCCCGAACGAGTGACAGGAGTCGGGCAGGCGGAGACCGCTGGGAGTCTGCAAACCCCACAACGAGCGGCAGCGCACTCGGGTTACGGACTGGCGATGATGTGACTGCGGCGGTTTCCGCCGGGACGGCCCCGTCGGTGACCCGAGTGTCATGACTGGTTACCTGCTGTTATCGCGCGTCGTCCGGGAGGAGCCGGGCGAGGGTGCGGACCGCCCGGTACTGGAGGGTCTTGATGGCACCCTCGTTCTTGCCCATCACCCGTGCCGTCTCGGCCACGGACAGCCCCTGGAGGAAGCGCAGCGTCACGCACTCCATCTGCTGGGGGTTGAGCTTGCGCACGGCCTCGAGCAGTGCCGCGTTCGACAGGTGCTCCAGGACCGAGTCCTCCGGGCTGCGGGCCACCTCGTTGGCGTCGAGCATCTCGCCGGTGGTGACCTCCAGCCGGAAGCGGCTGGACTTGAAGTGGTCGGCGACCAGGTTGCGGGCGATGGTGACCAGCCAGGCGCCGAAGTCGCGGCCCTGCCAGGTGAACGTCCCGATGCGGCGCAGTGCGCGCAGGAACGTCTCACTGGTGAGGTCCTCGGCGGTGGCCCGGCCGCCGACGCGGTAGTAGATGTAGCGGTAGACCGTGTCGGAGTACTGGTCGTAGAGCTGCCCGAAGGCTTCGGCCTCGCCGTCCTGTGCGCGTTCGACGAGGTCCATCATGCGGCGGCTGTCGCTGTCGGCCGCCGGCCGGCGGGCGGTGGAGGTGCCTGCGGCCCCGGTGCGGGTTCGTCTGCCCACGGCGGGGGTGGCGGCGCTGGTGGCTCCGTCGGCCAGCGCGTAGGCGGGGCCTACGGGAGCGGGCGCGGCGAAAGCCGGGATGGCGTACACGGTGGGGACGTGGACGAGTGCGCGCAACTGGTCGGCGACCGTCGTGCGCAGCGTAGCCAGGCCCGAGGCGTCAACCCCGACGTGTGGGTACACGGGACTCCCAGAGGCAGAGCTTTCATCACGTGCAGTGCGAGTGCTCGCCGGTCCCGTGAAGGACGCGGAGGCACCCGGAATGCGTCTGAGGAGAATAACGCTTCGTGCAGGGCGTGCTACGCCCAGTTGCCGAAATCGCCGATTCGGTTTGCTCTGTTACTGGTTGTTGAACACATGGGTATCAAGTGCGAGATGATTTCTGATCACTTGAGGACGAATTCGGACCGACTGCGGGGGCAGTTGTGGCGGATCTGCTACCGGAGGACTGCCTCGGCCCTCGTCGGGGCAGACACCCCCGATGGCCCTCGCCGTGCCCCGCGCGGTCCCGCCGGCTCCGCGCACGTGGCACGGCGGACGGCCGCTCGCCCTAGCGGCGGCGGCGATGCAGGGCCATCGCGGCCGCCGCGCCGCCGGCCACCGCGCCGACCCCGGCGGCGGCGGGAATGCCCACCTTCGCGGCCTTGCGCCCGGTGCGGTAGTCGCGCAGCCGCCAACCGTTTTTGCGCGCGTGTGTGCGCAGTCTGCTGTCAGGATTGATCGCATACGGATATCCGACGAGCGACAGCATCGGGATGTCGTTCGCCGAGTCGCTGTACGCGGCGCAGCGGTCCAGGTCCAGGTCCTCCGCCACGGCCAGCGCGCGGACCGCCTCGGCCTTCGCCGGGCCGTGCAGCGGCTCGCCCACCAGGCGGCCGGTGTAGACGCCGTCGACCGACTCCGCCACCGTCCCCAACGCGCCGGTCAGGCCCAGGCGCCGGGCGATGATGGTGGCCGTCTCCACGGGTGCGGCGGTGACCAGCCACACCTTCTGCCCGGCGTCCAGGTGGGCCTGGGCGAGCGCGCGGGTGCCCGGCCAGATCCGCCCGGCCATGTACTCGTCGTAGACGTCCTCGCCGATCTCGGTGAGTTCGGACACGCTGTGGCCGCGCACGATGGACAGCGCGCTGCTGCGCACGTCCGCCATGTGCTCGGGGTTCTCCGAGCCGGCGAGGCGGAAGTACGTCTGCTGCCAGGCGAAGCGGAGCAGCTCGCGCTTGCGGAAGAAGTCGCGTTTGTAGAGGCCGCGGCCGAGGTGGAACAGGGAGGCGCCCTGCATCACGGTGTTGTCGAGGTCGAAGAACGCCGCCGCGTGCACGTCGCCGGACACCGGGAACTCGGGTTCCTCCGGTGCCGGCTGCTCCACCTCGGTCTTGCGGGCCGCCTCGGCGGCGGCCTCGCCTGCCAGCACGCTGCGTGCGGTCGCCGAGCGCCTACGGGGGGTGAGCCAAGCCAGTGAGCCCATGCGGCGAGCATAGCGATCCCCGCGTGCCCGGCCGGTTACGTGGGGATGGCGCGGCCCGGACGAGCGGGACAATGTCCGTATGAAGACTGTCACGCTGATCGGAAAGCCCGGCTGCCACCTGTGCGACGACGCCCGCCGCACGGTGGCCGAGATCTGCGCCGAGACCGGCCACGCCTGGGAGGAGAAGGACATCACCCAGGACCCGGCCCTCCACGACGCCTACTGGGAGCAGATCCCGGTGGTGCTCGTGGACGGCGCCCAGCACGACTTCTGGCGGGTGGACCCGAAGCGGCTGCGCAGCGCGCTGGGAGCTTGACCGGGACTCGACTACCATCAAGTTCGTTTTGCCCTCCGGGGGCGTATACGTGAGGAGTGTGGCCGCGTGTCCCCATCGCTGTATGTGGCGCCGGTCACTTCGGACGGACAAATCGGACACCATCTTTGTGCACGCGTTCACAAAGGCATAGCCTGGAGTCGATGGGGCGGCCCGGACGTGCGTGGCGCACGTGGCCGCTCACCTCTTCGCGTAAACGGCAGGAGCACCGTGGCAACTGGCCGAACTCATCGACCGGCGACCCGGAGCCGAGGGATTCCCGAGGCCACCGTCGCCCGTCTTCCGCTGTACCTGCGGGCCCTCACCGCGCTCTCCGAGCGCTCGGTGCCCACGGTGTCGTCGGAGGAACTGGCCACCGCGGCCGGGGTGAACTCCGCCAAGCTCCGCAAGGACTTCTCCTACCTGGGCTCCTACGGCACCCGGGGCGTCGGGTACGACGTGGAGTACCTCGTCTACCAGATCTCACGCGAACTGGGCCTGACCCAGGACTGGCCCGTCGTCATCGTCGGCATCGGAAACCTCGGTGCGGCGCTCGCCAACTACGGCGGGTTCGCCTCCCGCGGCTTCCGGGTCGCCGCGCTCATCGACGCCGACCCGGCGATGGCCGGCAAGCCGGTGGCCGGCATCGAGGTCCAGCACACCGACGAGCTGGAGAAGATCATCGACGACAACGGGGTCTCGATCGGCGTGATCGCCACCCCCGCCGGCGCGGCCCAGCAGGTCTGCGACCGGCTCGTCGCCGCCGGGATCACCTCGATCCTCAACTTCGCGCCCACGGTGCTGTCCGTGCCCGAGGGCGTCGACGTGCGCAAGGTCGACCTCTCCATAGAACTGCAGATCCTCGCCTTCCACGAGCAGCGCAAGGCCGGCGAGGAGGCACTGCTGGAGGAGGAGACCGGCGGGCCCGTGGCGCCCCCGGCGGCCACCGTCACCCGCCGCCGCGCCTCGACGGCCGCCACCCGCGAGGACGGTCCCACCACATCCGGGCCCGAGTCGGGACCTGACGGGGACGTCCCCGCCGTGATGCCGGCATGAGCCTCCTCGTCGTCGGACTGAGCCACCGCAGCGCGCCGGTCAGCGTGCTGGAGCGCGCCGCACTGCCCCCCGGGCTGCGCGGCCGGCTGCTCCAGGACGTCGTGGGCGCCGAACCCGCCACCGAGGCGGCGGTGCTCTCCACCTGCAACCGCATCGAGCTGTACGCCGACGTCGACAAGTTCCACGCCGGTGTCGCCGAGCTGTCCACCCTGCTAGCGCACCACAGCGGCGTCGGCCTGGAGGAGCTCACCCCCTACCTGTACGTGCACTACGAGGACCGGGCCGTCCACCACCTCTTCTCGGTGGCCTGCGGCCTGGACTCGATGGTGGTCGGCGAGGGCCAGATCCTCGGCCAGATCAAGGACGCGCTGGCCGTCGCGCAGGAGCAGCACAGCGCGGGCCGGCTGCTGAACGACCTCTTCCAGCAGGCGCTGCGGGTCGGCAAGCGGGCCCACAGCGAGACCGGGATCGACAAGGCCGGCCAGTCGCTGGTCACCTTCGGACTCGAACAGCTCGCGGACGGCACCGAGGTCACCGACTGGAGCCGGGGCAAGCGCGCCCTGGTGATCGGCGCCGGATCGATGTCCTCGCTGGCGGCGACGACACTCGCCCGGGCCGGTGTCACCGAACTGGTGATCGCCAACAGGACGTTGGAGCGCGCCCGCCGGCTCGCCGGCACCCTCGCCGAGCAGAGCGGCCCGCACCTGCGGACCCGGGTCGTCCCGATGGCCGAGGTCACCGGTGAACTGGCGACGGCCGACGTGGTGGTGTCCTGCACCGGTGCCACCGGCCTGGTGCTGTCCGCGGCCGTCGTCGAGGCGGCCGTCGCCGAGCGGGTCCGGGCCGGCGCGCCCGCCGCCGGGCGCCCGGTGGGCCTGCTCGACCTGGCCATGCCCCGCGACGTGGACGCCGCCGTGCACCGCCTGGACGGGGCCCGGCTGGTCGACATCGAGTCGCTGGCCGAGGCCGCCGCCGACGCCCCGATGGCCGCCGACGTGGACGCCGTGCGCAGTATCGTCGGCGACGAGGTCGCCGCCTTCGGCGCCGCCCAGCGCGCGGCGAAGATCACTCCGACGGTGATCGCGCTGCGCACCATGGCCTCCGACGTCGTGGCCGGCGAGATGGCCCGCCTCGACGGGCGGCTGCCCGGCCTGGACGCCAAGGAGCGGGCCGAGATCACCCAGACCGTGCGGCGTGTCGTCGACAAGCTGCTGCATGCCCCGACGGTGCGCGTCAAGCAGCTCGCCGGGGAGCCCGGGGGCGACGGCTACGCCGACGCACTGCGGGAACTCTTCGACCTCGATCCCTCGACGGTCGCCGCGGTAAGCAAGCCGAACAGGAGCGGCAATGAGCGCGATTGAAAGCCCACTGAGGTTGGGCACCCGCCGCAGCAAGCTCGCGATGGCCCAGAGCGGCCAGATCGCGGAGCAGGTCCGGCAGCTCACCGGCCGTCCGGTCGAACTGGTGGAGATCACCACGTACGGGGACGTCTCCAAGGAGCAGCTGGCGCAGATCGGCGGCACCGGAGTCTTCGTGTCGGCGCTGCGCGACGCGCTGCTCGCCGGCGACATCGACTTCGCCGTGCACTCGCTGAAGGACCTGCCCACCAGCCAGCCCGCCGACCTGGTCGTGGCCGCCGTGCCCGCCAGGGAGGACCCCCGGGACGCCCTCGTCGCCCGGGACGGGCTGACGTTCGAGGAGCTGGCCTCCTCGGGTAACGGGCGCCCGGTCCGCGTCGGCACCGGCTCGCCGCGCCGCATGGCGCAGCTCAACGCCTGGGCCAGGTCGCTCGGGCTGCGGGTGGAGACGGTGCCCATCCGCGGCAACGTGGACACCCGCATCGGGTTCGTGCGGTCCGGGGAGCTCGACGCCGTCGTGCTCGCCGCCGCGGGGCTCAGCCGGCTCGGGCGCCTCGGTGAGGCCACCGAGCTGATCTCGCCCGAAGCGGTCCTGCCCGCCCCCGGCCAGGGGGCACTGGCGGTGGAGTGCGCGGCGGGCAACGCGGCGCTCGCCGCACAGCTGGCGCACCTCGACGACCCGCACACGCGGGCCGCCGTGACCGCCGAACGATCCCTGCTCGCCGCCTTGGAGGCCGGCTGCAGCGCACCCGTGGGTGCGCTTGCCGACCTGCTTGCCGACGGGCAGGTTGCCACCGAGATGCGCCTGCGCGGAGTGGTCGGTACCACCGACGGCTCGGCGCTCGTGCAGTTGTCCGCCACCGGTCCCGTGCCGTCGTCCGCCGAGGAGGTGACGGCCCAGTCCCTGCTGATGGGCCGTGAACTCGCCGACGCGATGCTCGCCAAGGGTGCAGCCGGTCTGATGGGGGAGCGAGCACTTTGAGCCCCACCACCGCCCACAACCCGACCGCGCCGACGGCCGCGACTGCTGTGGCAGCCGTGAACCGTCATCTGTACGGCGCGAACGGACACGTCACCTTCCTGGGTGCCGGACCCGGAGACCCGGGACTGCTGACTCTGCGCGCAGTGGAAGCGCTGGCGCAGGCCGACGTCCTGGTCGCGGATCCCGAGGTCCACGCCGTCGTGCGGTCCCACGCGCGGGCAGGCGTGGACGTACCGCTGCAGGCAGTGGACGACACGGACCACGAGACGTGCGCCACAGTCGCCGGTGCAGCAGATCTTGTCATGGCGGCCGCGCGCAACGGCAAGCGGGTCGTCCGAGCGGTCGCCGGTGATCCGGGCCTGGACGCGGACGCCGCGCAGGAGATGCTGGTGTGCGCCGCCGAGGGCATCACCTTCGAGGTGGTGCCGGGTGTCGCCGCGGCCGTGGGCGTGCCCGCCTACGCCGGGGTGCCGCTGCGGGACGCGCACGGCACCGACGTGCGCTTCGTCGACGCCCGCACCGCCGACGAGCGCTGCTGGACCGAGATGGGGGCCAGCGACGCGACGGTGGTCATCTCCACCACGCTGGAGACGGTGACGGCTGCCGCGTCCGAACTGGTCGCCGCCGGTCGCAAGCCGGACACCCCGCTGACCGTGACGATCGCCGGCACCACCACGCGGCAGCGGACCTGGTCGGCGACGCTGGGCACGCTGGCCCAGACGCTGAAGCAGGCCAAGGTGCTGCCGTCGGCGGACGGCGGCCAGCCGGTGATAGCCGTCGTCGGCGAGCGCAGCGCGCCCGCGCAGCGCGACCAGCTGGCCTGGTTCGAGTCCAAGCCGCTGTTCGGCTGGAACGTTCTTGTGCCGCGCACGCGGGAGCAGTCGGCGTCGCTCTCCGAGCAGTTGCGCTCCTACGGCGCGGTGCCCGCCGAGGTGCCGACCATCGCCGTGGAGCCGCCGCGCACCCCGCAGCAGATGGAGCGCGCGGTCAAGGGCCTCGTCACCGGCCGCTACGAGTGGATCGCGTTCACCTCGGTCAACGCGGTGAAGGCGGTGCGGGAGAAGTTCGAGGAGTACGGGCTGGACGCGCGGGCGTTCGCCGGGATCAAGGTCGCCGCGGTCGGCGAGCAGACCGCGCGGGCCCTGGTGGAGTTCGGCGTGAAGCCGGACCTGGTGCCCAGCGGCGAGCAGTCGGCCGCCGGGCTGCTGGAGGACTGGCCGCCCTACGACCCGGTCTTCGACCCGATCGACCGGGTGTTCCTGCCGCGGGCCGACATCGCCACCGAGACGCTGGTCGCCGGTCTGATCGAGCTGGGCTGGGAGGTCGACGACGTCACCGCGTACCGCACGGTCCGCGCCTCGCCGCCGCCGGCCACCACCCGCGAGATGATCAAGGGCGGCGGGTTCGACGCGGTCCTGTTCACCTCCTCCAGCACGGTCCGCAACCTGGTGGGCATCGCGGGCAAGCCGCACAACGTGACGGTCATCGCCTGCATCGGCCCGGCCACCGCGAAGACCGCCGAGGAGCACGGGCTGCGGGTGGACGTGATGTCGCCCGAGCCGTCGGTGCATAGACTCGCGGAGGCGCTGGCCGACTTCGGCGCGGAGCGCCGGGCGGCGGCGCTGGAGGCGGGCGAGGCCGTGAAGCGGCCGAGTGAGAAGCGGCCGACGAGGAGGAGGACCCGCTCGTGAGCACGTACGGCGGCTTTCCCGCCGCCCGGCCGCGGCGGCTGCGCGGCTCGGCGGCCATGCGGCGCATGGTCGCCGAGCACCGGCCGCACCCGGCCGACCTGATCCTGCCGGCGTTCGTGCGGGAGGGCATCAGCGAGCCGGTGCCGATCTCCTCGATGCCGGGAGTGGTCCAGCACACCCGGGACACGCTGCGCAAGGCCGCCGTGGAGGCGGTCGAGGCCGGCGTGGGCGGCCTGATGCTGTTCGGCGTGCCGCAGGCGAAGGACGCCGTCGGCAGCCAGGGCACCGACCCGCAGGGCATCCTGCAGGTGGCGCTGCGGGACGTGCGGGCCGAGATCGGCGACGAGCTGGTCGTCATGTCCGACCTGTGCCTGGACGAGTACACCGACCACGGCCACTGCGGCGTGCTCGACGACCGGGGCCGGGTGGACAACGACGCGACGCTGGAGCGGTACGCGGAGATGGCCCGGGTGCAGGCCGAGGCGGGCGCGCACGTGCTGGGCCCCAGCGGCATGATGGACGGCCAGATCGGCCATGTGCGGGGCGCGCTGGACGCGGCCGGGTACGAGGACGTGTCGCTGTTCGCCTACACCGCGAAGTACGCCTCGGCGTTCTACGGGCCGTTCCGCGAGGCGGTGGGCTCGTCCCTGAAGGGCGACCGCAAGACCTACCAGCAGGACCCGGCGAACGCGGCCGAGTCGCTGCGGGAGCTGGCGCTCGACCTGGAGGAGGGCGCCGACATGGTGATGGTCAAGCCGGGCCTGCCCTACCTGGACATCCTGCGGACCTTCACCGAGCGGGTGAGCGTGCCGGTGGGCGTCTACCAGATCTCCGGCGAGTACGCGATGGTCGAGGCCGCCGCGGAGAAGGGCTGGATCGAGCGGGAGCGCGCGATCCTGGAGACCCTCACCAGCTTCAAGCGGGCCGGCGCGAGCCTGGTCCTGACCTACTGGGCCACCGAGGCCGCCCGCTGGCTGTCCCGCGACCGCTGAGGTCCGGTCGGGGTCGGGCGGAGCGCGATGATCCGCGACCGTGCAGAGTTTGTCTCACTCTGGAGGTAACAAGCTCTGCACAGGCGTGGGCCCGCCGTGACCATCTCTGCGTCTTCGTGCCCCTGAGTGGGCCTCCGAGGTCTGCGCTTCCCGGTGACGCCCGCCGGCCGGGCCCCCTTCCACGGGACCCGGCCGGCGGGCTTCAGCTCGTGGCGTGCGGTCAGAAGACGTGCTGGCCGGGGGTGAGCAGGTTGTCCGGGTCGTAGCGGCGGCGGGCGGCGCTCAGCTGCGGCCAGGCGGCGCCGAAGTGGTCGCGCCAGTCGGCGGGCCCGAACGGGATCGAGCCGACCGGGTACTGCTTGCCGCCGCTGTCCCGCACCGTCTCGTACGCCGCCCGGTTGGCGGCCAGCAGCCGCCGCACGGTGGCGTCGTCCTCCGGCGGGCAGGTGCGCAGCACGGCCAGCAGGTACGGCATCGGGTCGTCGGGCGTGCGCAGCAGCGGGGTGCGCAGCCGGTCGCCGGTCAGCGGGTACAGCAGCACCACGCCGGCCGGGCCGACCTCGGCGGGGGTCAGGCGGCCGAGCAGTTCGGCGGCGAGCGGACGGACCTCGTCACCCGGCAGCAGCAGGTTGAGCCAGGGGTGGGCCTGGTACCACAGCCCGGCTTCCTTGAGCTGCTCGACGACCGGGCCGAGGCGGTCGAGGAACGTGTAGTAGTCGAGGTCCGCGGTGGCGGCGCCCGCCGGGTCGTGGCGGAGCCCGGCCAGTAGGCGGGTGTCGTCGGGCGCGGGCCCGGCGGGCGGGCCGTAGGCGACGGCCTCGATCAGGTAGGTGGTGAAGGCGCCGCTGTCGTCGGGCGCCACCTGGCCCTCCAGGTAGTCGAAGCGCCGCTCCCGGGCCAGCCGCCGCTGGTCGTCCAGGAAGGTCTCCAGGTCGGTGTAGGGCAGCAGGTAGTGGCGGACCGTGCGGGGCGCGCGCACCAGGCGCAGGGTGGCCGACACCACGATGGCGCACTGGCCGAGGCCCGCCCGGACCGCGTCGAACAGGTCGCGGTGCCTGCTCGGGGAGCAGCGGACCAGCTCACCCGCGCCGGTGACGACCGTCAGCTCGGTGACGGTGTCGACCTGCGCGCCGTGCTGGTGGCTCTGGCCGCCGAGCCCGCCGACGGAGACGGTGCCGCCGACGGACAGCTCCAGGTAGTCGGTGAACACCGGCGGAGTCAGCCCGCGCTCCAGGGCGGCCCGGGCGACGGTGCTCCAGCGCGCGCCCGCGCCCACGGTGACGGTGTCGCCGCGCACCGGGCCGACGGTGTCCAGCGGCGTGGTCTCGACGACCAGGCCGTTGTCGACCTGTGCCTGCCCGTTGGTGGTGTGCCCCTGGCCGCGGGGGGCGACGGGGATGCCGTGGCGGCGGCAGAACCTGACCATCTTCACGATGTCGTCGGTGGAGCCGGGGCGCAGCACGGCGGCTGGCATGCGGTGCACGTGGTGGCCGTAGTCGTCGGCGGCTGCGGACCGGGAGGCGTGGTCGGTGAGCAGCGTGCCGTCCAGGCGGGGTGTCCGGGCGAAGTCGCCGCCGGCCGGTCTGTTCCGCTCGGTGGCCCAGGCGCGTGCCGCCGGGTCGAAGCCGACGACCACCGCGGCTGCGGCCAGACCTTGCAGGGCGGTGCGGCGGGACGGTTCCGGAAGGCGCATGCGGGTTCCTCTCGACGTCTCTGCGGGGGGCGGACGTGTGGACGGTAACCCGGCCGGGGCGCTGCCGGGCCCGGATTGGCGCAGGTCGCGCAACTCCGTGGCCACCACGCACGACGGCCCGAACTCCCTGAGGAGTCCGGGCCGTTGGTACGGATCGTGTCGAAAGCCGGTGGCCGGCGGGCGGCGGCCGGGGGCGGGAGTCGGTCAGAGGCGGGCGGGGGTGCGGATGCCCAGCAGGGCCATGCCGCGGTGCAGGGTGTCGGCGGTGAGCCGGCACAGGAACAGCCGGTTCTCCACCGTCGCGCGGTCCTCGGCCTTCAGCACCGGGCAGTGCTCGTAGAAGGTCGTGAAGTGCGAGGCCAGCTGGTAGAGGTACGCGGCCAGCTTGTGCGGCTCGTAGCTCTCGGCGACCGCCGCGAGCGTGTCGCCGAACTCGTCCAGGTGCAGACCGAGCGCGCGCTCGGCCGGGGCCAGCGCCAGCTCCGGCTGGGCGACGGGCCCGACGTCGCCGGCCCGGCGCAGGATCGACTGGATGCGCGCGTAGGCGTACTGGAGGTAGACGCTGGTGTCGCCGTTGAGCGACACCATGCGGTCCAGGTCGAATACGTAGTCGCGGGACATCGACGTGGACAGGTCCGCGTACTTCACCGCGCCGATGCCGACCTGCGCGGCACGGTCGGCGATCTCCTCCTCGGTGAGGTCCCTGGCCTTCTCGCGCACCACCTGCGCGGCGCGGTCCACGGCCTCGTCGAGCAGGTCGACCAGCCGGACCGTCTCGCCCTCGCGGGTCTTGAACGGCTTGCCGTCCTTGCCGAGCACGGTGCCGAAGGCGAGCTGCCTCGCGGCGCCCTCGGGCAGCCAGCCGGCCCGGCGGGCCGTCTCGAAGACCATCCGGAAGTGCAGCGCCTGCCGGGCGTCGACGACGTACAGCAGCGTGTCGGCGTGCAGCCCGGCGACCCGGTTGCGGATCGCCGCCAGGTCGGTGGCCGCGTAGCCGAAGCCGCCGTTGGACTTGCGGACGATCAGCGGCGTCGGGTTGCCGTCCGGGCCCTTCACGTCGTCGAAGAACACGCACAGCGCGCCGTCGGAGCGCACCGCGACGCCCGCGGCCTCCAGGTCCTTCACGACCTGCTGGAGGTCGTCGTTGTAGGCGCTCTCACCGACGACGTCCTCGTCGCGGATCTCGACGTCGAGCTTGTCGTAGACGGCCTGGAAGTAGACCTTCGACTCGTCGACGATGCGCCGCCACAGGCCGTACGTCTCCTCGTCACCGGCCTGGAGCTGCACGACGCGGTCGCGGGCGCGGTTCTTGAAGTCCTCGTCGGAGTCGAACAGCGCCCGGGACGCCTTGTACAGCCGGTTCAGGCGCGACATCGCGGCCTCGCCCGCCTCGCCGGAGGCGTCACCGCCCGCCGCGTCGGCGGGGCTGCCGTCCAGCTCGTCGGGGTGCTCGATCAGGTACTGGATGAGCATGCCGAACTGGGTGCCCCAGTCGCCGATGTGGTGGCGGCGCACGACCTTCTCGCCGCGGTGCTCCAGGATGCGCACGATGGCGTCGCCGATCACCGTGGACCGCAGGTGCCCGACGTGCATCTCCTTGGCCACGTTGGGCTGGGAGTAGTCGATGACGGTGGTGCCGGGCGACTCGGCGAGCGGCACGCCGAGCCGCTCGTCGGCGGCGCGGGCGGCCAGGGTGCGCAGCAGCGCGCCGTCGGTGACGGTGATGTTGAGGAAGCCGGGACCCGACACCTCCACGTTGCCCACCAGGTCGTCGGCGGGCAGCCCGGCGACGACCTTCGCGGCCAGCTCACGCGGGTTGCCCTTGAGCTGCTTGGCGAGGGCCAGCATCCCGTTGGCCTGGAAGTCGGCCCGGTCGCTTCGTCGCAGCAGCGGGTCGGCGCCGGCGGACTCCGGCAGGGCGGCCGACAGGGCGTCGGCGACGCGCTGGTGGACGGTTGCGGCGAGGGAAGGGACCGAAGCCATGGATGCTGAGCCGTTCCGTAGCAGAGGTATGGGTCGGCCAGTATCCCACGGGCGGACGTACCCGCTTCGGATGGGACAATGGACGCCGGTGGACCCGCCCGGCGGGCCGCCGGTACCGCACCAGTGGCACGAGCGCCGGCGCACCGCCGTTCCGGCGCAGACGAGAAGGAAGTACCGGACGTGGCTCAGACCAGCCCCGAGGCCGATTGGGTCTCCCGTTTCGCGGATGAGGTCATCGCCGAAGCGGAGCGGCGCGCCCCCGGGAAACCCATCGTGTGCGCGTCCGGCCTCAGCCCGTCGGGGCCGATCCACCTGGGCAACCTGCGCGAGGTCATGACACCGCACCTGGTGGCCGACGAGATCCGCCGCCGGGGCCACGAGGTCGAGCACCTGATCTCCTGGGACGACTACGACCGGTACCGCAAGGTCCCGGCCGGAGTCGACGCGTCCTGGGAGCAGCACATCGGCAAGCCGCTGACGTCGGTGCCCGCGCCGCCCGGCAGCGAGCACCCCAACTGGGCCGAGCACTTCAAGGCGGCGATGACCGCCTCGCTCGCCGAGCTGGGCGTGGAGTTCCGCGGCGTCAGCCAGACGCAGATGTACACCTCCGGCGCGTACCGGGACCAGGTGCTGCTGGCGATGCGGGAGCGCGCGACGATCGACGCCGTGCTCGACCGCTACCGCACCAAGGACAAGAGTGCGGGCAACGGCGCCGGGCCGGCCGCCGGGGGCAAGCAGGGGCAGAAGCAGTCGCAGAAGCAGGGCCAGAAGCCGGTGGACGCCGCCGAGCTGGCCGCCGCTGAGGGTTCCGGCGCGGCCTCGGAGGACGACGGAACGTCCGGCGCCGGGTACTACCCGTACAAGCCGTACTGCGCGGTGTGCGAGACCGACTTCACCACCGTCACTGGTTACGACGACGACACCACCGAGCTGGCGTACACCTGCCGCTGCGGCCACGGCGAGACGGTCCGGCTGAGCGAGTCGCACCGCGGCAAGCTGGTCTGGAAGGTCGACTGGCCGATGCGCTGGGCCTACGAGGGCGTCGTCTTCGAGCCCTCCGGCGTGGACCACTCCTCGCCCGGCTCGTCGTTCGTCGTCGGCGGCCAGATCGTCCGCGAGGTCTTCGGCGGCGCGCAGCCCATCGGGCCGATGTACGCCTTCGTCGGCATCAGCGGCATGGCCAAGATGTCCAGCTCCAAGGGCGGCGTGCCGACCCCGGCGGACGCCCTGGAGATCATGGAGGCGCCGCTGCTGCGCTGGCTCTACGCGCGCCGCCGGCCCAACCAGGCGTTCAAGGTCGCCTTCGACCAGGAGATCCAGCGCACCTACGACGAGTGGGACGCGCTGGAGCGCCGCATCGCCGAGGGCACCGCCCAGCCCGCCGACGTGGCCGCGCACGGCCGCTCGGTGCGCACCGCCGCCGGTGAACTGCCGCGCACCGCACGTCCGTTGCCCTACCGCACGCTGGCGTCGGTGGCAGACATCACGCAGGGCGCCGAGGACCAGACGCTGCGCATCCTCGCCGAACTGGACCCGGAGCAGCCCGTCACCTCGCTGGACGACACCCGGCCGCGGCTGGACCGCGCCCAGCGATGGATCACCACGCAGGTGCCGGCCGACCAGCGCACCCGGGTGCGGGACGAGCCGGACGCGGAGCTGCTGGCCTCGCTCGACGACGGCCGGCGGGAGGGCCTGCGGCTGCTGCTCGACGGCCTGGACACGCACTGGTCGCTGGACGGCCTGACCACGCTGGTCTACGGCGTGCCGAAGCTGCAGGCCGGGCTCGACCCGGAGGCGAAGCCGACGCCGGAGCTGAAGACCGCGCAGCGGGCGTTCTTCGCGCTGCTGTACCGGCTGCTGGTCAGCCGGGACACCGGGCCCCGGCTGCCGACGCTGCTGCTGGCGGTCGGCGCGGACCGCGTCCGCAAGCTGCTCGGCGCGTAGCCGCCCGCACCCGCGTCCCCGGGGCCCGGGACCGCCGCCCACGGGCGCGGTCCCGGGCCCGTGGGCGTGTGGGGGCGGGCCCGGGAACACGGGCGCGGGGCGGCGGGTTGTCCAGTGCCGCGGGCCCCGACGCCCGAGGTGGCCGACCTAGGCGATGTGGTCTTCCATCAGTTCGCTGTTGAAGCGGGCCTCGAACCGTTCCATGTAGTGGCTCAGCTCGCGGGGCTCCAGACGCACGCCGTACGTGCTCTCGACGTCAGAGGCGAAGGCGCCGCGTGTAGGCAGGCCCTCACCGACTATCGAGTACCGGAACACCCGGTACAGCTCCTCTTCCGAGGGGACCACGTCGGGTACGCCCTCGCCCAGGGTCCGCATGCCTCCCGCGCCGTTCGGCACCTGGATGTGCGGCTGCGGCTGCGGCTGGGACGCCTGCTTCCGGGACGGCTCGGGGCCCGGCTCCGGAGCAGGCGCGGGCTCGGCCGCGCGTGGCTGCGCCACCGGGGCCTGCGCCACCGGGGCCTGCGGCGGCTGCTCGTCCTGGGAGGTCTGCTGCTCCGGCGGAGACACGCCCGCGAGCGTCCTGGGGTGCGGGCCGTGGCCGCCTTCAGCCGGCGCGTTCCGGGGGGTGGCTGACTGTCGGCCCTCCTCGCCGGACGCGGTCGGCGTCAGTGCCTGGGCGTGCGGCGCCACCCCCTGGACGACTCCGGCCTCCCCCATCGGCGCGGCGGGCTGCGGCGGCAGCAGCTGCGGTTCGATGCCCGCCGCCGCGAGGCCGGCCGGCGCGGTCTGCGTCAGCGGCACGCCGAAGCGGGCCAGTTTCAGGGGCATCAGCGCCTCGACGGGTGCCTTGCGGCGCCAGGCCCGGCCGAAGCGGGCCTGGAGCCGCGCCTGGTAGACCAGCCGGTCCTGCTCCAGGCGGATGACCTCGTCGTAGGAGCGCAGCTCCCACAGCTTCATGCGCCGCCACAGCCGGAACGTGGACGGGAACGCCAGCAGCCACCGGGACAGCCGCACGCCCTCCATGTGCTTGTCGGCGGTGATGTCGGCGATCCGCCCGACGGCGTGCCGGGCGGCCTCCACGGACACCACGAACAGCAGCGGGATCACCGCGTGCATGCCGACGCCGAGCGGGTCGGGCCACGCGGCGGCGCCGTTGAAGGCGATGGTGGCGGCCGTCAGCAGCCAGGCCGTCTGGCGTAGCAGCGGGAAGCCGATACGCAGCCAGGTCAGCAGCAGGTCCAGGGAGAGCAGCACGACGATGCCGGCGTCGATGCCGATGGGGAAGAACGGCGCGAAGGCCCCGAAGCCCTTGTCCTCGGCCAGTTCGCGCACCGCCGCGTAGGAGCCGGCGAAACCGATGGCCGCGATCACCATGGCGCCGACGAGCACCACGCCGATGAGCACGCGGTGCGTGCGGTTCAGCTTCATCGCGGACACCCGCGATCCCCTCCCACATGAGACTCCGGGTTGCCACCTCTTGCCGGCGGGCCCCGCCCCGGACACCGGGCGGCGCCCAGCCTTGCACACCTGTCAAGGTCATGACCGGGCGGAGGCCCCCGAGGGCCGGCCGGAAGCCCCGAGGGCCGGGCATGGGCCCCATGGGCCGATCCGCGGCCTCCTGCGCGGTCAGTCCAGGGCGGAGAGGGCCTTCTCGGCGACCTTCTCGGCGCCCTTCCCGATGGAGTCCGCGGACGGCGTCTTGGCGTCCTCGAACCCGGCGCCGGAGTAGTCGACGGTGATGACGACGTTCGCCGAGCGCACCACGGTGCGCTGCTCGCGGTAGTCCTCGGACTTCTTGCCGTCCTTCTTGGCGGTGTCGTACGCGACGTTGGTCGCCGCGTCGCCGAGGTCCTTCAGCGGGCTGTCCTTGACGCCCTTGTGGGACTCGTCGCGGGTCGCCGCCTCGACCTGCTGTGCGGCGTACTCGGTGGCCCGCTCGTCGCCGCTGCCCAGGCCGGTGTCGGAGTCGAACCGGCGGAACGAGACGCTCAGCGCCCGGTACTCGAAGTCGTCCAGCCCGCTCCACAGGCAACTGGTGTAGGCGTCCGCGTCCTTGCTGCCGAGGTTCTTGCCCGGCGGCGCCTTCGGAACGACCTCCTGCACGAGGTCCCTGCCCAGCGACTGGCACGGGTCGGGCAGCGTGGTGAACTTCACCGGCTCGGGGCTGGGCGCGGCAGAGCTGGGCGCCGCCGACGGTTCGGCGGCCTCCTTGCTTCCGCCGTCCCCGCCCGACGAGCAGCCGGCCACCAAGAGCACGGGGACGGCGGCCAGGGCGAGCGCGCGGCGCACGGCGGCGCCGCGCGGGCGGGCTGTGCGCTGGGGGTCCTGCGGGACCTGCTGGGCCTGCTGGGCCTGCGGGGTGTCACGGAACATGGTGTGTCTTCGCTTCCAGGTGTGCGATGGGTCAGCCGGCCAGGTTGGCGGCGAGCTGCTCGGCGAGCTTCTGCGCCTTCTTCTGGAGCTCCGCGCTGTCGGGGAGCCGTCGCTTGTCGTTGGACCACTGGTCGTACTCGACGGTCACGATGACGTTGCCCGAGCGGAAGACCAGGGTGATGTCGCGGTGCACGCCGGAGTCGGCGGTGGCGAGCACGTCGTTGAGGTAGGCGCTGTCGCCGATGCCGTCCAGCGGGCGGGGGGCCAACGCGGGGTCCGGCACGCCGGTGTCGGAGGACGGGGCGGAGGCGCTGTCTCCGCCCGCACTGCCGGTCGGGGAGGCGTCGGGTGTGCTTGAGCCCTGCCCGGCGCCGGGCGACTGGCCGGTTTCGGGCTCGCCGCCCTCCTCGTCCGCCTCGCCGCTGCCCTCCGGCTCACCGGTCTCGGCCGGGGACGGGGCCTCGGCGGGGATGCGGTCCTTCAGGGCCCGGTCCTCGTACAGCTCGGCGGCCCGGTCGTCGTCGCTGACGGCGGTGTCGTAGGAGACGACCCGCTCGAAGTCGAGCGTGAGGTGGTGGCTGCCGAGGCCGGTGGGGCTCTTCCACCGGCAGCTGACGCGGCGGTCGGTGTCGTAGGTCGGCTCGGCCTCGCCCTCCAGCGCCGGGTCACCGGTGCCGGGGGTGCCGGTCTGCGCGTCGTCGCCGTCCGCCGCGCCGGGCGTCAGCAGGTCGCGCAGGGTGGCCTCGGGCACCGCGTCGCACGGGTCGGGCAGCGTGCGGTAGGTGCCGGGCTTGGCCGACGGCGCGGACGCGGACGTGCCGCCGGGCTTGGCGTCTTCGCCGGTGCCGGCCGCCTCGCCGCCGCCCGTGCAGGCGACCAGGCCCACGGCCAGGGCGGTGGCCGCCGCCGCACCGCCCAGGTATGCCTTCCGCTGCACACGGTCTCCTTCGTCGTCCTGCGCCCTGGTGGTCGTCGCGCCCGTGCCGGCCGACCGGCGCCGCGGGCGGCTGTGCCGCCGCCCGCTGACCGGTGCGTCCGGGCCCGTCGGGCAAAAACCCGGTGCGCCGACAGGGGACGACAAAACACAATGTCTACCGCACCCACCGTACGGACGTCCGGTCCGGCGGGGGCTTTGCGGCCACAGGTCTGATTTTTCATCTTTGTCATGCCACGTGGCGGTATCCACCATGTATCTCGGGGGAGATGACCGACCATGACGTACACCGAAATGCCCGGCGCGCGGGTGCCCATCCGCATGTGGGCCGACCCGGCCACCGTCGAGGACGGCGCGCTGCGCCAGCTCCAGAACGTGGCGACGCTGCCGTGGATCCGGGGGTTGGCCGTGATGCCGGACGTGCACTACGGCAAGGGCGCCACCGTCGGTTCGGTGATCGCGCTGGAGGGCGCGGTCTGCCCGGCGGCGGTCGGTGTGGACATCGGCTGCGGCATGTCCGCGGTGCGCACCTCGCTCACCGCGTCGGACCTGCCCGGCGACCTGTCCCGGCTGCGCTCGCGCATCGAGGCGGCGATCCCGGTGGGCCGCGGCATGCACGGCGACGCGGTGGACCCGGGACGGCTGCACGGGTTCCCCACAGCCGGCTGGGACGACTTCTGGTCCCGGTTCGGCACGGTCGCCGAGGCGGTGAGGTTCCGCCACGAGCGGGCGGAGAAGCAGATGGGCACGCTCGGCTCCGGCAACCACTTCATCGAGGTGTGCGTCGACACCGAGGACGCGGTGTGGCTGATGCTGCACTCCGGCTCGCGCAACATCGGCAAGGAGCTGGCCGAGTACCACATCGGCCAGGCGCAGAAGCTGCCGCACAACCAGGGCCTGGTCGACCGCGACCTCGCCGTGTTCGTCTCCGACACCCCGCAGATGGCGGCCTACCGCAACGACCTGTTCTGGGCGCAGGAGTACGCCCGGCGCAACCGCGCGGTGATGATGGCGCTGCTCCAGGACGTGGTGCGGCGCGAGTTCAAGAAGGCGAAGCCGCTCTTCGAGGACGTCATCTCCTGCCACCACAACTACGTCGCGGAGGAGAGGTACGAGGACATGGACCTGCTGGTCACGCGCAAGGGTGCGATCCGCGCGGGCGCCGGCGAGCTGGGCATCATCCCCGGCTCGATGGGCACCGGCTCGTACGTGGTGCGCGGCCTGGGCAACGCGGCGTCGTTCAACTCGGCGTCGCACGGCGCGGGTCGGCGGATGAGCCGGAACGCCGCCAAGCGGCGCTTCACGGCCGCGGACCTGGAGCACCAGACCCGCGGTGTGGAGTGCCGCAAGGACGCCGGGGTGGTGGACGAGATCCCGGCGGCCTACAAGCCGATCGAGCAGGTGATGGCCAGGCAGGGGGACCTGGTCGAGATCGTGGCGGCGCTTCGGCAGGTCGTCTGTGTGAAGGGTTGACGGTGCACCCCGCGCTGTCAGCTCCGCCGGTGGACCTTGTGGTTGGCGGCCTGGGCGCGGGGACGCACCACCAGCAGGTCGATGTTGACGTGCGGGGGGCGGGTCACCGCCCAGGTCACCGTGTCCGCCACGTCGTCGGCGGTCAGCGGGTCCGGGACGCCGGCGTACACGGCGGCGGCCCGGTCGGCGTCGCCGCGGAACCGGGTCAGGGCGAACTCGTCGGTCTGCACCATGCCCGGCGCGACCTCGATCACCCGGACCGGTTCGCCGCACAGCTCCAGGCGCAGCGTCGCCGCCAGCGCGTGCGCCCCGTGCTTCGCCGCGACGTAACCGCCGCCGCCCTCGTACGCGGCGTGTCCGGCGGTGGAGGTGACGACCACCACGGTTCCGTCGCCCGACGCCGTCAGGGCGGGCAGCAGTGACTGGGTGACGTGCAGCACCCCCAGCACGTTCACCTCGTACATGGCCCGCCAGTCGCCCGGGTCGCTCTCGGCCACCGACTCGGTGCCGAGAGCGCCCCCGGCGTTGTTGACCAGCACGTCGACCCGGTCCAGGCCGGCGGCGAAGGCCGCCACCGCGTCCCGGTCGGTGACGTCGAGCGAGTGGGCTACGGCCTCCCGGCCGGCCGCGTTCAGCTCCTCGGCCAGCGCCTTGACGCGGTCCTCGCGCCGGGCGGTCAGCACCACCCGGTAGCCCGCGTCGGCGAGCTGCCGGGCGGTGGCCGCCCCGATGCCGCTGCTGGCGCCGGTGATCACCGCGGTACGGCTGGTGGTCATCGCTGTCTCCTCGGTTCGGCACGGTTCGGCACGGTTCGGTTCGGCACGTGCGGTGCGGCACCCGGACCGGCGGTCCGCGTGCCCCTGGCAGGTTAGCGAAGACGCGGCGCGTACATGATCACGGAGGGGGTGTCAGAGCGGGACAGCCCATAGCCTGCCCGCATGCTCATCGAACGTGCCTACGCCCACCTGCCGCCGGAACTGCAAGGGGAGGAGGGGCGGCGCTGGCCGTGGTCGGTGCCGTGCGTCCGGCAGCTGCTGGACGACGGCGGGCTGCGGTTCTCCGCCCCCGTCACGTTCCTGGTCGGGGAGAACGGCTCGGGCAAGTCCACGCTGGTCGAGGGCCTGGCCGAGGGGTTCGGGCTCGACCCGTACGGCGGCCGGGCCGGCTACCGGCACGTCTCGGACCGGGCGCGCTCCCCGCTGGGCGAGCGCGTCCGGTTCGACGCCACCGCGTCCGGGCGGCGCATGGTGCGCGGCCCGCGGACGGGCCGGCGCGGGTTCTTCCTCCGGGCCGAGACGGCGATGCACGCCCTGGAGGGGGAGGGGGTGCCCGTCCACGACGTCAGCCACGGCGAGGGTTTTCTCGCCGCCTTCCAGGAGCACTTCCGGCGGCCCGGCCTGTACGTGCTGGACGAGCCGGAGGCGGCGCTGTCGTTCGCGTCCTGCCTGCAACTCGTCGGTCTGCTCCACCAGCTCGCCGACTCCGGGTCGCAGATCGTGTGCGCCACGCACTCGCCGCTGCTCACCGCACTGCCCGGTGCGCAGATCCTGGAGGTCGACGAGCGGGGCGCGCACCCGGCCGAATGGCACGAGCTGGCCCTCGTCGACCACTGGCGGCGCTACCTCGCGGACCCGCGCGCCTACCTGCGCCACATCTGCGAGTAGGGGCGCGGCGAGCGGCGGATGCGGGGTGCCGTCCTGGCTCCCCGCGACGGTTCCGTACGTCGAAAGGGTCGACGCGCGGGCGGACTTCTGCTTCCATCAGCCCCCTCGATCACGGGAGTTGGAGGCAGTACATGCTCGGTCGCCCTCTTGTCGCCGTCGCTTTGGCAGCGGCTCTCGCCGCCGTGGCGGCCCCCGCGTCAGCCCGGTCCGCGCCCGCCACCGCCCCGGCCTCCTCCGCCCCTCAGGCGCTGCCGGCCTCCGCGTCGTCCGCCGAGAGCGGCTCGCTGTCCGTGCTCAGCTACAACGTCGCCGGACTGCCCGACCTGTTCAACAACGGCGACCCGGCGACCAACACCCCGATCATCGGGGCACGCCTCGACCCGTACGACGTGGTGCACGTCCAGGAGGACTTCAACTACCACGCCGCGCTCTACGCGGCCGACGAACACCCGTACCGCACGCCGACGAGCGGCGGCGTCCCGTTCGGCAGCGGTCTCAACTCGCTCGCCCATCTCCCCTATGACACCGGGGACTTCGAGCGGGTGAAGTGGAAGGACTGCTCGATCGGCTCGGGCGACTGCCTCACACCCAAGGGCTTCACGTACCAGCGGCTCCGGCTGGCCGAAGGGGTGTGGATCGACCTCTACAACGTGCACGCGGACGCGGGCGTCGAGCCCGGTGACCTCGCCGCGCGGCGGGCCAACCTGGCACAGCTCACCCAGTTCATCCGCACCCGCTCGGACGGCAGCGCGGTGATCGTCGCCGGCGACACCAACACCCGCTACACCCGTTCCGGGGACACCATCGCGGACTTCGCGGCGGCGAACGGCCTGACCGACGCCTGGGTGGAACGGGCCAGGGGCGGCACGCCTCCGGCGCCGGGCTCGCCGGCGCTGGTCTGCGACGACGCGGCGGTCACCGAGAGCTGCGAGGTGGTCGACAAGATCCTCTACCGGGGCAGCAAGCACCTCGCGCTCACCGCGACCGACTACCGCAACGACAACGCCGCCTTCCGCGACGCCGCCGACCGCCCGCTGTCGGACCACTACCCGATCGCGGCGGACTTCTCCTGGCAGGTGGACCCGGCGTTCCGGATGAGCGACCGCTTCGGCGGTCCGCACGGCGACTACTTCAACGACCTCAACCGGGTGGCCGCCGACTCGCGGGCCGTCCGGCTGTCGCTGCGGGCGGGAGCGCGGGTGGACCGGATCGGGCTGACACCGGCCGAGGGGCCGGAGCTGGCGCACGGCGGGAACGGCGGCACGCCCGTGTCGCTGACGCTCGCCGCCGACGAGCACGCCACCTCGCTGCAGGTCTGCCAGGGCAAGCGGAACGACCGCACGCGCATCTTCTCCGCGCGGTTCACCACCAGCGCGGGCCGCACCCTCTCCGGCGGAACGCCCACCTCCGACTGCACGACCTTCACCGCGCCGCCCGGCTACGCGATCTCCGGCTTCCACGGCCGTTCCGGCGACGAACTCGACAAGGTCGGCGTGCTCTACACCCGCCAACGGTAGGGAACCCGAGCACCGGGGGGCCCGAGCACCCGCACGCCCCGACGCCCGCACGACCCGGAACCCGCCTTCGCGCCCCGCGACCCGCACCGGTCGCGGGGCGCAGCGCGTGGCATGCGGGGTCTGCGTGGAATGCGGGGGTCTGCGTGCCACGCGGGGCCGTTCGGGTGGGACTTGGCCCCGGAATGGTGTCGGGGCCCGTCGGCGGGGCACGGCCGGGCCTCAATGGTCACTGTCATATCAACGTATCGGCCCATCGGGGTCTTGCGGGGAGCTGTGAGCAGACGGTGAATCAGAAGAAGCGAGAGAGCCGATGGCTGTGGCGGGCCGTGGTGGCCGTGCTGGCGCCCGTCCTTGTTCTCGGGGGCCTCGGGGGCCTCGGGCCGCAGAGCCCGCCCGCGCAGGCCGCGCCGCTGCCCGCCGGGCTGGGCCCGTGTGTGGGCGACGACTGCCCGGCCACCCACCCGGCCATCGGCAACGGGCCGATCGCCGGACGGGACGAGGCGGTCAACATCTTCGTCGGCGGTGACTTCCGGGTGCGTGGCGGCGCCGCCGAGGCGGAGGGCCGGGTCGTCACACTGGGCGCCTTCGACATGAACCGCACCCGGGGCGGCGACATCTACAACGTGGGCGAGGTCGGCGTCGGCTCGCGAGTGCCGCCGCCCGCCGGGTCGGACTGGCTGGTCAGCGGCGGTGGCGTCACCGTCGCCGACGGCAAGCGGCTGCTCGCCGAGGGCGGCGTGGTCCGGCACTCAGCGGACGCCTTGGGCGACATCCGCTCGCGGGTGGTGCGGGACGCCGAGGCGACCAGGCCCTACCGCTCGCTGCGGGCCGAACTGACCGACGCCGCCACCTGCTACGCCTACCCCAACGGCAACATCCCGCGGCCCGCCACCGGTACCGCCGTCAACCGCGGCGGGGAGACGGTGTTCACCGGCGACGGCACCTCCGCGCTCCAGGTCTTCACCGTCGACTTCGACCTCACCGGCCCGCGCGGCGCACAGCAGGGCCTGGTGTTCCGCGGCATCCCGGCGGGCGCGACCGTCCTGGTCAACGTGCTGGGCGACGCCCGGACGATCAGCACCTACAGCGGCGGCATCACCGACGACGACCCGCTCAACGGGCTCCGCGGCCGACTGCTGTGGAACTTCCCCCGGGCCACCCAGGTGGTGCTCACCGGCACCGGCCAGTTCCAGGGCAGCGTGCTCGCCGGCAACCCGGCGGGCGAGACCGAGGTGACGGTGCCCGGCGTCAACGGCCGGCTCTTCACCGCCGGGTCGCTGACCCACGGGTCACCGACCGTCGGCAGCGGCCAGGAACTCCACGCCTACCCGTTCGACGGCGACCTGCCGGACTGCGGCCGTCCGGTGCCCGTCATCGGTACCGTCGCGGTGGTCAAGCGGGACGCGCAAACCGGGGAGGCACTGCCCGGCGCCCGGTTCCAGCTGTGGCGGGAGAGCAACGGCACCAGCGGCCTCCAGACCACCGGGGCCACCCCGGACACCGCCGTCGGCGAGGTGTGCACCACCGGCGACGACGGCCGCTGCGCCCGCTCGATCGAGCCGGGCAGCTACTACTGGCAGGAGACCGCCGCCCCCGACGGCTACCGGCTGCCCGACCCCTCGGTCTTCGGCCCGCTCGCCGTCACCGCCGAGAACGCCCAGCGCGGCGTCAGCGTGACCGTGCGCAACGAGCCCGCCCCGGCGCCGGACAAGCGTGCCGACCTGGTCGTGATGAAGCGCGACGCCGCCACCGGCAAGCCGCTGCGGGGCGCCGTCTTCGAGCTGTGGCGGGAGAGCAACAACCGCACCGGGCTGCAGACCGCGGGCCGCACCCCCGACACCCTGGTCGACCCGGGCTGCGCCACCAGCGCTACGGGCCGGTGCGTCTTCGCCGACCAGCCCGAGGGCGTCTACTACCTGCGGGAGACGGACGTGCCGGAGGGCTACCGGGTGCCCGCCCAGCCCGTGACCGGCCCGTACGTGCTCAACGCCGACTCCCCGGAGCGGGTGGTGATCCGGCTGGCCAACACCCGGGGCGAGCCCGACAAGGGCAAGGGATCGGACCCCGGCCGCAAGTGATCCCTGCTCCGGACCGTCCGCCGCCGCCAGGCGCGGTCCGGAGCACACCGCCCCCAACGGCGACGCGGCCCCCGGTGGGGGCAGCTGGTCAGCGCAGGGCACGGGTGAGGGCTGCGGCGACGTCCTCGCGGGTCGGCGTCCCGGGCCACTGCCACGCCAGGTGGCCGTCCGGGCGGACCAGCAGGGTCCGGCCGCCGGTGCCGGGCACCTCCGTCCACGGGACCGCGGGCGCCGGCCGGCCGCCCGGGAGGGGTCGGGGCGTGACGAGGACGAAGCCGCCGGTGCGCAGCGCCTCGTACAGCCGGCCGCCGTCGGCGAGCGGCAGGTCGGGCACCCGGCGGCCGACGGCCGGGTGCGCGCCCTCGGGCGCCCGGTAGCGCACGCCGACGCCGGTGACCGCGCCGACCGCCGTGCGGCGCAGCGGACCGACGCCGCTCACCGCGCGCGCCAGCAGGCCGCGCAGGGCGCGGTGGAGAGGGGTGCGGGCCATCGCCATCCGGATCAGGGCGCCGCTGCTGCGCAGCACCTCGCGCCCCACCGGGTGGCGTTCGCGGTGGTAGCTGTCCAGCAGGGAGTCACCGGCCCTTCCGGCGGTGACCTCGGCCAGCTTCCAGCTCAGGTTGGCGGCGTCCTGGAGGCCGAGGTTCATGCCCTGGCCGCCCGCGGGGGAGTGGACGTGGGCGGCGTCCCCGGCCAGCAGGACACGGCCCGTGCGGTAGGCGGGCACCTGGCGTTCGTCGCTGTGGAAGCGCGACATCCAGCGGGCCTCGCCGATGCCGAGGTCGCTGCCCAGCGCGTCCCTGGCCAGCCCGCGCAGCTCGTCGAGCGTGACCGGCGCTTCCGCGGACGGCTGCTCGGGGCGCGGTCCGGCTTCGGGGCGCCAGCCGAAGAGGCGGTACCAGCCGTCGCCGAAGGGCGCGACGAAGACGAAGGCGTGCCCGGTGCCGCTGACGGTCAGGGTGTCGCCCGGGGGAGCGGCGAGGCGCACGTCGGCGAGCACCAGGGACCGCACCACCGAGGTGCCGGGGAAGGGCATGCCGAGCGCCTGGCGGACGCTGCTGCGGTGGCCGTCCGTGCCCACCAGGTAGGCGGCCCGCTGCGTGGTGGCGGTGCCGTCGGCCTCGCGCAGCCGGGCGGTGACGCCGTCCGCGTCCTGGTCGACGCCGGTCAGTTCGGTGTGGTGGCGGAAGTGCACGCCCGCTTCCAGCGCCCGCTGCTCCAGCAGCCGCTCGACCTCGTACTGCGGGGTGACGAGCAGGAACGGGAAGCGGCTGGGCAGGGAGCCGAGGTCCAGCGACAGCCGGCGGAACAGCCGCAGCTCGGTCAGCGGGTGCCCGGTGGCCACCAGCGGGTCGGCCAGCCCGCGGGCGTCGAGCAGCTCCAGGGTGCGGGCGTGCACGCCGAAGGCCCGGGTCAGGTTGCTGACGCCGTGCGGGCGGCGTTCGACGAGGGTGACGGACCGGCCGGCGGCGGCCAGGTCGCCGGCGAGCAGCAGGCCGACGGGCCCGGCGCCCACCACCAGGACATCCGCCGTCGGGTTCGTGGCCGTCATGCGCGCCTCCGGGGGTCGGGCCGCCGGCCGGGCGGACACCGGGGTTGATGTCAACGCTTGTTGGCAACATAGGAGGCGCCAGGCCGGATGTCAACGGCTGTGGGCATACGCTGAGGTGCATGACCGATCCAACCGCGCGCCCCGCGTCCCCCCGGCGCTCCGACGCCACCCGGGCGGCGATCCTCGCCGCGGCCCGGGAGCGCTTCGCCGCCGACGGGTACGAGCGGGCGACCATCCGGTCGGTGGCCGCCGCCGCCGGGATCGACCCCTCGCTCGTGATGCGGTACTACGGCAACAAGGAGGGGCTGTTCGCCGCCGCCTCCGAGATCGATCTGCGACTGCCCGACCTCACCGCCTTCCCGGCCGAGCAGGCCGGTGCCCGCCTCGTCGCGCACTTCCTGCGCCGCTGGGAGGAGGACGGTGTGCTCGCCGCGCTGCTGCGGGTCGGCGTCACCCACGAGGCCGGCGCGGCGCGCATGCGGGCCGTCTTCGCCGAACAGCTCGCCCCCGTGGTGCGGGCCGTGGTCCCCGACCCCGCCGAGGCGCCCACCCGCGCGGTGCTGGTCGCCTCGCACGTGCTCGGCATGGCCCTCACCCGCTACGTGCTGCGCCTGCCGCCCGCGGTCGCGCTCAGTCACGCCGAGGTCGTCGCCTGGCTCGGCCCCGTCGTGCAGCGCTCCCTCACCGCCCCCGCCCCCTGAGCCTCCGCCCCGCTGAGCCCCGCCCCTGACCCCCGGCGGCTCCCCTGCGTCCCAGGCGTGCGGAACGCGGAACGCCCCGGCGCCGGGCCCTTTCCGGGCCGGGCGCCGGGGCGTCCGCGTCGCGGCCCGTCCGGACCGGGGCCGTCAGCCGACGGGCTGGGGCGGGCCGACGAGTGCGGCCAGCACGTCACCCATGGTGACGAAGCCCAGCAGCGCACCCTGCTCGCCGGTGACCGCCGCGAGGTGCGTGCCGGTGGCGCGCATCGCGGTCAGAGTGTCGTCCAGCGGGGTGTCGATGCGGACCTGCGGGATGGAGTGCAGCGCCTCACGGGCGAACGGCTGGTCCCGCACGGCTGCCCCCAGGCTGTCCTTGACGTGCAGGTAGCCGAGCACGCCGCCGGTCGGCCCGGTCACCGGCAGCCGGGAGAAGCCGGACCTCGTCGCCGTCCGCTCCAGCTCGCGCGGCGTGACGCGGTGCCCCACCGTCACCATGCGGCTCAGCGGCACCAGGACCGCCCCCACCGGCCGCTTGCCCAGTTCCAGCGCGTCCCGCAGCCGGCGGCTGTCGCCGGGGCCGAGCAGTCCGGCGGCGCTGGAGTCCTCCGCCATGCGGACCAGCTCGTCGTCGGTGAACACCGACTCGACGCCGTCCTTCGGCTCGACGCGCAGCAGCCGCAGCAGCCGGTTCGCCAGGGCGTTGATGCCGAAGATGACCGGGCGCAGCACCCGGGTCAGCCACACCAGCGCCGGGCCGAGCACCAGCGCGGTGCGGTCCGGCGCGGCCAGTGCGATGTTCTTCGGCACCATCTCGCCCAGCACCATGTGCAGGTAGGTCGCCGCGGTCAGCGCCACGGCGAACGCGATCGGGTGGACCAGCGCGGACGGCATGTTGACCGCCTCGAACACCGGCTCCAGAAGGTGCGCGATGGCCGGCTCGGCGACCGCGCCCAGCACCAGCGAGGAGGCGGTGATGCCCAGCTGGGCGGTGGCCATGGTCGCAGACAGGTGCTCCAGGCCCCACAGCACCGTCCTGGCCCGCTTCACACCCGCCTTCGCCAGCGGCTCGATCTGGCTGCGCCGGACCGAGATCAGTGCGAACTCGGCGCCGACGAAGAAGGCGTTGACGCCGATCATCAGCATGCCGATGGTGAGTTGCAGCCCGGTCATCGTGCGTCCTCCAGCCGCTGGTCACGGTACTGCGCGGGGCCGGTGAGCCGGACCCGGTCCGCACGGTGGTGCTCGGTGCGCAGCACCGCCAGCCGCCAGCCTTCCAGTTCCACCCGGTCGCCCTCCTCGGGAATGCGCTCCAGCTCGGCGGCGAGCAGCCCCGCCACCGTCTCGTAAGGGCCGTCGGGCACTACCAGGCCGATGACGCCGAGCTGGTCCATGCGTACGCTGCCGTCGGCCTCCCACACCGGCCTGCCGTCCTCGGTGGTGCCGGCGTCGGCCAGGTCGGGGGCCTCCTCGGGGTCGTGCTCGTCGCGGACGTCCCCGACGACCTCCTCGACGATGTCCTCCAGCGTGGCGACGCCCGCGGTGCCGCCGTACTCGTCGACCACCACGGCCATCGTCCGGCTGTCCCGCAGCCGTTCCAGCAGCCGGTCCACCAGCAGGCTGTCCGGGACGCGCAGCGGTTCACCGGCCAGCGCGGCGACCGTGACGTCCGCCCGCTCCTCCTCGTCCAGGGCCAGCACGTCCCTGATGTGCACGGTCCCGATCACGTCGTCGAGGGTGTCGCGGTAGACCGGGAAGCGGGACAGGCCGGTGGCCAGGGTCAGGTTGGCCGCGTCGGCGGCGGTCGCGTGCGCGTCCAGCGCCTTGACGTCGACCCGCGGGGTCATGACGTTCTCCGCGGTCAGCTCGTTCAGGTGCAGGGTGCGGACGAACAGCTCGGCGGAGTCCGCCTCGATCGCCCCTTCGGCAGCCGCGTGCCGGGCCAGCGAGACCAGCTCGGCCGGGGTGCGGGTGGACGCCAGTTCCTCGGTGGGCTCCAGGCCGAGGCGCCGCACCAGTCGGTTCGCGGTGCTGTTGAGGTGCCGGATCAACGGTCCGAAAGCGGTCGTGAAACCGCGCTGCGGGCCGGCCACCACCTTGGCGACGGCCAGCGGGCTGGAGATCGCCCAGTTCTTCGGTACCAGCTCGCCCACGACCATCAGCACGACCGTGGAGATCACCACACCGAGCGTCAGCGCCACCGAGGACACCAGTCCGCCGGGCAGTCCGGCGGCCTCCAGCGGGCCGCGCAGCAGCGCCGCCAGCGAGGGCTCCGACAGCATGCCGATGACCAGAGACGTCACCGTGATGCCCAACTGGGCTCCGGAGAGCTGGACCGTCAGGGTGCGGGCCGCTTTCAGCGCGCTCTCCGCGCCGCGTTCCCCGGAACGCGCGGCCTGTTCCAGCGCGCCGCGCTCGACCGTGGTCAGCGAGAACTCGGCGGCGACGAACACCGCGCACGCCAGCGTCAGCGCCAGCGCCAGGAGCAGCAGCAGTACTTCGGTCACCGTGCCACCCCCGCTCCCGGCGTCAGGCCCGCGGGCTGCGGACTCGGGGAGGGATGCGCACGGCAGGTACTGGGAGGTTCGCCCATGGCTGGACTGCGGCTCCTTTCGATGTGCCGGGTCGGGCGACCCGGCGGTGAGAACGTGGAGAACCCATCGTAGAGCGGGACCGCTTCACCGTGCGCGGCTGATCGAGGGCTCATCGAGGGTGCCCACCACCCTGTGTGCTCATGCGACCCTCCACTGTCACGGGACTGGCGGGAAATCGCCGGTGGCGGCGCGGCGTGGGGCACGGTGGCGCCAGCGGGTCGTATCCCGCCGGCCCTCCCCCGCAGGGGCCGCCTGCCACCGTGGGCGTGCGGGAAACCCGTCGGAGACGACCCGAAGGAGACGACACCGCGATGGTGTTCAAGAAGCTGCTCGGCGCGCTGGGGGTGGGCGGCCCGTCCGTCGACACGGTCCTGGACCCGGGCCCGGTGCTGCCCGGAGGCGATCTGACCGGCCGGGTGCGGCTGAGCGGCGGCCGGTCGGACGCGCGGATCGAGCACCTGGTGCTCGAACTGGTGGCACGCGTGGAGGCCGAGCACGGGGACGGGGAGAGCGAGGGGCTCGTCGTCTTCGACCGGGTCGAGGTCGGCGGCGGCTTCGCGCTGGCCGCCGGGCAGGAGCTGGACGTGCCGTTCACGCTGGCCCTGGCGTGGGAGACGCCGCTCACCGAACTGCACGGCCAGCCGCTGGGCGTGGGGCTCGGCGTGCGGACCGAGGTGGCGGTCGCCGGCGCCCGTGACAAGGGCGACCTGGACGACTTCCGGGTGGGTCCGCTGCCGGTGCAGGAGGCCGTGCTGGAGGCGCTGGGGCGACTCGGCGCCGCGTTCACCTCGGCCGACCTCGAACTCGGCCACATCCACGGCACCGGCCAGACGCTGCCGTTCTACCAGGAGATCGAACTCACCCCGCCGGCCCGCCACGCGCACGCGATGCGTCAGGTGGAGGTGTCTTTTCTGGCCAATCCGGACACCGTTGAGGTCGTACTGGAGGCCGACCGGCGGCGCGGCCACGACGCCGTCAACCGCCACACGGTCGCGCACGCGGACGCGGGCCGGATCGACTGGGACGCCGAGGTCGACGGCTGGCTGGCTGAACTGGCCGGCCACCACGGGCAGTACGGCCAGCACGGGCAGGGCGCGCCCTACGGACAGGACCCGCACCACGCCCCCTACGGGCAGGTCGAGCCGCAGCGCTCCGGGCCGGGGATGGGTACGGTCGTCGCCGGTGCGGCCGCCGGGGTGGCGGTGGGCGCGCTCGGCGCCTACGCAGTCTCGGAGATGCTCGACGATGACGACAGCGACGACGGTGACGACAGCGGCGATGACGGCGGCGACGACGGCTGATCGGGCCGGAAATCGGGGCCGGCGCGCGGGCCGGGCACTGATCGGGCCGCTGGGCCGTTGCCCAAGCGGCGACTACCCATATCGACAAAGGAGATGGCATGGCTCTGTGGGACCGGATCAAGGACTCCGCTGCCTCGATGCAGACCCAGCTCAACGCGAAGAAGAACGACCTCAAGAGCGGCGGGTTCCGTGACGCCAGCATGGCCATGTGCGCGCTGGTGGCCGCCGCGGACGGTTCCGTCGACGCGTCCGAGCGGCAGCGGGTGGCGTCCCTGATCTCCTCCAACGAGGTGCTGCAGAACTTCCCCGCGGGTGACCTCCAGCAGCGGTTCAACGACAACTGCCAGAAGCTGACCACCGACTTCGAGTTCGGCAAGGTCGAGCTGATGCAGATCATCGGCAAGGTCCAGAAGAAGCCCAACGAGGCGCGGGCCGTGGTGCAGATCGGCATCGTCATCGGCGGCGCCGACGGTCACTTCGACCAGAGCGAGCGGGCCGTGGTGAAGGAGGCGTGCTTCGCGCTGGGCATCGCCCCGCACGAGTTCGACCTCTGAGCACCGTCTGACCCCGGGGACACCCGCCTGCGACCTGCCCGCTCCGGCCGGAGAAACCGCCGTGTGCGGCGCTCGGGGGCGTGCGGGTGTACCCCGCGGAACAGATTTGTAACCTCCGGCCTCGTCTCGATCGTGACCTTGTTGGTACCGTCGGCCCTTCGCCGGCTGCCGCCGGCCCTCCGCGAGGACGCCGAGGGCCGTTGCAGCGGGCGCTGGACCAGGGCGGGCCCGCACGAGTCGGGCGGAAGGCGGAGACGTGGCCGGTACACGAGGAGTACGCGCTGCCTCGGGCGGTCGGCGGGCACGCCGCGCGGCGCCGAAGGAACCGCGCAAGCGCCGCAGGGCCGTCGTGTGGGGCGCCGGCGTGACCGCGCTGCTGGTGCTCGGGGGCGGCGGCACGCTCGCGTGGATGTACCACCGCCTGGACGGCAACATCGACGCCGCCGACTTCGACGACCGGCTCGGCGACAACCGGCCCGTCAGCCTGACGCCCGGTGCGAAGAACATCCTCGTCGTCGGCTCCGACAGCCGCGACGGCATGGGGGACGAGTACGGCGGCGGCTTCACCACCATGCAGTCCGACACGCTGATGATCGTGCACGTCGCCGCCGACCGGAAGTGGGCCACGGTCGTCTCCCTGCCGCGTGACTCGTGGGTGGAGATCCCCTCCTGCGACAAGGGCAACGGCAACACCTCCGCACCCCACCACTTCAAGATCAACGAGGCGTACGCGATCGGCGGCATGAGCGGCGACGTCAGCGGCGCCGCCGCCTGCGCCATCAAGACCGTCGAGCACAACACCGGGCTGCGCATCGACCACTACATGTCGATGGACTTCAACGGCTTCAAGGGCATGGTCGACGCGGTCGACGGGGTGGAGGTCTGCCCCGAGACGGCCATCAACGACAAGAAGGCGCACCTCCAGCTCGAGGCCGGCTGCCAGACTCTCAAGGGCGAGAACGCGCTCGGCTACGTCCGGACCCGCTACAGCATCGGCGACGGCAGCGACCTGGGACGGATCGGCCGCCAGCAGGAGTTCATGGAGGCGCTCGCCGCGAAGGCGCAGACGAAACTGACCGACCCGGCGGCGCTCTACGGCTTCCTGGAGGCGTTCACGTCCTCGCTCACCACGGACAAGGACCTCGCCGGCATCCGCCCGCTGTACGACCTCGCCTCCAGCGTCAAGGGCATCCCGGCGAACCGGCTGACCTTCCTGACCGTGCCCAACTACCCGCGCGAGCGGGACGTGCCCACGGACAAGGCCAACGTGGTGTGGCAGTACCCGCAGGCCGAGACGCTGTTCACCTCACTGGCGAAGGACCGCGAGGTGAACAAGAAGGCGCTGGAGGCCAGCGCCCGCAGGAGCGGCGCGATCACCCCGTCCCAGGTCCGCGTCCAGGTCCTCAACGGCACGGGTACGCCCGGCAAGGCCGCCGAGGTCGCGGAGGACCTGCGCGGGGCGGGCTTCCAGGTCGTGCTGACCGGCAACGCCCCCGAGGACGTCTCCCGCACCACCATCACCTACCCGGACGGCCTCGCCACCCACGCCTCCGTGCTGTCCGGCCGGGTACCGGGCGCCGCCACCACCTCCGGCGGCAGCGCGCCCGGCGTGCTCACCCTCACCATCGGCGACCGCTTCCAGGGCGTCCGCGGCTGACCGGATTCGCCGCACGCTTCCGGGGCTTCGGGCGCTGCTGCCCGGCAGTCAGACCGCGCCTACGTCGTCAGACCTCACGTACGTCGGGGGCCGGGCCGGACGTCGGCACCGGGTCGGCGCCGAGCGCCTCGCGGTACCGCTCGGCGTGCGTCTCGTCCAGGTACGGGCTGAGCCGCAGCAGCACCCGGCCCGAGAGGTAGCCGCGCTCGGCCCGGGCGGGAATGCCCACCGCCTCGTCCTGGAGGCGTTGCGCGCGCTCCCGGGCGGCCTCCGCGTCCGCGAAGACCTCGATGACCCCGCCCAGCGCCACACTGCCCGGGTCGTTGTCGGCCACCAGCCCGCCGTCCACCCGGTCGTCCTCGAACGACACCTTGCTGCGGTAGCCGTCCGCGCGGCCCAGCAGGTGGTCGGGGTCGGTCGCGGGGGTCAGCGTCGCCTCGTGCTCCACCGGCAGCCCCGCCGACTTCAGTCGCCGCAGCTCGGACTGCGCCTCGGCGGTCACCGCGACGGTGACCTCGGCCGCCTGGGTGCGCGGCGCGGCCGGCCGGTCGCCCGTGGTCAGGGCACCCAGAGCCGCCGCCGCGCCGGTGACGGACAACGCCACCACACACGCGACGGTCACCACCTTGCCCGGGAACCTCACGGCCCTCATCACCCTCGCCCTGCATCGGCCCTGCGCCCCTGAGCAGCGTAGTGCGGGACGGCCGGATCGTATACGCCGACCGCCCCGATGTGGTGAACACCCAGCCGCCGGCCGCAGCGGGAGTCAGCGCACGCTCAGGCTGGGGAGCTCGTGCCTGCCCTGCGCGGGGACTGATCCGACCTGCGCCTCCTCCTGGGGGTTGCGCCGCCTGCCCCACCGCTGAGCCGTCCGCCGCCACAGGCGGGGCAGGGCGGCGTAGAAGCGGTCGGGAAGGAACACGGCGTCCGCGATGATCATGGCGCCCGAGAAGAACGGCAGCCCCAGCAGCACCGCGATGCCCAGGTGCATGCCGAGCAGCACCACGAGCACGGGGTACTTGAGTCTGCCGAACAGCACGAACGGGAAGGCGACCTGGGTGAGAACGGTCAGATAGCTGATGACCGCGATCGCCAGCGGGTACTGGTCCACGAAGTGGGAGAGCGCGGGCCAGGGCTGGAAGAGTTCGAGGTGCAGGACGTAGTGGAGTGCGGTTCCGTCGGCCCAGAACGAGCCCTGGACCTTGTAGAGGCCGGCTGATCCGTACAGGAAGCAGACCTGAGCCGCGATGACGAACATGCCGCAGTTGTGCACCACCGTGACCAGGGTGGTGCGGGCGGCGTGGAACTGCTGCGCGGAGAAGCTTTTCACCCGCTCCGGCGCGCCGGCCGGACCGGCCGCCCTCCGCCGAGCCCTCCGCGCGTCCAGGGACCAGCGCCGACCGCACGCGGTGAGCACGAGGTAAAGGGACATCAGCAGGATCAGGTTGTCACCCCCGTCCGTCATGAAGATCGCTCGCGCATGGAAGGAGGCCACCATGACGGCGAACAGAACGGCGGTGGCCCGGGTCCGCCAACCCAGCGCGAACAGTGCGCACGTCACGAGAGCCGCCGCGTAGCACAGCTCGAACCAGGTACGGCTGTCCGACAGGACCAGGAGGCTGTACCAGCCCGACTGGTCGAAGAGCTGCGCGGCCAGTGCGGGAGTCCATGGGGCGTCCGGCCCCCAGATCTCGTGGCGGTGCGGGAACTCGCGTAGCAGGAAGAGCAGGTAGAGCAACCCGAAGCCGATGCGCAGCACCGAGGCGGCGTAGAGGGAGACCGGCTGTTCGGTGAGGAGCGCCCGGTAGGCACGACCCTGGAGGCGGAGCCGGTTCTGGGCCGAGCCGGTGGCCGGGTCCGGCCCCGGAGCTGGACCCGGACCTGTTGGACGATCCGGTGCGCCTGCCTGGAGGGGGAACTCGTGCCGGTGCTCACTTGCCATGACGAGTCACCTTCCACCAGGGCAGCAGCCGCTTCTCGACAGGTGTCCGCGTGCTGTTCCGGACGTCCGCGCCGGGCGCGGCGACGGGGTGGGTGACCACACGAACCTGGATGTAGTCGAATGCGGGGCCGCCGCGGTGTTCGGCGACGCGGTCCGCGGCGACGTTGCTCACGTACTGCTGCATCATCTCGGCCCGTTCCGAGCGCGCCGTGTCGTCCTGGCCGTGCGTCTCGACGTAGGAGGACCAGGCGCGGCGCAGGAGGTTCTGCGCGGTGTGGCTCGGGAACGCATGGTGCTCGATCGCGGACCTGTCCACGGCGGTGAGGTCGAACCACGGGCTGACCTGCGTCGAACCGTCAGGGCCGGTGTGTGCGGTCCGCACCAGGATCTGCCGGTTGACGGCGTCGGGATTCGGGGCGAAGAGTCGCCAGTTCTGTTCGAAGAACGGATACACCCACGCGTCGATCTGCTGGCTGTACCGCCTGGAGACGGGGTTACCGGGCGCCACGTGGAAGAAGACCAGAACGACGTGGGTCAGAGTGGCGGCCAGAACCAGGGAAACCGTCGTATACAGACCCACCCTGCACGCCCGTACGCTCAGCGGCAGCTTTCCAGGTGAATTCGATTCACCATGGCGTTCTCGCGGTGGACCGGATCCGGATTGCTCAGTCTTTTCCACGTCCGCTGCTTCGATTCGGCTCGACACCGTTCACCCTGCTTTCCTGTTGCCAACCGCACTGGTGGTTCTGCGGAGACGCACCGGCGGCGCGCGGCGGGATCGGGGGATTCCGCCGCGCGCCGTCATCCGATGAGGGGGCTCATCGCTGCCCTCTGACTAGGCCCCGTCGCCCTGGTGCTTCGCGGGCTTCGGCACGTCGTCGTAGCCGTAGTGGTTGCCGTGGCCGGGCTTGCCTCCGTGGTCGTGGTCGTGCCCGTGACCGGGCTTGCCTCCGTGGTCGTGGTCGTGCCCGTGACCGGGCTTGCCTCCGTGGTCGTGGTCATGGCCGTGGCCGGGCTTGCCTCCGTGGTCGTGGTCATGGCCGTGACCCGGCTTGCCACCGTGGTCGTGGCCGTGACCCGGCTTGCCGCCGTGGCCGGGCTTGCCGCCGTGCCCATGGCCGGGCCCGCCGGGCTTGCCGCCGTGGCCGCCGGTGGTGTTCCCGACGGTGGTGCCGGCGGTGTTGCCGGTGGTGACGTTGTTGCCTGCGGTGACGTTGTTACCGGCGGTGTTCCCCACGGTGTTCCCGGAGGAGCTTCCGCCGGTGAGGATCGGTCCACCCAGCAGGCCGCCGCTGGTGATGAGGCCGCCGCCGATCAGACCCCCGGTCGTGCCGGTGGTGGTGCCACTGGTCGTCCCACTGGTCGTCCCGTTGGTGGTGCCGTTGGTGGTCCCGTTCGTCGTGCCGTTGGTGGTGCCGTTCGTGGTCCCGTTGGTCGTCCCGTTGGTCGTCCCGTTCGTGGTCGTGCCGGTGCAGCCGCTCAGGAAGATCCTGTTGTCGTCGAGCGTCACGGCGCCGTTGCGGGCCAGGGCCCGGCCCTCGATGTTCGTGCCCGTGGTCACGCTGATCGAGGTCAGCGCCATGATGGTGCCCACGAAGGTGGAGGTGGTGCCGAGCGTGGCCGAACTCCCGATCTGCCAGTACACGTTGCACGGCGAGGCGCCGTTCGTGAGCAGCACCCGGCTGGAGGAGGCCGTCGTCAGGGCTTCGGGGATCTGGAACACCCAGACGGCGTTGGGGTCTCCACCTGCGTCCAGAACGAGGTCGCCCGTGAGGCCGACACCGGACGACGCGGTGTGGACGCCGGGAAGAAGGGTGTCGCCGTTGCCGATTCCCGCCGCGAGGGCGAAGTCCGTGGCCTGGCTCGCGGCCTGGTTGTAGGCCGTGACCAGGTCGTCCTTGGCGATGTTCGCCACCTCGTCTGCGGAGTGCACCGAGCCGAGCACCTCACCCGGGGGGAATCCGGTGATGGCCGTGCCCGGGCTCACACCGAGATCCTGACTGATCACGGTGGGGCCGGTGTTGGTGACCTCGGAACCTGCCAGAACCGAGAAACTGGCGGCCGTACCCAGGGGTACGGGAGTGGCGATGGCCAGCGCCGGGGTCGACATGACGGCGACCATCACGGCGGCGACCGCGCCGGCGACGCCGGTGGTCAACCAGCGGGTGAACGCGCGGCGCCCGGCCGCCTGGGGGATCTTCAGCTTCATCGAGAGGCCATTTCCTGTGGGAGAGCCGTGGCCAGCCGGGCCTCGTCGATCGCCCGGGAGCCTTGGGGAATTGGTGGCACATTAGGCGCAACTCTTCCCCTGGCCCCAGCACATGCGGCGTGCGTCGGAAAGTTTCGCGAATTCACACTCCAATGCGCGGCAGAACTCCAGAATTCATTCTTACGATGATCCGGGCGTCCTCGTGAAAAAACGAATCGGCAATTCGAATGTGCCGATTATCCGCCGTCTCTGGGTTTGAACTCGACCTGCCTTGCGGATATTCGTGATCGTTTCGGCGGGCGTGTGATCTCGGGAGACCGGGTCAACCGGTTTCCCGGCGCGCGAAGATCACGAATGCCCTGGTCGCGCCGCGGTCCGCACCTCGGTGCGAACCGGAGCGCGTGACGCCCGGTCACGCCGCGGTGGGCTCAACGGGCGGACGGGAGGACCGGGACGCCTGCGGCGAGAGGCGGAGTGGGATGTCCCGGCTCAGGGCCACACCAGGCAGTACGGCTGGTGCCCCGCCTCGTGCAGGCGGTGGGAGAAGTCCTGCCACTCGTGCAGCAGGCGGTAGACGTCGAAGGCGTCGCGCGGGCCGCCGCGGTCGGGCACGGTGGACCAGATGAACGCCGCGGCGCCGACGGACTCCTCGCCGATGCCCCGCAGCGGGTCGACGACCGTCATGGGCAGCTTCACCACGGCGTAGTCCGGGTGCAGCACGACCAGTTCGAGCGGCGGCACGCGGTGCAGCGGCACGCCCTCGATGCCGGTGAGCACCATCGCGGCCATGGTCTCCGGCTTGATCTTGGTGAACATGCCGCCCTGGCCGAGCTCGTCGCCGCCCAGCTCCTCGGGGCGCATGGAGATGGGGACGCGCGCCGCGGTGGCGCCGTCCGGCGCACCGAAATACTTGTAGGTCACCCCCACGGGGCTGCCACCCTTGCTGTTCCTCGTCTCCGCCGCATCGCGCCGATGACGGCCGCGCGGGACGCTCTCCGGCTCGAGGTCCCCGGCCCCCTCGCCCAGTCCGCCTCCGCGCATGTCACCACCTGACTACTCGCGGCCCCCGCCGCACAACCCGATCATCGTTCCAGAGACCTCCCCTCTGTACGCCCGGCGAAACGCCGGACCGCACAAGCGGACGAAGCTCTGTCACCATGGTCGGCGTGAGCTATCCGTACGAAGCACCAGTATCGCAGTCGCTCTACGACCGTGCCGCCGTCGTGACACCGGGAGGCGTGAACTCTCCCGTGCGGGCCTTCCGCGCCGTGGGCGGTACGCCCCGGTTCATGGTGTCCGGTACCGGTCCGTACCTCACCGACGCCGACGGTCGGGAGTACGTGGACCTCGTCTGCTCGTGGGGGCCGATGATCCTCGGCCACTCCCACCCGGCGGTCGTCGAGGCCGCGCAGGCGGCGGTCGCCCGCGGCACGTCCTTCGGCACGCCCGGCGAGGGCGAGGTGGAACTCGCCGAGGAGATCACCGCGCGGATCGGGCCGGTCGAGCAGGTCCGCCTGGTGTCGTCCGGCACCGAGGCGACCATGTCCGCGATCCGGCTGGCCCGCGGCTTCACCGGTCGCGCCAAGGTCGTGAAGTTCGCCGGCTGCTACCACGGACATGTGGACGCGCTGCTGGCCTCCGCCGGTTCCGGGCTGGCCACCTTCGCGCTGCCGGACACGCCCGGCGTCACCGGCGCGCAGGCCGGCGAGACGCTGGTCCTGCCCTACAACGACCTGGACGCCGTCCGGGCGGTGTTCGCCGCGCACCCGGACGAGATCGCCTGTGTCATCACCGAGGCGTCGCCCGGCAACATGGGCGTCGTTCCGCCCGCCGAGGGCTTCAACGCCGGGCTGAAGGAACTGTGCCGGGCGAACGGCGCGCTGTTCCTCTCCGACGAGGTCATGACGGGCTTCCGGGTGTCCAAGGCCGGCTGGTACGGCATCGACGGCGTGGAGCCGGACCTGATGACCTTCGGCAAGGTCATGGGCGGCGGCTTCCCCGCGGCGGCCTTCGGCGGCCGGGCCGACGTGATGGCGCACCTCGCGCCGGCCGGGCCCGTCTACCAGGCGGGCACGCTGTCGGGCAATCCCGTCGCCACCGCCGCGGGCGTCGCGCAGCTTCGGCACCTCGACGACGCGGCGTACGCCCGGGTCGACGCCGCGTCGCTCGCAGTGCGCGGCATGGTCGGCGAGGCGCTGGCCAAGGAGGGCGTCGCCCACCGGGTGCAGACCGCGGGCAACATGTTCTCGGTGTTCTTCACCGCCGAGCCGGTCGTCGACTACGACGGCGCCCGCGCCCAGGAGGCGTTCCGCTTCACGGCGTTCTTCCACGCGATGCTCGCCGCCGGCGTGTACCTGCCGCCGTCCGCGTTCGAGTCGTGGTTCGTCTCCGCCGCGCACGACGACCGCGCCCTGGAGCGGATCGCCGCCGCCCTGCCGGCCGCCGCCCGTGCCGCCGCCGAGGCGGTGCCGTCGTGAGCGGGACCCCGCGCCCCGCGCGCGAGAAGACGGTGACCGTGGTGCACCTCATGCGGCACGGCGAGGTGGAGAACCCGACCGGCGTGCTCTACGGCAGGCTGGCCGGATACCACCTGTCCGACCTGGGCCGGCGGATGGCCGACCGGGTCGCGGAGCACCTGGCCGAGCGGGACGTCACCGCCGTGGTGGCGTCCCCGCTGGAACGCGCGCAGGAGACGGCGCAGCCGATCGCGAAGACACACGGCCTGGACCTGGGCACCGACCTGCGCCTGATCGAGGCCGGCAACGTCTTCCAGGGCAAGACCTTCGGCGTCGGCGACGGCGCGCTGCGCAGGCCCGCCAACTGGAAGCACCTTCGCAACCCGTTCCGCCCGTCGTGGGGCGAGCCGTACATGGAGCAGGTCGTGCGGATGAAGGGCGCGCTCGACGCGGCGAAGGACGCGGCCTTCGGGCACGAGGCGGTGTGCGTCAGCCACCAGCTGCCGATCTGGATCGTGCGCAGCTTCGTGGAGCGCCGCCGCCTGTGGCACGACCCGCGGAGCCGCGAGTGCACGCTTGCGTCGCTGACCAGCTTCACCTACCTGGGTGACGACATCGTCTCGGTCGGCTACTCCGAGCCGGCCCGCGACCTCGTGCCGCCGCACCTGCTGGCGGGGGCGAAGCCGGTCAAGGGCGCCAAGGGCTTCGGCGCCTGACCCGGACTGACCCGGACTGACCCCGACTGACCCGGGCTGATAGTGCCTGACCCGGGCCGCCGGTCGGCGCGGCTGATCAGGGGGGACGTTCGGGACAAGGGGGGCGCGGCAGGGTTTTCGAGAGCGCATGCGAAACTTTTCACATGAGTCTCAGCCGCGCCCCCCGACGCCGTCCGGTCCGCCGGGTCCTCGCGCTCACGGCCGCCGCAGGCACCGCCTCACTCGCACTGGCCGGCTGCGGCCTCCTCGGTGGGGGCGACACGGGTGGCGCCAAGCAGGGCGGTTCCGGCAACGACACGAAGTTCGTGCAGGGCACCGGCCAGATCACCCGGGTCGCCGAGGCGGACCGCGAGATGGCGCCGGACATCTCCGGCGAGACGGTCGACGACAAGGAGCTGCGGCTCTCCGACTACCGCGGCAAGGTCGTCGTGCTGAACGTGTGGGGCTCGTGGTGCGCGCCCTGCCGGGCCGAGGCGCCGAACCTGGCGAAGGTCGCCAAGGACACCGCCGACCAGGACGTGCAGTTCGTCGGCATCAACACCCGCGACCTCGACAAGGCCAACGCACGGGCCTTCGACCGCAACTACGGCATCGAGTACCCGAGCCTGTTCGACCCCAGCGGCAAGCTGATCCTGAAGTTCCCCAAGGGCAGCCTCAACCCGCAGTCGATCCCCTCCACACTCATCCTCGACCGGGAGGGCCGGATCGCCGCGCGGGCGCTGAAGGCGCTCGGCGAGAAGGAACTGCGCGAAGCCCTGGACCCGGTCGTCGCGGAGCAGCGGGCAGGGCAGTGAGCTGACCATGCACCTGCTCGCCGCCGCAACCGACAGCAACCAGACGGTCCTCACCGGGGCCCTGCTGCTGGCGATGCCGATCGCGCTCCTGGGCGGGCTCATATCGTTCTTCTCGCCCTGCGTGCTGCCGCTGGTGCCCGGCTACCTGTCGTACGTCACCGGCATCGGCGGCACCGACCTGGCCCAGGCTCGGCGCGGCCGGATGCTCGCCGGGGCGCTGCTGTTCGTGCTCGGCTTCACGGCGGTGTTCGTCTCCACCGGGGCCTTCTTCGGCTACTTCGGCAACACACTCCAGGAGCACAAGCGGGTCATCTCCATCGTCCTGGGCAGCCTCACCATCCTGCTCGGCCTCGTGTTCATGGGCGTGCTGCCCGGCATCACCCAGCGGGAGTTCCGCTTCCACCGCAAGCCCGCCGTGGGACTGGCGGGCGCGCCGATGCTGGGTGTGCTGTTCGGCGTCGGCTGGACGCCGTGCATCGGGCCGACACTGGCCGCCGTGCAGACGCTGGCGGTCAACGAGGCGAGCGCCGGGCGCGGCGCGCTGCTGATGGTGGCGTACTGCCTGGGGCTCGGCCTGCCGTTCGTCTTCGCGGCGCTCGCCTTCCGGCGGGCGCTGGGCGCGTTCGGCTGGGTCAAGCGGCACTACGCGTGGGTGATGCGCGTCGGCGGCGGCATGCTGGTCGTCATCGGCGTGCTGCTCGTGACGGGGATCTGGGACCGGCTCGTCTACGAGCTGACCGTCTGGTCCAGCCAGTACACCGTGGGAATCTGAGGCGATGAGCGACACCGGCACGGGCAGCAGCACCGACAGCAGGAACGGCACCGACCCGGCGGACATGGCCGAGACCAGGGTGACGGCCGACGCCGCCGAGACGGCCGACGCCGCGGAGGCCAGAGACGCGCGGGAGGCGTCGGCCCAGCTGTCGACGACGCCCGAGCAGGAGCAGTCCGAGCCGCCGAACCTGCCGTCGCTGGGCGTGATCGGCTGGGCCCGCTGGTTCTGGCGGCAGCTCACCTCGATGCGGGTCGCACTGATCCTGCTGCTGCTGCTCTCCCTGGGCACCGTGCCCGGCTCGCTCATCCCGCAGAACAGCGTGGACGCCGCGAAGGCGGCCGAGTTCCGGCAGAACAACCCGACGCTGTCCGGCTTCTACGAGACGTTCCAGCTGTTCGACGTGTACAGCTCGGTGTGGTTCTCCGCGATCTACATCCTGCTGTTCGTCTCGCTGATCGGCTGCATCGTGCCGCGCAGCTGGCAGTTCGTCGGCCATCTGCGGGCCCGCCCGCCGCGCGCCCCGCGTCGGCTGGACCGGATGCCCGCCTACACGACCTGGCACACCGACGAGGACCCCGAGCAGGTGCTGGAGGCGGCCCGCTCCACGCTGCGCCGCCGCCGCTTCCGGACCGAGGCGGACGGCCCCGGCGGCTCGGTGGCGGCGGAGAAGGGCTACCTGCGGGAGGCCGGCAACCTGGTCTTCCACGTGGCGCTGATCGTCATGCTGGTGGCCTTCGCGGCCGGGCAGCTGTGGCGGTCCGAGGGCGGCAAGCTGATCGTGCAGGGCGACGGCTTCGCGAACACGCTCACCCAGTACGACGACTTCCGCGCCGGCTCGCTCTACAGCACCGACAGCCTCGACTCGTTCGGCTTCACGCTGGACTCGTTCCACTCCAGCTTCGAGCCCAGCGGCCCGCAGAAGGGCACTCCGCGCGAGTTCCGCGCGGACGTCACCTACTGGGAGGGCGCGGACGGCGAGGAGAAGAAGGCCGCGATCGAGGTGAACCGGCCGCTGAGCGTCGGCGACTCCAAGGTGTTCCTGCTGGCGCACGGCTACGCGCCGGTCGTCTCCGTCACCGACGGGCAGGGCGACGTGGCGTTCCGCGGGCCGGTGCCGTTCCTGCCGCTGGACGCGAACGTCACCTCGCAGGGCGTGGTGAAGGTGACCGACTACCGCGACGCGAAGGGGGAGAAGGACCAGCTGGGCTTCCAGGGGTTCTTCGTGCCCACCTACCTGCCCGGGTCCGGCCAGATGGCCTCGCAGTTCCCGGCCCTCACCAACCCGGCGCTGTTCCTCACCGCCTACCGCGGCGACCTGGGCGTGGACGGTGGCCAGCCGCGCAGCGTCTACCAGCTCGACGTGGAGAAGATGAAGCAGTTCACCGAGAAGGGCGGTGATCCGCTGGCGAAGGTGCTGGAACCGGGCGACACCATGGAGCTGCCGAACGGCGCGGGTGAGCTGAGGTTCGAGAGCGTGGAGCGCTGGGCGAGCTTCCAGATCTCCCAGGAGCCCGGCAAGGGCTGGGCGCTGGGCGGCGCGGTCGCCGCGGTGCTGGGCCTGGCCGGGTCGCTGTTCCTGTCCCGCCGACGGGTGTGGGTGCGCGCGGTGGCCGGACCGGACGGGCGTACCGTCGTGGAGATGGCCGCGCTGGGCCGCAGCGAGTCCGCGAGGGTGCCCGAGGAACTGGGCGACCTCGCCGAACGCCTGCGGCACGCCGCCCCCCTCGCCCCCGCCCGCCCCGAAGCCGTCAGCACCGCATCGCCTGACAGTCCCGAAGCCCCCGCCAGCCCCGAATCCCCCGCCAGTCCCGCCCGTACCGACCGTTCCGCCGAAGGAGCCGGCCAGTGAACTTCGCCGCGGCCAACAACCAGTCGCTCGCCGACATCAGCAACGTGCTCGTGTACTCGGCCATGGCCGTCTACACGCTCGCCTTCGTCGCGCACATCGCCGAGTGGGTCTTCGGCAGCCGCAGCCGGGTCGCGCGCACCGCGGCGGCGCTGAGCCCGGGGCGCAGGCGGGACGCCGACGCGTCCTCCTCCGCCGCTGCGCCGGGCTCCGGTCCGGCCGCCGCGTCGGCCGGCGGCACGGACGTGCTGGAGCGCCCCCGGATCGTCACCCGCTCCTCCGCGGCCGGCCGGCCGGACGTGCCGGACGGGCCCGGTGCGGCCGGCGGCGACGTGCAGGGCGACACGTACGGGCGCATCGCCGTCGCCCTGACCGCACTGGCCTTCGTGGTGCACGCCGCGGGCGTCGTGGCCCGCGGGCTGTCGGTGGAACGGGTGCCGTGGGCCAACATGTACGAGTTCTCGACCACCTTCTCCATGGTGGTCGTCGGCGCGTACCTGGTGCTGCTGGCGACCGGCAGGAACGTGCGCTGGGTGGGTCTGCCGCTGGTGACGACGGTCCTGCTGGACCTGGGTCTGGCCACCACGGTGCTCTACACCGAGAGCGACCAGCTGCCGCCCGCGCTGGACTCGTACTGGCTGTGGATCCACGTCTCGCTGGCGATCGTCTGCGGCGCGCTGTTCTACCTGGGCGCGGTCGGCACGGTGCTCTACCTGTTCCGCGACCGCTACGAGGCGAAGCTGGAGCGCGGCGGCAAGCCGGGCGCGTTCGCCACCTCGGTCATGGAGCGGCTGCCGGCCTCCGCCTCGCTGGACAAGTTCGCCTACCGCATCAACGCGGCCGTCTTCCCGTTCTGGACCTTCACCATCATCGCGGGCGCGATCTGGGCCGAGAGCGCCTGGGGCCGGTACTGGGGCTGGGACCCCAAGGAGGTCTGGTCCTTCATCACCTGGGCCGCCTACGCCTGCTACCTGCACGCCCGCGCCACCGTCGGCTGGAAGGGCCGCAAGGCCGCCTACCTGGCGCTGGTCGCCTTCGCCTGCTGGCTGTTCAACTACTACGGCGTCAACATGTTCGTCGACGGTCTGCACTCCTACTCCGGCGTGTAGCCGCGCCCGGCCCCTTTCGGCACGCCGTCAGCCCCCGCGCCCTCACGGGTACGGGGGCTGACGGCGTGCCGGTGCGGCGGGCTGGTGTGACCGGTTCTCGGGGTGCAGGGCTAAAGGGCTGCCCCGCGCCGGCTGCCCGCGCTCTCGCGTACTCGTCGGCGTCAACGTGATAAGCGTGAATAACCCACAGGCGGGACCTCTGTTCAGGTCACCCTTTGGCGAACCGCTGAAACGCTGAGCCGCACAAGCCCAGCCCGGATACGTGGCCCATCCAGCAAACACGACTTTCCAGACGAAAATTAGGATCATGCCGAAAGTGCGCTTGAATGCTGAATCGTTCCGTCGCGGGAGTGTCTCCATGCAGCAATCCCAAGACGAAAAGGAGCCGGTGAAATGGCCGACTGGAAGCAGATCAGCGGTGCGCTCGTCCGGATCTCGGCAGGGTCCAGGACCAATGTGTGGGGCGTGAACTCGGGCGGGAACATCTACCGCTACACCAACAACGACGCCAACCCGTGGGTGCAGGTCCCCGGTGCGCTCACCGACATCGGGGCGGCGGCGGACGGAACCGTCTGGGGCGTGAACTCCGGCGGCAACATCTACCGCTACACCGGCGATCTGCCCGGCTGACCCCCAACCACTCGGCATCCCGCCGCCGGAAGCCGGTCCGGTCACGCCCCTGGGCGTGACCGACCTCGGCGCAAGCAGAAACGGCGAGCAACCTCCCGATCAGGCGATCCACGCCGCGGAGGCGGAGGGCTGGGCAGCGCCGTCGCGCGCGTCGTGGCATCGTGGCGGCATGACCCTCGAAGTCCGCCCGGCGTCGGTGTTCGAGGACGTCCGGGCCCTGGTCGGCCCGAAGTCTCCCGGTGCCAACGTCTGCTGGTGCCTGAGTTACCGGCTCCCGTCCAGGCTCAACAACGAACTCCGCGGGCCGGCCCGCGGTGAGTACGTCGGCGAGCTGTGCCGTGGGCAGCCCCCGCCGGGGGTGCTTGCCTATGACGGCGGCGAGGCGGTCGGCTGGGCCGCGGTGGCGCCGCGCTCGGACACGTCCTTCGCCCGCAGCCGCACCATCCCGCGCATCGACGACCTGCCCGTCTGGTCCCTGTGGTGCATCCGGGTCCGCCCCGGCCATCGCAGGCGGGGGATCTCGCACGCCCTGATCGCCGGGGCGGTCGAGTTCGCCCGCTCCCACGGCGCACCGGTGATCGAGGCGTATCCCCTGGACAACGGTGACGCCCGGGTGGACACGACGATGGCGTATGCCGGGATCCGCAAGAACTTCGAGCGCGCCGGGTTCAGCCACGCGGCCGACACCACCTCGGTGCTGGCCGGTCATCCCCGGGTCCTCCTGCGGCTCGACCTGCGCTGAAGCATCCGTCCTGGGCCCCGGCGGCCGGCGTGCCGGGGCTCAGGAGGCGGCTCAGGCGCCGCCGTCCTCACCGTCGCCGGGCCGCTCGGAGGCGCCGCCCGTACCCTTCCCCGGCTCCGCACCCGGGTCCGTCTCGGTGCCGCCGGCTCCGAGGTAGGACTTCCAGCCGCCGGCCGGCTCCTGGCCGACGCCGAGGCCGCGGAGCTTGTCCAGGGTCTCCGGCCGCTGCACGTCCAGCCAGTCGACGAACTGGCGGAAGGACACCATGCGCACGTCCTTGTGCTTGGCGTCGCCGATGTGCTTGATCGCCTCCTCGACGGCGTCCATGTAGATGCCGCCGTTCCACTGCTCGAAGTGGTTGCCTATGAACAGCGGCGCCCGGTTCGTCTCGTAGGCCCGCTGGAAGCCGGCGACGTAGGCGCCGGTGGCCTGCTTGCGCCAGGCCGGGTACTCCGACGCCGGACCCTTGGTGTTGGCGCCCTCGGACTGGTTGGCGAGGATGTTGTAGTCCATCGACAGCACCTCGAAGGAGCGGCCGGGGAACGGGATCGACTGGAGCGGCAGGTCCCAGACGCCCTGCTTCTTCGCCGGCCAGACCTGGAGGCCCCCGGAGGAGCTGGAGTCGTAGCGCCACTTCAGCTCGGCGGCGGTCGGCAGCAGGTTCTCCTGGCCGAGCAGGCACGGCGTGCGGGCCCCGACGAGTTCCTTGCGGTAGTCGAAGGGCAGCGGTTTCAGGTCGGTGAAACCGGTGTTCGTGCGCCACTTGGCGACGAAGTCCACGGCCTGGTCGATCTCCGACCGCCACTGCTCGGACGTCCAGTTCGCCACCGAGCCGGAGCCGCCGCAGAAGTGCCCGTTGAAGTGGGTGCCCACCTCGTGGCCCTCCAGCCACGCCTCGCGCAGGTTCTCCAGGGTGAGCCGGATGTTCTCGTCCTTGAGGTACCCGATGTCGGACGCGCCGACCGGGTTGTTCGGCGGCCGGTAGAGGTCCTTCTTGGACTCCGGGAGCAGGTACAGCCCGGACAGGAAGAACGTCATCGCGGCGCCGTGGTTCTCGGCGACCTTGCGGAACCGGGGGAACAGGCCGTTGCCGACCTCGCCGGCCCCGTCCCAGGAGAAGATCACGAACTGCGGGGGGCGCTCGCCGGGCTCCAGCGGTCTGGGTTTCGGCGGCTGGTTCGGCTGCGGGCCGGAGTCCTCGGTCGAACCGTCTCCGATCGGCTTGGGCTTCGGCTTGTCGCCCTTCGGGTCCTTGCCGTCCGGCCTGTCGCCGTCCGCGATGGGGCTGTCGTCGAGGGCGCACCCCGCGAGTCCCATGGACACCAGCGCGGCTGCCCCCACTCCCAGCAGCCCGCGCCGGCTTATTCCGCCGTCCTCCGACATCGTGTTCCCCTCGGTCACTCACGTTCGACACAGAGAAGGAGCCCGTGCGCAGCATGCCGGTTCCGGGGCCGCCCATGGATTTGCTGAGCTTTTGCCGTGCGTCGGGGCACCTCGCGCCGGCGCTGCGGCGCCCGAGCCGGGCGCGTCACGGCACTCGGCGCGAGCGGCGAGGCTACGGGACGGCGGCGGGTCGGGTACAGCGCTGCGGCGGCCCCCGGTACGGGAGCCGTCAGTCCGTTACGCGAGGGGGACCGGGCCGTTATCGCGGGCGCTCGGGCGCTCGGGCGCTCGGGCGCCCGGGCGGGACGGGCGGGACGGGCGCGGCCGGAGGTGGGTCGGCTCAGCCGGGCAGCGCGGCGGTGAGGTCCACCTCGACCAGCTGACCCGCGAAGCCCAGCTGTGCGACACCCAGCAGCGTACTGGCGGTGGTGAACGCCGGTCCGAGGGTGGAGGCGGTGAGCCGGTGCCACACGTCGGCCAGGACATCGGTGCTGTCGGTCCGCACGTAGATCACCGAGCGCACCACGTGTTCCGGTCGGGCGTCCACCGCCGCGAGGGCGGCGAGCGCGTTCACGACGACCTGGTCGACCTGCTCGTCCACGGAGCCCGCGCCGACCAGGTCACCGCTCCGGTCGAGCGGGCACTGCCCCGCCAGGTAGGCCGTGCGTCCGGTCTCCACCACGGTGATGTGGTGGTAGCCGGGAGTCTCGTGCAACTGCTCGGGATTGATACGGGTGATCTTCGCTGCCATGCCCCGAGTCTGCCCGGCCTGCCGCGAACAGGCACCACGTTTTCCCGCCGTACCGCGCCCCCCGGCCCGGTCAGGCGTGGGCTCGGCAGAACTCGCGGACGGCGCGGTTGAAGCGCTCCGGCGTCTCGAGGTTGCTGACGTGCCCCGCGCCGGGGAGCACCACAAGCTCTGTGTGCGCGATCGCGTCCTGGAACGCATGGGCGACGCTCAGAGGGGACCGCGCGTCGAACTCGCCCCACAGGAGCAGGGTCGGCACAGTGATCGCGGGCAGCAGGTCCCGTTGGTCGGCCTCGGCCATCATGAGGAGCTGCGCTCCCATCGTCTCCGGCCGCACGTCGTGGGCCATCGTGCCGAGCAACGGCACGAACGCGGCGGGAGGGTCACCGGCGAACAGCCCCGGCAGCGTCGGGTCGAACTTCTCCCGGGGTACCGCGAGCATGCGCTTGGCCCCTTCGGCGCGGGCCGCGACCTCCTCCGGTGGCAGCGAGCCCTTCCACCCGGCGTAGGTGTCGGCCAGGATCAGCGTCCTGACCAGCTCCGGACGGTGGCGGTACAGCTCCAGCGCGACCGTGCCGCCCCAGGAGAGCCCGGAGACGTGGGCCGGGCCGAGCCGCAGCGCCTCGATCACGGCGCCGAGGCAGTGCGCGAAGTCCACCAGGCCGAAGCCGGCCGGCAGGTCCGAGGAGCGTCCCGCGCCCGGCTCGTCCCAGGCCACCACGGTGAACTCGTCGGCCAGTCCCGCGAGCTGCGGCTGCCACATGCGGCCGTCCAGCCCTGCCCCGTGCACGAGGACCAGGGGCGGTCCGTGGCCCACGCGCGCGTAGGCGATCTGTACCCCGCCGCCGACCTGTACCCGGCCGACCTCCACCTCGCCGACCCGCACCGTGGCCATGACACCAGGCTAGGCGTGGCCGCGCGCGGTGTCGCGGCGTTGCGGCTCGGGCGGGCGCAGAGGTCACCGAACGCGGCCGGTTCGCCGAGGTGAGACGATCACGAAGGTGGTCTGGCTTCTCAGCCATGGAATCGTCCACGCGGACGCCGTTGAATCGGTGCCATGACCAACAACACCACTCTTGTTCTCGGTGCCACCGGCAAGACCGGCCGACGCGTCGCCGCCCGGCTGCGGCTGAACGGCACACGCGTACGCGCCGCCTCCCGGTCGAGCCGGACCCGCTTCGACTGGTCCGACCCGGGCTGCTGGGATTCCGCCCTGCGGGGCGTCACGGCGGTCTACGTCGTACCTCCGCCCGTGCCAGGACCGGTGCACGAGTTCGTGGCGCGGGCCGAGGCTGCCGGGGTGCGGCGCCTGGTCCTGCTCTCCGGGCACGGCGCCGACACCTGGGGCGGCTCGGCGTTCGGGCTGGACATGCGCTCGGCCGAGGACGCGGTGCGCGGTTCGGCGCTGGAGTGGACCGTGCTGCGGCCGTCGAACTTCGATCAGAACTTCGACGAGGACGTCTTCCACGCCCCGCTGCTCGCCGGTGAGCTGGCGCTGCCGGCCGGTGCCGTCCCCGAGCCGTTCGTCGACCTGGAGGACGTGGCCGACGTCGCGGCCACGGTGCTGGCCGAGCCTGGCCGGCACGCCGGGCGGACCTACGAGCTGACGGGTCCGCGCTCGCTGACCTTCGCCGAGGCCGTCGAGCTGATCTCCCGGGCGTCCGGGCGGCCCCTCGCCTACCGTGAGGTCTCCGCCGCCGAGTACGTCGCGGCACGCGTGGAGGCGGGTTGGAGCGAGGGCGACGCCCGGCACGTCGCTGACATGTTCGAGCTGATGGGGCGCGGGCTGCTCGCCGAGCCGGCGGACGGCGTCAGCACCGTGCTGGGGCGCCCGCCGCGGACCTTCGAGGAGTACGTCGTGCGGGCTGCGGCGGCGGGAGCCTGGCGGGGGTGAACCGCCAGCCCGTCTCAGCCCGTCTCAGCCCTTCGACGGGCCGTCGTCGGGGCCGTCCTTGCGCCGGAACTCCTCTTCCCACTCCTCCAGGGAGCGCTCGCCGGACTCGGGCGAGGAGGGCGGGGTGCCGGGGCGGTCCGTCGGGGCCGGTCCGTCGGTGGGCGTCGGGCCGCGGTCGTCCTTGATCGACTTGAGGAAGTCGGGGTTGTCGTCCGGTGCGATCCAGCGGCGCTCGGTGGCCCGGGTGGCGCCGTAGGGCGTGTTGCGGCGCGGGCGCCCCACCGCGAACCAGGCGATCGGGCCGATCAGCACTTGGCCGAACAGCAGCACGATGATGACCCAGACGACCTTGGGCAGCTTGCGTACGTCCTTCTCCGGAGTGTTGAGGCAGTCGATGAAGGCGTAGATCCACACCGCCAGCACCAGGAGGAACGGCAGAATCTTGAGCATGGGAACGCCCCCTGAGTACGTCCTGACCTGTGCCGGGCTGTCACGGGGAGCTGAACCAGCGGGCCCCGGTACAAGACCAGCCTAATGGGACGGCCGCCGTTACCGGCGTCCGGTGCGCCAAACGCCGCACCCGCCGAAGCCCCGCCCGCGTCCCGCCCCGGCTCCGGCAGCGTCCCGTCCGCCCCCGCCGACACCCCGGCGCCCTCCGCGCGGGCCTCCGGGCCGGCCTCCGGCCTCCCGCCGGTCGGGCGCCGGGGGCGTTGACGGATACTGGCAGGCATGGCATACGAGGATCTTCGCTCGCTGCTGCGGGCGCTTGAGCGCGACGGTGACCTGAAGCGCGTCAAGGCCGAGGTGGACCCCTACCTGGAAGTCGGCGAGATCGTCGACCGGGTCAACAAGGCCGGCGGCCCGGCGCTGCTCTTCGAGAACGTGAAGGGCTCGGCGATGCCGCTGGCGATGAACGTCTTCGGCACCGACCGCCGCCTGCTGAAGGCCCTGGGCCTGCCCTCCTACGAGGCGATCAGCGACCGGATCGGCGGTCTGCTGAAGCCGGAGCTGCCGCAGGGCTTCGTCGGGATGCGGGAGGCGTTCGGCAAGCTGGCCGGGATGACGCACGTGCCGCCGAAGAAGGTCAAGGACGCGCCCGTGCAGGAGGTGGTCCTCACCGGTGACGACGTGGACCTGGACCGGCTGCCCGCGCTGTTCACCTGGCCCGAGGACGGCGGCTCCTTCTTCAACCTGGGGCTGACCCACACCAAGCACCCGGACACCGGCATCCGCAACCTGGGGCTGTACCGCCTCCAGCGGCACGACAAGCGCACCATCGGCATGCACTGGCAGATCCACAAGGACGGCACCAACCACTACCAGGTGGCGGCCCGGCGCGGGGAGCGGCTGCCGGTGGCGATCGCGTTCGGCTGCCCGCCCGCCGTCACGTACGCCTCCACCGCGCCGCTGCCGGGCGACATCGACGAGTACCTCTTCGCCGGCTTCGTGCAGGGCAAGCGGGTCGAGATGGTCGACTGCAAGACCGTGCCGCTCCAGGTCCCGGCGAACGCCGAGGTGGTGATCGAGGGCTGGCTGGAGCCGGGCGAGATGCTGCCCGAGGGGCCGTTCGGCGACCACACCGGCTTCTACACGCCGCAGGAGGACTTCCCCGCGCTGCGCATCGACTGCGTCACCACGCGCCGCAGGCCGCTGCTGCAGTCGATCGTGGTCGGCCGGCCGCCGACCGAGGACGGGCCGCTGGGACGCGCCACCGAGCGGTTCTTCCTGCCGCTGCTCAAGATCATCGTCCCTGACATCGTGGACTACCACCTGCCCGAGGCGGGCGGCTTCCACAACTGCGCGATCATCTCGATCGACAAGCGCTACCCCAAGCACGCGCAGAAGGTCATGCACGCGATCTGGGGCGCGCACATGATGTCGCTGACCAAGCTGATCGTGGTGGTGGACGCCGACTGCGACGTGCACGACCTGCACGAGGTCGCCTGGCGGGCGCTGGGCAACACCGACTACGCCCGTGACCTGAGCGTCGTCGAAGGCCCGGTCGACCACCTGGACCACGCCTCCTACCAGCAGTTCTGGGGCGGCAAGGCGGGCATCGACGCCACCGCGAAGCTGCCCGGCGAGGGCTACACCCGCGACGGCGGCTGGCCGCAGATGGTCGAGTCCGACCCGGTGGTGGCCGAGCGGGTCACCAAGCGGTGGAAGGAGTACGGGCTGTGAGCAGTGCCCCGCCCGGCACCGGTACCGCGGGTGCCGCGCCGGGCACCGGGCCCGAGCGGTCCGGCCGGGCGAAGGCGTTCCTGCGGCTGGTGATGATCGAGCACTCGGTGTTCGCCCTGCCGTTCGCCTACATCGCCTCGCTCACCGCGATGTTCCAGGTCAGCGGGACGACGCACTGGTGGGAGCTGTTCCTCGTCACGGTGGCGATGGTGGGGCTGCGCACGTTCGCGATGGCCGCCAACCGGATCATCGACCGGGAGATAGACGCCCGCAACCCGCGTACCGCCGGGCGGGAGCTGGTGACCGGCGCGGTGTCGGTGCGCACGGCGTGGACGGGCGCGCTGGTGGCGCTGGCGGTGTTCCTGACCGCCGCCGCGCTGCTCAACCCGCTGTGCCTGATGCTGGCGCCCGTCGCCGTGGTGCCGATGGTGGTCTACCCGTACGGCAAGCGCTTCACGGACTTCCCGCACGCCATCCTGGGCCTCGCCCAGGCGATGGGTCCGATCGGGGCGTGGATCGCGGTCACCGGGGCCTGGTCGTGGGACGCGGTGCTGCTGGGCCTCGCGGTCGGCGTGTGGATCGGCGGCTTCGACCTGATCTTCGCCTGCCAGGACGTGGCCGCGGACCGGACGGAGGGCGTGCGTTCGGTGCCGGCCCGCTTCGGCGTCGCCGCCGCCCTGTACGGTGCGCGCGGCTGCCATGTGCTGACGACGGCCCTGCTCGCCTGGTACGCGCTGGCGACGGACGCCGGGCCGCTGCTGTGGGTGGGCCTGGGAATCGTCGCGGCGGCGTTCGTCTACGAGCACTCCCTGGTGCGGCCGGGCGACCTCAGCCGTCTCAACCGGGCGTTCTTCACCGTCAACGGCTTCATCGGCATCGCGCTGTTCCTGTGCGCGCTGGCGGACCTGGCGGTGCGCGGCCTGACCTGGTGAGGTGACGCGGCGCCACGGGTCAAGAAAGCTGAAAAAAGTACCCCGAAGCGGAATAAGTCGGGCAGGTCGGGCATAGCCTGAGGCCGTCCCCGACAGTCTCTGCGGAAGGGGGACGTCATGTCACTCCTCGACGTCACGGACACCGCCCTGGCGGGTCTCCGCGCGGACCTCACCGGCCAGGCGCTCACCCCGGGGGATACGGGGTACGACGAGGCCCGCACGATCTTCAACGCGATGATCGACCGGCGTCCGTCGGTCATCGCGCAGTGCGCGGACCCCCGGGACGTCGCCAGGGCGATCCGCTTCGGCCGGGACCAGGGCCTCACCATCGCCGTGCGCGGCGGCGGGCACAGCGTCGCCGGCATGTCGCTGACCGAGGGCGGCCTCGTCATCGACCTGCGGCGCATGAACGACGTGCGGGTCGACCCGGAGGCCCGCACCGCGCGGGTCGCCGGGGGAGCGGTGATGGGCGACCTGGACCGGGCCGCCCAGTCCCACGGCCTGGGCACCACCGGCGGCCGGGTGTCCACCACGGGTGTGGCCGGGTTCGCTCTGGGCGGCGGCTCGGGCTGGCTGGAGCGCCGGTTCGGCCTCGCCTGCGACAACCTGCTGTCGGCGGAGGTGGTCACCGCCGACGGAAGGCAGCTGACCGCGAACGCCGACAAGAACCCGGACCTGTTCTGGGCGCTGCACGGCGGCGGCGGCAACTTCGGCGTGGTGACCTCGCTGACGCTGGCCCTGCACCCGGTCGGCACGGTCACCGTGGCGCTGTTCCTGCTCCCGGTGGCGGCGGGCCCGGAAGTCGTGCAGGCCTACCGCGCGTTCATCGACGGCGCGCCGGACGAGGTCGGCGGCGGCGCGATCTACCTCACCGGACCGCCCGACCCCTTCGTGCCCGAGGACCTGGTGGGCAAGGTCGCCTGCGGGCTGCTCGTCACCTACCTGGGCGGCGAGCGCGACGCCCGCGAGGTGCTGGAGCCGCTGACCCGGGACGGCTTCGAGCCGTCGATGGTCGCCGAGATGCCCTACGCCGAGCTGCAGAGCATGCTGGACGACCCGCCCGGCATGCGGAACTACTGGTCGGCCGAGTACCTGGACGCACTTCCCGACAAGGCGGTGGAGCTGTACTGCGCCCGCGGGGCGGCCATCCCCAGCCCGACGGCCTCCCAGCACGCTCTGTTCCCGCAGGGCGGGGCGGTGGCACGCGGACCGGCCGACTTCCCCGTGCCGTGGCGGTCGGCGGCCTGGGTCGTGCACCCGTTCACGCTCTGGGAGGACCCCGCGGAGGACGACCACGCCCGCGCCTGGGCCCGGGGCGCGGTGGCCGAGATGCAGCCGTGGTCGAGCGGCGCCGTCTACCTGAACTTCATCGGGCAGGAGGGCCGCGACCGGGTCGTGGACGGCTTCGGTGAGGAGAACTACCGGCGCCTGGCGAAGATCAAGGCCCAGTACGACCCGGACAACACCTTCCGCCTCAACCACAACATCCGTCCCGACGTCTGAGCGCGAGCCACCTGCGGACGGCCTGCCCGCACGCTCCCGCCATCGGCCAGGCCCGGGGCACCCCGCACGCGCCCTGCTAGCGGTGACCTACAGTTAGCCATCCACGGAAGATAGTTCTTCGGAAGATGAGTGATGGCTGACCTGAAGCGGCTGTACCGGGAGCTGGTCTCGCTGGAGATCGAGCTGTGGAACGGCATCGAGGCGCGGTTGCGGGCCGAGCACGACCTGCCGCTGACCTCGTTCGAGGTGCTGCACCTGCTGCTGCGTCACCCCGGACCGAGAATCCAGGACATCGCGGAGGAGTTCTCCATCACGGTGGGCGGCACGAGCAAGGTGGTCGACCGACTGGAGGCGGCGGGCCTGTGTGCGCGGCGGGCCAACCCCCACGACCGCCGGTCCTCGATCGTGGAGCTGACGCCCGAGGGGCGGGAACTGGTGTCCGGTGCGGTGAAGGTCTTCGAGGAGGAGCTGGAACTGCGGATCGGGTCGGTGATTCCCGAGCACTCCGTGCGCGAGCTGTCGGAGGTCCTCGGGACGCTGCGGGCAGCCGGCCGAGCCCTGGACGCGGAGAGCAAGGCGGCCGGGCAGCCGCCGGTGCCGGGCATGCGGACGGCGAAGCAGCCCGGCCGACCGGCGTCGTGAGCGCCGGTCGGCGTGGTGCGCGTCAGACGGCGATTCCGTCGAAGGCGATGACCTTGCCGATGCGGCCGCGGACGAGCAGGTTGCCGGGCCCGCCGTTGCGTGCGGCGTACTCCTCGGCGCGGTCGGCGCCCACGTAGCGGCCGCCGAGGAGGCCGGTCCAGCGCAGCGTCTCGCGGGGGTCCTGGGAGATCTCGGCGCGTCCCTGCAGCAGACGAACGCGTAGGGCGGCCGGTCCAAGTCGACGCAGAGGGCGAACCGTCCGTCGCGCGTGAGGTTGCGGCCCGTGACGCCGTCCGCCTCCGTGGTGAACGCGACGTCGTCACCGTCGAGGAGGCACCAGACCGGCTGGGTTGGTCCTGGACGCTACTCGGGCTGCTCGCTTACCGCTCGGCGAAGAGTTCGGCGTATCAGTTCGTCCACGCCGTGCCGTGGTACGAGTCCATCGGCGGCGGCTCGCAGGCCCGTGTAGACGGTGCTCCAGATCATCAACTCCACCCACCTCGCGGGAACTGCCGAGTCGAGTGCCCCTTCACGCTGGCCTCGTTCGATCTCGGCGAGGATCAGCTCGTCGACCTCTCGTGCGATACCGGCGTCGGCCTCAGAAGGCGTGCCTTCGGTGGTGGTGAACAAGAAGCTCATCCGATCACCAGCGTGCACCATCGCGGTGATGATCCGTTGGATCACCTCGAACGCCGAGTCTGTGGCGGGGCCGGCATGATCGATCGCCGCTCGTAGCGTCGTCCACGAGTCGGTGATGAGCGCTGTGTGAAGGGCCTGACGGTCGGAGAAGTACCGGTGAACGGTTGCTCGCCCCACGCCGGCGGCGGCGGCGATGTCGCCAAGGCCGACGGTGGGATCGCGAGACCACTGCGCTGCTGCGGCATCGAGGATCGCCTGACGGGTCCGTGCACGTTGAGGGGAGAGGCCCATTGCGTGATGATACATCGACGTCTTATAGTGAGAAGTCATGTCTCATTCAAAGAAGATCTCTCCCGTTGTTGTCACCGGGGCCACTGGGGCGATCGGCCGCCTGGTCGTCGCAGGGCTGCTTGACGCCGGTCACTTAGCGCGCGGAATGTCGCGGCACCCGCAACGTGCCTCACTCCCTGATGGTGCGGATGTGGTCTTCGGCGACCTGGACGCCCCGTCCACATTGAGGCACGCATTCGACGGTGCCGCGCAACTCGTCCTGATCGCGGTCCCTGAGACCGTTGGGGCAGTCGTCTCTCGCGCAAAGCAGGCGGGCATCGGGCACGTGGTCGTGGTCTCCTCCGCCGCCGTGACGGCCGGCTACGACACCGAGTACAACGCCGTCGTCGAGCAGACCGTCATGGACTCGGGAGTGGATTGGAGCATCGTGCGTCCCGGTGAGTTCGCGACAAACTCACTCCTCATATGGGGACCATCGATCAAGGCAAATCGCCGAGCTGTGGAGCCCTTTCCTGATCAGGCCGGGCATCCCGTCCATGAAGCCGACATTGCCGACGTCGTCCTGGCCAACCTGCTTGACCCATGCCGCCGCGGACGGATCGACACGATCATCGGACCGGACAGTCTCACCAAACGCGAACAGGTTGCAGTGATCGCAGAAGCGATCGGAGAACAGATCACGCTCGATGAGGTCTCCGCCGAACAAGCCCGCGGCTTCTACCGAGCCCAAGGCGGCTTCGCGGCCGCGAACGCAGACTTTCTGTTCGGCTTCGAAAGCTACGACGGCGTCGAAGGCATCGCAGATGAACCCCATGACACGAGCGCCCCGGACGACGATGCCTACCTCACACTCGAGCAGATAACGGCAACTCCCGCTCGCACCTTCCGTCAATGGGCGCACGATCACGCCCCCGACTTCATCTGAGCGATGCTCACACAGGAGTGGCGGGGGGCATGCGCACTCCCAAAGGTCGCTTCCTCCCGATGTCTCATCCCGCAATCGGTACTTCATCCGGCTATACCGCGTGGCGTCACGAGATGGTGGCTTCGTCGGTGAGGCGGCGGGACATCAGGTCGGTCATAGCGAGGTGGATCACCGCTTCTCAGCGGGCGGGTTCAGGAGCGGCCAGCGCCCCGGACCGTTGCCAGTTCGCATCGACATCTCCGGACCGATTGATCACGAAGTGATACCCGAAACCGTCGACCATCGTCGCTCGCTCCCACGTGCAAAACCACAGGGCTCATCGGCTCTCGCCGTCGGTCGTGGCCAGCGGTGCCCACGTGTAACGCACGCGTACGCCGTGTTCCCGGAGCCAGACGGTCTCGCGGTGCCGGCAGCCGGACGAGGACTCGGGGGCGATGGCGGCGGGCCACCGGACGAGCACCGTGGCGACCGTGCCCGCCTCCGCCAGTTCCCGGACCCGCTGCCAGCCTTCGCGGCGGCGGGGGTCCGGCTCGCCGTACCTGTCGGTGACCACTTCGGTGATCGTCAGCCCGCGTTCCCGCGCGAACGCGTGGCCCTCCTCCCGGGCACGCCGAGCGGCCGGGGTGGGAACCAGCGAGCCACGATCGACGCACACGTACAGCACGGCCGCTGCGGCGGCCTCACCCTGGCGGATGCCTGCACTGCTCATCGCTCAGCCGGTGGGTTGGTGACGGGGCTGGCCGTGCTGACTGTGCTCAGAACGGGCGGCTTCCCGCATGAGTCGCAGCAGGCAGTAGCTGCGGAAGCGGTCGTCCTCCAGCGCACACAGCCGGGCCATCGCCGGTGGCGGGCCGGGGCGTGAGTTGCGGGCCGGGTTGGCCTCGGCGGCCGTCAGCGCTCCTGGCCGACCGGGAACGGGCAGCACGGACATGGTTTCCTCCCTTACAGGTCGAGGTGAGGGGGTGAGCCGCGCCCCGCGGGCGGGACGGGGGCACCGCGAGCGGGGCGCGGCGGTCAGGGGGCCGGGCGGCTGGTCCCGGCCGGGTCGGCCTCGTCCAGGGCGGCGTGCAGGAGGCCCGCGTCGACCCGGCGTCCGGTGTCTCGGCGCACCCAGTACGGGTACGGCGCGGCGGTGTGGGTGGTCGGCGGCAAGGTGAACTGGCCCTCACCGGTGCAACGAGCGGCCGGGTGCGACCAGCCGCGAGCGGCGGTTCCCGGCGGCACCAGCCAGCACAGGTACCGGTCGTGCGCGATCACCGGCCCGCAACCCCCGGGGCCGGTGTCGATGCGGTCCAGCAGAGCCTCGCCCACCGAGCCGGTCGCGGTGGTCACGATGTCGCACACCCGGCCCACCTCCACGGTGGCGGGCTGGTGCTGGACGACCGCGCGGAGCGCTCTGACCGCGCGTGCGAGGTCGGCCATGTCGGGCGCGGGGGCCGGGTGGGTCATCGGCCGGGCCCCGGCTGGTCGGCGGCAACGGTCAGGGTGCACCAGGTGCGGGAGCCGTCCGGGCTGACGCCCCAGGCGTCGCAGAGGCCCGCCACCAGCAGCAAGCCGCGGCCGCCTTCTTCCAGTTGGCCGACGGCTCGCGCGGAAGGCCGTGGCCTGCTTCCGGGGCCGCTGTCGATCTCGAAGCGCAGGTGCGTCGGAGTCAGGGTCATCCGCACTCCGATCTCGGCACCGGACCCGTGTTGGAAGGCGTTGGTCACCAACTCGGTGGCGATCAGTTCCGCGTCCGCTGACGCGTTCTCGCAGCGCCAGGATCGAAGGTGCGCCCTCACGATGCTGCGGATGCAGCCCGGCCAAGGCCTCTCCTTGTCGGTCATTCCTGGCCCTGTGCGCTCGGTGCGGGTCACCCGGAGGGCCAACCCAGGGAGCACCTCGGGCTGTCCGGGGTTGTCGTCAGCGCGTTTCCGGCCGGTGATGGGCGCAGAGAGGGGCATGGCTCAGTCCTCAGCAGGTTGATGGGGGGTGCGCACACCGAGGGGGCCCGCGAGGTACCAAAGGCCGGTTCTGCACTGCCTCATCCGCGTATGCGCTGGCCCTCCCACCGTCGTGCATGTGAGACTTAATGTGCAAGCACAGGGGCAATCTCACGAAAAATGGCAAATGCCAGATCACTGGCAGGGCTTGTTCACAGGGGCACAGCAGGTGGGACACTCAGGGACACGACCCACCCCGGCGGTGCGCACCCGTCACGACGAGCCCCCACATGCAGGAGAGGACGGCAAGTGGCAGCGAGGCGAGGCGCGACGTTCCGACGCCGGGAGCTGGGCAGAGAGCTGCGCAGGCTCCGGGAGGGCAAGGGACTGACGCTCCAGGAAGTGTCCGACCGGCTGGGGTTCTCGCACACCAAACTGGCGCGGGTCGAAAGCGGCGACAACGACCTGCCGCGCGTGGGAGACCTCGACGACCTGATGACCCTGTACGAGCTGGACGACCGCGAAGACCGGGACACCCTGCTCCAACTCCACCGCGAGTCACTCAGCAAGGACCCGTGGACGCCCTACAAGCAGTACATGCCCTCCCGGATGCCCACCTACCGAGGGCTGGAGGAAGCCGCCAGCGAGATCCGCGCCTTCCAACCCGACGTGGTCTTCGGCCTCCTGCAGACGGAGAGCTACACCCGCGCCATGTTCCTGCTGGCGAAGCCGGTCGACGAGACCACCAGCGAGTTCGTCGAGACCAACACCAGACTGCGCATGGAGCGCAAGGAGTTGATCACCCGGTCGGACAAGCCGCTGGTGCTGAGGGCCGTCCTGGACGAGGCCGCAGTGCGCCGCATGGTCGCCGGTCCCGAGGTGATGCGCGGGCAGTACCAGGAGATCGTCGAGCTGTCCCGCCTCGACAACGTCACGGTGCAGATCCTGCCGAACGAGGTGGTGACCTACCGCGCGCAGAGCAACTTCAGCATCCTCGAGTTCCCTGACGAACTGGAACCGGTCGTCCAGATGGACCTGCCGAGCACCATCAGCGTCACCGATGCACGGCGCGAGGTCTCCAAGGCCATGCGCCGGTTTGACGCCATGCGCGAGAGCGCGCTGGCCCCGGCTGCCACAGCCGATTTCCTGCACCGACTCACACAAGGGTGGAAGACGCCATCACTACTCATCTGACGGCCCTCGACGTGGCCGAAGAAGCAGCCTGGTACAAGTCCTCCTACAGCAACGACCAGGGCGGGTCGTGTGTCGAGATCGCGCCTCTGACCGGCGAAGTGGGCATCCGCGACTCCAAGGACAGGACCGGCCCGGCGCTGGTCGTGCCGGCAGCCGCCTGGTCCGCGTTCGTTGCCCGCATCCAGGAGGGCCACGCGACCAGCTGAACCCAACAGCGCGTGAAGCGACCCTCCTCAGGAACGATGAGGGGGTCGTTTCACGCGGTCGTCGCACGCCATGCGCCATCGGCCACCCCAGCCCGCCGCCCCATCGCCGAGCGCGCACGACCGTCAGCGCGGGGTGGACGGCCCCCCGGGCCGTTCCCGCTCAGCTCCAGGGGCTGGGGCCGATGCCGCCGGGTGGCACCTTCGCCGGGCGGGCGGTGGGGGAGCGGCGCAGCCAGAACGCGGCCAGTACGCCGCCGATCAGCCCGAACAGGTGGCCCTGCCAGGACACACCGGCGGTGGTGGGCAGCACGCCCCACAGGATCGAGCCGTAGAGCAGCAGCACGGTGATGCCCACGGTGATGTCGAGCGCGTCGCGTTCGACGAAGCCGCGCACCAGCAGGTAGCCGAAGAGGCCGAAGACCACACCGGAGGCGCCGGCGGTGTTGGAGCCGTCGGGCGCGGTGAGCCAGACGCCGAGCCCGCTCACCACGATGATCAGCAGCACCACGCCCACGAACCGGGTGAGCCCGCGCACCGCCGCCAGGAAGCCGAATATCAGCAGCGGCACCGAGTTGGCCATCAGGTGGTTCCAGCCGAAGTGCAGGAACGCGGCCGGGAAGATGTCCATGACCTCGTCGAGGTCGCGGGGTCGGATGCCGTACTCCTGCACGATGGGCCCGTTGGTGCCGTCGATCGCCTCCAGCAGCCACAGCAGCGCCACCCAGGCCAGCATGAAGGTGCCGGCGGCCATCGCTCTGGACCGCCGGGTGGGCCCGGGTGATCCCTGTGCTCCGTACGCCATCGCCGACCCCCCGGGTCTCGTACGTTCTGCCGTCCCTACAGGGTAGGTGCTGTCCTCCGGTCAACGTTCACAGGCGGTTGGAGAGTTCCGGATCACGTACCGACACGTAGGCCAGCGCGGCCAGCAGGTCGTCCGGGCTGAGCTTGCCCGCGCCGGTGGGGGCGGCCACCGAGACGGCCTCCCCGGCGGCGAAGGTGAGCTGGAGCGGCAGCCGCCCGGTGCGGCCGTCGTCGAACTGGCCGACGTCCACGGTCAGGGTGGACAGCGTCTCGTGCCGGATGGCCAGGTCCATCTCGACCGTGCGGTCCGGCGCGCGCTCCAGCACCGACAGGTCCAGGTCGCCGAGCTGGGCCCGGACCGGTTGCAGCGCGGCGGCGAGCTGCCGGCCGACCTCGCGGGCCGGCAGCCGCAGCGTGACGTGTTCGGCGCCGTCGTGGTGGCCCGCCGCCCGGAACGTGGCGTGCCGGCCGAGCGCGTCCTCCACGGCCGTCACCAGCCGCTGCTGGAGGGTGGCGCTGCGCAGCACGGCGGTGGAGTCCGCCGCCCGGTCGGTGCCCGCGCCGGCCCGGCCGCCGAGTGCCTCGCTGAACTCGCCGAACTCGTTGGGGTTGACGCGCACCCAGTCGCCGCTGAGCGCGGACTTCGCGGTGGCGAGGGAGGGCGGCAGCGTCGCGGTGAGGCGGTCGAGGTCGGCGACCCGGCCCAGCAGCGAGCCGCGTTCGCCCAGTTCCTGGGCGAGGGCGGCCGGGTTGGTGCGCAGGTACAGCTTCTTGTCGACGGACTTGAGGCCGAACACGTCGAGACCGCCGAAGTTCACCGCGGCGGCGCTGTCGGCCCGGTCGGAGTCGGTGAGTTCGCGCAGAGGCTTGTCCGCGCTGACCGACACGGCCAGTTCCAGGTCCGCGAGCAGCTGCGCGTTCTCCCGGGCGCGCGGGCCGCGGCCGGTGCCGCGGCCCTCCTGGAGGTAGCGGTGGATCTGCTCGGGCGTGGCGTCGAGGCGGGCCGTCATCGACACCGACTGGCGCGCGCCGAGCTTGTCCACGGCGTGCTTGACCTTCCACGCGGTGGACACCTGCTCGGCGGCGCTGCACGCGACCGTGCCGCCGGCCAGCAGCGCGGTGGCGCACAGCAGGGCGGCCGACCGGCGCCAGACGCCCACCCGGCGGGCCGCGGACGACCGGGGACGGGTGAACGCCCGTCGGGCCGCGGACCTGCGGGGACCGGCGGACGGACGGCGGCTGGTGGACGAAGGGGGACTGGTGGCCTGCCGGCCGGGGGCGGACGGCCGGCGGAGGGCGCTGCGGCGGTGTGAGCTGATGGCGGGCTCCCGGGCGTGCGAGCGGTCCCGCTGCGGGACCGCTCTCCATTGTGCGGCTTCCCGCGTGGCGCGGTGCCCCCGGGGAGGCCCCGACGTGGCGCGCCTCCCCGGGGGCGTCGGAGAGGGCCTGTGGGAGGGCGCCTGTGGGAGGGCCTGCGAAGGGGCCTGCGGGCCGGGTGTCCGGCTTGTCCGTCCGGGACCGTAGGCTCGACGTGTGACTGACACCGCTGACCGGCGCCCCTGGGTGGTCGGCATCTCCGGCGCCTCCGGCACCCCCTACGCCGCCGCCGTCCTGCGCGGCCTGCTGGCCGCGGGTGAACAGGTGGACCTGGTGGTCAGCCGGGCGTCGCGGCTGACGCTGCTGGACGAGACCGGGCACCCGTTCCGCGACGGCCACTGGCGGGAGGACCTGCGGCGCTGGCTGTCCCGGGGCGCGGACGGCAGCCCGGACACCTTCGCGGGCGAGCTGGACGCGCTGGGCGAGCTGACCGCTTCGGACGCTTCGGACGCTCCGGATGACTCCTCCGCCTGCGCCGTCCGGTACTGGCCGGCGGGCGACCTCGCCGCCGGGCCGTCCTCCGGTTCGTACCGCTGCAAGGGCATGCTGATCGTGCCGGCGTCCACGGCCTGTGTCGCCGGGGTGGCGCTGGGCCTGTCGAAGGACCTGCTGCAGCGGGCGGCGAGCGTGACGCTCAAGGAGCGGCGCCCGCTGGTCGTCGCCGTGCGCGAGACGCCGCTGACCGGTCAGACGCTCAAGCAGCTGGTGGCGCTCGACGAGGCGGGCGCGGTCGTGCTGCCGGTCTCACCCGGCTTCTACGCCGGGGCCACGCACATCCAGCAGCTGGTCGACTTCGTCGCCGGGCGGGTACTCGACGCGGTGTCGGTGCCGCACAAGCTGTACCACCGGTGGCAGGGAGAGCTCGGGAGTGCAGGCAACGCGGGGCCGATGCCTTAGATTCATCTACGGAACTCTCGTCAGGCGGGACAACGGAAGGCAGCGGCACGCATGGACGCGGTGGACAGACAGCTCATCCAGGCGCTGCGGGAGAACGGCAGGGCCTCCTACGCCGAGTTGGGCCGGCTGGTCGGACTGTCCGGTCCCAGCGTCACGGACCGCATCAACCGGCTGGAGGCGGCCGGGGTCATCACCGGATACCGCGCGACCGTCGACGCGCCCTCGCTCGGGCTGGGCGTCACGGCGCTGATCGGCATCCAGCTCAGCGACGCCACCGACCACGAGGACGTGGCGCAGCGCCTGCGCGACCTCGCGGAGATCGAGGACTGCTGGTTCATCGCCGGGGACGACTCCTACATGCTGAAGGTGCGGGCGGGCGATGTGGACGACCTGGAGCGGACCATCCGCCGGCTGTCCGGCACCAAGGGCGTGTCCCGGACCAGGACCACGATCGTGCTCTCCACGAAGTGGGAGAACCGGGTCGGGGAGCTGCCCGAGGGGTGAGCGGCGGCTGCCGGGACGGGGTCGGAGACGGCCAGGGCCGGTGGCGTACGCTCGATGGGGCGCGAGGCGGCCGGCCCCTCACGGGATCAGGAACCGGCCGGCGGGCCGGGACAACGAGGAGGCGCGACGCATGGACGCTGGGCTCAAGCGTGAGCTGGAGGAGAAGGTCCACGCCGGGGAACGGCTGACCCGCGAGGACGGCATCGCCCTCTACGAGTCCGACGACCTCGCATGGCTGGGCTCGCTCGCCCACGAGGTGCGCACCCGCAAGAACGGCGACGTCGTGCACTTCAACGTCAACCGCCACCTCAACATGACCAACGTGTGCACCGCCTCGTGCGCGTACTGCTCCTTCCAGCGCAAGCCGGGGGAGAAGGACGCCTACACGATGCGCATCGAGGAGGCCGTCCGGCTCGCCAAGGCGATGGAGGGCGAGAACCTCACCGAGCTGCACATCGTCAACGGCCTGCACCCCACGCTCCCGTGGCGCTACTACCCGCGGTCGCTGAGCGCGCTGAAGGAGGCGCTGCCGGACACGGTGTCGCTGAAGGCGTTCACGGCGACGGAGATCCACCACTTCGAGACGATCTCCGGGCTGAGCGCCAGCGAGATCCTCGACGAGCTGATCGAGGCCGGTCTGGAGTCGCTGACCGGCGGCGGCGCGGAGATCTTCGACTGGGAGGTCCGCCAGCACATCGTGGACCACGCCACCCACTGGGAGGACTGGTCCCGCATCCACCGCCTCGCGCACGAGAAGGGCCTGAAGACCCCGTGCACGATGCTCTACGGCCACATCGAGGAGCCGCGGCACCGCGTCGACCACGTGCTGCGGCTGCGTGAGCTGCAGGACGAGACCGGCGGCTTCCAGGTCTTCATCCCGCTGCGCTACCAGCACGACTTCGTCGACATGCAGGACGGCAAGGTCCGCAACCGGCTCCAGGCGCGCACCACGATGGCGACCGGCGCGGAGGCGCTGAAGACCTTCGCGGTCTCCCGGCTGCTCTTCGACAACGTGCCGCACGTCAAGGTCTTCTGGGTCATGCACGGCGTGCAGACCGCCCAGCTCGCCCTCCAGCACGGCGCCGACGACATGGACGGCTCGGTCGTCGAGTACAAGATCACCCACGACGCGGACTCCTACGGCACCCCGGACAAGCTGACCCGCGAGGACCTGCTGGAACTCATCAGGGACGCCGGTTTCCGCCCGGTCGAGCGCAACACCCGCTACGAGATCCTGCGCGAGTACGAGGGCCCGGACCCGGCCCGCCGTGAGTCGCCGCAGGCCATGCGGGTGTGAGTGCGCAGAGCACCCGCGGGCCGGCCACGACCGGCCCCGGGACGGACAGCGGCGCTCCCGGCGGCGCCTCCCGGCGTTCCTCCGGCAGCGCGCCCGACGACGTTCCCGGCGGTCTGCCGCCCGGCGTCGGGGCGGTGCGGCACGTCTTCGACCCGCCGGTGGACCGCGGCCTGACGGACGGCGTCTGCCGGCTGTGGGCCGACGTGGTCAACAGCGGCGGCGCGGTCGGCTTCGTGCCGACCGTCACCCCGCAGGACGTGCGCCCGGAACTGCTCAGGCACCTCAACGCGATGTCCGAGGGCCGCACCCGCCTGGTCGTCGGCCTCGACGACCGGGGTGAGGTGCGCAGCACAGCTTTCCTCACGCTGAACACCCACCGGCTGATGCGACACTGGGTGTGGCTGTACACCGTGATGGTGCACCCGGCGGCACAGGGCCGGGGCGTCGGCCGGGACCTGATGGTCGCCGCCGCGCACGCCGCCCGGGGCCTGGACGGCATCCGCGGCATCCGGCTGACCTGCCGCGGCGGGCTCGGCCTGGAGCGCTTCTACGGCGCGTGCGGCTACCGGGAGGTCGGCCGCGTCCCCGACGCGATCAAGGTCGCGGACGACGACTACCGGGACGACGTCACTCTGTGGCTGTCCCTGGACTGACGACTCACCAGAAGGAAGACCGCCGTGACCAGCACGTCGAAACCGTCGAGCACGCCCGACCCGTCGAGCACGCCCGATCCGGCAGGGCCCGCGCGGCAGGACCCGCAGCCGTCGAAGCCGAAGACCGCCCGCGCCGCGCTGCGCTACACGCTGATGCGGCTGGGGCTGTTCGTCGGCTGCTACGTGCTGCTGACGGTGCTCGCGCAGGTCGGGGTCATCCCGGCCGGCATCGGCAAGTCCAACCCGCTGTGGCTGCTGGCGCTGGCCATCCTCATCTCGGCGCCGCTCAGCTACGTGCTGCTGCGCAGGCAGCGCGACGCCATGTCGGAGCAGATCGCACCCCGCGTCGAGCGGGTCTCCGGCAGCTTCAAGGGCAAGCTGGCCGCCAACCGCGGCCAGGAGGACGACCAGCGCTGACACCCGGCCGGGGCGGCCCTCCCCCGACCGGCCCGCCCCCGATCGGCCCGAACCGCACGCACGTAAGCCTCGTCACACCGCCGAACGCACCCCACCGGGAATCACCACTGCCCGGTGGGGTGTTGTGCTGCGTCGTACGGACTTCCCAAAGGAAGGCTTTGGGCAAGTCAAAGATCCGGTGTTAGCGTGAGGTTCATGACAAACGCAGCCACTCCTCCCGTTCTGACGAGCGTCCCGCTCGTCGCGCGGCTGCACGTCGATCTCTGCCGCTGCCTCACCGCGGCCTGTCGCACCCGCTAGCGACACCGGCGGGCCGGGCCCCGCACCGCCAGGGCCCCGCACCAGGGCTGTGCACGTCCAGCGCCGCGTCCAGCGCCGCGTCCAGCGCCGCCGGCCGGCGGCCCCGCCCGCGGGCCCAGCGTCCGCCGAGTGCTCCGCGTGCCGCCCGCCCCGCCCGCCCCACCGCTGTGCCCCCGCTTGGCCTCTGCCTGTCCCCACCTGTCCGCCCTTCGCCGAACCGGAGTGTGTCCGTGTCCACGTCGTCCAGCCCGTCCCCCGCGCCCGCACCGGCGCCGGGCGCGTCCCCGTCGCGCTCCCGCGTGCCCAGGGTCCCGTTCTGGGCCCAGATACTCGCCGGCCTCGTCCTCGGCGTGCTGCTCGGGTGGATAGCCCGCAGTGCCGACGTCACCTGGCTCGGCACCGCCCTGGACCGCGTCGGCGGAACGTTCGTCCAGCTGCTGAAGCTGGTCGTGGCACCGCTGGTCTTCTTCGCGATCGCCATCTCGATCACCAACCTGCGCAACGTGTCCAACGCCGCCCGGCTGGCCGGCCGCACGCTGATGTGGTTCCTGATCACCTCGCTGATCGCGGTCGGCATCGGCCTCACCATCGGCCTGCTCACCAGCCCCGGCGCCGGCACCGGCCTCAACCCCGCCGACGGCGAACGGCCGGAGAAGTCCGGCTCCTGGCTGGACTTCCTCACCGGGATCATCCCGGAGAACGTCATCACGCCCTTCACCGAGCTGAAGGTGCTGCAGATCGTCTTCATGGCCGCCGTCGTCGGCATCGCCGCCCTGAAGCTGGGCGACCGCGCCGCGCCGCTGCTCAGCTTCGGCGAGGCCGTGCTGGCGCTGCTCCAGAAGGCGCTGTGGTGGGTCATCCGCCTCGCCCCGCTGGGCACGCTCGGCCTGATCGGGACGGCCGTCAGCGAGTACGGCTGGGACCTGCTCGGCCCCTACGCGACCTTCACCATCGACGTGTACATCGGCTGCCTCCTGGTGATGTTCGGCGTGTACCCGCTGCTGCTGGGACTCGTCGGCAAGGTCAACCCGGTGCAGTTCTACCGGGGTGCCTGGCCCGCGATCCAGCTGGCCTTCGTCTCCCGCTCGTCGGTCGGCACGATGCCCGTCACCCAGAAGGTCACCGAGCGCCTCGGCGTGCCGCGCGAGTACGCGTCCTTCGCGGTGCCGTTCGGTGCCACCACCAAGATGGACGGCTGCGCCGCGATCTACCCGGCGCTGGCGGCGATCTTCGTGGCGGAGATCTTCGGTGTGAGCCTGGGCCTCCAGGAGTACCTGCTGATCGTCTTCGTGTCCGTGATCGGCTCCGCGGCGACCGCCGGTCTGACCGGCGCCACCGTGATGACCACGCTGACCCTGTCCACGCTGGGCCTGCCGCTGGAGGGCGTCGGCCTGCTGCTGGCCATCGACCCGATCCTCGACATGATCAGGACCGCCACCAACGTGGCCGGCCAGGCCGCGGTCCCGGTGCTGGTCTCGGCCCGGGAGAAGATCCTCGACACGGACGCCTACGCCTCCGCCAAGAGCTTCGACATCAACGACACCGACGACACCGGTGACGGCGCCGCCGCGGACGGCACCGGCGGACCGGTCAGCGACGCCACCGGCGGCAAGGGCTCCGCCGCCCCGCCGTCCCCGGCTCCGGCCCCCGCCTGAGCCACGGCCCCCGCCTGAGCCACGGCCCCCGCACGACCCGCACGCCCCCGACGGCCACCCGGCCGCCGGGGGCGTGCGGCGTTCGACCCCGGCGACTACAGCCGTGGTCGCCTCCGGGACGCTGCGGCCGGATCTGCCGGTGACGCGGGAGACCGGCCCGGACGACGTGCCGGAGGGCCAGCGTGATCACCCCGGGGGTCGAGGGGCGTTACCTCAGGCGTGATCGACGGCTCCAGGGGCGCGCGGCAGTCTGGGGGCCGGGTCCCGGGCGGCGCACTCCGTCCGGGACCCGGCTCACGACCAGCCCGTACACCACCTCGACGGAGGCTGATCCGCCATGCCCACGACCACGCTCACTGAAATGGTCGGCCCCGCGCGCCTCCCCACGGCCTGAGGGACCGCGGTACCTCACGGTCGCCGCCGCGGTCGGCCGACCGGTCCGCGGGGGAGTGTCACACCCCGAGGGCGCTGGCGAGCTGCGGCAGCGCGGTGGCCAGCTCGCGCGCCCAGTAGCGCCAGGTGTGGGTGCCGGCGCCGTATCGGTGGGCGGTGACGTGCAGTCCGCGTTCCCTGGCCCGGTCGACGAAGGCCTCGGCCATGCCGTCGAACTGCGCCTCCAGCCGGCTGAACCCGGCCTTCGGCCCGTCCATCGGGCCGGGCCGGCCGTCACCGCAGGAGACGTAGACGGGGAAGCCCGCGGGCAGTGCCTCCAGCAGCCGCTGCGGGTTGTGCGCGGCCCAGACCGCCGACTGGGCCTGCGGGTCGCCCCACAGCGCGGTCGGGTCGGGCGTGAAGCGGGCCACCTTGCGCAGTACCGCGTCCGCGTCGGCCTGGGTGTCCAGTCTGCCGCTGAACGAGGCCGCCATGGTGAACACGCCCGGGTTCCGTGCGGCGTACAGCATCGCGCCGGTACCGCCCATCGACACCCCGGCCACCGCCCGCCGGTCGCCGGCCCGCAGCGTGCGCTCCAGCACCTGCCGCAGCTCGGTCAGGTGGAAGGTCTCCCAGGCGTCGGCTCCGCCGCGGCCGCCGTGCCACCAGTCGCTGTAGTAGCCGACCGGGCCGCCCTCCGGCATGACCACCAGCGCCTCCAGCGAGGCGGTGACCGTCTCGACGTCCGTCTTCTCCGTCCACAGCCGGTAGCTCTCGCCCGGGTAGCAGCAACCGTGCAGCAGGTACAGCACCGGCCAGCGGCGCTCGGGCCGGGTGTCGAAGCCCGGCGGCAGCAGGACCCGGGTGCCGACCTCGCGGCCCAGTGCGGGCGAGTCGATGGTCAGGTCCACCGTGCGCGGCGCGCTGCGTTCGGAGCGGACGAGTGTCGCCGAGGGAGGGCCCGGCTGCCGGTCGGCCCGGGGGCCGTCGGACTGCGCGCCGCCGGGCCGCGTCGGCCCGCCGTGCGCGGACGGGCCCGCGCCGCCGTCCAACCAGCCGGCGGTCAGCAGGGTGACCAGCACGACCAGCAGCAGTCCCAGCCGCCGTCGCACGCGTACCGGGCCGGTCATGCCCTTGATGGTGCCGTTCCCCACAGAACTCCTCGCAGTGCGGATGATCATCGCAGTCCACCGGGGGAAAGCGAAGGCGGCGCGCAGGCATCCACAGGGTTACCGGAATCGGGCGGTTTCGGGACAGTGTGCGTCCCCGTCCGGTGCGGCGGTGTGTGTCCGTCCGGTGAAGGTGTCTCGTCGGAACGCGACGCGCTCTGGCCAAGTACACCCCGGTCGCGTCACCCTACGACCGCGAGCAGTTACTGAATCGCTGTCAACCGGGGGGCCGGAGCCCATATGTCCGCATCGCGCGACCTTCCCGCACCGCCCGACCGCCTCGCGCTGCCCGCCGGCGGGGACGATGCCGCCGCTCCGGAGCGCCCGGCGCGGGCGGACCGTCCGGCCGGGCACGAGGACGCGGAGGCGGCCGGGGCCGTGCGCGGCCCGTTCACCCCGCACCGGCTCCCGGGCCACGCGGGCAGCTCGGCGGGCGCCCTGGAGAGCGCCGCGTCGCAGGCGTCCCCCGCGCCCCGGTCCACTCCGGCGCGGGAGCCCGCGCCGGCACCGGAGCCCGCGGCGGGTCCGCAGCCCGGCCCCGCGTCCGGAGCCGGCCCCGCGTCCGGAGCCGGCCCCGCGTGCGGAGCAGGCCCCGCGTCCGGAGCCGACCCGGCGTCCGGAGCCGACCCGGCGTCCGGAACCCGTCCGGCGTCCGGAACCCGTCCGGCGGACGCAGGGGCGACGCCGGTGCCGCCCCTGCTGCACCTGGTGGACGGCGTGGTCCGGCAGGCGCAGGTGGAGCCGCTGGTGCCGCCCCCGGTCAGGGGCTCGCTGGCGGACATCCCCTTCGACAACGCCGCCGAGGCGCCCACCGACGTGGTGTTCGCGCGCAAGCAGGAGGACGGCGGCTGGCGGGACGTCACCAGCGCCGACTTCGCCGCCGAGGTGCAGGCCGTCGCCCGCGGGCTGCTCGCCTCGGGTCTGCGTCCCGGCGACCGGCTCGCCATCATGGCCCGCACCGGCTACGAGTGGACCCTGCTGGACTTCGCCGCGTGGGCCGCCGGGCTCATCACCGTCCCCCTCTACCCCACGTCGTCCCCCGCGCAGGCCCGCTGGATACTCCAGGACGCCGGGGCCGCGGCCGTCGTCGTCGAGGACGTGGCGGGGGTGCGGCTGGTCAGCGGCATCCGAGGCGACCTGCCGGGGCTGCGCGACCTGTGGCAACTCGACAACGGTGCCGTCAGCCAGCTGGTGACCAGGGGACGGCCGGTGCCGGACGCACTCGTCACCGAGCGCCGCGCGCTGCTGGGACCGGACACCGTCGCGACCCTCGTCTACACCTCCGGGACCACCGGGCAGCCGAAGGGCTGCGTGCTCACCCACGGCAACTTCCTCGCCGAGGTCGACAACTGCGTCGCCCTGCTGGACCCGGTGTTCCGCTCGGTCAGCGACGAGCCCGCGTCCACCCTGCTGTTCCTGCCGCTCGCCCACGTCTTCGGCCGCATGGTCGCCGTGGGCTGCCTGCGGGCCCGGGTGCGGCTCGGCCACGCGCCCAGCATCCAGTCCGAGGAGCTGCTCGCCGACCTCGCCTCGTTCCGGCCCACGTTCCTGCTGGCCATCCCGCACGTGTTGGAGAAGGTCTACAACACCGGCCGGGCCACCGCCGAGAACATGCGCAAGGCGTCCTCGTTCGACCGGGCCGCGCACGTCGCGGTCCGCTTCGGTGAGGCGCAGGCCCAGGGGCAGGTGGGTGAGGGCAGGGGCCCCGGGCGGGTGCTGCGGGCGGCCCGCGGCCTCTACGACCCGCTGGTCTACCGGCGGCTGCGGGCGGCGCTCGGCGGCCGGGTGCGGCACGTCATCTGCGGCGGCTCGCCGCTGGGGCGCCGGCTCGGCGCGTTCTACGCGGGCGCCGGCATCGAGGTCTACGAGGGCTACGGTCTGACCGAGACCACCGCCGCGTCCACCGTCACCCCGCCGCAGCGGCCCCGGCTGGGTACGGTCGGCTGGCCGGTGCCCGGTACCGCGGTGCGGATCGCGGAGGACGGCGAGGTGCTGCTGAAGGGCCGCCACGTCTTCGGCGGGTACTGGAACGCCGCGACCGGGCAGGTGGTGCCGGAGACCGACGCCGAGGGCTGGTTCGCCACCGGCGACCTGGGTGAACTCGACGCCGACGGCTACCTGACGATCACCGGCCGCAAGAAGGACCTGCTGATCACGTCCGGCGGCAAGAACGTCGCCCCGGCACCGCTGGAGAACTGGCTGCGCGCCCACCCGCTGATCGACCAGTGCCTGGTCGTCGGCGACAACCGGCCCCACCTCACGGCGCTGATCACTCTTGACCCCGACGGCCTCACCCACTGGCGCCGCATGCACCACAAGGAGGACGTGCCGATCGAGGACCTGGTCGAGGACGGCGATCTGCGGCACAACCTCCAGCAGGCCGTGAACGAGGCCAACCGGCTCGTCTCGCACGCCGAGTCCATCCGCGGGTTCGCCGTGCTGCCGCACCCCTTCTCCGAGGCCGACGGCCACCTGACGCCGTCGCTGAAGCTGCGCCGCGCGGCGATCACCCGCGACCACGCCCGGCAGATCCAGGCGCTCTACGACTGAGCGCCTGGCGGCCGGACCGGGCGGGTGAACCGGGGCAAAGGTGCGCAACCGGGCGCCGGCGTTAGGCTGGACGTGTCAGCAGGCTCCTGCGGCACCGCAGCCCGCGCCCGTCGCGGGCCCGTCGCGGGACGCCCCGAGGCAGGGAGCACCGCGATGACGTCAGCCACCCACGCGATCCACGACGCGCACAGCCACGAGCACGCCCCGGACTGCGGCCATCAGCAGGTCGAGCACGGCGACCACGTCGAGTACGCCCACGACGGGCATCTGCACCGCTCGCACGGCGACCACTGGGACGAGTGCGAGCCGGCCGGGCACATCGTGCACGCCGAGCACGGTCACGAGCACGGTGAGGGCTGCGGCCACCAGCCGGTCCCGCACGGCGACCACACCGACTACGTGCACGACGGCCACCGCCACGCCGCCCACGACGGCCACTGGGACGACCACTGAGGCCAGTCCGCCGTCAGCTGCCGGTCCGGTAGCCGTCAGCGCCCGCTCGTGCCCCCGCTCGCACCCGTGCCCGTGCGGAAGCGGTCGGCCAGCCACGCCATGGCGAGCGGCGCGCCGCCGTAGGCGCCGGGGACGTGCTTCAGCGGCAGCGTGGTGAAGGTGACGTCGGCGCCCCGGGACCGCCACTCGTCGCGCAGTCCGGTGCCGGACCAGTAGGGGATGAGAGTGTCGGCGGACCCGTGGTAGAGGAAGACGGGCGCCTGCGGCGCGGTCCGGCCGAGCCGGGACTGGTCGAGCCGGCGCACCCAGTCGGGGCGGGTCAGCGGGTTGGTGTGGGTGATGGCGTCGAAGCGGCCGAACGGCCAGGTGCCCGAGGCCAGTTCCACACACTGGTTCTCCGCGATCCGGCGCTGGAGCCTGCCCCGGGCGTTGAGGTACCGGTCCAGTGCCAGTTCGGGGAAGGCCGCGTCCTGGCCGATCGCGGCCATCACGACCAGCCCGGAACCGGCCCGCCCCTCGTTGTGCGCGGCCACCGCCAGCAGGTCCTGCGGCACGCCCCCGGTCGCGATGCCCCTCACGCGCAGCTCCGGCGCGTACGAGGCGTGCAGTTCGGCGGCCCAGCTCGACGCCTGGCCGCCCTGCGAGTAGCCCATGACTCCGATCGGCGCGTCCGCGGCGAGGCCCGCCTCCGGCAGCCGCAGCGCGGCCCGCGCCGCGTCCAGCACCGCGTGCCCGGCGGACCGGCCGACGGTGTAGGTGTGCACGCCCGGAGTGCCCAGGCCCTCGTAGTCGGTGACGGCGACCGCCCAGCCGCGGTCCAGCGCCTGCTGCACGAGCGTGCCCTCCCTCGTCCTGCCGGTCGGGAACGTGCGGGAGGGCGCGCACTGGTCGGCGAGGCCGACCGTGCCGACGGCGTACGTGAGCAGCGGGCGGGGGCCGGTGCGCCGGCCCGGGGGCACGATCACGGTGCCGGAGACGACGTTCGGACGTCCGTCAGCGGTCGTCGAGCGGTAGTGAATCCTCCACGACCTGGCCGTGGGCGGCGTCAGAGGGCTGGGCTTGAAGCGCTGTGGCACGACGCTGACCAGCTCGCCGGGCCGCTGCCCGGCGCCCTCCGGCGCACGCGGCGCAGGGACCGGCGGGGTGTGGGCCGGTCTGGCCTGGGCCGATGGGGTGTGGGCTGAAGGGGCGAGGGCCGATGGGGCGTGGGCCGATGGGGCGAGGGCCGGTGGGGCAGGGGGCGGCGCGGAGTGGGCAGCGGCCGGGGGCGTACCGGCTGTGAGGGTGAGGAACGCGGCGAACGCGCCGAGGGTCCTGCGCGCCCGGGGCGTCCGGCTGGTCCGGTGGGCCCGGCTGGTCCTGCGGACCTGGAGGGTCCGGCGGTGACGGGCGGCCGGGTGACGGGCGGCCGGGTGGCCGGGCGGGTCCACCGGCGAAATGGGGACTGGCAACTCTGGCTCCACTGACTCCACTTGATCCGCCGGCTCACTGCTCGCTGGCTCGTGCGCCTCTCCGAGGGGGGTGCGGGAGAAGCACGGAGCCCGTCCAGGCCGGTCGGCAGACCTGCGCCGTTCCGGCGCCGCTCAGTCTTGTGGGCCGGGCGCCCGGGGGCAGGGCGACGCGCCGCCGGGGCCGGCGCAAGCACCCGTAGTGATGACCCCCCGGAGGTGCGAGAACGGGTGTGCGGCGGCGTTCACCCTCGCGTGTGCGCCGGGTCGCCCGCGCTCGGCGGCGCGCATCCTACAACCGTCCGGCGTGCTCACCGCGGGAACCCGTATACCCATCCGAACATCCCACCACGCTGCGTAGTCTCCGGTTTCCGGCGATTCGTCCGCGGCCCTACGCGGCGGAACGGCGCCCCAACCCGGTTCAGCGACGAGGAGTGAGTTGCAGAATGGCGAACGTGGAGACCTCCCTCAAGGAGACCATGGCCTCGATCGAGGGCAGCGTGGGCGCTGCCCTGGTCGACTACACCAGCGGCATGGCGCTCGGCACCATCGGCGGAGGTAAGGACCTCGACCTGTCGGTTGCCGCCGCAGGCAACACCGACGTGATCCGCGCCAAGGTGCGCACCATGGAGCACCTCGGGCTGAAGGACGAGATCGAGGACGTGCTCATCACCCTCGGCGGCCAGTACCACCTCATCCGGCTGATCAGCGGGCGCGGCGGGAACGGCCTCTTCCTGTACCTGGTGCTGGACAAGCGCAACGCCAACCTGGCGATGGCCCGCCACCAGTTGAAGCGCGTCGAGGCGGAACTGGAGGTCTAGTCGCGCACCCGCCCTCCGGACTCCGTGCGCCCACAAGTTGAAGATTTCTTCAATTCGACACATCGTGATTCGATCAATGTCATGGGGGCGCGGGGCCCGGAGGCGGCAGGATGGACGGGACGACCCCGCCGAGCCGGGTCGGACATGCCCGGCCCGCCGCTCGGGGAGAGGCGAACCATCGACTGCGGCAGGAGACTTCACGATGCAGGTACCCCTGTACCAGGCCAAGGCGGAGTTCTTCCGCATGCTCGGGCACCCGGTCCGCATCCGCGTCCTGGAACTGCTCCAGCACGGCCCGGTGTCGGTGCGGGACCTGCTGAACGAGATCGAGGTCGAACCCTCGAACCTGTCACAGCAGTTGGCGGTGCTGAGGCGGTCGGGCATCGTGGTGTCCATCCGCGACGGCTCCACCGTCAACTACGCGCTCGCGGGCGGCGACGTGGCCGAGCTACTGGCGGCTGCCCGGCGCATCCTGACCGAACTGCTCGCCGGACAGACCGAGTTGCTTGCCGAACTCCGCCAGGCTGACGGCCAGGCCGACCATCTGAAGGACCACCACCCCGCCGGGCGACCGGACCTGGAACGGGTGCCCGGCTCCGCCGGATAACGCGCACCCGCCGGATAACGCGCACCCGCCGGATAACGCGCACCCGCCGGATATCGCGCACCCGGCGGAGACGGCAGCCGTGCGCAGACGGCAGCCCGCCGCTCAGCGGGGGCGGTCCCCGGCGATGGCGACCCGCTCCGCGACGCGGCGGTGCGGCGCGTAGTCGTCCACGGCGTAGTGCTGGGTGGCGCGGTTGTCCCAGAAGGCCAGGTCGCCGGCGCGCCAGCGCCACCGCACCTGGTACTCCGGCACATGGGCCTGCTGCACCAGGTAGCGCAGCAGGGTGTCGCTCTCCTCCCGGTCCATGCCGGTGATGCGGGTGGTGAACGAGGTGTTGACGAACAGCAGCCGCCGACCGGTCTCCGGGTGGACGCGGACCACCGGGTGCTGCACGGGCGGGAAGGCGTCCTGCAGCGGGGCCAGCCGCTCCGGTCCGTAGAACCGGGCGAAACCGGGGATGAAGTCGTGCACGGCGGTGGCGCCGTCGATCCTCGCGCGCACCTCGGCGGGCAGGTTGTCGTAGGCGGCGGCCATGTCCGCCCACATCGTGTCGCCACCGACCGGCGGAACCTCGTGGAGCTGGAGCACCGCACCCATCGCGGGCCGCTCCCGGAACGTGACGTCCGCGTGCCACACGTTCTCGAACGTCGGCGCCGCGTCCCCGCCCTTCTCGAACCGCACCACCTCCGCCGCCGACCCCGTGGCCAGCAGCGGGTTGGTCTCCAACTCGCCCCAGTGGCGGGCGAAGGCGCGCTGCTGCGCGGAGCTGAGGCCCTGGCCGCGGAAGAACAGCACCTTCCACTCCAGCAGCGCCCGGTTCAGCTCCTCCCGCAGCCCGTCGGCCAGCGGACGGGACAGGTCCACGCCGCGTATCTCGGCGCCGATCAGCCGCCCGCGCGGCACCAGCTCGAACCGCTCGTAGGGGCGGCCCTCCCAGCCGTCGGGCACCCGCCGCAGCACCCGGCGGCCCTCGAACAGGCCGCCGTCCGGTACACGGGCCTCCCGCAACCACACACCGGCGGCCCGCTCGGCAGCGGGCGGGCAGTCGGAGACGGGGGTGGCCGGGACCGGCGAGGGGGAGGACGGGGAGAAGGTCGGGGCGGGGGCGGGGCCACCGGTGGTGACGGTCATCTGTGCTCCTGCGGGTGTGCGAGGGCCGGTGCGAACGGGGGCCTGACAGCCCGCGAACCGCGCACGGAGGGGGAGAGCAGGGAGAGGCGCGGGGCACCTGGTCCACAGTGGCGGTACGGGGGCGGCGGAGTGCCCGGCGCAGAGGGGCCGGGCGGGAGGTCCGCAGCTATCGACCGGACCGCTCGCACCCGTCCCGGTCCGGGGCGCACGAGGGCCCCGGCGCGGTGAACGAGTGCGTGATCATGCCGTCAGTGTGGGAACGGCCCGGCACCCCTGTCAACCCGTCGTCAGCTACCCAGGGCCGGTCACGCTCCCGTCAGCACGGGCAGGGTGCGCGGGCCGCGCAGCAGCATGTGGGATCGCCAGCTCGGTGGTTGCTCGGCCAGACGCAGGCCGGGGCACCGCTGCAACAGGGTGCGTATCGCTGTCCGGGCCTCCATCCGGGCCAGTGGCGCGCCCAGGCAGTGGTGCGCACCGTGTCCGAAGGCCACATGGGCACGGGACTGCGATATCGGGCGGTGGATGTCGAACTCCGCGGCACGCGGGAGGAGTTCCTCGGCCCGACTTGCTGCGGCGAGGCCGATGAGCACCGGCTCGCCCGCTGGGATCTCCGTGCCGCCCACCGTCACGGAGGTGGTGGTGAAACGGAAGGCCGACGTCTGTACGGGCGCGGTCCAGCGCAGCATCTCCTCGACGGCACCGTCCAGCAGGGACCAGTCGGCGCGCAGAGCCTCGAACTGCTCCGGGTGCTGAAGGAGGGCGAGTACGCCGCCGGAGAGCAGGTTGACCGTGGTCTCATGCCCGGCGACCAGCAGCAGGAATGCCATGCCGAGAAGTTCCTCCTCGGTGAGCCGGCCCTCGGCGGCGGACGCGGCCCTGTCGCTGGCCCTGACCAGTGCACCCAGCAGATCGTCGTCACCACCTGCTCGCTTGAGGGCGAACAACTCGGTGAAGTAGCCGGACATGGCGGCCGCCGCCGCGGCTCCGGCCTCTGGGCTGCCGGGGTCGACCGTCTCGCTCGACCAGCGGTGGAACGCAGCCCGGTCGGTCTCCGGCACGCCCATCAGTTCGCAGATCACCGCCAAGGGCAGGGGCAGCGCCAGCGCCTCGACCAGGTCGACCTGTGGCTGGTGCGCGAGCGCGTCCACCAACGCGTCGGTGAGTCGCTGCACACGCGGGCGCATCCCTTCCACGCGCCGCGCGGTGAACTCCCCGGCGACCAGCCTGCGCAGGCGGGTGTGCTGCGGGGCGTCCGACTGGAGCATGTTGCGGCCGACCGCGTGGCCCCCGTCGTCGGTCCACGCCGCCGAGTGGCGGATGTCGTTGCTGAAGCGTGTGTCGAGCAGTGCCGCGCACGCCTGCTCGTGCCCGGTGATCAGCCAGCAGGCGCCCTCGACTCCGGGAATCCGCACCCGGTGAACAGGACCGGCCCCGGTCAGCCGGGCGTAGACGGGAGAGGGGTCCGCCGCCAGGTCGCAGCCCTCGGCGGCGGCCAGGGCGGACAGATCGCACACCTCGACGCCGCCGGGAGCGGCAACCTCCGGCTGGGTGGGGCCGCGCATGGTGTCCTCTCCCGGCGTGTTCGCGGCGGTGGAGTGGGTTTCCGGCATCACGACATCCCCTCGGCAGCTAATCGGGGAGTGCTCCCCGGTTGTCACTGTAGCAGAAGTGGGGGGCACTCCCCGGATCTCTCGAAGGGGGTCATGCGGCTGCTAAGGTCCCTGCCATGAGGCGCGACGCCGAACGCAACCGGGAGCTGATCCTCGAAGCGGCCCGCGAGGTCTACGCGGAGCAGGGCGTCGAGGCACCGCTGGACGTCATCGCCCGGCGGGCCGGGGTCGGCAACGCCACCGTGTACCGCCGCTTCCCCGACCGGGCCACGTTGATCGACGCGGTCTTCGGCGAAGCCCTGACGGCGACGCTGCACCTCGGCGAGGAGGCCCGCACCGCGCACGACCCGTGGAAGGGCCTGACCGGCTACCTCACCCGGATCTTCGAGGGGCTGGCAGCCGACCGGGGTGCGAACGACCTCATGACCACCAAGGTGCAGGGCATCCCCTCACTCGACACGCTCCACGCCCATCACCACCGCACCATCGAACTGCTGCTCACCCGGGCCCAGCGGCAGGGCTCGGTGCGCGCCGACGTCACCACCGAGGACCTGCTGCTCGCCCTCGCAGCCCTGGGGCGCACGGTCCCGGCCGCGTCCGCGGTGGTCCGCGACTCCTGGCGCCGCCATCTCGCGCTGCTTCTCGACGGCCTGCGCGCCGCCGCCGCCGTGGAGCCGCTGCCCGATCCCTCGCTCGACGCCGCGCAGTTGACCGAGGTGCTGCACGGAATGACCCCCCTGGCGGGCGGCGCCCGCTGACCTCGCGGACGCGGGCGGGACCCTGTGTGTCCATCCAGGTTCCACGTCTCCCACGCCGAACGTGAGGCCGTGGTGGAGCGGCTTCAGGCGGCCGCGGCGGAAGGCCGCCTGGACTTGGCCGAGTTGGACGGCAGGCTGGAGTCGGCGCTGAGCGCGGTGCACCCGTGCCGACCTGGTGCCGCTGACCGCTGACCGCTGACCGCTGACCGCCGACCGCCGACCTGCCGCCCCCGCTCCCGCCCGACCCGGGGCCGCCGCTGGTGGTGGAGGGCGGTCTGCTCGGAGCGGTGCAGAAGGGGCGGTGGCAGGTTCCCGTCCACGTGACGGTGCGCGGCGGTGCGGCCGGTGCGGTGCTCGACTTCACGCAGGCCACCTGCCGGCTGCCCGAGGTGGAGGTGGAGGTCCACGGCGAGTGGGGCGGCGTCCGCTGAGCCGGGGGCGGCGGGTCCGGAGGGCGCGCGGGCCACGGAAGGGCGGCCGGGAAAGGCAGGAGCCCCCGCCGTCGGCGGGGGCTCCTTGGGTGACGAAGATCAGACCGCGACCATCAGGCCGGGCTGACGTTCTCCGCCTGCGGGCCCTTGGGGCCCTGGGTCACGTCGAAGTTCACCTGCTGGTTCTCTTCGAGGGAGCGGAAGCCGCTCGCGTTGATCGCCGAGTAGTGCACGAAGACGTCGGGGCCGCCGCCGTCCTGTGCGATGAAGCCGAAGCCCTTTTCGGCGTTGAACCACTTGACGGTTCCGGTAGCCATAAGCCCTCCCTGGGCCTATAAGGGTCGCCCTGCTCCAGAACCTGCAAGAAGTCTGAAAACGACGAAAGCCTGCGGTTACATGCTCCGCAGGCTCTGTACTGCAAGGGAAACCAAACTGCAACTTGCGGCGAGCCTAGCACGGTCCCGCCGGACTGGGGAAGAGGCAAATGATCTGTTGCCGTTGCCCTGGTCACCGGCCTGCCCACCGGTCCCGGACGGCCCGGGCGTACCCTCGCGGGTGTGAGTGTGCAGCCCAGTCCCCCCAGGTCCCGCCCCCGGGTCGGGCACATCCAGTTCCTGAACTGCCTGCCCCTCTACTGGGGGCTCGCACGGACCGGGACGCTGCTCGACCTGGAGCTGACGAAGGACACCCCCGAAAAGCTGAGCGAACAACTGGTGAACGGCGGTCTGGATATCGGACCGATCACCTTGGTGGAATTCCTGCGCAATAGTGCGGGCTTGGTCGCCCTGCCCGATATCGCGGTGGGCTGTGACGGTCCGGTCATGTCCTGCGTGATCGTCTCCAAGGGGCCGCTGGACCGCCTCGACGGGGAACGGGTCGCGCTCGGCTCCACGTCGCGGACCTCGGTGCGGCTCGCCCAGCTGCTGCTGGCCGAGCGGTTCGGCATCAGCCCCGAGTACTACACCTGCCCACCCGACCTGGGGCTGATGATGCAGGAGGCCCAGGCGGCCGTGCTGATCGGCGACGCGGCCCTGCGGGCCTCGCTGCACGACGCCCCGCGCCTGGGGCTGCACGTCCACGACCTGGGGCAGATGTGGAAGGAGTGGACGGGGCTGCCGTTCGTGTTCGCGGTGTGGGCGGCCCGGCGGGACTACCTCGCCGAGCAGCCGCAGACCGTGCACGAGGTGCACCGGGCGTTCCTGGCGTCCCGCGACGTCTCGCTGGAGGAGGTCGACAAGGTCGCCGAGCAGGCGGCCCGCTGGGAGGCGTTCGACGCGGAGCTGCTGGCCCGCTACTTCACCACGCTCGACTTCCGCCTGGGCCCCGACCAGCTGGCCGGCATCACCGAGTTCGCCCGCCTGACGGGCTCGGACACCGGCTACGCCCCCGACGTCCCCGTCACCCTGCTCAGCCCCCCGGACGGCGGTTGACGGTCCGGACGGCGGCTGACCGACCGGCGCGTGACCGGGTCCGCCCGTGACGGTCCGCCCCTGACGGGCTGCCCCCGCCCGGCCTCGCGGCGGGCGGCGGGGGCCTACGCTGAGGCGGCACACGCCGCACGGTACAGGGGGAGGCGTCGCTGACATGGAGCCGCTCACGGCTGACGATCCGCGCACCATCGGCGACTACCGGCTGCTGCGCCGGCTCGGCGCCGGCGGCATGGGACGGGTGTACCTGGGACGCAGTCCGGGCGGCCGGACCGTCGCCGTGAAGGTCGTGCACGCGCACTTCGCCGCCGACACCCAGTTCCGCGAACGCTTCCGCCGGGAGATCGCGGCCGCCCGCCGGGTCGGCGGGGAGTGGACGGCCCCCGTGCTGGACGCCGACGCCGAGGCGCCGACCCCGTGGGTCGCCACCGGCTACGTCGCGGGTCCCGCGCTCGCGGAGGCGGTCGGCACGCACGGCCCGCTGGCCGAGCACACCGTGCGCGCGCTCGGCGCCGGGCTCGGCGAGGCGCTGGTCGCCGTGCACCTGCGGGACCTGGTGCACCGGGACGTGAAACCGTCGAACGTCATGCTGACCCTGGACGGGCCACGACTGATCGACTTCGGCATCTCCCGGGCGATGGACAGCACCGCGTCGCTGACCGGGACCGGGGTGTCCATCGGCTCACCCGGCTACATGTCGCCCGAGCAGGTGCTCGGCCGCGACGTGCAGACCGCCACCGACGTCTTCTCGATGGGCGCGGTGCTCGCCTTCGCGGCCACCGGCCTGCCGCCGTTCTCCGGCGACAACTCGGCCACCCTGCTCTACAAGGTCGTCCACGAGGAGCCGGAGCTGCACGACCTGGACGGCGAGCTGCGCGACCTGGTCGCCGCCTGCCTGGCGAAGGAGGCAGCCGACCGGCCGACCGCCACGGAGGCGGCCCGTCTGCTGTCCGGCGGGGAGGGCGCGGCGGCGCTGATGACGCGGGGCTGGCTGCCCGCCCCCGTGGTGGAGGGCGTCAGCCGCCGGGCGGTGGAACTGCTGGAGCTGGAGGCCGAGCCGCCACCCGGCCCGGTCCCGCAGCCGTCCCCGTCCCCGCCGCCCTCCGCCTACTCGGGGACCTTCGGCCCGCCGGACCCGTCCTACGGGGGCGGTTGGGCCGACAGGGCCGACACTCCCGCCGATCCGCGCACCTTCCCGCTGGGCGGCCGGGCCGCGTCGGCGCACACCGCGGGTTCCGGCACGCCTGGTTCCGCCACCCCGGCGGCGACCGGCCCGCAGCGCGGTGGCGACGCTCCGGCACGCGGGCGGCGCAGGTCGGCGCTGGTGGTGGCCGCGGTCGCCGCGGTGGTACTGCTCGCCGGTGGCCTGTACTTCCTCCCCCTGGAGGGCGACAACGGCGACTCCACGGCGGGCGGCACGACCTCCGGGAGCACGTCCGGCAACACGTCCGGCGACACCTCCGCCGGCACGTCGGGGGCCGACGCGGGCGGCGGCTCCGGCGGTGACGCGGGCGGTGACTCCGGGGCCGGGGAGAGCAGCGGGAGCGGTGGTGACTCCGGGTCCGGCGGCGGGGCCACCGACGAGGTGGACGACAGCGGCGGCGGCAAGCAGGCCGGGGCGGTGCCCAAGGCGTTCCTGGGCACCTGGAAGGGCTCGGTGACCACCGCCAACTTCGGAGTGTCGAGCACCTACGAGATCACCATCGAGGGCGGCGGCGTCGGCAAGGTGGTGGCCAGGGACAGCGCGGCGCTGGGCATCGCCGGGTTCGACTGCAGCGGTGACTACCGGTTGGTCTCGGCCACCTCCACCACGCTCGTGCTGGACAGCTCCGGTTCCGACAACCCGCACCCCGGCATCTGCTCGGACGGCTCCGACAAGGAGCGGTTCACCCTGCGCGGCAACGGCAGCCTGCACTACGAGTCCGGCGACACCAAGGCGGGCAACCCGCGCGGCGACCTGACCAAGCAGGACTGACCGCCCCAGCAGGACCGCCCCCCAGCAGGACCGCCCCCCAGCAGGACCGACCCCCGGCTGTCTTCCGACCAGCCCCGGCCGCCTTCCGACCACCCCCGGGTGCCCGCCGGGCGCCCGGCCCACTGGCGTACGCTGGATCGGTCCTGACACTCCCAGGGAAGGAGCGCCCCCGGTGCCCGAGAACGCCGACCTCCAGTCCGTGCTCGACCGTGCCGCCGACGGCGGGCGCATCACCCCGGAAGAGGCCCTCGACCTGTACCGTTCGGCGCCCCTGCACGCGCTCGGCCGGGCCGCGGACGCCGTCCGCAGGCGCCGCTACGCCGGCACCGAGCACATCGCCACGTACATCATCGAGCGCAACATCAACTACACCAACGCCTGCGTCACCGCGTGCAAGTTCTGCGCCTTCTACGCACCGCCCAAGAGCGACAAGGTGTGGACGAGGGACCTGGACGACATCCTGCGCCGCTGCGCGGAGACCGTCGAGCTGGGCGGCACCCAGATCATGTTCCAGGGCGGCCACCACCCCGACTACGGCGTCGAGTACTACGAAGAGCACTTCTCCGCCATCAAGAAGGCCTACCCCCAGCTGGTCATCCACTCCCTCGGCGCGTCCGAGGTCGAGCACATGGCCCGCATCTCAGGCGTCACCCCCGAAGAAGCCATCACCCGCATCCACGCCGCCGGCCTGGACTCCTTCGCCGGCGCCGGCGCCGAACTGCTCCCCGAACGCCCCCGCAACGCCATCGCACCGCTGAAGGAGTCCGGCGAGCGCTGGCTGGAGATCATGGAGACCGCGCACCGGCTCGGCGTGGAGTCGACCTCCACCATGCTGATGGGCACCGGCGAGACCAACGCCGAACGCATCGAGCACCTGCGCATGATCCGCGACGTGCAGGACCGCACCGGCGGCTTCCGCGCCTTCATCCCCTACACCTACCAGCCGGAGAACAACACCCTGAAGGGCCGCACCCAGGCCACGCTCTTCGAGTACCTCCGCCTGATCGCCGTCGCCCGCCTGTTCTTCGACAACATCGCCCACATCCAGGGCTCCTGGCTGACCACCGGCAAGGAGATCGGCCAGCTCACCCTCCACTACGGCGCCGACGACCTCGGCTCGGTCATGCTGGAGGAGAACGTCGTCTCCTCCGCAGGCGCCAAGCACCGCTCCAACCGCATGGAGCTGCTGCACCTGATCCGGTCCGCGGGCCGCGTCCCCGCGCAGCGCGCCACCACCTACGAGCACCTCGTCGTGCACGACGACCCGGCGAACGACCCGGTCGACGACAAGGTCGTCTCGCACCTGTCGTCCACCGCGATCAGCGGCGGCACCGCGCACCCCGAGCTGAAGCTCGTCGACGCCGAGTGACCATCCCGGCCGCCGCAGGACCCCGCATCCGTTCCGGCACCCGCGCCTGTTCCGGCACCCGCGCCCGCCGGGGCCGCTCCGTGCCGGGGGCCCGGCGTTGCTGACCCTGCACGTGCCGGCCACCGGCGACGCGCTCGCCGTGTCCGGCGACCGCCTCGCCGCGCTCGGCCCGGCGGCGCTGCTGCGCGCGGAGCACCCGACCGCCCGGGTCCGGGAGTGGGACGGCACGGTCGGCGCGGGCCGCTGCGCGGCCGAAGCGGTGGCGGTGCTGGAGCACGCCTACCACCCGGACCCGCGCGAGGCCGACACCCTGGGAACCGCACCGCTGACCGGAACCGCCCTGGCCGCGCTGGACCTGACCGCCACCCGCTGCGGCCACAGCGCGCGGCGCGGAGTGCAGCGGCTGCTCGCCGACGGGGTGACGGCGCTGGTCGGCCCGTTCACCCGTCCGGAGGTGCGGACCGCGGTCCGCCGCTCGGGCCTGGTGGTGCTCACCGCGCCCCGGGACCCGGAGTTGGTGACCGGCGGCCGGGCCGACTTCACCGTCACGGGCGCCGACGGGCGCTGCCTGGCCACGGTCGTCGCCGGCCGGCTGCTGTACCGGGCCCGCTGACCGGGAGGGGCGTGCCGGCGGGCCGGTGCGGCGCGACGGGGTGGACCCGGTGCGTCCGCCTGCGGCGCGGGGTGAAGAATGGCACTCGTGACCCGCGCATCGATGCACAAGCAGCCGCACGAAGTCGCCGCGATGTTCGACGGCGTAGCCGCGAAGTACGACCTGACCAACGACGTGCTGTCCCTCGGCATGGACCGGGTGTGGCGCCGGGCGGTGGCCGGTGCCGTCGCCGCCCGCCCCGGCGAGCGTGTCCTGGACCTGGCCGCCGGGACGGGCACCTCCTCGCAGCCGTTCGCCGCGGCCGGGGCGTTCACCGTGCCGTGCGACTTCAGCATCGGCATGCTGCGCGAGGGCAAGAAGCGGCTGCCGTGGATGCCGTTCACCGCCGGTGACGCGACCCGCCTGCCGTTCCGCGACGACACCTTCGACGCCGTGACGATCTCCTTCGGCCTGCGCAACGTCCAGGACACCGACGCCGCGCTGCGCGAGATGCTGCGCGTCACCCGTCCCGGCGGCCGGCTCGTCATCTGCGAGTTCAGCCACCCGACGTGGGCGCCGTTCCGGACCGTCTACACCGAGTACCTGATGCGGGCGCTGCCGCCGGTCGCCGAGGCGGTGTCCTCCAACCCCAGCGCCTACGTCTACCTCGCCGAGTCCATCCGCGCCTGGCCCGACCAGCCGGCGCTCGCCCGCAGGCTCCAGCAGGCGGGTTGGTCGAGGGTCGCCTGGCGGGACCTCACCGGCGGCATCGTGGCGATGCACCGCGGCAGGAAGGCCTGAGCCGGCAGCAAGGCTGGAGTCGGCAGGAAGGCTGGAACCGGCGCACGGACTGAACGGGCCGCAGGGCCTGAACCGGCCGGCGGGGTGTCTCGCCGGGAGCGGGGTGTGCAACAGTGTCGCCGTGCCGACGCGCTGCCCCCGGTGCGGGGATCCGTTGACGGGCGAGGTCCGCTGTGCGGCGTGCGGCCGTCCGCCCGTCGCCGGCGACTCCGCGCAGCCCGAAGCCCCGAACGCGGCGCCACCCGGCCCCCCGGCCCCACCCGCCCCACCGGCTCCGGCAGCCGCAGGCGTTCCGCTCGTCCCCGCAGGGCCGCTGCCGCCCCTGCCCGCGCTGCCGCCGTTCCCGCCGCGCCTGCCGGCGCCGCTGCCGTCGAGGCTGCTCGGTGTGGTGCGGGCCGCGCGCGGTCAGTGGCCGGTCCGGACCACCGGGCGGCCGTTCGCCGCCGGCGGCTGGCCGGCGGCGCTGGGCGCGGCCCTGTGGCCCACCGCGCTGCTGCTCGCGCTGGCACTGGCCACCGTCCCGGCCGCCGGGCAGGCCGACGGCTGGAACCCGGACTTCACCACCCGGCTGCGCATCGCGCTCGCCCTCGTCCTCCAGGGCCTCGGCGGCGGCTTCACTCTGCGCGAGGAGGCCGTACCCGCCGGGAGCAGCACCCTCGGTGGCTGGCCCGCCTCCTCGCTGAGCAGTGAACTCCACCTGTCGGCCGTCCCGTTGACCGTCACCGCACTGTGGATCGCCGCGATCGTGGTGGGCTCCCGGCTCTCCCACCGGGACCGCCCGGCCGGGCCGGGTGCCGTGCCGCGCATCGCCGTGCTCGCCACTTCCGGTGTGTTGCTGCTAGGGCTCGCCGCCAGGCCGTCGGTCGGCGGTGTCACCGTCACCACCGACCCGGCCCTGGCGGCGCTGTGGGCGCTGCTGCTGGGCGCCGCCACGGCGGCCTTCGCCCTGCACGGACGGGCCCTGCACGACTGGCTGTCGGCCCGGCCCCCGATGGGCACGGCGGTGCGCGCGCTGCGCACCGCCGCTGTCGCCACCGGGGGCGCGCTGCTGCTGTGCGGGGTGATCGGCCTGGCCTGGACGGCGGGCGGCCGGGAGGAGGGCGACAGCTGGTGGTGGCTGTTCGTGGCCTTCCTGATGCTGCCCAACCTCGCGGTCGCCGTCCTGGGGCTCGCGTGGGGCGCGACGCTGGAGACGCACCGGGCGGTGACCGGTGGCGTGTGGGAGTTCGACACCTTCGCCCTGGGCGACCTGGGCAGCACGGCCGGTGGCTGGGCGGTGTTCGCCCTGGTACTGGTCGGCGCGTGCTGCGCGCTGGCGCCCGGCGTGCTGGCGGCCAGGGCGTCCGCCTCCCGGGGTGAGCACCTGCTGTGCGCGGCGCTGGTGTGGGGGCTGTTCCTGCTGCTGGTGGTGGTCGGCTCGGTGGAGCTGCACACCTCGGCCGACGCCGGGTACGGCCTCGGCAGCTCCGAGGCGGGCGTCAACACCGTGGAGGCGGTGCTGTTCGGCGCGCTGTGGACGTTCGGCGGCGGGCTGCTCGCGCCCTACCTCGCCCGGCTGCGCCCGTCCGGCCCCGGTCCGGCCGGTGCGGGCCCGTCCGGCCCCGGTCCGAAGCCGGGCCGCTGACCGTCCGTCCCGCCCACGGCACCTGGCCGACCCGGCGGGCGGCACGCTGCATAGACTGCTGACGTCCAGTGCCTAGCTGTGCGGCCAGTGCCTAGTCTTGCGGGAGTGCTCGTGGCAGAACACCACGCCGATGTGATCGTCGTCGGGGCCGGGCCGGCCGGATCCACCACGGCCTACCACCTGGCCCGCTCCGGCCTGGACGTGCTCCTGCTGGAGAAGACGGCGTTCCCGCGCGAGAAGGTGTGCGGTGACGGGCTCACGCCCCGCGCCACCAAGCAGCTCGTCGCGATGGGCATCGACATCTCCGAGGAGGCGGGCTGGCTCCGCAACAAGGGCCTGCGCATCATCGGCGGCGGCCACCGGCTCCAGCTCGACTGGCCGGAGCTGGCCAGCTACCCCGACTACGGACTGGTCCGCAAGCGCGACGACTTCGACGAGCAGCTCGCCCGGCAGGCCGAGAAGGCCGGTGCGCGGCTGCACGAGCGCTGCAACGTCGGCGACCCGATCCTGGACCGGACGGGCCGCATCACCGGCGTGCACGCCAAGCTCGGTGAGGAGCGCACCCCGGCCACCTTCCACGCGCCCGTGGTCGTCGCCGCCGACGGCAACTCCACGCGGCTCTCGCTGAAGATGGGCCTGCACCGCCGCGAGGACCGCCCGATGGGCGTCGCCGTCCGCACCTACTTCACGTCCCCCCGGCACGACGACGACTACCTGGAGTCCTGGCTGGAGCTGTGGGACAAGCGCGGCCCGCAGGACGAGCTGCTGCCCGGCTACGGCTGGGTGTTCGGCATGGGCGACGGCACGTCCAACGTCGGCCTGGGCATCCTCAACAGCTCCAGCGCCTTCAAGGAGCTGGACTGGCGCGAGGTGCTGAAGGCCTGGTGCGCGTCGATGCCCGCCGAGTGGGGCTACACCCCGGAGAACATGACCACGCCGATCCGCGGCGCCGCACTGCCGATGGCCTTCAACCGCAAGCCGCACTACACGCGCGGTCTGCTGCTGGTCGGCGACGCGGGCGGGCTCGTCAACCCGTTCAACGGCGAGGGCATCGCCTACGCGATGGAGTCCGGCCAGATGGCCGCCGAGGTCATCGTGCAGGCCCACGCCCGGCAGACGCCCACGCAGCGCGAACTGGCCCTGCGCCGCTACCCGAAGGTGCTCTCCGACACCTACGGCGGCTACTACAGCCTCGGCCGCGCGTTCGTGAAGCTGATCGGCAACCCGAAGGTGATGAAGCTCGCCACCGACCGGGGCCTGTCGCACCCGGTGCTGATGCGCTTCACGCTGAAGATGCTCGCCAACCTGACCGACCCGACGGGCGGCGACGCCATGGACCGCATCATCAACGGCCTCTCCCGCGTGGCCCCGCGCGCCTGAGGCGCGGACGAGGCGGGGACCCGTAAGGTGCTCAGCCGCCTCGGCGGCCTCAGCCGATCTGCGCCTCGCGGTAGAGCGCTGACGGGTCGGCTGCCTCGGCGGCTTCCGAGGGGTGAAGGTGCTCCTGCCGCTCGGGGTGCAGTACGGCGGCCCTCCACTCCGACACGGTGGCGCTGTCCCCGCCGGGCACCTCGACCGGGGTGAGGTTCGCTGGGACGAGGTGCCACCCGTCGGAGGCAACCCGGGTGGCGAGGACGTAGGTCGTGCCCGGTTGGAGCGGCGGTACGTCACCGACGGTGGACCGTTCCCGCCGCACGGGGTCGTCACCGCCTTCCTGGGCGACGCGGACGGTGCCGCCCACCTCGCCCTGGAGCGTGTCCGTCACGTCGACTTCGAAGGTGGTCCACAGCAGGCCGTCCTCCGAGCGGTCCACGGAGGCACGTTCCTTCACCGTGCCCACGAAGACGTCGTCGGCCCATCCGGCGGCTTGCCCGGCCGTCCCCAGGCTCACCGCGTAGCTCGAACTCACGTGCGTCGTCCCGTACGGAACGGTGAACCACGCCACCGCGACGGCGGCGGCGATGACCGTACCGGCCGCGGCGATTGCGACGGTTGCCGTTCGGCTGACAGCGACCATGAAAAGCCCCACCCGGGTCGGCTCGTCCGTTCGTGCACCGGCTGCGCCACGGGCACACGCGTTTGCGGCACTCGCGCTTGCGGCACGCGCGCTTGCGGCACTCGCCTGCGCTGCGGCGCCCGGACAGGGCTTCGACGCGGAGGGGGTTCGTGTGGTTCCCGCAGTCGCGCCTTCGGTTCGTCGTGCCGTCGTGTCGCCGTGCCTTCGGGCGCATGCGTGAGGGGCTTTCCGCGGTCCACCGCGGAAAGCCCCTCAACGTGTTCCTGCTGCGTTCTCGGGTGCGTCAGAGCACGCGCACGGCTCCGGACGGGGTGCCGCCCCAGCCGAGGTCGTGCATCGCGACGCCGGTGGACGGGTTCTGCGCGCCGACGTACTTGCCGCCGCCGACGTAGATGGCCACGTGCGTGGCGCTGCCCTTGCCGCCCCAGTACAGGATGTCCCCGGGCTGGAGGTTGCTCAGGCCGACCTCGGTACCGGCGGTCGACTGGGCCTGCGAGGTGCGCGGCAGGGAGACGCCGACCTGGCGGAAGGCGGCGGTGGTGAGGCCGGAGCAGTCGTAGGCGTTGGGGCCGGTGGCACCCATCACGTACGCCTTGCCCACCTGGGCGCGGGCGAAGTTGACGACGCTGGCGGCGTTGCCGGACGCGGGCGCGGCGGCTGACGGCGCGGACTGGGTCGCCGTGCTGCCGGAGTTGGAGCTGCTGCCCGAGTTGGAGCTGGTGCCGGCGTTGGCGCTGAGCGTCGTGCGGGCCGCGCTGCGGGAGGCGCGCTCCTCGGCGGCGCGCTTCTCGGCTTCGGCGGCCTTGCGGGCGGCCTCGGCCTTCTGGCGGGCCTCCTCGGCGTCGGCCTTCTTCTTCGCCTTGGCGGCGGCCTTGGTGGCCGCGTTGGCGGCCTCGGTCTGGGCCGCGTCCAGCTCGTACTTGATGGCGATGGTCTGCGTGACGTGCGCTGCCTTGCTGCTGCTGGAGGCGATGACGCCGTCCAGCGAGGGGAGCTCGACGGTGTCGGTGGGCGCCTGCTTCTCGGCGGATGCCGGAGAGGCCGCACCGGTCACCGCGAGAGTCGTGAGGACGCCACCGGCAACACCCGTGCGAATGAGCGTGTTCCGCGAGGAACGACGGGGCTTCCGGTGGCTACGTATGTGAGTCGAGGACATGACCACAGGGCTATCAGGGACGCAGGGTTCCCCTCAACAAAGGTGGGATGCGCCACAGCGGGCCGCCTCCTGTCCGCTTTACGGCATTTGAGGAACCCTCAGGGGTGGGCGAGGTGATGATCAATGTCCAACTAAGCGGTTGTGACCACGTAGTTGTCCGCATTGTCCGCAGGGGGTGGATGCCTAGCATGTCTCAGGCTGGTAACGCCAATATGGCAGCGGCTGACATCAAGACGTGTGGCGCAGGTCACACCGGAACCCCTGCTTCACATCCGCCACAACAGCCCCAAACGGGCATACCTGGTGAACAGCCCAAGTGCGCCCATGTGGCCCGTGTTCGACCATGCCCTGACAAGACGTCAGTGTGGACGTGGAGCCGGGGGTCGGCTGGTGTGGCGACGGTGTGCGCATCGGGCTTCACGTCGCATTCTTCACGAATTTTCCAAAGCGGGCGCGGTGCGCCGATCCGGTGAGTGGGCGTCACGTGTGTACGCACCTCAGTCGTCCGCTCCTTCCCCCGGTACACCGTGCGCCACGGTGTCCGTGGCCGTGGTCCGTGTGGGGGTGGGTGGCGGGACTGCTTGCTGCTCAGGAATCCGTGGCGGCTCGATCGGACTCGCTGCGCAGAACGCAGAACTCGTTGCCTTCGGGGTCTCCCAACACTCCGTTCTAGCAGTTCTGGAGTGTCGGCATGGTGGCATCGGCCCTGGTCAAGCACGGTAGCGGGAATCCGTCCGGCCCTACAGGTTCCATGGAGAAGGAAGCAGGCGCAACACCTTCGGTCCCCACCAGGGCCATGGAGTACACAGCACGTAGGAATTCGCCGCTCTCCACAGAGAGTATGGAGAGAAACCCTCTAGTGAGCTGATCTCATCGTGGCCGGTTCGGGTGATGGCCGGGCCCGTGACGTGACGAAGCTCCTCGACGTTGCTTGGAGTGTCAACAGCCACGCAGCGCAAGGAGCTTCGGTGATCACCTATCGTGCCACGCTCGATGTGCCCTCGGACCTGGTTTCCTGGCTGGAGAACCAGATTGCCACCCGAAGGGGTGAGGCCGGGGGCTCCTGGCGGGCGCTGACGAGCTGGGACCAGGCGATCGTGCTGCTGGTCTTCCTCGCCAAGGGCGACACATTCGCCCAGCTCGGAGAGCACTTCGGTATCGGGACCGAGACTGCCCGGCGCTACGTCAACGAAGGCATCGAGGCCCTCGCGCCGCTCGCACCGACCCTCACCGACGCGCTGGAGGCTGCCGGGCCCGAGCGCCGCCTGCTGCTGGACGGGACGCTCATCCCGGCCTGGCGCTGTGGCGCCCTGTCCACGGACACCAACGACGACCCGCTGTGCAACTCCAAGCACCGCGAGCACGGCTTGACCGTCCAAGGGCTCACCGACACCAGCGGTGAGCTGCTCTTTCTCGGCGAGGCCCGGCCGGGATCGACTCACGATCTGACCGCTGCCCGCGCCGACGGCATCATCGCCGCCGTCGCCGATGCCGACATCGAGACCACGGCGGACGCGGGCTACCAGGGGGCCGGCGGCACCGTGCGCACACCCATCAAGCGCCCGAAGGGCAAGGGGCACAACGGCTGGGAGAAGCTGGCGAACACCGCCCTGGCCAAGCTCCGGGCCCCGGTCGAGCGCGGCTTCGCGGAACTGAAACGCTGGAGAGTGCTGGACACCCTCCGCATCAGCCCGAACCGCATCACCAACCTGCTGCACGCTCTCCTCGTCATCCACCGCAAACGGGCATCACTCGCCAGGGGGTAGATGAGATCAGCTCAGTTTCGACGATGACGATTCGGATCTGTGGGATTAAATACAGTTTGCACGGAAACCCCACCCTTTCACCTGTTCGGGGTGAGGGGGTGGGGTTTTTCAGTTTTGCTCAACGAAATCGCACGCTCAGACGTTTGACGGGCAAGTGAATTTCGTCGATACCGGGAAAGGAGGGCGGAGATTTTCTTCACTTGCCCGTCGATTCTCCCCGAGTGAATTGTTGAATACTCATCAAGAACGGCGCTCCACGTGGAGCACGCCGCTTCCACGTGGCCGATTTCGAGCTGTCTCTCAGCTAAGGGTTGTCCCGTAACTGATCTTTGGCAGCACGAGAGTGGCCGGCCGGGATCGAGGTTCCCTTTGGGGAAGCACTGACCTCCGGTTCACCCCTGTGACCGCACGACACAGCAGCGGATGGCAGGGGCCGTCCTCCCGGCAACGCGTGGATCCACCCGCCCGGGGAGATGAGCAGGGCCCCTGTTATCGTGCGCCGATGTCAACGATCAAGCAGTTCCAAGTGACCTTCGACTGCGCGGAACCTGCGCGCCTCGCCGCCTTCTGGTGCGAGGTGCTGGGGTACGTCGTACCGACAGTCCCGGAGGGCTTTGCCACGTGGGAGGAGTACCACCACTCGCTGCCGCCTGAGGACGAGATCTACTTCGCGTGTACTGATCCCTCGGGTGTGGCCCCGCGCCTGCTCTTCCAGCGAGTTCCCGAAGGGAAAGTCGTCAAGAACCGGGTGCATCTCTGTGTGCGGGCCGGCGCCGGGCTCGTGGGTGACGAGCGCCTGGCCACACTCGAGGCCGAATGCGCACGGCTGATGGCGCTCGGCGCGAAGCACGTGCTGACGCAGCGCGCCGATGGCGTCAACGAGTCGTGCATCACGATGCAGGACATCGAGGGCAACGAGTTCTGCCTCGGCTGACTCTCCTCCGAGACTGGGAGGTGGGGAGCCGTCTCCCGGGGACCTCTCAGGTCCCGCATGCGGCGGGAGTCATCCCGTGAGGGCGAGGTTGTGTAGGCGGGCAACGCCGTGCATCGCGTGGCGCACACCGTCGCCTCTCAGGCGGCAGTCGCGCAGAATCTTCCAGGTCTTCATCCGGGCGAAGGCGTGCTCGACGCGGGCGCGAACCCGTTTGTGGTCGTGGTTGTGTTCGGCCTGCCAGTCGGTCAGTTCGCCGCCTCGGGGCCGGCGGTGCGGGATGACGAGGCCTGTTCCGGGGTAGCCGCCGTCGGCGATCGTGGTTGTCCGGCCGACGGCGGCCTTGGCCCCGGATTCCTCCCATGCCCGGCAGTTGTTGCGGTTGCCGGGCAGGGGCCGGCCGACCACCACAACCAGGCGGGTGTCGGCGTCGATGACCACCTGGTGGTTCGTCGAGTAGCGATAGTTCTTCGACTGCTCGGCGACCTGGTGGTCGCGGGTGGGTACCAGTGTCCCGTCCACGATCAGCACCGCGTCCTTGGCGAATCGCCTACGCGGGGCAAGCGCGAGCCTGGGGCCGAGATGGTCGATGACGCGATCGGCGGTGGACTTCGACACTCCGAAGAGCGGCGCGAGTTGGCGCAGAGTCAAGTTGGTGTGCCAGTACGCGGCCACCAGTAGCACCCGGTCCTCCAGGGAGAGCTTCCACGGCCGGCCACGGCCCGGCGCGTCGCCGCCCTCGCGGCGCAGCTGCCTCATCAACTTGCCGAAGGCGCGCGGGCTCAGTCCGGCGAACGGGGCTATCCAGGACGGCTCCGACGCCGGGATCACACCAGCCACGGCCAAGATCATCCCACGGCAAAATCACTTACGGGACAACCCTTAGTAGTGAACCAAAAATCAGCTTACTGCGCTGCATATCCGTAGAATCGCGGAGGCGAAAATGGTCGTGCAAGGATTCGACGCTTCCTTTTGTGTCGCCCAATGCATACCGGACTTCCGCAGTCGAATATGCCAGGGTCGCAGAGCTGAAGCCGCCGAAGGTTCCTAGTTGGCTTTCCGCCTGGTTGACTGCCCGCTCCGCCTCCCGAAGACTGATGAGTGCGTTCGTCTTTTCTCCAGAGAGAGCATAGGCATAAGCCTGCTGGCCCGCCATGAATGCTCGCATGCGCGGGTTAGATTCCGGCGCCGCTTCTGCGGCGGCGTCAGCAAGTCTCGCCGCTGGTGGTCGACAGCGCGGGATCGGAAGGCGATCTCTGGGAACGTGAGATCAAGCTTCTGATGCGTGACAACACCATGGTCTTCAACATGGCGGAACGCATCCTCGCAAACGCCGTTGCCTACAGCATCACGGCGATGGAACGCCCGGACGTGCATCTCGGAGTCGGCAAGACGGTGGATATCGGCGTCCACCAACTCATCCTCGACACGCCCGTCTACTTCGCCTTCTGCGAGGTGTACAACGGCGGACGGTACAAGCACCATGCGCCGCTGATCGAGCGCCGCCGCGACGGGATCGTGATCCGTACGGCGGAGGTCATCCGCGCCAACGGGTTCGACGCCGACGAGGAACTGTGGGCGATGGACGGCGCCGACTGTTCCCCGTGCGACAACAAGGCACCGGACAGTCACTAGCACCGGCTACAGTGCGTGCCCCTGCCTCGGGCGACCGGGCAGGGGTACCCCTCGGGCGACCGGGCAGGGGCACCGCTGCGAGAAAGGAAATCTGTTGGCGGCAGAGCACAACTACGCGCATGAGCAGGAGCTTTGGGACACCTACGCGGAGAGCACGCGCGAGACGGTGTTCGACTCCGAGCCGGTCTTCCGTTGGACCCAGTACGGCGACCACGGGCCCGGTACGGAACTCCTCGGGGACAGCCCGGGGAGCGTGCTGGAACTCGGGTGCGGCACTGGCCGGGCACTGGGCTATCTCGCCCAGCGGGGGACCGAAGCAACGGGCATCGACATCTCGCCAGTCATGGTCAAGCACACCACTGAGAAATGGGGCCCTCTCGGCGTCCGCTTCATCTGCGCGGAAGTGATTGAGCACTTGGAGAACGACGCCACCACCTATGACGCGATCTACTCCATGTTCGGCGCTGCCTGGTTCGCCGACCCGGCCCGCCTCTTCCCTCTGGTCGCACAGCGCCTGAAACCGGGCGGGGTCTTCGTGTTCTCGCAGCCCCCGGCCATCCCCGGCGCCTACGGGCCGCAAGGCATGTACAAGGGTGGCTTCGCCGGGCCCGCGATGTTCACGTACCGCTACAGCTACACCCCCGCCACGTGGGAAGACTTCCTGTCCACCGCCGGACTCGCCGAGCCTCAGGTACGGGTTCTGGACGCCCCCAAGCCCGGCCACATCGGAACACTGATCGGCAGAGCAGAGCGCCGCTGACTGTCCCCCGCCCGTTCGCGCGCACCACTTGGGCAGCGCGCGGACGGGGCTCTGTTGTGCCCTCTGAGCTGCCGGTATGCTCAGAACTGGTAGTTAGAAGTGTTGGGGTCAGCGAGGATCGCCCAGCCTGAACCGTCAGGATTCCGGTGATCGGCGACAAAGGTGGCACCGAGGCCCAGTAGCCGGTCCGGTTCCTGCTCGCGAGAGGTCTCGGGGCGCAGGCACAGGTGGACCCGATTCTTGATCGTCTTCGCCTCGGGTACCTGGTTGAAGTACAGCGCTGGGCCTTCCGCCAACAGCACCTGCGTCTCCCGGTCACCCGGTCCGGTGTCCGGATGCATCGGACTGCCCGTCACGCCGCTCCAGAAGCGAGCCAGCTCGTAGGCGTCCGCACAGTCAATCGCCACGTTCTGCAGTACCGAAACCATCTGCCCCAGCCTTGCCGGTCTCCACTCAAGGCGCCAACGAGTTGATGCCCACGAGGCTCAGGCGTGGCAGTGCCCGCCGTTCTGCGAGGCCTCGACGGCGTGAACCTTCGGGGTGCCTGTGTCTCCGGCCGAGGCCGCTGGCCTTGGTCGCGGCGATCCGCCGGGCGCGCTCAGCCCCTGAGGGAGGAGGCACCTGACGCCGTCGTCTCCTGCTGCTCGCGGGCGGCGAGTACGGCGGGCATGTGGGCTTCGACGTGCTCGATGAGGGCCAGGAGGCGGTCGGCGGTGGTCTCGCCGAGTTCGGTGAGGGAGTAGCTGACGCTCGGCGGCATGACGGTCAGGACCTCGCGTCGAACGAAGCCGTCCCGTTCCAGGGCCTGGAGGGTCTGGGCGAGCATCTTCTCGCTCACGCCCTCGACCCTGCGGCGCAGGGCGTTGAAGCGGGCCGGTCCCTTGCGCAGGCCGGCCAGGACCAGCACTCCCCAGCGTCCGGTGAGGTGTTCCAGTACGGAGCGCGAGGGGCACTGCTTGGCGAAGACGTCGAAGTCCTCCGCTGAGTCCTCCGTCGCGCCCTCTGCCTCGTCCGCCTGGTCGCACATCTTGTCCATGCTCTCCTCCTCCACCCCGCCATGCTACCTCGCGCACAGCACTGCGAAAAAGTTGGCACTAACTAAAAGTTTGTGTACGGTGAGGTGACCGCGGCCCGGTAGGACCAAGAGGGCTGCCAGACCCATCCGTGTGCGAGAAAGAGAGCCCGTCATGATCGTTGTCACCGGAGCCACCGGACAGCTCGGCCACCTGGTCGTGGAGCACCTGCTCAAGCGCGGCGTCGCCCCGCAGGAAGTCGTCGCCGCGGTGCGCACGCCGGAGAAGGCGGCCGACCTCGCGGCCCTCGGTGTCGAGGTCCGTGTTGCCGACTACGACCGCCCCGAGACGCTGGCCCCCGCCCTCGCCGGCGCCGACAAGCTGCTGCTGGTGTCCTCGTCGGCTCCCGACGAGGTCCGGGTGCCGCAGCACCGCGCGGCGGTGGACGCGGCGGTGGCGGCCGGGGTCGGCCTGATCGCCTACACCTCCGTCGTGGAGGCGGACACCAACCCGCTCGGCCTGGCCAAGGTGCACCGCGAGACCGAGCAGGTCGTCAAGGAGTCCGGACTGCCCGCCGTGCTGCTGCGCAACGGCTGGTACACCGAGAACTACACCGCCGCCCTGCCGGGCGCGGTCGAGCGCGGCGCCATCGCGGGCAGCGCGGGGGACGGACAGATCGCCTCCGCGGCCCGCGCCGACTACGCCGAGGCCGCCGCCGTCGTGCTGACCAGCGACGACCAGGCCGGCAAGGTGTACGAGCTGACCGGTGACACCACCTGGTCCCTGCCGGAGCTGGCTGCCGAGGTCACCGCCCGCTCGGGCACCGAGGTCACCTACGCGGACCTGCCCGCCGAGCAGTACGCGCAGATCCTCACCGGCGCCGGGCTCCCGGGGTTCCTGGTGGAGCTGCTCGTCGACGCCGACGTCAAGGTCTCCAAGGGCGCACTGTCCACGGTGACCGGTGACCTGTCCGCCCTTCTCGGCCGTCCCACCACCCCCATGCCGGTCACGGTGGCGGAGACGCTGGGCTCCTGAGAGGGCGCGAAGCGGTACGGCAACGGCCGGGAGTGCTTCTGAGGTGGCCGAGCGCTGCGGTTGTCAGGTGACGAGCTGGGCGGCCCGATGCCGCAGCTCCTCGGCCCTTGACACCAACGGTGTCCGTCGAAGCGGAACAAGCTCAATGCGCGAGTGCCGTGAGCACAGGGCGTGGAGCCGCCAGGCTGTGTCGGCCACTGGCTCTGGAGGCTGCGCTGCGCTCGCTGACCGCACCGTCTGATGCCGGGCCCGCAGCGCCGAGGGAAGCGGCGCCTCGTACCGACGTCATCGGATGAGCGGTTTCCGGCCACCTCGTTCACGTGCCCTTGTCATATCGCCCCGGTGCTGGGGTTCTGCCGGTAACCCGACAGGCGTATTTTGGTCAGTCGCCTGCGTCTCAGCGTCGTTCACGCGCGTCAGTGTCGTTCGCGCGTCCCAACGTCGCACAGGGGCTGCGGGCGTCATCATGCCCGTCCGGGGCATGTGTCCGTCCGGGGGAGAGGCACACCGCCCATGCAGGGAACGATCGACGGCTTCAACTACGGCGCCTTCACGCCGGTGGCGGCATACCTGATGGCCTGTCTCGGCGCGGCACTCGGCCTGCGCTGCACCACCAGATCACTCAGAGGCAACGACTCGCGCAGAGCGGGATGGCTCACGCTCGGAGCCGCCTGTATCGGGTCGGGTATCTGGACCATGCACTTCATCGCCATGATCGGCTTCCACGTGAAGGAGGCGCCGGTCAGCTACGACGTGCCGACGACCGTGCTCAGCCTGGTCGTGGCGATCGCGGTCGTCGGTGTCGGCGTCTTCATCGTGGGCTACCGGGGGGCCAATCGGATCACCCTCGTCACGGCGGGCGCGGTCACCGGCCTCGGCGTCGCGGCCATGCACTACATCGGCATGGCCGGTATGCGCTTCCGGGGCGAGCTGGTCTACGACCCGTTCGTGGTCGCGCTGTCCGTCGTCATCGCCGTGGTCGCGGCGACGGCCGCGCTGTGGGCGGCGGTGTCCATCCACGGCTTCCTGCCGAGTCTCGGCGCGAGCATGGTGATGGGAGTCGCGGTCACCGGCATGCACTACACGGGCATGGCCGGGCTGAGCGTGCACCTGCACGAGGGCTCCCAGGTCTCCGAGGCGGGAAGCCCGCTCACCTCGGTGCTCTTCCCCATGCTGCTCGGGCCGCTGGTGTTCCTGGTGATCGCCTGCGTGATCGTCATGTTCGACCCGATGCTGGTCTCCGGCGAGGACAACGGCCGACCGTCGTCCCGGCCCGCGCCCCCCGGTGACGCCTTCCGGCCGTCGGCCCACCGCCACGCCGCAGGCAGCGCCGTGATGCACCGGGGGCCGCGCGCGGCCGACGGGCGGATCGACGCCGCGCTGCCCGGCAGCCCCCGCCGTCCCGGTGACCTGGGAAGCCGGGGCCCGTACGGCCGCCCCTGAGCAGTACGCGCCCGCCACCGAACGGGCGACGGGACGTCCCGGGATGTCCCGGGACGTCCCAGGCTGGCGGGCCGAGTGCCCAGGTGACGGCCTGGGACGTCCCGACCTGCCCGTTTCCCGTCGACGCCGCCCTCACCGCCGTGACCTACTGGAGGCGAGAGGCGCCGCGCCACTGCGGCCCGCAGGACATGGAACAGGGAGCGTCATGAAGGCTCGTAAGTCACTGGCTGGTTCGGTCATCGCCGCCGCGGTGCTCAGCATGGGCGTGATCGGTACGACCCCGGCCGCTGCGGCGCCGGGCGACACGGTGGCCTCCTGCGTGAAGACCAGGGCGTTCAACCAGGCCAGCGACTACACGGTCCAGGTGCGGAACACGTGCAAGAAGGCGGTCAAGATCAAGGTCGTCATGCGGCTCGGCAGGGACCACCCCTGCACGACGATCAAGGCCGGCAAGCTCAAGCACTTCTCCAGCAACAGCCTCGGCACCTGGAAGAAGACCGTCTACTGCTGAGCCGTTCCGTCACCCGCTGAGGTGACGGCACGGCAGACGGACGGGCCCGGGGTGTGGTCACCACGCCTCGGACCCGTCGTCGTCAGCGCGAGCGGTGGGCGGTCAGCGGGAGGTGGCGCGGGTGAGGAAGGCGGCCCAGGTGGTCGGGTCGAGGTGGAGGTGCGGGCCGTCGGGGCGGGTGGAGTCCCGGACGTGCACGGCGGCCGGGGTGACGGCCACCTCCACACATTCGTTGCTGTCGCTGGGGCTGTGGGTGCTCTTGAACCATCGCAGCGGGTGGGGGCCGTCGTCACGAACCGAGAGGGTCATGTCTCTCCAAGTGCCCTGTGGATGAAGGTCAGCGACTCTCCGGGGCGTGGTCACGCCGCCTCGGACCCGTCGTCGTCAGCGCGAGCGGTGGGCGGTCAGCGGGAGGTGGCGCGGGTGAGGAAGGCGGCCCAGGTGGTCGGGTCGAGGTGGAGGTGCGGGCCGTCGGGGCGGGTGGAGTCCCGCACGTGCACGGCGGCCGACGTCACGGCCACCTCCACACAATCATTGCTGTCGCTGGGGCTGTAGGTGCTCTTGAACCATCGCAGCGGGTTGGAGCCGTCGTCACGAACGGGAGCGGTCATGTCTCTCCAAGTGTCCTGTGGATGAAGGTCAGCGACTCCCCGGGCGTAAGGGCCTGGGCCCTTAGAATCCCGTACCGCAGCTCAAGGATCTGTATCTCTCTCGGATCGCTGACTAGTCGGCTCGAGAGCTGCGCCTCCGAATAACCTAACGCCGAACCGTCGGTCAGCTGTAGAACCTGAATCTGGCCACCCATCCCCGCATGGTCCTCCCGGTCCGTCGGCATCACCTGTAGCTCGACGTTGCGGAGTTCGGCCAGCGATAGCAGGTGCTCCAGCTGGCGGCGCAGCACCGCCTTGCCGCCGAGAGGCCTCCGCAGGGTCACCTCCTCCATGACGAAGCTGAGGGTCGGGGGCGGCGTCCTGTCGAAGACGGCCCTTCGGGCCATGCGGGCGCCGACGTGCCGCTCCACCTCGGCCTCCCCGTACACCGGGCGGCGCATGGCGAAGAGGGCGCGGGCGTACTCCTCGGTCTGGAGCAGGCCGTGCACGTTGTGGTTTCCGTAGGAGCCCAGCTCGACGGCTTCCGCCTCCAGGCGGGCCAGGTCGCGGACCTTCGTGGGGTAGCGGGCCTCGGCCACGTCCCGTTCCATGGCGACGATCTTGCCGCCCGCGCCCAGCACCTCGTCGGCCTTGCGCAGCAGTTCCGGTTTCGGCAGGCGACGGCCGCGTTCGACGGCGGACACCATCTCCTCGCTGTATCCGAGTGCCGCTCCCAGCTCGGCCTGTTTGAGGCCTGCGTCCTCCCGCCAGAGTTTGAGCTGCCGACCGACCGCCTTCATCACGGAGGCCGACTCGTTGTCGAGGTTCGTGTCCCAGGTGTTGTCGTCGGCGCCGTCCGTCGTGTGGTGCCCGCCCATGTGCCCCGCCTTTCCGCCTCGTCGAACGTGTGCAACGCCGGCGGTGGACGTTCCGTCACCCCGGACTGCCCGGACAAGTGCGCAGCCGACCCGGACAACCCCCCTCCGTGCAGGCTGAGTCACTTCACAGCGTAGAACCGGGCGGACACGCTCAGTGAGATGAACACGGAAATCGATCAGGACAAGAAGGCCGGACAGGACGTGGTGTGTCACCGCTTCACGGTGCTGCTGTCGGCGACGCGCAGGGGTGCGCGGCTGGCGCGGTTGCTGACGGTCGCGCACCTCGGGGTGTGGGGGCTGCCGGTGGACCGGGCCTGCCAGGTGGTTGCCGAGCTGGCGGCGAACGCCGTGCTGCACGGTCGGGTGCCGGGCCGGGACTTCCGTCTGGACCTCACGGTGACGGGTGAGGTGCTGCGCATCGCGGTGACGGACACCCGGGGTGATCGTTTGCCGCTCGCGGCTCAGGTCCGGTCGTCGGCCTGCGCGGCGGACGGGCCGCGTTCGTGGCCGGAGGTGGAGACGGGACGCGGGTTGCTGCTGGTGTCCGTGCTGGCGGACCGCTGGGGGGTGACGGCCGGGCCGGTTCCGCGCAAGACGGTGTGGGCCGAACTCGACATCGGGGGCTGACACCCTGTCACCGGAACGCGGAGATCCACGTTTCGGTCCGTGGGGGAGTGGCGGTCGAAGACGCGGTGGGGCCCGGGGCCACCTACCAAAGAACGTGAAGGAGAGAACAAGGAACCCACCCGCCGACCGACCGTCCGAGCCGTCACCCACAGGGGTGAAGAACGACGGCTGAGGTGGGTTTGGGGGTGCGCGTCGGGAGTAGGGTCGCGGCGTTCGACATCTCGCACGCACATCACACATAACGACGGCCCCCGCCGGGACTGGCATCCCGGACGAGGGCCTGACCAACAAGGAAGACAGAACCTTCCCGATGACCTACTCCGAGAGTAGCGCGCCCCCGTGCGCGCCACCGGCCGTTCCGGCGCGCGGCGTGACGCACGTCCGGGCCCGCCACACCGACCGCTTCACCGTGGTCGGCAACCACCTCGCCCAGCACCGCGAGCTGACGCTTACCGCGATCGGGCTGGCCGTCCACATCCAGTCGCTGCCGCAGGGCGCGCGGGTGGACATCCGCAGCCTCTCCGACCGCTTCCCCGAGGGCGAGACCCGTATCGCGGGCGCGTTGCGGGAGTTGGAGGCGCACGGATACCTGACGCGCACCCGGCGGCGGCTGCCGAGCGGTCGCATCGTCACCCGCACCGTCTGCCACCACCGGCCGGGTCCTGCCGACGACGCCGCAGCTCGGCCCGGGGTGCAGGGGCCCGACGTCCGCAGGCCCGCTGCCCGAGGGCCCTCCCTGCGGGCGGTTCCGGCGCGCGGCCCCCGCGCAACCGGTGCGACAGCAGGCCGCACGTCCCCGGCCACGGCGCCCTCCTGTCCCACCCCGCCACCACCCCCGCCCGCACCAGTTGCCCCCGCACCGCCCACACCTCTCCCGCCCCCGGCAATCCCCGCGCCAACCGCAACGCCCGTACCAACCGCAACACCCCCGCTGCCCATGCCGGTTTGCACGGACCCGGGGCGGATGCGTACGGCGACGGCGCTGCTGGGGGAGCTGCACCGGCACGAGCCCCGGCTGCTGCTGGCCGAGCGGGAGGTGCGGCGGCTTGCTCCGGCGGTGGCGGCCTGGCTGGAGCGTGGAGCCTCGCCGGACGTGGTCCGGCGCGCTCTCGCCAACGGCCTGCCCGAGCCACTGCACCACCCCGCCGGGCTGGTCGCCCACCGGCTGACCGCGCTGCTGCCGCAGCAGCTCCACGCCCCACCTCAGGCAGTACCCGCGCCCGCGCCACCGCCGTTGCGCAACTGCGGCGGCTGCGACCGGGCGTTCCGGGCGCCCGCGTCCGTCCGGCGCTGCCGGGAGTGCCGCGAACGAGAGGAGGGGACAGGCGCCACCGAGTCGATCGATTCCGGGGACAGGCGCCACCGAGTCGATCGATTCCACCGAGCCCACCATCACGACTGACCTCACTGACCTCACTGACCGAGACAACCCCGCCGACCCCAACCACCCCACGGCCCTCACCCCTCGCAACAGTCCGTAGCGAGCCGGAGGTTGGCGAACGCCCCTCCGGACGCCAACCCACCTCTCCTCGACGCACTTGTGCGCGGGTGCACAAAGGAGTCGGTCCGTGACCGTGGGCAACGGCGGTGCTTCGCCGCCCGGCTGGGGCAAGGGTCGCGCTAGCACGCCCACCCGCCCCATTGCGAATTTGTATGGCGCGGGCATCTTTTGGTAGGCGCCAAGCCGTCAACCTGCGGTAACCGTCCGGAAGGTCACGCGCGGTGACCGTTCGCGGGCTTCGCGTATGAAGATCACCGACTGCCCGAACGGCAAGTGGATCTCCCGGTGTTGAAGATCACAAAGTCTCACCGGTACCCCGTGTCGCATGTCACAGAGGTAGGGGCATAGGATGCAGTCCGCTCGGGCTTGTGAACTGCCTCACAATTGCACGATCTCCGCAACCGCGTGGGAGATCCGCAACCGCGAGGGGGCGCAGTCCCGCAGCAGGACCCAGCTAGTCAGCGGCGACTGGAAGGAGCGAGGAGCGGTGAACGCCTACGTACCCATCCTCGTGCTCGGAGCTCTCGGTGCGGCCTTCGCGGTCTTCTCCGTGGTGATGGCCTCGGTCATCGGCCCCAAGCGCTACAACCGCGCCAAGCTGGAGGCGTACGAGTGCGGCATCGAGCCCACTCCCATGCCGGCCGGCGGCGGGCGCTTCCCGGTGAAGTACTACATCACGGCGATGCTCTTCATCGTCTTCGACGTCGAGATCGTCTTTCTCTACCCCTGGGCCGTCCACTTCGACGCCCTCGGCATGTTCGGTCTCGTCCAGATGCTGATCTTCGTCGGCCTGATCGGCGTCGCCTACGCCTACGACTGGCGGCGCGGCGGCCTGGAGTGGGACTGACGGGGACACCACCGACGAACAGTCCAGCCGGCCGGACGGTCGGACACACGGACCCGACACCCGGACCCGACACCCGGACCGAGGATCTGAGATAGGGGCGAAACCAGATGGGAATCGAGGAGAAGCTGCCAAGCGGCTTCCTGCTCACAACGGTGGAGCAAGCCGCCGGCTGGGTGCGCAAGTCATCCGTCTTCCCGGCCACCTTCGGGCTCGCCTGCTGCGCGATCGAGATGATGACCACCGGCGCCGGACGGTACGACCTGGCCCGGTTCGGCATGGAGGTCTTCCGCGGCTCGCCGCGCCAGGCCGACCTGATGATCGTGGCCGGACGGGTCAGCCAGAAGATGGCACCCGTGCTGCGGCAGGTCTACGACCAGATGCCGAACCCCAAGTGGGTCATCTCGATGGGTGTCTGCGCCTCGTCGGGCGGCATGTTCAACAACTACGCGATCGTGCAGGGCGTCGACCACATCGTGCCCGTCGACATCTACCTGCCGGGCTGCCCGCCGCGGCCGGAGATGCTGCTCGACGCGATCCTGAAGCTGCACGAGAAGATCCGCGAGGAGAAGCTCGGCGTCAACCGCGAGCAGGCGGCCCGTGAGGCGGAGGAAGCGGCCCTGAAGGCCCTCCCGACGATCGAGATGAAGGGGCTGCTCCGGTGAGCGACGATCAGAGCGGCGGCAGCACCGCCAAAGAGGTCCGCGCCCAGCGGGACGACGTGGGTGAGGTCATCGACGTCCGGCGCGGCATGTTCGGCGCCCAGGCCGCCGGGGACACCTCCGGTTACGGCGGCCTGGTGCGCACCGTGCGGCTGCCGGGCGCGAGTTCGCGGCCCTACGGCTCGTACTTCGACGAGGTCGCCGACGAACTCGAAGGCGCGCTGGAGGAGCAGGGGCTGCTCCCGGAGAACGCCCTGGAGAAGACGGTCGTCGACCGCGGCGAGCTGACGTTCCACGTCGCCCGCGAGCACCTGGTGCTGGTCTGCCGGACCCTGCGCGACGACCCGGCGCTGCGCTTCGAGTACTGCTCCGGCGTGAGCGGCGTGCACTACCCGGGTGACAAGGGACGCGAGCTGCACGCCGTCTACCACCTGCGGTCCTACACCCACAACCGGATCATCCGGCTGGAGGTCTCCGTCGCCGACGCCGACCCGCACATCCCGTCGGTCGTCGACGTCTACCCGACGAACGACTGGCACGAGCGGGAGGCGTTCGACTTCTTCGGCATTGTCTTCGACGGCCACCCGGCACTCACCCGGATCATGATGCCCGACGACTGGCAGGGCTTCCCGCAGCGCAAGGACTACCCGCTCGGCGGCATCCCCGTCGAGTACAAGGGCGCCCAGATCCCGGCTCCCGACCAGCGGAGGTCGTACAGCTAATGAGCAACACCTCGCAGGCCGCCACCCCGACGGCCAGTTCCCGAGAGACGACCGAGGGCACCGTCTACACCGTCAGCGGCGGAGACTGGGACGAGGTCGCCGCGGCGGCGGCCAGGACCGACGACGAGAAGATCATCGTCAACATGGGCCCCCAGCACCCCTCCACGCACGGTGTGCTGCGGCTCATCCTGGAGATCGACGGCGAGACGGTCACCGAGGCCCGCTGCGGCATCGGCTACCTCCACACCGGCATCGAGAAGAACCTCGAGTACCGCACGTGGACGCAGGGCACCACGTTCGTGACGCGGATGGACTACCTCACGCCGTTCTTCAACGAGACGGCGTACTGCCTCGCGGTGGAGAAGCTGCTCGGCATCGAGGACGACATCCCCGACCGGGCCACCGTGCTGCGGGTCCTGCTGATGGAGCTGAACCGTCTCTCCTCGCACTTCGTCGCCATCGCCACCGGCGGCATGGAGCTGGGCGCGACCACCGTCATGATCTACGGCTTCCGGGACCGCGAACTGGTCCTGGACCTCTTCGAGTTGATCACCGGCCTGCGGATGAACCACGCCTTCATCCGTCCCGGCGGCCTCGCCCAGGACCTGCCACCCGGTGCGATCGACCAGCTGCGCGAGTTCGTCAAGCAGATGCGCAGGAACCTGCCGGAGTACGACAAGCTCTGCACCGGCAACCCCGTCTTCAAGGCGCGGCTCATGGACGTCGGTCACCTCGACCTGGCCGGCTGCATGGCGCTCGGCGCGACCGGCCCGATCCTGCGCTCGGCCGGACTGCCGCACGACCTGCGCAAGGCTCAGCCCTACTGCGGTTACGAGACGTACGACTTCGAGGTGCCGACCGCCGACACCTGCGACTCCTACGGCCGGTTCCTGATCCGGCTGGAGGAGATGCGCGAGTCGCTGCGCATCGTCGAGCAGTGCATCGACCGGCTCGAACCAGGACCGGTCATGGTCGGCGACAAGAAGATCGCCTGGCCCGCGCAGCTCGCGCTCGGCCCGGACGGGCTCGGCAACTCCCTCGACCACATCAAGAAGATCATGGGCACCTCCATGGAGGCCCTCATCCACCACTTCAAGCTGGTGACCGAGGGCTTCCGGGTGCCGCCCGGCCAGGCGTACGCCGCGGTCGAGTCGCCCAAGGGCGAACTGGGCGTGCACGTCGTCAGCGACGGCGGCACCCGCCCCTACCGGGTGCACTTCCGCGACCCGTCCTTCACCAACCTCGAATCCATGGCGGCGATGTGTGAGGGCGGCCAGGTCGCCGACGTCATCGTCGCCGTCGCATCCATCGACCCCGTGATGGGAGGTGTCGACCGGTGACGGACGTGCAACTGGGCATGCCGCAACTGCCCGCCCCCGACTTCCCGGCCGATGTCCGGGCCCGGCTCGAAGCGGACGCCAAGGAGGTCGTGGCCCGCTACCCCGACAGCCGCTCGGCGCTGCTGCCGCTGCTGCACCTGATGCAGGCGGAGGAGGGCCACGTCACCCGCACGGGCGTGCGGTTCTGCGCCGAGGTGCTGGGACTGACCACCGCCGAGGTCACCGCGGTGGTGACCTTCTACTCCATGTACCGGCGCAAGCCCAGCGGTGACTACCAGGTCGGCGTGTGCACCAACACGCTGTGCGCGGTGCTCGGCGGCGACGCCATCTTCGAGGCGCTCCAGGACCACCTCCGGGTGGCGAACAGCGAGACCACCGAGGACGGCAAGGTCACGCTGGAGCACATCGAGTGCAACGCGGCCTGCGACTACGCGCCGGTGGTGATGGTCAACTGGGAGTTCTTCGACAACCAGACGATCGACTCCGCCAAGCAGCTCGTCGACGACCTGCGGGCCGGCCGCGAGGTCGTGCCGACCCGCGGTGCGCCGCTGTGCACCTTCAAGGACACCGCCCGCATCCTCGCCGGATTCCCCGACGAACGGCCCGGCGCCGTCGCCGCGGGCGGCGGCGCGGGCCCCGCCTCGCTCGCCGGCCTGCGCCTCGCCAAGGGCGAGACGGAGTCCGGCCGGGTCGTCGGACCGCGCAGCGAACGTGTGCCCGCCGATCCCGCGCCCCGCCCGTCCGGCGGCGCGGGCCGCAAGGCGGCGGAGGAGCCCCCGGCGACGCACCCCAGCTCGCACGACGCCCCGCAGGACACCGCTGCGTCCGACCCGGACAACCCGACCGACCCCGTCAACCCGACCGGTCCGGCCGCCGACAGCGGGGAGGAGGACCGATGACCCCCACCGAGTCCGCCGAGAAGCTGCTCTCCCCGGTGCTGTCCGAGTTCTGGGACCAGCCCGACGCGTGGACGCTGGACACCTACCGGCGGTACGACGGCTACGAGGGCCTGCGCAAGGCCCTCGCCATGGACCCCGACGACGTCATCGCCTACGTGAAGGCCGCCGGCCTGCGCGGACGCGGCGGCGCCGGCTTCCCCACCGGCATGAAGTGGCAGTTCATCCCGCAGGGCGACGGCAAGCCGCACTACCTCGTGGTCAACGCCGACGAGTCCGAGCCCGGCACCTGCAAGGACATCCCGCTTCTCTTCGCCAACCCGCACTCCCTCATCGAGGGCATCGTGATCGCCTGCCACGCGATCCGCTCCAGCCACGCGTTCATCTACCTGCGCGGCGAGGTCGTGCCGGTGCTGCGGCGCCTGCACGAGGCGGTCCGCGAGGCGTACGCGGCGGGCTACCTCGGCAAGGACGCGCTCGGCCCCGGCAAGGACCTGGAACTGACCGTGCACGCCGGGGCCGGCGCGTACATTTGCGGTGAGGAGACGGCGCTGCTCGACTCCCTGGAGGGACGCCGCGGCCAGCCCCGGCTGCGTCCGCCCTTCCCGGCCGTCGCCGGCCTCTACGCCTGCCCGACCGTCGTCAACAACGTCGAGTCGATCGCCTCCGTGCCCGCGCTGATCCACCGCGGCAAGGAGTGGTTCATGTCGATGGGCAGCGAGAAGTCGCCCGGCTTCACGCTGTACTCGCTCTCCGGCCACGTCGCCGCACCCGGCCAGTACGAGGCGCCGCTGGGCATCACGCTGCGGCAGCTGCTCGACATGAGCGGCGGCATGCGGCCCGGCCACCGGCTGAAGTTCTGGACGCCCGGCGGCTCGTCCACGCCGATGTTCACCGACGAGCACCTCGACGTGCCGCTCGACTACGAGGGTGTCGCCGCGGCCGGGTCGATGCTCGGCACCAAGGCGCTCCAGTGCTTCGACGAGACCACCTGCGTGGTCCGCGCGGTGACCCGCTGGACGGAGTTCTACGCCCACGAGTCCTGCGGCAAGTGCACGCCCTGCCGCGAAGGCACGTACTGGCTCGTCCAGTTGCTGCGCGACATCGAGGCCGGCAAGGGCTCGATGGAGGACATCGACAAGATCGACGACATCGCCGACAACATCAACGGCAAGTCGTTCTGCGCGCTCGGCGACGGCGCCGCCAGCCCGATCTTCTCGTCGCTGAAGTACTTCCGCGACGAGTACGAGCAGCACATCACCGGCCGCGGCTGCCCCTTCGACCCGGCCCGCTCCACGGTCTGGGCCGACCGGGGCGGCAACGACGACAACGCTCACCTGGAGGTGAAAGCGTGACCGTGACCACTGACGCCAAGACCTCCGGTGGCGGGGAAGCGGGTCCGCCGCCCGAGGACCTGGTATCCCTCACCATCGACGACGCGCAGATCAGCGTGCCCAAGGGCACCCTGGTCATCCGCGCCGCCGAGCTGCTGGGCATCGCCATCCCCCGGTTCTGCGACCACCCGCTGCTCGACCCGGTCGGCGCCTGCCGCCAGTGCATCGTCGAGGTCGAGGGCCAGCGCAAGCCGATGGCCTCCTGCACCATCACCTGCACCGACGGCATGGTGGTCCGCACCCAGCTCACCTCGCCCGTCGCCGAGAAGGCGCAGCGCGGTGTGATGGAGCTGCTGCTCATCAACCACCCGCTGGACTGCCCGGTCTGCGACAAGGGCGGCGAGTGCCCGCTGCAGAACCAGGCGATGTCCACCGGCGACGCCGACACCCGCTTCGAGGGCCGCAAGCGGACCTTCGAGAAGCCGGTGCCGATCTCCACGCAGGTGCTGCTGGACCGGGAACGCTGCGTGCTGTGTGCGCGCTGCACCCGCTTCTCCAACCAGATCGCCGGCGACCCGATGATCGAGCTGCTGGAACGCGGCGCGCTCCAGCAGGTCGGCACCGGCGAGGGCGACCCGTTCCAGTCGTACTTCTCCGGCAACACCATCCAGATCTGCCCCGTCGGCGCGCTCACCTCGGCCGCGTACCGCTTCCGGTCCCGGCCGTTCGACCTGGTGTCCTCGCCGTCGGTGTGCGAGCACTGCTCGACGGGCTGCGCCACCCGCACCGACCACCGCCGCGGCAAGGTCATGCGGCGGCTCGCCGCCGACGACCCCGAGGTCAACGAGGAGTGGATGTGCGACAAGGGACGCTTCGGCTTCCGCTACGCGCAGCGCCCCGACCGCCTCACCACCCCGCTGGTGCGGGACGCCGCCACCGGTGAACTGGCCCCCGCGAGCTGGCCCGAGGCGCTCGCCGCCGCCGCGGCCGGGCTCGCCGGGGCCCGCGGCCGGACGGGCGTGCTCACCGGCGGCCGGCTCACCGTCGAGGACGCCTACGCCTACGGCAAGTTCGCCCGCGTCGCGCTCGGCACCAACGACGTCGACTTCCGGGCCCGGCAGCACAGCGCCGAGGAGGCCGACTTCCTCGCCGCCCACGTCGCCGGACGCGGACACGACCTCGACGGCGGTGGCCTCACCCACACCGCTCTGGAAGCCGCGCCCGCCGTGCTGCTGGCCGGGTTCGAGGCGGAGGAGGAGGCGCCCGGCGTCTTCCTGCGGCTGCGCAAGGCCCACCGCACGCACGGCCAGCGCACCTTCACCCTCGCCACGCATGCCACCCGGGGCCTGCGCAAGACGGGCGGCACCCTGCTGGCCGCCGCACCCGGCACCGAGACCGAGTGGCTGGACGCGCTCGCCGGCGGCGTCGGGCTCGACGAGCAGGGCCGCCAGGCCGCCGACGCGCTGCGCGCCGAGGGCGCGGTGATCCTCGCCGGTGAGCGGCTGGCCGCCGTGCCCGGCGCGCTCACCGCCGCCGTGCGGCTCGCCACCGCGACCGGCGCGCGCCTGGTGTGGATTCCGCGCCGGGCCGGGGAGCGCGGCGCCGTCGAGGTGGGCGCGCTGCCCACGCTGCTGCCCGGCGGGCGGTCCGCGACCGACCCGCGGGCCCGCGAGGAGACGGCCACCGCCTGGGGCGTCGCCGAACTGCCGCGCGGCGTCGGCCGCGACACCGGGCAGATCATCGAGGCCGCCGCCACCGGGGAACTCGCCGCGCTGCTCGTCGGCGGCGTCGAGGTCGCCGACCTGCCCGACCCGGCGCGGGCGCGTGCCGCGCTGGACGCCGTCGGGTTCCTGGTCAGCCTGGAACTGCGGCCCAGCGAGGTCACCCAGCGGGCCGACGTGGTCCTGCCGGTGTCCGCGGTGGTCGAGAAGTCCGGCACCTTCCTCAACTGGGAGGGCCGGGCGCGGCCGTTCGAGGCGGCCATCAAGCCCGACCAGATGACCCGCCGGTTCGTCCTCCCCGACGCCCGCGCGCTCAACATGCTCGCCGACGCGCTCGACGTGCACCTCGGACTGCCCGACGTGCGCACGATCCGCGCCGAACTGACCCGGCTCGGCCACCGCGGACCCACCGACCGAGCGGCCGACGAGGGCCGTGCGACGCTCACCGAACCGCCGTCGTCCGGCCGGGCGGTGCCCGCCGCAGGCGCCGGCGAGGCGGTGCTCGCCGGGCACCGGCTGCTGCTGGACAACGGGCGCCTCCAGGACGGCGACGAGGCCCTGGCCGGCACCCGCCACCCGGCGGTCGCCCGGCTCTCCACTGCCACCGCCGCCGAGGCGGGCGTCGCGGACGGCGAGCCGCTGGCCGTGACGGGCCCGCGCGGCACCGTCGTACTGCCGCTGGCCGTCACCGAGATGCCCGACCGGGTGGTGTGGCTGCCGCTCAACTCCGTCGGCGGCGGCGTCGCCGACGAGACCGGCGCGCAGCCCGGCGGCCTCGTCCGGATCGGCGCCCCCGCCGAACCGGACGCCGACACCGAAGCAGCATCACCGGAGGTGCGAGCGTGAGCGTCATCCAGGCGGGGGTCCCCGGCTCCCCGGTCCACCTCGCCGCCGAGGACCTGTCCATGTTCGGGACCGACCCGTTCTGGCTGATCCTGCTCAAGGCGGTCTTCTGCTTCGCGTTCCTGATGGTGACCGTGCTGATCTCCATCGTCATGGAGCGCAAGGTCGTCGCCTGGATGCAGCTGCGCATCGGGCCCAACCGGCACGGCCCGTGGGGCATGCTCCAGTCGCTCGCCGACGGCATCAAGCTGATGCTGAAGGAGGACGTCAACGTCAAGGGCGCCGACAAGGCCGTCTACGTGCTGGCGCCGATCCTGGGCGCCATCCCGGCCTTCATGGCGATCGCCGTCATCCCGTTCGGGCCGCCCGGCAACGAGGTGTCGATCTTCGGCACCCGCACCGCGATGCAGCTCACCGACATGCCGGTGGCGATCCTCTACATCCTCGCCACCGCGTCCATCGCCGCCTACGGCACGGTCCTCGCCGGCTGGTCGTCGGGCTCGACGTACCCGCTGCTGGGCGGCGTGCGGGCCACCGCCCAGATCATCAGCTACGAGGTCGCCATGGGCCTCAGCTTCGCGGCGGTCTTCCTCTACTCCGGTTCCATGTCCACCTCGACCATCGTCGGGGCGCAGGGCGACACCTGGTTCGCGGTGCTGCTGCCGGTGTCGTTCCTCATCTACATGGTGGCGATGGTCGGCGAGGCCCACCGGGCGCCGTTCGACATGCCCGAGTCCGAGGGCGACCTCGTCGGCGGCTTCAACACCGAGTACTCGTCGATCAAGTTCGCGATGTTCATGCTCGCCGAGTACATCCACATGGTCACCGTCTCCGCGCTCGCCGTGACGCTGTTCCTCGGCGGCTGGCGCGCGCCGGCGCCCATCTCCACCTGGTGGCCGGGCGCCAACGAGGGCTGGTGGCCGCTGCTGTGGTTCGTCATCAAGCTCAACGTGCTGCTGTTCGTCTTCGTCTGGCTGCGCGGCACGCTGCCGCGGGTGCGCTACGACCAGTTCATGAAGCTCGGGTGGAAGGTCCTCATCCCGGTCTCCCTGGTGTGGCTGATGATGGTCGCCACCGTCCGGGCGATGCGCAACGAGGGCTACGAGTTCACCCAGATCATCCTGTGGGTGGCCGGCGGCATCCTCGCGCTGCTGCTCATCTCCTTCGTCGTGGACATCCTCCGCGACCGGGAGGAACGCCGGACCGCCGCCGAGACCGAGGCGGACGGCGAGCCCGAGTTCGACCCGATGGCGGGCGGCTACCCCGTGCCGCCGCTGCCGGGCCAGAGCCTGCCACCGGTACCGCGCCGACGCTCCCGCCAGGAGCAGCCGGCCACCGTCGGCGCACCCGCCGCGGGCGGCGACGGCCCGCACGACGCCGGGAGCGCCGGGAGCGACAGCAAGGAGTCCGACGATGCCTGAATTCCTCAATCCGGTGGCCGGCTTCGGCGTGACCTTCAAGGCCATGTTCAAGAAGCGGCTCACCGAGCAGTACCCCGAGCAGAAGAAGGCCACCGCGCCGCGCTTCCACGGCCGCCACCAGCTCAACCGGCACCCGGACGGCCTGGAGAAGTGCATCGGCTGCGAGCTGTGCGCCTGGGCCTGCCCGGCCGACGCCATCTACGTCGAGGGCGCGGACAACACCGAGGAGGAGCGCTACTCGCCCGGTGAGCGGTACGGCCGCGTCTACCAGATCAACTACCTGCGCTGCATCCTGTGCGGCCTGTGCGTCGAGGCGTGCCCCACCAGGGCACTGACCATGACCAACGAGTACGAACTCGCCGACCGCACCCGGGAGTCCCTCATCTACACCAAGGAGGAACTGCTCGTCGGCCTCCAGGAGGGCATGGTCGACTCGCCGCACGCGATCTTCCCGGGGATGACCGACAAGGACTACTACAGCGGCCTCGTCACCGAGGCCGCGCCCGGCACCGAGCAGCAGACGATCACCGACACCGGCGTCCCGCAGGCGTCCGCGGACACCTTCGGCCCGCAGGAGCCGGCCGCCACGCCCGCCCCCGAGCCGACCACCGCGCCGGCCGCCGAGGAGGTGAAGCAGAAGTGAGCACCGCACTCACCGCCGCGCCCGAGATGCTCGCGGCCACCACCTCCACCGCTGAGGCCGTCCAGTTCTACGTACTGGGCACCTTCGCGGTCGCCGGCGCGCTCGGCACGGTCCTGCTGCGGCGCGCGGTGCACTCCGCGCTCTGCCTGGCCGGGACGATGGTGATGCTGGCGATCTTCTACATCGCCAACGGCGCCTACTTCCTGGGCATCGTGCAGATCGTCGTCTACACCGGCGCCGTGATGATGCTGTTCCTGTTCGTGCTGATGCTGGTCGGTGTCAGCGCCGCGGACTCCCTCAAGGAGACGCTGAAGGGGCAGCGCTGGCTGGCCGTCACCTGTGCGCTCGGCCTGGCGATCCTGCTCATCGCCGGCATCGGCCAGGCCTCGCTGGGCACCTTCACCGGAGTCGAGGAGGCCAACGCCGCGTTCGGCGGCAACGTCCCCGGCATCGCCGAGAAGCTGTTCACCGAGTACGTCGTGGCGTTCGAGATCACCGGCGTGCTGCTCACCGTCGCCGCCGTCGGCGCGACGATGCTCACGCACCGCGAGCGCATCGACAAGCCCAGGTCGCAGCGCGAGCAGGCCGAGGCGCGGGTGCGCAGCGGCAAGCAGCTCCCGCCGCTGCCCGCGCCCGGCGTCTACGCCCGGCACAACGGCGTCAACCAGCCCGGCCTGCTGCCCGACGGCACGCCGTCCGAGCTGACCGTCAACCCGACACTGCGTGAACGCGACCAGGTGCGGGACATCGGGGCCGAGGAACTGGCCCGGCTCGCCGCGATCGAGCAGCGCACCGCCGAGTACCACGGGCAGTCGCCCGCCGAGGAGGCCGGCAAGTGAACCCGGTGAACTATCTGTACCTGGCCGCGCTGCTGTTCACCATCGGCGCCTCCGGGGTGCTGATCCGGCGGAACGCCATCGTGGTGTTCATGAGCATCGAACTGATGCTGAACGCGGCCAACCTGACGCTGGTCGCCTTCTCCCGCATGCACGGCAACCTCGACGGCCAGGTCATGGCGTTCTTCGTCATGGTCGTCGCCGCCGCCGAGGTCGTGGTGGGACTGGCGATCATCGTGATGCTCTACCGCTCCCGCCACTCGGCCTCGGTCGACGACGCCAGCCTGATGAAGCTGTAAGGGGTACGAACCAGTGGAGTCATTGATCGGACTGCTCGTCGCGGCGCCGCTGCTCGGCGCGGCCGTCCTGCTGTGCGGCGGGCGAAGGCTGGACGGGGTCGGGCACTGGCTCGGCACCGCCCTGGCCGGTGCGTCCTTCGTCCTCGCCGCCGTCCTCTTCGCGGGCATGCTCGGTCGCAGCGGCGACGACCGCGCCCTGCACCAGCACCTGTTCAGCTGGGTGCCGGTGGCCGACTTCCAGGCGGACGTCGCCTTCCAGCTGGACCAGCTGTCCATGACGTTCGTGCTGCTGATCACCGGTGTGGGCACGCTGATCCACATCTACTCGATCGGCTACATGGAGCACGACGAGCGGCGCCGCCGCTTCTTCGGCTACCTCAACCTGTTCCTGTCGGCGATGCTGCTGCTCGTCCTCGCCGACAACTACCTGCTGCTGTACGTCGGCTGGGAGGGCGTCGGCCTGGCGTCGTTCCTGCTGATCGGCTTCTGGCAGCACAAGCCGAGCGCCGCCGCCGCGGCGAAGAAGGCGTTCCTGGTCAACCGGGTCGGTGACATGGGGCTGGCCATCGCCATCTTCCTGATGTTCACCACCTTCGGCACCTTCGCCTTCACCCCGGTCCTGGGCAGCGCCACCGAGGCCTCGCAGGGCACGCTGACCGCGATCGGCCTGATGCTGCTGCTCGCCGCCTGCGGCAAGTCCGCGCAGGTGCCGCTGCAGTCCTGGCTGGGCGACGCGATGGAGGGCCCGACCCCGGTCTCCGCCCTGATCCACGCGGCGACCATGGTCACCGCCGGCGTGTACCTCATCACCCGGTCCGGCGCGATCTTCAACGCCGCCCCGGACGCGCAGACGGCGGTGGTCGTCGTCGGCGCGGTCACGCTGATCTTCGGTGCGATCGTCGGTTGCGCCAAGGACGACATCAAGAAGGCCCTCGCGGGTTCGACGATGTCGCAGATCGGCTACATGGTCCTCGCCGCCGGGCTCGGCCCGATCGGCTACGCCTTCGCCATCATGCACCTGGTCACGCACGGCTTCTTCAAGGCCGGGCTGTTCCTCGGTGCCGGCTCGGTCATGCACGGCATGAACGACGAGGTGGACATGCGCCGGTACGGCGGGCTGCGGAAGTACATGCCCGTCACCTTCGTCACCTTCGGCCTGGGCTACCTCGCCATCATCGGTTTCCCCGGCCTGTCCGGCTTCTTCTCCAAGGACGCCATCATCGAGGCGGCCTTCGCCAAGGGCGGCACCCAGGGCTGGATCCTGGGCGCGGTCACGCTCCTCGGCGCGGCGCTCACCGCGTACTACATGACGCGCGTGATGATCCTGACGTTCTTCGGCGAGAAGCGCTGGCAGCCCGACGCCGAGGGCCGCGAGCCGCACCCGCACGAGTCGCCGAGGTCCATGACGATCCCCATGGTGGTCCTGGCGTTCGGCTCGGTCTTCGCCGGCGGCCTGTTCAAGCTGAACGACGCCTTCGTCAACTGGCTGGAGCCGGTCACCGCGTACGAGCACGGCCACCCGCCGCTCAGCGTCCCGGTGATCACCGCTCTGACGGTCGTCGTGCTGCTGATCGGCGTCGGCGTCGCCTGGGCCCAGTACGGGCGCAGTCCCGTGCCGGCGGTCGCCCCCCGCGGCAGCGTGCTCACCCGCGCGGCCCGGCGCGACCTGCTCCAGGACGACTTCAACCACGTCGTGCTGGTCCGCGGCGGCGAGCACCTGACCCGCAGCCTCGTCTACGTCGACCACAAGCTCGTCGACGGGGTCGTCAACGGTACCGCCGCCGGCTTCGGCGGCCTGTCCGGCCGGCTGCGACGCGTCCAGAACGGCTTCGCCCGCAGTTACGCGGTCTCGATGTTCGGCGGTGCGGCGCTCCTGATCGCTGCCACCCTGCTGATGAGGGCGGTCTGATTCATGTCCACAACATTTCCCCTGCTGACGGCGACCGCGGTGCTGCCGGCACTCGGCGCGGTCGCCACCGCGGCGGTGCCCGCCGCCAGGCGGGAGGCCGCCAAGTGGCTGGCGCTGCTGGTGTCGCTTGGCACACTGGTGCTGGCCGCGGTGGTGCTGATCCGCTTCGATCCCGGCGGTGCCCGCTACCAGCTCACCGAGTCCCACGCCTGGATCGCCGACTTCGGCGTGCGCTACGAACTGGGCGCCGACGGCATCGGCGTGGCGATGATCGCGCTGACCGCGCTGCTCGTCCCGTTCGTGATCGCGGCCGGCTGGAACGACGCGGACGCCGACATCGAGGACTCCGACGCCGCGAAGCAGCGGCGGTGGCGGCCCACCCAGGGCTTCTTCGCGCTGATCCTGATGGTCGAGGCGATGGTGCTCATCTCCTTCGCCGCGACCGACGTCTTCCTCTTCTACATCTTCTTCGAAGCCATGCTCATCCCGATGTACTTCCTCATCGGCGGCTTCGGCGACCGCGCCCACTCGGGCGGCGAGGAGGACGGCGCCAAGCAGCGCAGCTACGCCGCGGTGAAGTTCCTGCTCTACAACCTGGCCGGCGGCCTGGTCATGCTGGCCGCGGTCATCGGCCTCTACGTCGTCACCGCCGACCAGCTCGGCGAGGGCACGTTCTCCCTCCAGCAGATCACCGAGGCCCGCGCGGCCGGTGAGCTGACCATGGGCACCAACATCGAGCGGCTGCTCTTCCTCGGCTTCTTCCTCGCGTTCGCGATCAAGGCGCCGCTGTGGCCGCTGCACACCTGGCTGCCCAACGCGATGGGGGAGTCCACCGCGCCGGTCGCGGTCCTCATCACCGCGGTCGTCGACAAGGTCGGCACCTTCGCGATGCTGCGGTTCTGCCTCGGCCTGTTCCCCGAGGCCAGCGCCTGGGCGACGCCGGTGGTGATCACGCTGGCGCTGGTGAGCATCATCTACGGCGCGCTGCTGGCCGTCGGCCAGCGCGACATCAAGCGGCTGATCGCGTACGCGTCCATCTCCCACTTCGGCTTCATCGTGCTGGGCGTCTTCGCGATGACCAGCCAGGGCCAGACCGGCGCGACGCTGTACATGGTCTTCCACGGCCTCTCCACCGCGGTGCTGATGCTCGTCGCCGGGTTCCTCATCTCCCGGCGCGGCTCGCGGCTCATCGCCGACTACGGCGGGGTGCAGAAGGTGGCGCCGGTCCTGGCGGGCACCTTCCTCGTCGGCGGCCTCGCCACCCTGTCGCTGCCCGGACTCGCGCCGTTCATCAGCGAGTTCCTCGTCCTGGTCGGCACGTTCAGCCGCTACCCGGTGGCCGGAATCGTGGCCACCGCCGGCATCGTGCTGGCCGCCCTGTACGTGCTGCTGCTGTACCAGCGGACCATGACCGGTCCGGTGGAGAAGCCGGAGATCGCCGGGATGCCCGACCTGCGGGCCCGTGAGCTGGCCGTGGTCGCGCCGCTGATCGCCCTGCTGATCCTCCTCGGGGTCTTCCCGAAGCCGCTGACCGAGATCGTCAACCCGGCGGTTGAGCACACCCTGTCGGATGTGCAGAAGACCGACCCCGAGCCAGAGGTGGAGGCGGCGAAGTGAGTGCCCCGACGAGCACCGAACAGATCGCGGCGTCCGTCCACAGTCTGTGGACGACGGCGGCCCCCGAGGGCGGCACACCCTCGATCGAGTACCTCCAGATGTCCCCGGCCATCATCGTGCTCAGCGTCGCCGTGATCGGCATCCTGGTGGAGGCGTTCGCCCCGCGCCGGGTCCGCTACCCCGCACAGGTGGGGCTGGCCGCACTGGCCCTGGCCGGCGGCTTCGCCGCGGTCGTCGGCCTCGCCGCCGGCGGCCACGCCACGGACAAGGCGGCCGTGGTGGGCCTGGGGTCCATCGCGGTGGACGGCCCGGCGCTGTTCCTCCAGGGCATCATCCTGCTGGTGGCACTCGCCTCCGTCTTCACCTTCGCCGAACGCAAGCTGGAACCCGTCGCGCACGGCGCCCGGGTGGACTCCTTCGCCGCCCAGCCCGCGTCCGTGCCCGGCGGTGAGGGCGAGCAGGCCGCGACGAAGGCCGGCTGGACGACCACCGAGATCTTCCCGCTGCTGCTGTTCGCGGTCGGCGGCATGATGATCTTCCCCGCCGCCAACGACCTGCTGACGCTGTTCATCGCGCTGGAGGTCTTCTCGCTGCCGCTGTACCTGCTGTGCGCGCTGGCCCGCCGGCGCCGCCTGCTGTCGCAGGAGGCAGCGGTCAAGTACTTCCTGCTCGGCGCGTTCTCCTCGGCGTTCCTCATCTTCGGCATCGCGCTGCTCTACGGCTACGCCGGGACCGTCGACTACGCCGGCATCGCCCAGGTCGTCGACGGCACCGTCTCCAGCCCCAACCCGGCGCTCGCCGCCGCCATGGGCAACGACGCGCTGCTGCTGATCGGCGCCGCCATGATCCTCATGGGGCTGCTGTTCAAGGTCGGCGCCGTGCCCTTCCACATGTGGACGCCCGACGTCTACCAGGGCGCCCCCACCCCCGTCACCGGCTTCATGGCCGCCGCCACCAAGGTCGCCGCCTTCGGCGCCCTGCTGCGGCTGCTGTACGTCGTCCTGCCGGGACTGCGCTGGGACTGGCGGCCGATCATGTGGGGCGTCGCCATCGCGTCCATGCTGCTCGGCGCGATCATCGCCATCACTCAGACCGACGTGAAGCGGCTGCTCGCCTACTCCTCCATCGCGCACGCCGGCTTCATCCTCGCCGGTGTCATCGCCACCACCCCGGCGGGCATCTCCTCGGTGCTCTTCTACCTGCTGGCGTACTCCTTCGTGACGCTCGGCGCGTTCGCCGTCGTCACGCTGGTCCGCGACTCCGGCGGCGAGGCGACGCACCTGTCGAAGTGGGCCGGACTGGGACGCAGGTCGCCCCTGGTGGCGGCGGTCTTCGCGGTCTTCCTGCTCGCCTTCGCCGGCATCCCGCTCACCTCGGGCTTCGTCGGCAAGTTCGCGGTCTTCAAGGCCGCCGCCGAGGGCGGCGCGGGCGCGCTGGTCGTCGTCGGTGTCATCGCCTCGGCCATCGCCGCGTTCTTCTACGTGCGGGTCATCGTGCTGATGTTCTTCAGCGAGCCGCGCGCGGACGGGCCGACGGTCGCCATCCCCAGCAGCTTCACCGCCGTCACCATCGGCGTCGGCGTGGTCGTCACGCTGGTGCTCGGCGTCGCCCCGCAGTACTTCCTCGACCTGGCCTCCCAGGCGGGGGTCTTCGTCCGCTGACACCGGCACCTCGAACGACAGGGCCGGGACCTCCCTCGCGGGGGACGTCCCGGCCCTGTCGCCTGTGCGCTCAGCCCTGGGGGACCAGGTCCTCCAGGCCGCCGAGGTCGGTCGGCACGTCCTTCGGAGTGTCGGCCACCTTCACGAAGGAGTCGGTGTCTCCGCCGTTCCAGGTGACCTTCATGTTTTTGCCCTCAAGGCTGTCGACCGTCCCGTTGGTGCGCTCCTCGCCGCTTCCGCCGGGGCACTTCAGCGTGAACGACGGCTTGGCCGCGTCGGTCACCCGTCCCGTGCACGCGGTGTTGTCCCGCAGCAGCGTGGCGCCGTCGCCCAGCACGGTGAGGACCACGTCCTTGCCGTCCACCGTGGTGTTCCAGATGCCCTGCACCGAACCCGGCTGCGCGGCGGCCTCGCCCGCGCTCTGCTCGGCCGACGGCTTCCCGTCCTTCGCGGCGTCGTCGTCGCTGCCGCCCCCGCAACCGCTCGTGAGCAGCACGGCCGCCGTGACGGCGACCGCCCCCGTGTAACGCGCTGACGTGCGCACGTGCTTCTCCTACCTTCGTCGGTCAGATGGCGGTCAAGCTAGCAGGCGATGCGCCCTGACACCTCTCCCAGGCCGACCCGGGTCCCGTCGGGCCCCGGCGCCCAGGCCGTCAGCACGACCTCGTCGCCGTCCTCCAGGAACGTCCGCTTGCCGTCGGGCAGTTCGACCGCGTCCCGGCCCGACCAGGTCAGCTCCAGCAGGCAGCCCCGCTGGTGCGGCTCCGGGCCGCTGACCGTTCCGGACGCGAAGAGATCACCCGTTCGCAGGGACGCGCCGTTGACGGTCATGTGCGCCAGCTGCTGCGCCGCCGTCCAGTACATCGCGGAGAACGGCGGCTCGGCGATGGTGTGGCCGTTGAGGGTGACCGTGATGCGCAGGTCGAACCCGCCCGGCTCGGCACCGGAGTCGTCCAGGTAGTCCAGCAGCTCGTGGGTGCGCTCCGGCGGCGCGGTCCGCGCTGCGTCCAGCGCCTCCAGCGGCGTCACCCACGCCGAGACCGAGGTCGCGAACGACTTGCCCAGGAACGGGCCCAGTGGCACGTACTCCCACGCCTGGACGTCCCGCGCCGACCAGTCGTTGAGCAGGCAGACACCGAAGACGTGCTCGCGGAACGCCCCCTGCGGCACCGGCTCGCCCAGCACCGACGGCGCACCCACCACGAAGCCCACCTCGGCCTCGATGTCCAGCCGCTGCGAGGGGCCGAACACCGCCTTCGGCGCCGCACCCGGATTCGCCGGGTCAGCCGGTGCCCGGCGCTGGCCGCTGGGCCGCCGCACCTCGGTGCCCGACACCACCACCGTGCCCGCACGGCCGTGGTAGCCGATCGGCAGGTGCTTCCAGTTCGGGGTCAGCGGCTCCCCGTCGGGGCGGAAGATCCGGCCGACGTTGGTGGCGTGGTGCTCGCTGGCGTAGAAGTCGACGTAGTCGGCGACCTCGAACGGCAGGTGCAGCGTCGCGTCGGCCAGCGGCACCATCAGCCCGCCCACCCGCTCCCGCTCGGCGGGGGAGGTGAGCCACAGCCGGGCATCGGTCCGCACCGCCGTCCACACCGCGCGGCCTGCGGCGAGCAGCGGGTTCAGCGTCGGAGCGGACAGCAGCTCCGCGTGCGGGGAGGCGAACAGCCGCGCCGCGGCCGCCAGGTCCAGCACGTGGTCGCCGTACCGGATTCCGATGCGCCGCAGGCCAGGGGTGTCGGCCGTGCTGTAGACGCCATAGGGAAGATTGTGCTGCCCGAAAAGATGGTCTTCGGGAAGAATGAGAGGGTTCGCTGCTGACATGGGGTGGTGCCCTCGCCTTCGAGGTCGTCGCCGGTCTCGGCCGCGAACAGGCTATCGAGGGACGTGCCTGACGTGATCCTCACGTGACCGGATACGCTGCCGGTAATGGTGGCAGCGACGCAGTGACCAGCTGAGTGATTGTCCGCAGACAGGAGACCTCCTCGTGACCGTCGTCGGGCCCTTGGGGCTGAGCGTGCGCGACCAGGCGCTGGAAGCCGACGTGCAAGCCGGACTGGCGGCCGTCGAAGAAGGGCTGTTCGAGGCCACCAAGAGCAGCGTCCCCTTCATCACCGAAGCCGCCCAGCACCTGGTGCGGGCCGGCGGCAAACGCTTCCGCCCGCTGCTCGCCCTGCTCGCCGCCCGGTTCGGCGACCCGCACGCCCCCGGCATCGTGCCGTCCGCGGTGGTCGTCGAGCTGACCCACCTGGCGACGCTCTACCACGACGACGTCATGGACGAGGCCGAGGTGCGCCGCGGCGTGCCCAGTGCCAACGTCAACTGGGGCAACTCCGTCGCCGTGCTCACCGGCGACTTCCTCTTCGCCCGCGCCTCGCACATCCTCGCCGACCTCGGCCCGGAGGCCGTGCGCATCCAGGCCGAGGCGTTCGAGCGGCTCGTCACCGGCCAGATCCTGGAGACCGCCGGACCGCGCGAGCGCACCGACCCGATCGACCACTACCTGGAGGTCGTCGCCGGCAAGACCGGCTCGCTGATCGCCGTCTCCGGCCGCTTCGGCTCGCTGATGGCCGGTGCGGACGAGCGCACCGTCGACGTGCTCACCCAGTACGGCGAGCGGATCGGTACCGCCTTCCAGCTCGCCGACGACGTGCTCGACATCGCCAGCGACTCCCACGAGTCCGGCAAGACCCCCGGCACCGACCTGCGCGAGGGCGTGCCCACCCTGCCCGTCCTGCACCTGCGGGCCATGGCCGAGCAGGGCGGCGCACCGGAGGACCGCGCGCTGTGCGCGCTGCTCGACGGCGACCTCACCGACGACGCCCGGCACGCCGAGGCCCTCGCCGGCCTGCGCGCCCACCCCGCCCTGGAACAGGCCCGACGGGACACCGTGCGCTTCGCCGACCAGGCCCGCGAGGTGCTGGGCCCGCTGCCCGACTGCGCCGCCAAGCAGGCCCTCGCCGAGCTGTGCGACACCGTGGTGCACCGGGCCGGCTGACCGTCCCGCAGCCGGGCGCTGCTCCGGTCTCGGCCGGGCGCTGCTCGGCCGGACGGCGGTTGCCCGGTCGAAGCCCCCGCGCTCTCGGCAACCTCCGCGCTCTCGGCAGCTCACGCTCTCGGCAACCCCCTTCACCGTGGGAACCCCTAGGGGACAGGGCGGATCTTCCGCATGCCGATGTCATCCCCCGGGATTACCCGGTTTGACCTGATGGCTGACGCCCCACAGCGTGTGGTTTGGTGTTATTGAACTACCACCCCGCACCGAGGACGGTGAAGAAGGCGGCCGGGGGTGGGCGCCGCCGACACGGAGGATGGGCAGTCATGGCAGAGACCCGAACCAGCAGCAAGGCGAAGCGCTACGTGGTCCCGGTGGCCGTGGCGGGGGTGGTGGTGGCCAGCATCGGCCTGGTGCCCGCGCTGGCGAACAACGGCGACCCGGACCTGCCGGAGATCACCGCCGAGGAGCTGATCGCCAAGATCGCGGAGTCGGACGTGCAGCAGTTCTCCGGCACCGTGCGCATCAGCACCGACCTCGGCCTTCCCGGCATGCAGAACGGCGCAACCGCGAAGCTCCTGGAGGGCATGACGGAGTCGGCGTCCCCCTCGGGCGGTGACCCGGACCCGTCCAGCCAGCTCATGCGGCTGGTGGCCGGCGAGAACACGCTGAAGATCGCCGCCGACGGTCCGGAGCGGCAGCGTGTCGTCCTCAACGAGGGCAAGGGCGAGTACCTGCTCGTCCACAACAAGGGCGAGGTCTGGGGCTACGACCGGGCTTCCAACGCCGCCTACCACGCCGAGGCGCCCGAGGGCGCGGACGCGAAGGGCCCGTCGTCGGGCGGCCTGGAGAAGGCCAACCCGGCCGAGGCCGCCCGTGAGGTGCTCGACGCGGTGGACGACACCACCGACGTCAAGGTCGACGGCACGACCCGGGTCGCCGGGCGGGACGCCTACCAGTTGGCGATCACCCCGAAGAACGCGCCGGACTCCACCGTGGAGGCCATCCGCATCGCGGTGGACGCCGACAACGGCTCGCCGCTGCGGTTCACCCTCGCCCCCAAGGGCGGCGGCAAAGCCATCGTCGAAGCCGGCTTCACCAAGGTCGACTTCACCAAGCCGGACGCCGGGACCTTCGACTTCAAGCCGCCGAAGGACGCCACGATCACCGAGGCCGAAGACCACACGGCGGCCGACCTCCCCGGCGAGGGCGACCACCAGGGTTCCGAGCACCACGAATCCGACCACCACAGTTCCGGGGCGCCCGCCGACCTCGGTCTGGCCGAGCGCGGTCTGGCGGAGCTGGGCTTCGGCGGCCTGGGGGAGGGCGGCGAGCCCGAGGTGATCGGTGAGGGCTGGAACTCGGTGCTCGCGGTCAAGGTCCCCGAGGACGCCAAGGGCGACAAGGCGGACGGCCGGGGCTCCGGCGGCGGCCGTGAGGACACCCTGCTGGACTCCTTCTCCGAGAAGGTGAAGGGCGACTTCGGCACCGGCCGCGTGTTCAGCACCCGCCTGGTCAACGTCCTGCTCACCGACGACGGCGACGTCTACGCCGGCGCGGTGACGAAGGCGGGCCTCATCAAGGTCGCCAACAACCACTGACCCAGGCCCGGTTGCCGTCACCGCACGGCGACGGCGCCGGCGCCGGAACGACGCGACCCCCGCCCATCGGGCGGGGGTTCCGTCGTTGCGTGAGCACCGGGATCGAGGCCAAGGGCTGTCCCGCAATCCCCGGCGGCCCGGCACGGCGGCCGGGGTCAAGGAATTCCGGCCGCCGGGCCACGCATGTCCGAGCGTCGCGGCGGCGGCCCTGCTCACGGACTCTTCGCCACAGAGAAACTGGCGATGCATGTTGTGTGAGTTTCAATCAATCGTGCAGATGCAGAGAGATGCGCCATGCAAGGGAACCGGTAACCTCAGATGGTCCTCAAGTATTTGGAAAACTCTGCGAGGAGTCGATAAGATCATCAACGACCAATCGAGGTGTGCTCTGACCAGGTGCATCTCTGACAACTGAAATCATGGGGGAATCTGTGCGCTACTTCACACGCGAATCTGTGGTGTCCGTGCTCGCTTCGGCGGTCGCGCTGAGCGGTGCTCTGGCAACTCCGGCAGTTGCGTCGGACTCTGAGCGCGAGGCCGAGAAGGCCGGTGCGATTGTCGAGCGAGCTACGGGAACCGCGGACATCGCAGAATCCTCGAAGGCTGTGGGCCAGGCGGCTGCGAGGGCGAGCATCGACACGGGTGACGGTCATGTGGTTGTGACCGCTGCGCACAGGCTGCGCATCAGTTCTCCTTCGACCTGAAGCTTCCCGAACACGCTGTCCTCCGGCCTACCGAGGAAGGGGGGTACTCGATGGACCGGAACGTGGGGGACGGAGTGCACCTCACGGTAGGCGCGATCGAGGCGCCATGGGCCAGGGATGCCGACGGTCGGCCGGTCGAGACCAGTTACGAACTCCAGGGTGAGAAGCTCGTCCAGACCGTCGTTCCTGACGCTGAAACCAATTTCCCCGTCGTGGCGGATCCTAAATTCACTTGGGGCATTGTCACGGGTACCGCATATTTCAACAAGAAGGAAACCAAGGCGGTCGCTCAGAACGGTGCTCTGGTTGCAATGGGATCGTGGGCGCTGCCTCCGGGCCTGAATGCCTACGTTTCGTCGCACGCCGCAGCCATAACCGTGACCGCGAACAAGGCGCACTCCGCCAAGCGGTGCCTGAGTATAAAGTTCGCCGCTGGCATCTTTCAGCCGCGGGACTACAAGGGTGGTTACTGAGCGTTTCCGATCTACGCTCTGGGGAGTGAAGATCGTTTCTGCATGACCGCGAGGATGGCG
>NZ_JASKMT010000015.1 GCF_030124175.1 Streptomyces sp. 549 | reverse complement strand
GGGGGGGGGGGGGGGGGGGGGGGGGCGGGGGGGGGGGGGGGGGGGGGGGGGGGGGGGGGGGGGCCCGGGCGGGGCGGCTCGCCGGGACCCCGCGGTGCGGGTCGCTCGCCGGGTGTGCCCCGCCCGGAGTGCCTCACGTGCCGGTCAGGTGCTCGGGACGGACCGGTACGCGGGCCAGGGCCAGACCGGTTGCCTGGCGGATCGCCGCGACCACCGCCGGGGTGGACGAGAGCGTCGGTGCCTCGCCGATGCCGCGCAGGCCGTAGGGCGCGTGCGGGTCGGCCAGCTCCAGCACGTCGACCGGGATGGTCGGCGTGTCCAGGATGGTGGGGATCAGGTAGTCGGTGAACGAGGGGTTGCGGACCTTCGCCTTGGGGTCGACGACGATCTCCTCCATCACCGCCAGGCCGAGGCCCTGGGTGGTGCCGCCCTGGATCTGGCCGACGACCGACTGCGGGTTGAGGGCCTTGCCCACGTCCTGGGCGCAGGCCAGCTCGATGACCTTGACCAGGCCCAGCTCGGTGTCGACCTCCACCACCGCGCGGTGCGCGGCGAAGGAGTACTGCACGTGGCCGTTGCCCTGGCCGGTGCGCAGGTCGAACGCCTCGGTGGGGCGGTGCCGCCACTCCAGCTCGATGTCGATCGACTCGCCCTCCAGCACCTCGGCCAGATCCGCGAGCACCTCGCCGCCGTCGGTGACGACCTTGCCGCCCTCCAGCAGCAGCTCGGCGGTGGCCCAGGCGGGGTGGTACGTGCCGAACCGGGCCCGGCCCAGTTCCAGCGCCTTCTCCCGCACGGCCTCGCAGGTGTGCTTGACGGCGCCGCCGGTGACGTAGGTCTGGCGGGACGCCGACGTGGAGCCGGCCGAACCGACGCGGGTGTCCGCCGGGTGGATGGTGACCTGGGTGACGCCCAGCTCGGTTCGGGCGATCTGGGCGTGCACGGTGACACCGCCCTGCCCGACCTCGGCCATCGCCGTGTGCACCATGGCCACCGGCTCACCGCCGATGACCTCCAGGCGCACCCGGGCCGTGGAGTAGTCGTCGAAGCCCTCGGAGAAGCCGACGTTCTTGATGCCGACCGCGTAGCCGACGCCGCGCACCACACCTTCGCCGTGCGTGGTGTTGGACAGGCCGCCGGGCAGGGCCCGCACGTCCGCGGAGGTTCCGTGCTGCTCGGTGCCGGTCTCCCACTGCTTCTCCGGCGGCATCGGCATCGCCTTGACCCGGCGCAGCAGTTCCGCGACGGGGGCGGGTGAGTCCACCGGCTGGCCGGTCGGCAGCAGCGTGCCCTGCGACATGGCGTTGAGCTGCCGGAACTCCACCGGGTCCATGCCCAGCTCGGCGGCGAGGCGGTCCATCTGCGACTCGTAGGCGAAGCACGCCTGGACCGCGCCGAAGCCGCGCATCGCCCCGCACGGCGGGTTGTTGGTGTAGAGCGCGACGGCCTCGATGTCGACGTTGTCGATGACGTAGGGGCCGACCGACAGCGAGGAGGCGTTGCCGACCACCGCGGGCGACGCGGACGCGTAGGCGCCGCCGTCCAGCACGATGCGGCAGGTCATGTGGGTGATCCGGCCGTCGCGAGTGGCGCCGTGCTCGTAGGTCAGCTTCGCCGGGTGGCGGTGCACGTGCCCGAAGAACGACTCGAACCGGTTGTAGACCATCTTGACGGGCTTGCCGGTGCGCATCGCCAGCAGGCAGGCGTGGATCTGCATCGACAGGTCCTCGCGTCCGCCGAAGGCGCCGCCGACGCCGGACAGCGTCATACGGACCTTGTCCTCCGGCAGGCCGATCACCGGGGCGATCTGCCGCAGGTCGGAGTGCAGCCACTGGGTGGCGACGTACAGGTCGACGCCGCCGTCCTCGGCGGGCACCGCGAGGCCGGACTCCGGGCCCAGGAACGCCTGGTCCTGCATGCCCACCTCGTAGTCGCCGGTGACGATCACGTCGGCCCGGGCGCGGGCCGCCGCGACGTCGCCGCGCACGATGGGCTGGCGGTGGACGATGTTGGGGTGCGGCACGTGCCCGGCGTGGTGGTCGTCGCGGCCCGGGTGCAGCAGCGGGGCGCCGTCGGCGGTCGCCGACTCCTCGTCGTGCACCACGGGCAGCTCCGCGTAGTCCACGACGATCTTCGCGGCGGCCCGGCGGGCGGTCTCGGGGTGGTCGGCGGCGACCAGCGCCACCGGTTCGCCGTGGTGGCGGACCCGGCCGTGGGCGAGCACGGGCGTGTCCTGGATCTCCAGCCCGTAGTTCTTCACGTCCGTCGGCAGGTCGTCCCAGGTCAGCACGGCGTAGACGCCGGGCTGGGCGAGCGCGGCGGAGATGTCGACCGAGCGGATCTCGGCGTGCGCGTGCGGGCTGCGCAGGGTGTGGCCCCACAGCATGTCCTCGTGCCACATGTCCGAGGAGTAGGCGAACTCGCCGGTGACCTTCAGATGGCCGTCGGGCCGCAGCGTGGACTCGCCGATGCCGCCGCGGGTCGGGCTGCCCTGCGTCAGGCTGGTGGGTGTACGGGTGACGTCGCTCATGCTCAGGCCCCTGTTCCGGCGGTGGGGGCGGTGTCCGACCCGCCGCGGGCAGCCGCCAGGCGGACCGCGTCGAGGATCTTCTCGTAGCCGGTGCAGCGGCACAGGTTGCCGGACAGCGCCTCGCGGATGTCGGCGTCGGACGGCTGCGGGCACCGCTCGATCAGTTCGTCGGCCGCGACCAGCAGGCCCGGCGTGCAGAAGCCGCACTGCACGGCTCCGGCGTCGATGAACGCCTGCTGGATCGGGGCCAGCGGAGCGGTCTCGCCGGTCGCCGCCGTGCCTGCCGCCGGGGACGTGCCCTGGTCTGGGCGGGCCTGCCAGCTGCGGGCCGCGTCGGGGTCGGTGCCGCACACACCTGAGGCACCTGAGGCACAGCCGCCGTCGCGTGCGGCGGCGAAGTCCGCCAGCCCCTCGACGGTGACGACCTCGCGGCCCTCGACCTGCCCGGCGGCGACCAGGCAGGCGCACACCGGCACGCCGTCCAGCCGTACCGTGCAGGAGCCGCACTCGCCCTGTTCGCAGGCGTTCTTCGAACCGGGCAGGCCCATGCGCTCGCGGAGGACGTAGAGCAGGCTCTCGCCCTCCCAGACGTCGTCGGCCTCGTGGGGCCGTCCGTTGACGGTGAAGTTCACGCGCACTGTGCGCCTCCTTCGGTGCGGCGGGCGCCGCGGTAGGCGTCCCAGGTCCAGCCGAGCGTGCGGCGGGCCATGACGGCCACCGCGTGCCGGCGGTACTTGGCGGTGCCGCGGACGTCGTCGATGGGGTTGCAGGCGCCGGCGGCGAGGTCGGCGAACTGGCGGGCGACGGACGGGGTGATGGTCTTGCCGCTCTCCCAGAAGCCGCCGTCGGCCAGCGCGGCGTTGAGGAAGTCCTCCGCGGCCCGCGCCCGCACCGGCGTCGGCGCGGCGGAGCCGATGCCGGTGCGCACGGTCCGGGTGTCGGGGTGGAGGGCGATACCGAAGGCGCACACCGCGATGACCATGGCGTTGCGGGTGCCGACCTTGGAGAACTGCTGCGGGCCCGCCGCCTTCTTGATGTGCACGCACCGGATCAGCTCGTCGGGCTCCAGCGCGTTGCGCTTGACCCCGGTGAAGAACGCGTCGATGGGGATGAAGCGGGTGCCGCGGACCGAGGCGACCTCCACCTCGGTGCCCGCCGAGAGCAGCGCCGGGTGCGAGTCGCCGGCCGGGGAGGCCGCGCCGAGGTTGCCGCCGACGCTGCCGCGGTTGCGGATCTGCGGCGAGCCGACGGTGTGCCCGGCCAGGGCCAGCCCCGGCAGCTCGGTGTGCAGGTGGTCGATGATCTGGGTGTAGGGCACGGCGGCGCCGAGCCTGACGTTCTCCTCGCCGACCTCCCACTCGTGCAGTTCGCCGATGCGGTTCAGGTCCAGCAGGTACTCGGGCCGCCGGTGGTCGAAGTTGATCTCGACCATGACGTCGGTGCCGCCCGCGATGGGCACAGCCGTGGGGTGCTCCGCCTTCGCGGCGAGCGCCTCCTCCCAGCTGGCTGGGCGCAGGAAGTCCATGGTTTCTCTTCTCGGATCGCTCGAGGGTGCGGTGGGGGCCGCCGTCCGCTGCTTGTGGTGTGCTCCGGTGCCGCTTGCTGTGGGGTGTGCACGGGGGATGCTTCCCGAACGGGTCCTCCCGTTCCCGGAGGCTCGTTCACGCGTCGTTCATCAGGTGTGGCCCAAGTAGACCGGTCGGAGGACGGCCGGTGCAGTCACCGAAGGCATGAAGCAGTTGGCTGGTCGGCCGCCCGGTCTTGTAGATTCGGACAAAGAGCGGGGCGGGCTGGCTGAAATATCGTTCGGCGGAAACCGCGAAGCCACACAGCGGTGACACACGAGGGAACGGTGGACGGGACATGCGGCTGCGGGCACTGCTGGAGACCGGCACGCTGGGCCTGCGGCTGCTCGGCGGCGAGGCCGAACTGGACCGCACGGTCCGCGGTGTGATGACCACCGACCTGCGCGACCCCAGCCGCTACCTCACCGGTGGCGAACTGGTGCTGACCGGCCTGGCGTGGCGACGGGAGGCCGCTGACTCCGAGCCGTTCGTGCGCGCCCTGGCCGCCGCGTCCGTCGCCGGGCTCGCCGCCGGGGAGGCCGAGCTGGGGCCGATCCCGGACGACCTGGTGGCGGCGTGCGCCAGGCACCGGCTGCCGCTGTTCGCCGTCGACGAGGACGTTGCCTTCGCCACCATCACCGAGCACGTGGTCCGGCAGGTCTCCGGCGAGCGGGCCGGGGACCTGGCGGCCGTCGTGGACCGGCACCGCCGCATGATGACCGCAGGCCCGGCCGGCGGCGGCCCCGACGTCGTCCTGGACCTGCTCGGCAGCGACCTGGACCTGCGCGCGTGGGTGCTCTCCCCCACCGGCCGCCAGGTCGCCGGCGCCGCGCCCGGCTCGCACACCCCGGCACTGCCGCCGGCGGTGCGCGCCCGGCTGGCCGGGGAGCACCTGGCGGGAGTGCGCAGCGGGCGGCGCGCGCCCTACCGGGTGTCCGTCGACCTTCCGCAGGGCCCGGTGGCGTACTCCCTGTTCCCGGTGCGGGGCGAGAGCCGCGACCCCCGGGAGACGGTGCTCTCCGACTGGCTGCTGGCAGTGGAGGCCGACGCCGGGGACTGGCCCGCCGAGCGCCTCGACCTGCTGCACGGGGTCACGCAGCTCATCGCGGTGGAACGCGACCGCAGGGACGCCGCGCGCAGCGTGCGCCGGCGCCTCGCCCAGGAGGTGCTGGAGCTGGTGGTGTCGGGGGCGCCGCCCGCCGAGATCGCCGCCAGGCTGCGGGTGGCGGCGCCCGTGCTGCTGCCGGGCCTGGGCACCGCCCCGCACTGGCAGGTGGTGGTGGCGTCCGTCGAGTGGGCGGGCGGTGACCTCGCCGCCGGTCCGGTCGCCCAGTCGCTGCTGGAGGAGACGCTGGTCGACCCGCGTGCCGCAGGGCCGGACCCGGCCGACCGCATCGCGGTGGCGCACACCGGCGACGAGGCCGTGGCACTGGTCCCGCTGGCGGCCGTTCCCGAGGAGTCGGCCGAGGACGGCGGCGCGGGAGCGCCCGCGTCCGCCCGGCTGGGCCTGGAGGCCGAGACGCTGCTCGCCGCGGTGCGCGCCCCGCTGGAGCGCGGCCTCGCCGACGACGGGCGACTGACGCTGGGGGTCAGCGCGACCGTGCTGTCCGCCGAGGGGCTGCGCGGCGCGCTGGAGGAGGCCCGGCACGCCCGGCGGGTCGCCGCTGCCCGCCCGGGGCGGGTGTGCGCCGCCGGGCACGAGGAACTGGCCTCGCACGTGCTGCTGCTGCCGTTCGTGCCCGACGACGTGCGCCGGGCGTTCACCGCGCGGCTGCTGGACCCGCTGCGGGACTACGACCAGCGGCACCGGGCCGAGCTGGTCCCGACGCTGGAGGCGTTCCTCGACGCGGACGGCTCCTGGACCCGCTGCGCCTCCCGGCTGCACCTGCACGTCAACACACTGCGGTACCGCATGGGCCGGATCGAGCAGCTCACCGGCCGGGACCTGTCCCGGCTGGAGGACAAGCTGGACTTCTTCCTGGCCCTCCGCATGAGCTGACCGCGCGCCGCGCCCGCATGCCCCCGGGCCGCCCCCCGGGGACGGCCCGGAGGTCCGGTCAGCCGGTGCCGGGCGGCTGCCGGCCCAGCACCCGCGCCAGTGCCCCGCCGCGGGCGGTCAGCTCCTCCCAGGTGCCCTGCTCGGCGATGCGGCCGTGCTCCAGGACGGCGACCGTTCCGGCCCGCCGGATGGTCGCAGGGCGGTGCGCGATGACCACGGTGGTCCGGCCGGTGGACGCCGCGGCGAGCGCCGCCGCCAGTTCGGCGTCGCCCGCGGTGTCCAGGTGCGCGGTGGTCTCGTCCAGCACCAGCACGCGGGGGTCGGCCAGAACCGCGCGGGCCAGCGCCACCCGGGCGCGCTGGCCGCCGGACAGCGTCGCGCCGCGCTCCCCCACCGTGCTGCCGAGGCCGTCGGGCAGTCCGTCGGCTATCCGGTCCACCCCGCACAGCCGTGCCGCCTCCTCGACCGCCCGCTCGTCGGCGTCCGGGGCGGCCAGCCGCAGGTTCTCGGCGAGGGTGCCGTGGAACAGCGGCGTCTGCTGGCCGACCACGGCGATCGCCCGCCGCAGGTCGGCGTCGGCGAGTTCGCGCAGGTCCACCTGCTCGCCGGTGGCCGACTCCAGGGTGACGGCGCCCTCGGCCGGGTCCCAGAACCTGGCCAGCAGGTGCGCGAGGGTCGACTTGCCCGCCCCCGACGCGCCGACCAGGGCCAGCGTGCGCCCGGCAGGCACCGCGAGGTCCAGGCCGTCGAGCACCGGGCCGCTGTCGTAGCCGAACCGCACGCCCGAGATGCGCACCCCCAGCGGCCCGTCGGGCAGCGGCCGGGGTGTCTTCGGCGGCGGGGCGGCGGCGGGCGCACGCACCGCGGCGCCGACGCGTGCGGCGGCGGCGCGCAGGCCCACCGCCTGGGCCAGCGCCCGGCCGGTCTCGGCGACGGGCGCCAGCACGCCCAGTGCCAGCGCCATCGCCGCGGGCGCCCAGGCGCCTTCGAGGCGCCCGCCGGCCACCGCGTGCCCGGCGGCGGCCACCGCTGCCAGCACCGCGGCGACCACCAGCAGGTCCCGCACCGCCGAGGCGCCCGCCTCAAGCGACGCCTCCTCGCGCTGGGCCGCCCCGACCTCACGGCCGCGCTGAGCCAGCAGCTCCCGGCGGCGGTCCAGGCCGTCGAACGCCAGCAGCTCGCGCAGCCCGTCCACGGTGTCCACGGTGTCCGCCGACAGGGCCGCGGACGCCGCCCGGGTGCGCGCGCCCCGCGCGGCCCGTGCCCGGCCCTCGGCCACGGGGGCGAGCATCAGCAGCAGCGCGACCGGCAGCACCGCGACGGCCAGCCACGGCTCCACCACCAGCAGCACCGTGCCGCCGGCCGCGCACACCGTGGTGGAGGCGAGCAGCTGCGCGGTGGTGTGCGCGTAGAAGAACTCCAGCGCCTCGACGTCCGACATGGCGGTCGCCGCCAGGTCGCCGCTGCGTTTGCCCGCGACCCGGGCGGGCGCGCTGCGGGCCAGTCCGTCGAACACGCCGACGCGCAGTTCGGCGAGCACCCGGTAGGCGAGGTCGTGCGAGAGGTCCATCTCCCGCCAGGTGGTGAAGGCCCGCAGCAGGACCAGCGCCACCAGCACCGCGACCGTGCCGCCCGACGGCGCGGTGCCGTCGAGCACGGCCGTGCCGACGGTGTGCGCGGCCAGCGCCACCAGCGCGACCAGCGCCGCCTGTTCGGCGAGCGCCGCCCCGCAGGTGCGGACGACGACGCCGGGGTGCCGGGCCAGTGCGGGCAGCAGGGCCCGCAGCGCGCCGCGCGGCGGGAGCGGGGCGGGGGCGGCCGGGGCGGGGGCGGTCACGGCCGGGTCGGGGGTGGTCGCGGCGGGGTCGGGGGTGGTCGCGGTGGTCATGCGGCGCGCTCTCCTTCGCAGGTCCGGTCGGCGCGGTGCAGCGCGGCGTAGGTGCCGTCGGCGGCGAGCAGCGTGCGGTGGTCGCCGACCGCGTCCACCCGGCCGGCGGCCAGGACGACTATGCGGTCGGCGTCCTGCACGGCGGCCAGCCGGTGGGCGACGACCAGGCAGGTCCGTCCGCGGGCCGCGGCGAGCAGTTCGGCGGTGATGCGGGCCTCGCGGCGCTCGTCGACCGCGCTGGTCGCCTCGTCGAGCACCAGCACCGGCGCGTCGGCGAGCAGCGCGCGGGCCAGCGCGAGGCGCTGCCGCTGCCCGCCGGAGAGGGTCGCGCCGCGCTCGCCGAGCACGGTCGCGTAGCCGTCGGGCAGCGCGGTGATCTCCTCGTGCACGCCTGCCGAGGCGGCTGCCGCCCGCAGTTCGGCGTCGGTGGCTCCGGGCCGGGCCAGGCGCAGGTTGTCCTCGACGGAGGCGTGGAAGAGGTAGGTCTCCTGGGAGACCACGGCCACGCCCCGGCGCAGTGCGTGCAGCGTGCGGTCGGCGACGTCCCGGCCGTCGAGCAGCACGCGGCCGTGCTGCGGTTCCCGCTCCCGCAGCAGCAGCGCCACCAGGGTCGACTTGCCGGCGCCTGACGGGCCGACGACGGCGGTGGTGCGCCCGGCGGGCGCGGTGAAGCTGACGTCGCGCAGGGCGGGTCCGGCCGCGTCCGGGTAGCGGAAGGTGACCTTCTCGAAACGTATCTCGGGGGCCGCGGCGGGCCGTTCGGTGCCGGTACCGGTGTCGGCGACCTCCGGACGGGCGGTTCGCAGGGCGGCCAGCCCGTCGGCGGCGGACGCGCCGAGGTATCCGGCGTGCCACTCCCGCGACAGGTCGCGGATCGGGCGGAAGCACTCGGAGGCGAGCAGCAGCAGCAGGTAGGTGCCGGTCGCGGTGGTGTGGCCGGAGACCGCGGACCAGCACGCCAGCAGCGCGGCGGCGGCGGTGCCGCCCTGCACGGCGAGGTCGGTGAGCGCGGTGTCGACCAGCGACACCCGCAGCTTGGCCACGGTCGCGCGGTGCAGGGCGGCCGAGCGGCGCTGCAGTCGCTCGCGGGTCCTGGAGACCGCGCCGGCGGCCCGCAGCGCGGGCATGCCCTGGAGTGCCTCCAGGTAGTCGGCGCCGAGCGCCTCGTAGGTGTCCCAGTGCTCCCGTCCGCGGCGGGCCAGCAGGCGGTCCCAGGCCCGCGGGCCGAGCAGGGCGAGCAGCAGCGCCGGAACCAGGCCGAGCAGCAGTACGGGCGGGCCGGGCAGCAGCGCGATGCCGACGAGCAGCAGCGGCGGCACCACGCAGGTCACGACGAGCTGCGGCAGGTAGCGGGAGAGGTAGGCGTCCACGCCTTCCACACCGTCCACCAGCGTGGTGCGCACGGCACCGGCCCGGGAGGCGGTGAGGTGGGCCGGGCCGAGCGCGGCGAGGTGGCCCACCAGCCGGTCGCGCAGCGCGACCCGGGCGCGGGTGCCGGCGTCGGCGGCGGTCCGGCGCTGCCACCAGGCGAGCCGGGCCCGCACGGCGGCGACCGCGAGCACGGCACCGATCAGCAGCGGCAGCCGTTCCGTCTCGCCGCGGGCCACGGCGGCGAGCGCGAAGGCGAGCAGGACGGCCTGCGCGACGTGCCCGGCGGTGACCGCGGTGAGCAGCGCGGTGGCGCCGAGCAGCGGGCGGCGGGCCGGGCGCGCGGCGGCTAGTAGTTCCGGATGCACGTTCATCGGTTGTTCTCCCGGAGTGGCGGGGGGTGGGGCGGGTCGGCGTCGGCCCCGGTGGGCGGTTCGGCGCCGGGACGGACGGTCGGGGCGGGGCCGTCCTGCCCGGGTGCGGCGGCGAGGACGAGGCCGTGCACGACGCGGTCCCGGCCCGGCGGGCCGCCCAGTGCGGCGCCCAGGTCGGCGTGCTGCCAGGACCCGACGGGCCTGGTGCGCAGTCCGGCGGCGTCGGCGGCGCCCAGGGCGAGGCCGACGCCGTAGCCGGCCTGGAGGTGGGCGCGGCGGATGGCGGCGCCGGTGGAGTCGTCGGGGCAGCCGTGGGCGAGCAGCACCGCGCCCGCTTCGGCGATCCACGCCTGGCCGGCCGCCCAGCCGGCCAGTGCGGGACGGGCGTCGCCCGCGGCGAGGCGCCGCGGTGCACCGCCGGGGTCGAGCGTCAGCAGGTGGGGGTCGGGCGGGCCGAGCGCCACGCACCAGCCGAGGTTGTCGCCGCTCTTCCCCGCGGTGGCCAGCAGCTGACGCAGCAGGGGCAGTTCGGGCTGCCCGGTGAGCGGCGGCCCGGCGCTGCGCCGGGCCAGCAGCTGCCGGGCGGTGGGGCGGGTTCGTGCGGGCAATGGCCGGTTGTCCGCGGTGGGGGCGCGGAAGCGGACCGTGGCGAGCGGGTGGGCCGCGGTCCCGTCGAGGTCCGGCGCGGCGGGGATGCCGAGGGCGTCGGCGGCCAGGTGGAGTGCGGCGGCGGCGTGGCCGGTGTCCAGCAGCACCAGCGGCCAGGCGCGGTGCCCGTAGTGGCCTGCGGTGCGGCGGAGCGTGACGTCGAGTGCGACGGTGGCGCCCGGCGGTGTGCCGGGCGGGGCGGGGCCGAGCGGGTGGAGCCGGTGGGTGAGCGGCTGGTATCCGTAGCGTCCGGGCGGCTCGGAGCAGTCGGGGCCGACGGTCAGCACGGCGTCGACCGGGTGGCAGCCGCCCGCGGAGGGGGCCGGGCGTAGCCGGCCTCCTGCGTCGCCTGCGGCGAGGGAGAGCCGCAGCAGCCACCACAGGTCGAGTTCGCCCGGGCCGGCCTGGGCCATGCAGCGTCCCGGGCCCGGCCAGGCGGGGGCTAGCGGCCCGGGGTCGGTGTCGGGGCCGGGGACCTCGGCGCTGCGGGCCCGCGCGAGCACCGCCCGCAGGTCGGTTTCACCGTCGGCAGCGGGGGCTCGGGGGGCGGGCGCGGCCGGGGGGCGCTGGGACATGCGCGGCCTCACATGTGCGGCGGCGGAGTGAGGGTGAAGTCCTCCGGGCCGGTCGGCGGGGTCCCGCGCCACCTCCGCTCCAGCGCGGCCCCGGCGAACCGGGGGCAGCCGAAGTAGGCGAAGGCGGCGGGGGCGTTGGGTATCAGGCCGGAGACGAGGACCCGGGCGACCCGCAGCGGGGTCTCGGCCACGTCCTCGGTGGTGAGGTCGGCGGTGACCACGCGGTGCCCGCCCTCCCGCAGGCGGGCGTCCAGTTGCTCGCGGCTGCCGGGCCGCACCTGGTCGACGGGCACGACCGGTCCTGCGGGGTGGGTGAAGCGCCGGGCGAGCGGCGCGGTCCGCTCGTCGAGCCACACCTGCACGTGGGCCCCGAGGTCGCGCACGGCGGCGAAGTCGGTGCCGCAGGAGTCGAGGTAGCGACCGTCGGCGCGGTGGTCGAGGTAGAGGCCGCGGGCGAGCAGACCGGCCTCGACGGCCTGGAAGACCCAGCCGTCGGGGTCGGTAAGGCCGAGCGTGAACACCCAGGTGTGCACGGCTTCCAGTACGGCCTTGCGGGCGGCCTCAGCCGGGTCGAAGCGGCAGGCGAAGCCGGCGGCGTGGATGCCGCGGGCCCGGTCGTGGACCAGGGCGGCCATGCAGGGGGCGAACTCCGAGGGCATCTCCACGACGGACACCTCGAGGTCGGTGCCGGCGAGGTCGGCGCTGAGACCGGGCACGCTGTGCGGGTCGATGCCGCGGGTCGGCCCGTCGAGGTGCCACCACAGTTCCAGCGCGTCGCGTTCGACGACCTCCAGCAGGCCGCGTTCGACGGCGTCGTCCAGGCCCTGGCCGGTGGCTATGCCCGCGTAGTTGAGGTGGTGGGTGCGGGGCAGTTCCCGCAACTCGCCCTGACGCCAGTTGAGGTGGGTGAGGGAGACGGGCGCCCAGCACTCGGCCGTCTCGCCGCCGGGGAGCAGTTCCACTCCGCGGGTCCACAGCGCGGGTGTGTCGCCGCGCAGCGGGCGGTACGGGAACTTCGCGCGTGTGTACTGCCAGGGCGCGTGGTGCGGCACGTCGTCGGGGCCGTACAGCCGCAGGCCGCGGGACCGCAGGCCGTCGGCCGTGTCGCGCAGCGGCGCGTCCGGGTGGCCGGGCGGCGGCACGCGGTTGCCGCAGTACCGTTCCACCGCTTCGGCGACGGCGGCGATCCGCGCACCGTCGGGGTCGCCGAAGGTGGTGCCGAGCGACACCCGGTCGGCGGGCCAGGCCCCGAGCCTGCGGGCGTCGGAGACCTCGGCGGTCATCGCGGTGTAGCGCGGCGGCGCGCCTTCGGGGTGGTCGACGGGGGCGACGCTGCGGACGACACCGCAGACGGGGTCGACGAGTGCGTGCCAGGGCAGCACCGGCGGGCGGCTCATCGGCAGATCTCCTGTCGGGGGTCGACGGCGTCGGCGGGGTCGCGGGTTTCGAGGGCGGGGAGCCACAACGCGCCCTGACCGGTGTGCACTTCGCGCTGTGAGGGCAGCAGCCGGGTGGCCGTCACCGGGGCCTCGCCGGTGTGCGGGTTGCGGGCGTGCGCGGGGAAGTGGTGGCCGAGGACCTCCAGCCGCAGCCGGGTCGCGGCGGGCAGTCGGCAGCCCAGCGGGCCGAGGGTGACGGTGACGTCGCCGGCCCGGCCCGGCGGGTGGTGGTGCCGGACGACGCCGGTGGCCAGTGCCCGCGCGGTGCCGTCGGGCGCGAGCGCGACGAGCCGCGCGGCCCAGTCGGCGTGCGCGGTGTTCGACACGGCTCGGAAGCGGACCTCTGCGGTGCCCAGCAGGTCGAGCGGCTGCGGCAGCGGGGCGCCGGCCAGCAGCAGCCGGTCCGGGGTGCCGTCGGTGGGCACGGTGAGCGTGTCCGAGCGGGCCGGACGGGCCGGGTCGGCGAGGAAGCTCGCGCCGCGCAGGGTTTGGAGGCCGCCGGGCCGGTCGAAGTGCAGCGCGGTGCCGCTCGCGGGGTCGGTGCGGGCGGCTGCGGCCGGGAGCCACAGCGCGCTGCCGCCGAGCGCCAGGGCGCCGTACCGGCCGTCGCGGAGCTGCCCGTCGAGTGCGGCGCGGGCCCAGGTCGCCTGGAGGCGGCCGAGCGGCAGGGCGTGGGCGGGGGTGGCGTCCGGGCCGGGGTCGGCGGTGAGCGCGTGCCCCCAGGGGCCGAGCAGCAGCCGCGCGGACGGGCCGCCCCAGCGCTGCCACAGTCGCAGGGTGTCGGCGGCGAAGGCGTCGTGGGTGCCACCGACGGCGAGCAGCGGGATACGGGCGTGGCCGGCCCGGTCGAGCAGCCCGTGCGCCCGGTCGGCCCGCCACAGGGCGGGCCACGAGGGCAGGTCGCGGCCGAGCCGGGCGGGCAGGCCGGTCAGCGGCAGCGCCTCCAGCAGGTGCGGGTCTGCGGTGAGGGCGCGGTCGAGGGCCTGGTCGTCGGAGTCGTGGCGGTCGCCGTGCGCGGCCCACCAGCCGGCCCGGGAGAGCAGCCGTTCGGGGCCGGAGGGCTCGCGGGCGGTCTCGGCGGCGCCCAGCGCGGGCACCGCGGCGAGCACCGCGTCGGGCCGGTCGTCCGGTTGCCCGCCGGAGGGGGCGGCGAGGGCGGGCGCGAGGGCGCAGTGCGCGGCGTAGGAGCCGCCGGCCGCGACCACCCGGCCGTCGCTCCAGGGCCGACCGCGCAGCCAGCGCAGGGTGGCGGCTCCGTCGGCGGCCTCATGGCGGTAGGGGCGCCAGGTGCCGCCGGAGGCGTGCCGTCCGCGTACGTCCTGGGCGACGGCGGCGAAGCCGTGGCGGGCCCAGCCGCGCAGCTCACCGTGGTGGCTGCGCCGGTCGTAGGGGGTGCGCAGCAGGACCGCGGGGAACGGTCCCGGGCCGTCGGGAAGGCAGAGGTCGGTGGCGAGTTCGGTGCCGTCCGCGGCGGCGGGGCGAAGGGACTGGACGGGCCGTGGGGACTGGACGGCTCGGGGGGAGGCGACGGGTCGCGGGGACGGCGTCACGTCGTGGGCCGGGGCAGGGGCGCCACCGGGGGCACGGGCAGCACGGGGTGCTCGGTCACCGTGAGTCGGCGCAGGTCGATCCGGCGCAGGCGGCGGTTGGCGGGCAGCGGTGTGTCCGCGTCGAGCGGGCCGTCCGGTGCGTCCGTCGCACTGTGCGGTGCCGCCCATTCTGTGAGATCGGCCGCCAGCAGGGCGGCGAGCAGACCGTAGGCCGCGGTGGAGGGCCGGGCGGGGTGCCCGGTGGTGCGGGCGCCCTGCCAGTAGGCGGCGAGTTCGCGGTGGGCGGGCGTGGCGGCGAGGCGGCGGGCCCGGACGTGGGCGGAGGTCGGGTCGCCGGCGCTGACGGCCAGCGGTTCGATCCAGCCCAGCCAGCCCTCGCGGTGGCAGCGCAGCCAGGCGGCGCCGCGCTCCGGCAGCCGGTCGGCGGCGTCCCACAGCCCTTCCGGCACGGGCCCGTCGAGGCACCAGACCACCGCCGCCGGGCGACCGTGGCCCGCGGCGGGCGGCACGGCGGGGGAAGCGGTGACGGGGTGGAGGTCGGCGGGCCGCACGGTGCGCGGCTCGGCGCCCGACGCCCGCAGGTGGGCGGTGAGCGGCTCGGTGACGGCGGGATCGCCCAGCAGCCAGACGTCGCGCAGGGCGGCGGGCCAGTCGCGGCCGTGGTCCTCTCCCGCGTAGCCGGCCTGCTCGAACTGGGCGACGACGGTGGCCAGTCGGGTGCCGCCGTGGGTGCCGGGGCCGCCGGCGAGCCGGTCGAGCAGCGCCTCCGCAGGCACGTCGCCGGGATTGACCCGAAGGAAGTCGCCCGCCGCGGTGCGCACGGCCAGGCCGTGGCCGGGCACGGAGACCATCTCGACGCCGGGTGCGAGCTGGCTGCGGGTCACGTGGCTTCTCCCTGTGGGCGGTGGGCTGCGGGCGGGCAGTGCGAAGCGGGCCCGCCCGGTGGTGTGCACCGGGCGGGCCCGCAGCGTGGTCTTACTCCTCGCCGTCGTCGAAGGGGTTCTCGACGAGGGCGTTGGAGTGCGTCGCCGAGGCGTGCGCCAGCTGACCCGGGTCGGCGATCGGGGCGAAGACCTGCTCGTTGGTCTGCTCCATGGTGGATCCTCCCTGTAGACGGGGTGATGCGATGTCCGTTCGGACGTCGCACGCACACTCTATTGAAAATGATTGTCAGTTGCTAGAGGGCATCGGGTGATCCGGGTAACACACCGGCCAGCCGCCCACCGGGTCGCGGCCCACTCGCCCCTGGACGTCCAGCACTTCGGCGAGCAGACGCGGCGTCACCACCTCCGCCGGGGGCCCGTCCGTGACCACGAGGCCGTCGCGCAGGGCGACCAGCCGTTCGGCGAACCGGGCGGCGTGAGCCAGGTCGTGCAGGACCATCACCACCGTGAGGTCGCGCTCGGCCCGGATGCGCACCACCGTCTGCAGCACCTCCAGTTGGTGCCGCAGGTCCAGGTAGGTCGTCGGCTCGTCCAGCAGCAGCACCCGGGTGTCCTGCGCCAGCGCCATCGCCAGGCGCACCCGCTGCCGCTCACCGCCCGACAGCGCGTCCACCGGGCGCTCCGCCCAGTCCGACACCCCCACGTCCGCCAGCGCACGGCGAACCGCCGCGTCCTCCCCGCCGCCGAGCATGCCAAGCGGACCCCGGGCCGCGTAGCGGCCCTGGCGCACCAGCTGGCCCACCGTCATGCCGGGTACGGCCGGAGCCGCCTGGTGCAGCAGCGCGACCCGGCGGGCCGCGGCCCGCCGGGACAGCCGCGCCACGTCGTCACCCCCGAGCAGCACTCGCCCCGCGGTGGGGCGCAGCAGGCCCGCGGCGAGGCGCAGCAGGGTGGACTTGCCGCAGCCGTTGAGCCCGATCAGCGCGGTCAGCTCCCCCGGCTCGATCCGCAGGTCGACCCCGCGCAGCACCGGCCGGCCCGGGTAGCCGAAGGTGACACCCGCCAGCTCGATGCCCGTTCCCGGGCCGGCCGCGTGGGCCGCACCCGGCGCCTTCGTGCCCGACGCGCCTGCGGCGTCCGACGCGGTGCGCGTCGTTGATGAACTCACTGTCCGTGCCTCCCGGTTGCCGGGTTGGTTGGGGGAACGAGCCGGGTGCGGCGGCTCAGTGGGACCGGTCCGGCGCCCGGCGCACCACCACGAGCAGCAGCACCGCGCCGACGCAGGTGGTGACCGCGCCCACCGGCAGCGCGAGCCGGTCGGAGTGCAACGCCACCGCCAGCACGCGACCGCACACCTGGGCGAGGGCGTCGGCGCCGCCGACCACCACCGCACCGGCAAGCGCCGCGCCGGGCAGTGTCACGCGCAGGTCGGCGCCGAACAGGGCCACCGCGACGTGCGGGACCAGCAGTCCCACGAACCCCAGCGCGCCCACCGCCGCGACCGCTCCGGCGGTCAGCGCCACCGCGACGACCAGGGCGAGCACCCGGGCCGGGCCGGCGGCCAGCCCGGCTGCGCCCGCCTGCTCGTCGCCGCAGCGCAGCAGCGTCAGAGGACCCGTCAGCAGCCAGGCCGCGACGGCCCACACCAGCGCCCAGGGCCACAGCAGGTGCCAGTGGTCCCACACCCGGCCCTCGGTGGTGCCGACCAGCCACTGGACGACGCTGCCCAGTTCGCCGGGCGCCACCAGCAGCATCATCGCGGTGAGGCCGCCCAGCACGGCCGAGACGAGCACGCCGTGCACGGCGATCCCGGCCGGGTCGCCTGCCGCTGAGCGGTCGCGGCCGGCCATCAGCCACAGCAGAGCCGCGCCGGTGAAACCGCCGAGCGTGGCCGCCACCACCACGGCCGCGGGCGACTCCCAGCTCGCGAGCCCGAGGCCGGTGGCGGTGACCGCGCCGAGCACGGCCCCGGGGGTGACACCGGTGACCTCCGGACCGGCCAGCGGGTTGCGCAGCGCCGACTGGAGCACGAGCCCGGCCACCCCCAGGGACGCACCGGCGCCCAGCGCCACCAGCACCCGCGGCAGGCGGAGTTGGAACAGCACGTGCCGGTCGGTTGCGTCCCCGCCGCCGGCCAGCACGTCGGCGACGGCTGCCGGGGTGAGGGCGCGTCCGGCCAGCACTCCCAGTACGGCGACGACCAGCACCAGCAGCGCCAGCAGCAGGAGACGGGTGCGGGGACGCCGCACCACGGACAGGCCGAGACTCATCGGACCGCCTCCTTGGACTGCGGAACACCGGGCCGCCCGTCCGGCGCGGGCGTGCCGGGACCACCGTGCGGTGCGGGCTCCTTCGGGTTGCGCCGGGCGCGGCGGCCCGAGCGGAGCAGCAGCACACCGGCCGGCACGCACAGCAGCGCCGTCCACGCCCCGACGGGCGTCTCCACCGGAGCGAGGGCCAGCCGGGCCGGCAGGTCGGCGACCACCACGACAACCGCGCCCCACAGCGCCGACCACGGCAGCCAGCGCACCGCGTCACCGCTCGGATCGAGACGGCGGGCCAGCTGCGGCGCGAGGAACCCGACCCAGGCGACCGGACCGCAGACCGCCACCACCGGCGCGATCAGCACCACCGAGACGGCCAGTGCGGCGAACCGGGCCCGGTGCGGGCGGACGCCGAGCGCCTGCGCGTCCTCGTCGCCCAGTCGCAGCACGGCGAGCACGGGGGCGCACAGCACCAAGGCAGGGACGGCGACGAGCAGCCAGGGCCACAGCCCGCTGACGTCGTCCCAGGTCCGTCCGGAGAGCGAGCCGAGCAGGTAGCGGTAGATGAGCTGGAGGTCGAGCTGGTCGGCGAGCACCATCATCACCAGCAGGCCGGACTGGAGTGCCGCGGCCACGGCAGCACCGGTCAGCAGGACGGCGGAGGGGCTGCGGCCGATTCCGGCGGCGAGCAGCGTCAGCGCGCCGCCGACGGTCGCCCCGGCCAGCGCCAGCAGCGGCTGGACCAGCGCCGGGATGGACACCGCGAGCACCAGCGGCGCGGCCACTCCCAGCGCCGCTCCGGAGGACACCCCGAGCATCTCCGGTACGGCGAGCTGGTTGCGCAGGGCCTCCTGCAGGACCAGGCCTGCCGCGCCCAGGCAGGCCCCCGCGACGACCGCCAGCATCAGCCGGGGCAGGCGCAGTTCGCCGACCACGACCGCGGCCAGGTCGTCGCCGCCCGTCAGCGCCGCGGGCAGCGCCCGCACGGGGACGTGCGGCGTGCCGAGGGTGAGTGCGCAGAGCGCCGCGACCGCGAGCAGCAGCAGGGCGACGGCGAGACGGCGGCCCGCGTGCGGGCCGCCGAAGGAGTCGCTGCGGAGCCTCACCGCAGTGCGGCCGTGGCCTCGTCCAGGACGATGCCGAGCGAGCGGGTGCCGCGGCCCTTGGCCCACACCTCGGAGTTGACCTCGTGCACCTCGTTGTCGCGGACGGCGGGGATCTTCTTCCACAGCGGGTTGCCGGCGAGCTTCTCGGAGAGCTTGCCGTCGCTCTCACCGAAGGACATGGTCTCCACGAAGAGCACGTCGACGTCCTTCGCCAGGATCTCCTCCAGGCTGTAGGTGCCCTCCACGCCGCGCGACTTCCACGGGTAGTCGGCCAGCTTGGGGAAGAGCCCGGCGGTCACGTCGGTGCCCGGGGTGGCGACCCCGAAGTTCTCGTCGCTCCCGAAGATGATGAGGGCGGTGCGGTCGCTGGGGTTCCTCTCGGCGTCGGCCAGCTTGGTGCGGAAGGTGCGCTCGGCCTTCTCGCCCTCGTCGGTGCGGCCGGTGAGCGCGGCCAGGTCGCGGAGGTAGCCGACGCTGTCCTGCCACTTCTCGGGCTGGACCGGCCAGAACGTGGTGGCGCCCTTGAGTGCCGGGGCCAGCTTGCCGTGGGTGTCCGACAGCCCGATGACCAGGTCGGGCTTGTGGGAGAGGATCGCCTCGACCTCGGGCGCGATGAAGCCGCCGGGCACGACGGGAACGTCTGCGGCCTTCTCCTTGCCCAGGAAGCCCTTCTGGGCAAGGAGTTCGTTGTTGGTGGCCGCCGGTGTGATGCCCAGCTCGATGAGCATGTCGTCGCACAGGGCCACCAGGCACACGATGCGCTGGGGGGTCTTGCCGGGCGACACCTCGACGCCGCGGGCGTCGGTGATCTGCTTCGCTGCCTTGATCGGTTCGACGTCGACCTCGGTCTTCTTCTCGGCGCGGGAGTCGGTGGACGCCTCCTCGGTGGCCGCCCCGCAGCCCACCAGCAGGAAGCCCAGCGCGGCGGCGGCCAGCCGGCCCCGGACGGAACGAATGGGTGAGCGCGACATGTGCGGCCCTCGGTTCTGTGTACTGCGGGGCACGGCACGATGCGGCGGAGGGACGCCCCGGTGACCCCCCGCACAGGAGGGTACACATGATAATCATTATCAAAGTCACGGAACACCCCTTCTGGAGGCGACCACTCATGACCGCCGATCCGCTGCTGCTCGTCGCCGACCACGTACGGGGCTCGCTGAGCGTGCTGGGGCTCCCGCACGGCGACCGGGTCGCCCACCTGGAGCGGCGCCACCCGTCGGAGCACGCCGGCTTCCTGGCACTGCCCGGTGACCGGGTCGCCTGCGTGGACGACCGGGCCGGCGCCCTGCTGGTGCTCGACCCGTTCGGGGCCGCGGAGGGGCGGCCGTTGACGCAGGCCGAGATACCGGTGGCCGTGCCCGCCGAGCACCTGGCGGCCGACCCGGCCGGTCTCCGACTCGCCGTCACCTCGGGTCTCGGCTGCCACGCGGAGCCCTGGTCGGACCTGCTGACCGTCGTGGACCTGCCCACCCGGGACGCCGTCCGCGTCCGGGTGCGCACCGGAGAGCCGGGCGTGAGCATGCTCGGCGGCCCGGACCCCCTGGTGGTGCTGCGCCACCGCGAGCCGGGCTCGCTCGACGCCCACCGCCACCGCGACCTGCTCGCGTCCGAACCGGGCTGCCCGCAGGCCGCTCCCCCGCTGAGCGCGCTGCCGCTGCCCGACGACGGCCACGGCGACGCCCAGGACCCGCTGCACCAGCGGGTGTTCGCCGCCACCGGCGACGGCGTGCACCGGGCCCGACGGGAGGGCGACACCCTCCTCGCGGAGGACCCGCTGCCCTGGGGCACCGACGGCCGCGGCTACTTCCTGCGCTTCGACGCCCGCCGCCGTCACCTGTGGTCCTGCCTGCGCGGCGGCCCCGCCGACCCGCGGCGCTGGCCGGAGTGGACGAACACCGCGTGGCGCCACCGCCTGGACGAGCAGACCACAGACCTGGTGGACCTCGGCCCCGGGCTGGTGTTCCGCATGGGACTCACCCGGCAGCACGCCGCGTTCGCCCGCGTCCACCCGGACGGCGACGAACTCGTCCTGCTGCACCTGGGCGGGCACGGCCCGGCGGTGGAGCACCGGGTGCCGCTGGCCCCGATGGAAGGCGCCCCGCGGGCCGGCGGCACCCCCTGGGACGGCGTGCAGCGCCGGGCCGTGGCGGCGTCCCCGGGATCGCCCCTGGTGGCGGTCAGCCGGGGCGGGCACGGGGAGGTCCACCTCGTCGACGCCGAGCGACCGGGCGAACCGGTGGTGCTCAAGGCGGGTAGTCCGCTGGACCACGGCGGACACCTGGCGCTGCTGACCCCGGGCGACGGCGCCGACGGGGACCCCCTGGGCCGCTGAGCAGGCGCCACCCCCGCCGCGGAGCCGGGCGGTGTGCGGCGAGCCTCAGGCGGGCACAGAAAGCCTGCCCGGTGCGACGGGGGATGCACACCGGGCAGACAACAACCTTTTTACCGCATCGGCCAACGGTTATGCATCACCCGTCGGTTCACTTGCCGCCCGAACACCCGCGGGCGGCGAGATCCGGCCACCGGGGTCACGCCCCGGCGTGCACGCCGGGGCGAGTGCAGGGGCGGCGCCGGGCCGGCCTGTCGCCCGGCGCCGCCCTTGTCGCAGGCGGCCCAGACCCCCGTCCGGGGCCACCTCGTCAAAGGACCGGAACACCTCAGCCGGCGCCCCGGTTGCCGTCTCCACCCGGTTCGGGCGGATCTGCCGGGAGGTTCATCCGCTCCCGGAACTGGCCGATGATCGTGGTCAGGCTGTCCTGTATCTCGGGAGGCAGCCCGACGGACCTCAGCGCGATGGTGCGCACCCGCTGGTCGCGCATCGCCGCGAGGAAGTGCACCTCCTCCTCGACCCGTTCGGCCTGCTCGGGGGAGAGGTCACCCAGCAGGTAGCCGGCCGGCACCCCGAAGAACCGGGCCAGGACCCGCAGCACGTCCGGGCTCGGGTTGGCGCGCTTGCCGGTGCGCAGCATCGACAGGTACTGCTCGGTGAGCGTGACCCCGCCGAACTCCTCCCGGCGTCGGCAGATCTCCTCCGCCACCCGCGCGTTGGTCCACGGCGCGCCCTTCGGGTGCATGTGCGCGAAGAGGCGGTTCAGCCGGTCGGCGAGCGTGCCGCCCGCACCCACCGGCCGCCCTGCGTCGCCGGTCATCCGCACCGCCTTCCCCCGCGGGACGCCGGCCGGGTGCCGGCATGCCCATCAACGACCGGTTAAGGCCGAGCACTTCGGGCTTGCATGGTGCCATGGAAGAGACGCAGCGCACCAGAGCAATCCCGAACAGTGACCCCCGCACCGGTTAACCGGCGGTTGACCTCACGCCGGACGGCGGCGCCTGGGCGTGGCAGGCCCGGGACGGGACCTCTGGGCGACTAGAGGCTGTCCCGTACACCCAGTTGCAGGTGCTCGACGTGGTAGACGGCCTCGTCCAGCAGTTGCGCGACATGGCTGTCGTGCAGGCTGTAGACGATGCGGCGGCCTTCCCGGGCACCCTTGACGAGGCTCAGCGCCCGCAGCAGCCGCAACTGGTGGGAGACGGCCGACTGGCCCATGCCGACCGCCTCGGCCAGCTCGGTGACCGGCAGCGGCCCTTCACGCAGCCGGGCCAGGATCAGCAGCCGGGACGGCGTGGCGAGGGCCTGGAGCGTGGCGGCGACCGTGGCCGCACTCTCGGCATCCAGACGCGCGGCCGGGCTGCCGTGTCCGTCGACTCCATGTCCCATGGCGGGAATGGTACGGTCTCCGCTATACATGAATGCCTCTTCATGTGTTCAGCCGTTCACTCCATTGTGCACGACCGCCGCCCGGCCGCGCACACATCCCGCACCCACCCCGCCCGCTGCCCCCGTCCACACCGTTCGGCCGCATCCGGCGGCCGTTCCGCATCGGAGACCCCCATGACGTTCACCGCGACCCGCCCACCGGCGCCCCGGCCGGACCGCGCGGCGGCCCTTCCCGGCCCGTACCGCGTCCTGCTGACGCTGCCCGAGGCCCGCTGGGCGGCACTCGCCACGGCGGCCTTCCTGGTGGGCGTCGGCCTGCACTTCGGCGGCGCACCCTCGTGGCTGCCCTGGGCCGCGTGGGTGCTCTGCTACGCCGCGGGCGGCTGGGACCCGGCCCGGTCCGGCCTCGCCGCGCTCGCCGAGCGCACCCTCGACGTGGACCTGCTGATGGTCGTCGCCGCACTCGCCGCCGCCGCCATCGGCCAGCCACTCGAAGGCGCGCTGCTCATCGTCATCTTCGCCACCTCCGGCGCGCTGGAGGCGTTCGCCACCCGGCGTACCGAGGACTCGGTACGCAGCCTGCTGGAACTGGCGCCCCAGCGGGCCTGCCGGGTCGGCCCCGACGGCCGGGAGGAGGTGGTCGCCGCCGAGCGACTGGTCGTCGGCGACCTCGTGGTGGTGCGGCCCGGCGAGCGGGTCGGGGCGGACGGGATCGTGACCGGCGGCACCAGCGACGTCGACCAGGCGTCCGTCACCGGCGAGGGCATCCCGGTGCCGCGGACCGAGGGCGACGAGGTCTTCGCCGGCACCCTCAACGGCAGCGGCGTGCTGCGGGTACGGGTCCGGCGGCCCGCCCACGACTCCGTGATCGCCCGCATCGTGGCCGCCGTCGAGGAGGCGAGCGCCACCAAGGCGCCCCGGCAGCTGTTCGTCGAGCGCATCGAGCAGCGCTACGCCGTCGGCATGGTGGCGGCGACCGTCGCCGTGTTCGCCGTGCCCATGCTGCTGGGCGCCGACCTGGAGCCGTCGCTGCTGCGCGCCATGACCTTCATGGTGGTCGCCTCACCGTGCGCGGTGGTCCTGGCCACCATGCCGCCCCTGCTGGCCGCGGTGGCCACCGCGGGCCGGCACGGGGTGCTGGTGAAGTCCGCGGCGGTGCTGGAGCGGCTGGGCTCGGTGGACCAGGTGGTGCTGGACAAGACCGGCACCCTCACCGAGGGCCGCCCCCGGCTCGCCGAGGTGCGCCCGTTCGGGCAGTGGACCGAACGGGAGCTGCTGCGGATCGCCGCTGCCGCCGAACGCGGCAGCGAGCACCCGCTCGGCCGGGCCGTCGCCGCCGCCGCACCGGAGGAGGAGTCGCTGCCGGTCAGCGACTTCGAGGCGCTGCCGGGCCGCGGGGTGCGCGCCCGGGTCGCCGGACGCGACGTCGAGATCAGCGCACCGCGCGGCACCGCGGCAGCGGCCGTCGCCGCCCTGGAGCGGGACGGCTGCACCGTCGCCGAGGTGCGCGTCGACGGCGAGCCCGCCGGGCTGCTGGGCCTCGTCGACCGCCCCCGCGCCGACGCCGCGGCGGCGGTGGCACGCCTGGAGCTGCTGACCGGCCGACCCCCACTGCTGCTGACCGGTGACCGCCCCGCCGCCGCGACCCGGCTCGCCGGGCTGACCGGCATCCGGCCGGACCGGGTGCGGGCCGCGCTGCTGCCGCAGGACAAGGCGGACGCCGTCCGCGAGTTGGAACGCTCCGGCAGCCGGGTGCTGGCCGTCGGTGACGGCGTCAACGACGCCCCCGCCCTGGCCGCCGCGCACGCCGGTATCGCGATGGGCGGCAGCGGTGCCGACCTCACCCTGCGCACCGCTGACGCGGTGCTGGTGCGGGACGAGCTGGCCGCAGTGCCCGCTCTCGTCGCACTGTCCCGCCGCGCCCGGCGGCTGGTGCTGCAGAACCTGGTGATCGCGGGAACCGCCATCGTGGTGCTCGTCACCTGGGACCTGGTCTGGCACCTGCCGCTGCCACTGGGCGTCGCGGGTCATGAGGGCTCCACCGTCCTGGTCGGACTGAACGGGCTGCGCCTGCTGCGCGACCGCGCCTGGCGCGCCTGACGCCGCAGGCCCGGCCGCCGAAGGGCCCCGCGAACCGGCCGGAGTTGACGGTGCCACGGGGGGCCGGGTGGGCGCCGGTACCAAGATTGTGAAGGGATTCACACTTTTCCCTTGGCCGGGGCCGTGATCCGTGCTGAGATGCGACCACATCCGACACATTCCGGCTCGACGGCGCGCTTGGGGAGGGCACTGTGGCGGAATCCGCCATGTCTCGTTCGGTACGGCTGGATCACGGTGAGGGGGAGGACCCGCTCGCCCGCGCGGTGTGGCGGCTGCGTTCCCGCGGCTGCTGGGAGGACGCCGCAGCGCTGCTGAGCGCGGACGCCGCGCAGGACGCCGAGGTCGCCGTGGAGCGGGCCGCGCTGCTGGTGGAACGCTGCCTGTTCACCGCGGCGGGCTGGGCGGACGCGGAGGACGCGCTGCGGAACGCGGAGGCTCTCGCCGTCGCCGACGAGGTCCGCGGCGCGGCGGCCTGCGCACGCGGCCATCTCGCCTACGCCTCGACCGTGCTGGGCGTGCGGGACCGGGCGGACGAGGCTCGGGCGGCCCTGGGACGGGCCGCCGCGCTGCTGCCGCCGACCGCTCCCGGGCGCGCGCTGCTGGACTTCCGGCGCGGCCTGGTCGCCGAGCACCTCGCGGACAACCCGCAGGCCGCGCGTGCCGCCTACCGGCGGGCGCACGCGGGGGCGACCGCCCACAACAACGCCCTGCTGTGCTCGTTCACCTGGCGGCACCTGGCCGGACTGGCCCTGCGTGAGGGCGAGTTGACCGAGGCCCGGCACGGCTTCGCCGAGTCGCTGCGGCTACGCGAGGAACTGGGCTACCTGGTCGGCATGGCGCCCGCGCTGGCCGCGCTCGCGGACGCCGAGCCTGAGCCCGAGGCGTCCCGGCTGCGGGCCGAAGCACAGCGGCTGTTCCGTCTGCTGGGCGGCGTGCCCACCTGGCTGGAGAGCCAGCTCCCGGCCGCCTGAGCGAGACCTCGGGGAGCCGGGGCATGCGGGCGAGGCGGGGCCAGGGGTGGGGCCGCTCAGGGCGGGGCAGGGGCGCTCAGGGCGCGAGGTGGCCGCGGAGGACGCGTTCCGCGCGTACCGCGTCCCCCACCGCCAGCGCCTCCACCAGCGCCACGTGCTCGGCGGCGCGGGCGGCCAGTTCGGCGGGCCGGACCGTCGGGCGCCGCACGCGCCGCCGCACGTCCCCGGCCACAGCGACCAGGCGGCGGTTGCCGGTGAGCTCCAGCAGGGCCGTGTGGAAGGCCGTGTCGGCCTCCGCGTAGCCGGGCCGGTCGCCGCGGGCGGCCGGCCCGACCGTGGCCTCGGCGAGCGGGCGCAGCGCCCGCCAGCGCTCGGCCGGCAGGGTCCCCACCAGGCCCAGCACGGACGGCACCTCCAACAGGAGCTGCACCTCCGACAGCTCGGCCGCGTCCCGCACGCTGTGCTCTGCGACCCTGAAGCCCCGGTTGGGCACCGTCTCCACGGCACCTTCGCTCGCCAGCTGCTGCATGGCCTCCCGGACCGGCGTGGGCGACACCCCGAACCGTTCGGCCAGGGCGGGAGCGGAGTAGACCTCCCCCGCCCGCAGCTCCCCGCAGAGCAGGGACTCGCGCAGCGCGCTCAGCACCTGGCCGCGTACCGAGTGGCGCTGCGGTGCGCGCGGCGCGGCCGGCTCGCTGTGCACGTGCTCGCCCCGCGCGGGCTCACCGGCCCGGGGGCCGCCCTGCCGCCTCCCGTCGCGGTCCTGCTGCGCGGGGATTGCACGGTCGGCGCCCGGGCCGGTCCGTATGACCGGCTCCGTTCGGGTCTGCTCCATCTGACCGCTCCTGTCCCCTCCGGATGTCCGAAGAGCACGATAGGCGGAGAGTGCCGGAGATCAAACCTCGACATGATCGGGTAAGGTAAGGCTTACCTGCTAACGATCGAGAAACCGGGAACGCCGCATGGCCCTCACCGCCCTCGCTCCAGCCTCCGCCGCCCCCACCGCGGAGTCCCCTCTCGCCGCCGCCTACGCACGCCTGGCGGAGATCCTTCCCACCATGCGCATCACCGAGACCGGCGGCCCACTGCCGTCCGGCGACGGCTGGATCAGCGACGAGGACCTGGCGGCGGGCGGTGACGCGGTCGAGGCGTTCCTGCGCTGGGACGACGAGCAGGTGCGGCACGACTACGGGCAGCAGCCCCGGCCGGACGTGGTGGCCAGCTTCGGACTGCACCGCTACGCGTGGCCCGCCACCCTGCTGATCACCATCCCCTGGTTCCTGCACCGGCGGGTGCCGCGCTTCCCGGCCGGCACTGTGGCCTTCCACCGCGCCCGCGGCCTGCTGGCCGTTCGCCCCTCCCGCTTCGCCTGCCTGCCCGGCGACCCGGCGGCCGGCCTGCCCGGCGCCCGGATCGTGGGTGGCGAGGAGGCGCTGCGCGCCGAGGTGCGGGAGGCCGTCGCCGAACTCCTCGGACCGGTGCTCGAAGGGTTCCGGCCCCGGATGCGGCGCGGCCCCCGCGCCCTGTGGAGCCTGGCGACGGACGAGATCGTCGAGGGCCTGTGGTACGTCGGCCAGCTGCTGGGCGACGAGGGCCGCGCCCGGGCGGAGGCCGAGCGGCTGCTGCCCGGCACGGTCGCCCCCTTCCCCAAGGGCGCGGGTTTCCGCGAGCTGGCAGCCCCCGGCGGGGAGTCGCTCACCACCCGGGACCGCGCCGGCTGCTGCCTCTTCTACACCCTGCGCCCCGCGGACACCTGTACGACGTGTCCGCGCACCTGTGACGCCACTCGAATCGCCCGCATGACCGCCTCTCGCTGAGGCGTTCGACCCAGAACGCCCCCACAGGGCCCCAGCTGCCCCGTTCGACGGTTTCTTGCCGCGAAACCCCCTGCGCCCCGTGCGATTTCCGCCAGGATGCTGCCCGAAAGGGAAGCCACGGCGAAAGCCGAACAAGGGGCACCGGATGACACTGACGGATATATCGCTTAACTGGGTGCTGGCAGGCGCGGTGCTGCTCGCCGGTTTCCTCGGTGCGGTCTGGCTCACCGCCCGCGGCCGCAAGCCCGCGGAGGACCCGGCCCAGGCCGATTCCTGGGAGCGGGCCGAGGAGCGCCGGCGCCGCAAGGAGACCGTCTACGCGACCGCCTCCTACCTGCTGCTGTTCTGCTGCGCGGGCGTCGCCGCCGCACTCTCCTTCCATGGCCTGGTCGGCTTCGGCCGGCAGAACCTCAACCTGTCGGGAGGCTGGGAGTACCTCGTGCCCTTCGGCCTCGACGGGGCGGCCATGTTCTCCGCGGTGATCGCCGTCCGGGAGGCGAGCCACGGCGACGCCTCGCTCGGGTCGCGGCTGCTGGTGTGGGCGTTCGCGGGTGCTGCCGCCTGGTTCAACTGGGTGCACGCGCCGCGCGGTGACGAGCACGCCGGGGCACCGCACTTCTTCGCCGGAATGTCGCTGTCCGCGGCGATCCTGTTCGACCGGGCGCTGAAGCAGACCCGCAAGGCCGCGCTGCGCGAACAGGGCCTCGTCCCCAGGCCGCTGCCGCAGATCCGCGTGGTGCGCTGGCTGCGCGCCCCGCGGGAGACGTTCCGCGCCTGGTCGCTGATGCTGCTGGAGGGCGTACGGACGTTGGACGAGGCCGTCGACGAGGTCCGGGAGGACCGGCGGCAGCAGGAGCAGGAGCGCCTGCGGAGGAAGGAGCACGGAAAACTGGAGCGGGCCCGACTCAAGGCCCTGAGCCGGCAGCAGCGTTGGAACAGGGGCGGCCGGCAGGAACCGCCGCTGGAGGTGGAGATAGCTCCCGCGAGCACCGAGCCCGGCCAACTGCCCCTGCGGCAGCGGCCGGCGCTCCAGGCGGTGACCGACGAGAAGAAGGGCTCACGTCCGGAGGGCGCGTCCACCGGTGATCCGCTGGGTGACGAGTCGAGCCAGACCAGTCCCCGACTGGATTCGCTGGAGGAGAAACTGGCCGCGATCGAGCGGCAGTTCGGCTGAGCCCGGCGGTGCCCCGGCACCCCCGCGGCGCAGCCGTGCGGGAGCGGCGGCAGCACACCGGGCCCCTACGTGTGCCGCTGCGTGCCGCTGCCGGTGTCAGCTCTCCCAGACGGCGGCCGCGGTGCGGTCGTCCGCGTAGCCCTTGATACGGGTCTGGGCGTCGGAGAGGAAGTCGGCCAGCCCCGGCGGCTCGCCGGTGGTCCACCGGGTGGCCAGGTGGGCGGCGAAGTCGGCTTCCTCCCGCAGCGGTTCGGCGAAACCGCGCCCGCAGAGCAGCAGCACGTCACCCGGCCGCGCCTGCGCGGCACGGAAGCGGAAGGCGACCCCGGTCGGCGACGACTCCCCCGCGCGGTCCGCGCCCGCCGCGTCCGCGTCGTCCGGGGCGGACTGCGCCGGGATGCCGGCCGTGACCGTGGTCCCGGGGCTGCCCTCGTCCGCCTCGCCGTCACGCGGCGACTCGCGCGGGTCCGCGGCCGGGCCCTCCGGCGAGGTGCCCGGTTCGAGGTCCTGCCAACGGCCGTCGCGCAACCTCAGCAGTCCGCCGCCACCCACCCCGAAGAACACCCGTGAGCGGCAGCGCGGGTCGACCGGCAGCAGCAGGCAGCGCAGGTCCGCGGTGTACTCCTCCGGTTGCAGGCCGAGTTCGGCGGCCCGCGCCCGCAGCCTGCCCATGCCGCGGGCGGTGAGACGGCCGAGCCCGGACTTCAGAGCAGCCCGGCGGTCGGCCCGGATGTCCTCGGACAACCGGGAGTGGCTGCGGCCGACCGCACCGGCGATCCATCCGGCGGCGTCCCGGGCGGCCCGGTCCGCGAAGGGCGCGGCACGGTCACCGACCGCGACGGCGAGGAGCAGCAGCGCCGCGTCCCCGCTGCCGAAACGTGCCACCAGGAGCGCGTCGGCGCGGGGCCTGCCGCGGTAGCGCGCGGAGTCGCCGCGCAGGGAGGCCGCCCGGACGGTGAGCGGGCCGTACCGGGCGCCGTCCAGCACGGTGTCGGGGGTCAGCGCGTCCAGGTCCTCGGGATCGGCGGCGGGCAGCGCCGTCGGTTCGGGGTCGTAGGTGGGGGGCCGGTCGCCGAGGAAGTCGGCGGGCGGCGGCGCGGCCATCCGGCGGACCGGAGGCGGGGAGCCCTTGGCCGGGCCGGGACGCAGCCCGCGCGGGGTGCGGGGCGGCGGGTCCGGTGGGCGCTGCCGGACGATCCCGGGGACGCCGACCGTGCGGGCTGCCGAGTCGAAGCGGTCGTCGATGCTGTCGCCGGCCGCTGAGCGGCCGGTGTCCGGGGCGTCGTCGTCGTAGAGCTGACTCCACCAGTCGGGCGCTTCAGCCCGCTCCCGCTGACCACTCATGCGGTCATTGTCCATGTCACCGGGAGGAAGTCCCAGACCTTCCCGGTGCGCCACGCCGCGGACTCGCGCCCTGAAGGAGCGTCAGCTCGACCGGCGGGCGCGGCGGGTGGGGCGGTCGCGCGCCGGGGGCGCCCCGTGAGTGGTGCGGCACCGGCTCGGATTCGGGCGGGTGTGCCCTGCCGGGAGGCGGCGATATCGGGACCACAGGGGTCAGACCGCAGGGAATCGATGCGCGGCGCGTTGCCATGTGTGAACCTTTGGCTATGAGGGATACGAGCCAGAACACCCCGTTCAGCCAGGCAGAGCAGATGTATCTCACCACCCAGCGCCTGGGCAGGCTTGCGACGGTGGACGCCCAGGGCCAACCGCAGGCCAACCCGGTGGGGTTCTTCCCGCGGCACGACGGGACGGTGCTGATCGGCGGCTTCTCGCTGGGCAGGACCAAGAAGTGGCGCAACCTGCGGAAGAACCCGTTGCTCGCCCTGGTCGTGGACGACCTGGTCAGCGAGTCGCCCTGGCGGGTACGCGGGGTGGAGATCCGCGGCGAGGCTGAACTGCTCACCGGTGAGAAGTTGTTGGGCGACCGGTTCAGCGACGAGGTGATCCGGGTGCATCCCCGCTGGGTCCGCAGCTGGGGGTTGGAGGAGGACTGAGGGGCGGTCGGTGCCCGGGCCCACCGGTGCCGGCCGCCTCTCACACCGCGCGGGGGACGTCGGCGGCCCGGCCCCGGGACGCGGTGACGGCAACGCTCCCGCTGGCGAAGCCGCTTCCGGTACCGGTGGCGGTATCGCCGGCGGTCGCAGTGCCGGTTGCGGTGCCGGTGGCAGGCAGCAGCACGCCCTCGATCTCCAGCAGGGCGCGCTTGGCGGGCAGCCCTCCGGCGAAGCCGGTGAGCGCTCCCCCGGCGCCGAGCACCCGGTGGCAGGGGCGCACCACGAGCAGCGGGTTGGCGCCCACCGCACCGCCGACCGCCCGCACCGCGGCGGGCGGTGCACCGGCCAGGACGGCCAACTCGCCGTAGGTCACGGTGCAGCCGTAGGGGATGCTGTCCAGCGCGTCCCACACCCGGCGGCGGAACTCGGTTCCCTGCGGTGCGAGGCGCAGCGAGAAACCGGAAGACCCACCGGCGAAGTAGGCGTCGAACTGCTCCACCGCGTCCCGGTGGGCGGCGTCGTCGCGGACCCAGCCGGGTCCGACGACGGCGCCCCGGCGCTGGCCGGGCATGGTCACCGAGGCGAGCACGCCCGGTTCCGGACCGGCGAGCAGCAGGTCGCCGAGCGGGCTGGGGCAGTGGGTGTACAGCATGGCGGTCAGTCCTTCTTCGTCGTCAGGGCGTGTTCGTCGTCAGGGCGGTGTTCGCGGGCGGGGCGGTGTTCCACAGCAGGTGCAGGGCGTAGGAGCGCCACGGACGCCACCGGGAGGTGTCGGGCGGCCCCTCGGCTCCCAGGTGGCGCAGGCCGTGCCGGACGCCGGCGTCGCCCGGCAGGAAGACGTCCGGGTCGCCCAGCGCCCGCATCCGGATGTAGCCCGCCGTCCAGGGGCCGATGCCGCGCAGCGACAGCAGCGCGCGTTCGGCCTCGTCGCGGTCGGTGCCGGGGCCGAGGTCCACGGTCCCGTCGGACAGCGCGGCCATCACGGTGCGCAGGGCGTCCCGGCGGGCCGCCGGCATGCGCAGCTCCTCAAAGCTCGCCCCGGCCAGCGTGTCGGCGGTGGGGAAGACGTGGGTCAGGCCGCCGTCCGGCGCCGGGAGCGGCTTGCCGTGCGCGGCGACCAGGCGGCCGGTGAGCAGCCGCGCGGCCTCCACCGTGACCTGCTGGCCCAGCACCGCGCGAGCCGCCAGTTCGGCCGGGTCCACGGCGCCGGGGGCGCGCAGACCCGGCATGGCGGCGGCGGGTGCGGCGAGCAGGGGGTCGTCCGCGAACCGCTCGGCGACGGCCTGCGGGTCGGCGTCGAGGTCGAACAGCACCCGCAGCCGCTGCACGGCCGTGGTCAGGTCCCGCAGGTCGGTCAGGTGCAGGCGGCAGGCCAGCCAGCCGGGGCCGCCGCGTTCGTGCACCTCGGCGACCGCGTGGCCGTGCGGCAGGCCGAGCGTACGCCGGTAGCGGCGGTCGCCCGGCGGTCCCACCGCCTCCTCCACGCCCTCCACGGCGCGCCGGGCGAGGAAGTCGAACAGGCGCCGTGCGTCGTAGGGCCGGCGGCAGGCCAGGCGCAGCGCCACTCCCTCCCCCTCACCCACCGCGGGCGGCCTGCCCGTGCCGCGCAGCCGGGTGGGCGTGCAGGCGTAGATCTCTCGGACGGTCTCGTTGAACTGGCGCACGCTGGCGAAGCCGGAGGCGAAGGCGATCTCGGTGACCGGCAGGCGGGTCGTGCGCAGCAGTATCCGGGCGGTGTGCGCCCGCCGGCCGCGGGCCAGAGCGACGGGACCGGCGCCCAGTTCGGCGGTGAGCATCCGCTGCACCTGCCGGGCGCTGTATCCCAGTCGGTCGGCCAGTCCGGCCACGCCCTCCCGGTCGACCACACCGTCACCGATCATGCGCATCGCCCGGCCGACGGCGTCAGCCCGTACGTTCCACTCGGCGGAGCCGGGCACCGTGTCGGGACGGCAGCGGCGGCAGGCGCGGAAGCCCGCGCCCTGGGCCGCGGCGGCCGACGGGTGGAAGCACACGTTGGCCCGCTTGGGCGTGACCGCCGGGCAACTGGGGCGGCAGTAGATGCCGGTGGTGCGCACGGCGGTGAAGAACACGCCGTCGAACCGGGCGTCCCGGCTGCGTACCGCCTCGTACCTGCTGTCGTCGTCCATCACACGGTCCAGTGTGCGCCGTCGCCCGGCAGGTCACTGGCGGAAATCGGACACGGCGATCAGCAGGTACGGAACGGCCGCCACCGCGAAGATCAGCGCCGGTCCCGCGCTGAGCGAGCCCAGCGCGTAGGAGGCGAAGACGAGCACCGCGACGACTTCCGAGCCGAATCCCGCCATGGAGGTGACCGTGGCGCGGGCCCGGTCGGAGACGGCGCTCTGCAACCGCGCGTCGGCGAGCGCCATCGTCCACTGGAAGACGCCGAACGCCACCGCGACCAGCGCCAGTCCCGCCGGGTGCCCGGGCAGCGCGCCCGCAGCGAGACAGCAGGCTCCGGCAGCCAGCACCAGCGGGGCGTACCGGGCGCCCCGGCCGGCTAGCCAGCCGCCGACCACGCAGCCGCCGGTGACGAGCAGCACCAGCAGCGGCACGGTGCCGGGGGCGACACCGGTGTCACGGGCCAGCAGCGGCACGTACTCGTCCAGGGCGGTCACTCCGGTGATCAGGGAGACGAACAGCAGGGCCCGCAGCGCCCCAGGGGAGCCGCGCACCTCCCGCAGACCTTCGGCCAGCACCTCGCGGTACCCGCGCTGCCCCGACTCGCCGGCGTCGGTGTCCCCTGCGGCGTCGGGCTCGCTCAGGGGGCGGGGCGGGGCGGCGGGCTCCGGGGCCGAGGCGGCAGCCGGGCGGCTGCGGTGGTCGGGCAGGGTGGCGCCGGTCAGGGCGCACAGCAGCGTGACGGCGACGCTGGCCGCGCCCACGGCGAGCGGGCCGCCGAGAGCGATGACCGGGGCGGCCAGGGCCGTGGCGGCCAGTTCGGCGGACGCGGCCAGCGACTCGGTGCGTCCGATGACCCGGGCGTAGTCGTTCCGGGCGCCGGCCCTGCTCAGCTCCTCGTAGGCAAGGGCCTGGAAGGTGCCCGAGCGCAGGGCCGTCCCGGCGCCCCACAGCACGAATCCGGCGGCGAACGCCGGATACGACGGCCACCACGTCCACAGCGCGAAGCCGGTACCGGTGAACAGCGGGGCGAGCACCAGCAGGCGACGCCGGGAGAACAGGTCGGCCCACAGGCCGGACGGGATCTCCAGGGCGAAGGCGGTGACCGACCAGATCACGAAGAGCGAGGAGATCTGCGCGGCACTGAGGCCGGTCTCGGTGAACAGCACCGCGTAGACCGGGTAGAGCAGGACGAAGTCCTCAAGCCAGGCGTAGGCGTAGAGCCGGCGCACGAGGACGGCGGAGGCGGCGGAGGCGGCTGGGGATCAATGTCGCTTGAACATGGTCCGAGCGTACGCCGCCGCCCGCAGGTACGACAGGCCTTTCCTCATTCCAAAGACTTCGTTGCAAACAACCTCTTGCAAACTTTCCTTTGCACTGCTTTCCTGGGTTGCATGAGCGAGCAACCGGGCCCCTCGCGCCCCCAGCCCCCCGCCGACGACCCACAGGTACGCACTCTCGACCCGCGCTCGTTGCGGGCCCTCGCCCATCCGCTGCGGTTGCGCATTCTCAGCGCGCTGCGGGAGTACGGGCCCGCCACCGCCTCCGGGCTGGCCGAGCGGTTGTCGGAGTCCAGCGGGGCGACCAGCTACCACCTGCGGCAACTGGCGGCGCACACCTTCGTGGTGGAGGACACCGAGCGCGGCACGGCCCGCGAGCGCTGGTGGCGGGCCGCCCAGCGCGGCACCCGGCTGGACCGGGTGGACGAGCTGCACCAGCACCCCGACCCGGAGGTGGCCGGCGCGCTGAGCACCTTCCTCCACGAGGTCGCGGCGACACACGCCCGGGAGACGGAGACCTGGCTGGCCACGCAGTCCGACTGGTCCGCCGAGTGGCGGCGCGACGGCCAGGACCTGAGCGACTTCAGCCTCCAGCTGACCGCGGCGCAGACGCGGGAGCTGACGTCGCGCCTGCACGACGTGATCCAGGAGTACCGCGACCACAACCCCGAAGCCGCCGACACGCCCGCCGGGGTGGAACGGGTCCGGGTCCACCTGCACGCCTTCCCTCGCAAGCCCGGCTGAGTCGTCCCCACCACCGCTCCTGGAGGAGCCCGATGCACTGCGACATCCACGCTCTCGGGGCCCGCTACCGCGCCACGGAGCTGCACAGCTGGGCGGCACGGCGCGATGCCGCCGCCGTGGCCCGGTCCGCCGGGCCGGACGGGCGGGGCCACCCGCCGGCCGATCCGGTGCTCGCCGGCATACGCCACCGCGTCGGCTGGACGCTGGTGTCGGCCGGTCTGCGGCTGGTCGCCGCCGGGCCCTCCCCGGCGGACGCCCGGCGGTGAGCGCCACCGACGATCCCAGCGCGGCTGACGCCGGCGGGGCGATACCCGCAGCCTTACCCGACCGGCGTCCGCTGCTCAGCGTGCTCGCCGCCAACGTGGTGTCGGTGCTCGGCACCTCGCTGACGTTCCTGGCCGTGCCCTGGTTCGTGCTGGAGACCACCGGCAGCGCGGCCCGTACCGGCCTGGTGGCGTTCTGCGCCACCGTTCCGGTCGCCGCGTCGGCACTGCTGGGCGGCCCGCTCATCGACCGGTTCGGGCGCCGCCGGACCAGCGTCGGAACCGACCTGCTGTGCGGTGTCACGGTGGCGGCGGTGCCACTGCTGCACGCCGCCGGCCTGCTGCCGTTCTGGCTGCTGTGCGTACTGATGGCCGTCAACGGGCTGTTCCACGCGCCGGGTGAGACCGCGCGCAGTGTGCTGCTGCCCGCCCTGGCCGAACGGGCGGGCACCCCGCTGGTCCGGGCCGCGGGGTTCTTCGACGGCGTCTCACGGGGTGCTCGCATGGCGGGAACGGCGCTGGCGGGCCTGCTGATCGCGACGCTCGGCGCGGAGGCGGTGCTGCTCCTGGACGCGCTGACCTTCGCCGTGTCGGCCGCGATCATCGCGGTCGGGCTGCGTGGATTCACCGCCGCCGGCCCGGTCCGCGCCACCGGGACGGTGTCGCCGCGGGCGTACGCGGGAGAGTTGGCGGACGGGTTCCGCTTCCTGCTGCGCCTCCCCCTGCTGTGGGGCATCACCGCGATGGTGCTCGTGACGAACTCCCTGGACGCGGGCTGGTCGTCGGTCCTGCTGCCGGTGCACGCCAGGGAGCACCTGGGCGGCCCGGTGGACCTGGGGCTGCTGTTCGCGGTCGGCGGTGCCGGCGCCCTCGCCGGGGCCCTGCTCTACGGTTCCTTCGGGCACCGCCTGCCGCGCTGGCCGGTGTTCACCTGCTGCTTCCTGGTGGCGGGGGCGCCGCGCATGCTGGTGGCGGCGCTCGGTGAGGGGCTGGTGCCGCTGCTGGTGATGATGGCCGTCGGCGGCCTCGCGGCGGGCGCGCTGAACCCGATCCTCACCACCGTGCTGTACGAGCGGGTGCCGGACGCGATGCGGAGCCGGGTCATGGGCATCTCCTACGCCGGGGCGCTCGCGGCGACTCCGATGGGTTCGCTGGCGGCCGGGTTCCTCGTGGAGGGCGCGGGCCTGTCCGTCGCCGTGCTCGGGTTCGGTGCCGTCTACCTGCTGGTGACGCTGGCCCCGGTGGGGGTGCGGTCGTTCCGCGGCATGGACGATCCCCCGCCGGCTGCGGCCCCGCGGACCGCCACCGAGCCGGTCCCCCGGTGAGGTCCCCGCCACCGGGTGGCCTCCACGGCCCGGCCGGGCGGCCGGTCAGCCGGGCGGTTCCGACGGCTGGAGGCGTCCGTCGCGGACCTCGGCGACACGGTCGACAGCGGTGAGGTGCGTGCGGTCGTGGGTGACCAGCACGGTGGCGGTGGCCTGCCGGTGGGTGAGCCGGGTGACGAGTTCGATGACGGCCGCGCCGCGTTCGTGGTCGAGCGCGCTGGTGGGTTCGTCGACCAGCAGGACCGTGGGGTCGTTCACCAGGGCGCGGGCGAGGTTGACCCGCTGTCGCTGGCCGCCGGAGAGCTGGTGGGGGCGCCGTCCCGCCTCCGCCGTCAGTCCGACGGCGGCCAGCAGCTCCCCGGCCCGCTCTCGCGCCTCGGCGGGACGGCGGCCGGCGATCCGGCCCATGACCTCCAGCTGCTCCGCCGCCGTCAGGGAGGGAAGCAGGTTGGGCTGCTGGAAGACGATGCCGATCCGGTGGCGCCGCAGCTCGGTCAGCTCGCGGCGGGTCATGCCCGCCGTGGCGGTCCCGTCGATCGTCACCCGCCCCGAGTCGGGAGTGACGAGCGTGGCGGCGACGGCGAGCAGGCTGGACTTGCCGGAACCGGACGGCCCGACCACGGCGGTCAGGCTGCCGCGGGGCACGTCGAGGGTGACACGGTCCAGGGCGGTCAGGCGGGACTCGCCGTCGGGGTAGGTGAGGGTGACGTCGGTCAGGTTCAGGCTCATCGCACGCTCCCCAGAGCGGTCAGCGGGTCGACGGTGGTGACGCGGCGGACGGCCAGCGCGGCGCCGAGCAGGCCGAGCAGGACCGTCACGGCCGCAGGGACCAGCACCGTGCCCGGCGTGAGCCGGAACGGCACCGTGCCACCCGCGAGGATCGCGCCGAGGCCGGCGGCGAGCCCGGTACCGAGCAGGGTGCCGCCGGTGAGCAGGACGGCGGCCTGGCCCAGGGCGTCCTTCAGCAGGTCGGCGGTGGAGGCGCCGAGCGCCTTGAGCACGGCGATGTCCGCGCTGCGCTGGATGGTCCAGACGGTGAAGAAGGCGCCGATGACCAGCGCGGAGATGGCGAACAGGAAGCCGCGCATCAGTTGCAGCGAACTGTTCTCCGCGGCGTAGGAGCCGATCGCGGTGAGGGTGTCGTCCCTGGGGAGCGTGCTGGTGCCCGCGGCCCGGTCGACCGCCGACAGGTCGGCCCCGGAGGTGGTGTTGAGTGCGATCACGGTGGCGGACGGCCCGTCGCCCGCGCCGGCGGGGGCACTCGTGCGCGGGGCGGCGTCGAGGCCGGTCCAGATCACCGGAAGGTGGCTGAAGGACGCGTCGCCCCGCACGGACGCCACGTTCAGCTGCCGGCCGGCCAGGGTGAAGGGGTCGCCGGGCTCCAGCCCGAGGTCGGCGGCTGCCGTGGCCGACAGGACCGCCGAGCGGTCGCCGATCCGGCCGCCGTCGGGTGCCAGCGTGGAACCGGGCCGCACGCCGAAGGCGGAGACCGCGGTGCTGCGGTCTCCAGCGGCGGCCCTGGTGGTGGTGATCGCCAGCGGTTCCGCGCTGGTCACCCCGGGGGCCTCGGCCCATGTCCGCCACTGCCGCTCGGTGACGGTGGAGTGGGTGTACGACACGTCCTGCCCGCCGCCGGGCGCCTGGAAGGCGATGCTGTCGGCGGGCAGGCCGGTGATCGCGGAGACGTTCTGCCGGGCCAGGCCGGCGGTCAGCCCGGACAGCAGGCCGACCAGCAGCGTGATCAGCACGGTGACGGTCCCCATCAGGGCGAAGCGCCCCTTGGCGAACCTGAGGTCTCTCCAGGCGACGAACACGGGTGAGGGCCTTCCCTTCCACGGATGGCGCGGTGCTGCACGGTGCTGTGCGGTGTGCGGTGTGCGGTGTGCCCTCAGCGTCGCCGCCGGCCCCCGTGCGGGCATCCGGCGCAGGACCGCACTTCGCGGGTCGTAAGGCGGCGGCCGGACTCCTCCTTTTGGCAGAGGCCCGCTCGCGCGCCGTCTGCCTAGGCTGGGAGGATCGTGAACCTCACCGTCCCCACTTCGAACCCGGTCAGCCGGGCCCTGGCCTGGTGCCTGCACCTGCTGGTGGTCGGACTGCTCGCGCTGGCCGCCGCCCGTGCCGTGGCCGACAGCCGCCCGCACGCCCCGGCGATCGCCGCCGTCGCCGCGGTCTGCGCACTGGTCTACGCGGCGGGTCCGCTGCTCCCCCGCTTCGGCCGCTCCCGGCAGGCCGCCGCCTGGTGGCTGGCCTCCGTCGGCGCCGCTTGGCTGACCCTGCTGGCGCTGTCCGCCGACGCCGTGTGGGTGGCGTTCCCGCTGTACTTCCTCCAGCTGCAGCTGCTGCCGCGGCGCACCGGGCTCGTCGCCGTGGCCGCGACCGCGCTGGCGGCGATCACCGCGTTCGCCGCCCACCGGGGCGCCTTCGCCCCGGCCATGGCGCTCGGCCCCGCGCTCGGTGCCGCGGTCGCCGTCGCAGTGGTGTGGGGCTACCAGGCCCTGTACCGGGAGAGCGAGCAGCGCCGCGAACTGATCGACGAACTCACCGCGACCCGCGCTGACTTGGCCGAGGCCCAGCACACCGCAGGTGTGCTGGCCGAGCGCGAACGGCTGGCCCGCGAGATCCACGACACGCTCGCGCAGGGCCTGACCAGCGTCCAGCTGCTGTTGCGCGCCGCCGAGCGCGCCCTACCCGACTCGCCGCAGCTCGCGGCCCGCCACGTCGAGCAGGCCCGGCAGGCGGCGGCGGACGACCTGGCCGAGGCCCGCCGCTTCGTCGCGGCCCTCACCCCGCCCGCGCTGGACGGCACCACGCTGGCCGGCGCCCTGGAACGCCTGTGCGCCACCGCCTCCGTGCGCCACCGCGTCACCGCCCGGTTCCACCGTGTCGGCACCGCCGTGCCGCTGCCGACCGCGCACGAGGTGGCGCTGCTGCGCGTCGCCCAGTCGGCGCTGGCCAACGCCGTGCAGCACTCGCGCGGCACCACCGTCGACGTCACCCTCCGCTACGGCGGGGACGTCGTCAGCGTGGACGTGCGCGACGACGGCGTCGGCTTCGACCCGGAGCTGCTGCCCGACCCGGGCCCGGGGAGCGGGCCCGGCCAGGGAAGCGGCGGCGGTTTCGGCCTGGCCGCCATGCGCGCCCGGGTGCGCGCCCTCGACGGCGACGTGACCCTCACGTCCGCGCCGGGCCGCGGCACCGCCCTGGCCGTCCGGCTTCCGCTTCCCCCGTCGGCCCCTCCCCCCTCAACTCCGCCCCCGTCCACCGCGACCTCGCACGAGGCACGCCCGTGACCGGCCTGCCCGTCCGCCTGCTGCTGGCCGACGACCACCCGGTCGTCCGCGCCGGGCTGCGCGCGGTGCTGGAGACCGAGCCGGGCATGACGGTGGTGGCCGAGGCCGCCACCGCTGAGGACGCGGTCGCCCGCGCCGCGGCAGGCGACGTGGACGTGGTGCTGATGGACCTCCGGTTCGGCGACGGCATGGGCGGCGCCGAGGCCACCGCCGCCATCACCGCCCGGCCGGGCGCACCACGCGTCCTGATCGTCACCACCTACGACTCCGACGCCGACACGCTCCCGGCGATCGAGGCCGGCGCGACCGGCTACCTGCTCAAGGACGCCCCGCCCGAGGACCTCGCCGCCGCCGTCCGCACCGCCGCCGCCGGGCGCACCATCCTGGCGCCCACGGTCGCCGACCGGCTGATGCACCGGCTGCGCACGCCCGGAACGGCCCTGACCAGGCGCGAGACGGAGGTTCTCGGGCTGGTCTCCGAGGGGCTGTCCAACCAGGGCGTGGCCCGGCGGCTGCATCTCACCGAGGGCACCGTCAAGTCGCATCTGGCCCGGGTCTACACCAAACTCGGCGTCACCTCGCGGACCGCAGCCGTCGCCGCCGCCACCGAACTCGGCCTCATCCGCCGCTGACCGGCCGGCGGCCAGCCCCGCCGGTCACGGTGGCGGCAGCCGCTGGAGCAGCCCCCAGGTGAACTCCGCGACCACCGGCCGCCGCTCGCCTCCGGTGTCCGGCGCGCTGAAGGCCAGCTGCCAGCGGGTCGGTGCCGAGCCCTGCATCGGGCGCGCCGGGGCGAACGCCCGCGCCACCTCGTCGACCGTGCAACTCCACGGCTCCAGGTCCGCGACGGTGCGCAGCAGCGGTCCCGGTGCGCCGGGTGCGCGGACCAGCCACGCGTTCCACACCCCGCCGTCCGCGGTGGTCATCACCTCGAACCGCAGGTCCGGCCAGAGCGGGACCGGCCAGGTCAGCGCCTCGCACTCCAGGTCTCCCACCCGCCGTGCCGTGCGCTCGAGCGGCGGGCCGAGCACGGACCGGTAGCGGCGCAGTGCGCTGCCGCCGTGCGCTGACCGGGCCCAGGCCTGCCAGCGGCGGTTCGCCTCCCGCATCCGGGCCCGGTCGGTGCCCAGGCGCCGCAGGGACGACGCCACCAGATCAGGCTGGAAGTCGGCCATCCGGCGCAGCAGCACCAGCTGGAAGTCGAGCGGTGCCAGCTTCGGCCGCGTGCCCTCGGCCACCGCCCGCCCCCTTCTCCTCGTGTTGTCGACTCGCTGCCGCTACCGGCGCGGCACCGGGCTACCGGCGTCCGCGCTTGCGTTCCATCATGTGGCGTCCCAGCGCCTGCCGCTGCTTGAACACCTTGCGCTGCTCGGCCCTCAGCCGGGCGTCGGTCCGGGCCGCCAGACGCAGGTTCTCCCGCTGGAGCTTGCGGTAGCTGTCGAGCCGGCGGTGCGCGAGCGAGCCGTCCGCCAGGGCGGCCAGCACGGCGCAGCCGGGCTCGACCTCGTGCCGGCAGTCGGGGAACCGGCAGCGGGCGGCCAGTTCCTCCACTTCGGCGAAGGCCTGCTCCAGTCCGGGGCCGGCATCCCACAGGCCGACCCCGCGCAGGCCGGGCGTGTCGATGAGCACGCCCCCGGCGGGCAGCAGGGCCAGTTCACGGGTGGTCGTGGTGTGGCGTCCCTTGCCGTCCCGGTCACGGACCTCCTGCACCTCCATCCGGCGCTCCCCCAGCAGCGCGTTGGCCAGGGTCGACTTGCCCGCGCCGGACTGGCCGAGCAGTACGGCGGTGCCGCCCGTCAGCAGGGCTGCGACGTCGTCGACGCCCTCGCCGGTGGCGGCGCTCGCCAGCGCCACGTCCACGCCGGGCGCGGTGTCCACGGCGTCGGCGAGCAGATGGCGGGGGTCGGGGACGAGGTCGGCCTTGGTGAGCACCACCAGCGGCCTGGCTCCGCTTCCCCAGGCGAGGGCGAGGAAGCGTTCCAGCCGGCCGAGGTCGAACTCGGCGGCGAGGGAGACGCAGAGCACGGCGTGGTCGACGTTGGCCGCCAGGACCTGCCCTTCGGAGCGCTTGGAGGAGGTCGAGCGGACGAAAGCGGTCCTGCGCGGCAGCAGGGTCCGCACGAAGCGCCGGCCCGCGGGCGGGTCGACGGCCGCCCAGTCGCCGGTGCACACCACCCGCAGCGGGTCGCGCGGGGTGACGAACTCGGTGTCGGCCCGGACGGTCCCGTCCGGGGTGACGACGTGGCAGCGGCCCCGGTCGACCCGCACGACCCGGCCCGGCAGCAGGCCCTGCGCGGCGTGCGGGGCGAACGCGGCGTGCCAGCCGTCGTCCCAGCCGTAGGCGGCGAGCGGGTGCGGCGGAGGCGGAGGCGGAGGGGCGGCCGAGGAGGAAGGGGAGGACGAACAGGAGGAGGGGAACTGCGGCGAAGCAGAGGAGGACAAGGGGGATGACCCTTCACGGAAGGGTGGCCCCGGCGCCCGCGCGCGGCGCGGGGTCAGTGGTGGTGCAAGGTTCAGCCGGGGACCACGGGAACGGTGTGGATGAGATCTCGGTGGCGCGTGGCGCACGTCGCGGTGACAGCCATCACGAACACCTCCCGTCTTCTTCCGCAGCGGCAGCGGCGGCGGCCTTCGGCCCCGCCGGAACGCCGTCACCCTAGTCCGGCGGCCTCTTCGCGCGCCACGGGTTTTCGCTCCCGCCCGGCAGGGCCCGGGGTTCCCGCCGGGAGGAGCCCGGAAGGACGGTCGGCGGGTCAGTCCGGCGGGTCAGTCCGACGGGCAGATGAACTCGCACCACACCAGCTTGCCGACGCCCCGGGACTCCACACCCCACACGTCGGCGAGCCGGTCGACGAGCAGCAGCCCCCGGCCGCCCTGCCCCGACCGTTCGGGGGCGGGCAGCACCGGGTGGACGCTGCTGGCGTCCTCGACCTCGACCCGCAGCCGGCGTTCCGCACCGCCCAGCAGCCGGACCGTGACCAGCGCGCCGCCCCCGGTGTGCTCCAGCGCGTTGGCGGCGAGTTCGTGGGTGGCCTGGGTGATGTCGTCCACGCACGGGTCGGCGTTCCAGGCGCGGGCCGCCGCCTGGACCATCTGGCGGATACCGGCCAGGGCGCGGGTGTCGCCGGGGGCGACGTGCTGGTGCAGCCGTCGGCCCAGTTGCCGGGCGGGCTGCCGGTCGCGGCGCAGCAGCAGCACGGCCATGTCGTCGGAGCCGGCCCGCCCGCCCGGCTCCTCGCACAGCCACTCGGCCATCTTGCCCAGGTCAGCCGGGCCGCGGGTGACCGCCGCGGCGAGGTCGTGCACACCGTCCTCGATGTCCTTGCCCGGCTGCTCCACCAGCCCGTCGGTGAACATGAGCAGGGTCTCCCCCGCCTCCAGCTCCATGGCCGTCACCGGGTAGTCCGGCGTCCCCACGACCGGCATGCCGAGCGGCAGCGAGCCGACCACCGGGAACGGCCGGCAGGTGCCGTCGCTGCGGCTGAGCAGCGGGTCGAGGTGCCCGGCCCTGACCATGCGCAGCCAGCCGGTGGTCGGATCGACCTCGGCGTACAGGCAGGTGGCGAAGCGGTCGGTGTCCAGGTCGCGGAGGAACGCCGACGCCCGGGACAGCACCGTCGCCGCGGAGTGGCCCTCGGCGGCGTAGGCGCGCAGCACGATGCGCAGCTGCCCCATGACGGCGGTGGCGTGCGTGTCGTGGCCCTGCACGTCGCCGATGACGGCGGCGACCCGGCCGCCGGGCAGCGGGATGACGTCGTACCAGTCGCCGCCCATGCCCCGGCCGCTGCGGGCCGGGCGGTAGCTGACGGCGGTCCGCATGCCGGGGATGTCGGGCAGGGAGTGCGGCAGCATCGAGCGCTGCAGGCTCTCGGCGAGTTCCAGCTCCTGCTCGAACAGCTTCGCGCGTTGCAGGCTCTGCGCGATGCTGCTGGTCAGGGCGGTGAGCAGGGAGCGCTCACCGGCGGGGAAGGTGTGCTTGTGCCGGAACAGCAGTCCCAGCGCGCCCAGCGGACGGCCCTGCGCGATCAGCGGCAGGTAGGCGGCGGCCGAGGCGTCCAGGGGCGCGATGTGCGGCCACAGCTGCGGGTAGCGGCGGGCGAACTCCTCGCGGGAGACGAGGTAGCGCGGGGTGAGGGTGCGCACCACCTCGCTCATGGGGAAGTCCGCGTCGATGCGCGTGTACTCCAGTTCCGGGACGAAGCTGCTGGTGCGGCCCTCGGCGACGAGGTGGATGCGGTTGCCCTCGGCGAAGCCCATCATCAGGCTCACCGCGCCCAGCCGGCCCAGGCCGCGGGAGCTCTCCAGCACGTCGATCACGTCGCGGACCGTGCGGGCGTGGGCCAGGGCGGCGGCGGTCTCCTCCACCACGCTGGCCTCGTGGCGGCGGTGGTTGTCGAGGGTGAGGCGGTTGGTGGAGTGGCTCAGCTCGTCGGTGGCGTCGCGGATGATGCCCAGCACGCGGCGCGGCCGGCCCTGGCCGTCCCGCCGGATGTGGCCCTGGGTGTGGGTCCAGCGCAGGGTGCCGTCCGCGCGCCGGATGCGGAAGTAGGCGCCGTAGGTGGTGTGGCGCTGCTTCAGCGCCTGGGAGAACAGCGCGTCCAGGCGGGCGCCCTCGCTGGCGGGCAGCCGCACGCCCAGGCCCTCGGGGGTGCCGTCGTACTCCTCGGCGGTCAGCTCCAGCACGCGCAGGGCGGAGTCGTCCAGGTGGAGCCTGCCTGCGTCGAGGTCCCAGTCGAAGGTGCCCATCCGGTTGAGGGCCAGGGTGGACTCCGCCTCGGCGGGCCAGGGCCCCGGTTCTCTGACCGGGTCCGTCAGCGAATCCCGAGTGTCCATGCCACACCCCCGAACTGGCTGGCGGTCCCCTTCACTCTGTCACTGTTCGCCCGATTCTTCGAGCCGTGCGCACCACCCAGTGCACGCCGGGCACAGACCGGGACGGGGCGGTGTGCGGGACAGCCCTTAGTCGCGGGGCGGGCCCTTGAGCCGGGACCGGACGTCCTCCGGCGGCAGGAAGCGGGCCCAGCGTTCGGGGAACTCGGCGGGCTGACCGGGTCCGTCCGCCGTCCCCGGCTCCTCCTCGCCGTCGTCGGCGCCCCGGGCGGCGTCCCCGTCGTCCCCGGTACCGGGGGTGCCCCGCTCATCGGCGTCGCCACCGTCGCCGGTGTCGCCGCCGTCCGGCGCGGCGTCCGGCCCGGCGCGGGCCTCCCGTACCGCCCTGCGCGCCGCCACCGCGGCGATGACCTCGGCGGCCTCCTTCTCACGCTGGCGGTCCCGGGCCCGGCGGGCGGCGGCGGTGGCGACCGAGGGCCACACCCGGTCGATGGCAGCGTTGACGGCCGCACCGACCAGCACGGCGAACGCCGAGATGAAGATCCACAGCAGGATCGCGACGGGGGCGGCGAGCGAGCCGTAGATGGTGGGCCCCTCGACCGTCGACGTGAGGTAGATGCGCAGCAGGAAGCTGCCGCCCACCCACATCAGCAGGGAGACCATCGCCCCGGGGATGTCCTCGCGCCACGGTGAGCGGACCGGTACCGAGACGTGGAACAGCGTGGTGAGGAAGACGACGGACAGCAGCAGCACGGTCGGCCAGTAGAAGATCCGCACCAGCAGTTCGGCCTGCGGGACCCAGCTGATGACGGCGTTGGGGCCCACCACCATCAGCGGCAGCGCCACCGCGCCGATGAGCAGCGCGATGATGTACAGCAGGAAGGCGAGCAGCCGGGTCTTGACGATGCCGCGGTGCCCGTCGAGGCCGTACATCACGGTGATGGTGTCGATGAACACGTTGACCGCGCGCGAGCCGGACCACAGGGCCAGGGCGAAACCGAACGAGATGATGTCCGGCCGCCCCCCGTCGATGACGTCGTCGATGAGCGGTGCGGCGATGTCGTTGACGCCGCGCTCGGAGAGCACCGTGGCGGAGGCGTCGAGGATGTTGTCCCGGACGCTGGCGATGGTGTCGGTGCCGATCCAGGAGTCGAGGTAGCCCAGCAGGCCGAGCAGGCCCATCAGCAGGGGCGGCAGGGACAGCAGGGTGAAGAAGGCCGCCTCTGCCGCGAGTCCCAGGATGCGGTACTCGATACAGGAGTTGACGGTGTCCTTCAGGAGCAGCCAGGTGAGCCTCCGTTTCGGGATGTTCCGGTACAGAAGGCGTGTTCTTGCCCGACGGCGACTGGGCCGGTTCGGGGGTGAAGTGGCTGCTCGCACCCCCTTAACGTATCCGCCCTGCGGCCTGCGAAGCCCACCGGCGACCAGGCGTGCCCACCGGACCCCGGAACGGGGGCCGGGCACCCTGGCGGACGGCGGGACAGCCCTTAGGCTGGGCGGCATGGCAGCCACGACGCACACCGTGACGAACCAGCCGCCGCCCCTGGAGGGTTATGACGTCTACGCCCAGGACCAGGCGCTGGTGGAGGGCGTGCGGCGGCACGTGGGTGAGGAACAGCGCGCGCAGGCGGAGGCCGAGCTGAGCGCGCTGGGCCGCCTCGCCGGCTCCGCCGAGGCACAGCGGTGGGGGGCGGAGGCGAACAGCCATCCGCCGGAGCTGCGCACCCACGACCGGTACGGCCACCGCGTCGACGAGGTGGACTTCCACCCGTCCTGGCACCGGCTGCTGGAGCACGGCACGGCGGCGGGGCTGACGGACGCCTGGTCGCGTCCGGACGGGCAGCTGCGGCGCAGCGCGGGGTTCCTGGTGTGGTCGCAGGTGGAGGCCGGTCACGGCTGCCCGCTGTCGATGACCCACGCCGCGGTGCCCGCGCTGCGGGCCGATCCGCACCTGGCGGCGGAGTGGGAGCCCCGGCTGGTCTCGCGCACCTACGAGCCGGGGCTGCGTCCGGCGGCGGCCAAGGCCGGCGTGCTGGCGGGCATGGGCATGACGGAGAAGCAGGGCGGCTCCGACGTGCGGGCCAACACGACCCGGGCGGAGCCGCTGGCCGAGGACGGCACCTACACGCTGACCGGGCACAAGTGGTTCTGCTCGGCCCCGATGTCCGACGTGTTCCTGGTGCTGGCGCAGGCCGGGCCCGGCGAGGGCCGCCCGACCTGCTTCCTGCTGCCGCGGGTGCTGCCCGACGGCAGCCGCAACACCTTCCGCATCCAGCGGCTGAAGGACAAGCTCGGCAACCGGTCGAACGCCTCGGCCGAAGTGGAGTTCGACGGCTCCACCTGGGCGCGCCGCGTCGGTGAGGAGGGCCGGGGCGTGGCCACCATCATCGAGATGGTGGCGGCGACCAGGCTGGACTGCGTGACGGGCTCGGCGGCGCTGATGCGCCAGGCTGTCGCCCAGGCCACCCACCACGCCGCGCACCGCACGGCGTTCGGCGGCACGCTGCTGGACAAGCCGCTCATGCGCAACGTGCTGGCCGACCTCGCGCTGGAGTCGGAGGCGGCGACGACGCTGGCGCTGCGCCTGGCCGCCGCCCACGACCGGGCGGCCGGTGGCGACGAAGAGGAGCGGCAGCTGCTGCGGCTGGCGCTGCCGGCCGCGAAGTACTGGGTGACGAAGCGCTGCACACCGGTGGCCGCGGAGGCGCTGGAGTGCCTGGGCGGCAACGGCTACGTGGAGGAGTCGGGTATGCCCCGGCTGCTGCGCGAGTCGCCGCTGAACTCGATCTGGGAGGGCGCGGGCAACGTGCAGGCGTTGGACGTGCTGCGGGCGCTGCAGCGTGAGCCGGGCGCGCTGGACGCCTTCCTCACCGAGGTGGGGGCCGCCCGCGGCGCCGACCACCGGCTGGACGGCGCGGTGAAGGACCTGCTGACGGAGCTGGCCGACCTGGACGGCGTCGAGGGCCGGGCCCGGCGGCTGGTGGAGCGGATGGCGCTGGTGCTCCAGGGTTCGCTGCTGGTGCGCTGGGCGCCGTCGGCGGTGGCGGACTCCTTCTGCGCCTCCCGGCTGGGCGGCGACTGGGGTTCGGCGTTCGGCACCCTGCCGCGCGGGCTGGACCTGGCGTCCGTCACCGACCGCGCCCGGCCGAAGGCCGGCTGAGGCGGGCGCGTGCCGGCCCGGGCCGACGCGGTCTGCCCGCACCGGGAGTCAGACGGCGTGCAGTCCGCGCCGCTGGAAGACCTCCCGGGCCGCCGCCACCTGCTCCGGCGTCGGCGGCGGGGTGTCCGCCAGTGGGAACGGCCGGTTCAGCGCCGCCCACTTGGCGGCGCCCAGCCGGTGGAAGGGCAGCACGTCGACCCGGCTGACGTTGCCCAGGGAGGCGGCGAAGGCGGCGACGCCGTCGACGTTCTCCGGGTCGTCGGTGAGGCCCGGCACCAGGACGAACCTGACCCACACGTCCGAGCCGCGGCGGGCCAGGCGCTGGGCGAAGTCCAGGGTCGGTTGGAGTTCCCTGCCGGTCACCCGGCGGTAGAGGTCCCGGTCCCAGGACTTGATGTCCAGAAGCACCAGGTCGGTGTCGGCCAACAGCGCGTCCGAGGCGCGGGCGCCCAGGAAGCCGGAGGTGTCCAGGGCGGTGTGCAGGCCCAGCCCGTGCTTGAAGCGGTGCAGCAGTTCGTGGGTGAACACCGGCTGGAGCAGCGGTTCGCCGCCGCTCACCGTGGCCCCGCCGCCGGCCGCCCGGATGAAGTCCCGGTACTTGCCGGCCTCCTCGACCAGCTCGGCCGCAGTGGTGCGGCGGCCGTTGCGCAGCTGCCAGGTGTCGGGGTTGTGGCAGTACATGCAGGCCAGCGGGCACCCGGCGAGGAAGGCGACAAAGCGGGTGCCGGGACCGTCGACGCCGGTGGACAGGTCCCAGGAGTGGAGCGACCCGGTGACGGGCCGCCGACTGGCGGCACCGGCCGGGGTCGCCGCGGCGTCAGCCCCGGCCGCCGTCGCCGCGTGGCCGTCCCCCGCCGGGGTCGCCGCGGGGCCACTCCCGCGGGGGCCCGCGGCGGGCACGGCGGACAGCGTGGACCCGGTGCTGGACGCCGCCCTCCCGGCGCCCCGGCAGGCGGTCACAGCGCACCGTGGAAGGTGCGGTTGATGACGTCGAGCTGCTGCTCGGTGGTCAGCCGGTGGAAGTTCACCGCGTAGCCGGAGACCCGGATGGTGAGCTGCGGGTACTTCTCCGGGTGGGCCATCGCGTCGCGCAGGGTGCTCTCGTCCAGGACGTTGACGTTCATGTGGAACCCGCCGCAGGAGACGAAGCCGTCCAGGACCCCGGCGAGGTTGCCGGCCCGCTCCTCGGGGGTGCGGCCCAGCGCGTCGGGCGTGATGGTGTTGGTGAGCGAGATGCCGTCCTCCGCGTCGTCGTAGTCGATCTTCGCCACGGACAGTGCCGAGGCCACGTAGCCGTGCGCGTCGCGGCCGTTCATCGGGTTGGCGCCCGGTGCGAAGGGGGCACCGGCCCGGCGGCCGTCGGGGGTGTTGCCGGTCTTGCGGCCGTACACCACGTTGGAGGTGATGGTCAGCACCGACTGGGTGTGGACCGCCTGCCGGTAGGTGGCGTGCTCGCGGATCTTCGCCATGAAGCCGTGCACCAGTTCGCGGGCGAGGTCGTCGGCCCGGTCGTCGTTGTTGCCGTAGGCCGGGTAGTCGCCCTCGATCCGGTAGTCCACGGCCAGCCCGGTGCTGTCGCGGACGACCTCGACCCTGGCGTGCCGCACGGCCGAGAGCGAGTCCACCGCGACGGACAGGCCCGCGATGCCGCAGGCCATGGTGCGCAGCACCTCGCCGTCGTGCAGCGCCATCTCCAGCCGCTCGTAGGCGTACTTGTCGTGCATGTAGTGGATGACGTTGAGCGCGTGAACGTATGTCCTCGCCAGCCACTCCAGCATGGCGTCGTACCGCGCGGCCACGGTCTCGTAGTCGAGCACGTCGCCGGTGATCGGCTCGAAGCCCTCCACGACCTGCTCGCCGGTCAGTTCGTCCCGGCCGCCGTTGATCGCGTAGAGCAGCACCTTGGCCACGTTGACCCGTGCGCCGAAGAACTGCATCTGGCGGCCCATGGCCATCGCGGAGACGCAGCAGGCGATGGCGGTGTCGTCGCCGTACTTGGGCCGCATCAGCTCGTCGGACTCGAACTGCAGGGCGCTGGTGTCGACGGCGACACGGGCGGCGTACTGCTTGAAGCCGGCCGGCAGCCGCGGGGACCAGAAGACGGTCAGGTTGGGCTCCGGCGCCGGGCCCAGGTTGTACAGGGTCTGCAGGGCGCGGAAGCTGGTGCGGGTGACCAGCGGGCGGCCGTCGTCGCCCATGCCGGCCAGCGACCAGGTGACCCAGGTCGGGTCGCCGGAGTACAGCTCGTTGTACTCCGGAGTGCGCAGGAAGCGCACGATGCGCAACTTGATGACGAAGTCGTCGATCAGCTCCTGTGCGGCGGCCTCGGTCAGCACACCGCCGGCCAGGTCGCGTTGCAGGTACACGTCGAGGAAGGCGTCGATGCGGCCGATGGACATGGCCGCGCCGTTCTGCTCCTTCACCGCCGCCAGGTAGCCGAAGTACAGCCACTGCACGGCCTCGCGGCCTGTGACGGCCGGACGGGAGACGTCGTAGCCGTAGGAGGCGGCCATCTCCGCCAGTTCGCCCAGGGCGCGGATCTGCTCGGCGGTCTCCTCGCGGGCGCGGATCACGTCCTCGGTGGGCCACCGCGCGGCCAGCGCGGCCTGCTCGGCCTCCTTCGCGGCGACCAGGCGGTCCACGCCGTACAGCGCGACCCGGCGGTAGTCGCCGATGATGCGGCCCCGGCCGTAGGAGTCGGGCAGGCCGGTGATGACGCCCGCCGAGCGGCAGGCCCGGATCTCGGGGGTGTAGGCGTCGAAGACCCCGTCGTTGTGGGTCTTGCGGTGCCGGGTGAAGACCTCCTTGACGGCCGGGTCCGGCTCGTGGCCGTAGGCGCGCAGCGCCGCCTCCACCATGCGCCAGCCGCCGGCGGGCATGATCGCCCGGCGCAGCGGGGCGTCCGTCTGGAGTCCCACGACCAGTTCGTGCTCGCGGTCGATCCAGCCGGGGCCGAAGGCGGTGATCGTCGAAGGGGTGGAGGTGTCCACGTCGTGGATGCCCCGCTCGGCCTCCTCGGGCAGCATCTGCTCGATGCGGGCCCAGACGCGGCGGGTGCGGTCGGTCGGGCCGGTGAGGAAGGAGCCGTCGCCCTCGTAGGGGGTGTAGTTGTGCTGGACGAAGTCCCGGACGTCGATCGCGTCGCGCCACAGCCCGCCCCTGAAGCCCTCCCAGGCGCCGTGTCCCTGTGCCGTCGATGTCGGGTGCGTGGTCATGGTCTGTCCCCTCCGGGGTGCGGTGCGGTCGGTGGGCGGACGGGCGGGCCGGATCGCGGCCCGCTCATCCGGCGTCGGGCGTCAGGTCGGCGCTGCCGTAGTAGGCGGTCCGCATGAGCTGCTTCATCTCGTCGAGCATCGGCATGCGCGGGTTGGCGGGCGCGCACTGGTCGGCGTAGGCGTTCAGGGCCTGCTGCGGCAGGGCGTCGAGGAACGCGCGCTCGTCGACCCCCTCCTCCTGGAAGGACGCCGGCAGTCCGCAGCGCGCCCGGAGGTCCTCGACGGCCCGCGCGTAGGACTCCACCGCTTCGGCCGGGGTGGCCGCGGGCAGGCCCAGCGTCCTGGCGATGTCCTGGAAGCGCTCGGGCGCCCGGTACACCTCCGCCTTGGGCCACGGCGTCGCCTTGGCGGTGACGGTGCCGTTGTGCCGGATGACGTGCGGCAGCAGCAGCGCGTTGGTGCGTCCGTGGGTGACGCCGAAGGTGTTGCCGAGGGTGTGGGCCATGGCGTGCACCAGTCCGAGGAAGGCGTTGGCGAACGCCATGCCCGCCACCGTGGAGGCGTTGTGCATGCGCTCCCGGGCCTGGGGGTCGGCGGCACCCGCGGTGACGCAGCTCTCCAGGTTGCCGAAGACGAGCTTGATGGCCTGGAGGCAGAGCCCGTCGGTGTAGTCGCTGGCGTACACCGAGACGTACGCCTCGGTGGCGTGGGTGAGGGCGTCGAAGCCGGAGTCGGCGGTGACCCGCGGCGGCAGGTCCATCGCCAGCGCCGGGTCGACGATGGCGACGTCCGGGGTCAGCGCGTAGTCCGCCAGGGGGTACTTGCGGGCGCTGGCCGGGTCGGACACGACCGCGAACGGTGTCACCTCCGCGCCGGTGCCGGAGGTGGTCGGGATCGCCACCAGCTGCGCCTTGGCGCCGAGGGCCGGGAAGCGGTAGGCGCGCTTGCGGATGTCGAGGAACTTCTCCTTGGTGTCGGCGAAGGCCACCTCGGGGTGCTCGTAGAGCAGCCACATCACCTTCGCCGCGTCGATCGGCGAGCCGCCGCCCAGCGCGATGACGGTGTCGGGGCGGAAGTCACGCATCCGGGCCGCTCCCGCCTCGACGGTGGCCAGCTCCGGGTTCGGCTCGACGTCGTCGATCACCTGGAGCGCGGGCGGCTCGGCGCGGGCCGCGAGCAGGCCGGTGACCCGGGCGACGAAGCCCAGGTCGGACATGGTGCGGTCGGTCACCAGGGTGACACGGCGCATGCCGGGCATCTCGCCCAGGTGGCGCAGCGAGTTGCGTTCGAAGTAGATGCGCGGCGGCACCTTGAACCACTGCATGTTGGTGTTGCGGCGGCCGACCCGCTTGATGTTGATCAGGTCGGCGGCGGTGACGTTGCCGGAGACGGAGTTGCGTCCGTAGCTGCCGCAGCCGAGGGTGAGCGAGGGCAGGAACGCGTTGTAGACGTCGCCTATCCCGCCGAAGCTGGACGGCGAGTTGACGATGATGCGCACCGCGCGAATCCGCTCGGCGAACTGCTCCGCGAGGCCTTCGTCGGCGGTGTGGATCGCCGCGCTGTGCCCGAGGCCGTCGAACTCGACCATCTGTGAGGCGAGTTGCATGCCGTGGTCGGTGCCGGTGGCGTGCAGCACCGCCAGGACGGGGGTCAGCTTCTCCCGGGTGAGGGGTTCGCGCGGTCCGACCTCGGCGGCCTCCACCAGGATCACCGAGGTGCCGGGCGGCACGGTGAACCCGGCCTGCTCGGCCAGCCACACGGCGGGCTTGCCGACCACCTCGGGGTTGAGCCGCGCCTGGGCGCAGTTGTGTCCGCCGGCCTCCGCGCCGAAGAAGAGGCGCTCCAGCTTCTTCTTCTCCGCGGCCGACGCGCGGTGCGCGCCCAGCAGCGAGAACTCTGCCAGGGCGGCGTCGCGGATCTCGGGGTCGAGGATGACGGCCTGCTCGGAGGCGCACACCATGCCGTGGTCGAACGCCTTCGACATCACGATGTCGTGGACGGCGCGGCGCACGTCGGCGGTGGCGGTGACGTAGGCGGGCACGTTGCCGGCGCCGACCCCGAGGGCCGGCTTGCCGCACGAGTAGGCCGCCTTGACCATGGCGTTGCCGCCGGTGGCCAGGATCATCGCGACGCCGTCATGGTGCATCAGCAGGCGGGTCGCCTCCGCGGACGGCTGCTCCACCCACTGCACGCAGTTCTCCGGGGCGCCGGCGGCGACCGCCGCGTCCCGGACGATCCGGGCCGCCTCCACGCTGCACCGCTGGGCGGAGGGGTGGAAGGCGAACACGACCGGGTTGCGGGTCTTCAGCGCGATGAGGGCCTTGAACACGGTGGTGGACGTCGGGTTGGTGACCGGCGTCAGGGCGCAGACCACACCGACCGGGTCGGCGATCTCCACGATGCCGGTCAGTTCGTCGCGGTTGATCACACCGACGGTCTTCCAGTCCGCCATGGAGTGTGTGACGTGTTCGCAGGCGAAGAGGTTCTTCACCGCCTTGTCCTCGAACAGGCCGCGCCCGGTCTCCTCCACCGCCAGCAGCGCCAGGTCGGTGTGCCGGCTCAGGGCCGCCAGCGAGGCGCGTCGCACGATGTGGTCGACCTGCTCCTGACTGAGGGAGCGGAAGTCGTCCAGCGCCTTGAGCGCCCCGGAGACCAGGGAGTCGACGTGCAGTGCCGCTTCGGTGGGGACGGGGGTCGGAACGCTGGCTGCCTCAGCCATGCTGGATCACCTCTGTGCTTGCCGGTGACTCCATTCCACCCCTGGCCGGGGCCGTGCCGCAGCCTCCGAAGGTCCCTTCCCCGGGCCGAACGGCCCTGGTCCCGGGAGCCGTTCGGCGGCCGGACAGATAACAGGCCGGTCAGGCGCCCGGGCCGTCAGGCGCCCGGGCCGTCAGGCGCCCGGGCCGTCAGGCGCCCGGGCCGTCAGGCGCCCGGGCCGTCAGGCGCCCGGGCCGTCAGGCGCCCGGGCCGTCAGGCGCCCGGGCCGTCAGGGCAGGGGCGCCCAGGGCGGGTTGGCGCCGCGCACCGCGCAGGTGAGGGCGGCGACCCGCAGGCCGAAGGTGAGGGCCGCGTGCAGCGTGCCCTCGTCGAGCCCTCCGGGGCGGCCCTTCCGGTCGGGGCTGCCGGGGCTGCCAGGACCGGTGAGGCGTCCGCCTAGGGCGCCGTCGTGGTGGAGGGCGTGCAGGAAGCCGGCCATGAAGGAGTCCCCGGCGCCGACGGTGTCCACCACCTCCGTCGGCGGCGCGTCCAGCCGCAGGCGGTGGCCGTCCAGGGAGGCGAACACGCCGGCGGGTCCGAGCGTGATGACGACCAGCGGCGTGCCGAGGCCGTGGAAGGTGTCCGCGGCCTGCTCCGGGGACGCGCCCGGCAGCAGGTGCGCGAGGTCGTCGTCGGAGAGCCGCAGCACGTCCGCGGCGGCGCACCAGCGGGGCAGCCGGGCCCGGTACTCGGCCGGGTCCACCAGCAGCGGGCGCACGTTGGGGTCGAGCGAGACGGTGGCCCGCTCCCGCGCCGACGCGAGGAGGTCCTCGACGGCCGCGCCGCCGGGCGGGCGCACCAGGGCCAGCGAGCCGGTGTGCAGGCAGGACATGCCGGGCGCGGTGGCGGCGGCCAGTTCCTCGCCGGTCCACTGCCAGTCGGCGGTGGCCTCCGCGTGGAAGGAGTAGTCGGCCCGGCCCTCGGCGTCCAGGTCGGCCACCGCGAGCGTGCTGGACTCGGCGGCGGTGACGGACGAGCCGAGGTCCACGCCGGAGCTGCGCAGGTGCTCGCGGAAGAGGCGGCCGAAGACGTCGGTCGACAGCCGGCCCAGGAAGCGGGTCCGCGTGCCCAGCCTGGCCAGGGCCACGGCCGTGTTGGCCGGGCCGCCGCCGGGCAGCACCTCCAGCCCCAGGGACGCCGCCGGCGCGTCGGCGGGTCCGGGCACCACGAAGGCGTCGGCCACGCACTCGCCGAGCACGGCGACCGGCGCCTGGGGGTCGGGGTGGCGGTTCGCGGTCATCGCGGGACCCTTTCGCTGGACGGGCTGGGCGCCCGGCCGTGGCAGCCCGGACGGGAGGAGTCCAGCATCGTGCACCTGCCTATGTCAACGTTGACATAGGCAGGCGCACGAACCGGCTCCGGACCGACGGCGGCGCGGACGGCGCGCGGAATCGTTGCCTTCCCGCCCATTGACAGCGACGACACGGGCACGCATTCTCTTCGCCATCTGCTAATTCGATTTAGCTCGGGAGAGTGCCGCATGGGTGAACGGCGCGTGACGATGGCCGACGTGGCCCGCAGTGCGGGCGTCTCGCCGACCACCGCGTCCTTCGTGCTGTCCGGGCGCACCGACATGCGGATCTCCGAGAACGCCCGGCTGAAGGTGCAGCAGGCCGCCGGCCGCCTCGGCTACCGGCCCAACGTCACCGCACGCAGCCTGCGCACCAAGTCCACCCAGACGATCGGCCTGGTCTCGGACAGCCTCACCACCACCCCGTTCGCCGGGGAGGTCATCAGGGGCGCGCTCGAAGCCGCCCGCGACGTTGAGCACCTGCTGTTCATCACCGAGACCGGTGGCGACCGGGCCGCCGAGTCCGGCCTGGTGAACGCGCTCCTGGACCGCCAGGTGGACGCCGTCATCTACGCCGCCATGTACACCAGGGAGGTGACGCCGCCCGCCGAACTGAACGGGCAGCGTGTGGTGCTGCTCAACTGCCTGGCGCCCGGTCTGGACGCGCCTTCCGTCATCCCCGACGAGTACGAGGCCGGCCGCACCGCCGGCCGCGCGCTGCTCGCCGCCGGCCACCGCCTGGGCATCTGGGCGATCGGCGGCCACCAGGCACTGCCGGCCACCCCGGACGGCGTCTTCGCCGGCAACGAGCGCATGGCGGGCCTGCGGCAGGTTCTCGACGAGGCCGGAACGGCGGTGGCCGGGGTCGTCGAGTGCGACTGGGACCCGGAGGACGGCTACCGCGAGGTCTCCGCGCTGCTCGCCTCGGGTGAGGCCCCGCGCGCCCTGATCTGCTCCACCGACCGGATCGCCTTCGGCGCCTACCAGGCGCTGCACGATGCGGGCCGTTCGGTGCCGGGCGACGTGTCGGTGGTCTCCTTCGACGACCAGGACATCGCCTCCTGGCAGCGCCCCGCGCTCAGCACCATCGCTCTGCCGCACTACGAACTCGGCCGGCGGGCGGTCGAGTTGCTCATGGACTCCGCGCCGCTCGCCCCCCGGACGCACCGGGTGCCGATGCCGCTGCGGGAGCGGGCCTCCATCGGCCCTCCACGCCCCTGAAACCCCCACGTGCGGTGGGGCCGGGCGGCCACCCGACCCCACCCGCACAAGCTCCGACTCCGCTCACGTCAACGAGACAGGACGAAACATGCGCAAGCCCATCGTAGCCGCGGCACTCGCCGCGGTGACTCTGGCCGCGGCCGGCTGCTCAGGCTCCACCAGCGCCGGAAGCGGGGGTGCGACCTGCGACGGCAAGATCGACGGCACCCACACCATCAAGACCTTCTACCACGCCGGCGGCGCCGAGAAGGACGCCTTCCTCTCCCTCGTGAAGGACTTCAACGCCAGCCAGGACCAGGTGAAGGTCGAGGTGGAGAGCGTGCCGGAGGGCACGTACAACGACTCGGTCCAGGCCGCCGCGGCCTCCGGCAAGCTGCCCGAACTGCTCGACTTCGACGGGCCGAACCTCTACAACTACGCCTGGAACGGCAACCTCATCCCGCTCGACGAGTGCCTGGACAAGAAGACGCGCGAGGACCTGCTGCCGTCCATCGTCGAGCAGGGCACGTACGACGGACGGCTCTACGGGGTCGGTGCCTTCGACTCGGGCATGGTGATCTACGCCTACCGGTCCGCCCTGGAGAAGATCGGCGCCCGCATCCCCGAGGGAAACGACGACGCCTGGACCGCCGAGGAGTTCACCGAGATCCTGGCCGACCTCAAGGCCGACGGGTACGAGCGGCCGCTCGACATGCACATGTGGTACGGCCGCCAGGGTGAGTGGTTCAGCTACGCGTTCAGCCCCATCGTGCAGTCCGCGGGCGGTGACCTGATCTCGCGCAAGGACTTCCAGACGGCGAAGGGCGCGCTGGACACTCCCGAGGTCGTGTCGGCGATGGAGACCTTCCAGAGCTGGTTCCAGAAGAAGTACGTGGACACCGAGGCGCAGGACGACAGCCCCTTCCTCAAGAAGAAGAGCCCGCTGGCCTGGCACGGCATGTGGGCGTACAAGAACGGCTACCACGAGGCGGCCGGCGACGACCTGGTGGCGGTCCCGCTGCCCGACTTCGGCAACGGGGCCAAGACCGGGATGGGCTCCTGGCAGTTCGGCATCACCACGCAGGCCGAGGAGCCCGACGCGGCGGCGGCGTTCCTGAAGTACGTGCTGGAGGAGGACAGCCTGCTGACCCTGTACGAGGCCGTCGGCGCGCCGCCCTCCACCAACACCGCGCTGGAGAAGACCGACATCTACGCCGAGGGCGGCGCGATGCGGCTGGTGACGGACAACCTCCAGCAGGCCCCGAAGGTCGCCGTGCCCCGGCCGCAGACCCCCGCGTACCCGACGATCACCCAGGCGTTCGCCCAGGCCGTGGACGACATCACCCAGGGCAAGGACGTCAAGCAGGCCCTGGACGCCGCCGTGCGGCGCATCGACCAGGACATCAAGGACAACGGCGGCTACCAGGCCCAGGAGTAGGAGCAGGCCCAGGAGCAGGACCGCAACCGAACCCGCGGACCGGCCCGCACCGGCCGTCGCCACCCGCAGGACCGCCGTCTCCGACGGCGGCCCTGCGGGGCGGCGGGCCGCCCCGCACCCCTGCCCGGAACGCGCCGCACCACCGGGCCGCCGGCCGCCGGCCCGCACCCGCACCCGCACCCGCACCCGCACAAGGTGATCCCTGATGCCCCTGACCGAACACCGTGACGGAGCGGCCCCTCCGCCCGCCGCGACCGGCCGACCGGCAGTGGCCGGCGCTGGACCGCGCACCCGCCCGACCCGTTCACCGCGCCGCTCGTTCAGCACCCGTGAGCGGGCCGCAGCGGCGCTGTTCTCCGCGCCAGCCGTGGCCCTGCTGGCCCTGTTCCTGCTGTTCCCCTTCGTCTCGGCCGTGCTGCTGTCCTTCACCGACCAGCGGCTGTCCTCGCCGCTGCCGGTGTCGTTCACCGGGCTGGAGAACTACCGGCGGATCTTCACCGACGCGCAGTTCTGGACCGCGTTCCGCAACAACACGCTGTTCGCCGCACTGGTGGTGCCGCTCCAGACGTCGGCGGCACTGGCCCTGGCCGTCCTGGTCAACCGCAAGCTGCCCGGCCGCACCTTCTTCCGCACGGTCTACTTCCTGCCCACCGTCACGGTGATGGCGGTGGCCGCGGTGATCTGGAAGCTGCTGCTGCTGCCCGAGGGCGGCCTGGTCAACGGCGTGCTGGGCACGCTCACCTTCGGCCAGTTGCAGCCCGGGTGGCTGTCCAGCACCAGCTGGGCGCTGCCGGCCATCGTGCTCACCTCCGTCTGGCAGGGGGTCGGCTTCCAGATGGTGATCTTCCTGGCCGGCCTCCAGGCCATCCCCGACTCGCTCTACGAGGCGGCCCGGGTGGACGGCGCCAACGCCTGGCAGCAGTTCCGCCACGTGACGCTGCCCGGCCTGCGCAACACGCTGATCTTCGTGATCAACGTGACCTCGATCTTCGCCTTCCGGCTGTTCGACCAGGTCTACCTGATGCCGCAGTTCCCCGGCGGCCCGCTGGACTCGACCCGCACGATGATGCTGGAGCTGCTCCAGACCGGCTACACCCGCCGCATGATCGGGCAGGCGTCGGCGATCGCGGTGGTCTTCTTCCTCTTTGTCCTCGTCGTCTCGCTGGTCCAGCGCCGCCTGGGCCGTGAGGAGCGTGCAGTCCGTTGAGCACCCTCACCAAGCGCCGTTCCGGCCACAACATCCCGCTGCACTACCTGCTCAGCTCGCTGGTCGCGGTGGTCATGCTGACGCCGCTGGTCTTCATGCTCGCCGGGGCGCTCAAGCCCAACGCCGACGTGCTCGCCGAGGGCGGCGGCTGGCGGGCACTCGTCCCGACCAGCGTCAGTCTGGACAACTTCGTGAGCGCCTGGGAGCGCTCGTCCTTCGGTCAACTGCTCTTCAACTCGCTGCTGGTGTGCGGGCTGACGGTGCTGTTCGGCCTCGTCGTCAACAGCATGTTCGGCTACGCGCTGGCCCGGCTGCGCTGGACCAGCCGCAACGTCGTGCTGGCCGTCGTGGTCGCCCTGATCATCATCCCGTTCGAGGCGCTGGCGATCCCGCTGCTGCTGATGGTCACCGAACTGGGCTGGCTGGACACCTACCAGGCGCAGATCATCCCGTTCATCGCCAACCCCTTCTTCGTCTACCTCTTCTACTCGTTCTTCCTGTCGCTGCCGCGCGAGTTGGAGGAGGCCGCCCGGATGGACGGCGCAGGGCCCTGGCGGACGTTCCGCAGCGTCATCGTGCCGCTGTCCCGGCCGGCGTACGCCTCGGTGGCGATCCTCAGCTTCCTGATGACCTGGGGGCAGCTGCTCTGGCCGGTCATGGTGACCCGCAGTGAGTCGGTCCGGCCGCTGCCGGTCGGCATGGCGGTGTTCCAGACGCTGCCGCCGATCCAGTGGGGCGACATCATGGCGTTCGCCGCGCTGATGACCGTGCCGATGCTGGTCGTCTTCCTCATCTTCCAGCGTGCCTTCGTGCAGGGCGTCGCCGCCCAGGCCGTCAAGGAGTGACCTCCGCCGCGCCGGGCGGCGGCCACCGGCCCCGGCACCTTTTCCTCACCGACCGCTGCGAAAGGCGGCCCATGCCCGACCCCGTCCCCTCCCCCCGCGACGGTGCAGACCACCGGCTGCCCACCGCCCACCTGCGTCCGCCGGCCAACTGGATCAACGATCCCAACGGGCTCGTGCACCACGACGGCTGGTACCACGTGTTCTTCCAGCACAACCCGCACTCCCCGCTGCACCGCGACATGCACTGGGGGCACTACCGCAGCCGGGACCTGGTCAGCTGGGAGCCGCTGCCGGTGGCGCTCACACCCAGCCCCGGCGGGGACGACGCGGACGGATGCTTCTCCGGCAACGCCGTCTCCCACGACGGCCGGATCACGGCCTTCTACTCCGCCCACCGGACGGACCGGTGGTGGCAGCCGGTCGCCGTCGCCGACTCCGATCCGTCCGGCACCGTCTTCACCAAGCGCCGCGGCCTGGCCGTGCCGTCCGCCCCCGAGGACGTCACCACCTTCCGCGACCCCTACGTGTGGCGCGCTTCCGACGGCTGGCGCATGCTGGTCGGCGCCGGGATGCGGGACGGCAGTGGCGCCGCGCTGCTGTACGAGTCCGCGGACCTGCGCACCTGGACGTACCGCGGACCGCTGCACGCCCGCGCCGACAGCGGGCCCGGGCTGCGGACCGGGGAGGCCTGGGAGTGCCCGCAGCTGGCCGTCTTCGAAGGCGGCCGGGTGCTGCTGCTCACCAGCGCCTGGTACCAGCGGACCGGGCCGGGGCACGTGGCCGGCTGGGCGGGCAGGGCGACGGCCGACGGCCACCGGTTCGGGGTTCCCTTCCGGCTGGACCACGGCCCTGACTTCTACGCACCCGCGCTGCTGCCCGCGCCGGACGGCCGCTGGCTGCTGTGGGGCTGGGCCTGGGAAGCGCGCGCGGAGCGCCGCACCCTGGAGGCCGGCTGGGCCGGGGTGCTGACCGTGCCGCGCGAGGTGACCCTGGGCGCCGACGGCCGGGCCCGGCAGGCGCCGGCCCGCGAGGTCGACGGGCTGCGCACCGGAAGCCCGCTGACCGTGCAGCGGTACGCGCTGCCCGGCGAGTCGGTGCCGTTCGGCACCGTCGGCGCGAGCTGCGACCTGCGTCTGAAGGTCGCGTTCCGCGGGCAGGCCGCGTGGACCCTGCGCATCGCCGCCGACCCCGGCGGCGGCACTGGCGGCACGGACGGCGCAGCTGGAGCAGCCGGTGAGTACCTGGAGCTGCGTATCGCCGACGGGTTCGTCACCGTGGACCGGGGACACGCCTCGGCCGACCCGGACAGCCACGTGGGCAGCTACCGCATGCCGCTGCCGCAGGCGGCGCCGGGCCGCACCGTCGAGCTGCGGCTGCTGCTCGACCGGTCGGTCGCCGAACTGTTCAGCGACGCCGGGGAGGCTCTGACCCTGCGCTACTACCCGGAGCACCGCGGGCCGTGGACGCTGGTCTCCCGCGGCGACGCGGCGGACGAGGTGCGGCTGGACGTCATCGCCCACGACGTCCGCCCCGCCGTGCTCGCCGGCCGCCCGGCCCGGGTGCCGGGCTGACGCGGAGAGGCGTGGGGCGGGGAGGCGGGCGCGGCGGGGAGGCGGGCGCGGCGGGGAGGCGGGCGCCGGGCGCGGCAGGTTGTACCGTCGTGCCCGAACCGGGGCGGACGGCACAGGGCCGGCCGTGCGCGGCGGCGGGCGGCAGGCCCGGCGAGGCGGTCGCATCCCGGCGGACCGGTGGGGATCGGCGGACGGACTGTGGTGCGGAAGGGAAGCCGGCGGCCGACCCTGGCGGACGTGGCGCGACGGGTCGGTCTCAGCGCGAAGACCGTCTCACGGGTGCTGAACGGTGACGGGCCGGTCGCCGATGACACCCGCGCCCGGGTGATGGCCGCGGTCGCTGAGCTGGGGTTCCGGCCGAACCTGATGGCCCGCAACATGCGGGCCGGGACAAGCGACTCCGCCGTCGGCCTGGTCGTGCCCGACATGGGCAACTCCTTCTTCGGCACCGTCGCCGGCGCGGTCGAGGCGGCGGTGCGGCGGCGCGGGCTGACCCTGCTGGTGGGGTCGTCGGGCGAGTCGGCGGAGCAGGAGGGCGCGGTGATCGGGTCGTTCCTCGCCCGGCAGGTCGCCGCGCTGCTGGTGGTGCCGGCGGCGGACGCAGACCACAGCCGGTTGCGGCGGGAGCAGGACGGCGGGCTGCCGCTCGTCTTCCTGGACCGTCCGGCGGCCGGGCTGGCCGCCGACAGCGTGCTGAGCGCCAACCGGGAGGGGGCCGAGCGGGGCACCGCGCACCTGATCGCGCACGGGCACCGGCGCATCGCCTTCGTCGGCGACCGCCCGGCGACCCTGCACACCCGGCGCGAGCGGCACCGCGGCCACCTGGACGCGCTGGCGGCTGCCGGGCTGCCGGCCGATCCCCGGCTCACGGTCTCCGCCCACGACGCTCCGGCCGCGGGGGAGGCGACACTGCGGCTGCTGCGGTCACCCGAGCCGCCGACGGCGGTCTTCGCCGCCAACAACACGGCCAGTCTGGGCATCGTGCCGGCGCTGGCCGCGGCGGGCAGACGCGACGTGGCGCTGGTCGGGTTCGACGACCTGCCGCTGGCCGCGGTCCTGGAGCCGGGGCTGACCGTGGTCGCCCAGGACGCGACGGCGGTCGGCACGGCGGCGGCGGAACTGGCACTGGCCCGGCTGGACGGCGACCGTTCGGCCGCCCGCAGCCGGACCGTGCCGGTGCGGCTGGTCCCGCGCGGCTCGGGCGAGCTGCCGCCCGCCGGGTGACGTCCCTCCCGCAGGCCTCCCCAGGGCCCCGCGGGCCTCCCCCGGGCCTCCCCCGGGGCCCCGCGGGCCTCCCCCGGGCCTCCCCCAGGGAGGGACGTCTGCCGGGCACCCCGCGACCGGCGTGCCGCGCTGTGATGGGATCGGGCCATGAACACCGCCACCGTCACCGTCACCACCTGGTCGCTGGAGCAGACCTCGCCCGAGGACCTGCGGGGCGTGCCCGAGCCCGAGCAGGGTTCGGGGGTGCGCATCGCGCGCGCCCAGGTTCCCAGCCCCGAGTTCAGCCGCTTCCTGTACACCGCGGTGGGCGCCGACGTGACGTGGACGGACCGGCTGAGCTGGAACCGGGCCCGCTGGCGGCAGTTCCTTGAGCGGCCGGGCGTGGAGACCTGGGTGGCGTACGAGCGGGACACCCCGGCCGGGTTCATCGAGCTGGACGCCCAGCCGGACGGGGTGGTGGAGATCAGCTACTTCGGGCTGATCGCCGCGTTCCGCGGGCGCCGCATCGGCGGCGCGCTGCTGGGGCACGGCACCGCGCGGGCCTGGGACCTGGCCGACCGGTGGCCGGGACGGGAGCGCACCCGGCGGGTGTGGGTGCACACCTGCAGCCAGGACGGGCCGCACGCGCTGGGGAACTACGAGCGCCGCGGCTTCCGGGTGTTCCGCACCGAGGTCACCGAGGAGGCGGCCGTCTCCGCGCCCGGACCGTGGCCGGGCGCGCTCGACTGATGTGACCGAACCCACATATCTCACGCTTCGGGACACCCGTGTCCACATTCTGGATAACGGTGGACTGAGTCCAAATCTCCGTGACACGCTTCCGTCATGTCTCGAGCTGGAATTGCCTTGGTGAGTCGGCGTCACGTCGACCTCGGCCGCATGTCCAGCGCCATCTGTCCGGCGGGCTGACAGTCACAGCACCTCCGCCTCTCCCCGTCCCCGCCGTCGCGGACGGGCGAGACCCTCCGCACCACCCCGACCTGCCCCGGCACCGGTTTGCCCGCGTGCGCGGATGCGCGGGCGGAGAGCCGTACGCCCCCGTCAGTCCGAAGGACACATACAGCCATGGCCGACACCCCGAAGCCAGCCGCCGCCGCTCCGTCCCGCCGCAAGGCCGGCCGCCACCGCGGCGAGGGCCAGTGGGCCAAGGGCCACTTCACTCCGCTCAACGCCAACGAGCAGACCAAGAAGGACGACGACGGTCTCAATGTGCGGACACGCATTGAGACGATCTACGCGCACCGCGGCTTCGCCTCCATCGACGGCGCTGACCTGCGCGGACGGATGCGCTGGTGGGGCCTGTACACCCAGCGCAAGCCCGGCATCGACGGCGGCCGGACCGCCATCCTGGAGCCGGAGGAGCTGGACGACGAGTACTTCATGCTCCGCGTCCGGATCGACGGCGGACGGCTGACGACCGAGCAGCTGCGTGTGATCGGCGGCATCTCCGAGGACTTCGCCCGCGGCACCGCCGACATCACCGACCGGCAGAACATCCAGTACCACTGGATCCGCATCGAGGACATGCCGGAGATCTGGCGCCGCCTGGAGGGTGTGGGCCTGTCCACCACCGAGGCGTGCGGCGACACCCCGCGGGTGATCCTCGGCTCCCCGGTGGCCGGCATCGCCGCGGACGAGATCATCGACGGCACGCCCGCCATCGACGAGATCCACCGCCGCATCGTCGGCAACCCGGCCTTCTCCAACCTGCCGCGGAAGTTCAAGTCGGCCGTGTCCGGCTCGCCGCTGCTGGACGTGGCCCACGAGATCAACGACATCGCCTTCGTCGGCGTCGAGCACCCCGAGCACGGCCCCGGTTTCGACCTGTGGGTGGGCGGCGGCCTGTCCACCAACCCCAAGATCGGTGTGCGCCTGGGCGCCTGGGTGCCGCTGGACGAGGTCGCCGACGCCTACGAGGGTGTCGTCTCCCTCTACCGCGACTACGGCTACCGGCGGCTGCGCACCCGCGCCCGCATCAAGTTCCTGATCGCCGACTGGGGCCCGGAGCGCTTCCGCCAGGTCCTGGAGGAGGAGTACCTCGGCCGCCCGCTGCTCGACGGCCCGGCGCCCGAGCAGCCCGTGCAGCAGTGGCGCGACCACGTCGGTGTGCACCGCCAGAAGGACGGGCGCAACTACGTGGGCTTCGCACCCCGCGTCGGGCGGGTGGACGGCGCCACGCTCACCAAGATCGCCGACCTGGCCGAGGCGCACGGCTCCGGCCGGGTGCGCACCACCGTCGAGCAGAAGATGGTCGTGCTGGACGTCGAGGACGACCAGGTCAAGTCGCTGAGCGACGGGCTCGCCGCCCTCGGCCTGACCACGAAGCCCTCCCCGTTCCGGCGCGGGACGATGGCCTGCACCGGCATCGAGTTCTGCAAGCTGGCCATCGTGGAGACCAAGAGCCGCGGCCAGTCCCTCATCGAGGAGCTGGAGCGCCGCCTGCCGGACTTCGAAGAGCCGATCACCATCAACATCAACGGCTGCCCGAACTCCTGCGCCCGTATCCAGGTGGCGGACATCGGTCTCAAGGGGCAGCTGGTCACCGACGCCGACGGCAACCAGGTCGAGGGCTACCAGGTCCACCTGGGCGGCTCGCTGGGCATGGAGCCCGGCTTCGGCCGCAAGGTCCGCGGCCTGAAGGTCACCTCCGAGGAGCTGCCCGACTACGTCGAGCGGGTCGTGCGGAACTTCTCCGCGCAGCGCGAGCAGGGCGAGCGGTTCGCCCAGTGGGCGGCCCGGGCCGACGAGGGGGCCCTGAAGTGAGCGAGCGCGCGGCGCCGTTCTACTGCCCCTACTGCGGCGACGAGGACCTGCGTCCCAGCGAGGAGGGGCCCGGCGCCTGGGAGTGCGCGTCCTGCAACCGGGCGTTCCGGCTGAAGTTCCTCGGCCTGCTCTCCAGCGGCTTCCGCCAGGTCGCCGCCGCCACCGGCACCACCGAAGCGCACGCCGCCGACCCGCACACCACCGACCGGGAGGACACCGCATGAGCACCGCAGTGGACCTGCGCGACCTCGCCGAACAGGCGGGCCGCGACCTGGAGGAGGCCCCCGCGCTTGAGGTGCTGCGCTGGGCCACCGAGACGTTCGGGCCGGAGTTCTGCGTCACCTCCTCGATGGAGGACGCGGTCGTCGCCCACCTGGCCTCCCGGGTGGCGCCCGGCGTGGACGTGGTCTTCCTCGACACCGGTTACCACTTCCCGGAGACGATCGGCACCCGCGACGCGGTGGCCGCCGTCATGGACGTCACCGTGCTCACGCTGACGCCCGCGCGGACCGTCGCCGAGCAGGACGCCGAGCACGGGCCGCGGCTGCACGAGCGCGACCCCGACCTGTGCTGCGCGCTGCGCAAGGTCAAGCCGCTCCAGGAGGGCCTGGCCGGCTACCGCGCCTGGGCCACCGGGCTGCGCCGCGACGAGTCCCCGACCAGGGCCGGCACGCCGGTCGTCGGCTGGGACGAGAAGCGGCAGAAGGTGAAGGTCTCGCCGATCGCCCGCTGGACGCAGGAGGACGTGGACGCCTACGTCGCCGAGCACGGCGTGCTGACCAACCCGCTGCTCGACGACGGCTACCCGTCCGTCGGCTGCGCGCCCTGCACCCGCCGGGTGCAGCCCGGCGAGGACGCCCGCGCCGGGCGCTGGGCGGGGCGGAACAAGACCGAGTGCGGACTGCACGGCTGATGACGGACCACACGACAGGCAGGGAGCGGGAGATGAGCGGGACGGACCAGGGCGCCACGGTGTGGCTGACCGGTCTGCCGAGCGCGGGCAAGACCACCATCGCCCGCGCGCTGGCGGACCGGCTGCGGGCCGGCGGACACCGGGTGGAGGTGCTGGACGGCGACGAGATCCGCGAGTTCCTCTCCGCCGGGCTGGGCTTCTCCCGGGAGGACCGGCACACCAACGTGCAGCGCGTCGGCTTCGTCGCCGAACTGCTCGCCTCGCACGGCGTGAAGGCGCTGGTGCCGGTGATCGCGCCCTACGCGGACAGCCGGGAGGCGGTCCGCAAGCGGCACCGCGCCGAGGACACCCCGTTCCTGGAGGTGCACGTGTCGACCCCGGTCGAGGTGTGCGCGGAACGGGACGTGAAGGGGCTGTACGCCGAGCAGGCAGCCGGGCGGCTCACCGGCCTGACCGGTGTGGACGACCCGTACGAGGCGCCGGACGATCCCGACCTGCGGATCGCCGCGCAGGAACAGACCGTCGAGGAATCCGCGGCGGCGCTGCACGCGCTGCTGACCGAGAGGGGACTCGCGTGACCACCGCAGCCGCTGTGACCGGCACCTTCGGCGCGGAGGGCGAGAGCCCCTTCGCGCTCACCCACCTGGACGCCCTGGAGTCCGAGGCGGTGCACATCTTCCGCGAGGTGGCGGGCGAGTTCGAGCGGCCGGTGATCCTCTTCTCCGGCGGCAAGGACTCCATCGTCATGCTGCACCTGGCGCTCAAGGCGTTCGCGCCGGCGCCGGTGCCGTTCGCCCTGCTGCACGTCGACACCGGGCACAACTTCCCCGAGGTCATCGAGTACCGCGACCGCACCGCCGACCGCCACGGGCTGCGGCTGCACGTGGCCTCGGTCCAGGAGTTCATCGACTCCGGCCGCCTGCGCGAGCGCCCCGACGGCACCCGCAACCCGCTGCAGACCGTGCCGCTGCTGGACGCCATCGACAAGGGCCGCTTCGACGCGGTCTTCGGCGGTGGACGCCGCGACGAGGAGAAGGCCCGCGCCAAGGAGCGGGTGTTCTCGCTGCGCGACGAGTTCGGCGGCTGGGACCCGCGCCGCCAGCGCCCGGAGCTGTGGCAGCTGTACAACGGCCGCCACTCCCCCGGCGAGCACGTGCGGGTCTTCCCGCTGTCGAACTGGACCGAGCTGGACGTGTGGCAGTACATCGCCCGGGAGGAGATCGAACTCCCGGAGATCTACTACGCGCACGAGCGTGAGGTGTTCGCCCGCAGCGGCATGTGGCTCGCCCCCGGCGAGTGGGGCGGTCCCAAGGACGGCGAGCTGGTCGAGCGCCGCCAGGTGCGCTACCGCACGGTCGGCGACATGTCCTGCACCGGCGCGGTGGAGTCCGACGCCGACACGATCGAGAAGGTCATCGCGGAGATCGCCGCCTCCCGGCTCACCGAGCGGGGCGCGACCAGGGCCGACGACAAGCTGTCCGAGGCCGCGATGGAAGACCGCAAGCGCGAGGGGTACTTCTGATGGGCGCCACCGGTACAGACGGAACCACCGGACCGGCCGGGACGACCGGGCCGGCCGGTCATGCCGCCGCCCCCGTCGAGGCCACGTCGCTGCTGCGGTTCGCCACCGCCGGATCGGTCGACGACGGCAAGTCGACGCTGGTCGGCAGGCTGCTGCATGACTCCAAGTCGGTGCTCGCCGACCAGTTGGAGGCCGTCGAGCACGCCTCGCGCAACCGCGGCCAGGAGACGCCCGACCTGGCGCTGCTGACCGACGGCCTGCGGGCCGAGCGGGAGCAGGGCATCACCATCGACGTGGCGTACCGCTACTTCGCCACGCCCAGGCGGCGGTTCATTCTCGCCGACACCCCCGGGCACGTGCAGTACACGCGCAACATGGTCACCGGGGCGTCCACCGCGGAGCTGGCCGTCGTCCTGGTCGACGCGCGCAACGGCGTGGTGGAGCAGACCCGGCGGCACGCCGCGGTGGCCGCGCTGCTGCGCGTGCCGCACGTGGTGCTGGCCGTCAACAAGATGGACCTGGTCGACTACGCGGAGCCCGTCTTCGCCGCCATCGCCGAGGAGTTCACCGCCTACGCCGCCTCGCTGGGCGTGCCGGAGATCACCGCCATCCCCATCTCGGCGCTGACCGGCGACAACGTGGTGACGGCCTCGGCGAACATGGACTGGTACGGCGGCCCGACGGTGCTCGAGCACCTGGAGACGGTCCCGGTCAGCCACGACGTGTCCGCCTGCGTGGCCCGCTTCCCCGTCCAGTACGTCATCCGCCCGCAGACCGCGGAGCACCCCGACTACCGCGGCTACGCCGGTCAGGTGGCCTCCGGTGTGCTGCGGGTCGGCCAGCGGGTGACGGTGCTGCCGTCCGGCCGGACCAGCACCGTCGAGGGCATCGACGCGCTGGGCGAGTCGGTGGACGTGGCGTGGGCACCGCAGTCGGTCACGCTGCGGCTCGCCGACGACCTCGACATCTCCCGCGGCGACCTGATCGTGCCGGCCGACGCGGCCGTGACGCCCAGCCAGGACCTCACCGCCACGGTGTGCCACCTGCACGACCGCCCGCTGAAGGTCGGCGAGCGCGTCCTGCTCAAGCACACCACCCGCACGGTGAAGGCGATCGTCAAGGACATCCCGTCCAGGCTCACCCTGGACGACCTGTCCCAGCACCCGGCGCCCGGCGAGCTGGTCGCCAACGACATCGGCCGGGTCGTCGTCCGCACCGCCGAGCCGCTGGCCGTCGACGCCTACGCCGACTCCCGCCGCACGGGTTCGTTCCTGCTCATCGACCCGGCCGACGGGACGACGCTGTCCGCCGGCATGGCCGGTGACGCGTTCGCCGAGTCGACCGCGCCGGCCGAGCCGGAGGCGGCCGAGGCGGCCGACGACGGGTGGGACTTCTGACATGACCGGTGAGGCGTTCTCCACGTTCGACCAGCGCGGCGGCCGGATAGGCAGCGGCGTGCGCGGCAGCGGCCAGGGCGGCGTCGGGCGATGTGCGCGCTGACGCACGCCCCCGCCCGCCGAAGCCCGCCCAGCCGTTCCCCCTGAGAGGACCCTCCCGTGTCTGACGTCCGACCACGCCGTGCCGTGCTGCGCGCCCTGGCCGCCTCCGCCGTCCTGCCGCTGCTGCTGACGGCCTGCGGCTACGGCTCACAGCGGGTGGACGACACCACCTCGCCGGCTGCCGCGCAGGGGCCCAGGACGGACGGGCTGGACGAGGTCCGCATCGGCTTCTTCGCCAACGTCACGCACGCCACGGCGCTGGTCGGCCTCAGCCGGGACGGCCTGGTGCAGAAGGAGCTGGGCGGGACGGCGGTCAAGCCGCAGGTGTTCAACGCGGGACCGGCCGCCATCGAGGCGCTGAACGCCGACGCGGTCGACATGACGTGGATCGGCCCTTCACCCGCCATCAACGGCTTCACCCGCGCCGGCGGCCGGAACCTGCGCATCGTCTCCGGCGCCACGTCCGGCGGCGCCTCACTCGTGGTGGACCCGGACCGGATCAGCTCGGTGGACGACCTGAAGGGCAAGCGGATCGCCACCCCGCAGATCGGCAACACCCAGGACGTGGCGCTGCTCAACTACCTGGCGGACAAAGGCCTCAAGGTCGACGCCGACACCGGCAGGGGCGACGTGTCGGTGGTCCGCCAGGACAACAAGGAGATCCCCACCACCTTCCAGCAGGGCGGCCTGGACGGCGCCTGGGTCCCCGAGCCCACCGCCTCCAACATCGTCGCCAAGGGCGGCAAGGTACTGCTCGACGAGAAGGAGCTGTGGGACGGCGGCAAGTTCGTCACCACCCACCTCGTCGTCTCGCAGAAGTTCCTCGCCGCGCACCCGAAGGTCGTCGAGGCGGTCCTGCGCGGCACGGTCGGCACCAACACGTGGATCAAGGACAACCCCGACGAGGCGAAGAAGGTCCTCAACGCCCAACTTGAGCAGTACGGCGGCCAGCCGCTGCCCGAGAAGGTGCTCGACCCGGCCTTCGCAGCCATCGAGGTGACGGACGACCCGCTTGCCTCGACGCTGCGGGCCCAGGCCGAGCACAGCGTCGCCTCCGGGCTGCTCAAAGAGGCGCGGACGGACGGCATCTACGACCTGTCCCTCCTCAACAAGGTCCTCAAGGCCGAAGGCCGGGACCCCGTCGACGACGCCGGCCTCGGCGCCGAGTGACCATCCGCCACGGCACGTTCCCCAGGAGGTGACCCCGATGCCCACAACCGAACTCACCAAGGCACCGGCCGCGACCGCGCAGGTCGAAGCCGGCTACGCCGCCCGCATCGAGCACGTGTCGAAGTCCTTCGGACGCCCCGGCTCGCGGCAGCTCGTGCTCGACGACGTCTCGGTGGACGTCGGCCCCGGCGAGTTCGTCACCCTGCTGGGGGCGTCCGGCTGCGGCAAGTCCACGCTGCTCAACCTCGTCGCCGGGCTCGACCGGCCCTCCGCGGGCCGCATCGACGTCCCCGGCGGCCGGGCCGCCCTGATGTTCCAGGAACACGCCCTGTTCCCCTGGCTCACCGCGGGCAAGAACATCGAACTCGCCCTGAAGATGCGCGGTCTGCCCAAGAACGAGCGCCCCGCCGAGGCCGAGCGCCTCCTGGAGCTGGTCCGCCTCACCGGTGCCCACCGCAAGCGCGTGCACGAGCTGTCCGGCGGTATGCGCCAGCGTGTCGCGCTCGCCCGGGCCCTCGCCCAGGACAGCAAGCTGCTGCTGATGGACGAGCCCTTCGCCGCGCTCGACGCCATCACCCGCGACGTGCTGCACGAGGAACTGACCCGCATCTGGGCCGAGACCCACGTCTCCGTGCTCTTCGTCACCCACAACGTGCGCGAGGCCGTGCGCCTCGCGCAGCGTGTCGTCCTGCTCTCCTCCCGGCCCGGCCGCATCGCCCGCCAGTGGCAGGTGGACATCCCCCACCCCCGGCGCATCGAGGACTCCGCCGTCGCCAACCTCTCCCTGGAGATCACCGAACAACTGCGAGGGGAGATCCGCCGACATGGCCAGCACTGACTCCAGGCCCGAGGCATCCGCCGACCGGCCCGCCGCCTCGGACGTCCCGAAGGCCTCGGACGGTGGGAACGCCTCGGACGCCTCCGATCTCGCCGGGCTCGAAGCCGGACTCGACGCCCTCGACACCCGCACCACCCAGCGCACCCCGCTCAGCCGGGTGCTGCGCGACAAGCTGCTGCCGCCCGTGGTGGCGATCGTGCTGGTCGTCGCCGTGTGGCAGCTGGTGTACGTGCTCGGCGTCAAGGAGGACTACCAGCTACCCGGCCCGCTCCAGGTGTGGGGCGCGGTCGCCGACCTCTGGTACAAGGGCACGCTGTTCGAGGTGATCTGGACCAGCGTCTCGCGCGGTGTGCTCGGTTTCCTCGTCGCCGTGGCCATCGGCACCCCCCTGGGGTTGCTGGTCTCCCAGGTCAAGCTGGTCAGGGCCGCGATCGGGCCGATCCTCACCGGCCTGCAGTCCCTGCCGTCCGTCGCCTGGGTGCCCGCCGCGATCATCTGGTTCGGCCTCACCGACTCCATGATCTACGCCGTCGTCCTGCTCGGCGCGGTGCCGTCCATCGCCAACGGCCTCGTCGCCGGCGTCGACCAGACCCCGCCGCTGTACCTGCGCGCCGGACACGTCATCGGGGCCACCGGCATCCGCGGCATCCGCCACATCGTGCTGCCCGCCGCGCTGCCCGGCTACCTCTCCGGCCTCAAGCAGGGCTGGGCGTTCTCCTGGCGCTCCCTCATGGCCGCCGAGATCATCGCCCACTCCCCCGACCTCGGCGCCGGACTCGGCCAGCTCCTCGAAACCGGACGCGCCTACCAGGACATGTCCGTGGTGCTCAGCGCCATCCTGCTGATCCTCGTGGTCGGCATCGCCATCGACCTCCTGGTCTTCGCCCCCCTCGAACGCCACGTGCTGCGCACCCGCGGCCTGCTGGCGGCCAGGTGAGGCCAGTGGCATGCTCGAATACGAACGCCCGTACGCCTACCGCCGGAACCGTCCTGCCGACGTCCGACCGACGTCCGACCGACGTCCGACCGACAGGGAAGCGCACCATGGCCGACCCCGCCCTGCTGATCATCGCCCATGGCAGCCGCGACCCGCGGCACCCGGCGACCGTCACCGCGATCGCCGCGCGGCTGCGCTCGCTGCGCCCAGGGCTGCGGGTGGAGACCAGCTTTCTCGACTTCCAGTCGGCGACGGTCCCGCGTGCCCTGGAGCGGCTGCACCACACCGGAGTGCGGGAGGCCGTCGCGCTGCCGCTGCTGCTCAGCCGGGCCTTCCACGCCAAGACGGACATCCCCTCGGTGCTGCGCGAGACGCTGCACCTGCTGCCGCGGCTGTCCGTCACCCCGGCCGCCGTACTGGGACCGCATCCGCTGCTGCGGGCCGCCCTGGAACGGCGGCTGCGGGAAGCCGGGCTGCGGCCCGGCGACATCGGCTCGACCGGGGTCGTCCTGGCCTCGGCGGGCTCCTCCGACCCGGAGGCGAACGCGGTGATCGCTGAAACCGCGCGGGAGTGGCGGCGCACCACAGGTTGGTGTGCCGTGCGGCCCGCGTTCGCCTCCGCATCCCCGCCCGGGACCGCCGACGCCGTCCGCGCGCTGCGCGCGGAGGGCGCGCGCCGGGTGGTGGTCTCCCCGTACGTCCTGGCCCCCGGCCGCCTGCCGGACCGGATCGCCCAGGGCGCCGAGGAGGCCGGCGCCGACCTGCTCGCGCCGGTGCTCGGCGATGCCCCCGAGGTGGCCGAACTGATCGCCCTGCGTTACGACGAGGCCCGCCTGGCCCACCCCCACCGGGTGCCGCTGAGCGCCTGAGCGGCGGCCCCGGCGGCGCGGGAGCTGCTGGCATACTGCGCGCCATGGGGACCACTTCCGACTCCGCACATCGAAGGGTCGAACACGCCGCGGTCGGCGCGCTGCTCGACTTCGGCGCCTGGCCGCAGTCGCCGGACGCCACGGGCCCGGAACCGATCCGGTGGCGGGTACTCGACCGCTCCGGGGACACCGTGCTGCTGCTCAGCGACCGCGTCCTCGACTGCCGCCGGTACCACCGCGACACCACCGTGACGACCTGGCGCGACTGCGACCTGCGGGCCTGGCTGAACGGCGAGTTCCTCACCACCGCCTTCGGCGACGCCGAGCGCGGGCGGCTGGAGCCGGTGACGTGCACGGGCAACGGCGACGGTTCTCCCGACACGGTGGACCGGGTGTTCCTGCTCAGCGTCGAGGAGGTCAGGGCGCTCACCGATCCGCGCGGCGACGGCCCTCGCCGGCGCCGCGCGACCGGAACCGCCGTGGCGAGGGCGCCGAAGCCGGACGGCTGCCGCCTGTACGTCTACGACAAGGGTGTGGAGCGGGACTACCTCGTCGAGGACGGTGAGCGGCGCGGATGCTCCTGGTGGTGGACCCGCACCCGGACGGTGCCCGGGGACGGCCGGGCGCCGAGAGCGGCGTTCGTCGGCCCGCGCGGCGACGTCAAGACCTACGGCCGGGTCGACCTCGCGTGTTACGGCGTACGCCCCGCCCTGCGGCTGCGGGTGGCGGGAGCCGGCGCCGCGGATGCCGCGGATGCCGTCCACCGGGCCTGACCCCTGCGGGGCAGGCGCACAGAATGTCCGCAGACGTCCACAGGTGCCACCGGCACTCACCGGTGAACCGGAACACAACGGACAGAAGGGTCGCAGGTGCCCCCTTGCGGCGGTGCTCGCTTCCGGTCGACGCCCGCCTGTGGGACTCTGGAAAACGTACGCCCACCGCTCCTTCTCCCCCGCCGAGGCACTATGCGCTGCATCATCGCCGGTTACCCCTTCGACCTGACCCCGAGCGAGGTGGAGCAGGCGATGGCAGGTGTCAAACCGGAACCGGTCACCGGCGAAGCGGTGAAGATCGGCCGGCGAACGTACCCCGTCAAGCAGGTGGGGGCCATCGTCACCCGCCAGGACCGCCGCGACTTCACCGCCTTCGAAGTGACGCGCGCGATGAAGCGGCTCGGCTTCACCTGCGTGCCCGCGCCCGCCCCGGCGCCCCAGTCCCCGGCCGACGAGCTGCCCGGCTGGTAAGCCACCGACACCGCCCGCCGAGGCGGTGCCCCCTGCGGTACCGAACCGCCCCGACGCCCGCCGCGCCGGGGCGGTTCTGCATGCCCGCACGGGAGGCGCGCAGCACCCTCAGCGCACCCGGCCGCCGAAGGAACCGGCCGTCGGCTACTGCCCGTTCGCCTTTGTTGCCGAAGTGATACCGCACCGGGCGTGGCCAGGGAGCGCCCGCCGGGTGCACACTCGGCCCCTCTTCCGATTCATGTGCGGACAACAGGTCAACAGAATGTTGCTTACACCTAAGGGGCAAGGGTGCGGCGTCGACGGTTCACACATCTGGCGGCGGCCGGGCTGGCCGGTGCGGCCGTCCCGTCCCTGGTGTCCTGCGGCGCCGAGGCCGCGTCGGCGGAGGTGACGCTGACCCTGGTCGCGGCCGACTACGGCGATCTGGAGGGCGGCAACGGCTCCCAGGAGTACTGGGACGGCGTGGTGCGCGCCTTCGAGGCGCAGCACGAGGGCATCCGGGTCGACGTCACCGTGCACAGCTGGGACCGGGTGGCCGGCCGCGTCCAGGACCTGGTGAAGAAGGGCCGCTCGCCGGACCTGGCCCAGATCGACTCCTACGCCGGATACGCCGCCGACGACCTGCTGTACCGGGCGCAGGAGGTGCTGACGCTGACCGAACTGGCCGCGTTCCAGCCGTTCCTGGCCGCGGCCGGCGAGGTGCGCCGGACCCAGTACGGGCTGCCGTTCCTCGCGAGCACCCGGATGCTGCTGTTCAACCGGGCGCTGTTCACCCGGGCCGGGCTCGATCCGCAGGCGCCGCCGCGGACCTGGGCGGAGGTGCGGGAGGCCGCTGCGGCGCTGCGCGACGCGGGGGTGAACGTGCCGTACGGGCTGCCGCTCGGCCCCGAGGAGGCGCACGCGGAGGCCATGACGTGGATGGTCACCAACGGCGGCGGCTTCACGGGGCCCTCGGGCGGCTACACGCTCGACGCGGAGGCCAACGTGGAGACGCTGGTCTGGCTGCGGGACGAACTCGTCGGCCGCGGCCTGACCACCGCCAACCCGGCCACCACCGACCGGCAGAACCTCTTCGACCTGTTCACCAGGGGCCAGGTCGGCATGCTGAACGGCACTCCCTCCCTGATGCGCGACGCCGCCCGGAAGAAGATCGACTACGGCGTGGCGCGGCTGCCGGGCCCGGACGGCCCCTCCCGGGCCACACTGGGCGGCACCGACTGGCTGATGGCGTTCCGCCACAACGGCCACCGCGAGGAGATCAGCACGTTCCTCGGTTTCGTCTACCGGCTGGAGAACCACTACGCGCTCGCCGAGCGGTACAACCTGCTGCCGGTGACGACGGCCGCCGCCGACCGCATGCGCTCCGACAAGGCGCACCGCGAGCTGTGGGAGTTCCTCGACGGGCTGCCGGAGGCCGAGTTCTTCCCCGTGGCGAAGGCCGGCTGGTCCAGGACCAGCCAGGAGGCCAGGAAGGCGGTGGGAGCCGCGGTGGCACCCGGTGGCCGCCCGGAACGGGTGCTCCAGACGCTGCAGCGGTCCGCCGAGGCCGGCGACCAGCCGCGGAACGGCTGAGCGCGGGCCGCCAACCCCGCTGACGGAAAGGCCCGTTACGCCGAGGGCGATTCCGCCAGGGGCGATGTCCGCTTCCCTCGGCGGGCCGGAGGGGCAACAGTTCCGACATGAGACTTCTGGTGCTGGGTGGATCGGACTTCGTCGGACGGGTGGTCGCGGAGGACGCGGTGCGGCGCGGCTGGCAGGTGACCCTGCTCAACCGCGGCACCCGCACGCCTCCGGACGGCGTCGCCGTGCGCCGCGGCGACCGTGAGGCCCCCGACGGGCTGGCCGCGCTGGCCGAGGACGAGTGGGACGTCGTCGTCGACACCTGGTCAGGTGCGCCGCACGTCGTCCGGGACGCGGCCCGGCTGCTGTCCGACCGGGCCGGGCACTACGCCTACGTCTCCAGCCGCTCGGTGTACACGTTCCCCGCACCGGCCGGTGCCGACGAGAACGCGCCGCTGGTCGAGTCCTCCGCCGACGCCGGAGCCACCGACTACGCGCGTGACAAGCGCGGCGCGGAGATCGCGGTGACCTCGGCGTTCGGCGAACGTTCACTGCTGGTCAGAGCGGGCCTCATCCTCGGACGCCACGAGAACGCGGGCCGGTTGCCGTGGTGGCTGCGCAGGCTCGCCCGTGGCGGCCCCGTGCCCGCGCCCGGCCCGTACGAGCTGCCGCTGCAGTACGTGGACGTGCGCGACCTCGCCGCCTGGACCCTGGACTCGGCGGCCCGCGGCCTCAGCGGCGCCTACGACACGGTGAGCGCCCCCGGTCACACCACGATGGGGGAACTGCTGGAGTACTGTGCGGCGGCCACCGGCTCGGCCGCCGAACTGCGCTGGGTGACGCCGGAGGAGGTGGCGGCGGCCGGGGTGCAGCCGTGGACGGGGCTGCCCGTCTGGATGCCGCCCGGCGAGCTGCACGACGCGCTGCACGGGGCCGACACCGCCGCGGCGCGTGCGGCCGGTCTGCGGTGCCGTCCGGTGGTCGAAACGGTCGCCGACACCTGGGAGTGGCTCTCCCGCAACCCGGACTGGCGGGCGAAGAACCCGCCGGGCAGCCCCGGGGTCGGGCTCGACGCCGACAGTGAGGCCCTGCTGCTGGCGGGCAGCTCCTAGGGTCGGAGTATGACCGCCGCAGCCGCAGCATCCCCGACCGCCGAACCCGCGCCGCGCGTCCACCAGGCCGACGCCCTGCGCGGGTTCGCGCTGTTCGGCATCCTGGTCGTCAACATCGGCTACTTCGCCTCCGGCTACACGGCGCACGGGGTGAGCGACCCGGCGTTCGGCGGGCCGGTGGACCAGGCGGCCGAAACGGTGGTGTCGCTGCTGTTCAGCATGAAGTTCTACCTGCTGTTCTCCTTCCTCTTCGGCTACAGCTTCACCCTCCAGACGGCGTCAGCCCAGCGGGCCGGGCGGCGCCTCGGCCCGCGCCATCTGCGGCGGCTCGCCGGGCTGTTCGTGCTGGGCGCGGCCCACGCGGTGCTGCTCTACCACGGCGACATCCTCGCCACCTACGCCGTGCTCGGGCTGCTGCTGTACCTGCTGCGCGGCGTGAGCAACCGGACGGCGCTGGTGCTGGCCGCGTGCCTGATCGGCTGGGTGGTGCTGCTGTTCGCCGCGTTGGCCGCCGTCGTGCCCGTGGAGGGTGGCGACGGCGCCGCGCTGCGGGCCGGGCAGGAGACGGCCCAGGCGTTGGCGGGCGGCCCCGGGTCGGTCATCGCCGCGCACCTGGACCTGCTGCCCGGCATGGTGCTCGCACTGGTGTTGCAGCAGGCACCCACGGCGATGGCGATGTTCCTGCTCGGGCTGGTGGCGGGCCGGATGCGGCTGCTCGCGGACGACGGCACGCACGCGGTCCGGCTCCGGCGCGTCCAGTGGGTCGGCTTCCCGCTCGGACTCGCCGGAGCCGTCTGCTACGTCCTGCTGGACAGCACGAGCCACGTGCTCGCCGGCCTCGCCGTGTCCACACTGACCGCACCGCTGCTGTCCGCCGCCTACGCGGCGACACTGCTGCGCTTCTTCCGCACCGGGCCCGGGCATCGCCTCCAGGGGGCGCTGGCACCGGCGGGCCGGATGGCGCTCACCAACTACCTGGCCCAGTCGCTGGTGTGCGTCCTGCTGTTCACCGGCGTGGGAGCCGGGCTGGTGGGCTCGGTGTCACCGGCGCTCACCCTGGCCGTCGCCGTGGCCGTGTTCGGCTGCCAACTCCTGGTCAGCCGCTGGTGGCTGGCACGGCACCGCTACGGCCCCACCGAGTGGGCGCTGCGGGCCTTCTCCTACCTGGAGCTGCCGGGCCGGGCCGCCCGGAGCACCGGCGAACGGGCCTGAACAGCCGGGCGCTCCCCGCACCCGTGGGCTCAGGGCCTCACGACGACCTCACGACGACATCTCGACCAGCTTGGCCACCGTACGCCAGTTGCGGCCGGTGAGGACCAGGCCGCGGGTGGCGGCGGTCACCGCGTCCGGCAGTTTGCTGCGGCCCATGCCGTCGGGGAACCAGCAGTACACCTCCCGGCCGTCCGCCTGGAACTCGTCGGGCGCGTACCGTGCCGCGTCGACACCCGCCAGCGCCTCCGCCGGGACAGGGCGGTCCGCGAAGAGCACCAGCAGCTTCGCCGGGTCCCGGTCGGCCGTCGGCCAGGGGCAGCGGCGCTGCGCGTCCCGCATCTCCTGCCCGGAGCGGACCAGGCAGTCGACGGGGAAGCCGAAGTGCTCGGCGAGCGCCGCCTCCAGCGCGCCTGCGAGTGCCGCCGGTTCCGCCTCCCCGGCGCTGAAGACGGCGTTGCCGCTGTTGAGGTGGGTGGCCACCGAGTCCCAGCCGAGCCCGGTCATCACCTGCCGGAGCTCCGCCATCGGCACCCGCCGGTGCCCGCCGACGTTGATGCCCCGCAGCAGCGCCACATACCGTGTCATGCCGCGCATCGTAGCGGCGCGGACGCGGGCACGGCGGACGGGCCGCGCACCGCCGGGCGCTCGCCCGGCGTCAGGCACCCGCGGCCGCTCCGGCCGGTACCCGCTCGAAGCGGCTGGGGTAGGGGAAGTAGCGCTCCAGGAACTCGTGCATCCGCGCGCCGACCTGTGCACGCTCGGCGTCAGGCACGTCCACGTCGTTGAGGCAGAAGAAGTCGAAGCGGCGGGTGCGCTCGAGTTCCTCCAGTCGCTCCGGGGCGTCCTCCCGGCCGATGTCCACGTACCGGAACCGGAACTCGCCGGGCACCGCGCGGCCCGTCAGGTAGGCGTAGTGGTGGTGCAGGGAGGCGCCCATCGCGATGTCGTCGACGGACCGGAAACGTGACCGGCTGGTGCGTTCGACGTCCTCGGCGAACCGTTCCTCCAGCTCCTGCATCACGGCTTTGATCTGCGGATGCGGGGTGTGCATGAACTTGTTGGTGATCAGGCGCCCGTGCGTGGACATCAGCAGCTCCCGCACGTTCTTGCCGGCCGAGTTCGGAGCGGGCTCCTGCGCGTTCGGCTCACCGAGCCCGAACTGGAAAGGGGAGAACGGCAGCCGCGCTATGCCGTTCCCCAGGAAGAACTGCTCGGGCCGCGCCGGGCGGCCGACGAAGACGTCGTCGTTGAAGTACAGGTACCGGTCGGACAACCCGTCGATGTGGTGCAGCTGGGTGCCGATGGCGTGCGAGTTGAAGACCGGCAGCACCGACGGGTCGGAGAAGATGTCCCGGTGGTCGACCACGGTGACGCCCTCGGCTGCCGTGTCGAGCCAATCGGGCTGCTGCCCGTCGGTGACGATGAAGACGTGCCGGACGAAGTCCGCGTACATGTCGAGGGAACGCAGCGAGTACCTGAGCTCGTCGTGGCTGGTGTACCGGGAGGCTCCGACCTCCTTACCCGCGATGGCGGGACCCGGCCCACCTCGGAAGCGCTCCCGCTTGGCGCGCAGCTCCGGGTCCTCACCGTCCACCCACGTGTAGACGACGTCGATCGGGAACCCGACGGTGTCGATACGGGGCGCGGCGAAGTCCTCGAACGTGGGCAGGACACGCTCGCCGACGGCAAGGGTGGCTCGGCGGCGCGCGTCGGCGGGCAGGACGTCGGAGACGGCGTTGGGCCGGGGGCTGACCAGCGCGCTCGCGACCACCTCCGGCGGGGCCTGGGTGAGCAGCGCGGGGGCGGGCGAGCTTTCCAGCAGGCTCTCGCCGTCCTTCCAGAACTCGACCTCGCAGGCGAACTCCAGACCGCCGAGCACCTGGGCCTCGGGTCCGAGCAGGATCTCCCCGAAGCGCATGGTGCCGGAGGCCTTCAGCTTCTTGGGCAACGCCCCGTCCGCGTAGAGCGCGGCGTCAGCCGGGAGGTTGTCCATGCCGGTCTTCGCCGCGTACAGGGCGGTGCCCCGGTACAGCTCGCGGACCGCGTCCAGGAACGCCTTGCGGTCGGACCTGCGCAGGCCCAGCACATGGCGGCCGGGTGTGCGGCCGGGAACCGCGAAGTACTCCACCTCCGCCCGGCGCAGGGCGTCGACCACCAGTCCCAGGTTGTGCGCGGCGGCCCCGGTCGCACTGAAGTGGCCGAGCATCCTGCCGTAGTACGTCGTTCCGTCGACAACGACCTCACGCAGCGCGGGGTCGGAGTCGAGCAGCTCACGGCGGCGCCGGGCGAGGCGTTCCTCCTCACGACGCGCTGCAGCCTCCGCGCGGGCCGCCTGCCGCCGGGCCTCGATCGCTCTGCGCCTCGACGGCGGAAGCATCCGCTCCGCCGCTCTCCTGACACGCGCCTTCGTGGTCATCGACACACCTTTTCCCGCATTCCCCACATTCCCTGCATTCCCCGCGTTTCCCGCCCCCGGCCTCAGCGTGGGGACCGCGGCCCCCACGCCTCATGACGGGCCAGCCGCCCCTGCGGCGGCTCACCGCGAAAGGAACAGTTGTACGTGGGCGTTCGGTCATTACCTTACGTTTACCGGCGCGTATGGCAAGCCGGATGAATGCCCCTGACCAGGAGCAACGCCGACATAAGCGGCGGCACCACGCGGAGTCGGGATACCGCGCGCGGAGTCAGGAGCCGGCGGGGTGAGGAGGCCGGCCGCCGGGGTCAGGAGACCGGACGGGAATCGGCCCAGACGGACTCGAACTCCTCACGGTAGGTCGCGAACAGCCCGTGGTCGCCGTCGTCGGGAGCCCGGCCGCCGACCAGGTCGCGGCCACCGCCGCGCAGCACCAGCACCGGTGCCTCCATGCCGCGCCCCCGCCGCAGGTACGACTGCACCACGGCCAGGCCGTCGGCTCCGTCCCCGTCCACCAGGAAGGCGGTGAAGCGGGGCGTCTCGTCGAAGACGTGGATCTGCAGGGCGGCGCTGTCCCGGACCCGGGCCCGCACCCGGCGCATGTGCAGGATGTTCATCTCCACTGCACGGCTCAGCTCGCCCCGCTTGAGGCCCAGCTCGCGTTCGCGCCGCTTGACGGCGCTGCTGGCCGGGTTGAGGAACAGGAGGCGCATCCGGCAGCCGGCGTCCGCCAGCCGCACCAGTCGGCGCCCGGAGTAGTTCTGCACCAGCAGGTTGAGGCCTATGCCGACGGCGTCGATGCGCCGCGCCGACCCGAACAGGTTCTCGGCCGGCAGCTGCCGCTGGAGCCGCACCCGGTCCGCGTGCACCCCCACCACGTCGGCGAAGCGCTCCCCGACCAGCTCCTCCACCGCGTCGACCGGGAGGCGCCCCGCCGACGGCACGTCACCGCTGGAGCCGAGCAGTGCCAGCAGACGGGCCGAGGTGCGCTCGGTCTGGGCCAGTACGGCCGCCGACAGCGCCCGGTTGCGGGACACGGCGCTGCGGGCCACCTCCAGCTCGTCAAGCCCCAGCTCCACCTCGCGGCGCTCGTCGAAGTACGGCTCGTAGCAGGGCCAGTGCTGGATCATCAGCTCACGCAGCTGCGGCAGGGTCAGGAAGGACAGCAGGTTGTCGTCGGCCGGGTCGAGCACATAGCCCTTGCGCCGGCTGACCTCCCGGACGGCCACGGCGCGCTGCACCCACTCCTGCCCGGCCGGCCCGGCGGCGGCCACCACCCACTCGTCGCCGTGCACCGGCTCGTAGATCGGCCGCAGCACCGCGGCGACCACGGCCCGCAGGCGCTGCTCGACCAGGTTCAGCCACACGTAGGCGCGCCCCGCCCGCTGTGCCCGGGTGCGCACCTCCGACCAGATCTCGGGACCCCAGTCGAGATCGGCTCCGATCTCCATCGGCCGGGCCAGCGACACCGCGCCGGGTGGCGCGCCGTGGACGTCGGAGGCGCTCTGCGCGCCACCGTCGCCCGGGGGGAGCTCCAGCCCTCCCGAACTCACCTGTGCACCGCCTTCCGCCCCCGCTGTTCGATCAAGGAAGCCTACTGCGGCGTGTCGGGGCAAGGCAGCAGTATCCCGCATCAACTTCCGTTCCCCACCGGTCCATCCGGGGGAAGATAGGCCGGGGAGGAGGCCTGCGGGCTTCCAGCCTGGTACGCAATGATCAGCAGCTGGTGAGTGCATCGCGACAGAAAGAGACTTCATGCAGGTCTGGCCGGGACAGGCGTATCCGCTGGGCGCCACCTATGACGGGGCGGGCACCAACTTCGCCGTCTTCTCCGAGGCGGCCGAACGTGTCGAACTGTGCCTGCTGCACGACGACGGGTCGGAGACGGCGGTCGAACTGCGCGAGTCGGACGCCTTCGTCCGGCACGCGTACCTGCCGGGTGTGATGCCCGGGCAGCGTTACGGCTTCCGGGTGCACGGCCCCTACGAGCCGGAGCGCGGGCACCGGTGCAACAGCGCGAAGCTGCTGCTCGACCCGTACGCGAAGGCGGTCAGCGGCGACATCGACTGGGACGAGGCGGTCTACGGGTACCACTTCGGCCACCCCGAGCGCCGCAACGACCTCGACTCCGCGCCGCACACCATGGCGTCGGTGGTGGTCAACCCGTACTTCGACTGGGGCGACGACCGCCCGCCCCGGACGGAGTACCACCGGACGGTGATCTACGAGGCGCATGTGAAGGGCCTCACCATGCTCCACCCGGACCTGCCGGAGGAGCTGCGGGGCACGTACGCGGCCCTGGGCCACCCGGCGATCATCGAGCACCTGACCGGGCTGGGCGTGACGGCCCTCGAACTGATGCCCGTGCACCAGTTCGTCAACGACCACCGGCTCGCCGACTCAGGACTGTCGAACTACTGGGGCTACAACACCATCGGCTTCTTCGCCCCGCACAACACCTACGCCTCCTGGGGCGACCGCGGGCAGCAGGTGCTGGAGTTCAAGCAGGCCGTGCGGGCGCTGCACGAGGCGGGCATCGAGGTGATCCTCGACGTGGTCTACAACCACACCGCCGAGGGCAACCACTTCGGCCCGACGCTGTCCTTCCGCGGCCTGGACAACGCCTCCTACTACCGGCTCGCCGACGATCCGCGGTACTACACCGACACCACCGGCACCGGGAACTCCCTGCTCATGCGCAGCCCGCACGTGCTGCAACTGATCATGGACTCGCTGCGCTACTGGGTCACCGAGATGCACGTCGACGGCTTCCGCTTCGACCTGGCGGCGACCCTGGCCCGGCAGTTCCACGAGGTGGACCGGCTGTCGTCGTTCTTCGACCTGGTGCAGCAGGACCCGGTGGTGAGCCAGGTGAAGCTGATCGCCGAGCCGTGGGACGTCGGTGAGGGCGGCTACCAGGTGGGGAACTTCCCGCCGCTGTGGGCGGAGTGGAACGGCCGCTACCGCGACACCGTGCGGGACCTTTGGCGGGGTGAGCCGAGGGCGCTGGCCGAGTTCGGCTCCCGGCTGACCGGCTCCTCCGACCTCTACCAGGACGACGGCCGGCGACCCCTGGCCTCCATCAACTTCGTCACCTGCCACGACGGCTTCACCATGCACGACCTGGTGTCGTACCACCACAAGCGCAACGAGGCGAACGGCGAGGACAACCAGGACGGCGAGAGCCACAACCGCTCCTGGAACTGCGGCGTGGAGGGGGAGACCGACGATCCGGAGGTCCTGGCGCTGCGCCGCCGCCAGATGCGCAACCTCCTCGCCACCCTGATGCTGTCCCAGGGCGTGCCGATGCTGAGCCACGGCGACGAGTTCGCCCGCACCCAGGGCGGCAACAACAACGGGTACTGCCAGGACAACAAGATCTCCTGGGTGAAGTGGCCGGAGACGCCGGAGGAGGAGGCGCTGTGCGCCTTCGTGCGGTCGATGGTGTGGCTGCGCCGCGACCACCCGGTCTTCCGCCGCCGCCGGTTCTTCCACGGGCGGCCGGTGGAGGGCACGCACGACGAGCTGTCGGACATCGCCTGGTTCACCCCCGAGGGTGAGGAGATGGGCCAGCCCGACTGGCAGCAGGCCCAGGCCCGGTCGCTGACCGTCTTCCTCAACGGCAACGCCATCTCCGAGCCGGGGCAGCGGGGTGAGCGCATCACCGACGACTCGTTCCTGCTGATGTTCAACGCGCAGCCCGAGGAACGGGAGTTCACCGTGCCGCCGGACCACGGCAGCGGCTGGCAGACGGTCGTGGACACCGCCCGGGAGGACGGCCATCCGCCGTGGACGGGCCCCGCGGTCGACGCCGGGGACCGGATCACGCTCGCCGGACGTTGCATGGCCGTGCTGCAGCGCCCCGCCTGACCGCACCGACCGGCCGGGCCCGCGCGGGGTCCGGCCGGTCCGGGTGCTCCGACCGGCCGGTCCGGGCGCGGGTCAGGTGCCTGTGTGGCGGATCTCGGCGCTGTGCGGCGGCAGCAGCGGCCCGGAGCGCGGGCGGCTGGCGGCCAGCAGGCGGCCGGTGCCGGTGCCGGGCACCTCGGCCGGCTCGTCGCCGAGGTTGACCGCGACGAGCAGACCGCTGTGGCGCACGGTGAGCCACCGGGCCTGCTCGTCGTACTCCGCCCGCACACCGGCCAGCGCGCTGCCGGGCGCCACGTGTGCCCGGCGCAGGGCCAGGAGCGTGCGGGACCACTCCAGCAGCCGGGCGTGGGGCCCCCGCTCCCGCTCGTCCCAGTCCAGGCAGGAGCGGTCCCTGGTGGCACTGTCCTGCGGGTCGGGGATCTCCGCCGCCGTCCAGCCGTGTGCGGCGAACTCGCGGCGCCGCCCCTGCCGGACGGCTTCGGCCAGCTCCGGGTCGGTGTGGTCGGTGAAGTACTGCCACGGGGTGCGGGCCCCCCACTCCTCCCCCATGAACAGCATCGGCGTGGCAGGTCCGCACAGCACCATCGCGGCGGCGCAGGCCGCCAGCTCCGGGCTGATGCCCGCGGCCAGCCGGTCGCCGAGCGCGCGGTTGCCGACCTGGTCGTGGGTCTGGGCGTAGACGACGAGGCGCCCCGCCTCGGTGGCCTCCCGGTCCAGCGGGCGGCCGTGGCGCCGCCCGCGGAAGGCGGAGTACCCGCCGTCGTGGAAGAAGCCGCCGGTCAGGGTTCGGGCGAGGGCGGCCATGGGGGCTTGGGCGAAGTCCGCGTAGTAGCCCTGCGCCTCGCCGGTGAGCGCGGTGTGCAGGGCGTGGTGGAAGTCGTCGTTCCACTGACCGTGCAGACCCAGTCCGTGCTGTGCGCGTGCCGCCGTGGTGCGCGGGTCGTTCTGGTCGGACTCGGCGATCAGGAACAGCGGCCGGCCCAGCTCGGCGCCGAGCGCGTCGACGGAGGCGGAGAGCTGCGCGAGGAAGTGCTCGGCACGGGTGTCGACGAGTGCGTGCACGGCGTCGAGCCGCAGACCGTCCAGCCGGTAGTCGCGCAGGAAGCCGAGCGCGCTGCCGATCAGGTAGTCGCGGACCTCGTCGGAACCGGGGGCGTCGAGGTTGATGGCCGCACCCCACGGCGTGTGGTGGCGCTCGGTGAAGTACGGGCCGTACGACGGGAGCTGGTTGCCGGACGGCCCGAGGTGGTTGTGCACCACGTCCAGGACCACGCCCAGCCCCAGTCCGTGCGCCGTGTCGACGAAGCGCTTCAGACCGTCCGGGCCGCCGTACGGCTCGTGCACCGACCAGGGCGCCACGCCGTCGTAGCCCCAGCCGTGCCGGCCGGGAAAGGAGCAGACCGGCATCAGCTCTACATGGGTGACGCCCAGGTCAGCGAGGTGGTCCAGCCGTTCGGCGGCGGCGTCGAAGGTGCCCGCCGCGGTGAAGGTACCGACGTGCAGCTCGTAGAGCACCGCCCCGGCCGGGCCGCGCCCCGGCCAGTCGTGGCGCCACGGGAACGCCGCGTGATCCACGACGGCGCTCAGCCCCTCGGGGCCTTCCGGCAGGCGCAACGACCGCGGGTCGGGACGGGCCGGGTCGCCGTCCAGCCGGAAGCCGTAACGGGACCCGGCCGCCGCCGCGGCCTCGGCGGCCCACCAGCCCTGCCGGGCCGGGTCACCGGCCATGGGATGTTCCTGCCCGTCCAGTTGCAGGGTGACGGTTGACGCGTGTGGTGCCCACACCTCGAAGCGCATGGGCACCATGCTCAAGGAGGTGCCCCCGCAACGCCAGAAGGCCCCCGCCCCGCGCGTGGCGCGGCGGGGCGGAGGCCGGCCGGGCGACGGGCACCAGTGGAGGAAGTCCAGCACGACCGGCTCGCTGTCGCCGGGCGCAGCCCGGAACGCGGCCCGCGCCACGGGATTTCCAGCAGCTGGGGAACGGTCAGTCCAACCGCAGCACCAGTTCGTCGATCTCCGCTCCCCGCGCGTGCGCGAAGCCCCGGTCCTCGCCGACGACCTTGAAGCCGCACTTCTCCAGGACCCGTACCGATCCGGTGTTGTCCGCCGCCGTCTGGGCGAGCAGCGGGCGTTCGCGGACCTCGGCGAGCAGCCCGCGTAGCGCCGCGGTCGCGATGCCCCGCCCCCAGTAGTAGCGATCGATGAAGTACGTGACCTCCCGCTCGCCCGGCTCGCCGTAGACGGCCGCGTGCCCGACCACGTCGCCGTCCGCGAGCACGGTGCGGGTGACGACGTCGGGCAAGGCGAGGACACGCTTCCAGTGGGCGTCGAAGTGGGCCCGGTCCGTCGGGTCCTCAGCGGTGAAGGCGGCCATCCGGTTCGACTCGGGGTCACTCATGTGCCGGAAGAAGACCGGCAGATCGCTGGGATGCACAGGACGCAGGGTGACATCTGGGGAAGCCATGCACCCGACCCTAGCGCCGCGTGCATCGCGGGAGTCGACCGAAGAAACATGCGTGGCTTGCGTCCCGCTCGCCGCCGCCGGACGACTGTGACGGGCTGGGGACATGTCCCCTGTGGACAGCCCCCGTCGCTCCCGGGAGAATCAGGGCTCATGACGTCACTCGAGTTCGGCGCGCAGCCCCCGCGGGTCTCCGACGCGGAACGGGAACGTGCCCTCGACGTGCTGCGGGAGAGCGCGGTGCGGGGCCAGGTCTCGCAGAACACCTTCGCCCGCCGGATGGAACTGGTCCTGCTCGCCCGCAGACCCGACGAACTGCACGCCGCGGTGCACGACCTGGGCCCGCAGCGCACAGGCCCGGGGCTGCTGCTGCGCACGGTGAGCCGGGCCTCCGCGTTCTCCCAGCGGCTGCGCCGGGCCTGGCGTGCCGAACGCCTGCCCGAGCTGCTGCTGCCGGGGCCCGGCCCCTACCCGCTGTCGATCGGCCGGGCGCCGGGTTCCGTGCTGCGGCTCAACGACCACACCGTCTCCCGCGCGCACGCGCAGCTGAGGCACACCGGCACCGGCTGGCAGCTGCGCGACCTCGGCTCGGCCAACGGCACCTGGGTGAACGGCCGTCGGCTGACGGGGTCCATCGCCGTCCGGTCCGGTGACCAGGTCCGGTTCGGCCAGGTCGGATTCCGCCTCACCGCTCCCTGACGGCTCGCCCCCGAGTTCACTCACTGCCTGACGAGCAGTGCCACGGGGCTGTCCGTGAGCAGGTCCGCCAGCGGGCAGGGGCCCTCGAAGGTGCGGTCGGTCAGCGCGTCGCGCCACTGCCCGGCGGGCAGCGGCAGCACGGTCCCCGCCCAGCCGCCGCGCTCCGCGAGGCGGCGGGAGAGGCGGGTGGCCACCGGCAGCACGCGGTCCGCCCGCACGAACGCCACGCAGTGCGCGGCGGCCGGGCCGTCGGCGGACAGCGGCCGGTAGTCGCCGTCGGCGCCGAACCACTGCGGATGTGCGCGGCGCAGCCGCAGGGCGGTGACGGTCAGGCGCAGCTTCTCCCCCGCCCCGGCGGGCGGTTCACCGGACGGCAGCGGCTCGGGGAAGCGCTGCGGCGCCCGGTTGTCGGGGTCCACCAGGGCCCGGTAGGGGCGCTCGGTGCCCTGGTAGAGGTCGGGCACGCCCGGCATGGTGAGGTGCAGCAGCGCCATGCCCAGCGTGTTGCCACGGGCGGCGCCGTCCAGTTCGTCCGCCAGCGCGCCGAGCGCGCGCCCCGGCGGACCGCAGGGCCCGTCCTCGACGAGGCGTTCCACCTCGGCCTCGTAGGCGGCGTCCTGCTCGGTCCAACTGGTGCGCAGCCCGGCTTCGCGCACCGACTTGAGCACGGCGGGCAGCAGCCGGTCGCGGTCGGCCTCACCCAGTCCGAAGGCGGTCTGCCAGACCAGCCAGGCGGTGTGCCGGTCGGTACCGCCGCCGGTGACCTGCTCCAGCAGGGCGGTCCAGCGTTCGGGGCACTCGCTGAGCACCGCGAGCGAGGCGCGCACGTCCGCGCTGCGCTTGGCGTCGTGGGTGGACAGCACGGTGCCGGTGGCCGGCCAGTCCCGCTGGACGCGGGTGCAGAAGGCATGGAACTCGGCCGGGTCCACCGCGGGCCGTCCGGGGTCGCCGCCGACCTCCGCTGCGGAGAGCAGCGGGATGTAGCGGTAGAAGGCGGTGTCCTCCACGGACTTGGCCCGCAGCGCCGCGCTGACCTGGGCGAAGCGCGGGGCGAACTCGGGGTGGTCGCAGGCGAGTCGGCAGACCACGTCCAGTGTCTCCGCCTCCTCCGGCACGGCGAATGCGCTGCGTGCGTCCCGGGCGGCGGCGGTGAGCAGCGCCGTCTCCTCCGGCCCGGTCGGCGGGTACACGCGGTAGACGGGCAGTCTGACCAGGATCTCGCGTACGGCGGTGGCCAGGGCCCAGTCGGCGTGGTCGCGCAGTGCCGGGTCGGGCGAGTCGTCGAGGATGCGGCGGGCGGCCCGCACCAGGCGGGCGACCTCGGCGGCCAGCTCGTGGCCGATCACCTCGTGGGCGGCGGCGCGGACCGTCGCCGCCCAGTCGGCGCCGCGGTCGGCGGGGACGGCGGTGAACTTCGCATAGGAGCGGCTGAGTTCGCGCACGCCCTGCGGGTCGACGAACAGTCCGTCGAGGTGCCGGAGGGCGTCGTAGCCGGTGGTGCCGTCGGCGGGCCAGTCCGCCGGCAGCCGCTCGTCGGCGGCGAGGATCTTCTCCACCACCGTCCAGGTGCCGCCGGTGGCGGCGTGCAGGCGGCGCAGGTACCGGGCCGGGTCGGTGAGGCCGTCGGGGTGGTCGATGCGCAGTCCGTGGGCCACGCCGTCCCGCAGCAGGGCGAGGGCCCGCTCGTGGACGGCGCCGAAGACCTCCTCGTCCTCGACGCGGACGCCGATCAGCTCCGAGATGGAGAAGAACCGGCGGTAGTTGAGGTCGGTGCGGGCCAGGCGCCACCAGGCGAGCCGGTAGTGCTGGGCGTCGAGCAGTGCGGGCAGCGGCAGGTCCGCCGTGCCGTCGCGGAGCGGGAACCGGTGCGGGCCGTAGCGGAGTTCGCCGTTGACGACGGAGAGCGCGTCGAGTTGGGAGCCGAGTCGGCCGCCGAGGACGGGCAGCAGGATCCGGCCGCCGCCGGCCGCCCAGTCGATGTCGAACCAGCGGGCCCAGGGCGACTGCGGCCCGTGCCGCAGCACCTCCCACAGCGGCCGGTTGAGTGAGGTGTCGGCGGGCAGCGCCATGTGGTTGGGCACGATGTCGAGGACCAGCCGCAGCCCGTGCTCCGCGGCGGTCCGGGAGAGGGCCCGCAGTCCCTGCTCGCCGCCGAGTTCGGCGCGGACCCGGGCGGGGTCGGTCACGTCGTAGCCGTGGCCGGAGCCGGGCACGGCTTCCAGCACGGGCGACAGGTGCAGGTGGGAGACGCCCAGCGACGCCAGGTACGGCACGTCGAGCGCTGCGGCCGGAAGGGGGTAGTCCGGCTGGATCTGCAGTCGGTAGGTGGCGGTCGGGACCCGAGCGGAAGGCGCTGCCGGCGAGGACACACCGGAAGTCTTCGCCGGAGTGGACGAGCCGTCAAGGCGGCCCGCCGCGCGCCGGGCAGGTCGGGTTCCGCCACGTCGGCGGCGGCTCGCGCCCCCGCCGGTCGGCGGGGGCGGATCGTCCTGACGCCTGATCCACCGGCCGGGTCGGGCGTCCTACTCTGTTCCCGGCGCGCACGATCGCCACCCCCCGCCGGCGTCGGCCGGGGCTCCGGGACACCCCCGGTGCTCCCCGGTCGGCGCCTCGTGGCGCGGGCGGGCTCCACCCTCGGTTCGACGGGCGGGCCGCCCGCGCCTCGAAATGGCGCCCGGTGGGTGAACTCAGCTCTGCGCGGGCTCCAGACGCAGCGAGATCGAGTTGATGCAGTAGCGCTGGTCGGTGGGTGTGGGATAGCCCTCGCCGGAGAAGACATGCCCCAGGTGCGAGCCGCAGCGAGCGCAGCGCACCTCGGTGCGGGTCATGCCCATCGAGGAGTCGTGCAGCAGTTCGACGGCGTCGGAGTCGGCCGGGTCGAAGAACGACGGCCATCCGCAGTGCGAGTCGAACTTCGTGTCGGAGCGGAACAGCTCGCTGCCGCAGCCACGGCAGCTGTACACGCCCTCGGTCCTGGTGTCGGTGTACTCGCCGACGAAGGCGGGCTCGGTGCCGGCGTTCCTCAGTACCCGGTACTCCTCGGGGCTCAGCTCGGCGCGCCACTGCTCGTCGGGCTTCTCGATCTCGTAGGACATCAGCCGTGGTCTCCGTTCTCCAGGCGGGACAGGATGCCGGGACCGAGGTCGGTCACGTCGCCTGCCCCCATGGTGAGAACAAGGTCCCCCGGCCGGGTCATTCCGGCCAGCAGTCCGGGGATCTCCGCCATGCTGTGCACGGGCCGGGTGTCGGCGCCCGCGGCTCGGGCCGCGTCGACGATGAGTGCGCTGGTCACACCCGGGATCGGGTCCTCCCGGGCCGGGTAGATGTCCAGCACCGCGGAGGCGTCGGCCAGGGCCAGGGCCTGGCCCATCTCGGTGCCGAGCTCCTGGGTGCGGCTGAACAGGTGCGGCTGGAAGACGACGAGCACCCGGCTGCCGGGGCGGTCGGCGAGGGCGCCGCGGATCGCGGCGAGGTCCGCGGTCATCTCGGTGGGATGGTGGGCGTAGGAGTCGATCACCTGCACGCCGGCCGCCTCACCGAGCAGCTGGAGGCGGCGCTTCACTCCGGTGTAGGAGGCGAGCGCGGGCGCGAGCACGGCGGGCTCGATGCCGGCGGCGGCGCCCGCGGCGAGCGCGGCGACCGCGTTGTGCGCGTAGTGGCTGCCGGGTACGGAGACGGTGAACGTCAGCCGCTCACCGCCGATCTCGGCGGTGACCTCGCTGGTCAGGCCGCGCGGCACGACGGACAGCACCCGCACGTCGGCGTCCGCCGACTCGCCGTAGGTGACCACGGTCAGGCCGTCCCGACCGCGGACGCGGGAGGTCAGTTCGCGCGCACCCTCGTGGTCCGCGGAGACCACCAGCGTCCCGCCGGGCCGGACCCGGCCGACGAACGTCTCGAAGGAGGCGTGGATCTCCTCCATCGACGCGTAGTTGGCGTGGTGGTCCAGCTCCACGTTGAGGATGATGGCGACCTCGGGCGCGTAGCGGTGGAAGCTGCGGTCGCTCTCGTCCGCCTCGGCGACGAAGATCTCGCCCGTGCCGTGGTGGGCGTTGGAACCGGGCGCGTCCAGGTCGCCGCCGATGGCGTAGGACGGGTCGAGGCCGAGGCTGCGCAGGCTGACGGCGAGCATCGACGTGGTGGTGGTCTTGCCGTGGGTGCCGGCGACGGCGACGGGGCGCAGCCCGTCCATGAGGGCGGCGAGCGCGTCCGAGCGGTGCACCACCGGGATGCCGAGCTGCTCGGCGGCCTTCAGCTCCGGGTTGTCCGCGCGGATGGCGGAGGAGACGACAACGGCGGTGCTCGCCGCGTCGAGGTGCTCGGCGGCGTGGCCCAGGTGCACGGTGGCGCCCAGTGCGCGCAGCGCCACGACGGACGCCGACTCCCGGCTGTCACTGCCGGCCACCTTCGCTCCGCGCTGGGCGAGGATCTTCGCGATGCCCGACATACCGGCTCCGCCGATACCGACGAAGTGCGGCCTGTCCATGCCGGGCGGGGCAGCCGGTGCCATGTGCGGGTCTCCCTCAGGTCGTCCTCGGTCCGGCCAGGGTGCGGCCGGTTCCTGAGGGATTCTCGCACTCCCCGGCGGCGCCCCGGCCCGCCCCCGCCGAGCGGGGACGGCCGTGCGGCCGGGGCCGCTTCCCCGGGGGAGGGGGCGTCAGTCGTCGCCCTCGGCGAGTTCGGCCTCGGCCGTGTCTGGCCGGTGGCCGGGCAGTGCGGAACGCGCCGACGCCTCCCGGTGCAGCCGCAGGAACTCCAGGTGCCGCTCGTACTGGTCGAGGATGTCGCCGATGAGCTGCTCCTTGCTGTAGCCCATCACGTCGTAGCCCTGGCTGCCCTCTCCCAGGTGCACCTCGAAGCGCACGTAGGTGTCGTGCTCGGTGACCGAGCGGGTGGCGAAGGCCGGCGCGGCGGTCTCGATGGGCCACACCCGGTAGAGGAACTCCTCCCGCCCGCCGATCGGCACCCTGATGCACACGTGCGGGATGCCCACGGTCTCGTCCGGCTCCTCCGTGACCTGCGCGTCCACGCCCTGGCTCTGCAGTTCTGCGGCGACCTCCTGGAGCGCCGGGCGGCACACCTCGACCACGAAGCGCTGTCCGGCGCGCTTGCCGGGGTAGGACAGTGCCCGGGTCAGCCGCTGGCGCCAGTTGCGGCCGGCGACCTGGTCGCGGTGCGTGCGCCCGGACAGGGACGCGGGCAGGGACGTGCTCAGGGCGTCCTCGCGCATGCGTTCGGTGCGCAGTGCCTTGTAGAGCCCCCACATGATCAGGAACATCACGAACGAGAACGGCAGCCCCATGATGATGGTGGCGCTGGTCAGCGCGTCCACTCCGCCGACCAGCAGCATCGCCAGGGTGAGCAGGCCGGTGGCCGCCGCCCAGAAGATCCGCACCCAGGCCGCGGCGTCGGTGATCGGCGTGGGCAGGTGGGAGCTGAGATTGCTCATCACCAGAGCGCCGGAGTCGGCGGAGGTGACGTAGAGCAGCAGACCGACGAAGGTGGCCAGACCGGCGCTGAACGTCGCTCCCGGGTACTGGGCGAGCAGCCCGTAGAACCCCTGCTCGGGCGACTCCACCGCGTTCGTTCCGAACGCGTCGTTGCCGCCGCGGACCACGCTGAGCGCGCTGTTGCCGAACACGGAGAGGAAGGTCAGCGTGAACAGGAACGGGATCACCAGAGTGGCGGCGACGAACTGGCGGATGGTGCGGCCCCGCGAGATGCGGGCCAGGAACAGTCCGACGAACGGCGCCCAGGCGATCCACCAGGCCCAGAAGAACAGCGTCCAGGCGTTGAGCCATTCGGTGGGCGGGTCGTAGGCGAAGGTGTTGAGGCTCATCGACGGGAAGCGGCTGACGTAGTCGCCGATGTTGAGGATGAGGCTGTTGAGCAGCCGGACGGGGCTGTCGACGACCAGCAGGAAGAACATCAGGAGGATCGCCAGCAGCACGTTGAGCTGGGAGAGCCGCCTGATACCGCGGTCCACGCCGGCCACCGCTGACACCGTGGCCATCAGCACCGCGACGACGATGAGGGAGATCTGCGCGGGAATCCCCTCGGGCACGCCGAAGAGGAAGTTCAGCCCGTAGTTGAGCTGCACCACGCCGATACCGAGCGACACCGAGATGCCGAAGACGGTACCGATGATGGCGGCGAGGTCGACCGAGTCGCCGATCCGGCCGTGGATGCGCCGGCCGATGAGCGGGTAGAGCGCGGAGCGGATGGCCAGGGGAAGCCGGTAGCGGAAGGCGAAGTAGCCCAGCGCCATGCCCATCAGCGCGTACATGGCCCAGCCGGTGATGCCGTAGTGGAAGAGCGTCCACACCACGGCCTGCCGGGCGGCCTCGACCGTCTCCGCGTCGCCTTCGGGCGGCGCCAGGTAGTGGTTCACCGGCCCGGCGACGGAGAAGAACATCAGGTCGATGCCGATGCCGGCGGCGAACAGCATCGCCGCCCAGGCGAACAACCCGTAGTCGGGCTTGGAGTGCTTGGGGCCAAGTTTGATGCTCCCGTACCGGGAGATCGCGACGTACACGACGAACAGCAGATAGAGCGTGGCGGCGAGGAAGTAGTACCAGCCGAATACGTTGGAGATCCAGTCCACCACGACGCCGATGGTGTTCTCGGCGCCTGTCGGCGTGATGATCGCCCAGATGGAGAGGGCCACGATCATGAACGAGGAGCCGATGAAGACCACCGGCTTCAGACGTGTCTCCCCCGGTGGTTCCGCCACCGGGGTGGCGATTGTCCCCTCAGCCGCGTTCCCGCTGTCTCCCTCGGTCGCCACGGTGATGTCCCTTCTGAGTGCGGTGTCGGCAGAAGTCGACGGTGGACGGCGTGTCCCGGCCCGGCGGTGGGGCGCGCACGTACGCGGAAGGCGGAGTCGTGCACGGCCGTTCCGCGTGCCCGGCCGGTGTCAGGCGAATGCGGCGCCGGCGGGCGTTCCGCCTGCGCGGGGCGGCTGGGACCACGTTCCGCAACACGTCCGCACCTTCCGGCGGAACGCAACAAGTCACCACGGGCTGATTATGATCCGGCCCACCGGCTTGATCAACGCACACGACACGGGCAAAACGGCCTACCGAATTTCCGTGCCCGCCGTTCCGGCCCGTTGTCTGTCGGCCTTCTGTCGGCCTTCTGTCGGCTTTCTGTCCACGTCGCGGGTCCGGCCGTGGCCAGGCGTCAGTCGGAGTGGGCGAACAGCTTGAGTACGGGAACGCCCACCTTGTGCCGGGCCCGGGAGGCCCAGTCTCGGTGGAAGAACTCCTCCACCAGGTGGGGCGCGGTCAGCACGATCACCTCGTCGGCCCCGGTCTGCTCGACCACCGAGGTGAGCAGGTCCAGCGGGTGGTGCTCGATGATCTGCCCGACCGCCTCCGCGCCCGCGTCGCGCAGCGATCTCAGTGAGTGCTCCAGGGCGAGGCGGGCCGGGGGCAGCGCCTCCTCCCCCTCGGGCTCGTCGCCCTCCTGCACGGCGTCGACCAGTTCACCCAGAGCCACGTCGTCCAGTGCGCGCAGCAGCCGGTCCTGGTCCCCACGCGGCTGCATGAGCACGACGAAGGAGACCTCCTCCTCGCCGTGAAGCGTCGTGACGAGGTCCACGTCCGCGGACACCAGCGGCTTCTCGATCATCAGTACGCTCGTGAACACTGCCGGTGCCCTTCTCTTCCACGGCTCCCGCCGGAGCCGCACAGAAACCATCCTGCCCCGAGTCCGCACGGGGTGCGCGTTCTTCAGTCTGCCCGACCGACGATAAACGGAACGTGTCATTCCGCTACTTGACGGGCCCGTCGGTAGCGGGTGAACAGGTATCCGGTCTCCTCCAGCACGGCCTCCAGCGAGAAGTCCGCCGGGACCGCGAGCGCGGGGCCGCTGGTGATGCGCTCGGCCTCTCCCCCGGCGAGCCGCGGGGACACCGTCAGGCACAGCTCGTCCAGCACACCCGCCGCCGCGAACTGGCCGAGCACCCGCGGACCGCCCTCCGTGAGCAGCCGCGTCAGCCCGCGCGCGGCGAGCACACCCGGCACCCGCCCGGGATCCGCCCCCGCGCCGTCGCCGGCGACCAGCACCTCCGCCCCCGCCCGGCGGGCCGCGGCGACCCGCTCCGGCGGGGCCTGTGCTCCGGTGACCACCAGCGTCGGGGTGAGCGGCCCGGTGAACAGCGGCGCCGAGAAGTCCAGGTCCAGCCCCGCGCTGACCACCGCCACAGCCGGGGCCGGCGTCTGCCCGGCCGCCGCTCGCCGGGCGGCGAACGCCTCCCGAGCGCGGGCCGGCCGGTAGCCCTCCCGGCGAACCGTTTCAGCACCGACGACCACCGCGTCCGCCAGCGCGCGCAGCACTCCGAAGACGCGCATGTCGGCGGCGCCGGACAGCGGCTGGGAGCGCCCCTGGTGATGGGCGGCGCCGTCCACGGACGCGACCATGTTGGCCCGCAGCCAGCCGGACCCGTCCCCGGGCGGATAGGCGTACGCGTCGGCCAGCTCGTCGAGGCTCCACTGGCGATCGGCGGAATCGGACTGGTGGGCGGAGACGGGGAACAGACGTCGCATGCGTCGCAGTGTGGCACGGGCCACTACCGGGCCGCCCGCCCTGCCGGGCGCCGTAGAGTTGACCGAGTGCCGACCTCCGCAGCCTCCCCGCAGCCGCCCGCTCCCCCCGCCGGCGGGCGTCCGGCGTCCCTGACCGGCAGGGAGCCGCACGTCCCGGCCGAACGCCTGGTCGCCGAGCTGGTGCCGCCGCCGCGCTTCGACGCGGTGCGCTTCGACACCTACGTGCCCGACCCCGGGCAGCCCAGCCAGGCGGAGGCGGTCCGCGTGCTCGGCGGCTTCGCCGCCGGCCTGGGCGGCGCGACGGCCTCCGGCGACGGCCGGCTCCGCCGGTTCTGGCGGCGGTCGGCCCCGGCTGCCGCCGAGGGCCCGCGCGGCGTCTACCTGGACGGCGGTTACGGCGTCGGCAAGACCCACCTGCTGGCCTCGCTGTGGCACGCGACACCGGCGCCGCCCGAGCACAAGGCGTTCGGCACCTTCGTCGAGCTGACGAACCTGGTCGGCGCGCTCGGTTTCCAGCAGACCGTGCGCACGCTGGGCGAGCACCGCCTGCTGTGCATCGACGAGTTCGAACTGGACGACCCGGGCGACACCGTGCTGGTGTCCAGCCTGCTCAGCCGCCTCGTCGAGTCGGGCGTGGCACTGGCCGCCACCTCCAACACCCTGCCCGGCAAGCTGGGCGAGGGCCGCTTCGCGGCGGCGGACTTCCTCCGGGAGATCCAGGGGCTGTCCGCGCACTTCCGGCCGCTGCGCATCGACGGCGAGGACTACCGCCACCGCGGCCTGCCGCAGGCCCCGCCGCCGCTGGACGGCGAGCAGGTCACCCGGGCCGCACACCGCACCCCGGGAGCCTCGCTGGACGACTTCCCCGCCCTGCTGGACCACCTCTCCCGGGTCCACCCCAGCCGTTACGGGGCGCTGTGCGACGGCGTCTCGGCGGTCTGCCTCACCGACGTCACACCCGTGCCGGACCAGTCGACGGCGCTGCGCCTGGTGGTGCTGGCCGACCGGCTGTACGACCGCGAGGTGCCGGTGCTGGCCTCGGGCCGGCCGTTCGACCAGTTGTTCAGCGAGGAGATGCTGTCCGGCGGGTACCGCAAGAAGTACTTCCGGGCGATCTCCCGGCTGACCGCCCTGGCACGCGACGCCAAGAGCCTGACCGGCTCGTGAAGGCCGTGACTCAGGCGCCGTAGCCGGGAGGCGCCGGCACGGCCTGCTCGGCGGCGCGGCTCGTCCGCTCCCAGGCCGCCCAGGTCTCCTGCCGCCCGCGGGTGATGTCGAACGCCAGGTCGTAGACGGCGCTGCCCAGCAGCAGCCGCAGGGGCGGCTCCTCACTGTCGACCAGTTCCAGCACGGCCCGCGCGGCCAGCTCGGGAAGGCTGTCGACGGACCCTTCGGCGAACTGCTTCTCCAGTTCGGCCCGCAGGGGCGCGTAGGCGACCATGGGCGTGGTGGCGGCCAGGCCGGTGGTGTAGAGACCGGTCCAGTAGCCGCCGGGCTCGACCAGGGTGACCTTCACCCCGAAGGGCGCCACCTCGGCGGCCAGTGCCTCACTCATGCCCTCCAGGGCGGACTTGCTGGCGCCGTACAGTCCGGACAACGGGTATCCGGCCAGCGCGCCGATGCTGGACACCTGCACGAGGTGGCCGCCACCCTGCGCCCGCAGGTGGGGAAGCACGGCCTGGCTCACCCACAGCGCGCCGAAGAAGTTGGTGTCGAACTGCGCGCGGGCCTCGGCCTCGGTGAACTCCTCGACCATCCCCGCCGCGAGGAAGCCCGCGTTGTTCACCACCACGTCGAGCCGGCCGAAGTGCCGCACGGCGGTGTCGACCGAGTTGCGCACGGCGTCCCGGTCGGTGACGTCCAGGGGCAGGGTGAGCAGCCGGTCGCCGTGTTCGGCGGCCGGGGCAGCCAGCCCGTCGAGGGTCCTGGCGACGGCGACGACCCGGTCCCCGGCGGCGAGCGCGGCCTCGGTGAACGCCAGCCCCAGGCCCCGGCTCGCCCCGGTGACGAACCAGACCCGGTCGGCGGAGAGCGGCTTCGAGGCGGAGGGGGTGTGCGGGGCGGCGGCGGGCACGGTCATGGGGATTCCTTCACTTCGGCGGCGTACTCGGTGGACACGCAGGGCCCGGCGGTCTCGCGGTCCGGAGCAGGCTCGGCGATACAGGTGGGTGCCTTCGCACCTTAGCGAGACGATACGCGCCGTCTCGCTTGCGTCAAGCGTACATCGATTGCGCTGCCCGCCTCGACCGAAGGGGTCAGTCCGCGCGCCCCCGGCCGACCACCGGGCTAGGTTCGCAGCGTGATCATCCCACTCCGAAGAGTTGTCCTGGCGCTCAGCGTGCTCGCCCTCACCGCCACCGCGGCCTGCGGCAGCACGGAAGCCCCCGCCTCGAAGGCGGCCGCCCCGCAGGCCGTCGCACCCCAGCAGAAGGCGGGCCCGGCCGCGGACGCCGCCCCGCAGAAGCCCATGACCCTGCCCGCCACCGCCAGCGGACGGGCCGCCGTCTTCCTCAACGGTCCCCGCGACACCGCCGACAGGACCGTGGCGCTCACCTTCGACGCCGACATGACGGCCGACCAGACCGACCGCGCCGCCGGCGGCGAGCGGTTCGACAACCCCGACCTGATCTCCGTGCTGCGCCGGGAGAAGGTGCCGGCCACCGTCTTCATGACGGGCATGTGGGCGCGCACCTACCCCGGTCAGGCCCGGTCGATCGGACGTGACCCGCTGTTCGAGGTGGGCAACCACTCCTTCTCCCACCACGCCTTCACCGGACCGTGCCACGGGCTGCCGGTGCTGGACCCGGGCCGTCAGCGCGCCGAGGTCCGCGAGGGGTTCGCCGCCCTGCGCGCGGCCGGCGTGCCGGAACCGGTGCCGTACTTCCGCTTTCCCGGCGGCTGCCACGACGACGCGGCGCTGCGCGCGGTGGGCGCCGAGGGCGCGACCGCGATCCAGTGGGACGTGATGAGCGGCGACCCGTTCAACGACGACGCGGACGACGTGGTGTCCCGGGTGCTCGACGGGGTGCGGCCGGGGTCGGTGGTGGTGATGCACTGCACGCTCAGCGCGGCGCCGGCGACCGCCGAGGCGGTCCGCCGCCTCGTGCCGGAGCTCCGTGAGCGGGGCTACCGGTTCGTGAAGGTCTCCGACCTCGTCGCCGCCTCGGTCAGCTGAGCCGGGAACCTGGCCTCACCGCTGCCCGTTGACAGGTGTGAGGCCCCGCGACGTCCCCCCGATCGCGGGGCCTCACCAGCGTTCTGACCCTCCCTCAGGCAGATCCCTCGCTCAGCCGGGCCCCTCGCGCTCCGAGGCGGCTTCTCCTCCACCGCCCCTACCGCCCCTACCGCCCCCGCCGTTCGCCCGGCGGCGGGCACCGGAGGACGGGAGCTGCCGCGGCCGTGCCGCCCGCCAGGTCAGCCCGCGGCGCCTGCCCCGTCCCGAGTCCTCCTGCAGCAGTCCCGGCGGCGGACCGCCCAGCTCGGGGAAGTCCGCACGCAGACCGCGTACCAGGGAGTACATCATCAGGAACGCTATGAAGAAGAACGGCAGTCCCACCACGGTGATGACCTGCTCCAGCGCGGCGAGCCCGCCGGTGCCGGTCGCGGCGATCAGCGTGCCGGCGACCACGCCCTCCGTGATCGCCCAGAACACCCGCTGCCGGGTCGGGCTCTGCCCCTCGTCGGTGCCGACGGTGAGCACGTCCACCACGAGCGAGGCGGAGTCGGCCGAGGTGGTGAAGAAGATGACCACGATGAGGACCGACACCGCTGCCAGGAAGGTCGCGAACGGGAAGCTGTCCAGGAAGGCGAAGAGCGCGCCGGGGATGTCGTTCTGCTCGACGACCTCGTCGACCAGGTCGGCGGTGCCGTCCATCTGGAGGCGGATCGCTGAGAGCCCGAAGACGCTGAACCACACGATGGTGAAGGCGGTCGGCAGCGCCAGCACGCCCAGGACGAACTCGCGGATGGTGCGGCCCTTGGAGATGCGGGCGATGAAGATGCCCACGAACGGCGACCAGGTGATCGTCCACGCCCAGTAGAAGACCGTCCAGCTGCCCTGCCAGCCGCTGTCGGCGAACGTGTCGTTCCAGAACGACAGCGGCACCAGCGAGCTGAGGTAGGTGCCCGTCGTCTCGATGACGCCGCGCAGCAGGAACAGCGTGGGACCGGCCACCAGGACGAAGAGCAGCAGGCCGACGGCCATGCTGATGTTGATGTTCGACAGCCGCTTGATGCCCTTGTCCAGGCCGGCCGCCACGGAGGCCGTCGCGATGGCGGTGACCACCACGATGATGGCGAGCTGCACGGTCCTGCTCTCCGCGATGCCGAACAGCTCGGACAGCCCGCTGTTGATCTGCATCGTGCCCAGGCCGATGGAGACGGCGACGCCGAAGAGCGTGCCCATCACCGCGGTGATGTCGACGGTCTTGCCGATCGGGCCGTGGATGCGCTCGCCCAGGATCGGGTGCAGGATCGAGCTGACCCGGAAGGGCAGGCCCCGCCGGTGGATGAAGTAGGCGAAACACAGGCCGGGCAGGCAGAAGATCGTCCAGGTGTGCAGGCCGAAGTGGTACAGCGAGTACGCCATCGCCATCTCCGCAGCCTCCACCGACTGCGGGTCGACCCCGCTCTGCGGCGGGACGGCGAAGTGGCTGATCGGCTCGGCGACACCCCAGAACATCAGGATCGTGCCGATCCCGGCGGCGAAGAGCATCGCGAACCAGGCCCGGTTGCTGTACTCCGGCCGCGACCCCTGGGGTCCCAGCCGTACGTGCCCGTACCGACTGACGGCGATCCAGAACAGGAAGATCAGGAACGAGGTGACGCCCAGGATGTAGAACCAGCCCAGGCTGCGCTTCAACCAGTCCGACGCGACACGGAACACGGAGTCGACCTGGTCCGTCAGCAGGATGGTGGCGGCGACGAAGACCAGCGTGAGCGCCGCCGAGGTGAAGAAGATGACGGAGTCGGTCCTGAGCCCCAGTCTGCGTTGCAGCCGGTCCAGGAAGGCCAGTAGAGAGTGCATCAAGACGTCCCTGACGTGGGGTTTTCAAGTCGGTTGGTGGTCGGGCCGCTCCGGCGCACGCTATCCCACGCCGGTGTGGGGGCCCTGGGCGGTACCGGCCCGGCGAGGCAGGCAGGCGCGCCTGCCGCGAAGTGGCACCCGTCGGTGGACCGATGCCCGGTACCACCGCACTCGGCGCAACGACCGCCACCCTTTCGAAGGACTGCCGGCGACACCGCCGCACAGTGGTGTACCCCCGAACACCGCACTCCGATCATCGGATTGTCCATCGGTACGAAGGGGTGCATGTGACGTCAGCAACAAGGACAGCGGTGTTCGGTGCTCTCGGGGCCATGGTGCTGGTCGCCACGGTGGCCGGGCCGGTGGGTGCCGGTCCGGCGACCGCCGCCGGATCTCCCGGTGCGGACCCGCTCGCGGACCTGCACGGCGGCACGTTCACCGGTCGGCTCTCGACGGCCCGGGAGCACCCCGATCCGCCGTGGGCGGCCCGGCCCCTGGCGCCGCGCCCCGGTGCCGTACGGCCCGGCGCCGAACGCCCAGGTGCCGAGCGGCACGGCGCAGCCGAGGCCCGCGGCGTGGCGGTGGCCGGCAGCCGGGCCGCGGAGGCCGGAGTGGACTGGCGTCCGTGCGCGGCCGAGGAAAGGCTGCCGGAGCCGGTGCGCTGCGGCACGGTCACCGTGCCGGTCGACTACCGGAACCCGGACGGCGACACCCTGGACCTCACCGTGAGCCGCCTCGCCGCGACGGGCGACCAGCAGGACCGGCAGGGGCCACTGCTCTACAACCCGGGCGGGCCCGGCGGCAGCGGCATGAACTTCCCGCTGTACTCGCTGGTGCTCGGCGGCACCTGGAAGAAGCTCAACACCGCCTACGACCTGGTGGGGTTCGCACCGCGAGGCGTCGGCAGGTCCGCGCCGCTGTCGTGCCAGGATCCGAAGGAGTACTGGCAGGCCCCCAACCCGTCGCCGCGCGAACCGTCGGAGGAGTTCAAGCGGCAGAAGAACGCCGAGGCCGCCCGCTACGCGGAGGGCTGCGCGCAGCGGCAGGGCGACCGGCTCGGCCACTCCACGACCGCCGACAACGCCCGCGACCTGGACGTGCTGCGGGCGGCGCTGGGCAGCGACCGCCTGTCCTACCTGGGTGTCTCCTACGGCACCTACATCGGCTCGGTGTACGCCACGTTCTTCCCCGAGCGGGTCCGCCGGCTGGTGCTGGACTCCGTCGTCGACCCCGACCCGGCGAAGATCTGGTACGGCTCCAACCTGGCCCAGTCGCTGGCCTTCGAGGACCGGTGGAGCGACTGGAAGATCTGGGTCGCCGGACACCACGACGTCTACGGCCTGGGCCGGACCGAGGCGGAGGTGCAGCGCTCCTTCGACGCGGTCCGCGACGAGTTGGAGCGGGAGCCGGCGAACGGCGAGGTGGGGCCGCGCGAACTGCTGGAGAGCTACCTCGACACCGGCTACAGCGACGAGGTGTGGGCGCGGCGCGCCTACGAGCTGGCCGAGTTCCGCAAGGGCAACCGCAAGCCGCTGGTCGGCACCGCCCGGCGCGACCCGCGCCGCGCGGTCGCCGCGGAGAACAGCTCCGCGGTGTACACCTCCACGCAGTGCGGTGACGCGCCCTGGCCGCGGAACTGGTCCCGCTGGGACCGGGACAACACCGAACTGGCCCGCAAGGCGCCGTTCGAGACCTGGGAGAACGCGTGGCTGAACCTGCCGTGCGCCTACTGGCAGGGCGAGCAGCGCGAGCCGGTGGAGGTGGGCACGGCGCCCGGTGAGCTGCCGCCGGTGCTGCTGCTGGCGGCGACCGGTGACGCGGCGACCCCGTACGAGGGGGCGCTGGAGGTGCGGCGGCGGCTGCCCGGGTCGGTGCTCGTCACCGAACGCGACGCGGGCTCGCACGGGTTGTCCGGCGGACCGAACTCCTGCGTCAACACGCATCTGGAGGGCTACCTGCTGGAGGGCACCGTGCCGGACGGCGACACCGACTGCGAGGGCCGGCCGTCGCCCGAGCCGGTGTACGGCGAGGTGCAGCGGCGCGCGCTGCCCGGCGCGGGCGACGAGCCGCGTCCTGCGGTGGCCGGCCGCTGACGTCGAGCCGCCGCCGGGGGCACGGCCGGTGTCCCCGGCGGCGGACGGGACGGTTCAGGCCAGTCCGGCGACCAGTTCGGCGACGGCGCGGCGGCGTCCCGTGTAGAACGGCACCTCCTCGCGCACGTGCAGACGCGCCTCCGAGGCCCGCAGGTGGCGCATCAGGTCGACGATGCGGTACAGCTCGTCCGCCTCGAAGGCCAGCAGCCACTCGTAGTCGCCGAGGGAGAAGGACGCGACGGTGTTGGCGCGCACGTCGGGGAAGCCGCGGGCCATCTTGCCGTGGTCGGCGAGCATCCGGCGACGGTCCTCGTCGGGCAGCAGGTACCACTCGTAGCTGCGCACGAAGGGGTAGACGCTGACGTACTCGCGGGCCTGCTCGTCGGCGAGGAACGCGGGGACGTGCGACTTGTTGAACTCCGCCGGGCGGTGCAGCGCCATGTTCGACCACACCGGCACCAGCGCGCGTCCCAGCCGGGTGCGGCGGAAGAGGTTGTACGCCTCCTGGAGCGCGTCGGAGGTCTCCGCGTGCCACCAGACCATGACGTCGGCGTCGGCGCGCAGGCCGGACACGTCGTAGGTGCCGCGCACCACGATGTCCTTGGCGGCGAGCTGCTCGAACAGCTCCTCGACCTCCTCCGCGTATCCGGACCGGTCGGCGGGGAGCACGTCGCGCAGCCGGAAGACCGACCACAGGGTGTAGCGGATGACCTCGTTGAGGTCCTTGGCCTTCTTGCCCGCGTTGGGGGCTTTCTCCGGTGCAGCAGTCATGGCCCTATTCTCGCCCCTGCCCGCCCGACGCCCGCGCCAGGGTCTGCTCGGCTGCCTGCCGGCCCCCGGCCACGCACGCCGCGATGCCCAGGCCGTCGTAGGCGGCGCCGCACACGGCGAGCCCTGGCACCCGCGCGACGGCGTCGCGGACCGCGGCGACCCGGTCGACGTGCCCCACCGCGTACTGCGGCAGGCCCGCGTGCCAGCGGGTGACGGCGGTGTCGACGGGGGTGGCGGTGAGGCCGACGGCCTCCTTGAGGTCGTGCAGCGAGAGGTCGACCAGTTCGCCGTCCTCCCGGTCCAGCAGCGCCTCCTCGCCGAGCCGGCCCACGGAGGTGCGCAGCACGAACAGTCCGGGGTCCTGGTCCGCGATCCACCGCCACTTGTTGGAGGCGAAGGTGGACGCCTTGATGGTGCGCCCGTCCACCGGCGGCACCAGGAAGCCGCTGCCGGTGGGCGGTTCGGCGATGTCCGCGCGGCGGAAGGCGAGCGTGCACAGCGCCATGGACGCGTACGCGATGCCGGACAGCCCGGTGGCGGCGGCCGGTGCCTGCTCGGCGAGCAGCCGGGCGGCGGCCGGGGCGGGCACGGCGATCACCACGGCGTCGGCCTCGTGTACAGCGTGCAGGGCATGTGAGCCGTGCGTGCCGGTGACCTGCCAGCCGTGGCCGGTCCTGCGCAGGCCGCGCACGTCCGCGCCGAGCACGATCTCACCGCCGGCGGCCCGCACCGCGTCGGCGACGGCCTGCGGCAGGCGGCCCACGCCGCCGCTGACGCCCATGAAGACGGGTGCGTCGACCGGGGCGGCGGCGGCCCGCTGCCGGACGGCCCGGACGGCGGCGAGCAGCGACGGTTCGCTGCGGACCGCCTCGAACAGCTGGGGCACTGCGGCCCGCAGCGAGATCCGGTAGGCGTCGCCCGCGTAGACACCGCCCAGCAGCGGCTCGACGAGGCGGTCGACGACCTCGCGGCCGAGCCGTTCGGCAACGAAGGTGCCGATGGCGACGTCGGTGCCGTCGGTGCCCAGGTCGGTGGGCGGCAGGTCCGCTTCCTCGCCGATGCGGGCCCGGCCCTCGGCGGACAGCACCTCGCCGACGGTTCCGGGGCCGTCGGGCACGCCCATGACGTGGCCGGCGGGCATGGGGCGGACGGCGCCCCTGGTCCAGATGGCGCCGCCGGCGACGGCCGGCGGCTGGAGCGCGCCGGTGAGGCCGACGGCCCGCGCGAGGTCCACGGCTTCGGGGCGCCGGGCGAGCAGCGACTCGGCGCCCAGGTCGACGGTGCTGCCCGCGACGCTTCCGGTCATGAGCTTGCCGCCGAGCCGCTGCCCGGCCTCCAGCACCGTGACGTGGGCGCCGCCCTCGGTCAGCCGGTGGGCGGCGGCCAGTCCGCTGATGCCGCCGCCGACGACGATGACGCGCATGCCGGCCGCCTCAGCGCGCGGTCTGCTCGTGCACGTACGCCACGAGCCGGGTGAGGGCCTCGGGGTCGGTGTCGGGCAGCACGCCGTGGCCGAGGTTGAAGACGTGGCCGGGCAGGTCGCGGGCTGAGTCCAGGACCCGGCGGGCCTGCGTCTCGACGGCCTCACGCGGGGCGAACAGCACGGCCGGGTCCAGGTTGCCCTGGATCGCCTTGCCGGGGCCGACCCGGCGGGCGGCCTCGTCGAGCGGCACCCGCCAGTCGGCGCCGACCACGTCGGCGCCCGCTTCGGACATCAGGTCCAGCAGTTCCCCGGTGCCGACGCCGAAGTGGATGCGCGGCACGCCGTAGCCGGCCACCGCGTCGAAGACCTTCGCGGAGGAGGGCATGACCCGGGTGCGGTAGTCCTCGGGCGTGAGCGCGCCGACCCAGGAGTCGAACAGCTGGACCGCGCTGGCTCCGGCCTCGATCTGGACCTTCAGGAACGCGGAGGTGATGCCGGCGAGGCGGTCGAGCAGTTCGGCCCACAACTCGGGCTCGCCGAACATCATCGCCTTGGTGTGCTCGTGGTTGCGGGACGGGCCGCCCTCCACAAGGTAGCTGGCCAGGGTGAAGGGGGCGCCGGCGAATCCGATCAGCGGAGTGGTTCCGAGCTGCTCGGTGAGCATGCCGACCGCGGCCGTCACGTAGTCCACGTCGTCGGGCTCCAGCGGGCGCAGCTGCGCCAGGTCGGCGCGGGAGCGGATCGGCCGGGCGACGACCGGGCCGACGCCGGGCTTGATGTCGAGGTCGATGCCGATGGCCTTGAGCGGGACCACGATGTCGCTGAAGTAGATCGCCGCGTCCACCTGGTGCCGCCGCACGGGCTGCAGGGTGATCTCGGTGACCAGATCGGGCCGCATGCAGGAGTCGAGCATGGCGATGCCCTCGCGGAGCTTGCGGTACTCCGGCAGCGAGCGGCCGGCCTGCCTCATGAACCAGACCGGCGTGTGCGGCACCGGCTCGCGGCGGCACGCCTTCAGGAAGGCGGAGTCGTACGTCTTGCTCGGCGGGCCCGTGGGGCGGTCATCGGCACTCACGGGCGCAGTCTCCCACGCGGGCCGGTGCCGGTGACAACTCGGCCGGAACGGGACCGCGGTGCGCGGGTGTTCGGCGTCACAGAACGCGGTGGGGCGGATCGGCTGTTCGGGGGTGTTCCTACCGGGTTGGGCGGGCGCTTCGGCCTACTGTTCCGCCCATGGCAGCGGCGCGAGCACAGATGGCTGAAGGCCCCGACGACGATGCGCTTCCGCCGGCTTTCCGGCGTGCGGTGGCGGCGCTCGGCAGGGTGTCCTGCCGTCCCGAGGTGCGCATCGACCCGATGCCGGCGCCCAAGCGGCTGGCACCCTTCGCGCACGCCGTGGAGGCGTCGGTCGAGGTGGACGGGGAGGAGCTGGCCGACGGGCGGTTCGTGCTGCTGCACGATCCGCAGGGGCAGGACTCCTGGCAGGGCACGTTCCGGGTGGTGACACTGACGCGGGCCGAACTGGAGGCTGAGATGGCCGCCGATCCACTGCTGCCAGAGGTCACCTGGTCGTGGCTGACGGGCGCGCTGCAGGCGAGAGCCGTGGCGTGCGGGCAGGCGGGCGGCACGGTCACCCGGGCCTCGTCGCACTACTTCGGCGCACTGGCGGACCGGGTGCCGCAGGCGGAGATCGAGATCCGCGCCTCGTGGACGCCGATGGGTCCGATGGGGGTGCCGGACACCGCCGAGCACCTCGCCGCGTGGTGCGACCTGCTGTGCCAGTGTGCCGGGCTGCCCCCGGAGCACGGCGACGGGCGGCACGGGGGTGGGGGTGTGGTGCCGCTTCCGCCGCGCCGTGGCCCGCACCCGCTCTGAGTGGACGGCCACAGCCGCTCCGAGCAGGACTGCTGTGCGGGTCCGCTCGACCCTGTGTCCGAATTGCGAAATTTATCCTCACTCGTTCGTGATCTTCTCCTAAAGCAGGACCGCGTTGCTGCCGAAGGTCCTTTTGACCCTTCCACCCGGCAGCAGCGGCTCGTTTCCGGAGCCGGCAGCCATCCCCTGACTCCACTCCCCAGGAGGCCCGGTGTCTGTTCTCCTCGAGCACCCCACAAGCCCGGTCGCCTACCGCCCGAACAAGCCGACGGCCATGGTCGTCGTCGCAGACCCCCGAGTCCGTTCCACCGTGACCCGGCACCTCTGGGCGCTGGGCGTGCGGGACGTAATCGAGGCGTCATCGATCGCGGAGGCCCGTCCCCGAGTCGCCAACCCACGTGACATCTGCGTGGCCGACGTCCACCTTCCCGACGGCTCCGGCCTGACCCTGCTGTCCGAGACCCGGGCGGCGGGCTGGCCGAACGGCCTGGCCCTGTCGGCCGCCGACGACATCGGCGCGGTGCGCCACGCCCTCGCCGGCGGCGTAAAGGGCTACGTCGTCACCGGCACCCGCAACAACCTCGCCATGGCCGCCCGGCCCGGCGCGGCCCCCATCGGCGCGGCAGCCGCCCGGCTGCACCGGCGTCCGCCCGGCGCCCCCGGCCACCCCGGCGGCCACCGCGAGCTGTCCGGCCGCGAGGTCGAGGTCCTGCGACTCGTCGCCGAGGGCCAGTCCAACAAGGCCATCGGCGTCTCCATGGGGCTCTCCGCCCTGACCGTCAAGAGCCACCTCGCCCGGATCGCCCGCAAGCTCGGCACCGGCGACCGCGCGGGCATGGTGGCCGTCGCCCTGCGCACCGGCATCATCCACTGACCCCACCCGCGACCAGCGGCCCGACCGACCGGACGCCCGAACCGACCGGTCACCCCCGCGGCCGGCGCGGCGACACGCCCGCCGCGCGCACCCCGCCGGCCCCTTCCGGGCCGAGCACCCCCGCCCCGTCCGGGGCCCTCCCCACCCGGGGACCGCCCGCCCGCGGCACCCGGTGCGCATCCCCGCAGCGCCCGCCGACGTAACGTTCCGTCGGCGGGCGCTGCGCGGTCCGTACACACGGATACCCTTGTCGGGTGACCGACGCCCAGAAGATCGCCGCAGCCAGCACAGCCCAGGAACCGTCCCCGGACACCGGTCCGGCGCCGACCCCCCTGCTGGAGCCGCGAGAGGGCATTCCGCCGGTGGTCGCGGACGCCGAGGCACTCGCCGGCGTCGTCGCGGCCTTCTCCGCCGGCACCGGACCCGTCGCGGTGGACGCCGAGCGGGCGTCGGGCTACCGCTACGGCCAGCGGGCCTACCTGGTGCAACTTCGCCGCACAGGCGCCGGCAGCGCACTGATCGACCCGGTCGCCTGCCCCGATCTCTCCGCCCTGGACACCGCGCTCGCGGACAGCGAGTGGGTGCTGCACGCCGCCTCCCAGGACCTGCCCTGCCTGCGGGAGATAGGCATGCGCCCGCGCCGGCTGTTCGACACCGAACTCGCCGGACGGCTCGCCGGCTACCCCCGGGTCGGCCTGGGGGCCATGGTCGAGGGCGTCCTGGGATACGCCCTGGAGAAGGGGCACTCCGCCGTCGACTGGTCCACCCGCCCGCTTCCCGAACCCTGGCTGCGCTACGCCGCGCTCGACGTGGAACTGCTGGTGGACCTGCGGGACGCACTGGAGGCGGAACTGGATCGGCAGGACAAGCTGGACTGGGCCCGCCAGGAGTTCGAGGCCCTCGCGCTCGCTCCCCCGGCACCGCCGCGCAAGGACCCCTGGCGGCGCACCTCGGGCATGCACAAGGTGCGCAGGCGCCGTCAGATGGCCGTGGTCAGGGAGCTGTGGCAGGCCCGGGACGAGGTCGCCAGGCGCCGCGACGTCTCCCCCGGCAAGGTGCTCACCGACGCGGCGATCGTGGAGGCCGCACTCGGTCTGCCGGACTCGGTGCGCGCGCTCACCGCGCTGCCCGGCTTCGGGCACCGGATGGGGCGGCGGCAGCTGGAGGAGTGGCAGGCGGCGGTGGACCGGGCCAGGGCACTGCCGGACTCGGAGCTGCCGCAGCCGGGCCAGGCACCGGGCGGACCGCCGCCGCCGCGCTCCTGGGCGGAGAAGGACCCGGCCGCAGCCGCGCGGCTCGCCGCCGCCCGTGCCGCGGTGACCGCGCAGGCCGAGCTGCTGCGGCTTCCGCAGGAGAACCTGATCACCCCGGACACCGTGCGCCGCCTGTGCTGGGAGCCGCCGGCCGACCTGTCGGCGGAGGCCGTCGCGGACGCGCTGCGCGGCTACGGGGCCCGCGCGTGGCAGGTTGAACAAACGCTTCCTCTGCTGGCCACGGCCCTGGCCGCGGCGCCCCCGGCGGAGTAGCCGCCGCCCGCGGACCGGCGCGGATGTGACACGCACCGCACCGGTCCCGGTGGGGCGGGCCTTGCCACTTGGTTACCGACAAGTAGCATGGAGGTCGGGAAGCGCGCCGCCCGGCGGCGGCATTCTCCCGGGGGCAACCCCGGAACTCCCGGCCGCACCCTGCAGGAGGAGAGCCAACGTGCCTCGTACCGCTAGGGACGTCGTCTTCGTCGACGGCGTCCGCACCCCGTTCGGCAAGGCGGGCCCCAAGGGCATCTACCACGAGACCCGCGCCGACGATCTGGTCGTCAAGTGCATCCGCGAGCTGCTGCGCCGCAACCCGGGCCTGGCGCCGGAGCGCATCGACGAGGTCGCCCTCGCCGCGACCACCCAGATCGGCGACCAGGGCCTCACCCTGGGCCGCACCGCGGGGATCCTCGCGGGGCTGCCGCAGACCGTCCCCGGATTCTCCGTCGACCGCATGTGCGCCGGCGCGATGACCGCCGTGACCAGCACCGCGGGCTCGGTCGCCTTCGGCGCCTACGACATCGTCGTGGCCGGCGGCGTCGAGCACATGGGACGCCACCCGATGGGCGAGGGCGTCGACCCCAACCCGCGCTTCGTCTCGGAGAAGCTGGTCGACGAGTCGGCCATGTTCATGGGCATGACCGCGGAGAACCTGCACGACCGGTTCCCGCACCTCACCAAGGACCGCGCCGACGCCTACGCCGTGCGCAGCCAGGAGAAGGCCGCCAAGGCCTACGCCAACGGCAACATCCAGCCCGACCTGGTCCCCGTCTCGGTGCGCCGCACCAACGCCGAGGCCGGCGAGACCGGCTGGGGCCTGGCGACCGCCGACGAGCCGATGCGCCCCGGCACCACGCTGGAGATGCTGGCCGGCCTGAAGACGCCGTTCCGGGCGCACGGCCGGGTCACCCCGGGCAACGCCGCCGGCCTGAACGACGGCGCCACCGCCTCGCTGATCGCCGCCGAGGACGTGGCGCGCGAGCTGGAGCTGCCCGTCAAGATGCGCCTGGTCTCCTACGCCTTCGCCGGCGTCGAGCCCGAGGTGATGGGCATCGGCCCGGTGCCGTCCACGGAGAAGGCGCTCGCCAAGGCGGGCCTGTCCATCGACGACATCGGCCTGTTCGAGATCAACGAGGCGTTCGCCGTGCAGGTCCTGGCACTGCTGGACCACTACGGCATCGCCGACGACGACCCCCGCGTCAACCAGTTCGGCGGCGCGATCGCCTTCGGGCACCCGCTCGCCTCCTCCGGCGTCCGGCTGATGACGCAGCTGGCCCGCCAGTTCGAGCAGCAGCCGCACGTGCGCTACGGCCTGACCACCATGTGTGTCGGCTTCGGCATGGGCGGCACCGTGATCTGGGAGAACCCGCACTTCGACGGAGGAGCCAAGTGAGCAACACCGCAGAGCTGTTGAAGGGCGCAGCCGAGCTGTTCCCGGACGAGGTGGTGACCCAGGCGCACGTACGGCACCTGGACCTGCCCGCCGGAGCCGGCCGCTTCGCGCTCATCACGCTGGACAACGGTTTCGACCACACCAAGCCGACCACGTTCGGCCCGCAGTCGCTGGCCAACCTCGACGCGGCGATCGACCAGGTCGAGGCCGAGGCCGCGGCGGGCGAGATCGTCGGTGTCGGCGTGACCGGCAAGCCGTTCATCTTCGCCGTCGGCGCCGACCTCAAGGGCGTCGAGCTGCTGAAGCGGCACGAGGACGCGCTCGCCATCGGCAAGGGCGGCCACGAGGTCTTCAAGCGGCTGCCCGCGCTGGCCGTGCCCACCTTCGCCTACTACAACGGCGCGGCGATGGGCGGCGGTGTCGAGGTCGGCCTGCACTGCGGCTACCGGACCGTCTCGCAGTCCATCCCCGCCTTCTCGCTGCCCGAGGTCTTCCTCGGCCTGGTGCCCGGCTGGGGCGGCTGCGCGCTGCTGCCGAACCTGATCGGTCCGGAGCGGGCCGTGCAGGTCATCGTCGAGAACTCGCTCAACCAGAACCGGCAGCTCAAGGGCAAGCAGGTCTACGAGCTGGGCATCGCCGACGCCATCTTCGAGGGCGCGGACTTCCTGGAGCAGTCGCTGCACTGGACCGCGGCCGTACTGACCGGCCAGCTCCAGGTCGAGCGCCCCGAGATCGACCGCGGCGAGTCCTGGGACCGGGCCGTGGCCCGCGGCCGGGAGATCGCCGACAGCAAGGTGCACGGCGCGGCGCCCGCCGCCTACCGGGCACTGGACATCATCGCCGCGGCCAAGGACGGGGACCTCCAGAAGGGCTTCGACGCCGAGGACACCGCGCTGGCCGACCTCATCATGGGCGGCGAACTGCGCAGCGGCATCTACGCCTTCAACCTGGTGCAGAAGCGCGCCAAGCGTCCCGCCGGCGCCCCGGACAAGAGCCTGGCCCGGCCGGTCACCAAGGTCGGCGTGGTCGGCGCGGGCCTGATGGCCTCGCAGCTGGCGCTGCTGTTCGCCCGCCGTCTGGAGGTGCCGGTCGTGCTGACCGACATCGACCAGGAGCGCGTGGACAAGGGCGTGGGCTACGTCCACGAGGAGATCGACAAGCTGCTGCTGAAGGGCCGGGTGGGCCAGGACAAGGCCAACCGCCTCAAGGCGCTGGTCACCGGCTCGCTCGACAAGGCGACCGCCTTCTCCGACGCCGACTTCGTGATCGAGGCCGTCTTCGAGGAGATGGGCGTCAAGCAGAAGGTGTTCGCCGAGGTCGAGGCGGTCGTGCCCGCGCACGCCATCCTCGCCACCAACACCTCCTCGCTGTCCATCACCGAGATGGCCTCGCAGCTGAAGAACCCCGAGCGGGTCGTCGGCTTCCACTTCTTCAACCCCGTCGCGGTGCTGCCGCTGCTGGAGATCGTCCGTGCCGAGCGCACCGACGACGCCTCGCTGGCCACCGCGTTCGCCGTGGCCAAGAAGCTGAAGAAGACCGCCGTACTCGTCAAGGACGCCCCGGCGTTCGTGGTGAACCGCATCCTCACCCGCTTCATGGGCGAGGTGCTGGGCGCCATCGACGAGGGCACCCCGGTGGAGGTCGCCGACCGTGCGCTCGCGCCGCTCGGCCTGCCGATGTCGCCCATCGTGCTGCTGGAGCTCGTCGGCCCGGCCGTCGCGCACCACGTCGCGGGCACCCTGCACGGCTCCTTCCCCGACCGGTTCGGTGTGTCGGAGAACCTGGGCCGCGTCGTCGAGGCGGGCAAGCGCAGCCTGTACCGCCACGACAGCGGCACTCCCGAGCTGGACCCGGAGGTCGCCGCGCTGTTCCAGGTCGGTGACACCCACCTCACCGAGGAGCAGGTCCGCGACCGGGCGCTGAACGCCATCGCCGAGGAGATCGGCCTGATGCTCGCCGAGGGTGTCGTCGCCGAGGCGCAGGACGTCGACCTGTGCCTGATCACCGGTGCCGGCTGGCCGTTCCACCTGGGCGGCATCACGCCGTACCTGGACCGGGCCGGCGTCAGCGAGCGCGTCACCGGGCGCACCTTCCACGCCCCGGGCGTGGCCAGCGTGCCCGCGTAACTCCGGGGCGACGGGCGGCCCACGCCGCCCCGGCCTCCACGGCGCCCGTCCGCAGTCCGCTGCGGGCGGGCGCCGCCGCGTTCCCAGGCCGACGGCGCCGGAGACGTTCACCTGCTAGGTGTCAGGCGAAGTGAGCTAGGAATCCCCTCCCCTTCAGGGAGGGGAGGTTTCAAAGGCCCCGCGCATAGGATGCCGACATGAGCTATCTGATCACTGGTGGAGCCGGATACATCGGGGCGCACGTGGTGCGTGCGCTGACCCTGGCGGGTGAGGACGTCGTCGTCCTGGACGACCTGTCCAGCGGCCTGCGCGAGCGGGTCCCGCAGGACGTGCCGCTGGTGGAGGGCTCGGTGCTCGACGCCGGACTGCTCGACCGCACCTTCGCCGAGCACCGCATCGAGTGTGTGGTGCACCTGGCGGCGAAGAAGCAGGTCGGCGAGTCCGTGGAACGGCCGCTGCACTACTACGAGCAGAACGTGCAGGGCCTTCAGGTCCTGCTGGGCGCCGTCGCCCGCGCGTCGGTGCCGCGGTTCGTGTTCTCCTCCTCGGCGGCCGTCTACGGCATGCCCGACGTGGACCTGGTCACCGAGGACACACCCTGCGCGCCGATGAGCCCCTACGGCGAGACGAAGCTCGCCGGCGAGTGGCTGGTGCGGGCCGCGGGCCGGGCGCACGGCGTGTCCACCGCCTGCCTGCGGTACTTCAACGTGGCGGGCGCGGCGACCCCCGAACTGGCCGACACCGGCGTGTTCAACCTGGTGCCGATGGTCTTCGAGAAGCTCACCGCCGGTGCGGCGCCGCAGATCTTCGGCGACGACTACCCCACCCCTGACGGCACCTGCGTGCGGGACTACATCCACGTCGAGGACCTGGCCGAGGCGCACGTCGCCGCGGCCCGCGCCCTCATCGAGAGCGCGGGGGGCGACGGCGGACCGCAGGAGCTGACGGTCAACATCGGCCGCGGCGAGGGTGTCTCGGTGCGGGAGATGGTGGACCTGATCGCCGAGGTGACCGGCCGCCCCGAGCCGGCCGCCGCCGTCACCCCGCGCCGCCCCGGCGACCCGGCCCGCGTGGTGGCGTCGGCGGAGCGGATCGCCAAGGAGCTGGGCTGGACCGCGCGGCACGACGTGCGGGACATGGTCGTCTCCGCGTGGGAGGGCTGGTGCCTGCGGTATCCGGAAGCTGCGGCTCCCGCCGGCACGCCCGGCTGAGCCGGTGGCCGCACACCCGGCTGAGCCGGTGGCCGCCCTGCCGCTGGTCGTGGTCGACGCCGCCAACGTCGTCGGGTCGGTGCCCGACGGGTGGTGGCGCGACCGGCACGCCGCCGCCGAACGCCTCCGCGACCGCCTGGTGCCGTACGCGGCCGACGGCGTCGCGGCCCTGCCGGGGCCGGTGGATCTGGTGCTCGTCGTCGAGGGCGCGGCCCGCGCGGTCGCGTCCGTCGACGGCGTGCGCTGCGTGGCCGCGCCGGGCGAGGGCGACGACACGATCGTCGCCGTCGTCGCCGAGCGGGGCCGCGACCGGCCCTGCCTGGTGGTGACGGCGGACCGCGCCCTGCGGGCCCGCGTGGCCGCCCTGGGCGCCGCCGTCACCGGCCCGTCGGCGGTACGGCCGGGGGGCGGCGGGAAGCCGACGGGCCCGTAGGACACCGGAACGCCCAGCTCACTGGGGTCCACGGCCACGGAGGCGGCGGCGTTTCAAGGGCGGACTCCTAGCCGATGGCGGCCAGAAGTTCGCGGTCTGTGGCGGGCAGCAGGGCGGCGGACTCGTCCGCGCCGGGCTCACCGTGCGAGGCGTACGCGCTGACAGAGGAGACGTAGGTCCAGTGGCGTGCCCGCGCGCCCAGGGCCGCAACTGCCCTCCGTACGAAGCCTGGCTGCCATGACACCTCGAACACAGCGTCCCACACCCCGCCACGCAGGGACGCGTATGCGCCGGGATCACGCCGGTCCGCGACCACCAAGCGGGCGCCCTCGGCCACGGGCCCGCTGTCGCCTCTGGCCAGACAGGTCACGCGGTGGCCACGTTCGAGGGCCTGCCGAGACACCTCACGCCCCAACCAGGCAGTGCCGCCGAGGACCAGGATCTCCATGCACTCCATGGCCGAACTCAAGCAGCACGGGCCGTCCACGCCAAGGGACTTCCGCTGTGGGAGGAGCCGGCCGCCCTGACCGTTCCCTCAGGACCGGGAGGCGGTCGGCCGCCGGTATCCCACGAGCGCTACCGCGGCGGGTCGACGCGCTGGTAGATGACCGCGCCGTCCACCACCGCGGCCCGCTCGTAGCGGGCCTTGAGCAGGGCGGTCAGCCGGGGCATGCGGGAGGGGCGGTAGGGTGCGCCGCGTGAGTCGTCGATGATCAACCGGGGCGGGTTCGTCGTCAGCTCGGCCATCAGCGTCGGCCATGAGCCCTCCACGCCGTACCGCTCGCCCACGTTGAGGCCGTTGCGCCCACCGCTGAAGTTGGTGAGCAGCCCCGCTGTCAGGTAGCGCGAGGCGGGCTTGCGGTCGGCGAACCAGTAGTGCTCGGGGTGCATGCCCCAGAAGAGGACCTCCTCGTCCGGTTCGGTGCGGGCCTGCACGGCGGCGGCGAGCTTCTGCGAGTGGTCCAGCTCGGCGGTGCCCGCGGTGGCGGCCCAGCCGGTGAAGAGCGTGCAGCTGACCAGTGAGCCGATGACGGCGCCGCGCAGCCAGTCCGCGCTGAGCAGTTGCAGGGCCCCCGTCCCGAGCATGACCAGCGGCGGCAGCAGTTGCAGGTAGTAGTGGCCGAAGAAGTGGAATCCGGTGACGACGGCCAGCGCGGACGCCACCAGCCACACCCACAGTTCCGCGGTGAGCACTCCCCTGCGGTCCGTGCGGCGGCGCAGTACCGCGATCAGCGGCACGGTGAGTCCGGCGGCGCCGGCGGTGAACAGGGCCGTGTTGACCAGCCCCCGTCCCAGCACGTGGAGTTCGGAGCCGGTGAAGGAGGCGTAGGAGCCGGAGCCGGTCACCGTCCAGAACAGGCACCGGGCGAAGCCGGTGAGCGCGGCGACGGCGAGCAGTGGCGCGGCGAAGCCCGCGGCGGTACGCAGGGCGGCCTGGCGGCGGTCGGGGCCGCGCGGCACGGACCGCCACAGCAGGTAGAGCACCGGCAGCAGTACGGCCCCGCCGGTCTGCTTGACCAGGACGGCGCCGGCCACCGCCAGGCCGGCCGCGGCCCAGCGGCGGCGGTCGGCACACCAGACGGCCGCCGCCGTCATCGGCAGCATGAACACCTCGAAGGAGGCGGCCTGGGTGTCCTCCGGGTTCAGGCCGACGGACGCCAGCAGACACAGCACTCCGGCCGTGACGCCCGCCCGGTCGCCCCAGCGGCGCCGGGCGAGCGAGGCCAGGATCGCGGCGGTCGCGGCGACGGACAGCACCGCCAGCACTTTCAGCGGCCACAGCGAGGCGTCGCCGAACACCGCGAACGCCCCCTGGTACAGCCACGGCATGAGGGGAGGTTTGCGGTCGACGACGTTGTCGTAGAGCGTGCCGCCGTCGGCGAGCATCCGGGCCTGGGTGGCCAGGAAGCCCTCGTCGGGATTCCACAGCGGACGGCTGAAGGACGGCAGCCGGACGGCGGCGGAGACCACGAGCAGCACCGGCAGCAGGCCCGCCCAGTAGCGCAGCGAGGGACGGGTGGCCACCGCCGTGCGGAGCCTTTCCCGCCGCGGTGCTCGGGAGCCGCGTGGGGCGGGGATCGTCGCGGTGCGCCGGCCGTCGGAGACGGAGAGCATGGTCCTGCCCTGCGGCGGCTTCGCGATCGGCATGGGCTCCAACCTATCCGGCCCCGCACGCCTTGCCGGGCAAGGGGGCGTGCGGGGCCGGTGGTTCTGTCGGGGGTCGGGTCAGTCGCGGGTGCGCTCGCGCGGAGCGGCGGCGTCCTCGAAGCGGCCGTCGATGCGCGAGACCAGGCCGGTGACCTGGCGGGCGATGTCGGGTGCGGTGAGGCCGATCTCGGCCAGGACCTCCTTGCGGGAGGCGTGGTCGAGGAAGCGCGGCGGGATGCCGAAGTCGCGCAGCGGCACGTCCACCCCGGCGTCGCGCAGGGCCTGGGCGACGGCGCTGCCGACGCCGCCGACGCGGCTGTTGTCCTCGACGGTGACGACCACGCGGTGGCGCTCGGCGAGCGGCGGCAGCGCCGCGTCGACGGGCTTGACCCAGCGGGGGTCGACGACGGTGGTGGAGATGCCCTGCTTCTCCAGCAGCCCGGCGATCTCCAGGCACATCGGGGCCAGCGCGCCGACCGAGACCACCAGCACGTCCGGCCGGTCGGCTCCGGCGTGCCGCAGCACGTCCATGCCGCCGACGGTGCCCACAGCGGGCACGGCCGGTCCGACGGCGCCCTTGGAGTAGCGCACCACCGTGGGCGCGTCGTCGACCGTGACGGCCTCGCGCAGCTGGGCGCGCAGCTGGTCGGCGTCGCGCGGCGCGGCGATGCGCAGGCCGGGCACGACCTGGAGGATGGACATGTCCCACATGCCGTTGTGGGAGGCCCCGTCGGTGCCGGTGACGCCGGCCCGGTCGAGTACGAAGGTGACACCCAGGCGGTGCAGGGCGACGTCCATCAGGACCTGGTCGAAGGCGCGGTTGAGGAACGTGGCGTACACCGCGAACACCGGGTGCAGCCCTGCGGTGGCCAGTCCGGCCGCGGAGACCGCGCCGTGCTGCTCGGCGATGCCCACGTCGTAGACGCGTTCGGGGAACGCCTCGGCGAACTTGTGCAGGCCGGTGGGGCGCATCATGGCGGCGGTGATGGCGACGACGTCCTCGCGCTCCCGGCCGAGGCGGACCATCTCCTCGCCGAACACCGACGTCCAGTCGGCGCCTGAGGTGCTGACCGGCAGGCCGGTGTCGGGGTGGATGACACCGACGGCGTGGAACTGGTCGGCCTCGTCCTGCCGGGCCGGCTGGTAGCCGCGGCCCTTCTCGGTGAGGCAGTGCACGATGACCGGGCCGCCGAACCGCTTGGCGCGCTGGAGCGCGGACTCCACGGCGGTGATGTCGTGGCCGTCGATCGGGCCGACGTACTTGAGGCCCAGGTCCTCGAAGAGGCCCTGGGGGGCGATGAAGTCCTTCAGGCCCTTCTTGGCGCCGTGCAGCGTGTCGTAGAGCGGGCGGCCGACGACGGGGGTGCGGTTGAGCACCTCCTTGCCGCGGGCGAGGAAGCGCTCGTAACCGTCGGTGGTCCGCAGCGTCGCGAGGTGGTTGGCGAGGCCGCCGATGGTGGGCGCGTAGGAGCGCTCGTTGTCGTTGACGACGATCACCAGCGGCCGGTCCTTGGCGGCGGCGATGTTGTTCAGCGCCTCCCAGGCCATGCCGCCGGTGAGGGCTCCGTCGCCGATGACGGCCACCACGTGGTCGCCGGTGCGGCGCAGTTCGTTGGCCTTGGCGATGCCGTCGGCCCAGCCGAGCACGGTCGAGGCGTGGCTGTTCTCGATGACGTCGTGCTCGGACTCGGCGCGGGAGGGGTAGCCGGAGAGGCCGCCCCTGGTCCGCAGCCCGGAGAAGTCCTGCCGACCGGTGAGCAGCTTGTGCACGTAGGACTGGTGGCCGGTGTCGAACAGCACCTTGTCCCGGGGCGAGTCGAAGACCCGGTGCAGGGCGATGGTCAGCTCCACCACACCGAGGTTGGGGCCGAGGTGGCCACCGGTCCTGGACACGGCTCCCACCAGGAAGTCACGGATCTCAGCGGCCAGCTGGTCGAGCTGCTCCGGGCTGAGTCCGTCGAGGTCGCGCGGTCCCTTGATGCGGGTCAGCGTCGCCCCATCGTCACCCGCTTCGGGCTGACGATCGTCGCGCGGCACCTTTGGCACTGCGCCTCCTTAGCTGTTGAGCCGGTACGGGCCTGAGCCGATCCGTCGAGTCTAATGTTCCGCCCGGACGGGCGTACTCCGGAGGGTGCGAGATGCGTCACGCGAACGTACGACCGCGTACGTCGGGCGTCCGTCGGGCGTCCGTCGGGCGTACGTCGGGTGTGTCTCGGGGGCGGCGGGCTCGGAGCTGGCTCGGCAGCCGGTGTCCGGCGCACGCGCGGCGCCCGCCGGCACGTGCCGCCCCTGCGCGGGACGGGTGGTGCCGGCGGGCGCCGGGTGGTGCGGTGCCGCGGGCCGGTCAGGTGCGGCCGGCGGACTTCTGCGTGCGGCGCGAGACCGAGTCGATGACCACGGCGGCCAGCAGCACGCCACCGGTGATCATGTACTGGACGTGGGCGGGGCTGCCGAGCAGCGCCAGGCCGTTGGCGATGGAACCGATGACCAGCATGCCCAGCAGCGCCGACCAGACCTTGCCGCGACCGCCGAAGAGGCTGGTGCCGCCGATGACGGCTGCGGCGATGGCCTCCATGAGCAGGTTGCCGCTGCCCGCGCCCTGGTTCGCCGCGGCGATCCGCGAGGCGATGAGCAGACCGCCGAAGGCGGCCATCGTCCCGGCCAGTGCGAAGACCGAGATCCGCACCGCGGTGACGTTGATGCCTGCGCGGCGGGCAGCCTCGGTGTTGCCGCCGAGGGCGAACACCTTGCGGCCGTAGGTGGTGCGGCGCAGCAGCAGGTCGAAGCCGACGAGCACCACGATGAAGATCAGCAGCGCCAGCGGCAGGCCCTTGTACTGGTTGAGCATGTACGCGGCGAGGAAGGCGAGCAGCGCCAGCACACCCGTGCGGACGGCGATCTCGCTCATCGGCCGCGACGGGATGCCCGCCGCGTTGCGGCGGCGGCTGTCCAGGAACTGGGCCGCGAAGTAGCCGGCCACCGCGACGAACGCCAGGCCGTAGGCGGCGGCGACCTCGGAGAAGTAGTGGCTGGACAGGGTGGCGACGAGGCCCTCGTCGTCCAGGTTGATCGTGCCGGTGCTGTCGAGCACCTGGAGCATCAGGCCGTTCCAGGCGAGCAGGCCCGCCAGGGTGACCACGAACGCGGGCACGCCGATCTTCGCGAAGAAGAAGCCGTGCACGGTGCCGGCGAGTGCGCCGGTGAGCAGCGCGAACAGGATGGCCGCCCACTCGGGCATGCCGTTGTTGACGGCGAGCACCGCGAAGACCGCGCCGGACAGGCCGCTGACCGAGCCGACGGAGAGGTCGATCTCGCCCAGCAGCAGCACGAAGACGATGCCGACGGAGATCAGGCCGGTGCCGACGACGTAGACGGAGAGGTTGCTGAGGTTCTGCGCCGACAGGAAGTTGGAGTCCATCGACTGGAAGATCGCCCAGATGACGATCAGGCCCACCACGACGGGGACCGAGCCCAGCTCACCGCTGCGCATCTTGCGGGCGAACTCCCGCAGGTAGCCCGCCAGTCCCTGCTCGCGCACGAGCAGCCGGGGGTCGACCAGGGCGGGTCCGGCGACGGCGGTGGCGCCCGCCGGGGTGCCGTCCTCGGGCGACTTGGAGAGGTCGGTGCTCACTTCGTTCCCTCCGCGTTGCGTGCCTTGCGCCGGGTCACGGCGTTGTCCGTGGCGCCGGTGATGGCGGAGATGATCTCCTCCTGGGAGGTGGTCGCGACGTCGAAGACGCCGTTGTTGCGGCCCAGCCGCAGCACGGCGACCTTGTCCGCGACGGCCTTCACGTCGGCCATGTTGTGGCTGATGAGTATGACGGCGAGGCCGCGCTCGCGCAGGCGCTCGACCAGGTCGAGGACCTGGGCGGTCTGCTCCACGCCGAGGGCAGCGGTGGGCTCGTCGAGGATGACCAGCTTGGGCTCACCGAGCATCGAGCGGGCGATGGCGACGACCTGCCGCTGACCGCCGGAGAGCGAGGCGACGGGGATGCGCACGCTGGGGATGCGGATGGACAGCGAGTCGAGCAGCTCGCGGCTGCGGCCCTCCATCCGTACCTCGTCCAGCACACCGGCGCGCTGGATCTCGCGGCCGAGGAAGAGGTTGCCGACGACGTCCAGGTTGTCGCACAGGGCGAGGTCCTGGTAGACGGTGGCGATGCCCAGGTCCTGGGCGTCGTGGGGGCGGGTCACCACAGCGGGGCGGCCCTCCCATTCGAGTACGCCCTCGTCGGCGGGACCGACGCCGGCGATGGCCTTGACGAGGGTGGACTTGCCGGCGCCGTTGTCGCCGACGAGTGCGACCACCTCACCGGCGTGGACCTCCAGGTCGACGTCGGTGAGCGCCTGGACGGCACCGAAGCGCTTGGAGACTCCGCGCAACGCCAGAACCGGCGTAGCGGACATGTGGACCAACTCCTAGAAGATGTGCGCAAGGACGTCCGTGCCTGCCCGGTCCCGGGGTGGGCACCCCGGGACGCGGGACTTACGGGACGGTGGCTGAGCGGGGCGGAAGGTCTCCGCACGGCGGGCTCCGGAGGGCGGGCCCTCCGGAGCCCGCCGGGACCCCTTCCGGGAGTCCCGGCCGGGTGTTACTTCAGACCGGCCTTCTCGCACGCCTTCTGGTACTTCGGCGTGCAGATGTCGTTCAGCTTGTAGAGGCCGTCCTTGAGCACGGTCTCCTCGATGTTGTCCGCGGTCAGCGAGATCGGGGCGATCAGCGTGGCCGGGACACCCTTGGTGGTGGGGCTGTCGATGGTGGAGTCCGCCTTGACGTCCTCACCGCGGGCCAGCGCGATGGCCATCTCGGCCGCCGCGTCCGCCTCGGGCTTGTACGGCTTGTAGACGCTCATGAACTGCTCACCGGCGACGATGCGCTGGACACCGGCGAGTTCGGCGTCCTGACCGGTGACCGGCGGCAGGGTGTCGAAGCCGGCACCCTTCAGGGCGGTGATGATGCCGCCCGCCATGCCGTCGTTGGCGGAGTAGACGCCGACGATCTTGTCCTTGCCGATCGAGGAGATCGCGCCGTTCATGTTCTTGTTGGCCTCGCTGGGCTTCCACTCGGTGGTGTCGTAGGACTTGCCCACCTTCACCTTGCCCTCGAGGACGGACAGCGCGCCCTTCTTGAACATCGCCGCGTTCGGGTCGGTCGGCGAGCCGTTCATCATGACGATCTCGCCGTCGTCGGCCTTGTCGCCGATCTCGTCGAGCAGCGCCTGGCCCTGTACCTTGCCGACCTCCTCGTTGTCGAAGGAGGTGTAGGCGGAGATGGGGCCCTCCGCGAGGCGGTCGTAGGCGACGACCGGGATGCCCGCCTCGTCGGCCTTCTTGACCGAACCGGCCACGGACTTGGAGTCCACGGCGTCGAGGATGATCACGTCGACCTTCTTCGTGATCATCGAGTCCATCTGCTGCTGCTGGACGGAGGCGTCCTGCTTGGCGTTGACGTACGTCACCGAGCAGTCGGAGCACAGCTCCTTGATCTTCGCTTCGATGAGCGGCCTGTCGAAGTTCTCGTAGCGGGCGGTCTGGTCCTCCGGCAGCAGCAGGCCGATGGAGAGCGGACCGTCCTTCTTCTTCTCGTTGTCACCGGAACCGGTGTTCCCGCCGGACTCCTTCGCGCTGCCGCATGCGGCAAGCGAGGTGGCCATGGCGGTGGCAGCAAGAGCGACAGCGGCACGACGGAGAGTCGCGTTCATGAGGTGTACCTCCCTGACGAGGCCGCGACGTTGCGACCGAGGTGGCGTGAAGTCAACCCCCCGCCAGGTGCGTCGTCAAGAAGTAAATAATTAACGAGAAGGCAACGATGCCATGCGTGAACAACCTGAACGCAGCGTATCCGAGGGTGACGGGCACTCCTGAGGGCCGTACGGGCATCGCCCGTACGGCCCATCAGCCCCGGCGGCGTTCGCGCCGCCGCCGGCCGTCACGCGGAAGCGCGGACCACCTCTCCCACGGGCTCCAGGAGCGGGGCGTCGCCCATCTCGTTGAGGACCAGTGCCAGGGCGCCCAGCACCTCGGCACGCCCGCCCAGCGCCCCCGGCACCACGGACAGCATGCGGGCGGCGCTGGGGATGGCGTAGCGGGAGACGGAGTCGCGGATCGGGTCGAGCACCAGCTCGCCGGCCTCGGCCAGGTCGCCGCCGAGCACCACGCGGCTGGGGTTGAGCAGGTTGCACAGGTTGGCGACACCGCTGCCGATGTGGCGGCCGATGTCGGCGACCACCCGCCGGCAGCCCGGGTCGCCGCCGCGGGCCAGCGCGACCATGGCGGGCATCGTCAGGTCGGCCCCGTGGCTGGGCGTGAGCAGCGGCAGCACGTACCTGGCCGCGGTGAAGGTCTCCAGGCAGCCGCGGTTGCCGCAGCGGCACACCGGCCCCGACTCGTCGAGCGTGATGTGCCCTATCTCGCCCGCGGTTCCGCCGGGCCCACGGTAGATCTGACCGCCCATGACCAGGCCGGCGCCGACGCCGCTGGCCACCTTGATGTAGGCGAGGTCCGCCACTCCCCTGCCGCTGCCCCAGACCAGCTCACCCAGGGCGCCGAGGTTGGCGTCGTTGTCGACGTGCACCTCCACGCCGAGCCGGGCGGTCAGTTCGTCGCGCGGGTTGATGCCGGTCCAGCCCGGCAGGATCGCCGTGGAGCCGAGCACGCCGGTCTCCACGTCGATCGGGCCCGGTACGCCCAGGCCGACACCGATGACCTTCTCGCGCCGCACGCCGGTGGTGGCGAGCAGCCGCTCCACCAGTTGCTCCGCCCGGTCGAAGCCCTGGGCGGCCGAGGAGTCGACATCGAACGGTTCGGCCTCCTCCGCCAGCACCTTGTGCGCCAGGTTGCCGATCGCCACACGCAGGTGCGAGTGCCCGAAGTCGACTCCCACGACGATGCCCGCGTCCCCCGAGAGGGACACGCTGCGCGCCCGGCGACCGCCCGCGGAGGTCGGGGTGACGTCGACAGTGCCGCTGTCCTTGAGCTCCCGGACGATGTTGGAGACGGTGGCCGCCGACAGGCCGGTCGCCCTCGCGATCTCGGCCTGGGTCAGCGACCCGGCCATGCGCACGGCCCGGACGACACGTTCGAGGTTGGCCCGGTGCAGTGAGGACTGCGAGCCCGGTGTCTCCACTACTGATCCACTCCCGCCTGGACGGCACGGCACGCCGGCCGCCCGTCGACCGCGCCACAGCAGTGGGGCAACGGCCTGTTTCCAACATATGAACCCTAAGGGGACCGTGCGGGGTTCTCCCCCGTCAAGACCTTGAGCGGAGCCGGTGCTCAAATGTGCTCCATACGACGAGCACACCGCAGCCACGTGGTACGACGCGGACCCGGCCCTTCCGGGCGTTGCCGCGAAGGGCCCGCATTCCGTCGAGAGTCGTGCGCCGCAAGGGTGAGAGCGCGCCCAACCACCGGACCCGACAGGCTCTGAAAAGCCCCGACAAGCCCTGACCGGGAACGTCCCCGGCTCACCGGACCGGGGTGGCGGACTTCCAGGCGGGCACGGCGACCGAACGGATGTCGCGGGCACCGACACCGACCGCCTGGAGCGCCAGCACACCGCACTGCAGCCCGAGGTCGTGCGTCCCGCCGCGCGGCGGGACGGGCCTCAGGGCGGCGGTGACGCACAGGTCGAGCAGGGCCCTGGCGGTGACGGTGAGGTCGGCGGGGCGCCCGTCGGGCAGCTCCACCCGGAAGTCGCCGCGCGCCTGCCCGGCGGTCAGCACCCGTTCGCAGTCGCGGCGCATCCGGCGCTCGCTCTCACGGAGCCGGGCGGCGGTCCCCTCGTCGAGGTAGCGCCGCTCGGACCGGGCGACGGCGGCCCGCGCGCGGTGCTCGGCACAGCACTCGGTGACCGCGAGGGCGGTCTCCCACAGCTGGCGGACCGGGTCGGTGCCTCCCCGGCGCAGGGCGGCGGTCACCCGCTGCTCCAGGTCCTCCTGGTGCTGCGCGGCGATCGCGTGCAGCAGCGCGTCCTTCGAGCGGAAGTGGTTGTAGAGGGCGCCGGGTGACATGCCGAGCGCGGCCAGGATGCGGCGCACGCTGGTGCCCGGATAGCCGTGCCGGTGGAAGAGTTCGGCGGCGACGTGCTCGATCCGGCACCGGGTGCCGGGTCCGGCGGGCGCCTCGGGCAGGCCGTCCGCCCCGGTCACCCGCCGCACCGGGCCGGCACATCCCGGAGACCCGTCGTCACGAAGTGAACACTCACAGTGAGACACCCTACAAGCGGAACGGAGAGTCGGGGCGGGCCGTCCGGTCCCGGCGGGTCGCCGGCCGGGACCGCGGGCACCGCTACTTGAGGGTGGCGGCGGTCAGGCCGGACTGGACCTGGCGCTGGAAGGACAGGTAGACGACGAGGACCGGCAGCATCGCGATGGTCATGCCCGCGTAGAGCGCCGGCAGGTCCCCCTCGTAGCCCTGCTGCTGCATGATGTTGACGAGGCCCTGGGCGAGCACCGACCGGTCCGGGTCCTCGCCGCTCTGCTGCTGCATCAGGGTCAGCGGCAGGATGTACTGGTTCCACTGGCCGAGCACGTTGAAGATGCCGACGCTCAGCAGTCCCGGTTTGGCCATCGGCAGCATGACCTGGAAGAAGATCCGGGTGTGCGAGGCGCCGTCGAGCACCGCCGCCTCGTGCACGGCGGTGGGCAGCGTCCGGAAGAACGAGCTGAGGAAGAACACCGTGAACGGCAGCGAGTAGGCGACGTACACCAGGATCAGGCCCTGGTAGGTGTTCAGCATGCCCAGCCGGTTCACCATGAAGTACAGCGGTACCAGCGCCAGGAAGACGGGGAACATCGCCCCGGCGACGAAGAAGTAGTAGAAGAAGCGGTTGCCGGGGAAGTCGTAGCGGGCCAGCACGTAGGCGGCCATCGCTCCCAGCAGCATGGTGAGCGGCACCGAGAACACCATGACGATGACGGTGTTCAGCAGGTAGTCGCCGACGCCCTTGGCCCAGCCGCGCTGGAAGGCGTCGAACGCCCAGTTGCTCGGCACGCTCCATGCGCTGGAGCCGATCTCGGAGTCCGTCTTGAACGACCCCAGTACGATCCACACCAGCGGCAGCACGATCATGACCGTCCACAGCACGAGGAATCCGTGCGAGAAGACGTTGAGCGTGCGCCCCTCCATGGCGTCCCTGGACGGCCTCTCCTCCGTGCCGCGGGCCCTTCCGCCCGGGGGGCCCTTCGGCCCCTGGGGCCGGGCGGGGACCTTCGGCGGTTCCTGCGTCGACATCGTCATGGCGCTTCTTCCTTTAGAACTCGACGCGTTCACGGCGACTGGCCCGCAGCGTGATGAGGGAGACGACCAGGGTGAACAGGAGCATCACCACACCGATGGCACAGGCGTAGCCGGCCTTTCCGAAGATGTTGAAGTTGCGCATCAGGTAGGTGGCCAGCACCTCGCTGTTGTGGTCGGGGCCGCCGCCGAACTGGCCGGGGGTGAGGGTGGAGACCAGCAGGAAGGCGTCCATCGCGAGGATCGCCAGGAACACCCAGGCGGTCTGCACGGTGTCCCACAGCAGCGGCAGCGTGAGCCGGAAGAACGTCTGGGTGCGGCTGGCGCCGTCGAGCAGGGCCGCCTCGAAGTAGTCGCGCGGGATGGACTGCATGGCGGCGGAGAACAGCACCATGTAGAAGCCGACGCCGGACCAGACGAGCACGAAGATCAGGCACCAGCGCACCAGTGCCGGGTCGTTGAGCCATTCGATCGGGGACGCCGGATCGGACAGCCCGACCGCGACCAGCGCCCCGTTGAGCAGCCCCGCCTCGTCACTGCGGTAGACCGCGCGGAAGAGGATGGCCAGGATCGCGATGGACAGCACCTGCGGGAAGAAGAACACGATCCGGTACAGGGCCGCGCCGCGCACGCCCTGCACCCCGCCGGCGGTCCCGCGTCCGCCCACGTTGATCATGAAGGCGAAGAACAGTGCCAGCAGGATGGTGAGGACGGGGACGAAGACCAGGAGCTGGACGTTGTTCCGCAGCGCGCTGAGAAACACGTCGTCGTGGAGCAGTGCCCGGTAGTTGTCCAGCCCCACGAAGTTGAACGACTGGGACTGCCCGCTCCAGTCGGTGAGTGAGTACCCGAAGGTCTGCACGTACGGCCAGACCACGAACACGAGGTACAGCCCCACGGGCATGAAGAGGAATCCCGCGATGAACGGGTACTTGCCTTGCCGCATGACACCCTGCTCCCGGATCTCCGCCTTACCGGCCCCTCCCCTCAGTCCCGCTTGTTCTGCTTGCTGGCCGGGTCCTTCGCCGCCTTGTCGACCGCGGCCTGCGCCTTCTTCAGCCAGTCGGCCGGCTTGATGCGCTTGGCCATCAGCTCGGCGGTGGCGTTGCGGATGGACTCGTCCATCGCGCTGTACCACTCGGTGTAGAGGTAGTCGAAGCGCTCCTCCGCGGGGCAGGCGTCCACGGCGGCGATGGCCGACTTGATGCCGGGGCGCAGCTCGACGCCCTCGTCCACGGCCCCGTCGACGATCGACAGCGAGCTGACCTCCTTGGCGAAGCTCGTCGACCACTCCTTGGAGAGCATCTGGCGCAGGAACTCCAGGCCTCCCGCCTGGTTCTTCGCCTTGGCGGGCACGATGAACGGCTCACCGGCGCCGGCGCGCAGGGCGTGGAAGGGCATCACGCTCTCCTCCAGCACCGGCACGGGCAGGAAGGTCATCTCGAAGTCCTCGGGGGTGGACTTCAGCTGCTCGTTCTCCAGCCAGGAGCCGCTGGGGATGAACAGCGCCTTGCCCTCGTTCCACTTGGTCTGCGACTCCACGTGGTCCAGGCCGTTGGTGCCGGGCATCAGCAGGCCCTTGTCGACGATCTCGTAGACCGCCTCGATGGACCGCTTGGCCGCGTCGTTGCCGACGAACGCCCTGGGGTCGAGGTTGTCGATCGCCTTCATCGAGTCCAGACCGCCGGTCTTGGCGATGAGGTCCATGATGACGACGTTCATGTAGTAGGGGTGCTTGCCCTGGTGGGCGAGGCCGCCGATGCCCTTCTTCTTCGCCTCCTGCATCACGGAGACGAAGTCGTCCCAGGTCTCGGGCGCCGTCCAGCCGTTGTCCTTGAACAGCTTGCCGGAGTACCACAGGCCCCAGACGGTGTAGACGTAGTTCAGGGCGTGCATCTTGCCGCCGAAGAAGCCCTTCTCCGCGGTGCCGGGGATGAGGGTGTCGCGGACCTTCTTCTCCGGGTCGTCGACCGAGGGCGCGTCGAGCAGCTGGGTGAGGTCGGTGAGCTGGCCCTGCTTGTGCAGGACGTCCAGCTTGATGGACTGGGCCCCGGAGTTGTCGACGACGTCCGGCGGGTTGCCCGCGTTGAAGCGGGGCTGGAGCTTGCCGGTGATCTCCTGCGTGCCCAGGTGGCTGACCTTCGCGTCCCAGGACTTGGCGTACACGCCTTCCCACTGCTTGGCGTACTCGTCACCGAAGCCGCCCTTGAAGACGACCACGTCGAGCGCGTCGCCCTTGTTGACACCGAAGGGGTTGTCCTTGGTGACGGCGCCCTTCTTGACGGGCTTCGACTCCTCGCCGCCGCCCGAGGCGCAGGAGGACAGAGCGGCCACTCCGGGGACGGCGATGAGGCCGATCGCCGCTGCGCGCTTGATCAGGTCACGACGGTTGAGATTGGTGGATCCCATGCTCAAGTCCTCGCCTTCTCACAGGACTCAGGCGGTGTGCGTACCGGTCTCCCGTCGACTTGCCACTGGCGAAGGGCCCGACACCGCGGGTCAGTTGAAGCTGGGGTCGTACGCTCGGGCCCGCTCGCGCGACAAGCGTCCGGCGGTCCGGGTGCCGACAGGTATAGTCCACTTCCCGCAGGCGAGGCAAGATCGGAAGCGATTCCGCGCGGCATACTTTCCCGAGTTGAGACCTGCGGCACGGCAGCGGCGCCGCACCCCGCCAGAAGCGGGATGCGGCGCCGTGGGAACCGCGTGGGGCAGCCGTGCTGCCGGAAGGGTTACTTCCGGATCAGCGAGCGCAGCACGTACTGCATGATGCCGCCGTTGCGGTAGTAGTCGGCCTCGCCCGGGGTGTCGATCCGGACCTTGGCGTCGAACTCCACGCCGGTGTCGGTGCTGACCTTGACCGTCTCGGGAATGCCGCCGTCGTTCAGCGCGGTCACGCCGGAGATCGAGAAGGTCTCCTCACCGGTCAGTCCGAGCGCCGCCGCGGAGGAGCCCTCCGGGAACTGCAGCGGCAGCACGCCCATGCCGATCAGGTTCGAGCGGTGGATGCGCTCGTAGGACTCGGCGACGACGGCCTTGACGCCGAGCAGCGCGGTGCCCTTGGCCGCCCAGTCGCGGGACGAGCCGGAGCCGTACTCCTTGCCCGCCAGCACGACCAGCGGGATGCCGGCGGCCTGGTAGTTCTGCGAGGCGTCGTAGATGAACGACACCGGCGCGTCGGCCGCGTTCTCGGCCTGCGTGAAGTCGCGGGTGTAGCCGCCCTCGGTGCCCGGCGCGATCTCGTTGCGCAGGCGGATGTTGGCGAACGTGCCGCGGATCATGACCTCGTGGTTGCCGCGGCGCGAGCCGTAACTGTTGAAGTCGCGACGCTCCACACCGTGCTCGTTGAGGTACTTCGCGGCCGGGGTGTCGGCCTTGATGGCACCGGCCGGGGAGATGTGGTCGGTGGTGACCGAGTCGCCCAGCTTGGCCAGCACCCGCGCGCCCTCGATGTCCTCCACGGGCGCGGGGTCCATTCCCATGCCCTCGAAGTACGGGGGCTTGCGCACGTAGGTGGACTGCGGGTCCCACTCGAAGGTGTTGCCGGTGGGAACGGGCAGCGCCTGCCACTGGGCGTCGCCGGCGAAGACGTCGCTGTAGCTGCGGCCGAACATCTCCTGGCCGATCGCGGAGGCGACGACCTCCTCGATCTCCGCCTCGGTGGGCCACACGTCCGCCAGGAAGACGGGCTTGCCCTCCTTGTCGGTGCCGATCGGGTCGCGGGTGATGTCGATCTTCATCGAACCGGCCAGGGCGTAGGCCACGACCAGCGGGGGCGACGCCAGGTAGTTCATCTTGACGTCGGGGTTGATCCGGCCCTCGAAGTTCCGGTTGCCGGACAGCACGGAGACGACGGCGAGGTCGTTGTCGTTGACGGCCTTGGAGACCTCGTCCGGCAGCGGGCCGGAGTTGCCGATGCAGGTGGTGCAGCCGTAACCGACCAGGTTGAAGCCCAGCTTGTCCAGGTAGGCCGTCAGGCCCGCGCGGTCGTAGTAGTCCATGACGACCTTGGAGCCCGGGGCGAGCGTGGTCTTGACCCACGGCTTGCTGGTCAGGCCCTTCTCCACGGCCTTCTTCGCCAGCAGCGCCGCACCGACCATCACGGACGGGTTGGAGGTGTTGGTGCAGGAGGTGATCGCGGCGACCGTGACGGCGCCGTGGTCGATCTCGTAGGTGGAGCCGTCAGGGGCGGTGACGGTGACCAGCTTCGTGGGGATGCCGTTGGAGACAGCCGGGGAGTCGGAGGCCGGGAAGGACTCCTTGCCCGCCTCGTCCAGGTCGGTGTCGTCCACGTAGTTGCGGACGTCCTGGCCGAACTGGTCGGCGGCGCGGGACAGCGCGATGCGGTCCTGCGGGCGCTTGGGACCGGCGATGGACGGCACGACCGTGGCGAGGTCCAGCTCCAGGTACTCGGAGAAGACCGGCTCGTCATCCGCGTTCGGGTCGAGCCACAGGCCCTGCTCCTTGGCGTACGCCTCCACCAGCGCGAGCTGCTGGGCGTCGCGGCCGGTGAGGCGCAGGTAGTTGATCGTCTCGCCGTCGATGGGGAACATCGCCGCGGTGGAGCCGAACTCCGGCGACATGTTGCCGATGGTGGCGCGGTTGGCGAGCGGGATCGCGGAGACGCCCTCGCCGTAGAACTCGACGAACTTGCCGACCACACCGTGCTTGCGCAGCATCTCGGTGATGGTGAGCACCAGGTCGGTGGCGGTGGTGCCGGTGGGCAGCGAACCGGTCAGCTTGAAGCCGACGACCCGCGGGATCAGCATGGAGACGGGCTGGCCGAGCATCGCGGCCTCGGCCTCGATGCCGCCGACGCCCCAGCCCAGCACGCCGAGGCCGTTGACCATGGTGGTGTGGGAGTCGGTGCCGACCAGGGTGTCCGGGTAGGCCTGGCCGCCGCGGACCATGACCGTCCTGGCCAGGTGCTCGATGTTGACCTGGTGAACGATGCCGGTGCCCGGGGGGACGACCTTGAACTCGTCGAAGGCGGTCTGGCCCCAGCGCAGGAACTGGTAGCGCTCGCGGTTGCGGCCGTACTCCAGCTCGACGTTCTGCCCGAACGCCTCGGGCGTGCCGAAGCGGTCGGCGATGACGGAGTGGTCGATGACCAGCTCGGCGGGGGCGAGCGGGTTGATCCGGGCCGGGTCGCCGCCCAGCTCCTTGACCGCCTCGCGCATGGTGGCAAGGTCGACCACGCAGGGCACGCCGGTGAAGTCCTGCATGATCACGCGAGCCGGCGTGAACTGGATCTCCTGGTTCGGCTGCGCCGCGGGATCCCAGCCGGCCAGCGCCCGGATGTGGTCGGCGGTGATGTTCGCGCCGTCCTCGGTACGCAGCAGGTTCTCCAGCAGGATCTTCAGGCTGTAGGGAAGACGCGCCACGCCCTCGACCTTGTCCAGCCTGAAGATCTCATACGACTCGTCGCCCACTCGCAGCGTACTGCGAGCGTCGAAGCTGTTCGCCGACACGACAGTCTCCTTCAATGCATGATTCGCGTGTACCACCACGATCCTGCCGTCTGCAGGACCTTGCCCATCTACTGAGGCGAACCTAAGTTAGGGTTGCCTAACGTCCGTGGGGAGTGGCACGCCCTCCGGCAGATATCTCGATGTCGAGATAACTGTAGTACATCGCCGTCGAACGGTCATGCCCCGACCCGCTTGTCCTGCGCCATCGAACCCTGGAAGACCCGGCCACCGGCAGCAGGCGCCCTGCGGATCAGGTGGCGGGGATCGGGCCGCATACGCTCGGCAACGTGCCCCGCCACCCGAGAACGCCCCGCCCACTGGTCGCCGACGGACACGCATACCTGTGGACGACACGCCACAGCCACTCCCGGGATCGCGACGGGCGACCCGTGGACTGCCGCCACATCCTCACGTTCTTCCCGCAGCCGGCCGGCAGCAGCGGCCCCCTGCGCGTCGTCTTCGCCGAGGAACCCGATCGATACGTCCCCGGTGGGGCACCCGCCGGCTCCGGGGACGTGGGCTTCCTTCACAGCGCACACCTGAACCTGCACGAGCCCGGCGCGGCCCGGGCCCTGCTCGACGCCGCCCTGGCCCGCGGGTGGCGGCCCGGGCACCGGCGGACGGTCGTAGTCGACGGCTGGCCCCTGCTGGCGGCAGTCGCCGCGCGGTGAGCCCGCCGGAGTTCGCGTGTCAACGCGCACCGGGAGGCCAAAAGGATTATACACGGATATGACGTACCGACTGACGACCCGCCCGCCGTCACCCGATTGGCCCTCCAGGCAAGCGAGTTCATCTCATATCTGAGATAGGGTCGCGCTCATGACCGACGACTACCTCGCCCGTATCGGCAAGCTCATCCGGGACGCACGACAGCATCGGGGCTGGACACAGGCGCAGCTGGCACAGGCACTGGCCACCAGCCAAAGCGCGGTGAACCGTATCGAACGCGGCCACCAGAACATCAGCCTTGAGATGATCGCCCGTATCGGCGAAGCCCTGGACAGCGAGATCGTCGCCCTCGGCTACTCCGGCCCGATGCACCTGCGGGTGGTCGGCGGTCGGCGGCTCTCCGGCAGCATCGACGTGAAGACCAGCAAGAACGCCTGCGTGGCACTGCTCTGCGCCACGCTGCTGAACTCCGGACGCACCGTGCTGCGCCGCGTCGCCCGCATCGAGGAGGTCTTCCGCATCCTGGAGGTGCTCCACTCCGTCGGCGTCCGGACCCGCTGGATCAACGACAGCGCCGACCTGGAGATCGTGCCCCCGGCGACGCTGGACCTCGGTGGCATGGACGCCGAGGCCGCCCGCCGCACGCGGTCCATCATCATGTTCCTCGGCCCGCTGCTGCACCGGCTCGACCGGTTCCAGCTCCCCTACGCGGGCGGCTGCGACCTGGGCACCCGAACCGTCGAACCTCACCTGCAGGCGCTGCGCCGCTTCGGCCTGGACGTCACCGCGACCGAGGGCACCTACCACGCCGTCGTCGACCGGTCCGTCACTCCCGAGCGCCCGATCGTGCTGACCGAGCGCGGGGACACCGTCACCGAGAACGCCCTGCTGGCCGCCGCCCGGCACCCCGGCGTCACGGTGATCCGCAACGCGTCCTCCAACTACATGGTCCAGGACCTGTGCTTCTTCCTGGAGCTGCTGGGCGTCCGCGTCGAGGGCATCGGCACCACCACGCTCACCGTGCACGGTCAGGCCCACATCGACGTGGACGTCGACTACTCGCCGTCGGAGGACCCGGTCGAGGCGATGAGCCTGATCGCGGCGGCCGTCGTCACCGAGTCGGAGCTGACCATCCGGCGGGCGCCGGTGGAGTTCCTGGAGGTCGAGCTGGCCGTACTGGAGGAGATGGGCCTCGACCACGACCGCAGCCCCGAGTACGCCGCGGACAACGGCCGCACCCGGCTCGTCGACCTCACCGTGCGCCCCTCCAAGCTGGAGGCGCCCATCGACAAGGTCCACCCGATGCCGTTCCCCGGACTGAACATCGACAACGTGCCGTTCTTCGCCGCCATCGCGGCCTCCGCCCACGGCTCCACGCTGATCCACGACTGGGTCTACGACAACCGCGCCATCTACCTCACCGACCTCAACCGGCTCGGCGGACGCCTGCAACTGCTCGACCCGCACCGCGTACTCGTCGAGGGCCCCACCCGCTGGCGCGCCGCCGAGATGATGTGCCCGCCGGCCCTACGCCCCGCGGTGGTCGTACTGCTGGCCATGATGGCCGGCGACGGCACCTCCGTGCTGCGCAACGTCTACGTCATCAACCGCGGCTACGAGGACCTCGCCGCCCGCCTCAACTCCGTCGGCGCGCAGATCGAGATCTTCCGCGACATCTGAGTGGACGTTAAGTCCGTTTCTGATAGCGGCCTCGTCCGGGTTGGGTGAGGAAGCCTTGGCGG
>NZ_JASKMT010000014.1 GCF_030124175.1 Streptomyces sp. 549 | reverse complement strand
TGCGGCTCCGACGGCCGCACCCCACCCTGCCCATCACCCACAGAAACCCACTCCCCCACTCACAGCACGGAGCGCGTGCCGCCACCAGGCCGTTCGCCACCGGTGGCACCCTGCTCCGGCTGGCTGCTCGTACGCTCGGCGTTGTGCGCCGTGCGCTCCTGGATCTCCCAGAAGCGTCGCTTCTCCGATTCCTCAAGGTTGTCGAAGCCGACATCCACTCCCCGGGCGGCGATACCGAGCGCCTCGATCTGGTCGCTGAACGTCTTCGACAGCTTGGTGAGATGGCTGTGCACCTGCTCGTACTGCAGGTACAGCGCGTCGGCTTCGACGAAGCCGGATCCGTAGGACGCCTTCGCGACCCGCTGGTCACTGATCTTCTTTCGCGAGGCCGGAGACGCTTCCAGCCGCTGGAGGATTCCGTCCACCCGTGACTTGAACGTCTTCAGCGCATCCGCTTCGAGCCTGATGCTGGCCCCCGACGGCGAGCCGTCCCCCGCGTTCGCACCTTCCGCCACAAGCTCCCCCAACCCCGTGCTTCCCCGTACAGCGTGACGTGCCCTGACACTGTAGCCATCGAGCAACACAGTTCCAACTGCAAGGCGTCTGAGAGCGCGGCCAGTTGGTGAGGCATCCGCCACATGCCGAACGACCCTGTCCCCCAGGCGGGGAGGCCAGGCCGTGCCGTGTCCCCGAAGAGTGCATATAAGCGGCGAAATGGAGGTGTGTTGCGTCAATCACCAGCCCGGATGAGCTGGTTGACGCCCACCCGACCACGACTTCACGGCGCCGGTGCCGCAGCCGCCGGTGAAGACCCGGACCGGGCCAGGGCCCGGCGCCTCGCCGGGCGAGCAGGTCTTTGCAGCAGGAACTCCGCTGCCCCGCACACCCTCTTCCTTCAGCTCTGGATGTCGAACTCCCCATCGCGAGCGCCGAGGACAAACGCGCGCCACTCGGCCTGGGTGTAGCGCAGGACGGTGTCCGGGTCGGCGGAGTTGCGCATCGCGACGCCGCCACCGGGCAGGTGCGCGATCTCCACACGCTCCTCGGCGGGGCTGTCCGGGGCGCTCTGCCACTCGACGTCGGAGATGTCGAGTGCGTAGAGCTCTTCCTTCTCACGTTCGGTCGCCATCTCGGCCGAATCCTTTCGGTCATTGTGCTTCACGGCAGGGTCCCTTTCCGGGCAGGTCAGGGCCCCGTCCTGAGGTCGATTCACCCTACTGCCGCCTCTGGGGGCGTGTCGGCGCTACCGGGGAAAGCCGGTGGCCGTGCACACCCCGCGGACGGCACGGCATCCCGCGAGCAGGGTGCGCGGCTCTGCAGCGGAATCCGCCCCGCAAGGATCACTCCCGAGGGTGACGGCGTCGCCAGTCGCGCTGCACGAGGGCCGCGCCGGCGAGTACGGCCACCAGCACCACCCCGGTGAGCAGCGTGTACGTGCCCAGCCGCTCGTTGCGTTCGGCGTAGGACTCACCGAGGTGCAAGGGGGCCGGTTCGGGTGCCTCCGCCTTGCGTACGCCGTCCCGGGAGGCGGGACGGGAGGGGAGCTTGTCGTCCTCCGTCAGAGCCCGGACCGGGTCGATGACCCCCCAGCCCACATGCCGGTCCCGGCCACTGACGGCCCGCTCGGCGGTGTTCTGGAGCTGGGCGACCACCTGCTCCTGACTCCACTTGGGGTGCTTGGCCCGCACCAGTGCGGCCACGCCCGCGACGAAGGGGGCTGCGAAGCTGGTGCCGTTGTCGGCGCACTGGCCACCGCCCGGCACGGTGGAGACGATGTCGACGCCCGGAGCGGCGATGCCGACGAATTCGCCGGACTGGCTGAACGCCGCGCGTTCGTTGTTGCGGTCCGAGGCGGCCACGGCGAGCACGCCGTCGTACGAGGCCGGGTAGGTGTCGCGGGACTTGCCGTCGGCGCCGTCGTTACCGACGGAGGCGACCACCACCACGTCCGCCTCCAGTGCGCGCTGCACCGCCGCGTGGAGCTGTGAGCCGGGGCCCAGAGAACCGGTGGTGTCCTGGGAGATGTTGATGACGCGGGCCCCCTTGGCCACCGCGTGGTCGATGGCCTTGATCAGGCCGGTGACCTTGCCGTTGCCCTCGCCGTCGTTCTGCCGGATGGGGATGATCGTGGCTTCGGGCGCGATGCCGACGAAACCGGTGCGGTGGTTTGGGCGGGCGGCGATGATGCCGGCGACCTTGGTGCCGTGGCCGACGGGGTCGGCGGTCGGACCGGTGGGGGCGTCCGGGTTCTCCTTGCTGGCGCCCAGCACGTCCGCGCCCGCGGACACGTCGACGGCCGACTTGAGCTGCGGGTTCTTCACGTCGACGCCACTGTCGATGACGGCGACCTTCACGCCCGCTCCCTTGGTGTCCTCCCAGAGCCGGTCGAGTTGCACGCGCTGCAGCGACCAGGGCCGTCCGGCGATGGACTTCGCCGGGTAGGTGCACTCGCCGACCGCAGCGAGGCGCGTGCCCGACGGCGCGTGGGCGGTGGTGGGCGCCGCCGCGGGGGCTGGGGTGGGCGCGGCGCCGAGCAGGAGCAGCACGCCGAAAGCGGTCAGTGTGGTCAGGGCGGCGGCTCGCCGTGCGCGGGCCCGCATCAGGAGCCCTGCGGCTGCTTGGCGCTGACCGTGTCCAACCGGGGGCCCTTGGGCAGGAACTGCGCCCAGTTGGCCGGTACCGGTACAGGTTTCACGTCGGCGTAACCGAGCCTGATCTGAGCCTTGTTGACCTCGTTGGCCTTGCCAGCGGCGTCAGAGCCCTCCCCGCTGCCTCCGGCACCCGGTTCGGCCGTCGGGTCGGTGCCGCTGTCGGTGTTCGCCTGGACGGCGTAGCGCAGGCCGGTGTCGGTGACGAGGAAGAGGCCGCCGGTCTTGGTGTCGCTGCCCTGGATCTGCCGGAACAGCAGCCCGGAGCCGGGCGTGACGTAGGCGCTGATGGCGCCGTCGGGCGCGTCCACCGGGTAGTCGGCACCGGCCCAGGTGGACAGCGTGCTCTCGCCCTTGGTGCCGCTCACCGAACGCAGCACGCTGCACACGGTGTTGCGGGACGGGCTGTTGGCCTGCCTGGGACGCTGCTCGGGCCACCGGTACGCGGCGGTCGGGCCCTCACTTGCGTCCACCGGGTCGACTTCCGCGTTGCCGACACTGAGTGCCTTGCTCTTCTGTCCGAGTTCGAGGGTGGCGGGACTGTCGAGCACAAGCCGGGCGGTGAAGTCGCTGATCGGGATGACCTTGCCCGCTTCGACGAGGTACCGCTGCGTTCCGGACGCGGTGGGTGCCTCGATCACCATGCCGATCCTGTCGGCGCGTCCACCCAGTCGCGGCAGTCCGGCCGGCTCTCCCACCTCGCCACGGATGCGCGGGAAGACGATCGGGGTACCTGTCTTCAGGCTCGACAGCCATTCGTCGGTGACGCGGTGCGGCTCGCCGTTGACCAGCGAGCGAAGCATGAGACGGCGCTCCTCGGGGTCCTGATCGCGCCAGTTCCTGCCGCCGACGAGGTATTTGGTGCCGCGGGCGTCGACGATCCAGCGGGCCTTGTCGCGGCCCTGGACGTGCAGCAGCTCACCGCCGCGCAGGCGGTTGCGGTCGTCGGTGAGGGGCGCGTCGCGGTCCGCCAGCACGAACGTGGCGCGCTGCGTGGTGCGCTGCGTGGTGCGCTGCGTGGTGCGCCCGGTGCCGCCGGGCTGCTCGCAGACCGCCCACCGCTTCGCGGCGCCGGCTTCCGCCGCCGCGGGGAGGCGGTCGGGCGCGTAGGGGATGCCGATGGTCGGCCCATGGGGGATCCGCCCGTTGTCGAGCTCCTTCTCGGCGACCTTGACGACGGCGTAGTTGTCCGGGTCGAGCAGCAGCCGCGCGGACGCGAGGTTGAGCACGGGGTGCAGTTGCGTCTTGCGGCTGGTCTCCAGCACGACGTACCGGGTGGTGGAGTCGGAGGCGACGATCACCTTCTGGCCGGGCTCGTCCCAGCCTTTGGGCGCCTGCGGTTTGAACATGCCCCAGGCGCCGAACCCGGCGAGCACAAGACCGCCGATGACCAGGCCGGGCAGGAAGCCGCGCAAGGGGCGGGGCGCGCCCTCCTCGGTACCTGTGGGAGAGGGCTGGAGGAACGACGCCACGGTGCGTTTCTTCGCGAAGGTGTACGCGTTGAGCTCGTCGCGCCTCGATGCCATGTGTAACCGCCCTCCCCGTGGGCCGACTCCCCTGACCGGCCCCGACAGGGTATGCGGTGGGAACACGGGGTCGCGGCCCGGGTCCGGTGTGCCCGCACAGCGGCGGTCGGAGCAGCTCCGGTAGGGTGAGCGGCCGTCGGTCGCCGGTTACGGAAGGCGAATTCGGACACCAGGGGGCTTGGACGCGCATGGGGACCGCTACCAGCACACGCCGCAGGCCGGGCAACGCCTCGGCCCGTTCCGGCCGGGCGGGCGGTGCCGACGCATCGAGCCGGACAGCGGCCGCGGGCCCCGCGGTGCTGCGCCGGGAGGGCGGCTCGGGGCGCATCGGCCCGGTACGCGTCCAGCAACTTGTGCTCGTCCAGGTGGCGTTGGCCGTACTGCTGGTGGCGTGGGTGCTGCATCCGCTGGCGTTGGCGCCGGCGGGCGCGGTGGCGCTCCCGCTGGTGCTGCTGGCGGTCGGCAGGCGTCGCGGGCGCGCGCTTCCGGACTGGCTGCGCAGCGTGTTCGCGCTGCGCCGCAGGTTGAAGCAGGCCGGTCCGGTGCCGACGTCCCAGGTGGACGCGGGTCTGGCGCCGGCGGTCGAGTGCGCTCCGGCGTTGCGCAGCGACACCTTCGTGGACCGCCGGCGCCGTTCGGTGGGCACCGTCGGGGACGGTACCTTCCTCACGGCGGTGCTGCGGGTCGAGCCGGGTGCCTCCGCGCTGCGGCCGGAGCGCGGGTGGCGGCCGCTGCCGCTGCGCCTGCTGCACGACGCTCTGGATGTCGACGGCATCCGGCTGGAGTCGGTGCAGGTCGTCCAGCACACCCAGCCCGCCCCGGCGCCCACGCTGCCCGACCGCTCGGTGGCCGCGATGAGTTACCGGCCGCTGCAGGCCAACTCGGGCACGCCCGCGATCCGTATGACCTGGGTGGCCGTCAAGCTGGACCCCGAGCTGTGCCGGGAGGCGGTGGAGGCGCGCGGCGGCGGCGTCGAGGGTGTGCGGCGTTGCCTGGTGCGGGTGGCCGACCAACTGGTCAGCCGGCTCACGGGGGCGGGTTTCCGTGCCGCGGTGCTGACCGAGGAGGAACTGGTGGCGGCGCTCGCCACGTCGGCCGTGGCCGACCCGCTCGTGACGGCGCAGGTGAGCCAGCCCGACTCGCCTCCCGTGCAGCGCACGGAGGAGTCGGCGCGGGCCTGGCGGTGCGACGACCGCTGGCACACCGCGTACGGCATCGGACGTTGGCCCGAACTGGGCACGGGCGGCGTTCCGCTGCCGCAGCTCGCCGCGCTGCTCAGCTCGCTGCCGGCGTTGGCGACGACGCTCAGCCTCACGTTGACGGGCGCCGACCGGCAGGCGGCGGGGGTCGCCGGCCATCTGCGGGTGACCGGCCGCAGTGCGGACGACCTCACGCAGCTGCGCCGGGAGTTGGAGCGCATGGCCCGCGGCGTGAAGGTCGGCCTGGTCCGGCTGGACCGCGAGCAGGTGCCCGGCGTGCTGGCGACGATGCCGCTGGGAGGCGTGCGCTGATGATGCGGGGACCCGGTACGGCACGGCACCTGGTGCCGGTCGCGGAACTGGACGCGCTGGCACTGCCGTTGGGCGACGACGGAGTGATCGCCGGAGTGGACGCGCAGGGGCGGACGGCGGTGCTGGGCTTCCATCACCCCCGCCCCTTCGACGTCGTGCTGGTAGGCGGGCTGTGGACGGCCCAGGTGCTGGCACTGCGGTTGGCCGCCACCGGTGCCCGGATCGCGGTGGAGACCGGCCGACCGCAGGTGTGGACGAACCTGGTCCAGGCAGTGGGCGGCGACGCGGGAGCGATGTCGGTGCACGAGGTGGGCCGGGTGCCCGCGATGGGCCCGACGGTCGGCTCACCGGTGGTGGTGCTGCGCGACTGCGGCATGAAGCCGCCTCGCGGACGGGTCAGTTCGGCGCCGTGGCAGTCGGTGCTGACCCTGCTGCCCTACCTGAGCCCGGTGGCACCGCGCCTGCTGCGGTCGGCCGCGCTGGCGGGCGTGCAACGGGTCTCTCCGCAGGAGGCCGAGCAGGTGGGGCGTCTGCTGGCGCTGCCGACGCGAGAGGTGGAGGCGCTGCCGTCGCTGGGCGACGGTGTGACGCTGTGGTGCGCCCGCCGCGACCGGCAGTTCGCCATGATCCAGCCGACCGACGCCGAGTCGGGCCTGCTGGGCGTCGCGCGGCGCCTGGACTGACGCCGCGCGACGTGTGGTCAGCCGGCGACGGCCCGCTGGAAGTCGGCCATCGGCATGGTCTGCTCGGCCGTCGGCAGGGTGATCCTGTTGGTCGCGCCGAACGAGCCGTAGACGGTGGTGCTGCGCCGGCCGTCGCGCTCGGACTCCATCTTCAGCAGCAGCGGCTTGCCTGTTGCCGCCACGTGGTAGACGTCCTTGGTCCGTCCGTCCTCCGCGGTCAGCGCCTGCGTCTTGCGGCCGTCGACCTCGCCGTCCTGCTCGGGGTCGCGCTCCGCAGTGGCCGGGATGGCGAAGAACGCGTCGCAGCCCTGGCCGGTGTCGGTCGTCACGTAGACCCCGGCCAGCCGGGTGGGCACCTCGATGTCCTGGCCGGACTGCTTCAGTGAGGCCTCCATCAGGCTCGCGCTCAGGTAGTTCTGGCCGTCCTTGCAGTAGATCTTCCCGTCGACCTCACCTCTGACGACCGTGCTCAGCCCCTGCTCGGGATCCCACACCACCTCCTGGGTGCTGTTGTCGGACACCGTCGTGGAGCCGGAAGCGCGGAAGGAGGTTTCCTTCATCGCCTCGTTCGCCTTGTCGACGAGCGCGGCGGACTCCTCGTCGGGGGCGCCCGTGGCGGACGGGGAGGGGGAGTTGCCGCCGCAGGCGGTGAGGACGGCGACGAGGGCGGCGGCAGAGGCAGTGAGGCGCACGGCTCGGGCGATGGGAACCACGGTGGTGTACTCCGTCGGAGGGTGGAAACAGGCGGATTGGCTTGGTGCCGCACTCACTATGCCCGTTGCCGGAAGGGGGTGATCACCACTGCGCCGGGGCGGAGCCCGGGCTGCCGCAGCGGGGTGTGCGGCGTCTAGGCTGGGGGTGCGTGCGGTGTGCGTGCCGCGAAGGGGGAGCCCCGCTGCGGGGATACCGGGGTGAGGGACCAGATCAGCAGGAGGTCTTTGTGAACAGCGACCGGGACGAGATCCGCGGCGACGGGATCACCCCCGGCCAGGAGCCCGAGTCCGATCTGGAGAACACGGGCGAGTTCACCATCGACTACACGCCCCCTGCGTGGTACACGCAGAACAGCGGCGGTTCCGAGCCCTCGTTCGGCGCGATGCCGCCCCCGCCTGCCGGATACGCCCCGATGGGCGCACCCGCCCCCACCCCTTCCCCTGTTCCGGCGCCGCCTGCCGAGGTGTCGCCGTCCGCTGCCGACAGCGCGTCGTCCGCGGGCTCAGGGCCCGCCTCCTCCCCGCCCGCGGATTCGGCTCCGGCCGGTTCGGCTCCCGCGAGTCCGACTCCCGCGGACGGGGAGGACGCTCATGCCCAGCCCTTGAAGGCTGCCGGCGGCGGAAGCCAGGAGGAGGTCCGCGCGGGGCACGACGCAGTCCCCGAAGCCGCACCGGCCGCGTCCCGGCCGACCGCACCGGAACTCTCCGCCGCGCCACCGCTTCCGGCCGGGACCGGCCCCAACGACCGGTCGGACGGGCGCGGTTCCGGCCCGGGTGCGTCCGCCCCGGCCCTCCCTGACAATGCCCCGGCCCTCCCTGACAACGCCCCAACTCTCCCCGTCGACGCCCCGGCCGTACCGGGCGACGCACCCGAGGTTCCGGCTGCTGCCGCCAGCGGGGCGTCCAATGTGCCGGACGACTCCGCAGCAGTGAACACAACGGCGGAGCACGGCAGTTCGGACGAGCTGCCGGACGGGTCGTCGCCCACGGCGGGGATCGCCGGGCCCTCCGGGGCCGAGGACGATGTCCAGCCCGCAGCGGCCGGCACCGACAACCCCGCCGCAGCCGCCGCCACCCCCGCAACCGAAGCCGACGCCGACGCCGAGGAAAGTCACAACGGCGACCTGGTGACCGGCGCCACGGTCCGGTTCTCCTCGGCGCAGTTGCGCCGTGAGGTGGCAGCGCGGAAGGACCCACCCGGCACGCCCACGCACGACACGGACGCCCCGGTCGCGCCGCCCGCCTCGCCCGGCACCGCCCCGGCGGCTCACGGGGTCCCCGGGGCGCCTGCTGAGGGTGAGGACACAGGTTCCGCCGCGGACACCCATGGCTCGCCTGCCGCGGACGAGGGCTGGGCGGGAGGCGGCGCGCCCGCTCTGCCGCCGCTCCCCCCGCAGTACCAGCCCGCCACGCCGCCGCCGGGCACCCCCTGGCCTGCCCAGCAGGAGGCAGCGGGCGGTCCCACGGGCTCGCCGCAGGCCCAGCAGCCGGGCCCGCCGCAGGGCGCCTACTCCTACCCGCAGCCGCCACGGCCCGACGGGCCGGGCCCCGCCCCGTCCGACGGCTACGGTTTCCCGCCGCCTGCCGCACCCACCGGCCAGGCACCCCAGGCACCCCCGCCGCCGTCCACGCCCGGAACCGCACCTGCCGACGCGGCCGGTGGAGCCGGTTACGGCTTCCCGCAGCCCCGGCCGGAGGCGCCCCAGCCCCCGCCCGGCTACGGCTACCCGCAAGCCGCACCCGGCCCTGCGCACCCGGGCCAGGCGGCCCATCCGGCGCCGCAGCAGGTGCCGCCGCACCACGCTCCCCCGCAGCCGCCCGGGCAGCACGGCCCGCAGGGGCCCGGTGGGCCCGCCGCACCCCCCGTCGCCCCCGGCGGTTACGGCTTCCCGCAGCAGCACGGCGCGCCGACCGACGCACGACCGCTGCCCGGCACCCAGCTCGAACCGGTGCAGCCGCAGCACCTGGACCCGCAGGGCGCCCCCCAGGCACCCGCACAGTCCCCGCAGCACCCGCAGCCCGGCCCCGCACACCACGGGCCGCCGCCGCAGCCGTACCACCCGCAGCAGCCGGAAGCCCAGGGGCAGTTGCCGCCGCAGGCACCGCCGTCCGATCCCCGGGCGGGCACCGGCTGGCCGGACCCCCGGCAGCCCTACGCGCAGCCCGGCTCGCTGGGCTACACCGCGTCCGTCGAGCTGTCCTCCGACCGGCTGCTGAACCAGAAGCGCAAACCACGGCCGCAGAGCACCAACCGGGGCGGTTCGCGCTTCCGGATCGGTGCGAAGAAGGAGGAGGCCGAGCGGCAGCGCAAGCTCGACCTGATCCGTACGCCGGTGCTGTCCTGCTACCGCATCGCCGTGATCAGTCTCAAGGGCGGTGTCGGCAAGACGACCACCACCACGGCGCTCGGTGCGACACTGTCGGCCGAGCGGCAGGACAAGGTCATCGCGATCGACGCCAACCCGGACGCGGGCACGCTGGGCCGCCGGGTGCGCCGCGAGACGGGGGCGACCATCCGCGACCTGGTGACGGCCATTCCGCACCTGCACAGCTACATGGACATCCGCCGCTTCACCTCGCAGGCCCCCTCCGGCCTGGAGATCCTGGCGAACGACGTGGACCCGGCCGTCTCGACGACGTTCAACGACGAGGACTACCGGCGCGTGATCGACGTGCTCGGCAAGCAGTACCCCATCATCCTCACCGACTCCGGCACCGGTCTGCTCTACTCGGCGATGCGCGGCGTGCTCGACCTGGCCGACCAGCTGATCGTCGTCTCCACACCCTCGGTGGACGGCGCCAGCAGTGCCAGCACGACGCTGGACTGGCTGGCCGCGCACGGGTACGGCGAGCTGGTGCAGCGCAGCGTCACGGTCATCTCCGGGGTGCGCGAGACCGGCAAGATGATCAAGGTGGATGACATCGTCGGCCACTTCAAGACCCGTTGCCGGGACGTGGTGGTGGTGCCCTTCGACGAGCACCTGTCGGCCGGCGCCGAGCTGGACCTCGACCTGATGCGGCCCAGGACCCGGGAGGCGTACTTCAACCTCTCGGCGCTCATCGCCGAGGACATCGCCCGCCACCAGCAGGCCGCCGGGCTGTGGACGCAGAGCGGCGGCAACAACCCGCCGCCGCAGATTGCGCCGCCGCTGCCCGGCCAGGGCACCGGCGGCTACCCGCCGCCGCAGGGCCACTGGGGCGCGCCGCCCCCGCAGCAGTACCCGCCGCACCAGGGCGGCCGGCCCGACCAGCCACCGCAGGGCTGGCCGCAGCAGCCGCCCGGCCCGCCGCCGCGGTGAGGGCCGTACACGCGGCCGAGTAGGGGTCTCAACGCAGGGGCCCGTGCCGATCAGACCGATCGGCACGGGCCCCTGCGCGTTTCCCGGTCCAGCGTCGGCGCCGGGTGAGGTCGTCAGTCGCCGGGCGGGGTCATGCCCAGCAGTTCCCGGCAGCGCCGCACGTCACCGGCCATGCGGTCCAGGAAGGCGTCCAGCGTCGCGAAGCGCTCCTGGCCGCGCAGGTAGGCGAGGAAGTCCACCGACACGTGCAGGCCGTACAGGTCGAGGCCGACCCGGTCGATGGCGTACGCCTCAACAGTGCGTTCCACGCCGTCGAACTGCGGGTTGGTGCCGACGGAGATCGCTGCGGGCATCGGCCCCTCGGGGCTGTCCGGCACGGTCAGCCAGCCCGCGTACACGCCGTCGGCCGGGGTCGCGGTGTGCGGCAGCGTCTCGACGTTGGCGGTGGGATAGCCGAGCTCCCGGCCGCGCTGCGCGCCGCGCACCACCACGCCCTCCACCCGGTGCGGACGGCCGAGCACCTCGGCGGCCCCCGCCACGTCGCCGTCGGCGACCAGGCGGCGGATCAGAGTGGAGGAGAACGGCTGTCCGCCGCCCGCCTCACCGCGTTCGAACAGGTCGATGACCAGCACGTCGAAGTCGTAGCTGCGCCCCAGTTCGGCAAGGGCCTCGACGTCACCGGCGGCCTTGTGCCCGAAACGGAAGTTGGGCCCCTCCACCACGGTGCGCGCATGCAGCTTGTCCACCAGGACCTTCACCACGAAGTCGGCCGGCGACAGCTGGGAGAACTCCTTGGTGAACGGCAGGACGAGCACGGCGTCCACGCCCAGCTCGGCCATCAGCGACGCCCGGCGGTGGTGCGGTGCGAGCAGCGGGGGGTGGCTGCCGGGCCGGACCACCTCGCTCGGGTGCGGGTCGAAGGTCACCACCACGGCCGGCACACCCAGTTCACGGGCGTGCGCCACCGCCCGCCCGATGATCAACTGATGTCCGCGGTGGACCCCGTCGTACGAGCCGATGGTGACGACGCTGCGACCCCAGTCCTCGGGGATGTCCGACAAGCCACGCCAGCGCTGCACTGTGCCCGCTCCTCGCTGCATGCGAATGGATTCCTGCCGGTCCAAGGGTGCCATGCGCAGCGTTGCCGGACCGCGCCGGGCGGTGTTTGCGGCGGTGCGCGTGGCGGGGGGAGGTCAGCCGCCGTCGGCCGGCGCCGCGCAGACCCGGCGTGCACCGGGTCCGGCCATGGCGTCCCACCCGTCCTGCGGCCCGGTCACCCGCCGGAGCGGGCGGGCCGCGAAGCCGGTTGCGTCGCGGGCGAGTTGCCCCATGGTCCGGTCGAAGCGGGCGGCGCCCTCCGGGGTGCGGCACATCAGCAGGCCGATCCGGCGGGCCCGTTCGGGGAGGTGCGGCGCGGCGGAGAGCACCGCGTCGAGCACCACCGGGTCCCGTTCGGTGCGCAGCAGGACCTCCAGCAGTTCCGCGGCGTGCGGGCGGCGGTCGGCCTCGGCGCCGAGGGTGCGGGCGACGGCCGTGCGCAGCTCGGGTGAGGGCACGGCGAGCAGGTGCGGCAGCAGCAGGTGCAGCGTGTCGCGGGCCGCCGGTCCGTCCCTGAGCAGGCGGGTGAGCACGGCCACGACGGGTTCGGCTGCGGTCGGCGGGGCGAGTACGGCCGCCTCGGCGACAAGCCGGGCGGCGGCGCGCCGCGCGGGTGCCGGGACGGTGTCCGCGGCGAGGGCGGTCAGCAGCGACCGCACCCCCTCTCCGTGCCGCTCCGCGGCGGCGGGGCGTGACCGGGCGTCGGGCGGTTCCGGTCCGTCGGGCGGTTCCGGTCCGTCGGGCGGTTCCGGTCCGTCGAGCTGTGCGACGCTGTCGGGCCGCTCCCGGGCGTCGCGTGGCTCCGGGACACGCGTGGCGGTGTGCAGGCGGTGCCGCAGCGCGGGGGTGACCAGGTCGGGGTGGGTGGCCAGGGCGCTCACCAGGGCCCGGGTCAGCGCCGGGTCGCGAGCGCCCGCGGTGTACCGGGCGAGGGCGGCCGGGAGGTGGCGGTCGCGGCCGGCGGGGTCGGCAACGAGGAGAGCGAGAGCGGCGGTGGGCACCGCGGTGCCGCCGCGGTGCGTCAGGGCGGCCTCGGCGGCGGCGCGCAGGTCCGACCGGTCGGCGCCGGGGCGGTCGGCGAGTACGGGCAGCATCCGGTCGGCGGTGGCGCGCAGGCGCGGGCGGAGGTCGTCCGCCCAGCGGCGCACCGCGTGGCCGACGGCGGCCGGCTCGTCGTGGGCCAGTTCGGCGAGCAGTTCCTCGGCGCGGGGGTGGCCGTGCTCGGCGAGCAGAGTGAGCAGGCCGTCGAGGCATGTGCCGCGGTGGGTGTGCAGCAGGGCCTGCGCGGCGGTGGCCACGGTCGCGCCGGGGGCGCGCAGCGGCCGGTTGTCGTCGAACCAGCGGCAGACGGCCGGGCGGGCGGCAGCCGGATCGGCGGCGAGCACCGCGGCGGCGGCGTCGAGGAAGCGTTCGGCGCGGGCGGGCGGTTCCGGGTCGAGCGGCAGCAGTTGGCGCAGCATCTCGCACAGCTGCGGGGTGTCCAGGGGCAGCGACGTCCAGAACGACGGTCCGAAGCCCGGCTCGGGGCCGTGCCGCACCAGGCGGGCCGCGAGCGTGCGCAGCACCGGCATGTAGGGGCCTGCGTCGGGCAGCCGCAGCAGGGTCTCGCCGAGCAGGTGCGCGGCCCACCAGGACGCCTCCGCGTCGCGGTCGGCGGGCAGCGCGAGGGGGCGGAGGCGCCGGGTGAGCGGCCCCGGTCCGGCGTTGCGGTCGAGAAGCAGCAGCGCCTCCACCACCGGGCCGATGCGGTGGTGCGGGACGGGCAGCGGGTCGTCGGGCACACGGTCGTGCACGAGGGTGTGCAGCGCCGCGTCGGTGTCGAGGTGGTGACCCTGCAGCCAGTCGCCGAACTCCTCGTCCGCGAACCGGTATCCGGCGCCGGCCGCGGTGAGCACGCCCTCGGCGAGCACCGCGTCGGCCCAACCGTCGGCGGGAGGGAAGGCGGCGCTGAACGCGTCCCGGGTGATCTCTCCTCTGCCGGGCCCCAGTGCTTCGCGGGCCACCCGGTGCAGCCGGGCGGTGGCGTCCGCGGTGAGCCTGCGGTGGGCCCGGCGCGGGGGCGGCACAGCGGTGGTGTCCGGCTGCTGCGGCTGGGCCCGGCGGGCGTGGAGGCGGTCGGCGATGCCGCGGGCGGACCGGTCGAGCCAGCCGGCGAGGATCTGGTGGCGGTCGACTCCGTCCCGCGGTGGGGTGCCGGGTCGGTCGGCGTCGCCGGTTGCGGGGGCGCCGGACAGCAGGGCCTGCATACGGCGGGTGAGGGCGTGGCCCTGCGGCAGGTCGGTGACCAGGACGCTGCCGGGGAGCGCGGCGCCCGGCACCGCCACGGGCCGGTGCAGCAGGTCGACGGGGAGGTGGGCGGCGGCCTGCTCCCAGAACTCGGGTCGGCAGGCCGTGGCGAGCCGGGCGCCGGAGGTGCTGAGCCAGCCTGCGGTCGCGGTGATCCAGCGCCGCAGCTCCCGGCCGAGACCGGGCGGGAGCTCCTCCGGGGCGTCGAGCAGGACGAGCAGCGGGCGTCCCGCGTCCCGGGCGAGGCGGGCCGCGACGTCCGGGAGGGTGCCGCGCGGGGCGGGCAGCGCGCCGGGCAGGCCGCGCGCCGCACCGTCGAGGGCCCGGCCGACGGCGTCGCGCAGCCCGGTGTCCCCGGGCCGCAGGTCCGCACCGCGCAGCCAGACCGTGGGCCGGGCGGGGTCCGCCGTCGCGCGGCGGTGCGCGCAGGCGGCGAGTTCGGTGGTCCGGCCGCTGCCCGGGTCGCCGACGAGGGCGAGCAGGGCGGCGCCGCCCGTGGTGAAGGCGGCCAGCTCGGCGGTGACCGCGGGGCGTTCCACCCGCTCGTGCTCGGGGGTGCGCGGCGTCGGTACCGTCCGGTGCGCCAGGGTGAGCACCCCGGCGAGGTTGAGGTCGGCGCCGAAGCCCGGGGCGGTGCTCCCGTTGCGGGCGAGCGCGTCGCGCAGCGGGGCGGGGTGCAGCGGGTCGCGGACGGGGACGGCCAGTCCGGTGGCGCGGCCGGGGCCGAGCAGGGCGGTGCCGAGCAGGGCGAGCACGGCTCCGGTGTCGGCGTCGTAGACGGGTGAGCCGGTGGCGGTCCGGCTCAGGCGCAGCGAGACGGCGGTGGCCTCCGGCAGTGCGAGGCTCAGGGTGCCTTCCAGCGGGTGGTAGCCGTCGGTGGAGGTGTACGTCGCGGCGGTGGTGCCGGTGAGGCGGCTCTCGATCCAGCCGTCGGCCCAGAAGCGCACCCGGGTCCCGGCCGGGCGCTCGGTGCCGATGACGGGGGGCGGCCCGGCGAGACCGCGGGCGCGGACCACGGCGAGGTTGTACTCGGGATAGGGGTTGAGGTCGGAGGCCTCGGCCAGGTGGCTGCGGCCGTCGGCCCCCTGGAGCAGCACCCGCCGCAGCCCGTCGACGGCCTCGTGGGTGGTGAGGACCGTGCCGTCGGCATCGGCGAGGAACCCGGCGCCCCTGGGGCGCCCGGCCAGGTCGCAGATGCGCACCGGCACGCCGTCCGCGGGCCGCGCGGACGGCGCGGGTGCCGGTGTCGCCGACATCGCTGAAACTCACCGCCCCGTCTTGTCTTCCTCGACGGTAGGGGCAGGCTGTCGGCGGGGCCAGGAATTGCCTGGAAAGCGCCCCCGACACGCCCGCCGTTCGCTTCGAGCGCCCGTCCGTTCGAGTGAACGCGCAGGTCGACAGCACCGCGGGGCGGAAGGGACACCGGCGACCGGACGGTACCGGCGGCGGGTCGGGGCAGGTCGAGGCGGACCGGGTGTCGGGGCGGGCGCTGGCCCGGCCCGACACCCGGTCCGCTCAGGTCCGGCGCAGTCCGGCCAGATCCGGCGCGGTCAGGTCAGGCGAACACGGCGAGGCTCTTGGCCCGCCCCTTGTGCTGCTCGACGAGCGCCAGCAGGCGGTCCTCCGGCCCGAAGGCGGCGACCGGTCCCGGCGGCAGTTCCGGCATGTCGAGCTGCACGCCGTTGGTGAGGAGCTGCGCCTGCCGCTCCCCCACGTCCCAACGGGGGAACGCCTTCGCCGCTGCCTCGTTCAGCGGCATCGGCGACAGTTCCTCCTGGAGCTGTTCCAGGGTGCGGGCGGTGCCGACGCCGTACGGGCCGACCCGTGTGCGCCGCAGCGCCGTCAGGTGGCCGCCGACGCCGAGCGCCGCCCCGATGTCGCGGGCGATGGCCCGTACGTACGTGCCGGACGAGCAGACCAGGGAGACCAGCAGGTCCAGCACGGGCGTGCCGTCGTCGGCGGTCTGCTCGCGCACGTCGTGCACCAGGAAGGCGGAGACCGTCACCGGGCGGGCCGGCAGTTCGAACTCCTCGCCCTCGCGCACACGGGTGTAGGACCGCTTTCCGTCCACCTTGATGGCGCTGACCTTCGAAGGGACCTGGAGGATGGCGCCCGTCTGGGCGGCGACCGCGGCGTCGACGGCCTTCCGGTCGATGCCGGTGGCCGGGACGGACGCGGTGGTCTCGCCCTCCGCGTCGTCGGTGACGGTGGTCTGCCCGAGGCGGATGGTGGCGACGTACTCCTTCTCGGTCAGGGCGAGGTGTCCGAGCAGCTTGGTGCCCCGGCCGAGGCCGAGCACCAGCACCCCGGTGGCCATCGGGTCCAGCGTCCCGGCGTGCCCGACGCGACGGGTGCGGGCGATGCCGCGCATCTTGGCGACCACGTCGTGGGAGGTGAAGCCGGCCGGCTTGTCCACCACCAGCAGGCCGTCCGGCCCGCTGTCGCCCGTCGACCGCCCCTTGCCGCGGGGCGGACGGCCGCCGCCCGTCCGGGGCCGTCCGGCCGCGCGGGACGCGGCAGCCGGACGGGACGGCGCCGGCTCACCGCTGTCGGCAGGCTCACCGCCGCCCGACGGCTCGGAACCAGCCGACGGCTCGACGGCGCCCGACAGCTCGGCGGACGGGGCCGGCGGCGTGGCCGGGGCGTCGTCCGGCCCGGGGCCGGACGACGCGGGGCCGGCGGCGGGTCCAGCGGCGTGCTGCTGCTGTGCCACGGCTCAGACGTCCCCGTCGCGCTGCGGACCGCCTGCGGCGCCGCCGCCGGCGGTGCCCGTCGAGTCGGTGCCCGTCGAGTCGCCCGGCTCCGACTCCTCGTCGGCGTCCGCCTCCTCGTCGGGCTTGCGGTACGGGTCGGCCTCCCCCGCGTAGGTCGCACCGGAGGACGCCTGGCGGACCTGGTCGTCCGCGGCCTTCGCCTTCGCCAGCAGATCGGTGATGGTGCGGGCGTTCTCCGGCAGGGCGTCGGGGACGAACTCCAGCGACGGGGTGAACCGCACGCCGGTCTGGCGGCCCACCTCCGAACGCAGCACGCCCTTGGCGGACTCCAGGGCCGCGGCGGAGGCGGTGCGCTCCTCCTCGTCGCCGTAGACCGTGTAGAAGACGGTCGCCTCCCGCAGGTCTCCGGTGACCCGGGTGTCGGTGATCGTCACATAGCCGAGCCGCGGGTCCTTGATGCGTCGCTGGAGGGTCTCCGCGACGACGACCCGGATGCGGTCAGCCAGCTTGCGTGCCCGCGCGGTGTCGGTCATGCGCTCACTCTCTCTGTTCGTTCGGTGGTCGTGCTACTCGTCGTCATCGCCGTGGAACCGTCTGCGGACGGCCAGCAGTTCCACCTCCGGGCGGGAGGCGACCAGCCGCTCGCAGTGGTCGAGCACGTCGGCGAGGTGTGCGGCGTCCCCCGACACCGCGGCCAGGCCGATACGGGCCCGGCGGTGGAGGTCCTGGTCCCCGACCTCCGCCGCGCTCACCGCGTACCTGCGTTGCAGCTCGGCGATGATCGGGCGGACGGCGGAGCGCTTCTGCTTCAGCGAGCGGACGTCGCCGAGCAGCAGGTCGAAGGACAGTGTCCCTGTGTACATGCGGTTGCGGGTCAGTGCCGACCCGTGAGGCCTCGTCCGTACGTGGATACCTTCAAACGGTACACGCAACGGCCGTGGTGATCGACGCCGTTTCCCGCTCCCCGGCGGGGCCGGGGAAAGCGGCCCGGGCCGGCGGGCGGGGCGTCTCCGCCCCGCCCGCCGGCCCGGTGTGTCACCGCTGTGCGTGGATCAGCCGCGCGGCTTCTCCCGCATCTCGTAGGTGGCGATGACGTCGTCGATCTTGATGTCGTTGAAGCTGCCGAGGTTGATACCGCCCTCGAAGCCTTCCCGGATCTCGGTGACGTCGTCCTTGAAGCGCCGCAGGCCCACGATGTTGAGGCTCTCCGCGACGACCTTGCCGTCGCGGATGAGACGGGCCTTGGTGTTGCGCTTGACCTCGCCGGAGCGGATGAGCACACCCGCGATGTTGCCGAGCTTGGAGGAGCGGAAGATCTCGCGGATCTCCGCCGTGCCGAGCTCGACCTCTTCGTACTCCGGCTTCAGCATGCCCTTCAGGGCCGCCTCGATCTCCTCGATCGCCTGGTAGATGACCGAGTAGTAGCGCACGTCCACGCCTTCGCGCTCGGCCATCTGCGTCGCGCGCCCCTCGGCGCGGACGTTGAAGCCGATGACGATGGCGTCGGAGCCGGACGCGAGGTTGATGTCCGACTCGGTGACCGCACCCACACCGCGGTGCAGCACCCGGATGTCGACCTCTTCGCCGACGTCGAGCTGGAGCAGCGAGGACTCGAGAGCCTCCACCGAACCGGACGCGTCGCCCTTGATGATGAGGTTGAGCTGCTCGACCTGGCCGGCCTTGAGCACCTTGTCCAGGTCCTCCAGCGACACCCGGCGGGTGCGCTTGGCGAACGCGGCGTTGCGCTCACGGGCGGCGCGCTTCTCGGCGATCTGACGGGCCGTACGGTCCTCGTCCACCACCAGGAAGTTGTCACCCGCACCGGGGACGTTGGTCATACCAAGGACCAGCACCGGGGTCGAGGGACCGGCCTCGGTGATGTTGGCGCCCTTGTCGTCGAGCATGGCCCGGACGCGGCCGTAGGCGTCGCCGACGACCATCGTGTCGCCGACCCGCAGCGTTCCGCGCTGGACCAGCACCGTGGCCACCGCACCGCGACCGCGGTCCAGGTGGGCCTCGATGGCGATGCCCTGGGCGTCCTGCTCCGGGTTGGCGCGCAGGTCGAGCGAGGCGTCCGCGGTGAGGACCACGGCCTCCAGCAGGCTGTCGATGTGCAGGTCCTGCTTGGCGGAGATGTCGACGAACATGGTGTCGCCGCCGTACTCCTCGGCCACGAGCCCGAACTCGGTGAGCTGACCGCGCACCTTCGTCGGGTCGGCACCCTCGACGTCGATCTTGTTGACCGCGACCACGATCGGCACGCCGGCCGCCTTGGCGTGGTTCAGCGCCTCGACGGTCTGCGGCATGACACCGTCGTTGGCCGCCACCACGAGGATCGCGATGTCGGTCGACTTGGCACCGCGGGCACGCATGGCGGTGAACGCCTCGTGACCGGGGGTGTCGATGAAGGTGATCTTGCGCTCTTCGCCGTTGACCTCGGTACGGGCCTGGTAGGCACCGATGTGCTGGGTGATGCCGCCGGCTTCGCCCTCGATGACGTTGGTCTTGCGGATCGCGTCCAGCAGGCGGGTCTTGCCGTGGTCGACGTGACCCATGACGGTGACCACCGGCGGACGGACGACGAGTGCTTCCTCGCCACCCTCGTCCTCGCCGAACTCGATGTCGAAGGAACCGAGAAGCTCGCGGTCCTCCTCCTCCGGGCTGACGATCTGGACGACGTAGTTCATCTCCTCGCCGAGGAGGTGCAGCGTCTCGTCCGGCACCGACTGCGTGGCGGTGACCATCTCGCCCAGGTTGAACATGACCTGGACCAGCGACGCCGGGTTGGCGTTGATCTTCTCCGCGAAGTCGGTGAGCGACGCACCGCGCGACAGCCGGACGGTCTCGCCCTTGCCGCGCGGCAGCATCACGCCGCCGACCGACGGGGCCTGCATGGCCTCGTACTCCTGGCGCCGCTGCCGCTTCGACTTGCGGCCACGACGCGCCGGACCGCCGGGGCGGCCGAAGGCGCCCTGCGTGCCACCGCGTCCGGGACCACCGGGACGACCGGCGAAACCGGGACGACCGCCACCGGGACCACCGGGACGGCCGGCGAAACCGCCGCCACCGCCGCCGGGACCGGCCGGACGGCCGGCGAAACCGCCGCCGCCACCGGGACGACCCGCGCCGCCGCCGCCACCGGGACGACCGCCGGGGCCGCCGCCGGGACGACCCGCGCCGCCGCCGGGACCGCCGCGGCCGGGGCCGGGACGGGGACCGGCAGCAGGACGCTGCGGCATCATGCCCGGGTTGGGGCGGTTGCCACCGCCACCGCCTCCGGGACGGGGACCACCGGCTCCGGCGCCACCGCCCTGCGGGCGGGGCATGCTGCCGGGAGTGGCGCGGTTGCCGCCCGGGGCCTGCGGGCGGGGACCGCCCTGGCTCGGACCGCTGGGACCGCCGGGGCGGGCGCCGCCGGGCTTGGGCGCGCCGCCGGGCCGGGGGGCCTGGGGGCGGGCCATGCCGGTGGAACCACCGGAGGTGAACGGGTTGTTGCCGGGGCGCGGGCCGGACGGGCGAGCGCCGCCGGGCTTGGGGCCACCGGGCTTCTGACCGCTGGGCCGCGGCGCTCCGGGCTTCGCCGCGGCGGGGCGCGGAGCTGCCGGAGGCTGGGCGGCCGGGGGGGTCGGGGCCGAGGGCGGAGCGGTGAACTCCGGCTTGGCCGGGCCGGGACGCGCGCCGGGGCGGGGCGCCGCGGCGGGCGCCGGGCCACCCGGCTTGGGGGCACTGCTCTTCGGGGCTTCCGGCTCTGCGGCGGCCGGGCGGGGCCCGCCCGGCTTCGGCGCTGCGGAGCCGGGACGCGGGGCGCCCGGACGGGGCGCGGTCGCCTCAGGGGCGGCCGGACGCGGTGCACCCGGCTTGGGGGCGCTCCCCGGCTTGGGCGCCGCCGGCCTGGCGGCGGACTTCTTGGCGCCACCGGCGCCACTGCCGGCGCCGAACGCGTCGGTCAGCTTGCGGACAACAGGCGCCTCGATCGTCGAGGACGCCGAACGGACGAATTCACCCAGATCTTGGAGCTTGGCCATGACGACCTTGCTTTCCACTCCAAGCTCTTTGGCGAGCTCGTATACCCGGACCTTAGCCACTTCGCTCCTCTATGGTCCGGGGTCGTGTCCGCCGGACCTTCGCTACTTGTGCATGGGCGTACTCATCGCGTACTCATCGAGTGCTCATCGCAATCTCGACCTACTTCCGACTCGCGAGGTACCTCTCCGGCACGGGGTTCCGTGCGGAGCGTCTTACGGTTGTGCCTGTTCCACGCACCGGCGGACTTCCGCGGTGTCGAGCGGACCTCGGGTCCCCTTGTGCCGGAAGGCCCTCGGGAACGCCCGGCGGCGGACCGCCAGGTCGAGACAGGCTGGATCAGGGTGCACGTAAGCACCCCGGCCGGGCAGCGTACCGCGAAGATCGGGGATACAGCGACCGTCGATCAGCACCACACGCAGTAGCTCGGCCTTGGCCGCATGCTTCCGACAGCCCACGCAAGTGCGCTCGGGGCATCCCGGGGTGTGCGTCCGGCCAGACACGTTAAGTCTACCTCCCCGTGCGACCGGCTCCCCAGCCGGGGCGAGGAGGCGCGGTCACGGATGCGGCCGGCGGTTGGCGCCGGCCGCGTTCGTCACTGGTTGTCGTAGGCCTTCACAGGCTCGTCCGGCCGTCAGGACGGCTGGGAGGCCGACTCCTCGTCGGGCCTGATGTCGATACGCCATCCGGTGAGCCGGGCGGCGAGTCGCGCGTTCTGGCCCTCCTTGCCGATGGCCAGCGACAGCTGGTAGTCGGGAACGGTGACCCGCGCGGACCGCGCGGCCAGGTCGACGATCTCCACCTTGTTCACCCGAGCGGGCGACAGCGCGTTGCCCACGAGGTCGGCGGGGTCGTCCGACCAGTCGACGATGTCGATCTTCTCGCCCTGCAGCTCCGCCATCACGTTGCGGACCCGGCCGCCCATCGGGCCGATGCAGGCGCCCTTGGCGTTGAGTCCGGAGCGGGTGGACCGCACGGCGATCTTGGTGCGGTGGCCTGCCTCCCGGGCGATCGCGGCGATCTCGACGGAACCGTCGGCGATCTCCGGCACCTCCAGGGCGAACAGCTTGCGCACCAGGTTGGGGTGGGTGCGCGAGAGCGTCACCGACGGGCCGCGCACGCCCTTGGCGACGCGGACCACGTAGCTGCGCAGCCGGGTGCCGTGGCTGTAGTCCTCGCCCGGGACCTGCTCCTGCGGCGGCAGGATGGCCTCCAGCCGGCCGATGTCGACCAGCACGCTCTTGGGATCGCGGCCCTGCTGGACGACGCCGGTGACGATGTCGCCCTCCCGGCCCGCGTACTCGCCGAGGGTGATCTCCTCCTCGGCGTCCCGCAGGCGCTGCAGGATGACCTGCTTGGCCGTGGAGGCGGCGATCCGGCCGAAGCCCGAGGGGGTGTCGTCGAACTCGCGGGGCTCCTGGCCCTCCTCGACGTCGCCGGACGGGCCGGTGTCCTCCTTGGCCCACACCGTGACGTGACCGGTCTCGCGGTCCAGCTCCACGCGGGCGCGGCGGCGGCTTCCCTCGGTGCGGTGGTACGCGATGAGGAGAGCCGATTCGATCGCTTCCACGAGCAGTCCGAAGGAGATCTCCTTCTCCCGGACCAGTCCCCGCAGGGCACTCATGTCGATGTCCACGACTACGCCTCCTCTTCGTTCTCGGTGTTCCTGACGTTCCTGACGTTCCTGACGTTCTTGATGTTCTTGCCGCTCTCGGCGTTCTCGGGGTCTGCGGCAGCGTCGTCTGCGTCGGCCGGCGCCTTGCGGTTGAACTCGATCTCCACCCGGGCCCTGGCGACTCCGTCGAAGGCGATCCGCCGGGCGGTGGGCTTGCGGCCCTTGACTCCGGGGACCTCGACGTCGAGCCCCTCGTCGTCGACCGCGGTGATCCGCGCGGTCAGCTCGCCGCCCTCGTGCAGGTGGAACGCGACCAACCGGCCGACGGCGCGGCGGTAGTGCCGCGGCTCGCTGAGCGGCCGGTCGGCGCCGGGAGAGGTGACTTCCAGGGTGTAGGGCTGGCCGCCCATCACGTCGTCCTCGTCCAGGGCGGCGGACACGTCGCGGCTGAGTTCGGCGCAGGTGTCCAGCTGCACGCCCTCGTCGGAGTCGACGACCACCCGCAGTACGCGGCGCTTGCCGGCCGGACTCACGCCCAGTTCCTCGAGGTCCAGCCCCCGCTCGGAAGCGAGCGGTTCGACCAGCGCGCGCAGCCTCTCGATCTGGGTCGTGCTCATCCGGGTGACTCCTCGGCCGCGTGTGCTGTTGTGGGACTGGTACGTGGGTCTGCCCGCCAGGTCGCTCCGAAGGCGTCGCCCCGACGGTGTGCGGGGGCTCTGGCGTGCCCGGTCAAGCCTAGCGCCTGCCGGGGACTGCGCCGACCGTGCCGCCGCACGGGTGCCGTGTCCGGCACGCCGGGCCTGGCCTTCGGTGCGCGCGTACCCTGCGGGTACTCTCACCAAACGGTGATCACTTGTTCTGACACCGCGCTCACCTGCTGATCTTTTATCCCGATGGAGTGACCCGTGGCACTCGATCCGCCTCGACGGAGCCTGCTGGCCGCGGGTGCTGCCGGAGCCGCCGCGCTGCTCGCCGGCTGTTCGGGCAGCAGGGACCCCGCCGCGCAGCGCGCCCAGGCCGAACGGGCGGCGCCGGCGCGGCGCCTGCGGCAGAGCGCCGCGCGGCAGAGCGCGGCCCTGCTGGGCCGCTACGACGCCACCACCGCCGCCCACCCGGCGCTCGCCGGACCGCTGGCGGCGCTGCGCGGCAGCGTCGCCGCGCACCTTCGGGCGGTCGGCGGGCGCGAACGCGCCGGGGAGCCGCCGTCGGTGCCCGCGGTGCCGGCGGACGCGGTGGCCGCGCTGGTCGCCGCCGAGCGCCGCACCGCGGACGCCCGGACCCGCGCGCTGGGCGACGCGCCCCCCGAACTGGCCAGGCTGCTGGCCTCGCTGGCGGCGGCCGGCGGTGTGCACGTCTACCTGCTGGGCGAGCTGGACGTTGCCGGCCTCGCCCCCGACGAGGGCGGCTCGGATGGCTGACGACGGCGAACTGGCCGCAGTGCAGGCGGCATTGGCCGCCGAGCACGCGGCGGTGTACGGCTACGGCGTGGTGGGCGGACGGATCGGCGAGGAGCGCCGGGCCGAGGCCCGGCAGGCCTGGGACGCACACCGCGCCCGGCGCGACAAGCTGCAGCGGGTGGTGCGCGAGCTGGACGGCACTCCGGAACCGGCCCCCGCCGGGTACACGCTGCCGTTCGCGGTGCCCGACGCGGAGTCCGCGGCCCTGCTCGCGGCGGAGCTGGAGGACCGGGTCGCCGCGGTGTACGCCGATCTGGTGCGGTCCACCCAGGGCGCACGGCGGCGCGAGGCCGCCGGAGCGCTTCGGGAGGCGGCGGTCCGGTCTGCGCGGTGGCACGGTCGCGGCGTAGCCTTCCCTGGGCTCGCCGAACGCGACGGGCCCGCTGAGCGCGGGTCCACCGGGCGCAAGGCCGCAGAGCGGCTGCCCGCAGACGGTGGGTCCGCCGACCGATGATCCGCAGGGGAGCCTGCCGGAGCCGGGTGACCGGCGCCGGTGCGGCAGGCCGGGCACGAGGGCCCGTCGCGACGGCTTCCCGGACGACGAAAGGCCCCACGCAGGAATGGTGTTCGCCTCGTCTCCCGAACCTCCGCAGCGGCTGGTCCGCGCCCGGGGCGCCGACGACCCGTGGCTGGCCGCGCTCCCGGCGCTGGCCCGGCGCATGCTGGATCGCTGGGAGCTGACCGGCGAGCGGCTGGTCGTGCCCGGTGGGCGTGCCGCCCTGGTGGTGCTGGCCCGGCGGGCCGACGGCACACCGGTGGCGTTGAAGCTCTGCGCGGACGGCCCCGCCGCCGAGGCGGAGGCCGCGGCACTTGAGCGCTGGGCGGGACTGGGTGCGGTGCGTCTGCTGGCGTCCGCGCCCGAGGAGGGGGCGCTGCTGCTGGAACGACTGCACGGTGAGGTGTCGCTGCGGTCGCTGCCGGAGCCGAAGGCGACGCTGGAGGCCGTCTCCGCGGTGCGCCGGCTGTGGGTGGACCCGGGTGGCGGCGCTTTCGCCACGGTTGCCGAGCACACGGCTGCCGAGGCCGCGTCGATGCTGGCCCAGGCGCCGCCGGCCGTGCGCGCGGTGGTGGACGAGACCCTGGCGGTGCGGGACGAGCTGCTGGCCGATCCGCCGTCCGCGGTACTGCTGCACGGCGACTTCCGGCAGGGCGCGGTGCTGTCCTCGGGGGCGGATGCCGCGTCGGGCGCGGACCGTCCGCCGTGGCTGGCGGTGGGCCCGGAGCCGCTGGCGGGCGAGCCGGCGTTCGACCTGGCCAGGCTGGCCAGGGACCGGCTGCACGACCTGGTGGCCTCGGCGGGCGCCCCGGCCGCCGCGCGCCGCAGGGTGGTGAAGCTGGCCGACTCGCTGGACGTGGACCGGGAGCGGCTGCGCGGCTGGACCCGCTACCGGGCCGTGGAGTCGGGGGTACGCCACCTGCTCGCGGGGAGCCGTGACGACGGCGAGCTGCTGCTGGAGTTCGCCGGCTGGCTGTGAGGTGTCGCACCGCCGACGACCCATCGTCCGCCTGTCTGCCTGCCCGGCTGCCTTACTGCCGGGCGGCCGGTGGCCCGTCCGCGGGTGCGTGCGGGCCACCGGCCGGGGCCGGTCGGTGAGCGGGCGGGTCCGGGAGCGTCCGGTCAGTGGGCGAAGCGGGCCAGGGCGTCGGCGACGGGCAGTTCCTCACGCTCGCCGGTGCGGCGGTCCTTCAGCTCGACGATGCCCTGCGGCGCGCCACGGCCGACCACGAGGATCTGCGGCACACCGACCAGTTCGGCGTCGGTGAACTTGACGCCCGGGGAGACGCCGGCCCGGTCGTCGACGATGACCCGCACCCCGCTCGCGCCGAGCTTCTCCGCGATCTCCACCGCGAGTTCGATCTGCACGGCCTTGCCGGCGGCGACGATGTGCACGTCGGCCGGGGCGACCGCGGCGGGCCAGCACAGGCCCTTGTCGTCGGCGGTCTGCTCGGCGAGCGCGGCGACCGCGCGGGACACGCCGATGCCGTAGGAGCCCATCGTGACGCGGACCGGCTTGCCGTTCTGGCCGAGCACGTCGAGCTGGAAGGTGTCGGCGTACTTGCGGCCGAGCTGGAAGATGTGGCCGATCTCGATGGCCCGGTCCAGGTGGAGTCCGGCACCGCAGGCCGGGCAGGGGTCGCCGCTCTCGACGACGACCACGTCGAGGTACTGGTCGACGGTGAAGTCCCGGCCGCACACCACGTTCCTGGCGTGCTTGCCCTCCTTGTTGGCGCCGGTGATCCAGGACGTGCCGGGCGCGACCCGGGGGTCGGCCAGGTAGCGGATGTCGAGGCCCTGCGGGCCGACGTAGCCGCGGACCAGGTCGGGGCGGCCGGTGAAGTCGTCGGCGGTGACCAGCTCGACCTCGGCGGGCGCCAGGTGCTCGGCGAGCTTGCCCAGGTCCACCTCGCGGTCACCGGGCACGCCGACGGCGACGATCTCGCCGTCGACCTTGACCAGCAGGTTCTTCAGCGTCGCGGCGGCGTCCACCCCCAGGTGGGCGGCGAGCGTCTCGATGGTCGGGGTGTCGGGGGTGTCCAGCTCCTCCGTGGCGGGCAGCCCCTCGGTGGAGGAGGGCGCGACGGTGGTGGTGACGGCCTCGGTGTTGGCGGCGAAGTCGCAGGCCGGGCAGTCCGCGAAGGTGTCCTCGCCGGCCTCGGCGGGCGCGAGGAACTCCTCGGAGGCGGAACCGCCCATGGCTCCGGAGACCGCGGACACCACGCGGTAGTCCAGGCCGAGGCGTTCGAAGATGCGGGTGTAGGCGGCGCGGTGCAGCGCGTACGCCTGGGCCAGGGCCTCGTCGGACACGTCGAAGGAGTAGGAGTCCTTCATCTGGAACTCGCGGCCGCGCAGGATGCCCGAGCGGGGGCGGGCCTCGTCGCGGTACTTGGTCTGGATCTGGTACAGGATGACCGGCAGGTCCTTGTAGGACGAGCACTGGTCCTTCACCAGCTGGGTGAAGATCTCCTCGTGCGTCGGGCCGAGCAGGTAGTCGGCGCCCTTGCGGTCCTTGAGGCGGAACAGCAGGTCGCCGTACTCCTCGTAGCGCCCGGACGCCTCGTAGGGCTCCTTGGGCAGCAGGGCCGGCAGCAGCACCTCCTGGCCGCCGATGGCGTCCATCTCCTCGCGGACGATGCGTGAGACGTTCTCCAGCACCGTCTTGCCGAGCGGCAGCCAGGTCCACACCCCGGCGGCGGTGCGGCGGACGTATCCGGCGCGCACCAGCAGTTTGTGGCTGAGGGTCTCGGCGTCGGCCGGGTCGTCGCGCAGTGTCTTCAGCATCGTGCGGGACAGGCGCTGGACTCGGGCTGCCATGGTGGTTCTCCTGAATGCGGACCGTGGGACAAGGGGTGGAAAAGGGAAGACTAGTCGCTTCGGCGGCGCAGCGGCAGCGGCGCCCCCATGACCGCGTAGGGGCTGGCGGCGCTGGGGAAGTGCACGCCGCGGGCCAGGTCGCGGTAGCCCAGGGACCGGTAGAGGTGCCGGGCGGGGCTCTCGGTGTCGAGCGCGGACAGCAGGGAGCGCGGCTGCGGTACGGCGTCGGTGAGTTCGGTGATCAGCCGGCGGCCGGTGCCGTGCCCGTGGTGCGCGGGGTGGACGTGCAGCTCGGTGATGACGAAGGCCTCGTGCAGCCACTCGGCGTTGCCCCCGGCCCGCAGGTAGGGCTCGACGACGGTGGACCACCAGTGGGTGCGGTCGTTGGGCAGCCCGTAGACGAACCCGACAAGACGGCCCTCGGCCGTGGTGGCGCCGAGCGCGCGGGCGCCCGGCACCGCGAGGTGGCGGAGCACCAGCGGGCGGCGCACGTCCACCTCGTCGTCGGTCAGTCCGAACGCGAGGGCCTGCACGGCGAGGGCCTCGTCCACCCGGGCGGCCAGGTCGAGGGGGCCGACCACGACGTCATACTGCATACGCCGACCCTAACGGGGTGCCGCGCGGGCGGTTCCGAACAGCCCCGCGGTGGCGGTTCAGAACAGCACGCTCATGAAGGCGCCGACCTCGCGGAAGCCGACGCGGCGGTAGGAGGCCCGGGCGGCGGTGTTGAAGTCGTTGACGTAGAGGCTGGCGACGGGCGCCACCTCGTTGAGGGCGTAGCGCAGCACGGCCGCCATGCCGCTCTCGGACAGGCGCTGGCCGCGGCGGTCGGGCGCGACCCACACGCCCTGGATCTGGCAGGCCTGCGGGGTGACCGCGCCGATCTCCGCCTTGAAGACGACCCGGCCGTCCTCGAAACGGGCGAAGGCCCGCCCGGAGCCGACGAGTTCGGCGACGCGGGACTGGTAGACGAGACCGCCGTCGCCGGCCATCGGCGAGATGCCGACCTCCTCGGTGAACATGGCCACGCAGGCCGGCATCACGAGGTCGAGTTCGTCCTTGCGGACCCGCCGCACGTACGGGTCGGGGGCGACCGTCACCGAGGGGGCGTCGGTCACCATCAGCGGCTGGTGGGGCCGCACTTCGCGGGCCGGGCCCCAGTGGGGTTCCAGCGCCGACCACAGGGCGGCGGTGGGTTCGGCCGGACCGACGATGGAGGAGCAGCGGCGGCCCTGGCGGCGGGCCCGCTCGGCGAAGGCACTGACCGCTTCGGGACCGGCGCAGACCGGGACGAGGTTGGCGCCGGCGTAGCAGAGCGACTCCAGGCGCCCGTCCTGGAACCATCCCCACATCTCGCCGCCCAGCCGCCAGGGGTCGAGCCCGGAGGCCCGCACCCGGGCGGTGACGAAGGCGTTGTCGACGGGCCTGCGCTGGAGCACAGCGAGCGCCTCGTCGAGTTCGCCGGGCCCGAGCGCCCTGGTGGTTGTTGTCGTCAGCACGTGCGGTCCAGCCTCACCGTGTCGGCCCGGAGGGATAAGGATGTGGAGGAAGCGGTGATTCGCACTTTACCTCCGGGCCGGACGGTGCAGGCGCTCGCCCGGAGGTCAGCTGACGGAGACCTCGGGCTCGCCGGAGAGGGCGCCGTCGGCCTCCATCTGCTCGGCGATCTTCATGGCCTCCTCGATGAGGGTCTCCACGATCTTCGACTCCGGCACGGTCTTGATCACTTCGCCCTTGACGAAGATCTGGCCCTTGCCGTTGCCGGAGGCGACGCCCAGGTCGGCCTCGCGGGCCTCGCCGGGACCGTTGACGACGCAACCCATGACGGCGACGCGCAGCGGCACCTCCATACCGGTGAGCCCGGCGGTGACCTCCTCGGCCAGCTTGTACACGTCGACCTGGGCGCGTCCGCAGGACGGGCAGGAGACGATCTCCAGGCCGCGCTCGCGCAGGCCCAGCGACTCCAGGATCTGGTTGCCGACCTTGATCTCCTCGACCGGCGGGGCGGAGAGCGAGACGCGGATGGTGTCGCCGATGCCCTCGGAGAGCAGCGCGCCGAAGGCGACCGCGGACTTGATGGTGCCCTGGAAGGCAGGCCCGGCCTCGGTGACACCCAGGTGCAGCGGGTAGTCGCACTGTGCGGCGAGCTGCCGGTAGGCGTTGACCATGACGACGGGGTCGTTGTGCTTGACGGAGATCTTGATGTCGCGGAAGCCGTGCTCCTCGAACAGCGAGCACTCCCACAGCGCGGACTCCACCAGCGCCTCGGGGGTGGCGCGGCCGTACTTGCGCAGCAGGCGCTGGTCGAGCGAGCCGGCGTTCACACCGATCCGGATGGGCGTGGAGGCCGCGGAGGCGGCTGCGGCGATCTCCTTGACCTTGTCGTCGAACTGCTTGATGTTGCCGGGGTTGACCCGGACGGCGGCGCAGCCCGCGTCGATGGCCTGGAAGACGTACTTGGGCTGGAAGTGGATGTCCGCGATGACCGGGATCTGCGACTTCCGCGCGATGACGGGCAGCGCGTCGGCGTCGTCCTGCGTGGGGCAGGCGACGCGGACGATCTGGCAGCCGGAGGCGGTCAGCTCGGCGATCTGCTGGAGCGTGGCCCCGATGTCGGACGTGCGGGTCGTGGTCATCGACTGCACGGAGACGGGTGCGTCGCCGCCCACGGGCACGCTTCCGACCTGGATCTGGCGGCTCACCCGCCGCTCGGCGAGCTTGATCGGTACGGACGGCATTCCCAGCGCGATGGCTGTCATCTGAGCAAACCCCAAGGTGTGGTTCTCGGTCCCGAGATCGGCGGGCTCCGCTGTCGAGATTACGGCACGGCCGAAGACGGGCGCACACCCCTCCCGCGGCGCGGGAGGGGTGCTGGGCGCCCGGTCAGCGCGGTGATCGGGCGCCCACCTGCGGTGCTGCGCTAACCGGCGAGCTTCACCGGATTCACCACGTCGGCCACCAGTACGAGCAGTGTGAAGCAGATGAAGATCCCTGCCACCACATAGGCCACAGGCATCAGCTTCGCCACGTCGAACGGTCCGGGGTCGGGGCGCCGGAACACCTTCGCGAAGGCCCGGCGCACCGACTCCCACAGGGCGCCGGCGATGTGGCCACCGTCGAGCGGCAGCAGCGGCAGCATGTTGAACAGGAACAGCGACAGGTTGAACCCGGCGAGCAGGAACAGCATCGTCGCCACCCGGTGGCTGGGCGGGATGTCGAGGGTGACGATCTCGCCGCCGACCCGTGCCGCGCCGACCACGCCCACCGGGGAGTCGTCCTTGCGCTCGCCGCCGGCGAAGGCCGCGTTCCACAGGTCCGGCACCTTCGACGGCAGGGCGACGAGCGCCTGGAAGCCGCCGGTCATGATGTCGCCCATCCGGTCCACGGCCTGCGGGAAGGACTGCTGGACCACTCCGGAGGCGGGTGCGAAGCCCAGGAAGCTGGCCTGCACGTACTCGCCCTCGACGTAGCCGCCCTTGCCGTCGGTGCGATGCACGGTGTTCTGGATCGGCTGGGCCGTGAGGTCCGTGGTCCGGCCGTCCCGCTCGACGGTGATGGTGACGGTGGCCGGCGCCTCGCGGATCAGCTTCTGCAGCGCGCCCCACTCGGTCACGGACACCCCGTCGAAGGCGACGATCCTGTCACCGGCCCGCAGGCCGGCCTCCTTCGCCGGGGCGTCGGGCGCGTTCGCCGGGCACTTGTCGGTGGTGGCCCCGGCGGCGATCACGCAGTCCGACACACTGGCGACGGTGGTGGTCTGGGTGTTGACGCCGAACGTCATCAGCACACTGAGGAAGATCACCACGGCCAGGATGAGGTTCATGAACGGCCCGGCGAACATGACCACGACACGCTTCCACGGCTTGCGCGTGTAGAAGAGCCGCTTCTCGTCGCCCGGCTGCAGCTCCTCGTAGGCGGCGGCCCTGGCGTCCTCGATCATGCCGCGGAACGGCGAGGTCGAGCGCTGGCGGATCTTGCCGTCGTCGCCGGGGGGGAACATGCCGATCATGCGGATGTAGCCGCCGAGCGGGATGCCCTTGACGCCGTACTCGGTCTCGCCCTTCGTGCGCGACCAGATGGTCGGGCCGAAGCCCACCATGTACTGCGGCACGCGGATGCCGAACATCTTCGCCGTGGACAGGTGGCCCAGCTCGTGCCAGGCGATGGAGAAGAGCAGGCCGACAACGAAGACGACTATGCCGAGAATGGTCATCAGGGCCGTCATGCGCGGACCTCCGCTGCGGTGCTCGGGGCAACTGCCGCCAACTCGCGGGCACGGATGCGCGCCCACGTCTCTGCGTCGAGGACATCCTGCAGGGTCAGACCGGTTCCGTCCGGCCTTCCGTGCTCCTCGACCACTGCGGCAACCGTATCCACGATGGCGGTGAACGGCAGCCCGCCTGCGAGGAACGCCTCGACGCACTCCTCGTTGGCCGCGTTGAACACGGCCGGCGCGGTACCGCCGAGTGCGCCGACCTCGCAGGCCAGCGGCACCGCGGGGAACGCCTTCTCGTCGAGCGGGAAGAACTCCCAGTTCATGGCCTGCGACCAGTCGAAGACCGGTCCGGCGTCCGGCACCCGCTCCGGCCAGCCGAGGCCCAGCGCGATCGGCAGCCGCATGTCGGGCGGGCCGCACTGGGCGAGGGTGGACCCGTCGACGAACTCCACCATCGAGTGGATGTAGGACTGGGGATGGACGACCACCTGGATGCGTTCGAACGGCACGTCGTACAGCAGGTGCGCCTCGATCACCTCCAGCCCCTTGTTGACGAGCGTCGCCGAGTTGACGGTGATGACCGGTCCCATCGCCCAGGTGGGGTGGGCCAGCGCGTCCTGCGGCGTGACGTCGGCCAGTTCGGCCCTGGTCCGGCCGCGGAACGGCCCGCCGGAGGCGGTGACCAGCAGCTTGCGCACCTCACGCGGCGTGCCGCCCAGCAGCGCCTGGAACAGCGCGGAGTGCTCGGAGTCGACGGGCACGATCTGCCCGGGCCGGGCGAGCGCCTTCACCAGCGGGCCGCCGACGATCAGCGACTCCTTGTTGGCGAGCGCGAGTACGTGCCCCGCCTGGAGGGCCGCGAGTGTGGGGCGCAGGCCGATGGAACCGGTGATGCCGTTCAGCACCGTGTGGCACGGCGAGGCGGCGAGTTCGGTGGCCGCGTCGGGGCCGGCGAGTACCTCCGGGAGCGGCTCGCCGGGGCCGTACCGCGCACGCAGCGCCTCGCGCAGCTCGGCGACCTTGTCCTCCCGCGCCACCGCCACCGTGCCCACCCGCAGGCGGTGCGCCTGCTCCGCCAGCAGTTCCACCTGGCCGCCGGCGGCGGACAGCGCGGTCACCCGGAAGCGGTCGGGGTTGCTCAGCACCACGTCGACGGCCTGGGTCCCGATGGATCCGGTCGAGCCGAGGACGACGACGTCCCGGGGTCCGTCGGGGACGCCGGCTGCCGCCTGATAGCTGACATGAGGGTCAGCGAGGGAGTCGGTCATGGCCCCATTGTGTCCCGGCGGCCCCGGTGACCGGACAGGGCGTCCCGGTCCGCAGCGCACGCCCGGGTGCGCACGCCCGGGCGTGCGCCGCTGTCCGGTCGGGCACCGCGCGGATGCGTGTCATGCCCACCTGATAACTTCGCGTCGCACTCCGCAGCCAACCACACACCTGAGGTGATGACGTGGGTTTCGACGAGGAGTGGGCCCAGGCGAAAGCCGCCGTCGAACAGTCCGCCACGACGAGGCTCAACGGGCTCAACGACCCCGGGGGTCCGGGCAGTCCCCTTGTTCCGGGCAATCCCCTTGTTCCGAGCAGCCCCCTCAGCCCGAGAAGTCCCTTTGTTCCGGCCAGTCCTTCTGGCCCGGGCGGTCCTTCTGACCCGGCCGGTTCCACCGCGGACCTGACCGTGCACCAGGATGACCTCGGCGCCGTGGGCAACGAGGCGCACGGCCTCTTCGAGCGGTTCAACGTGGACGGCGACGTCGCCCGCGAGTCGAGCCAGCGCGCCGCCACGACGCTGAAGGGCAACGACTTCACCCTTGGACCGGCCCTGAGCCTCACCGCCGAGGTCTGGAACGGCCAGCGCAGGACCCTGCTCCAGGCCTGCGCCCACATCTCCAACCACCTCAACTACACACGCAGGCGCCACAGCGAGGACGAGGCCCACATCGCCGCGACCATGCGGCAGCGGGACGGCAGCGCCATGCCCGTCTCGCACATCCTCGACCAGTTCAAGTGAAACCCCGACCGGTTCGGTGAACACCCGACCGGTTCCAGTGCACGGGAGCCCGCAGTGCCCGCCCTGACCTTCTCGAACCTCCGGCAGATCTCCTTCAACGATCTCGGCAAGGCGGTGACGGACTGGACCGACCTCGTCCAGCGGCTCGACAAGCTGGACGGCGACGCCCGCGACGGCATGCTGGCGAAGTCCGAACGCGCCCGGTGGGACGGCCTCAACGCCACCGTCACCCGCCGGTTCGTGAAGAAGACCTCCAAGGAGTTCGGCGACGCCCTGGCCCAGGCCAGAAGCATCCGCAACGTCCTCCGCGACGCCCACACCGACCTGGTCGAGGTGCAGAAGCAGCTCGCCGCGGTCGTGTCCGAGGCATCGGCGGCCTTCATCCACGTCCGGGACAACAAGGACGGGACCGTCACCTGCCAGGGCCCCGGCGGCCCCGGCCCCACGGCCGACTCCGGCTCCGAGCAGGGCCTCGATCCGGTGGCGTTGCAGCGGCGGATCAACCAGCTGATCGCCCGGGCGGAGGAGATCGACAACTCGGCCTCCCGAGCACTGCGCAAGGCGCACGGCGGTGACGCACACGACTTCGGGCACGCCACCTACAAGTCCCTCGACGAGGCCCAGGCCGAGCGTGCCAACGAACTGGCCGCGCTGGGACCGAAGATGACCGACAAGCAGTACGCCGAGCTGAACACGCTGCTCAAGCACAACGGCAAGGAACCCAACGGCGAGTTCGCCACCCGCTTCTACAAGGGGCTAGGCGGGCCCGAGGAGGCGCTGCGGTTCTACGGCCGCATGTCGCTGGACGGCACCGACGGGGACAACAGCGAGCGCCTGGCCCTGGCCAGGGAACTGCAGCGAGGCATGGGCCACACCCTCGCCAACGCGACCGACCCGGACGCGCCGAAGGGCCACGACGGCCCGAAGCAGCACCTGCCGGAGAGCTGGGGCAAGGAGTTCCGCCGCCTGGGCACACAGCCGCTGGACGTCAAGTTGGGTGCGTGGAACAGCCCGTACGGCTACCAGGTACTCGGCGGCCTGCTGCGCTACGGCGACTACGACCCGTCGTTCCTCAACCCCATCGCCGAACACGTCGTCCAGTTGCAGAAGGACGACCCGCTGAAGTTCGTTCACAACATGCCGTCCGGCGGTGACACCGACTACGGCTTCAACCCGTCGGGCAAGGTCGGCACCGGCTACGCCCCCATCACCAGCGTGCTCGAAGCCCTGGGCCACAGCCCGGAGGCAGCGGAGAAGTTCTTCAGCGAGACCCCGACCGCCTACCGGGAGGACGGGTCGGTGGACAAGGGGGCGAAGGCCGACTTCGGCAGTTACGTGAAACTGATGGCAGGCGAGGACTTCCCATGGGGTGTCGACATCGCCGGTGGAGGCTTCGACGATCGCGCCGCCGCGCTCCAGCACGGGCCTGACGCCTTCGGGCATGCCCTGGAAGCAGCGACCACGGGTGTTCCCTACGACGGCGACCCGCTCGCCATCCCGCCGAAGCACTCGGAAGCGGCGGCAGGTATTACACAGGAAATTTTCGAGGCATTCGGAGAGAAACCGAACCTTCTCGACGACAAGGAAAGACTCTCCCCGATCCGCGACAGCCTCGGAAGAATCACTGCCGACTATATCGCAGATGTCGACAGGAGCATCTCTCAGAGTGGCAGCGACACAACAACTTACCCACCCTTCGGAGTTGCATCTCAAATCGACCCCGACGATGCACGAAAACTGCTCCAGGCACTGGGAAGGGAACCCGATTCCTACGGAACAATCACCAACGCGCAACGCGCGTACACGGAGTTCCTGATGGACAGGGCGATCAATCCCTCTGGTGAATCTCAAGTGAATATCGGCATCCGCGTAGAAAACGCAGCCGACCCTGGCGCAACCATCTCCGGAATCATGAGTCAAGCACGTGCAGACGCCACACGAGCAGATAGCGGAGATTTCATCGAAGCAGCGGAAAAGAAGGGGCAGTGGGTAGAGCGAACTCTTAGCCTGGCAACCGGCTCCATCGGCGATCGGGTTCCGGTGGTCGGCGACTTGGCAGACTGGGCGGTTGAGGATATCAAGGAGAGCATGCTCAAGCAGGTAGAGGAAGAAGCCAAGGAGAGCGCTTCAAACGAGGCCGGAAAGGACTTCACTACGGGGCGCCAGTCGGTCATCTCTCATGCGGAAGACGCAGTGAATCGCGCGATTGCGGATAATCCCGATATCAACGAGCAGACGCGGGTTGACCTGCGCGCTACCGCCCGTAGGCAGTCCAGCAATAGCCACTCGGCAGGAGCGACATGGTCAGCAAGCGACACCGTAGACTAGGAACGGCCGCGCTCACGGCGGCGACACTCCTGACAATGACTTCCTGTTCCGATGGAAAGAACTATTCCGTACCCGAAGACATCTGCGGCGTACCGGTGGAACGAGATCTCCTAGACAACCTTCTTCCTCCGGGGGATCACTCCTCTCAGAACGAAGAGAATTATGGAATCGGAGAGCGACTGTACAGTTGCAAGTTGCGAATCGACAGCACGGCTATAATTGTCACCCGAGGGAAGTGGCACGACGAGAGCAAGACCTCTCTGCAAGTCGCTCATGAAGAGAGGTACTCCCACGCCGAACAGCGAAGTGGAGACTCGTTTGCCTCTTGGCCCGGCGGAGTGGTTAACATCTCGAAATGCCGCAACGATAAAAAGAAGGCGGAATACTACTCCGTCCTCACCACTGTGCGGGAAGCCGACCAGAAGGACTTCGAGAAGAAGGCCGACGTCTTCGCCCGCGACCTCACCGAGAAGCTGATCGCCAAGCAGCCGTGCGAGAAGGGCTGAGCGCGCGACCGCGCACCGACGGCGGAAGCCCGGACGGCCGTGGCATACGGCACCAGGCGGGCTTTCCGCCGCCGGAGGGGCGGCCCGAAGGACGACTGCCGGTGGCCGGTCAGCGCACCGGGCGGTGGAGGTTCTCCGCCTTCGACGGGCCCGGGGCCGCCTCGGCGATCCAGGGGCCGTCGGTGGACGGGTCGACGATGCCGTCCTCAAGCCAGGTGTAGGCGCCGTCGAGGATGCCGCGTACCACCTTGCGGTCGACGTCGTCGGTGTTGGTCCACAGCCGCGCGAACAGTTCGTCGACTCGGATGCGGGCCTGTCGGCAGAAGGCGTCGGCCAGCTGCCGGGCCGCGCGTCCGTCCTTGCCGTCCGCGGCGAGCTTCTCGGCGCGGACGCAGACCGCGCTCATGGCGAACAGTTCGGCGCCGATGTCGACGATGCGGCCCAGGAAGCCCTGCTTGGTCTCCATCTTCCCCTGCCAGCGCGACATGGCGTAGAAGGTGGCCCTGGCCAGCTTGCGCGAGTGCCGCTCGACGTAGCGGAGGTGGGTGGCGAGTGAGCCGAACTCCGCGTAGGACGACGGGAGCTGGCCGGTTCCGGCGACGAGCTGCGGGAGCCAGCGGGCGTAGAACCCGCCGGCCTTGGCGCCGGCCACCGCCTTGTCCTGGAGGGACTTGTCCGGGTCGATGAGGTCACCGGCGACCTTGAGGTGCGCGTCCACCGCCTCGCGGGCGATCAGCAGGTGCATGATCTCGGTTGAGCCCTCGAAGATGCGGTTGATGCGCAGGTCGCGCAGCAACTGCTCAGCGGGCACGCCGCGTTCGCCGCGGGCGGCGAGCGAGTCGGCGGTCTCGAATCCGCGGCCGCCGCGGATCTGGACGAGTTCGTCGGCGATCAGCCAGGCCATCTCCGAGCCGTACAGCTTGGCCAGTGCCGCCTCGATGCGGATGTCGTTGCGGTCCTCGTCGGCCATCTGCGAGCAGAGGTCAAGGACGGCTTCCATGGCGAACGTGGTCGCGGCGATGAAGGACATCTTCGAGCCGACGGCCTCGTGTTCGGCGACGGGCTTGCCCCACTGGACGCGTTCGGCGCTCCACTCGCGGGCGATCTTCAGGGCCCACTTGCCGGCGCCGACGCACATCGCCGGCAGCGACAGGCGGCCGGTGTTGAGCGTGGTCAGGGCGATCTTCAGGCCGGCGCCCTCCGGCCCGATGCGGTTCGCGGCCGGGACACGTACCTGGTGGAAGCGGGTGACGCCGTTCTCGATGCCGCGCAGGCCCATGAAGGCGTTGCGGTTCTCCACGGTCACACCTTCGGCGTCGGCTTCCACGACGAACGCCGAGATGCCGCCCTTGCGCCCCTCCGAGCGGGGGACGCGGGCCATGACCACCAGGAGGTCGGCGACCACTCCGTTGGTGGTCCACAGTTTGACGCCGTCGAGCAGGTAGTCGTCGCCGTCGGGCACGGCGGTCGTCGCGAGCCGGGCCGGGTCGGAGCCGACGTCGGGTTCGGTCAGCAGGAACGCGGAGATGTCGGTGGTGGCGCAGCGCGGCAGGAAGGCGTCCTTCTGCTCCTGCGTGCCGAACGTCTTGACGGGCTGCGGTACGCCGATGGACTGGTGGGCGGAGAGCAGCGCGCCGACGGCGGGGCTGGCGGAGCCGACGAGGGCGAGGGCGCGGTTGTAGTAGAGCTGGCTGAGGCCCAGCCCGCCGTACCGGGTGTCGATCTTCATGCCGAGTGCGCCGATCTCGCGCAGCCCGGCCACCACCTCGTCGGGGATCCGCGCCTCGCGCTCGATGAGTCCGCCGTCGATACGGGTCCGGCAGAACTCCCGCAGGCGGGCGAGGAACGCCTCGCCGCGTTCGACGTCGTCCGGCGCCGGTTCGGGGTGCGGGTGGATGAGGTCGAGGCGGAAGCGGCCGAGGAAGAGTTCCTTGGCGAAGCTGGGCTTTCGCCAGTCCTGTTCGCGGGCGGCCTCGGCTACCTCGCGCGCTTCGCGCTCGGTCACCGCTTTGGGGGCGGAGCTGGGGGTTTGCGCGGACATGGACTCACCTCGACGCTGAGTAGGGGCACATTCCCGTTCGCCTACCGGTTGGTGCTACTCATCCGTATGTACCCGATCCGTCCCGTCCATGCCAGGCGGCGGACGTCGTGCGCCGGGTCGCCGGGCCGGGTGCACGGCTCGGGTCCTCGGGGCGCGGGCAGCCGGACGGCCCGGCACCGGTGTCCGGTCCCGGGCCGTCCGCCCGCGGGGTGAGGGTGGCTCAGAGGTCGAGGCCGGTGAACACCATGACCCGCTCGTAGGTGTAGTCCTCCATCGCGAACCGCACGCCCTCGCGGCCGACGCCGGACTGCTTGACGCCGCCGTAGGGCATCTGGTCGGCGCGGTAGGAGGGCACGTCACCGATGATCACGCCGCCGACCTCCAGCGCCCGGTGGGCGCGGAAGGCGGTCTGCACGTCGTGGGTGAAGACCCCGGCCTGCAGGCCGTACTGGGAGTTGTTGGCCGCGGCGAAGGCCTCGTCCTCACCGTCGACCCGGGTGAAGGTCATCACCGGGCCGAAGACCTCCTCGTGGCCGAGCTGGGTGTCGGCGGGCACGTTCTCCAGGGCGGTGGGCGCGAAGGTGGCGCCGTCGCGCTTGCCGCCGGTGAGCAGCCGGGCGCCGGCGGCGACGGCCTCCTCGACCCAGCTCTCGACGCGCTTGGCGGCTTCCTCGCTGACCAGCGGGCCGACGTCGGTGGCGTCGTCGGACGGGTCACCGGTGTTCAGCGCCTCGACGGCCGCGACGACCTTGGGCACCAGGCGGTCGTAGACGGCGGTGTCGGCGATGACCCGCTGCACGGAGATGCAGGACTGGCCGCCCTGGTAGTTGGAGAAGGTGGCGATGCGCTGGGCGGCCCAGTCGAGGTCCTTCTCGGAGGCGTAGTCGGCGAGCACGACGGCCGCGCCGTTGCCGCCCAGTTCCAGCGTGACGCGCTTGCGCGGCACGGAGTCGAGGATCGACCAGCCCACGGGGGCGGAGCCGGTGAAGGAGATGATCGGCAGCCGCTCGTCCTGGACGAGGGCGGGCATGCGGTCGTTGGGGACCGGCAGCACCGACCAGGAGCCGGCGGGCAGGTCCGTCTCGGCCAGGATCTCGCCGAGCACGAGCGCGGACAGCGGGGTGGCCGGGGCGGGCTTGAGGATGATGGGGGCGCCGGCGGCGATGGCCGGGGCGACCTTGTGCGCGCACAGGTTCAGGGGGAAGTTGAACGGGGCGATGCCGAGCACGGTGCCCAGGGGGAAGCGCCGGGTGAGGGCGAGGCGTCCGGTACCGCCGGCGTCGGAGTCGAGGCGCTGCGCCTCGCCGCCGTTGAAGCGGCGGGCCTCGTCTGCGGCCCAGCGGAACACCGAGGAGCAGCGGCCGACCTCGCCGCGGGCCCACTTCATCGGCTTGCCGTTCTCGGCGGAGATGAGCCGGGCGATCTCCTCGGAGCGTTCGCCGAGCCGTCGCACGACGTGGTCGAGGGCGGCGGCACGGACGTGCGCGGGGGTCGCGGCGAACTCCTCGGCGACGGCCGCGGCGGCGGCCACCGCCTCCTCGACCTGAGCGTCGGTGGGGACGGCGGCACGGCCGACGGTCCGGCCGTCCCAGGGCGAGGTGACCTCGAAGGTCTCGTCGCCGGTCGCCTCGCGGCCGGCGAGCCAGAACGCGTGGGTGGAAGTCGCTTCAGTCACTGCGGATCCCGGCCTTCCGAATGTCGTGGGGTTGGTGCTCTGTGTCCACCGTAGGGCTTTCGTCCGCCTCTTCCTCTTGTCCGGCGCGGCGCACTGCCGGGCGTGCCCGCTCCGCTTTGGCACTGACCCGAAAGAGCCATTGACCAAGACATGACAGCAGGCAAGGATATCGCCGCACGCGCACCCCACCCCGTCTCGAACTGGACACCCCAGGAGATGCGATGCGCTTTCCCAAGCGCGGCCGGCGGACCACCTCCGCCGCCGTCCTGCTCACTCTCGCCCTGGCCGTGCCGTTGGGCGCCCAGGCCACCGCGTCACCCGCGGCGGACCGCTCGCGGGCCGAACAACCGGCGGAACGGCAGTACCAGGTCACCGGCGCCGACACCCGTGCCGAGCGCACGGCGGTCGCCGACACCGGTGCCGCCATCGACGAGGTGAACGGCGACTCCCTCGTCGTCACCGCGGGCCCGGCTGAGGCCGCGGCCCTGCGAAGCCGGGGCTTCACCACCAAGGCCCTGCCCGACGTGGCCGACCGGGACGAGGTCCTGGCCGCCGCGCCCTCCGACTACCACAGCTACGCGCGCATGTCGGCGGCCGTCGACACCCTCGTGCGGCAGTACCCCGACCTCATGAGCCGCCGGGTCATCGGCCGGAGCCACCAGGGGCGCGAGATATTCGCGGTCAAGGTCAGCTCCAACGTGCGGGTCGACGAGAACAAGCCCGAGGTGCTCTTCACCCACAACATGCACGCCCGTGAGCACCTCACCACCGAGATGGCGCTGTACATGCTGCGCGAGTTCGGCACCCGCTACGGCAGCGACGCCCGCATCACCCGCATGCTGGACCAGCGCGAGGTGTGGATCGTGCCGTCGCTCAACCCGGACGGCAAGGTCTACGACCAGGACTCCGGCACGTGGCGCAACTGGCGCAAGAACCGGCAACCCAACTCCGGCAGCACCGCGATCGGCACGGACATCAACCGCAACTTCAACTACCGCTGGGGCTGCTGCGGCGGGTCGTCCACCAGCCCGAGCAGCCAGACCTACCGCGGCCGGGCCGCCGAGTCGGGCCCGGAGACGAAGGTGATCGCCGACTTCGTGCGCAGCCGGGTGATCGGCGGCAAGCAGCAGATCACCGCGCACATCGACTGGCACACCTACGGTGAGCTGGTGCTGTGGCCCTACGGCTACACCTACGCCGACACCGCGGCGGGCCTCACCCAGGACGACCGGGACGCACACGCCGCGGTCGGCACGCAGATGGCCCGCAGCAACGGCTACCGGCCGCAGCAGTCCAGCGACCTCTACATCACCGACGGCACCATCGGCGACTGGATGTGGGGAAGCCAGAAGATCTTCACCTACACCTTCGAGATGTACCCGCCGTCGGGCCACCGCGACGGGTTCTACCCGCCGGGCAGCGTCATCGACCGGGAGACGGCGCGCAACCGCGAGGCGGTGCTGCTCCTGCTGGAGAACGCCGACTGCATGTACCGCTCGATCGGCAAGGCCGCGCAGTACTGCGCGACCTGACCGCCGCGCCCGTCGGCGCCCCGCCCCTCACGGGAAGGGACGCCGGCGGGCCCGGCACCACGCCGGTGAGCCGGTGAAGCGGTGGTTTCAGGAGCTGTGGCTCACGCCGGGCACATGGGTTGCCTTCAGCGAGAGCCACAGCTCCATGCGCACGTCCGGGTCGTCCAGGGACCGGCCGAGGATCTCCTCGACGCGGCGCATCCGGTACCGCAGCGTGTGCCGGTGCACGCCCAGGTCGGCTGCGGCGGCGTCCCACTGACCGTGCCGCGACAGCCAGGCGCGCAGCGAGGCGACGAGGTCGCCCCGCCCGTTCGCGTCGTGCTCGTGCAGGGGCCGCAGCATGCCGTCGGCGAACGCCTTCACCGCGTCCTCGGCGAGCAGCGGCAGCACCGAGCCGGAGGCCATGTCCTCGTGCTCGACCATCGGCGAGCCGCGCCGCCGGGCCACCGACAGCGCCTGGTCCGCCTGCTTGAAGGCGGCCGGAGCAGCGGCGATACCGGTGGGCGCGGACACACCGACCACCAGCGGGTCGGCGACGCCGCGCACGTACTCGGCGCACGCGGTGACCGCTGCGCCGCCGTCGGCGGCGAGCACGATCAGCCGGCCCCCGTCGGGCACGACGAGCACCGCCTCACCGCTGCGCGCGGCACCGGCCTCCACGGCCTCGGTCAGCAGGTCGAGCGGGCCGGGCTCCGGCGGGTCGGCCGGCGCCTCGGAACCGTTGGACGCCTCGGCGACCATGACGCGCAGCGGGAAGTCCAGCAGGCCGCCGTAGAGGCTGCCCGCGACGGCCCGGGCGTGACCGGCCTCGCCGGACATCAGCATGCGCAGCACCGCGCCGCCGAGCCGCTGCTCGGCCTCCTGGAGCGCCCGGGACCGTTCGGTGGTGAGCGTCAGCAGTGCCACCGCCGAGTTCACCGCGTACCGCTCGGCTGTTCCCGGAGCCGCACCGGTGCCCACCGCGAGGACCGCCCGGACGCGACGGCCGCTGCCGATCGTCTGGAGCTCCACCCGGTCGTCCCCGTCGGCGGTGCTCACCACGGCGCTCGCCGGTGCGGGCCGGTCCCGGAGCCGCTCGACGTCGACTCTCAGCCGGCCCGCCCGGCGCTCCGCCCAGGTCGGGGCGGCGTCGACCAGCGCGCCGGACACGTCGTAGAGCGCCGCCCAGCCGCCGACGTGCACGGCGAGCCTGCCGAGCAGCGCGGCGGGCCCCTCGGCGGTCAGCGCGGCCCGGGTCAGTTCCCGCTGAGCCTCGAAGCCCGCGGTGACCGAGCGGTACTGCTCGGCGGCGATGGCCGCCGAGACCGCCTTGGTGATGGCGATGAACGGCGTGCGGCGCGGTACCTCCAGCAGCGGGAAGTCCGCCTCCTTGGCGGCGTCGACCAGTGCCTGCGGGACCTGTTCGTAGTTGACCCCGGCGGCGAACCCCAGCCCGATCACGCCGGCACCCGCCAGCCGGTCGACGTAGCGGCGCATGGCGTCGGGGTTCTCCGCGTCGATCTTCATCGCGGTGATCAGCAGCAGTTCGCCGCCGTCGAGGTAGGGGACGGGGTCCTCCAGCTCGCTGACCTGGGCCCAGCGGATGGGCATCGACAGGCGGCCCTCGCCGGCGAGCACGGTCAGCTTCAGCGAGGAGTGCTGTACGAGCGAGGCGAGCGTGGGCTGCATGCGCGTGGGGTGACTGCCTTCTGGGGGCGGTGTGAAGAACTTCTTGGCCGTCCGGTAGTGAGGATACGACCTTCTGCTCCTCCCCGTACAGCAGACCCCGACCGTGATCCGGTGCTTTCCTGCGGCCTCCCTGACGTGCCACGTGCCTGTCGGCCGGAACGCCTGAGCAGGAGGGGACGTCCTCACGTCCACTGGCAAGCGTGTCCCCAGGCCTCGTTCGCGTCCTGTCCTGCCGCTGCCGAGCCGCTCAGGAGACGGGCGCCGAGGCGTGGATGCGGCCGACGGCACGCAGGACCTCGCTCCGGTTCTCAGCTCGCTTCACCCACGCCGGAAGGCAGGCGGCGCGGACGGAACAGCGTCCGGCTTCCACTCCCGCGGTGCTCGGGCGCCGACTCGACAAGGGCCGCTCTGCCGCAACCGGGGCAGCGCACGATGATCAAGCCTGCGAAGTCGTACGCGGTGCCGCCCGGCTCCCGGAACCGCAGGACGCCGCCCACGTCAGTCGCCGAGACGGGCGAGGACGGGTGGGCTGCTGTCGCCGCGGCCCGTGGTCAGGGACAGCACCGCGTGGCCCGGCGGCACCCGGTGGGCCAGGTCCGACGCCGACCAGCGTTCGCGCTGCACGGTCCGGACCGTCACCGACTCTGTGGTGGCCCGCACCCCGGTGAACAGGGTGCGCACGCCGCGGGTGGCGCGTTTGAGCAGGCCGCCGGAGAAGTCCGGGTTGCGGGTGACGTCCTCGGTCTGCACCCAGTCCTGGCCCCAGGCCCGCGCGAACAGCTCACCGTCCCAGGTGCTGACCCCCGACAGTGCGACCTTGCAGCCGACCGTGCCGACCAGCGTGGCCCGCAGCGCCTGCGGCACGTCGTCGAGGGTGCGCAGGGTGAGCAGCGCCCCGGCGTTCGCGGGGCGGAGCTGCCGCAGGCCGCGTACGGCCTCGGCGGTGATCGCGTGCGCGGCGTCGTCCAGGACCAGACAGGCGAAGAGTGAGCGGTCCTCGCGGCTGACGACGGCGGCGGTGAACTGGGCGAGCAGCAGCCGGGTGAGGATGCGCGACGCCTCGCCGTGCCCGCGGGCCGGCAGGTCGACGCGTACCCGGAGCGGGTGCTCCAGAGCGCGCAGCGAGAACGGCACGGGGCCGCCCGCCCGGCCGTGGGCGGCCCCGAAGAACCGGGCGAAGGCGGGTCGGGCGAGCAGCGCCACGCGGTCGGCGAGCAGCGCGCCGACGTCGCCGGGCCGCTCCGCCTGGCGTTCGCGGGCGGCCAGCTCCCGCTGCTGGCCGAACTCCCCCCGCGCGTCGAGTGCTTCGCGCAGGGAGGCGAACGCGACGGGGTTGCCGTCGAGCAGTTCGCGCAGTTCGGCGACGGACGGGAACCGGCCGTGGGCCGCGCGGTGGGGTCCCAGGAGTTGGGCGAGCGCGCTGGTGGCGGGGCGCAGGTCCTCCTCCTGGCCGCCGAGCAGGGCCTCGGCGAGCATGGCGGCGGCCTCGTCGGGGTCGGTGGTGCCGCCGTAGAGGTCCAGGTCATGGGCGGACCGCTCGTCGCCGAGCCGGATCACCACGTCGAAGGCGTCGTCGGGGCCGAGCCCCGCGCCGGCAGCGCCGACCGCGACGACCACGGCCTGCCGGGCCAGCGCCTGCAGGCAGAGGGCCTCCACGGCGGGCCGTACGAGCCGGGCGGTCTTGCCGCTGCCGGGCGGGCCCACGGCCAGCAGGGAGGTGGTGAGCAGCGACCGGTCCAGGGCCAGGCGGCAGCCTCGGTGCCGGTAGGGGTTGCGGACGTCGTCCAGCGCGCGGCCGATGCGTACCTGCCCGGTGAGCAGGTCGTGGGTGGCGATGCGGACCGGCAGGTCGCGGGCGCCCGACGGGTGCGGGAAGGCCGCCGCGCCCTCGTCGCGGGCGGTGGCGGCGAACGTGGGCAGTGCGTCGGGGCGGGAGCGCACGGCCCGCCACACCTGCTCGACGCGCACGTAGTCGAGATCGGTGGCCCTGCCCGTGCGGACGTCGGCGGCCAGCCGGTCGGCGGCTTCGTCGAGACCGGCCGCGCGCAGTTCGGGCCACTCGTCCAGGCGGGCGGCGGGCGGCCGGTCGGGCATCGGCGTCCACACCTTCGGCGGCGGCTGGCGGGTGCCGCCGCGGGTGCGCCACGCCGTCCGCCAGCGGCCCAGCTTGGCGGCGAGGGCGATCAGCAGCACCGTGAACAGCACGTAGTAGGCGTTGTAGGCGACGACGTATCCGGCTGTCTCGGTGGGGACGCGCCAGCTTTCCGGGGTGAGCCACAGCAGCGGGTCGAGCCAGAACCGCCAGCCGCCCTCGGCGAAGCACAGCGCCCACACGAGCGCGGCGCCCAGCAGGGCGAGCAGCGGGCGGCGCAGCCAGGCCGGCGGAAGGGCGTGTGCGGCGAAGTGCCGCCACCGGTCCTGCCAGGGCTGCGGGGCGTGCCGCCGCCACACCTGCGGCCAGCGGCCGAAGCGGCCGGCCAGCCACAGCAGGGGCAGGAGCAGGACCGCGTAGGCGGCGTAGTTGACCACGGTGACGGTGAAGCGGGAACCGCCGCTGTACCAGGGCGCGGGCAGCACCGCGTAGATCCACGCCATGAACGGGAGGTAGCCGTTCATGGCCAGCGACCAGACCAGGAGTGCGGCGAGCAGCGACAGCAGCGCACCGCCGAGCAGCTGCCTGCCGGGCAGTTCCTCGGGTTCACGTTCGGGGCGCGGTTCGTGGCCCTGCCGCCAGATGCCCGGCCCGGCCTCCGGCCGGGGGGCGCGCAGCCAGGCGACGAGCGGCGCGGACGCCTCGGGGGCCCGGCGGGGCATGGGCGGGACCGGCGCCGGTTTCGGTACGGCCTCGGTGCTCCGCCAGTCCTGGGTACCGTCCGCGCTCATCTGCTGCCCTGCCCCCTGCCCGTAACTGCCGACGGCCCGCGGCGGTACCCGCGGGGAGCACCCAATCTAGCCCGCGGGTCGCGAAGTTGGACGTCAGCGCGGCCACCGGGCGGTGGGCGCCCGCGGGGCACACGGCGGGCGTACGGGCGGGGGCTGCGGACGGGGACCCGGCCGGCGTTGTCCGCCGCGGCCAACACGACACGGCCACTTCTCCTCAGCGGTGCATGTTCCGGCCCGCATGCTGCCCCTAGCCTGCGGAGGAGCGAGCACACACCCCCACTTCTCCTGAGGAGCGCACGATGACCTCTACGACCTCGATGTCGGCCATGTCCGGAGGCCCGGGCCTCCCCCAGGAGCGCCGAGTGGTCACCGCGATCCCCGGCCCCAAGTCCCAGGAGCTGCACGCCCGCAAGCAGGCAGCGGTGGCCGACGGCGTCGGCAACGTGCTGCCGGTCTACGTCAAGCGGGCCGGCGGCGGCATCGTGGAGGACGTGGACGGCAACGCCCTGATCGACTTCGGTTCCGGCATCGCCGTGACCTCCGTCGGCAACAGTGCCGAGGCCGTGGTCCGCCGCGCGTCCGCCCAGCTGGCCGAGTTCACCCACACGTGTTTCATGGTGGCCCCCTACGAGGGTTACGTGGCGGTCGCCGAGGAGCTGGCGAAGCTCACGCCCGGCGACCACGCGAAGAAGTCGGCGCTGTTCAACTCCGGCGCCGAGGCGGTGGAGAACGCGGTGAAGATCGCCCGCGCGTACACCGGCCGCCAGGCGGTGGTGGTGTTCGACCACGGCTACCACGGACGCACCAACCTGACGATGGCGCTGACCTCGAAGTCGATGCCGTACAAGCACAGCTTCGGCCCGTTCGCGCCGGAGGTCTACCGGGTGCCGGTGGCCTACCCGTACCGCTGGCTGACCGGCCCGGAGAACTGCGCCGAGGAGGCCGCGGCACAGGCCGTCGACCAGATCAGCAAGCAGGTCGGCGCGGGCAACGTCGCGGCGATCATCATCGAGCCGCTGCTCGGTGAGGGCGGCTTCATCGAACCGGCCAAGGGCTTCCTGCCGCGCATCGCGGAGTTCGCCCGGGAGAACGGCATCGTGTTCGTCGCGGACGAGATCCAGTCCGGTTTCTGCCGGACCGGGCAGTGGTTCGCCTCCGAGGACGAGGGCCTGGTGCCGGACCTGATCACCACCGCCAAGGGCATCGCCGGCGGCCTTCCGCTGGCGGCCGTCACCGGCCGCGCGGAGATCATGGACGCCGCGCACGCGGGCGGCCTGGGCGGCACGTACGGCGGAAACCCGGTGGCGTGCGCCGCCGCGCTGGGCGCGATCGAGACGATGCGGGAGCTCGACCTCAACGCGCGGGCGCGGCGCATCGAGGAGGTCATGAAGCCGCGACTGCGGAAGATGGCCGAGAACCACGGCCTGATCGGCGAGGTCCGCGGACGCGGCGCGATGATCGCCGTCGAGCTGGTCGAGCCGGGGACCACCACGCCGGCCCCGCAGCAGACGGCGGCGCTGGCCAAGGCGTGCCACCAGGCGGGCCTGCTGGTCCTCACCACCGGCACCTACGGCAACGTGATGCGTTTCCTGCCGCCGCTCGTCATCGGCGAGGACCTGCTGAACGAGGGCCTGGACATCCTGGAGAACGCTCTGGCCGAGCTGGCGTGAAGGATCTGTGCGGGCCCGATGGGCGTGGCGTGACACCCCTCCCCCGCGCCGTCCGGCTGACGTACGGTTTCCGCAGATGCACGGCACAGACGGCCCGCGGGTGACCGCGGGCAAACCCGAGCCGGCGGCGGTCCCGCCCCGGCGAGGTGGCGCGCCGACGGGCACGCCTCACCGATCGGACCACTGCCTGCCCCAGACCCCCCGGGGCGGGCGGTGACCGGTCGTACCGGCCGCCCAGGAACAATCCCCCCTGTTCCTGGGCGGCCGTTGTGCTGGGCGCTGGCTGCCGTCGTCCTGTTCGCGGTGGTGACCTGGCAGGTCACCACCGGCGGCGTGCTGCGGGACGCGGACGAGGCGCTGTCCCGGCGGTGGCGCCGCCCGGACGCGCCGCCCGCCGGGTGGGTGGAGTGGTGGGCCCAGCTCGGCGCCGACCTGGGCTCACTGGCCGTGGCGCTCCCCGTGCTGCTCGCCGCGTCCGCGGTCCTGTGGTGGCGGGAGGCGGGGCAGGCACGACTGGGCGGTACCCGCCCGCCGGGCGGGTGGTGGTGGCCCGTCGCCGGGTACGCCGGGGCGCTGGCGGCCGTCCCGCTGCTGGTGGTGCCGCTCAAGGCGCTGGTGGGGCGCCCGGGACCGCTGGGCGGCACCGGCTACTACCCTTCCGGGCACACCGCGACGGCGGTCGTCGCCTACGGGGCCGCCGCCGCGCTCCTGGCGTACGGGTCGGCTGGGAGGTCGGTCAGGTTCGCCGTTCGGGCCGCGGCCGTGCTGCTGGTGACGGCGTGCGGGACCGGACTGGTGGTGCGGGGCTACCACTGGCCACTGGACGTGGTGGGCAGCCTGCTGCTGGGCACCGGGCTGCTGGCGGTCGCGGCGGCGATCACGGCTCGCCGCCCGCGAGGCGCGCCGCCGCCTCGTGCATCGCCAGCTCCAGCACCACCGGATCGGTGAGCGTGCCGGAGCCGTCGGGCGGGATGATCCAGCGCACCCCGCCGACCTGTCGGCCCGGACAGGGCACCACGATCCAGGTTCCGGTCCCCGCGCCGCGCACGCCGGTACCCACCCAGCGTGCGGCGGTCCCGGGCGGGACGAAGAAGCCCATCCGGTGCTCGCCGAAGTCGGCGAGCACCGGGCCGGTCCGGTCCGTGCAGCGGGTGAGGACGTCCAGCGTCGGGTAGCCGAGCAGACCGCCGAGGATGAGTACGTCCCACAGCCGGCCGGCCGGGAGCAGCACGATACTCAGCGGGTTCCGTTCCCACTCCCTGCGGCACGCCTGCGGGTCGGGGGCTGCCGCCGCCAGCCATTCCAGTCCGGTGCGTGACCCCGGGTTGCCGGTCATGCGTCTCCTCCTTGGTGCGCGCGGCCCTTTCGCGGGCCGCTCGGTACCTGGAGAGAGGCGGTCGGACCGGGGGGATTACGCCACGGACGGGTGGTTTCCCAGGGTGAGACCGGTCACGGCGGTCCCGGTGACGAGGTGACAGAAAGTAGTCGAGGAAACTTTTCAAGCCGGACAAATCGGACTCGCTACGGTTACCGCATTCCGGAATAGTTAATTCCGGTCATTGAACAACAGGCGAACACCACACGAAGCCTTGTCAACATAGCCGCAGTGCGTGATTGACCTTCGAATGCCTGGCATATTGCGCGAACGGCATGACAGTCGGGTGCGGATACAGCACGCTATACCGTCCGGCGCATGGCACAGCTCGTCAAGCACTCCGCGCCCGCAGCGCCGACCGGTGCCCCAGCCTCGTCGGACATCAGGGCCAAGGGGCTGCACAAGAACTCCGTCGGCCTCCTGGGCAGCTCGGTCATCGGGCTCTCCACCGTCGCTCCCGTCTACTGCCTCACCAGCACGCTCGGCCCCACCGTCAGCGAGGTCGGGCCGCAGATGCCCGCCGTCTTCCTCGCCGGGTTCCTGCCGATGCTCCTGGTCGCGTTCGCCTACCGGGAGCTCAACAAGGCCGTACCGGACTGCGGCACGTCCTTCACCTGGACGGTCAAGGCGCTCGGCCCGCGCATCGGCTGGATGACCGGCTGGGGCCTGGTGATCGCCACCGTGATCGTGCTGTCCAACCTGGCCGGGGTCGCCGCCGAGTTCTTCTACCTGCTGCTCGGCGAGGTCACCGGCAGCAGCGCGGTGGTCGCGTTCGGGGACTCGACGGTGGTGCACATCCTCACCGTGCTCGCCTTCATCGCCGTCGCCACCGCCATCAGCTACCGCGGCATGACGGCCACCAAGTGGTTCCAGTACGCGCTGGTGGGACTGCAGATGACGGTGCTCACCGCGTTCGTCGTCATGGCGTTCGCCAAGTCCGGTGACGGACCGGCAGCCGCCGCCGGCGCGGAGGGCTTCTCGCTCAGCTGGCTCGACCCGTTCTCGGTGACCTCCTTCGCCGCCTTCACCGCGGGCCTGTCACTGTCGATCTTCATCTACTGGGGCTGGGACACCAGCCTGACCGTCAACGAGGAGACGCAGGGCAGCAGCCGTACGCCGGGCCGGGCCGCGATGATCGCCATCGTCGTCCTCGTCACCTCCTACGTGCTGACCGCGGTCGCCGCGCTGATGTTCGCCGGTACCGGAACCGAGGGCCTGGGACTGGGCAACACCGGCACGGCCGACAACGTCTTCGCCGTGCTCGCCGAGCCGGTGCTCGGGCCGCTCGGGCCGCTGCTGTTCCTCGCCGTCCTGGCGAGTGCCGCCGCGAGCCTGCAGACCACGTTCCTGCCCGCCGCGCGCACCATGCTGGCGATGAGCACCTACCAGGCGTTCCCCGCCTCCTTCGCACGTGTCCACCCGCGCTGGCGGACGCCGGGCCGGGCCACGGTGGCGGCGGGTGTCGCCACCGGGGTGTTCTACGCGGTGATGGCCGTGATCAGCGAGAACGTGCTGCTCGACACCATCTACGCGCTGGGCCTGATGATCTGCTTCTACTACGCGCTGACCGCCTTCGCCTGTGTGTGGTACTTCCGCCGCGACCTCACCCGCAGCGCACGTGACGCCGTCACCAAGGGCCTGCTGCCGCTGCTGGGCGCGGTCCTGCTGAGTGCGGTGTTCCTGCAGACGCTCACCGACATGTGGGACCCGGCCTACGGCAGCGGCAGCGCGGTCGCCGGGGTGGGCAGTGTCTTCGTCATCGGCGTCGGCATGCTGCTGCTCGGCGCGGTCCTGATGCTGGTGATGCAGCGCCGCAGCCCGGCGTTCTTCCGCGGCGAGGTGCTGACCCGCGACACTCCGGTGCTCGCGCCGGAGGACTGACGCCGGGGCGACACACCTCAGGGCCGCAGGCCACCACCGCAAGACGAGCCCGGGCGGACGGGCGGCGCCGACAGCACCGGCACCGCCCGTCCGCCGCTGTGCCCGCCCCGCGCGGGGACACGGCCTCACGCACGAAGCCGCCCCGGGCGGTGGCCCGGGGCGGCCGGAGGGTGCGGAACGGGCGGGTACGTGTCGAGCGGTGCGGAACGGGCGGGTGCGGGACGGGCGGGTGGGGCCCGGTACCGTCCCGGACCCGGTCAGCTGTCGAAGCCGAGTCCCATCCGGTCCAGGGCGCGCAGCCAGGGGCCGCGTCGGCCACCGCGGGCGTCGGAGCGGTGCAGGGCGCGCTGGGTGATGCCGATACCGGCCCAGCGGACCGGTTCGGGCGGGAACGGCAGCGGCTTGCTGCGGACCATCTCCAGTTCGGTGCGCTCGGTGCGCTCACCGCCCAGCAGGTCCAGCATCACGTCCGCACCGAAGCGGGTGGCACCGACGCCCAGGCCGGTGTAGCCGGCCGCGTAGGCCACCCGGCCGTCGTGGGCGGTGCCGAAGAACGGCGAGAAGCGTGAGCAGGTGTCGATGACCCCGCCCCAGCTGTGCGTGAAGCGCAGGCCCTCCAGCTGCGGGAAGCAGCGGAAGAAGTGCCGGGCGAGGGTGTGGAAGGTCTCCGGGCGCTGGTCGTAGTCGGGGTGGATGCGGCTGCCGAAGTGGTACAGCACGTCGTAGCCGCCCCACAGGATGCGGTGGTCGGCGGAGATGCGGAAGTAGTGGAAGTGGTTGGCGCTGTCGCTGAGCCCCTGCCCGTTCTTCCAGCCCACCGCGTCCAGCTGCTCGGCGCTGAGCGGCTCGGTCATGAGCGCGTAGTCGTACACCGGCACGATGTACGGACGGACCCGGCGGACGAGGGAGGGGAAGGCGTTGGTGCCCAGCGCGACCCGGCGGGCGAAGACCCTGCCGTGCGGCGTGCGGACGGCCAACTGCGCCGGGCGCGCGGCGAGGCGCAGCGCGGGCGTGTTCTCGTAGAAGCGCACGCCCAGTTCGCGGCAGGCCCGCCGCAGGCCCCAGGCCAGCCGGGCCGGGTTGAGCATGGCGACGCCCTCCCGGTCCCAGCGGCCGGCCAGGAACGTCGGCGAGTCGACCTCTGCCCTGACCTGGTCGCGGTCCAGGAGTTCCCCGGCGTGCAGGCCCAGCTCGGTCACCCGTGCGTGCGCCTCGTGCAGCTCGGTCACCTGGTGGGGTTCGGTGGCGACGTCGATCTCGCCGGTGCGCCGGAAGTCGCAGTCGATGCCGTAGCGGCCGACGGCCGACTCCATGGCGTCCAGGTTCTCCAGGCCCAGCTTCTCCAACTGCGCCATCTCACCCGGCCAGCGGGCGACGCCGTTGTCGATTCCGTGGGTGAGGGACGCGGCGCAGAAGCCGCCGTTGCGGCCGGACGCCGCCCAGCCCGCCTCGCGCGCCTCGATGAGGACGACGTCGCGGTCCGGGTCGCGTTCCTTGGCCAGCAGCGCGGTCCACAGGCCGCTGTAGCCGCCGCCGACCACGAGCAGGTCGCAGTGCTCGTCGCCGACGAGCCGGGGCAGCGCCCGCGGGCGGTCCGGGTCGTCCAGCCAGAAGGGGGTGGGGGCGGCGTCGGCGAGCGACGTTCGGATGTCTGCGGACGGCATGGTCAGTGGCTCCTCTGGCGACGGTTGCCGGCCAGCTGGCCGGCGAGCACGATGGTGACCGCGATGAGGAACATCGCCGAGCCGATGACGTTGACCTGCACGGGAACGCCGCGCTGCGCGGCGCCCCAGACGAACATCGGGAAGGTCACCGTGGACGGGCCCGCGTTGAACTGCGTGATGATGAAGTCGTCGAAGGACAGCGCGAAGCTCAGCATGGCCCCGGCGGCGATGCCGGGCGCGGCGAGCGGCAGCGTGACCCGCAGGAACGTCTGCAGCGGCCCGGCGTAGAGGTCGCGGGCGGCCTCCTCCAGGCGGGGGTCCATGGACGTCACCCGGGCCTTGACCGCGACCACCACGAAGCTGAGGCAGAACATGATGTGCGCGATGAGGATGGTGGTGAAGCCGAAGCCGACCCGCATGTTGAGGAACAGCGTGCCGAGCGAGGCGGCCATGACGACCTCCGGCATGGCCATCGGCAGGAACACCAGCGCCTGGGTGGCGGACTTGCCGCGGAAGCGGTAGCGGGCCAGCGCGAACGCGGCGAGCGTGCCGAAGACGGTGGCGACGAGCGTGGCGAGCACCGCGATGCGCAGGGAGAGGCCGAGCGAGCCGCACATGTCGGCGACACCGCAGGGGTTGGTCCACGCGTCGGTGGAGAACTCCCGCCACTCGTAGTTGAACCGGCCGGCGGGCTTGTTGAAGGAGAGCAGCAGCACCACGAAGTTGGGCACCAGCAGGTAGGCCAGGGCCATCAGTCCGGCGATCACCACGAGGTTGCGGCGGACCCAGCGGGTGGTGGAGGTCAGCATGGCGGACATCAGACGAGGTCCTCCGTTCCCGCTCTGCGCATGTACACGGTGACCATGACGAGGATCAGCGCCATGAGGAGGAACGACATGGCGGCGGCCGTCGGGTAGTCCAGGACGTTGAGGAACTGCTTCTGGATGGCGTTGCCGACCATCTGCTCGTTCGGCGACCCCAGCAGCTGGGCGTTGATGTAGTCGCCGGACGCCGGGATGAAGGTGAGCAGGGTGCCGGCGACGACTCCGGGCAGCGACAGCGGGAACGTCACCTTGCGGAAGGTGGTGGCGGGCGTCGCGTACAGGTCGCGGGCGGCCTCGTGCAGGCTCGGCTCGATGCGTTCCAGCGAGCCGTACAGCGGCAGGATCATGAAGGGGAGGAAGTTGTAGGTGAGGCCGCAGACCACTGCGAGCGGCGTCGCCAGCACCCGGCTCTCCGAGGTCAGGCCCAGCCAGCTGGTGACGTCCAGCACGCCGACCGCGCCCAGCACGGAGACGACCGGGCCGCCGTCGGAGAGGATCGTCTTCCAGGCGAGGGTGCGGATGAGGAAGCTGGTGAAGAAGGGCGCGATGACCATGACGAGCAGCAGCGCGCGCCAGCGGCCCGCCCGGAACGCGATGAGGTAGGCCAGCGGGTAGCCGATGACCAGGCAGAGCACGGTGGCGGTGGCCGCGTAGCCGAATGAGCGCAGGAAGTGCGGGCCGTAGTTCTGCAGCGCCTCCCAGTAGGTGGCGAAGTGCCAGGTGACGCGGTAGCCCTCTTCGAGCGAGCCGGTCTGCACCGAGGTGGAGGCCTGGTAGAACAGCGGCGCCACGAAGAAGACGGCCAACCACAGTCCGGCGGGCAGCAGCAGCCAGTAGGCGGTGGCTCGGCGGCGTCTGGGCGGCGGCGCGGCCGGCGGGGCGTCGGGGGCCACCGCCTTGATGGTGGGGGGCGCGGTCATCAGACGGTCGCCTCCTCGGTGCCGGCGTCGATGGCCTGCGAGGCGTCGAGCGCGAAGGTGTGCTCCGGCTGCCAGTGCAGGACCACGTCGGTGCCGGGGGTGAGGCGGGCGCCCAGACCGGTGTTCTGCGCGTAGACGGCGAGTTCCGGGTTGGCGGGACTGCTCACCAGGTAGTGCGTGGAGACGCCGAGGAAACCGGCGTCGGTGATGGTGCCGGTGAGCTGGTTGTGCCCGGCCGGCACGGTGTCCGCGGCGTCGGCGGCCACCATGGTGATCTTCTCGGGCCGGACCCCGGCGAACACCGCGCTGCCGCGGGCCGTGCCCTCGGGGGCACGTCCGGCGGGCAGCCGCAGGGTGCTGCCGGCGGCGGTGAGCGTCAGCTCGGGGCCGGAGGTGTCCTCGACGTCGGCCCTGACCAGGTTGGACGTGCCGAGGAAGTTGGCCACGAAAGTGCTGCGCGGGTTCTCGTACAGCTCGGCGGGCGCGCCCTGCTGCTCGACCCGGCCGCCGTACATCACCGCGACGGAGTCGGCCATCGTCATGGCCTCCTCCTGGTCGTGGGTGACGTGCACGAAGGTGATGCCGACGTCGGTCTGGATGCGCTTGAGCTCCAGCTGCATCTGGCGGCGGAGCTTCAGGTCGAGCGCGCCGAGGGGTTCGTCGAGCAGCAGCACGCTGGGCCGGTTGATGAGGGCCCGGGCGAGCGCCACCCGCTGCTGCTGGCCGCCGGAGAGCTGACGGGGCCGGCGGCGGCCCAGGCCGCCCAGCTCGACGAGCTCGAGCATCTCCTCGACCTGCTTGGTGACGGAGGTGATGCCGCGGCGGCGCAGCCCGAAGGCGACGTTGTCGTGCACGCTGAGGTGCGGGAACAGTGCGTAGTTCTGGAAGACGGTGTTGACGGGCCGCCGGTGCGGGGGCAGTGCGGTGATGTCCTGCTCGCCGAGCAGGACCCGGCCGGTGGTGGGTTCCTCCAGCCCGGCGATCATCCGCAGGGTGGTCGTCTTGCCGCAGCCGGACGCGCCGAGCAGCGCGAAGAAGGAGCCCTCGGGAATGGTGAGGTCCAGGGGGTGCACCGCGGTGACGTCCCCGTAGACCTTGCTGACCTGGGAAAGAGTGATGGCAGTCATGTGGCGGGCCGTCTTTCGAAAGGGAGGTCCGGGGCGCGTCAGGCGCCGATCAGTTTGGCGAACTTGTCCTCGAAGTCGCTCTCCTCGGCTGCGGAGAGCGGCCGGAAGTTCCGGCCCTTCGCGATCATGGCGGCGTCCGGCACGATCAGCGGGTCTCCCGCCAGGTCCTCGTCGATCTTCGCCAGCTCTTCCCCGGCTCCGGCGACGGGAGTGATGTAGTTGACCCAGGCGGCCAGCTCCGCGGCGACCTCGGGCCGGTAGTAGTAGTCGATGAGCGTCTCGGCGTTCTTCTTGTGCTTGGACCCGGCGGGCACCAGCAGGTCGTCGGTGCCGAAGAGGTAGCCGGCGTCGGGGATGGCGAACTCCACGTCGGGGTTGTCGAGCTGGAGCTGGACGATGTCCCCGGCCCAGGCGACGCAGGCCGCGATGTCGCCGCGGTCGAGTTCGTCGACGTAGTCATTGCCGGTGAACCGGCGGACCTGCTTGGTGTCGACGGCCTTCTGGATGCGGGCGATCGCCGCGTCGAAGTCGTCGGCGGTGAACTTGGTGGAGTCCTTGCCCATGTCGAGCAGGGTCAGCCCGACGGTGTCCTGCATCTCGGTGAGCAGTGAGACGCGTCCGCGCAGCGACTCGTCCTCCAGGAGCTGGCTGACACTGGTGACGGCCTTGCCTCTGGTGGCCTTCTTGTTGTAGGCGACGACGGTGGCGATACCGGCCCACGGGTAGCTGAACTGGCGGCCCGGGTCGTGCGGCGCGGTGCGGAAGCGGGGTTCCAGGTTGGCGACGGCGTTGAGCATGTTCGCCGGGTCCAGTCGCTGGGCCCAGCCCTGCCGGATGAGGCGGCCTGCCATCCAGTCGGTGAGGCAGACGAGGTCCCGGCCGGTGTCCTGGCCTGCGGCGAGCTGCGGCCTGATCTTGCCGTAGAACTCGTTGTTGTCGTTGACGTCCTCGATGTACTTGACCTTGATGCCGGACTCCCGCTGGAAGGCGGCGAGGGTGGGGCGCAGGCTCTCGTTGTCGTCGTCGACGTCGATGTAGAGCGGCCAGTTGGAGAAGGTGAGTGTCTTCTCGCGGTCCGAGCGGTCCTCGGTGGCGTCCGGTTCGGTGCCCGCGCCGCCCTGGGCGGGCGGGATGCCGCAGGCGGCGAGCAGTCCGGCACCGGCCACCGCGGAGGCGCCGGTGAGGAGGCGGCGGCGGGACATCGCGGCGCGTCCGGAGGTGAGGCTGCGCTGCCAGGCGGCGCGGACCGGGTCGGGCAGGCCGGCGCAGAGGTCGTCGGCGGTGCGGGGGTCGGGAGGGTTGGGAGGGGAAGCCATTGGAGTACTGCCTTCCTGGAAGGGGTCAGGGAAGGAGTGGGGGGTGGCCGGGCGGTGCCCGGCCGCTGGGCGGGCCGGCTGACGCTGGGCGGCGGTGCCGCTCAGCGGATGCCGAAGACCGTGCGGTGCCAGTCCTTGCGGGCGACCGCGGTGTTGTCCTGCATGACGTGCTTGATCTGTGTGTACTCCTCGAAGGAGTAGGCGGACATGTCCTTGCCGTGGCCGGAGGCGCCGAAGCCGCCGTGCGGCATCTCGCTGATGATCGGGATGTGGTCATTGATCCACACGCACCCCGCCCGCAGCTCCCGGCCGGCGCGGGCCGCGCGGTAGACGTCCCTCGACCAGGCGGACGCCGCAAGCCCGTACGGCGTGTCGTTGGCGAGGGCCAGCCCTTCGTCGTCGCTGTCGAAGGGCAGCACGGTGAGCACGGGACCGAAGACCTCGTGCTGGACGATCTCGCTGTCCTGCGGTGCTCCGGTGACCAGCGTCGGCAGGTAGAAGGCGCCCCGGGCGGATCGGTCCCCGTCCGCGAAGTCCGGCGGGCCGCCGCCGGTGACCACGGTGGCGTAGGACCGGGCGCGTTCGACGAAGCCGGCGACGCGGTCGCGGTGGGCGTGGGAGATCAGCGGCCCGAGATCGGTGCCGGGGTCGAAGGGGTCGCCGAGCCGGACGGCGGCCATCAGGTCGGCGACGCCCTCGACGAACGCCTCGTACAGCGGGCGCTGCACGTAGGCGCGGGTCGCGGCGGTGCAGTCCTGGCCGGTGTTGATCAGCGATCCGGCGACCGCGCCGTGGACGGCCGCCTCCAGGTCGGCGTCGTCGAAGACCACGAAGGGCGCCTTGCCGCCGAGTTCCAGGTGCAGGCGCTTGACCGTGCGGGTGGCGATCTCCGCGACCCGGCGGCCGACGCCGGTGGAGCCGGTGAAGGAGGTCATGGCCACGTCGGGGTGGCCGACGAGGTGCTCGCCCGCGTCGGGGCCGGTGCCGCAGACGATGTTGACCACGCCGTCCGGGAGGCCGGCCTCGGTGGCGGCCGCCGCGAACATCAGGGAGGTCAGCGGGGTGGTCTCGGCGGGCTTGAGCACGATGGTGTTCCCGGCGGCGACGGCCGGCAGCACCTTCCAGGCGGCCATCTGCAGCGGGTAGTTCCAGGGGGCGATGGAGCCGACGACACCGACGGGTTCACGGCGCACCGCGGAGGTGTGGTCGCCGCTGTACTCGGCGGCGGCCGTGCCCGACAGGTGGCGGGCCGCTCCGGCGAAGAACGCCGTGTTGTCCACCGAGCCGGGCACGTCGAACTCGGTGGTGAGCCGGACCGGCTTGCCGCACTGGAGTGACTCGGCGTAGGCGAACTCACCGGCCCGCTCGGCGAGCACCCCGGCGAGGCGGTGCAGCGCGTCGGAGCGCTCGGCCGGGGTGGCGCCCGCCCAGCCGGGCAGGGCCCGGGAGGCGGCGGCCACGGCGTCGTCCACGTCGGCGGTCGAGGCGAGCGCGTAGCTGTGCACCTGTTCGCCGGTGGCCGGGTCGGTGATCACCTGGGTGCGCCCCGAGGTGCCCCGCGCGGGCTTGCCGTCAAGGTACTGGGCACCGTCCGCGAAGCGGACGGCTACGTCGAACCTCTGGACCATCGAGCTCTCCTGCCTCACATGGGCGTGACGTGGCGTCGGCCGGTGATGGTGGCCGATCCTGACAGGAGTTCGTCACTTGAACAAGGGATTCCGTCGTTGCCTTTTGATTACACGACGAATTCTGTCTCCGGATGGCCTACAGCTGCGTCGTACCCGTACTCGTCGTAGCCGGGTCCGAAGTCCTCCTCCGAGGATGCGGTGACGATCAGCGCGAGAAGCAGCGCGACGAACACTGCGGAGAGCACGGTCGAGACGATGCCGAGCACCAGCCCGGCGGTGGCGAAGCCGCTGCCGTGGGCGGTGCCGCGGTTGATGCGGCGCCGGGCCGCGATGGCGAGGCCGAGCGCGACCGGACCGGCCAGGATGCCCAGGAAGGCGCCCCACACGGTGAGGGTGAGCACCATGGCGACGATGCCGACCACCATGGACGCCGTGCAGATGCCGCTGGTCGGCGGCTTCGGCGCGTGCGGCGCCCAGCCCGCGTAGCCGTGCGTCGTCGCCTGGGGCGGCGGTGCGGCGTAGCCGGGTCCGGCCGGGTGGCCGTAGCCGCCGGGCGGTCCGGTCGGGTAGCCGTATCCGCCGGGCGGTGTGCCCGGCGCGGGGGACGGCGCGGGCGGCACCGGCGGCACGCCGTGGCCGGCGGGCGGGCCGCCGGTCGCGGGCTGCGGCCGGTCCCACGCGTACGGCGGGGGGCCCGCCGGCGCCGCCGCGTACGGCGGCTGCGGGCCGGGCGGGGTCTGCGGCGGCTGCTCCCCCGGTGGTGCCCAGGGGTTCGGTTCCGCCGCTCGACCCTGTTCGTAAGCCATAGCCCCTCCCCGGTGCTGGTTCGCCCTCATCGTATGCGCGCCCCCTGTCACGCCCGCATACGATGACGGGCGCCCCTGCCACCGGAGGATTACCTTGTCCGAGCTGCCCGACCTCACCGCCTTCGTCGCCGGCCTGCCCAAGGCCGAACTGCACGTGCACCACGTCGGCTCCGCCTCGCCGCGCATCGTCGCCGAGCTGGCCGCCCGGCACCCGGGCGGGGCCGTGCCGGCCGACGTGGACGCGCTCGCCGACTACTTCACGTTCCAGGACTTCGCGCACTTCGTGGAGGTCTACCTGTCCGTGGTCGACCTGATCCGGGACGCGGAGGACGTACGGCTGCTCACCTTCGAGGTGGCCCGGGACATGGCGGAGCAGAACATCCGCTACGCCGAGCTGACGGTGACGCCGTTCAGCTCGACCCGGCGCGGCATTCCCGACGTGGCCTTCGTCGAGGCCATCGAGGACGCCCGCAAGGCGGCCGAGGCGGAGCTGGGCGTGGTGCTGCGCTGGTGCTTCGACATCCCCGGCGAGGCGGGTCTTGAGGCGGCCGAGGAGACCGCGCGCATCGCCTGCGAGCTGCGACCGGAGGGCCTGGTCTCGTTCGGCCTCGGCGGCCCGGAGATCGGCGTGCCCCGTCCGCAGTTCAAGCCGTACTTCGACCGGGCGATCGCCGAGGGGCTGCGCAGCGTGCCGCACGCCGGTGAGACCACCGGCCCGGGGACCGTCTGGGACGCGCTGGTGTCGCTGCGTGCCGAACGGATCGGGCACGGCATCAGCTCCGCGCGCGATCCGAAGCTGCTGGCGCACCTCGCCGAGCACGGCATCCCGCTGGAGGTGTGCCCCACGTCCAACCTCGCCACCCGCGCGGTGGCGTCACTGGAGGAGCACCCGCTGCGGGAGCTGGTGGACGCGGGGGTGACCGTCACGATCAACAGCGACGACCCGCCGATGTTCGGCACCGACCTCAACACCGAGTACGCCGTGGCGGCCCGGCTGCTCGGCCTGGACGCCGCGGGCGTCGCCGACCTGGCGCTCAACGCCGTGTCGGCGAGCTTCCTGCCCGACGCGGGCAAGGCCGCGCTGCGCGCGGAGATCCGCGGCCACCTCGCCGGCTGGCAGGGCTGAGCGGCCACGGCCGACGCCCCGGCCGACGGCAAGGCCGCCGCCCCGGGACGCGGTGCGCGTTCCGGGGCGGCGGCCTTCGCAGGTGCGGCCGCCAGCCGGGCGGGACCGGCGGATCGGCGGGGCCTCAGACCGGCGGGGCAGCCGGGGTCACAGCGCCGTCATGACGTGCTTGACCCGGGTGTAGTCCTCGAAGCCGTAGGCGGAGAGGTCCTTGCCGTAGCCGGACTTCTTGAACCCGCCGTGCGGCATCTCGGCGACCAGCGGGATGTGCGTGTTGATCCACACGCAGCCGAAGTCGAGGTCCTTCGACAGCCGCATGGCGCGGGCGTGGTCCTTCGTCCACACCGAGGAGGCCAGCGCGTACTCGACGCCGTTGGCCCACTCGACGGCCTGCGCCTCGTCGCTGAACCGCTGGACGGTGATGACCGGCCCGAACACCTCGTTCTGGATGATCTCGTCGTCCTGCTTCAGCCCGGAGACCACGGTCGGTGCGAAGAAGTAGCCCTTCTCGCCGACCCGCTCGCCGCCCGCCTCGACCTTGGCGTGCGCGGGCAGCCGGGAGATGAAGCCCTGCACCTTCTCCAGGTGGACCGCGTTGTTCAGCGGACCGTAGAAGCAGTCCTCGTCGTCGAGGTCGCCCGTCCTGACCTCGCCCGCGGCCTTGGCGAGCGCGGCGACGAACTCGTCGTGCACGTCCTCGTGGACCAGCACCCGGGTGGCCGCGGTGCAGTCCTGGCCGGCGTTGAAGAAGCCCGCGTCGCGGATGCCCTCGACGGCAGCCGACAGGTCGGTGTCGTCGAACACCAGCACCGGCGCCTTGCCTCCCAGCTCCAGGTGCACACGCTTGACGTCCTTGGCCGCGCTGGCGGCGACCTCCATGCCGGCCCGGACCGAGCCGGTGATGGAGGCCATCGCCGGGGTCTTGTGCTCGACCATCAGGCGGCCGGTGTCGCGGTCGCCGCAGACGACGTTGAAGACGCCCTTGGGCAGGACCTGGCCCAGCACCTCGGCGATGAAGACCGCCGACGCCGGGGTGGTGTCGGAGGGCTTGAGCACCACGGTGTTGCCCGCGGCGAGCGCCGGGGCGAACTTCCACACGGCCATCATCATGGGGTAGTTCCACGGCGCGACCTGGGCGCACACGCCCACCGGCTCACGCCGTACGAAGGACGTCAGTCCCTCCATGTACTCGCCGGCCGACTTGCCCTCCAGCATGCGGGCGGCCCCGGCGAAGAAGCGAATCTGGTCGAGCATCATCGGCAGTTCCTCCTGCCGGGTCAGCTCCAGGGGCTTGCCGGTGTCCTTGCACTCGACGGCAAGCAGCTCGTCCGCGCGGGCCTCCAGGGCCTCGGCGATCTTCAGGACGGCCAGCTGCCGGGTGCCGGGGGTGGCGTCGCGCCACGCCGGGAAGGCGGCCCGGGCGGCGGCCATGGCGGCGTCCACGTCCGCGGCGCCGGACAGCGCCGCCAACGCGTAGGTCTCGCCGGTCGCCGGGTCGACCACCTCCGTGGTACGCCCGTCCTCGGCGTCCCGGAACTCGCCGTCGATGTAGTTGCGCAGCCGACGCAGCTCGGTGGTCACTTCGCGCCCTCCTGCCGTTGTCCAATGGGTGAGACGTCCACCCTAACCGCCCGACGCGCGTATTCAACAGGGCCACCACCCCGTAACAACGAAATCAGTGTCACGAACGCTCATCAACGACGGATTACATCGCACAAGGGTTGCGCGACGGAGGAGTCCTCATGCACAGTGTCGACGTGGCTCGTGACTCCAAGAAAGCTAACGGCAACTCGTCGATCGACGCCGTCTCCCTGGCGATCATTGAACAGCTCCAGGAGGACGGGCGCCGCCCGTACGCCGCCATCGGCAAGGCCGTCGGCCTGTCCGAGGCGGCCGTGCGGCAGCGCGTCCAGAAGCTCCTCGACCAGGGCGCGATGCAGATCGTGGCCGTCACCGACCCGCTCACCGTGGGCTTCATGCGGCAGGCGATGGTCGGCATCAACGTCGAGGGGGACGTCGAGCCGGTGGCCGAGGCTCTCTCCCACCTCGAGGAGGTGGACTACGTCGTCGTCACGGCGGGGTCCTTCGACCTCATCGTGGAGATCGTCTGCGAGGACGACGAGCACCTCCTCGAAATGATCAACAAGCGGATCAGGACGCTTCCGGGCGTGCGGTCCACCGAGAGCTTCGTCTACCTCAAGCTGCGCAAGCAGACCTACACCTGGGGAACCCGATAACCGTGACAAGCAGCGACCTCTCCCGAACCGCGTACGACCACCTGTGGATGCACTTCACCCGTATGTCGTCGTACGCGGACGCCCCCGTGCCGACCATCGTGCGCGGTGAGGGCACCTACATCTACGACGACAAGGGAAAGCGCTACCTGGACGGCCTGGCCGGCCTCTTCGTCGTGCAGGCCGGCCACGGCCGCACCGAGCTGGCCGAGGCCGCAGCCAAGCAGGCCAAGGACCTCGCGTTCTTCCCGATCTGGTCCTACGCCCACCCCAAGGCGGTGGAACTGGCCGAGCGGCTGGCCAACCACGCGCCGGGCGACCTCAACAAGGTCTTCTTCACCACCGGCGGCGGCGAGGCGGTCGAGACCGCGTGGAAGCTGGCCAAGCAGTACCACAAGCTCACCGGCAACCCCGGCAAGTACAAGGTGATCTCGCGGGCCGTCGCCTACCACGGCACCCCGCAGGGCGCGCTGTCCATCACCGGCCTGCCCGCGCTCAAGGCGCCCTTCGAGCCGCTGGTCCCCGGCGCGCACAAGGTGCCCAACACCAACATCTACCGCGCCCCGATCCACGGCGACGACCCCGAGGCGTTCGGCCGCTGGGCCGCCGACCAGATCGAGCAGGAGATCCTTTTCGAGGGCCCCGAGACGGTCGCCGCGGTCTTCCTGGAGCCGGTGCAGAACGCCGGCGGCTGCTTCCCGCCGCCCCCCGGCTACTTCCAGCGGGTCCGCGAGATCTGCGACCGGCACGGCGTGCTGCTCGTCTCCGACGAGGTCATCTGCGCCTTCGGCCGCCTCGGCACCGTCTTCGCCTGCGACAAGTTCGGCTACGTGCCCGACATCATCACCTGCGCCAAGGGCATGACCTCCGGCTACTCCCCCATCGGCGCCGCGATCATCTCCGACCGCGTCGCCGAGCCCTTCTACCAGGGCGACAACACCTTCCTGCACGGCTACACCTTCGGCGGCCACCCGGTGTCCGCGGCGGTCGCCATGGCCAACCTGGACATCTTCGACCGGGAGAAGCTCAACCAGCACGTCCTGGACAACGAGGACGCGTTCCGCGGGACCCTGGAGAAGCTGCACGACCTGCCGATCGTCGGCGACGTGCGCGGCAACGGCTTCTTCTACGGCATCGAGCTGGTGAAGGACAAGCACACCAAGGAGACGTTCAACGACGAGGAGACCGAGCGCGTCCTGTACGGCTTCCTCTCCAAGGCGCTCTTCGACAACGGCCTCTACTGCCGCGCCGACGACCGCGGCGACCCGGTGGTGCAGCTCGCGCCGCCGCTGATCTCCGACCAGTCGACGTTCGACGAGATCGAGCAGATCCTGCGCGGGGTGTTGTCCGAGGCGTACACCAAGCTCTGACGCCCGTCGCGACCTGCGACCGCCCCGAGCGCGGGAGGCAGCCGTCCCCGTGACGGCCCGGCCACCCGATCGGAGCAACCTGCGCGCCGCCCGCGCCCGGCTTCCGGGTCGCGGGCGGCCCGCTGCGTACGGTGTGTGACCGGAAGTCCCGGGCACTCGCCACTCACCAACCGGGGCCCAAGCCGGAGGTGAGCGCAGATGTCCGCGCAGCAGGCTCCACCCGAGAACGGCGTGCTCACCGCACGCGCGCTGCACTACGCCCACGACGGCTCCCCCGCGCTGCTTGGCTTCTCGCTCTGCGTGCGCCCCGGGGAGATCGTCGAGGTCACAGGACCGCGCGGGGCCGGCAAGAGCACCCTGCTCGGCTGCCTCAGCGGCCGGCTGCTCCCCGACACCGGCGAGGTCTGCTTCGACGGCATGCCGCTGCACACCCTGCCGCCGTCCGCCCGCGAGCAGCTGCGCCTGGAACGCTTCGGCTGGATCGGCAGCAGCCCCGAACTGCTGCCCGAGCTGACCGCCTGGGAGAACGCGGCCCTGCCGCTGCTGCTGGCCGGCACCGGGCACCGGGCCGCCCGTGCACGGGCGGTGGAGTGGCTGGACCGCCTCGACATCGGCGACTGCGCCCGCCGCCGCCCCGCCGACCTCCCCCAGGCCGTCCGGCAGCGCGTCGCCGTCGCCCGCGCCCTGGTCCACAAGCCGAGCGTCGTGCTCGCCGACGAACCCACCGCGCCCCTGCACAGCGACGACCGGGCCCAGGTGCTGCGCACCCTCACCAGCGCGGCCCGCTCGCACGGCATCGCGGTGGTCCTCACCGCACCCGAGCGGCCGGTCGGCGGCAGCGGCCCGGCGAACGTGCCCCCGGCGGACCGCACCGTCACCCTGGTCGACGGCCGTGGCGCCGACGCGCCCGGCGCCGCGCCCGGAACCGAGGACCGGTCGGCATGCTCGCTCTCCGCCTGATCCGCGGCGCGCAGCGCACCGCGCTGCTGCAGCGGCTCGCAGTCGCCGCGGTCGCAGGCGTCACCGGCTTCCTGCTGCTGTGCGCGCTGGGCTTCGCGCTGTCCCACCCCGGTGAGCCGGGCGCCGCCGCCACCCGGCTGCTGTGGTGCCTGCTGCCGCTGGCGGCGACCACCCAACTCGCCGTGGCGGTGGCCAGGGCGGTGCCCGGCGGCGACTCCCGGTCCGGGCTGGACGCCGTCGGCCTCGGCCCGGCCGGGCTGCCGGTACTCGCCGCGATCTCCACCGCCGTGTCCTGCCTGCTGGGCAGTGCGCTGGCCCTGCTGGTCTTCCTGCACCTGCGCGGCGACGTCACCGGCCTGCCGTTCGACGGCCAAGCGGCGGACCTGGTCGCCGCCGACCGGCCGCTGCCGGTGCCCGCGGCCCTCACCCTGCTGCTGGTGCTGCCCGCGGTCGCCGCCACGGCCAGTGCTCTCGCGCTGCGGCGGCGGGCACGGACCGCCGCCCCCGGCGCGGACGGCACCACACCAGGCCCGGCACCCGCACCCGCACCCGCCGAACTGCCGTGGGGCGCCGCGCTGGTCGCCCTCGGCCTGGCGCTGGAGGCCTACACCGGCCACCGCGGCGCCGACCAGCTGCCGCCCCCCGGCGGCGGAGCACCCGCACCGGGCGTGGTGGCCGGGTGGCTGCTGGTCGCCGCCGGACTGGTGCTCGCCGGTCCCGGGCTTGTCCACCTCACCGGGCGGCTGCTCGCCGCGGGCCGGCCCGGGGCCGCCCGGCTGCTCGCCGGGCGCGGCCTCCAGGAGGAGGCCCGCACGGTCGGCCGGCCGGTGGGGGTGCTCGCCGCGGTGGCCTGCGGTGCGATCGCCGTGGTGACGCTCCACGGCGCGGTCCGCCCGTTCGGCGTGCTCACCGTGCTGGGCGCGTCCGTCGTCCTGGCCTGCGCCATCGGCACCGCCCTGCACGCCGCCGCCGAGGCCCGCTCCGGCCGGGCTCCGGCGCACGCCGTGCTCGACCGGCTGGGTGCACCGCGTGCGGCCCGGCACGGCGTGCGCTGGTGGCGGGCCGGAGCGCTGGTGACGGTGCTCGCCCCGCTGACCTGGGTAGTGGCCCGGCTGATCGCCCTGCCGCTGAGCGTCTGAGCGGCTGGCCCTCGCCGTGTGACCGCTGACCGCTGACCGCCTGACCGGCCGCGATGCGGTCCCGTCCGGGGATTCGAACGGACCGTACGGTCCGGGTCAGGCCGTGCGGCCGCCCAGCCGGACGACCTCGGCCGCGTCGAAGGTGACGGCCACGTCTCTGCCGTTGTCGGGGGCGTGCCGCAGCGGGCACGCCGCCTCCAGCGCGGGCCCGCTCGTAGGCTGGAGCAGCAGCGTCACGTGGTCGCCCCGGAACGTGCGGGCCTGCACGGTACACGGAAGTCCCATCTCCCCGGCAGCTGCCAGCCGCACGCCCGCCGGACGCACCAGCAGGTCGCAGGGGCCGTCCGCGGTGTGCTCCGGCACGGGCACCCGGCCCCACGCCGTGTCGGCCCAGCCGCCCTCCACGGTGGCCGGGACCACGTTGTCGAAGCCGAGGAACCGGGCCACGAAGGCGTCGGCGGGCCGCTGCCACACCTCCAGCGGGCTGCCGCTCTGCGCGATGCGGCCGTCCCGCATCACCACCACCCGGTCGGCGAGCGCGAACGCCTCACCCTGGTCGTGGGTCACGGCCAGCACGGTCGTGCCGAGCCGGCCGAACAGCTGCCGCAGCTCGACCACCAGGCGCTCCCGCAGGTGCCGGTCGAGCTGGCCGAGCGGCTCGTCGAGCATCAGCAGTCCCGGCTCGGGCGCCAGCGCCCGCGCCAGCGCGACCCGCTGCTGCTCGCCGCCGGACAGCGAGGCCACCGCGCGGCGCTCCGCGCCGGGCAGCCCGACCATGTCGAGCAGCGCCGCCACCTGCTTGTCCCGCCGCCCGCGGTCCACTCCCCGCATGCGCAGCCCGAAGGCGACGTTGCCGCCCACGTCGCGCTGCGGGAACAACTGGTGGTCCTGGAACATCAGGCCCAGCCCGCGCCGGTGCGCCGGCACGTCGTGCTGGTCCCGCCCGGCGAGCAGCACCCGCCCGGCGTCCGGCGTCTGGAGGCCGGCCACCACCCGCAGCAGGGTCGACTTGCCGCTGCCGCTCGGGCCGAGCACGCAGACGATCTGCCCCTCGCCGACGTCCAGGTCCACCCCGTCCAGCACCGCGCGGTCTCCGAACCGCACGGTGACGGCCTCCAGCAGCAGGGACGCCATGGTCAGAACTCTCCCGAACGGTCGGTGCGCAGGCGCTCCAGCGCCAGCAGGGTGACGGCGCAGACCACCATGAGCACCGTGCTCAACGCCATGGCCTGCCCGTAGTTCAGCTCGCCGGCCCGGCCCAGCAGGCGCTCCACGGCGACCGGCAGCGTCGGCGAGTCGGCGCGGGCGATGAACACCGTCGCTCCGAACTCGCCCAGCGACACCGCGAACGCGAAGCCCGCCGCCACCAGCAGCGCCCGGCGCACCAGCGGCAGATCCACCTCGCGCCAGGCCCGCAGCGGTGAGGCGCCCAGCACGGTGGCGGCCTCCCGCAGCCGGTCGTCCACGGCCCGCAGCACCGGCAGCATCGTGCGGACCACGAACGGCACGCCCACCAGGGCCTGGGCCAGCGGCACCAGAATCCACGACGACCGCAGGTCCAGCGGCGGCGCGTCCAGCGCGATGAGGAAACCGAAGCCGACCGTCACCGCGGAGGTGCCCAGCGGCAGCATCAGCAGGGCGTCGAACCCCCGGAAGAAACCGCCGCCGCGCCGGGCCAGCGCGGCGGCGGCCAGTCCGCCGACCACCAGCGCGATGACGGTGGCGACCGCCGCGTAACCGAGGGAGTTGGCCACCGCGGTGACCGGCGGCACCACGAAGGTGCTGGTCGCGTCCGGCGGGGAGCGCAGCGCCCGGTAGAAGGCGAGGCCGTAGCCGTCCGGCCCGGCAAGCGAGCGCTCCACCAGCACCACCAGGGGCAGTACCAGCAGCACGGCGATCACGGCCAGCTGCGACCACAGCAGCGCCCACTGCGCACGGCCGCGCGGCCGGCGGGCAGCGCCGGCCGACCCGACCAGCCGCAGCGCGCTCTCCCGCCGGCGCACCGTCCAGGCGTGCACGCCCAGCAGCGCCGCGACGGCCGCGAACTGCAGCAGGGTGAGCACCGCGGCCGTCGGCAGGTCCAGGAACTGGGCCGTCTGCCGGTAGATCTCGACTTCGAGCGTGGCGTACCGGGCGCCGCCCAGGATCTGCACCACGCCGAAGGAGGTGAACGTGAAGAGGAAGACCATCAGTGCGGCGGCGGCCACCGCCGGGGCGAGCGCGGGCAGCGTCACCCGCCGCCACGCGGCGAAACGGCCCGCACCCAGCACCTGGGCGGCCTCCTCCTGCCGGGGGTCGAGCTGCGACCACAGGCCGCCGACGGTCCGCACCACGACGGCGTAGTTGAAGAAGACGTGGGCCAGCAGGATCGCCCACACCCCGCTGTCCAGGCGCACGCCCCACAGGTCGTCGAGCAGGCCGCCGCGCCCGAGCAGGCCGAGGAACGCCGAGCCGACCACCACCGTCGGCAGCACGAAGGGCACGGTGACGACGGCCCGCAGCAGCTGCTTGCCGGGGAACTCGAACCGGGCGAAGACGTACGCCCCGGGCAGTGCGATGAGCAGCGTCAGCAGGGTGGACGCGGCGGCCTGCCAGAGCGTGAACCAGATGATGCCGGCCGTGTCGGGGGTGGACAGCACCTCGGCGAAGCGCGCCGGGTGCCAGCGGCCGTCCTCGAACAGGCCGCGCCCGACGATCGCCGAGACGGGGTAGCCGAAGAAGAGGGCGAAGAACGCCAGCGGCACCACCAGCAGTCCGAGGCGGACGGCGGTGCTGCGCCGGGCGGCCCGCGCCGAGGCGGACCGTCTGCCCGCGGCGGGCGGTCGGGTCGGCCCCGGCGGCAGCGCCGGGTCTACTTCAGAAGCGAGGACCACTGCTTGACCCACTGCTCCCGGTTGTCGGCGATCTTCGCCGGGGACACGCTGTGCGGGTCCTCGATGCGCTCGCCGTACCGGGTGAACACCTCCGGCAGTTCGGCGTCGTCCCGCACCGGGTTGACGAACATGTTGAGCGGCATGTCCTCCTGGAAGGCGCGGCTCAGCAGGAAGTCCAGCAGTGCCTTGCCGCCCTCGGGGTTCTTCGCGCCGTCGAGCAGACCGGCGAACTCGACCTGCCGGAAGCAGGTGCCGGTGGACACGCCGGTCGGGGCCTGCTCGGGCTCCTGGTCGTCGCCGTAGACCACCTCGACGGGCGGGCTGGAGGCGTAGGACACCACCAGCGGCCGGTCGCCCTTCTTGCGGCCCGAGGCGGAGCCGGTGAAGTGGTCGTTGTAGGCCTGCTCCCAGCCGTCGACCATCTCCACGCCGTTGGCCTTGAGCTTCTTCCAGTAGTCCGCCCAGCCGTCCTCGCCGTACGCACCGACGGTGGCCAGCAGGAACGCCAGGCCCGGTGAGGAGGTGGCGGCGTTCTGCACCACCAGCAGATCCTTGTAGCGGGGGTCGGCGAGGTCGTCGAGGGTCTGCGGCGGGTCCAGCTTCTTCTCGGCGAAGTAGGCCCGGTCGTAGTTGACGCACACGTCGCCGGTGTCGACCGGGGTGACCCGGTTGCGGTCCGCGTCGAGCTGCACGCCCTCGGGGACCTGCGACAGGCCCTCCGCCTCGTGCGGCGTGAACAGGTCCGCGTCGAGCGCCTTGGAGAGCATCGTGTTGTCGATGCCGAACAGCACGTCGCCCTGCGGGTTGCCCTTGCTGAGGATCGCCTGGTTGACGGTGGTGCCCGCGTCTCCCCCGCGCAGCACCTTCACCTCGTAGCCGCTCTCGCGGGTGAACTCCTTCAGCACGTCCTTGGACGCGGCGAAGGAGTCGTGCGAGACCAGGGTGACCGTCTTGGACGGCTTGCCGCCGTCCGTGTCGTCGCTGCCGCCGCATGCGGCGAGCGAGGAGACGGCGAGGGCGGATACGAGGGCGGTGGCTGTGGTGCGCTTCATCGAGCTGCTTTCGCGTACGGGCGCACGAAGGCAGCATGAGAGTAGTGCCGAACTTCCTACCCAGCATGACCTGGGCGAGGTTCGAGGGTCTGCGGCCCCTGCGTGGCTCAGCCACGCTTGCCGCACTCTCAGCGCTGCTCGCGCTCCCCTGTCGGATGCATACGGACGGTATGCGGTTGTCGGATCTTCTTTCGAACGATACCAGCCGGTCTCAGCGCTCGGTCGCGGCCAGCTGGCCGCACGCACCGTCGATCTCCTGGCCCCGGGTGTCACGGACGGTGACCGGGACGCCGTGGCGCTCCAGCGTCCGTACGAACTCCCGCTCGTCCTCCGGCCGGGAGGCGGTCCACTTCGAGCCCGGGGTGGGGTTCAGCGGGATCAGGTTGACGTGCACGCGCTTGTTCTTGAGCAGCCGGCCCAGCAGGTCGGCCCGCCACGCCTGGTCGTTGATGTCGCGGATCAGCGCGTACTCGATCGACACCCGGCGGCCGGACCTCTCCGCGTACTCCCAGGCCGCGTCCAGCACCTCGCGCACCTTCCAGCGGGTGTTGACCGGCACCAGGGTGTCGCGCAGTTCGTCGTCCGGAGCGTGCAGCGACACCGCGAGCCGGCACTTGAGCCCCTCGTCGGCCAGCCGCAGCATCGCAGGCACCAGCCCGACCGTGGAGACGGTGATGCCGCGCTGCGACAGGCCCAGGCCGTCCGGCTCCGGGTCGGTGAGGCGGCGGATGGCGCCCAGCACCCGGTTGTAGTTGGCCAGCGGCTCGCCCATGCCCATGAAGACGATGTTCGACAGCCGCGCCGGGCCGCCGGGCACCTCGCCGTCGCGCAGCGCCCGCATGCCGTCCACGATCTGGTGCACGATCTCGGCCGTGGTCAGGTTGCGGTCCAGCCCGGCCTGGCCCGTAGCGCAGAACGGGCAGTTCATGCCGCACCCGGCCTGCGAGGAGATGCACATGGTGACCCGTTCCGGGTACCGCATCAGGACCGACTCCACCAGCGTGCCGTCGTGCAGGCGCCACAGCGTCTTGCGAGTGGTGTCGTCGTCGCAGGAGATGTGCCGCACCACGCTCATCAGCTCCGGCAGCAGGTCCGCCGCCAGCTTCTCCCGGGAGGCGGCGGGGATGTCGGTCCACTGCGCCGGGTCCTGGGTGTAGCGGGAGAAGTAGTGCTGGGACAGCTGCTTCGCCCGGAACGGCTTCTCACCGATCGCGGCCACCGCCTCGCGACGTTCGGCGGGGCTGAGGTCGGCAAGGTGCCGCGGGGGCTTCTTGGCCCCACGCGGCGCGACGAATTGGAGTTCTCCGGGCTTAGGCATGGTTCCACCAGTGTGGCAGACGGTGAGGACAGGTCCGGGTCGCGACGGATGGGACGGTGGTCACGCCCGGGCGGCACACCGCGGCCCCGGTCCGCCGACAGCGGTACCGGGGCCGTGCGGGCGCGGCTCAGCAGGTGACTGACGGGTCAGCCGGCGCCGACGAAGACCACCAGCAGCAGCCACACCACGGGCGCGGTGGGCAGCAGGGAGTCCAGGCGGTCCATGATGCCGCCGTGCCCGGGCAGCATCGTTCCCATGTCCTTGATGCCGAGGTCCCGCTTGATCATGGACTCGCCGAGGTCGCCCAGCGTGGCACTGACCGCCACGGCCAGGCCCAGCAGCAGGCCCTGCCACCAGGTGCCGCCGTCGATCAGGAAGTGCGTGCACAGCGCGCCGGCCACCATCGCGAACGCCACCGCGCCGGCCAGTCCCTCGCGGGTCTTGCCGGGGCTGATGCGCGGGGCCAGCTTGCGCTTGCCGAAGCGCCAGCCGACGGCGTAGGCACCGGTGTCACTGACGACGGTGAGGACCAGGAACGTCATCACCCGCCACGGTCCGTCGTCGGCCGCCAGCATCAGGGCGACGAACGTGGCCAGGAACGGGACGTAGAAGGCGGCGAAGATACCGGCGGTGACGTCCCGCAGGTAGTTGTCGGGGGGCTCGGTCATGCGCCAGACCAGCACCGCCAGAGCGGTCAGCGCCATCGCCACCCAGGCGCCCTCCGCGCCCCGGACGTATCCGGCGACGATCATCGCCACGCCGCCGACGGCGAGCGGTACGAGCGGCGCACGGATGCCCTTGCACTGCGAGAGCCGGGTCGTCAGCTCCCACAGGCCGATCACCACCGCGGCGGCGACCACCGCGAGGAAGACCTCCTTGACGAGGAACAGTGAGGCGACGATGACCGCTCCGAGGCCGACACCGACCCCTATCGCCGCGCGCAGGTCGCGGCCGGCCCGCTTCTTCGGGGGTGGCTCGGAGGCAGGCTGGGGCACGGAGGTCTGCTCGTCTCGGAAGTGCGGGCCGCGGCTGCGACGACCGTCCTCGCGGTCGTCGCCGTCACCGGCGTCGGGCACGATGGGCATGGGGCGAGTGTGCGCCGCCTCGGCGACGTGGTGCGCGGGACCCGCCGACACGGCGGGCTCCTGATCGGGCGGACCCCGGAATCCGGCGTTCGGGGGCGCTCCCCAGGATGAGTCGTTCACTGATCTACAGCCCTTACCTAAAGACCCCTCGGACCTGACGGACTCCTGAACCAACCGGGGTGCGCGGCGGACTGACCGTCCCTCACATCCCGGCCCTGCGGACCGGACGGCACACGCTGCCGCCGGCCGGGGACGGTCCGGGGGCCGCGGCCGGGACCCGGCGCCACCCCCTGCTCCGGGTTCCCCGCTGCCCCGACCGGAAGCACGGCGGCCGGGGAGCAGCCGGCCGCCGACTCACCGGCTCACACCTCGAGCAGTTCGGCTTCCTTGTGCTTCAGCAGCTCGTCGACCTGGGCCACGTACTTGGCGGTGGTGTCGTCCAGGTCCTTCTCGCCGCGGCGGCCCTCGTCCTCACCGATGTCGCCGTCCTTGACGGACTTGTCGATGCCTTCCTTGGCCTTGCGGCGGACGCTGCGGATCGAGATCTTCGCGTCCTCCGCCTTGGCCTTGGCGACCTTGATGAACTCCTTGCGGCGCTCCTGGGTCAGCTCGGGGAAGTTCACCCGGATGATGCTGCCGTCGTTGGACGGGTTGACGCCCAGGTCGGAGTCGCGGATGGCCTGCTCGATGTTGCGCAGCGCCGTCTTGTCGAACGGCGTCACGACGGCCATGCGCGGCTCGGGGACGGAGAACGACGCCAGCTGGTTGATCGGCGTCGGTGCCCCGTAGTAGTCGGCCACGATCTTGTTGAACATCGCCGGGTGCGCACGGCCGGTGCGGATCGCGGCGAAGTCCTCCTTGGCGACGACGACCGCCTTCTCCATCTTCTCCTCGGCTTCGAGGAGGGTCTCTTCGATCACCACGTGCTCCTGGTTCGATGAATGAGCGGGTAAGCCCTTGGTTACTGCACGGTGTCCGAACGCCCGGCCGTTGTCCATCCCCACACCGGGCGGTTCGTGCGGCGTCGCGCCGCGGGTGGTGCTGCTGTGCGGCGTCAGTCGCGGGTGTCCTGAGCGCTGACGAGCGTGCCGATCTTCTCACCCTTCACGGCACGCGCGATATTGCCCTCGGCGAGCAGCTCGAAGACCAGGATGGGGAGCTTGTTGTCGCGGCACAGGGTGATCGCGGTCATGTCGGCGACCTTCAAATCGCGGGTGATGACCTCGTCGTAGGACAGCGCGTCGAACTTCACCGCGTCGGGGTTCTTCGCCGGGTCGGAGTCGTACACCCCGTCCACGCCGTTCTTCCCCATCAGCATGCCCTCGGCATGGATCTCCAGGGCGCGCTGGGCGGAGGTGGTGTCGGTGGAGAAGTAGGGCATGCCCATGCCCGCGCCGAAGATGACCACACGGCCCTTCTCCAGGTGGCGGATCGCCCGCAGCGGGATGTAGGGCTCGGCGACCTGCCCCATGGTGATGGCCGTCTGCACGCGGGAGTCGATGCCCTCCTTCTCCAGGAAGTCCTGGAGCGCGAGGCAGTTCATGACGGTGCCGAGCATGCCCATGTAGTCCGAGCGGGCCCGGTCCATGCCGCGCTGCTGGAGCTCGGCGCCGCGGAAGAAGTTACCGCCGCCGATCACCACGGCGATCTCGGCGCCGTCGCGGACCACCGCGGCGATCTCCCGGGCGATCTTGTGCACGACGTCGGGGTCCACTCCGAGTCCGCCGCCGCCGGAGAACGCCTCACCGGAGAGCTTCAGCAGAAAGCGTCGCGGGGTGTTTGTGTCGGTGGGCTTGCTGCTCATGAAGATCTCCTCGTGCACAGACGAAGGAGGCCACTGCCGTCGGATCCTCGCGGTTCCCTCTGGCAATGACCTCCTCGTTTCCAGCTGCCGTGTGCCCGACCCTAGCGGGAGCGGGCCCGGATCGCCGCCGACGTGTCGGGGCGTACGGGGTGGGGTCAGGCGCCGACGCGGAAGCGGGCGAAGCGCTTCAGCGTGACACCGGCCTCGTCCAGGACCTTCTGGACGCTCTTCTTGTTGTCCTTCGCGAAGGCCTGGTCGAGCAGGCAGTTCTCCTTGAAGAAGCCGTTGACGCGGCCTTCCACGATCTTCGGCAGGGCGCCCTCGGGCTTGCCCTCCTCCTTCGCGGTGGCCTCGGCGACGCGGCGCTCGTTCTCCACCGTCTCGGCGGGGACGTCCTCACGGGAGAGGAAGGTCGGCGAGAAGGCGGCGATGTGCTGGGCGACGTCCTTGGCGACGTCGGCCTCGGCCTTGTCCAGCTCGACCAGCACGCCGACCTGCGGGGGCAGGTCGGGCATCGTGCGGTGCAGGTAGGTGGCCACGAAGCCGCCGGTGAACTGCGCGAAGCGGTCCAGGACGATCTTCTCGCCCAGCTCGGCGTTCTTCTCGTCGACGAACGCGCGGACGGTGACGCCGTCGATCTCCGAGGCGAGCAGCGCGTCGATGTCGGCCGGCGAGGTGGCGGCCACGTGCGCGGCGATCGCGGCGGCGGCGGCCTGGAACTTGTCGCCCTTGGCGACGAAGTCCGTCTCGCACTTCAGCTCGACCAGCACGCCGGAGGTGTTGTCGTCAGCGATCAGGGCGACGACGGCACCGTTGGAGGCGGTGCGGGACTCGCGCTTGGCGACGCCCTTCTGGCCCTTGACGCGCAGGATCTCGACGGCCTTGTCGACGTTGCCCTCGGCCTCGTCGAGCGCCTTCTTGCAGTCCATCATGCCGGCGCCGGTCAGCTCGCGGAGCTTCTTGACGTCAGCGGCGGTGTAGTTCGCCATGATCGGTGAGTCTCTCTCGGAAGTCGGTGAGGATGGATCGGTGCGGAGGTGCTGCGGACGCACGGCGGGGGCGGTGCTCACGGCACCGCTCCCCGCCGTACGCCGTGCGGCGAGAAGCCGGTGCGTCAGGCCTGCTCGGCCGGAGCCTCGGTCGCGGCGGCAGCCTCGGGGGCGGCCTCCTCGGCCTTGGGCTCGGCGGCGTCGGCCGTCGCAGCGGTCTCGCCCTCGGTCTTCTCCTCAGCCTTGTCCTCAGCCTTGGGCTCGACGCCCTCGGCCTTGTCCTCAGCCTTGTTCTCGGCGTTCTCAGCGTTCTCGGCGTTCTCGGCGTTCGCAGCCGGCTTGTCCCGCTCCAGGAGCTCGCGCTCCCACTCCGGCAGCGGCTCGGCGGCGGACTTCTCGCCGCCCTTCGCCTCGGCGGCGCCGGAGCGGGCGATGAGGCCCTCGGCGACGGCGTCGGCGATCACCCGGGTGAGCAGGGTGACGGAGCGGATCGCGTCGTCGTTGCCCGGGATCTTGTAGTCGACCTCGTCGGGGTCGCAGTTGGTGTCGAGGATCGCGACGACCGGGATGTGGAGCTTGCGCGCCTCACCGACGGCGATGTGCTCCTTCTTGGTGTCGACGATCCAGACGGCGCTGGGCACCTTCTGCATGTCGCGGATGCCGCCGAGGGTCTTCTCCAGCTTGGCCTTCTCGCGCGAGAGGACCAGCAGCTCCTTCTTGGTGAGGCCGGAGGCGGCCACGTCCTCGAAGTCGATCAGCTCGAGCTCCTTGAGGCGCTGGAGCCGCTTGTGCACGGTGGAGAAGTTGGTCAGCATGCCGCCGAGCCAGCGCTGGTTCACGTAGGGCATGCCCACGCGGGTGGCCTGCTCGGCGATGGCCTCCTGGGCCTGCTTCTTGGTACCGACGAACATCACCGAGCCGCCGTGGGCGACGGTCTCCTTGACGAACTCGTAGGCGCGGTCGATGTACGACAGCGACTGGAGCAGGTCGATGATGTAAATGCCGTTGCGCTCGGTGAAGATGAAGCGCTTCATCTTCGGGTTCCAGCGACGGGTCTGGTGCCCGAAGTGGACGCCGCTTTCCAGCAGCTCCCGCATCGTGACGACGGCCATGGCCGTTCTCCTTGGTGCTCGGTTGTCAGCTTCGGCCGGACGGCCTCCGCTCCTGACGCCCCGACGCGTCGTGCCCGCGGAACACCTGGTGAGGGTCGTTCTTGAGGACCGAGAGACGCGGCCGTCCGTGAAGGCCGGCGGGGCGTGCGAAGTCGACCCGGTCAGCCGGGTCGCCTCCAGAAGTGTACGGGACCCCGTAAGCCCCCGGCGACACTCCCGGTCGACACCCGAAAGGGGCACCCGGTTGTCCACAGCCGGCCGGTTGTCCACAGGTTTCGCTCAAGATCCACTTCGAGCGGAGTTCCGGGTCAGGCTGCGGACATGTGGCTCACTCTCGCAGCCCTTGTGCTGCTCAGCTGGCCGGTGCCCGACCCCCAGGTGGCACGGCCCTTCGACCCGCCCTCCGCCCCCTGGGCCGCCGGGCACCGCGGTGTCGACCTGATCGCGGCGGCCGGGACCGAGGTGCGGGCGGTCGCGGCCGGGCGGGTGTCCTTCGCGGGCGTAGTGGCCGGTCGCGGGGTGGTCTCCGTCGCTCTGGACGGCACCGGCGCCCCGCCCTTGCGCACCACCTACGAGCCGGTCCGCGCGACCGTCGCCGCCGGGCAACGTGTCGCTGCCGGCCAGGTCGTCGGAGTGCTCCAGGCGGAGCCCTCGCACTGCTCGCCCGCCGGATGCCTGCACTGGGGTCTGCGGCGCGGCGCTGCCTACCTCGACCCGCTGGCACTGCTGACCGGCCCGTCGGTACTGCTGCCGGTCACCGGCGTGCCACCGGCCGGTGAGGTGGCGACGGCTGGGCGGGTGCGGTCGGAGGACGGGGCGGCGACCGTGGCACCCGCTGAGCCCTCAGAGCACGCGGCGCCCGCGAAGCCGACTGCCGGGGCGGCAGGCACCAAGGGCGGTGGGGCGCGAGCTGATCCGCCGCGGCGAGACGCCGACCGTTCGATCGCGATGGCGGCGACGGTGAGCGCGGACGCAGGGCGGCCGGACGCCGGGCCCGCGGTACCGGCTTCGGCAGGCGCGGCGAGGCGGTCGGCCGATGGTGCACCGGTCATGTCCGTGCGGCCCGCCCTGCTTGTGGCGGCCCTCGTTCCTTCGGCAGCGCTGCTCGGGTGGCGGTGGTCGCAGCGTCGGCGATCCGGGCGGCGCAGGCCGGACGGGCCCGCGCCCGGCCGGTCGCGGCTCGGCCGACACGTTCTCAGGCGCGGCTGCCGTCCGCAGTCGTCCCGATCAGGGCCTCCGCCACTCCGGCGTCGCCGGCGAGCCGCTCCGCCTCGGCGAGGGGCGGCGGCATCTGCCGACCCTCCGTCTACCAGCGGGGAAGGTTCGGTGGTCACCCGGGTCGCCAGCTCCGCGCCCTCCGCGCTGCCCTCCTGGGCGGCCCGGACGAAGGCGTGCCCCTCAGCCACCGCGTCCCCGGCCTCGGCTGCCCTGCGCTCCTCGTCAAGATGCGCCACCGAACCGAACGCCCCTGCCGGGCGGGTCCTGCTCGAAGCCATGACCCGGTCACCGCTGCGACCGCGGCAGACGACGACCCTCCTGACAGCGGGGGTCTCAGTACCGGACTGCGCCGCCGACGCCGGTCAGGGCCATGGAGACGGCCGCCTCGGTGATGCGTTCGGGCTCCTCAGCCGCACCAAGTTCGATCCTGCGCACTGCGGCGTCGACGATGCCCTGGAGCAGCATGGCGGCGAGCCGCGGCTGGTCGTGGCCGAGATCCTCCAGCGCCTCCACGATCATCGCGATGAGGCCGCCGTGCGCGGCACGGATCTTCTCCCTCGCGCCCTGGTCCAGCTCGCCTGCGGAGATGGCCACCACTGCCCGGTGCCTGCGGTCGCCGACCAGCGCGAGCTGGCGGCGCACGTAGGCCTCGATCTTCGCCTCGGGGGTGCCTGCCGCGGCCATGGCGCGCTCGACCTCGGCCGCCCAGACCGGGAAGTCGGCCGCGCACAGCTCTTCGACGACGGCCGCCCGGGAGCGGAAGTACTCGTACACCGACGAGCGCGCCAGCCCGGTGCGCTCGGCGAGCGCGGGGAAGGTCAGTGCCTCCGTTCCGCCCTCGGACAGCAGGGAGCGAGCGGCGTCCAGCAGGGCGCTGCGCTGCATGTTCCGGTGCTCGGCCACCGAGGCCGCTCGAATCCTGGGCACTCCCCCACCATAGAGCCTGCCCGCGACGCTCGGCGGGGAGTCCGCCGGGAGCGGCACACGTCTCCGGCACGGGTGGGGACCGACCTGCTGACCCTGCCGCAGGGGTCACGTCATGGCTTCGGGGCACGCCTGAGCCGGGAGGGACGATTGAGCCGGGAGGGACGATTCAGCGGCCCAGCTCGGCCAGCTTGGCCCGCAACTGGAGCACGGACTTGGTGTGGATCTGGCTGACCCGGCTCTCGGTGACGCCCAGGACCTGCCCGATCTCGGACAGGGTCAGGCCCTCGTAGTAGTAGAGCGTCACCACCGTCTTCTCCCGGTCGGGCAGCGTGTTCACCGCACGGGCCAGCAACCGGCGCAGCTCACGGTCCTCGGCGATCTCCACCGGGTTGTCGGCGGCGGTGTCCTCCAGGGTGTCCATGAGGCTCAGCCGGTCGCCGCTCTCTCCACCGACGTGCAGCAGCTCCTCGAGCGCGACGACGTTGGCCAGGGAGAGCTGGCTGAAGACGCCGTGCAGTTCTTCGAGCTGGATGCCCATCTCGTTCGCCACCTCCGCCTCGGAGGGGGAACGGCGCAGCGACGCCTCCAGGGTGGCGTAGGCCCGTTCCACCGCGCGGGCCTTCTGCCGGACGGAGCGCGGGATCCAGTCCAGGGCGCGCAGCTCGTCGATCATGGCGCCGCGGATCCGGGTGATGGCGTAGGTCTCGAACTTGATCGAGCGCTCTGGGTCGAACTTCTCGATGGCGTCGATCAGCCCGAAGACACCGGAGGAGACGAAGTCGGCCTGCTCGACGTTGGCCGGCAGACCCACACTGACCCGCCCGGCCACGTACTTCACCAACGGGGAGTAGTGCAGGATCAGCTGCTCCCGCAGTCGCTCGTCACCGGTGTCCTTGTACGACCGCCACAACTCGTGGAGTGAGCTGGGGGCGGTGGTGCGTGCCGTCGCTACGGCCTGCGGCGGTACCGCCGTGGCCGTGCGCCGGGACCCGGACGTGTGCTGGGGCATTCGTCACCTAGAGCCGTTCTGCCGTGGTCGGAACGTCGGTCAGCGGGAAGAACTTTGTGAGCGTAGCATCATCGGCGAGTCGCATTGCGCGATGACCGTCCGATACGGGATGCGCAGATACGTTCCTCGACACGCACCTCGGGGCTACGGCGGGCACCCGGAAACGGCGTTCTCCGTAACCGGATCATCACGTTGCGTGTGCATGTGCTCACCCTTTCACTCAGTCGCTCCAGGTCAAGGACCGTGCTGTCACCTGTTGGGGTGTCGGCCGGACGAGTGGGCGAGTTGCCATCGGTCCGCACGGCACTCGACGAATCCCAGGGCGCGCAGCTCCCTGAGTCGGGGCAGCGCCACCGCGGTGGCCGTCCCGGCGGCCTGGGCGAGCCATCCCACGGGCACGGATCCGGCGGCCGGCAGCGCGTCCAGCAACCGGGCAGCGAGCGGATGCAGCAGGTCGCGGGGCACGGCGGTGCCCTCCGGGCCGGGCGCCAGCTCCCCGATGTCCCCGACCAGCTCGACGATCTCCCCCGCCCCGCCGACCGGCACGCCCTCGGCTCGCAGCAACTGGTGCACGCCGGCTGACAGCCGGGACGTCACCGGTCCGGGCACACCCATCACGTACCGGCCCAGCTCACCGGCGCGGCGGGCGGTGACCAGGGACCCGCTTCGCAGCTGGGCCTCCACCACGACCGTGCCCCGGGTCAGAGCGGCGATGACACGGTTGCGCAACACGAAGCGACTGCGGGTGGGGTGGGCGCCGGGCGGCAGTTCCGCGACCAGCACGCCCCTCTCCGCGATGCGGGCGATCAGTTCCTGGTTGCCCGGCGGATACGCCCGGTCGACTCCGCAGGCGAGCACCGCGATCGTCGCGCCGTCCACGGCTAGGGCTCCCCGGTGGGCGGCGGCGTCCACTCCGTAGGCGGCTCCCGAGGCCACGGCCCACCCGTGTTCGGCGAGTTCCGCGCCGAGTACCGAGGCGACGTGGGCGCCGTAGTCGGTGCAGGCACGTGCTCCCACCACGGCTACAGACCGCAGCGCGCACAACCGCAGCGACGCGGGGCCACGCACCCACAGGCCCACCGGACGAGCCTCCCCGAGATCGTCCAGCTGCCCCGGCCACTCCCGGTCGCCCGGTACCAGGAAGCGCCCGCCGACGTCGGCCAGGGCCGCCAGGTCCTTCTGGGGCCGGACCGCGCGGGCCCGGGCCCGCAGCCCGATGAGGCGCTCGGCGCTCACCCCGGGGAGCGGTCGGCCGCTGAGCAGGGCCGACAGCGTCCCGCCCGGGCCGAGGGTGGCGAGCCACCGCCCGATCGCCGTCTCACCGGGTTCGCCGACCCGGCACAGTGCCGCGCGGGCCAGCCGGTCCTCCTCCGCGCACCCCGCCCCGCCGTCCCCGGGGCCGCCGCCCTGCGTGCCGTCGCCCCGGACGCCCCCGCCGTGGCGAGCGCTCCCGCCGGACACGCCCTCGCCGCCCCCGCCCGCGCCAGCCGGGCCGCGACCGCTCATCCGGCCGTCACCCGAGCGCTCGTCCGGCTCGCGCCGCGCAGGATGCCCGTCCGCAGTTGCAGGGCCCACTCGACGTCCTCGGTGACAGGGCGGTCCCGGCCGGCGAGGTCGGCGACCGTCCAGGCGACCCGGAGCACCCGGTCCAGCCCCCGGGCGGTGAGCAGGCCGCGCTCCATGTCGGCCTCCGCGCCGGCCAGCGCTCCGGGGGCGACCGGCCAGCGGGTACGCAGCTCGTGGCCCGGCACCTCGCTGTTCGTCAGCCACGGGGTGCCGTGGTAGCGGGCGGCGGACCGCTCCCGGGCCTCTCGCACCCGCTCGGCCACCACCGCGGTCGACTCGGCGGGCCGGCCGGCGGCGAGCAGTTCGGCGCGGGCGACCGGCTCGACCGTGACCCGAAGGTCGACCCGGTCCAGCAGCGGGCCGGACAGCCGAGTCCGGTAGCGGCGCACCGCCGCGGGACGGCACTCGCAACCGCCGCCCGGCGTGCCGTGCCGACCGCAGGGGCACGGGTTCGCGGCGAGGACGAGCAGGATGCGGGCCGGCATGCGCATCACGCCCTGGGCGCGAGCGACCACGACCTGACCGGACTCAAGCGGTTGCCGCAGCGCGTCCAGGACCCGGGAGCTGCACTCGGCGGCCTCATCGATGAAGAGCACGCCGTGGTGTGCCAGGGAGACCGCGCCGGGGCGGGGCAGCCCGGTGCCACCGCCGATCAGGGAGGCCATGCTCGCCGAGTGGTGCGGGGCGCAGTAGGGCGGCCGGGACACCAGGGGACCACCGGGCGGCAGCACCCCGGCCACCGAGTGCACGGCGGTCGCCTCCAGGGACTCGGTGCCGGAGAGCGCGGGCAACAGACCGGGCAGCCGCTCGGACAGCATCGTCTTACCCGCTCCGGGCGGCCCCTTGAGGAAGAGGTGGTGTCGCCCGGCTGCGGCCACCTCCAGTGCCCTGCGGGCGGTGTGCTGGCCGGCCACCTCTGCCAGGTCGACCTGTCGGGCGCCGGGCAGGCCGCAGACGCCGAGCCCGGAGGCGGGCACGGCGTAGGCGGACGCGGTGAGATCGGGGCGGCCGTCGTCCGCGGTGTCCTCCTCCGGTTCGGGCTCGTCGGAGAGCAGCGCGATCAGCTGCCGGAGCGTGCGCACGCCGAGTACCGACACGCCGGGGACCAGCTCGGCCTCCGGCACTGTCTGCCGAGGGACCACCACCTGCCGGTACCCCGCGTCGGCCGCGGCGAGCACCGCGGGCAGGATGCCGCGGACCGGCCGGACCCGGCCGTCGAGCCCCAACTCGCCGATCATCATCAGGTCGGCGAGCCGCCGCGGGTCGATGCGCTCGGCGGCGCCGAGTACGGCGCAGGCCACAGCGACGTCGAAGCCGCTGCCTCCCTTGGGTACGGACGCGGGGCTGAGCCCCACGGTCAGCTTCTTCTGCGGCCACTCGGCGCCGGAGTTCACGACGGCCGCCCTCACCCGGTCCCGGCTCTCGACCAGGGACTTGTCGGGCAGCCCGACCAGGGTGAACGCCGCCACGCCGGGTTCCAGGTCGGCCTGGACCTCCACCGGCACGCCCTCCACGCCGACGAGAGCGACCGAGCAGGTGCGGGCGAAGCCCATCTCAGGCCACCCCCTGGATGTGCTCCACGATTGGGGCGCCGCGCCGGGGCAGGACCACACCCACCAGGTCGATGCGCACCCCGCCGGCCGGGACGCGGCCGTACCGGGCGATCCAGCGCTCGCTGAGCCACCGCGCGGCCAGGCGGCGCAGCCTGGCGGCCTTGCGCGGGGTGACCGCCGCCGCCGGGTGGCCGTAGGGGCCGGGCCTGCGGGTCTTGACCTCGCAGACGACCAGGGCGTCGGCATGCCGCGCGATGATGTCCAGCTCGCCGTCGCGGCAGCGCCAGTTGCGTTCCAGGATGGCCATGCCGCGCTGCCGCAGCCGCCGGGCCGCCAGGTCCTCCCCGTAGCGGCCGAGTGCTTCTCGTTCGTTCATCGGACCCACCTCCACCGCCGACTCTGTCCCGGACGGCGGAAAGAAGTGGATCTTGGCGGATATCTGTGGACAACCGAGGGGTTGTGGACAACTCCGTCACCCTTCCGGGTGCCGGCGAGCGCCCGGCGCTCAGCCTCCGGCGACACGGGGCCCGTACGGTCGGGCGGCCCCGCCGACGCCGAGGGCCGCCCCGGGCCGATCCCCCGAAGGGTCCGGCGCAGGGCGGCCCGGGGCCGCGCCACTCAGCCGTGCCTGCCTCAGACCCACCTACTCAGGCCCGGCTGCTCGCAGGCCCGCGTGCGAGGCCCGGCGTGTGCTCAGCCGTTGAAGCCGGAGTCCTCCGGCAGGTTGAGATCGCTCTTGTTCAGCTCCTCGACGTTGACGTCCTTGAACGTCAGCACGCGCACCTGCTTGACGAAACGGGCGGGTCTGTACATGTCCCAGACCCACGCGTCGGCCATCGACACCTCGAAGAACACCTCTCCCTGGACCGAGTGGACCTGCATCTCGTAGTCGTTGGTGAGGTAGAAGCGCCGTTCGGTCTCAATGACGTACTTGAACAGACCGACGACGTCCCGGTACTCCCGGTAGAGCTTCAGCTCCATCTCGGTCTCGTACTTCTCGAGGTCCTCGGCGCTCATGGCATGTTCCCCTTCAGCCGTGCGTTCACCTCATTGTGCGTCAGCTCGCCGGTCCCCGTCCGACACGCCGCGCGATCGGCCCGTAGGCGGCGCCGCCCAGGATGAGCAGGGCACCCGTGCCGACCGCCCACAGCAGGGGCACCAGCGGGCCCGGGCGGGAGACGCCGCCGGGCAGCTGCGCGAAGCCCTCCGGCCTCGGCACGGTACGCAGGCCGGCGGGCGGCCACGCGGTCGCGTCGACCCGGGCGCGCACGCCCGAGCGGGGCACGGCCCCGTCGGTGCCGTCGGCGAGGTGCACCCGGGAGTCCAGCGAGACCTCCCGGCTGTCACCGAGCAGGAACAGCCGGCCGTCGGGCACCTGCGCGCGGAACCCGCCCGTCGAGGCCGGGCCGCCACCGCTCAGGTACGGCTCCTCGACGGCTTGGCCGTTCACCGTGAGCCGTCCCCGCGCGTCGCAGCAGTCCACCTCGTCGCCGCCGACCGCGACCACCCGCTTGACCATGGGCAGGTCGCCCCACTGCGGGTCGGTGAAGACCACCACGTCACCGCGGCGGACCCGGTCGCCGTCGATCCTCTGGGCGAGCACCCGCTCGCCGGCCGCGACCGTGGGCGCCATCGAGTCGGTCGGCACCGTGTACGGCCGGTACTGGAGCGCGCCCCAGGCGGAGCCCCCGAGGAAGAGCACGCAGCCCAGCGCCACCAGTACCGAGGAGACGATCTCCCCGCCCCGGCGCCGCACGGACGCCGTACCTGCGACCTCGCCCACCCGGTGCTCTCCGTCCTCGTCGGCTGTTCGCGCACCCTACCCCCGAGTAGGGTGCGCGAACAGACCTGAGGGAGCCGGTTCAGCCCTTGGCTGCGGGGGCTGCCGCCAGCAGCCGGCGGCGGCGCCAGAGCACCAGGGGCACCGCTCCGGCCAGGCCCAGGGCCGGCGGCACCGCCCCGGCGAGGTTCTGGTCGAAGGTGGCGGGCACCGGGAGTGTGCTCCACCGGTTCACCGGCCAGGCAACGACTACGGCACGGCCCACCACTTCGCTCTCGGGCACCGTGCCGTTGCCGGGTCCGTCCTGGTGGTAGCGGGAGTCCAGCGAGTTCTGCCGGTGGTCGCCCATCACCCAGAGCTTCTTCTCGGGGATCTTCAGCGGACCGAACTCGCGGTCGCCGCAGGGCGTGTTGCCCGGGTAGAGGTAGTCGGACTCCTCCAGGTCCCGCCCGTTGACCTTGACCGTGCCGCCCTTGGCGCACTCGACGGTGTCACCGCCCTTGGCGACGACCCGCTTGATGAGGTCCTGCTCGTTGGCCGACGGCATCAGGCCGACGAAGCTGAGGCCCTTCTGCAGGAAGTTCTCCGAGACCGTCGGGTTGTCAAGCCAGCCGCCCGGGTCGTGGAAGACCACGACCTCGCCGCGCTCCGGCGTCGCACCGAACCACGGGGTCAACTTGTCGACAAGGACCCGGTCCCCCGGCTGCAGGGTGTTCTGCATCGAGTCCGACGGGATGGAGAACGCCTGCAGCAGGAACGTCTTGATGACCAGCGCCAGCACGAGGGCGATACCGACCAGGATCGGCAGCTCCTTCCAGAAGGAGCGCTGCTTCGACCCGGTCGCGCCGCCGCTGCCCTTCCGGTTCCTACCGTTCCCGCCCGTCACCTGGGTCCCGTCGGTCGTTCCGGTGCCGTCGGGCGGCGCTGCCTCGCGCTGCGCCCGTTCTCCGTCGTCTCCCGTCGGGTGGCTCTCCGGCTCTTCCCCGCCGGACCCGGACCGGGCACCGACCGCCACGTCCCCCACATCCACTCCTCACACTGCGCCGCTGCCTGGCCGTCAGTCGGCGCAGGCCCACCACTCCCATAACGAGCGGGAGTTCCGCAGGGGTCGGGAGAGGCACTATTTGATTGTCGCCCCTGCCCGCCGCCGACGCCGGAGCGCCGCGCGCATCGGGCACCGACGCGTAGGTTCCCGGCTCTTCCAACCGGCGCCAGTGAGAATACGGCCACGCGATCACCACTGCCTTGCCGACCACCAGTTCCTCGGGGACCGTCCCCTGGTCCGGTTCCCGCAGATGCGCGCGCGAATCGGCCGAGTTCGCCCGGTGGTCGCCCAGGACGAAGATCCGCCCGACCGGCACCTGGACCTCGAACGGCAGCTGGGAGGGCTGGTTGCCCGGGTGCAGGTACGCCTCGTCGAGCGGAGTGCCGTTGACGGTGACCCGCCCCTGGCTGTCGCAGCACTTGACGTTGTCGCCGCCGATCGCCACGACACGTTTGATGAGGTCCTGCTCGTCCTCGGACGGGAGCAGGCCGATGAAGGTCAGCAGCTGCTTGCCCTGTTTGATCACCGGCGGGTCGTCGGCGGGGGGCAGCTGCTGCTGCTCGAGCCAGCCGCCCGGGTCCCGGAAGACGACGACGTCCCCGCGCTCGGGGCGGGAGCCGAACCAGGGCGTGAGCTTGTCCACGAGCACCCGGTCGTCGATGCGGATGGTCTGCTCCATCGAGCCCGACGGGATGACGAACGCCTGCACCAGGAAGGTCTTGAGCACCAGCGCGATCAGCAGCGCGACGCCGACCAGGATCGGTATCTCCCGCGTCGCGGAGAGCCTCCGGCGGCGCTTGATGCGCTTCGCGGTACGGCGGCGTTCGGCCCTGCTCTCGCCGGGACCGCGCGGCACGGTGTACCGGCCGGTGTCCCACATGTCCCTGTCGTCGTCGTACTGCGGCTGCGGCTCTGGCGGCCGGTGGTGTCCGTACCGGGATCTGCCGCGCTTACCCATGGGCTGCCCGCAGGGTCGCCCAGCGACCGGCCGGCCAGCCGATCCAGTCGGCGCGGCCGATCACCCGGTCCACGGCGACGGTCCCGCCTCCGGGGCGGCCGAGGTGGTCGCGGGAGTCGCGGGACTCGGCCCGGTGGTCACCCATCACCCACAACCGCCCCTCCGGTACCACGATGTCGAACGGCACTGCCGAGGCACTGCCACCGGGGTGCAGGTAGTGCTCCTCCAGCGGTTCACCGTTCACCTCGATCCTCCCCTGCGAGTCACAGCACTTCACACTGTCCCCGCCGGTTCCGACGATGCGCTTGACGTAATCGTTCCGTGGCGGCTCCGCCATGCCCAGCGCGGCGCCCACCGTGCGCAGCGCGGCGGTGACCGGGTCGGTGGCCGGTTCCTCGTCTGCGAACGTGCCCGTCCCGTCAAAGACCACAACGTCGCCGCGGGCCGGATCGTTGCCGAAACGGTATGCCAGCTTGTTCACCAGGATCCGGTCCCCGACCCGCAGCGTGTTCTCCATCGAGCCGCTGGGGATCAGGTAGGGCTGCACGACGAAGGTGCTGACCAGCAGGAAGACCGCCACCAGCGCGATGAGGGCGGCGCCCGGACGCACGAAACGCGACCGTCGTCCCCGGGCCCGCTGGGGGGCCGGGGAGCGGTCGCGCTCCGAGGGTGGTGCGTCGGTGTCCACGGCGCCGAGCCTATCCGGCCCGGTCTGGACCCCTCAGGATGACGCGGGAGATCAGTTGTCCCGCTTCTCCTTGATCTTGGCAGCCTTGCCGCGCAGGTCGCGCAGGTAGTACAGCTTGGCGCGGCGGACGTCACCGCGGGTGAGCCGCTCGATCTTCTCGACGACGGGGGTGTGGACGGGAAAGGTCCGCTCCACGCCGACGCTGAAGCTCACCTTGCGCACGGTGAAGGTCTCGCGGATACCCGAGCCCTGACGGCGGATGACAACACCCTTGAACTGCTGGACTCGCGAGCGGCTGCCCTCGATGACGCGCACGTGGACGTTGACGGTGTCCCCGGGGCGGAAGGGCGGGATGTCGCTGCGCAGCGACGCGTTGTCGACGGAGTCGAGAAGGTGGGACATGCGGGTCTGCTTTCTTCGCCCATGCCACAGGTCATCGGCGGACGTGTTCGGAGTCAGTCGGAGGTGCCTCTCCGCCGGGGCGGGCGTTGGTCCCCCTGTGGCAGGGTCGCGCGCCGGACGTGAGGCAGCGGCCTATTCTTCCACGGCTTGCCCGGGCGGCCCAAATCGGCCGTCCGAGCCGGCGGACCAGCCGAGGGAGTGCAGGGTCGCGCGGTCGTGCTTGTCGAACGCCGCCGGGTCGCAGCGGGCGATCAGGTCGGGCCGGTGCCCGGCGGTGCGGCGCAGCGCCTCGTCGCGCCGCCAGCGGGCGATCCGCCCGTGGTGGCCGCTGACCAGCACGTCCGGCACGCCGCGGCCGCGCCACTCGGGGGGCTTGGTGTACACCGGGCCCTCCAGCAGGTCCGCCATGGCGCCGGGGGCGAACGAGTCGTCGCGGTGCGACTCGGCGTTGCCGAGCACGCCGGGCAGCAGCCGGGCGATGGCCTCGACCATCACCAGCACCGGGGCCTCCCCGCCGGCCAGCACGTAGTCGCCGATCGACACCTCGCGCACGTCGGCGCGCTCGGCGTACTCCTCGACGACCCGCCGGTCGATGCCCTCGTAGCGGGCCGGGGTGAAGACCAGCCACGGCTTGGCGGCCAGTTCCACGGCCAGTTCCTGGGTGAACGGCCGCCCGCTGGGCGTGGGTACCACGATCACCGGCCCCGAGCCGCCCGCCGCAGCGTCTCCGGCGTCCGCCGGGGGCGCTGAAGAGGCCAGCACCGCGTCCAGCGCCTCGCCCCACGGCTCGGGCTTCATGACCATGCCGGGCCCGCCGCCGTAGGGGGTGTCGTCGACCGTGTGGTGGCGGTCGTGAGCCCAGGCGCGCAGGTCGTGCACGCGCACGTCGAGCTGCCCGCGGGCGCGGGCCTTCCCGACGAGGGAGACGTTCAGCGGCTCCAGGTACTCGGGGAAGATGGTGATGACGTCGAGCCTCACACCGCCTCGCCCTCGTCGAGCAGGCCGGGCGGCGGGTCGACGATCGCCCGCTGCGCGTCCAGGTCGATGGTGGGCACGATCTCGGCGACGAAGGGGATCAGCACCTCGCCGCCCTCCGGGCGTGCGACGACCAGCAGGTCCTGCGAGGGGAGGTGGGCGACTTCGGTGACGCGTCCCACGGGTGTGCCGTCGACGGTCACGACGTCCAGGTCGACCAGCTGGTGGTCGTAGTACTCCTCGGGGTCCTCCGGGACCTCAGTGGGGTCCACCTCGGCGATGAGCAGCGTGTTGCGCAGGGCCTCGGCGCCCGTGCGGTCGGTGACGCCCTCGAAGCGCAGCAGCAGCCGGCCGCTGTGCACCCGGCCGGTGGCGATGGTGAGCGGTCCGACGGTGGCGGGGTCGGTGGCGAGGACGGCGCCGGGCGCGAGCCTCACCTCCGGCTCGTCCGTCCTGACCTCGACGGTGACGTCGCCCCTGATGCCATGGGCGCGGCCGATGCGCGCGACTACGAGCTGCACGGTGCTCTTCCTTCTCCGGCCCTCGCCGGGTCCTTCTGCGGCATTCGCCGGCCTGTTCCGGTCCTCGCCGGTCCGACGCACGACCACGGGCCGGGGACGGATCGTGACCCGTCCCCGGCCCGTGCCGGTACTGCGTGGTGCTCTGTCTGCGGCAGCCGCCGGTCAGCGGACGTCGTCGACGTCGACAAGGTCGACGCGGACACCGCGGCCACCGAGGGCGCCCGCAACGGTGCGCAGGGAGCGGGCGGTGCGGCCGTTGCGGCCGATCACCTTGCCGAGGTCGTCGGGGTGGACCCGGACCTCCAGCACACTCCCGCGACGCAGGGTGCGGGACGCGACCTGAACCTCGTCGGGGTGTTCGACGATGCCCTTCACGAGGTGCTCGAGGGCTTCCTCGAGCATGCTCAGGCCTCGGTCGACTCAGCCGGGGCGGCAGCCTCGGCGTCGGCCTGCTCCGGCTTGTCGGCCTTGTCGGCCTTCTTGGCCTTGGGGGTGATCGCCTCACCCTTCGGCTCGTCGCCGGAGGCCTTGGCCGCGGCTTCGAAGAGGCCCTTCTTGTCTTCCTTGGGCTCCGCGACCTTCATCGGCTCCGGGGCCGGCAGGCCCTTGAACTTCTGCCAGTCACCGGTGACCTTGAGAATGGCCTGCACGGGCTCGGTCGGCTGCGCGCCGACACCCAGCCAGTACTGGACACGCTCGGAGTCGACCTCGATGCGCGAGGGGTTCTGCACCGGGTGGTACAGGCCGATCTCCTCGATGGCCCGGCCGTCACGGCGGGTACGGGAGTCGGCGATGATGATGCGGTAGTGAGGCGAACGGATCTTGCCCAGTCGCTTCAGCTTGATCTTGACTGCCACAGCTGTGGTGTCTCCTGGTCTTGACGTGGTTGGACCCGGCAGGATGCCACGTGGGGTTGCGGTACCCGTGAGGTCCGATGGACGCGTCAGCCGAAGGAGAGAGGGGTCCTGGGCGGCTGTCGAGTACAGCCGCCCATTGTGCCACACTCAGCCGACCGCGACGGCCTCGGGAATGCGGAACTGCTTGCCGCACGCGCCGCACATGATCGGCGCCTGGGCCAGCACTGACGGGACCACGCGGACGTTGCGACCGCAGTCACAGACGGCCTTGACCCGCACGCCGCCTCCGGACGACCCGTGGCGGGCCGCCGGCCCCCGGAAACTACGCGAGGTGTCCCCGCTGGTGGCGACGGAGTGCGCGCGCAGCGCACGGCGCAGCCGCTCGGCGGTGGTCCGGTAGCGTCTCTTGGCCTCGTGGGTCATGACGACCAGGGAGAACCCGCTGCTGGGGTGCGGCTCCTCGGAGTGTTCGAGGCCGAGTTCCTCGGCGACCGCCAGGAACCTCCTGTTGTGGTAGCGGCCCGCTCGCGAGGTGTCGCGGATCCCGCGGGCCGCGGCGATTCCGTGGACGGCCTCGTGCAGCAGGCGTTCGAAGGAGAGTTCGGCGCCGCAGGCGGACGACGACTCCCCGATCAGCGATTCGGGCGCGGCCAGGTCCGGCAGCTCGGGGTGGTGCCGTTGAATGTCGGCCCACGCGGCTGCCAGTTCGGCGGCGAGGACAGGTGGTGTCGTGCTCACGTCGTGACAACGAGCCGGAGGGCGCCTGTGTTCCGATTCCGGGGCATCTTAAATATTTTGCACGTACCAGTCAGTTGCCGTTGATGCCCTGTATGAGGGCGGGTACGCAGATCTGCGGACGACCTCGTACACCTGCCCCACCAGGGGACGTAATGCCGGACGGCCGGATCCCCCGTGCCCCCACAGTGCCACGCCGGGCGGGCCCGCGGTGCCCGACCACCCGGATCGCGCCATTCGGCGGCCGGTCTCACCCGATCGGAGGAGACCCCACGCACACCTCCCCCACCGGCGGCGACAGCCGCCCGGAGCCCTGAAACCACCACCGCCGGACGCGCTTCGAGGGCCGGCCGAACGGCCACCGCAGCGCCTGTCGTGACGCGCGGGTCACGGACGGGTGACGCAGAATCGGGAATCGGGCCCGCTCCGTCGAGCAGGGGCCGTACAGCCCCTGGACGCGGGGCCGGTTACGCAGTTCCCTGTCATGGGGGCCGGACCCGTGAGGGCAGCGAGCACCGACACCGGCTGACACCGGGTGACGGATGACGACAGCAACGATCCTTCGGCGATTGGGGCGCCCAGATGACTTCCACGCTCGCTCACCACGAGCAGCGCGCACAGCTCGCCCGCGACTGGGCCGAGATCCAGGAGCGGATGCTGGTACCTCTCTACGAGGCCGTCTACGAACGGGTCGAGGTCGGCCCCGACACCCGGCTGCTGGGCCTGGGCTGCGGGACCGGTCTGGCGCTGCTGCTGGCAGCGGGCCGGGGCGCGGCGGTCACGGGCACCGAGACGGACGGCACCCGGCTCGAACTCGCCCGGGCCCGGCTGCTGCCGGAGCCGCAGCGCGGCTCCAGGCGGTGGTCGGTCGACCTGGTCGGCGGCGGCCCGGCCGACGTCCCGCGGGAGCGGACCTTCAACCTCGTGACGGCCTTCGGCCGCCGCCCGGACCCGAAGAGCCTGGCCGCCGCGGTGGCCCGCACCGAGCCGGGCACACCGGTGGTACTGGCCGACTGGGGGCCAGCCGAGCGGTGCGCCGCCACCGGCGCGCTCCGGGTCGCCTCCCGGCTCGCCGAGCCGCAGCGTTCCGGCACGACCTGGCGGCCGAGCGGGCGGGACGACCTGGAGGAACTGGCGCACGGCGCCGGGCTGCGGCTGGACGGCTCCGGGCGGGTGTCCTGCCCGTTCGGCTACGCCGACCTGGACAACGCGGTGCGCGGCCTGCTGTCCACCGGCCTGTTCGCCGGCGCGGTGCGGGCCACCGACGAGATGCAGGTCGGCAAGGAGCTGGGTGAGGCGCTGCAGCCCTACCTGCGCCCGGACGGCAGCGTGTGGATGCCCAACCTGTTCCGCTACGTGATCGCGCGGGGCTGACCCGGGCGGGCCCGGGCCCGCCCCTGCCCCCCTCAGGCCCCGGAGCCGGCCCGGAGCGGGCCGACCGGGCCGGGGAGAGAGCGGCCCGGCGCGGCGCTCACTTCGGGGGCAGGATGTCCCGGAACTCCTTGGGCAGCTCGAAGGACTCGGCCTCGCCGCCGGCGGGCAGTCCGAAGGCGCTGCCCGCGCCGGCCGCCCTGCGGTCGGCTGCGGCCTGCTCCTCCTGCTTGCGCTTCATCGGGTTGCCCGACTTGCGCTTGCCCTTGGCGGCCTTCTGCTGCTTCGGCTTCTTCCGGCCGGGACCACCGCCCATGCCCGGCATCCCGGGCATCCCCGGCATGCCACCGCCCTGGGCCATCTTCGACATCATCTTGCGCGCCTCGAAGAACCGCTCCACCAGGTTCTTCACGGCGCTGACCTCCACGCCGGAGCCCTTGGCGATGCGCGCCCGCCGGGAGCCGTTGATGATCGTCGGCTCGTGCCGCTCGGCGGGCGTCATCGACTTGATGATGGCCGCGGTGCGGTCGACGTCCCGCTCGTCGAGGTTGTTGATCTGGTCCTTGATCTGGCCCATGCCCGGCATCATGCCGAGCAGCTTGGACAGCGAGCCCATCTTGCGGACCTGCTCCATCTGGGCCAGGAAGTCGTCGAGCGTGAACTCCTTGGGGCCCTTTGCCAGCTTGGCGGCCATCGCCTCGGCCTCTTGCTGGCTGAACGTCTGCTCGGCCTTCTCGATGAGGCTGAGCACGTCACCCATGCCGAGGATGCGCGAGGCCATCCGGTCGGGGTGGAAGGCGTCGAAGTCGTCGACCTTCTCGCCGTTGGAGGCGAACATCACCTGGCGGCCGGTGATCTGGGCGATGGACAGGGCCGCACCGCCGCGCGCGTCGCCGTCGAGCTTGGAGAGCACCACACCGTCGAAGCCGACGCCGTCGCGGAAGGCCTCGGCGGTGTTGACCGCGTCCTGGCCGATCATCGCGTCGACGACGAAGAGCACCTCGTCGGGGCTGACCGCGTCCCGGATGTCGGCGGCCTGCCGCATCATCTCCTGGTCGATGCCCAGGCGGCCTGCGGTGTCGACCACGACCACGTCGTACTGCTTGGTCCGCGCGTACTCGACCGAGTCCCGCGCGACCTTGACCGGGTCGCCCACTCCGTTGCCGGGCTCGGGCGCGTAGACGCCGACACCGGCCCGCTCGGCGACCACGGTGAGCTGGTTGACGGCGTTGGGGCGCTGGAGGTCGCAGGCGACCAGGAGCGGCGAGTGGCCCTTGGCCTTGAGCCAGTGGCCCAGCTTGCCGGCGAGCGTGGTCTTGCCCGCGCCCTGGAGGCCGGCGAGCATGATCACCGTCGGCGGCTGCTTGGCGAAGCGCAGCTGGCGGGTCTCGCCGCCGAGGATGCCGACAAGCTCCTCGTTGACGATCTTGATGACCTGCTGGGCGGGGTTGAGCGCCTTGGAGACCTCGGCACCCGCGGCCCGCTCCTTGACCTGCTTGATGAAGGCGCGCACGACGGGCAGCGCCACGTCCGCTTCGAGCAGGGCGATGCGGATCTCGCGCGCCGTGGCGTCGATGTCCGCCTCGCTCAGCCGGCCTTTGCCCCTGAGGTTCTTGAAAGTCGCTGCGAGGCGATCGGAGAGAGTGTCGAACACGGCGGTCGCTGATCCTTCACGTCGTCGGTCACTTCGGCGGTCGTCAGCGTGTCCCGGCGTCCTGGCTGGACATGCGGGCGTCGTCTGGGAGTGCACCGCACAGCGGAGGACCGGCCGCGACCGGCCCGTTCGCGGGCCGGTCGGTCGGTTCGGCAACGCAGCGAGGTGCACCGGCCAGGCGCCGCAGACCCAGCGGGGGCGTCGGGGCGCGCTGCGCCAAGGGTATCTGCCCGCCCGGCATACGGTCAGCCTGCCGTCAGCCCTCCAGGGAGCGCTGCACCGCGGCGGCCAGTTCCGCCGCCTGCTCGCCGGGCAGCGGGGAGCCGTCCGGGCCGGTCACGTAGAAGGCGTCGACGGCGTTCGCGCCGAGCGTGCTGATGTGCGCGCTGCGGACGGTGACCTTCACGCTCTCCAGCGCCCGCCCGATGCGGTGCAGCAGGCCGGAGGCGTCCTGGGCGCGGACCTCCAGCACGGTGGCCCGCTGGGACACGGCTGCGGCGACCGTCACCCGGGGCGGCGGTGCCAGCAGGCCGCGCCGCCGCCCGCGGTAGGCCCGCTCCCGCTCGGCGAGGCGGGCGGGGATGTCCAGCGAACCGTCGAGCGCGCGCACCAGGTCGGCGCGCAGCCGGGACGCCTGCGGCAGGGAGCCGTACTCGGCGGCGACCCGCCAGTTCAGCAGCAGCACCGGGCCCTCGCCGGTCGGGTCGGTGGAGCGCAGTTCGGCGGTGCGCACGGTCAGCCGGTGCAGGGCCAGCACACCCGCGACGCCTGGCAGCACGCCGGGCTGCTCCGGCAGGGCGATGAGCAGTTCGACGCCCACCGGTTCCCGCACGTCGCCGTCGCCCGCGTGGTCAGGGCCGTCCCCGTCGGTGCCGTCGAGGCGGGCGTGCTGGGCGTGCAGGGACAGCACCGGGCCGCCGGTGCGCCACGCCTCGACGGCGAGGCGTTCCTCCTGCGCGGTGAGCGCGCCGGTGTCCTCGCCCGCGTCGGCGGGGGTTCCGGCGAGCAGCGCGGCGGTCCGGGCGACGAGGTCGGCGACGAGCGAGGCGCGCCACGCCGACCAGGCCGCGGGCCCGGTGGCGAGCGCGTCGGCCTCGGTGAGCGCGTGCAGCAGTTCCAGCGTGCCGCTGCTGCCCACGGCCGCGGCGACGGCCTCGACGGTGGCCGGGTCGTCCAGGTCGCGCCGGGTGGCGGTCTCCACCAGCAGCAGGTGGTGCCGGATCAGGGTGGCCAGCACGGCGGCGTCGGCCTCGTCGAACCCGATGCGGGCGGCCATGTCGTGGCCGATGGTCTCGCCCACGACGGAGTGGTCACCCGGCCAGCCCTTGCCGATGTCGTGCAGCAGGGCCGCCACGAGCAGCAGGTCGGGGCGGTGCACGCGGCGGGTGAACGCCGACGCCTGGACGGCCGTCTCGACGAGGTGCCGGTCGACGGTCCAGCGGTGGACGGCGTTGCGCTGCGGGCGGCAGCGGACCCGCTCCCAGTCCGGCAGCAGCGCGGTGATCAGGCCCTCCGCCTCCAGCGCCTCCCAGACGGGCACCGTCGCGGCGCCCGCGCCGAGCAGGGTGACGAACTGCTCGCGGGCGTCGGCCGGCCACGGGACGGCGAGCGCCGGTGTGGTCCGGGCGAGGCTGCGGGCCGTGGACAGCGCCAGCGGCACGTCCGCCTGGGCGGCTGCCGCAGCGGCGCGCAGCACCAGGCCGGGGTCGCGGTCGGGCCGCGCGGACCGGGCGAGCACCACTTCGCCGTCCTGCTCGACGACACCGTCGGCTAGCGGGGTGCGCTCGGGGCCGGCAGCCGACCGGCCGCCCAGCAGAGTACGCAGCCGCGGCCGGGCGGAGCGGGCGCGCAGCACCCGGCCGACCTCGCGCCAGGTGACGTCGCTGGCGTAGGAGAGCGTGCGGGCCGCCTCGTAGACCTGGCGGAGCAGGCTGTCGGCGTCCAGCAGCCCGAGCGCGGCGGCGACGTCGTCCTGGTCGTGGAGGTCGAGCCGGTCGGTGGCCCGTCCGGTGGTCAGGTGCAGGGCGTCGCGCACGTCGAGCAGCAGTGAGCGGGCGTGGGCGAGCCCTTCGCGGGGTGCGTCGGCGAGCCAGGAGGCGGCGACGGCCCGCAGCGCGGTGGCGTCGCGCAGTCCGCCGGCGGACTCCTTCAGGTCGGGTTCGAGGAGGTACTGCAGCTCGCCCTGCCGTTCGGCGCGCTCGCGGCACATCTCCTGGAGCTCGGGCAGCCGCTTGGCCGCCCGGGCCCGCCACTGGGCGAGTTGCTCGGTGCGCAGCCGCGCGGTGAGCCCGGCGTCCCCGGCGACGTGCCGGGCGTCGAGCAGGCCGAGCTGGACCTTGAGGTCCTCGGCGGCGGTCCTGCGGGCCTCGTCGGGGGTGCGCACCGAGTGGTCCAGGTCCAGGCCCAGGTCCCACACCGGGTACCAGACCCGGTCGGCAAGCGCGGCCAGCTCCCCGGCGGGACGTTTCCCGTCGTGGAGCAGCAGCAGGTCGAGGTCGCTGCGCGGGGAGAGTTCGCCGCGTCCGTAGCCGCCGACGGCCACCAGGGCGACGCCGCCGGGCTGCGGACCGAGCAGGCCGGCCAACCAGGTGTCGGTCAGCGAGGCCAGTTCGGCACGGCGCGGCGGCCCGGACCGCACCTCCTGGTTGAGGAGGTGCAGCCGGGCCGCCGCGTACCCGCTGGGGCCCGTCCCGGTCGTGTCCGTGCTGCCGTCCGTGGACTCCGTGGTCATCCGGTCCCCAACTCCCATGTTGTTACAGCGCGTCCGGGCCGCGTTCGCCGGTCCGGACCCGGACGGCGGTGTCGACGGGAACGCTCCACACCTTGCCGTCGCCGATCTTGCCGGTGCGGGCCGCCTTGACGACGACCTCGATGAGCTGCTCGGCGTCCTCGTCCTCGACGAGGACCTCCACGCGGATCTTCGGCACCAGGTCCACGGTGTACTCCGCGCCCCGGTAGACCTCGGTGTGGCCGCGCTGGCGGCCGTAGCCGCTGGCTTCGGTCACGGTCAGGCCGTGCACTCCGAACGCCTGGAGGGCGTCCTTGACTTCGTCGAGTCGGTGCGGCTTGATGACCGCCGTGATCAGCTTCATGCTTCAACCTTCTTGTTCGGGCTGCTCGTTGCCGTTGCGGACGAGGTCAGCGTGCCACCGCCGACCTGGGTGAAGTCGTAGGCGCTCTCGGCGTGGAAGGCCTGGTCGACACCGACGGTCTCCTCGTCCTCGCTGGCCCGGAACCCGATGGTCATGTCGACCAGCTTGGCGAGCAGCCAGGTCACCACGAAGGTGAAGGCCATCACCGAGAAGGCACCGACGGCCTGCTTGCCGAACTGGGTGATGCCGCCGCCCTCGGTGGCGAGGAACCCGACGAGCAGGGTGCCGATGAGGCCGCCGACCAGGTGCACACCGACCACGTCGAGCGAGTCGTCGTAGTTGAGCTTGAACTTGAGGCTGACCGCCCAGGAGCAGACCAGGCCGGCCACCAGGCCGATGGCCAGGGCGCCCATGGCGTTGACGTCGGCGCCCGCGGGGGTGATGGCGACCAGGCCGGCGATGGCGCCGGAGGCCGCGCCCAGGGTGGTGAAGGCGCCGTGCCGGATGCGCTCGTAGACGAGCCAGCCGAGGATGGCCGCTGCGGTGGCGACCTGCGTGTTCAGTGCCATGTTGGCCGCGGTGCCGTCGGCGGCGAGTGCGGAGCCGGCGTTGAAGCCGAACCAGCCGAACCACAGCATGGCGGCGCCCAGCAGGACCAGCGGCAGGTTGTGCGGACGCATCGGCTCCTTCTTGAAGCCGATGCGCTTGCCGATCACCAGGACCGCGGCGAGCGCGCCGATGCCGGCGTTGATGTGCACGGCGGTGCCGCCGGCGAAGTCGATGACGCCCATCTCGAAGAGCCAGCCGCCCTCGGCCCACACCCAGTGCGCGACGGGGAAGTAGACGACGGTGACCCACAGGGCGATGAACAGCGTCCAGGCGCTGAACTTGACCCGGTCGGCCAGGGCGCCACTCATCAGGGCCGGGGTGATCACGGCGAACAGCATCTGGAAGAGGACGAATGCGAAGACGGGAATGCCGTCGTCACCCGTCATCGTCTCCGGGCCGATGCCCTTCAGCCCGATCATGTCGAGGTTGCCGATGACCCCCGCGGTGTTACCGCTGAAGGCCAGGGAGTAGCCGTAGAGCACCCAGAGCACGCTGACCACGCCGAGTGCGATGAAGGACATCATCAGCATGTTCAGGGCGCTCTTGACCCTGACCATGCCGCCGTAGAAGAAGGCCAGGCCAGGCGTCATCAGCATGACCAGTGCCGCGCTGATCAGGACGAATGCGGTATCCGCGCCGTTCAATGGACGTCTCCTCGAAGTCACGACCCGTGCGGGCAGGTAGCGGGGGGCAGGATGTGCCACACACTCCCGAAGCTCGGTTTCCTTCGATGCGCCCGGCTGTTTCGGCGTCGTGACGAACACGTCCGGTGTGTTACAGGCGGGTGAAGCGGGGACGGCGCGCGGCGGCGCCGGTTACTCTCTGGCCCATCCCCGCCGCCCGCTCGCGCGGTGGCCGGGCTTCTCTCAGCCCGCTGCCGCGGCCTCCGCGGCGGGGAGGGCGGAGACGAGGCGGTCGTTGAGTTCGACGACCTCGGCCACCTGACCGAACTCGCGCGCGGCACTGGCCGCGGTCTTGCGGATGCGGGTGTTGACCCGCTCCGAACGCAGGCGCTTGGCGACCTCGATGGCGTCGACCGTGCGGGCCGCGCACTGCTCGGGCTCCCGCTGGAGCAGGTGCACGGTGGCCATGCCGACGAGGTTGAGCGCATACGAACGGTGGTGGCCGCCGTCGGAGTTCGCGCACTCGGCGGCGAAGAGCGCCACGGCCTTCTCCATCTCGGGCTGTGCGAGCGAGGCGTAGGTGTGGCTGCGGCCGGCGACATAGGCGAGGTCCCGGTAGGAGTGGGCGTTCTCGGCGCGCAGCTCCCCTTCCGAGAAGAAGGTGATCCAGTCGGGGTCCGGGTCGTCGGCGTCGATCTCGGAGAAGAGCGCGTCGGCCATGCGGGCCGCCCGGTGGCACTGCTTGGGCTGGCCCATGTTGGCGTAGGCGCGGGCCTCCATCGCATACAGCATGGCCTGGGTGCGCGAGGTGGCTCCCTCCCGGCTGCCGTACTGGGCGAGGTGGACGAGTTCCAGCGCGTCCTCGGCGCGGCCGAGGTGGATCATCTGACGGGCCATGTTGGACAGCACGTACGAGCCGAGCGGGCGGTCGCCGGCCTCCTTGGCGGCGTGCAGGGCGAGCACGAAGTACTTCTGCGCGGTGGGCTGGATGCCGATGTCGTAGCTCATCCACCCGGCCAGCTCGGCGAGTTCCGCGGTGACGCCGAAGAGGCGTCTGCGGATCGGCTCGGGGTGCGTCTCCTGCAGCAGGTCGGTGACCTCGTGCAGCTGCCCGACGACGGCCTTGCGGCGCAGCCCGCCGCCGCACTGGGCGTCCCACTGCCGGAACATGGCGGTGGTCTGCTCCAGCAGTTCCAGCTCGGGCGCGGAGAGCCGGGACGCCCGGCGGTTGCCTCCTGGCCGGGACGCCTGCCGGGCGTCGGCGCCGTCCGCCGCACCCCCGGGCGCGGGCACCAGCCAGCGCTGCATCGGCTCGATGAGCGCCGGCCCCGCCGACACCGCCAGGGACGGCCCGAGGTAGCCGCGGCGGCCGAGCATCAGGTCGCTGCGGGAGAACTCGTTGATGAGCGCGACGGTCTGCGGCCCGGCCCAAGGCAGGTCGACGCCGGAGTCCGCGGCGGCCTGGCGGGTGGCGCGCAGCCCGAGGTCCTCGACCGCGACCACGCAGCCGAAGCGTTCGGAGAACAGCTCGGAGAGAATCCGCGGGATCGGCTCGCGGGGCTGCTCTCCGTCCAGCCAGCGGCGCACGCGGGAGGTGTCGGTGCTGACGTGGTGGGCGCCCATCTGGCGGGCCCTGCGGTTGACCTGGCGGGCCAGTTCGCCCTTCGACCAGCCGCTGCGCACGAACCACGAACCCAGCTGGTCGTTCGGGCGCTTCTCAGCCGACGTGCCGCTGCTGCCGTTGCCGCCCACTGGAAGGCCCCCGCTCCTCATCGTTCCGGGCTGTGCCTGGGGCATACCCGCGAACCGCTTGTGCTCTGTCGTTGTGTGAACCGAAAGTAATCCTACGATCACCGGTCCGGCGAGGGCGATTTCAGAAACGCCACCATTCGCCACCCCCGCCTATGAACCTAACGCCGAGCCCACACGCTTCACTTGGGTAAGAGCGATCACATCGGATGCAACGAAGTGCGCTAGGGGCGCGCGACGTTCAACGCACACCGGGGGGCGCCGTTCACAGCCAGTCCACGAGCGGCGCGGCGCGCTTCCCCCACACCTCATCGCTCTGCGTGAATGGTCCGTAACCATCGGCGCACGGAATCCGTTGGAGGGAGCATGGGCTTCACGATCGGCGGTATTCGGGAGTTCCGGGACCTGCGGCTGGCGACACGCCGCCCCCGGCGGCAGCAGCGCCCACCGCAGAGCACCGCGGTGGCGGAGTACACCGGCCTTTGGGGCTGGGACGTGGTACCCGGGGCCCGAGCAGTCAGCGGCGGCTCCACGCCCTGCTCGTGCGGCTGCCCCGTCTGCCCCGCGCCCGGCGCCCACCCGCTCGACGCGACGATCGAGGTACCCGCCGGGGCGACGCTGGACGAGGCCGTCGACACCTGGGCGCAGGTACCGGGGGCCGCCCTGCTGCTCCCGGTCGGGCGCTCCTTCGACGTCCTCGAGGTGCCCGAGCAGGTGGGTCGGCGGGCCCTGGTACGGCTGGAGCGCATGGGCCTGCCGCTCGGCCCGGTCGCGGTCACCCCGCACGGCCGCGCCTGGTTCCTGGTGGCGCCGGGTGCCTCGACCGAACTACCGCGGCTGCTCTACCGGATGGGCTGGGACGACGCGACGCTGGACCTGCGCTGCCTCGGGCCGGGCGACCACATCACCGCGCCACCATCGGACCTCGGCGGCCTCGGCCCGGTGCGCTGGCTGCGTCCCCCGACGCTGGAGGCCGCGGGCCGGCCACCCCAGGCGCGACTGCTGCTGGGCACGCTGGCGTACGTCTGCCACCGCCTCGCGGCGTAGACGCCGTCCGGACGCGGCGGCCCCCGCCGTACGGCTCGCGCCGGGCGGGGGCTGCCGCGCGGTGACGGGTCAGTCGCCGATGAGCGCGTCGACGAAGGCCTCCGGTTCGAAGGGCGCGAGGTCGTCGGCCCCCTCGCCGAGTCCGATCAGCTTGACCGGCACCCCCAGTTCACGCTGCACGGCGACGACGATGCCGCCCTTGGCCGTGCCGTCGAGCTTGGTGAGCACGATGCCGGTGATGTTGACCACCTCCGCGAAGACCCGCGCCTGCACCAGGCCGTTCTGGCCCGTGGTGGCGTCCAGCACGAGCAGCACCTCGTCGACCGGGCCCTGCTTCTCCACCACCCGCTTGACCTTGCCCAGCTCGTCCATCAGTCCGGCCTTGGTGTGCAGCCGGCCGGCGGTGTCGATGAGCACCACGTCGGCGCCCTCGGCGGTGCCCTCCTTCACGGCGTCGAAGGCCACCGAGGCGGGGTCGCCCGCCTCCGGGCCGCGCACCGTGCGGGCGCCTACCCGCTCACCCCAGGTCTGGAGCTGGTCGGCCGCCGCGGCCCGGAAGGTGTCCGCGGCGCCCAGCACGACGGACTTGCCGTCGGCCACCAGGACCCGGGCGAGCTTGCCGGTGGTCGTGGTCTTGCCGGTGCCGTTGACCCCGACGACCAGCACCACTCCGGGCCGGTCCTCGGCTCCGGAGGTCTCGGTGCGCACCGCGCGGTCCTCGTCCGGGCCGACCAGCGTGAGCAGTTCCTCCCGCAGCAGGGCCCGCAGCCCCTCGGGGGTGCGGGTACCGAGCACCCGCACACGCTCGCGCAGCCGCTCGACCAGCTCCTGGGTGGGGGCGACGCCGACGTCCGCGGTGAGCAGGGTGTCCTCGATCTCCTCCCAGGTGTCCTCGTCCAGGTGCTCGCGGGAGAGCAGCGTCAGCAGTCCCTTGCCGAGCGAGTTCTGCGAACGGGAAAGACGTGTCCGCAGCCGGACGAGGCGCCCGGCGGTCGGCTCGGGGGTCTCCAGTACGGGGGGTGCGGGCTCCGGCTCGACGGTGGTCGTGGCTCCGGAGGCGTCCGGAAGGTCGACCTCCTCGATGGTCCGGCCGGGTGACTCGGGAGTGCCGTCCACGTCCTCGCCGACCCGGGGCTCGGCGGGCGGGGTGCCGACCGCCGGGCTCTCGGGCCGGGGCGGCAGCGCCTTCTTCCTGCGGCTGCTGACCACCAGGCCGGTGAGGGCGCCGAGAGCGACCACGGCGATGACTACGGCAAGGATCAGGATTTCCATCGGTTCCCTAGGGTGTTGGCTGCGTCACGGGCAGGGGCCTTGTCCGTCGCGGGCCGCTGGGCCGGGCGGGAGTGCCCCTCGGGCAGGGCGCGACCCCTCCAGTATCGGCCAGCGGTCGGCGCGTCCCGCGCGGGGCCGACCGTGTCGGCACGGCGGGGCGCACCGGGCGGAGGCCCGGGGGACGCGCCGGGCGGCACCCCGGGGCAAGAACGGTTCTGCCCCGGCTCACTGGCGGAGCCGGGGCAGAACCACTTCGAGGGCACGGGCAGCGGGGTCGGTCAGCCCATGTCCTCCAACGCCTTGCCCTTGGTCTCCGGCACCCACTTGAGGATGAAGGGGATCGAGAGCGCGGCGAAGCACGCGTAGATCACGTAGGAGCCGGACAGGTTCCAGTCCGACATCGTCGGGAAGCTCGCGGTGATCAGCCAGTTGGTGATCCACTGCGCGGAGGCCGCCACACCGAGCAAGGCGGCGCGGATCCGGTTGGGGAATATCTCGCCCAGCATCACCCAGACGACCACACCCCAGGAGAGGGCGAAGAACAGCACGAAGGAGTGAGCGGCGATCAGCCCGACGGTGCCCTGGGTGTCGGGCAGGCTGATGTCGCCGCCGATCTCCTGCTTGAAGGAGAACGCCCAGGCCGCCAGCCCCAGGGAGACGGCCATGCCGGCGGAGCCGATGAGGGCAAGCGGCTTGCGGCCGATCCGGTCGACGAACAGCATGGCGATCACGGTGCCGACGATGTTGATGATCGACGTGGTGAACGATTGAAGTGCTCTCCCGGCTGAGGCCGGGAGATTCCTGCTTACCTTGCGGCAGCGGGCTTGACGCGCTTCGCGCGCCTGACGACTGCCCTCCCGGCAGCCGGGATGAGCGCGAGGCCCATCCGGTAAAGGTGCAAGACGTTCCGGGCTGCGTTGTGGTCGGCGTTGCCCGACCAGCCGCAGTCGGGGTTCTTGCACACGAACACGGCCTGGCTCTCCCGGTTGCCGGGCGTGGTGAAGCCGCACGCTGAGCAGCGTTGGGAGGTGCCGGGGGCGGGGACCTTGTGCAGGGTGCCGCCGAGCTGGGCGGTCTTGTACGTCAGCATGGTGACTGTCCGGCCCCATGCCTCCCCGCTGATGGAGCGGTTCAGCCCAGCCTTCTGGGCAACGTTCTTCCCCGGCTCCTCGATGGTTCCCTTGGCCGACTTGACCATGTTCGTGATGGTGAGTGCTTCGACCACGACGGTGCCGTATGTGCGGGCGATGACGGTGGTCGTCTGGTGCTGCCAGTCCAAGGCCCGGCGCTTGGCTTTCGCACGGAGTCCTGCGATCTGGTCGTAGGTGCGGTGCAGCCGGCGGCTGGTGCGCTCGCCGGACTTGCGGTCCTGCTTACGCTGCGCGGCGCGCTGCTCCAGGTGCAGAAGCCTGGCCTTCTCCTTGCCGGTCAGCCATTCGCCGTGCTCGTACGTTTCGCCGTCCGAGAGGGCTATGGGTACGGTGACGCCCACGTCGATGCCGACATCCGGTCCCTGGTGCGGATCGGGTTTGACCTCCAGGGCCTGGACACGGAAGGCGATGTGCCAGCCGAGCGTGTCCTTGATCAGTCGTGCCCCGGTGATCCGGTTCTCCGCGTTGGCACGCTTGCCGACCGGAAGGTCTTTGGTCCACCGGAAGCGGACCCGGCCCACCTTGGGAATGTTGACCGTACCCCAGCGCCGGTGCACGCGGGTGATGTTCAGGTCGCGACCCTGCGGGATGTCCACGGACATCACCGTGCGGAACCGGCCCTTGAAGTTCGGGGCGTCTGCGCGGCCCTCCCAGAAGTTCTTCCACGCCTGGAAGTACGTCTTGAGTACCGCTTGCGCGGCCTGGGCAGGGAGGACGGCCAGGAAGTCGATGTCCTCGCGTGCTTGTCGGATCGCGGCATCCGCGTTCGCGAGCGTCCGCATGTCCTTCGGCATCATCCCCCACCACGCGTGGAGAAGATTCCACATCGTGCGGGCCGCGTGCGCCTGATCATCCGCCATGCGAACCCCGGCAGGAGACAGTGAAAGCCGGGCACGGTGCCCGAACTGCCTCTTGACCAGGGTGTCTTGACTCACGACCGAGACCATAGCATTGGTTTATGTCACCGCGCTGGAATCCTGATCCCGACGTACGCACCGGACGTCACGTCGTCTACAACCTGCACGTTCACTTGGTTTTCGTCACGAAGTACCGGCGGAAGGCGTTCACCGACGCCATGCTGGCCCGCACCGAAGAGATCATGCGGGAGGTCTGCGCCGACTTCGAGGCCGAGCTGAAACAGTTCAACGGCGAACAGGACCACGTCCACCTGCTCGTGCACTACCCGCCCAAGGTCCAGCTCTCCAAGCTGGTCAACTCCCTCAAGGGCGTCAGCTCCCGCAGGCTCCGCCAGGAGTACGACAGCCACGTCCGCCAGTACCTGTGGGGCGGACGCTTCTGGTCCGGCTCCTACTTCGCAGGATCATGCGGCGGGGCACCCCTGACCGTCGTCAAGCAGTACATCGAAAACCAGCAGCGTCCCGTCTGACCCTCACCCCCAAAGACGCAGAGCACTCCGGCGCTCCGCGCCAAGGACGGCCCTCACTCCCACCCTGAAGGGGCACAGCACTGGCCAAGATCAGAGGTAGAAGAACGAGCTCTCCGGGTCGATGCCGACAGACTGCCACAGCAAGGAGCTGTAGTAGAAGATCACGTTGATGCCGACCAGCTGCTGGAACACGGACAGGCCGATGCTGATCCAGACGATGGGCAGCAGGCCGGTGCGCCCTCCGGTCAGGTCCCGCCACGACGGCTTGTGCTCGCGGCGCATGCGCTCGTCGATATGCCGCACCCTGGCGTCCAGGTCGGTCCCGACCGCCTCGACGTCGGCGAGCACCACCTTGGCGTCCTCGAACCGGCCCCGGGCGACGAGGTAGCGCGGCGACTCGGGGATGCGCAGGGCGAGGATGCCGTAGACGAGCGCAGGGACGACCTCGATGCCCAGCATGATCTGCCAGGCCTCCAGGCCCAGCAGCCCGCCGCGCTGGTTGCCGCCGGCGATGTTCAGCACACACCGTAGTTGACCAGCTGGGAGACTGCGATGCCCAGCACGATGGCGGCCTGCTGGAAGGACGCGAGCCGGCCGCGGAGCATCCTCAAGATGTGAAGCAGCGGGGGCGGCGACAGGTCGTGCGGCTCAGCTGAGCCGCTGGCTGATGACCTTGGACACACCGTCCCCCTGCATGGATACCCCGTAAAGCGCGTCTGCCACTTCCATCGTGCGCTTCTGGTGGGTGATGACGATCAGCTGGGAGCTCTCCTGCAGCTCAGCCATGATCCGGATGAGCCGCTGCAGGTTGGTGTCGTCCAGCGCGGCCTCCACCTCGTCCATCACGTAGAACGGACTGGGGCGGGCCTTGAAGATCGCCACCAGCAGGGCCACCGCGGTCAGCGACCGCTCGCCGCCGGACAGCAGCGACAGCCGCTTGACCTTCTTGCCCGGCGGCCGGGCCTCCACGTCGACACCGGTCGTCAGCATGTCCGAAGGGTCGGTGAGCACCAGGCGGCCCTCACCGCCGGGGAAGAGCCGCGAGAACACACCCTCGAACTGCCGGGCGGTGTCGTGGTACGCCTCCGTGAACACCTGCCGCACCCGCTCGTCCACGTCCCTGACCACCTGGAGCAGGTCGGTGCGGGTCTTCTTCAGGTCCTCCAGCTGCTCGCTGAGGAACTGGTGCCGCTCCTCCAGCGCCGCGAACTCCTCCAGAGCCAGCGGATTGACCTTGCCCAGCTGCTGGTGGGCGCGCTCCGCCGCACGCAGCCGCTTCTCCTGCTCGGCGCGCACGTAGGGCACCGGCTGGTTGCGCGGATGCTCCGGGTCGGCGGGCAGCTCCTCCCCCTCGGCGGGCGGCGAGGGCGGCACCGGCTGGCCGGGCCCGTACTCGGCCACCAGCACCGCCGGCTCCACACCCAGCTCCTCCAGCGCCTTCGTCTCCAGCTGCTGCACCCGCATGCGCTTCTCGGCCCCCAGCACCTCACCCCGGTGGACCGAGTCCGTGAGCTTCTCCAAGGCGGACGCCAGCTCGCGCCCCCGGTTGCGTTCCGCGGTCAGCTCCCGCTCACGCTCGTCCCTGGCCAGTTCGGCGGCGGCACGCTCCTCCTCGGCCCGCTCCAGCGACACCTCCACATGCGCCAGGAGCCGGCGCGCGCCGGTGGCGACCGCACCCGCCACCTCGACCTCGTGCCGCATCCGGGCCCGCCGCCGCTCGGCCCGCTCCCGAGCCTCCCGCTCGGCCCGGGCCGCCCGGTCCAGGCCGTCGGCGCGGCCCGCAAGCCCCTTCACCCGCTCCTCGTGCGTGCGCACCTGGAGTCGTGCCTCCATCTCGGTCTGCCGGGCGTTCGCGCCGTCGGCGGACAGCCGGTCGCGGGCCGCGGTGTCGGGCTCCTCGTCGCCCTCGGCGATCTCCTCGGCCACGGCCAGGCGTTCGACCAGCTCCGCCGCCTCCTCGGTCGCCGCCCGCAGCGCCTCCTCCGCCTTGGCCACCGCGGCGGCGGCGCGTTCCGCCTCGTCCGCCGCGGCACGCGCCTGGCCGCCCAGCCGGCCCAGCCGCCCAGCCACCTCGGACCGCTCACGGGCGGCGGCGCTGCGGCGAGCCGCCGACTCCTCCACAGCCGCCGCCCGTTCACGTCGGGCCGCCTGCGCACCCTCCTGACGCAGTGCCAGCTTCTCGCAGGACGCGTCCAGTTCGGCGAGTTCCGCGGTCGCCGCGTCCACCGCAGCCTGCGCCTCCAGCAGGCTGGGCGCCCCGGCCGAGCCGCCGTGCGCGAAGTGGGCGCCCAGCAGGTCGCCTTCCGCGGTCACCGCCGTCACGTGGGGCTGCTCGGCGAGTAGCCGTTCGGCGTCGTCCAGCGTGCCCACGACGGCGACCCCGGCCAGGAGCCGGCGCACGGCGGGCAGCAACTCGGGCGGTCCGCCGACCAGGTCGACCGCCCGCGGGACACCGCCGTGGCGCTCACCGTCAACGCCCGCGGACGCGTCGGCACCGGTGCTCCGGGAGGGGTCGGGCCCGGATTCCGCTGCGGGGTCGGCCACAAGCAGCGCGGCCCGGCCGGCGTCCTCGGTGCGCAGCAGCCGCAGCGCCCGCGCCGCCCCCGCCGGGTCGGTGACGGCGACGGCGTCGGCGGCGGCACCCAGCGCGGCGGCCACCGCCACCTCGTGGCCGGGGGCCACCGTGAGCAGCGACGCGGCCGGGCCCAGCAGCCCCGCCAGCCTGTCCCGGGCGTCGAGCAGCGCACCGGTGCCGTCCTTGCGCCGCAGGCCCAGCGCGAGCGCGTCACGCCGGGCGGCGGTCGCGGCCCGCCTGCGGTCGGCGGCGTTCAGCGCGTCCCGCGCCTCCCCCAGTTCTGCCTCGGCGCGGGCCAGTTCATCCTTGGCCTGACCGTGCTCCTCCGCGAACCGGTTCTCCTCCTCGTCCGCACCGCCGACATCCGCGTTCAGCGTCTCGTACTCCTCGGCCGCCTCGCCGGCCCGGCGGGCGGCGTCCTCGCTGGCGGCGGTCAGCCGGTCGATCTCGGACTGGGCCGACGCGGCCCGACTGCGGGCGGCGGCGGCCTGCCCGCCGAGCCGGGCGAGCTGCTCACGTCGGTCGGCGACCGCCCGAGCCGCGTCCTTCAGGCGGCGTTCCTCGTCGGCCAACCGCCGCTCCAGGTCGGCCCGGTGGCTCACGGTGTCGTCCAGGGCCCGGCTCGCCGCCTCCAGGGCGGCGGTCAGCTCCGCCTCCTGCTCCCGGACCCTGGCCGCCTCCCGTTCCAGGTCCTCCGGGTCACGTCCGCGGCGCTCGTCCGCGGGTGCCGCCGAGGCACTGCGCACCCGGGCGTCGGCCAGTCCGACAGTGCCGCGGATCCGCTCGGCCAGTTGGGACAGCTCATGCCAGACCCGCTGTGCCTGCTGGAGGCGGGGGGTCAGGGTGCGCACCTCCTGCTCCAGCTCCGCCTCGCGCTGCAGGCCGGCGGTGAGCGCCGACTCGGCGGCCTCCTTGCGCTCCTTCAGCGCGGCCTCGTCGGCGATCTCGGCGCGCAGCGACTCGCGGACCGTCACCAGGTCGTCGGCCAGCAGCCTGAGCCGGGCGTCCCGCAGGTCGGCCTGGATCACCGCGGCCCGTCGCGCCACCGCGGCCTGTCTGCCCAGTGGCTTCAGCTGGCGCCGGAGTTCGTCGGTGAGGTCCTGGACACGGGCGAGGTTCACCTGCATCGCGTCCAGCTTCCGCAGCGCCTTCTCCTTGCGCTTGCGGTGCTTCAGGACACCCGCGGCCTCCTCGATGAAGGCGCGGCGGCCGGTGGGGTCGGCGTGCAGGACCGAGTCGAGCTGGCCCTGGCCGACGATCACGTGCATCTCGCGGCCGATGCCGGAGTCCGACAGCAGTTCCTGGATGTCCAGCAGGCGGCAGGTGTCGCCGTTGATCTGGTACTCGCTGCCGCCGTTGCGGAACATGATCCGGGTGAGCGTGACCTCGGCGTACTCGATCGGCAGCGCGCCGTCGGAGTTGTCGATGGTGAGCGACACCTCGGCCCGCCCCAGCGGAGGGCGGCCGGTGGTGCCGGCGAAGATCACGTCCTCCATCTTGCCGCCGCGCAGCGACTTGGCCCCCTGCTCTCCCATCACCCACGACAGGGCGTCCACCACGTTGGACTTGCCCGAGCCGTTGGGACCCACCACACAGGTGATTCCCGGCTCGAACCGCAACGTGGTGGCCGAGGCGAAGGACTTGAACCCGCGCAGGGTCAGGCTCTTGAGGTGCACGGCGTGTGACTTTACCGGGGTGGCGCGGTTTCACCGGTGAACGTGCAGGGCACATCATGCGGTAACGAGAAGAGGTCCACTCCACCGATCACCGACACCCCGCACCGCCCACCGACACCGATCGCCGACATCGATCACCGACGAATCGACCACCTGGAAATGACGAAGGGACGCCGAAGCGTCCCTCGCAGTTCTGCTAGCGGTGGGCGCTGCTGCTCACCCCCGGGGTACGGGTCAGGTGAGTGCGGGCTCGCCCTGGGAGACGTCGATGCTGTCCAGCAGCGAGTCTCCGTGACGTGCGACAGCCGACAGCGCGTCGTTCTCGGCCTGCATCCGGATCAGCTCGGATTCCAGGTCCTGTACGCGCTGCTGGAGCCGTCGCATCTCGGAGTGGACTCGGGGGTCGGAGCCGCCGACGTAACCGAGAAGCGCCTTTGCCATGATGAGTGGTCCTCCACACTGTGTGACCGACCGAGGTCGCGGTGGGTCGTGAGAGATGAGCACCCGCGGTGTTTGGCTCTGCTTGCAAGGTTCTCAGGGTCAAACAGCTAAGGTGCGCGGGGCTTCCAGCGTCTCACCAAAACTTTTGACGGTCAACACGATCACACCGTGTAAAGGCGCGCCGCGGGGGCTCGTACGGCGTCTCGCGCCGGAGCAGCGGCCCGCTGGTGTGCGGAGATCACTTGTTGCGGCAGCCTTGCATGTCGCGCGGCCGTTGGCAACCAGTTTCCGCTCACCTGCCTCCTCACCTGATCAGGAAGCCCTCGTAGCCGCCTCGAGGCTCGTCCCAGATCTCGGTGACCCCGGTGACGTTCCCGGGCGTGTCCCCGGTGCGCAGCCACCCGAGCAGCGCCTCACAGTTCCCTCTGGACCCCTCGGCCACCACCTGTACCCGGCCGTCCCCGAGATTGAGGGCGAAGCCGGTCAGCCCGCCGATGGACAGCGCGCTCGCCCGGGTGAACCAGCGGAACCCGACCCCCTGCACGGTGCCCCGTACCCAGGCGGTCATCCGCACCTGATCGTCTCCCGGTTCCGCTCCCGGTTCGGCAGTGCTCATGTGACGCACGCTATCGGGGCAATTCCCCATACGGCACACCGGCCCCGCCCGTGATGGCGTAATGTCGCCGGGCAACGAGCGTCACTCGAAAGAGTGACACCCCACCGTCGCCGAGCACGTGAGGAAAAAGACGCAGATGGGACGCCATCGACGCGCCACCCCTGTTCCGGTATCCACTGGTCCCGCAGAGCGGGGTTACGACTCGGGGCGCCATCGGAGCGCGCACCGCAAACGGAGCATGGCCCCTGTCCGGACGGGCCTGCTCGGCGCGTCCGCAGCGATGGCGGTCGGCGCGGTAGCGGTCGCCTCCGGATTGGTGCCCAACCCGGGCAACGGTTACACCTTCGGGGGCGGGGACGAGTCGACCACTATCGAGGCCAACGGCACGGTCCCCGACTTCTCCGCCCAGGGCGCCTCGGGGGGGCCCGGCGAGCGCGGCGAGAACCCGGTGAGCCGCGACACCGAGCGGGTCAACCCGCCCACCTCCTTCCCGTCCAGCCCGCCCGCCGGACAGCTGCCCTCGCAGACGCCCGCCGACCGGGCCCCGAAGGCGCCGGACGCCGCCTCCCCGGAGGAGCAGGAGCGCGAGGACAAGGCGACCCAGACACCGGAGACCGCCCCGCCCGCGGGCAGCGCGGTCGAGGCCCCGAGCCCTTCGCAGACCGCACCGAAGGCGCCGGCCAAGCCGTCCACGCCGCCCACCGCCAAGGCACCCGCCAAGCCCTCGACCCCGCCGGCCAAGAAGACGCCGAGCGCCCCGGGCAAGGAGGCGTCCGTCGAGGAGCAGGTGCTCGCCCTGGTCAACCAGGAGCGGGCCAAGGTCGGATGCAAGCCGGTGAAGGCCAACGCCAAGCTGGAGGCTCTGGCCTCCGACTTCAGCCGCGACATGGCGGTACGCGGTTTCTTCTCGCACACCAGCCCCGACGGCGACAGCCCCTGGGACCGCGCCGAGGCAGCCGGCATCTCCAACCTCGGCGGTGAGAACATCGCACGCGGCCAGGCGACCGCCGAGGAGGTCATGGCGGCCTGGATGCAGAGCCCGGGCCACCGCGCGAACATTCTCAACTGCGACTACAAGACGCTCGGCGTCGGCGCCCACTTCGAGCCCGGCGGCCCGTGGTGGACGCAGAACTTCGGCTTCTGAGCAGTGAGCCGGGCAGCGCCCGGTGCAGTGGTAGAGGGCTGCCGGTGATCCGCGATCACCGGCAGCCCCACACTGCTTTCCCGTGCTCCGCCGGGGATGCGTGGACCAGGAAGCCCATTGGGCAGTGCCGCTTCAAGCCGTTCGAAGCCGCCCGACAACGCTCCACGAACGCTCAGTTCGTGCTTCTCAGCTGCTAAGTCGCGCGCCGGACCGGACGGCACCAGGTACGTCGGGGGAGTGGCAGGCAGCGCAGTGCCGGCGGAGACAAGCCCGTCGGGCATCGTCTCGTACTAGAGGTGCGGGCCGATGACCAGGACCGTGATGATCGGAACCTCTTCGTTTCGATCGTTCTTCTCATTGGGCCCGTACCGCCAGTAGATCCGCCACGCACCAGGCGTGTGGTTCTCGACGTAGGAATCCCAGACTCTGCTTACCGTGCCCAGGGAAGCTCTCGGATTGGTGCGAGTGCAGGCCCGGGTGCCGGGGATTGATCTGCAGGTACGCAAGAGCTTTGCGCACCTACTTCAGCTTGGCTGCTTCGGCTGCCCCGCGAGCCTCCAAGCGGGTGAGGGTCGCGTTTGCGTCGTCAGTGAAGCGATACTCATACACGACTTGCCAGTCCTCGTCCGTGTCCTCGAGGTATGGCGAGAAATCTCCGCGATCGTGCGTCTTCCCGTGTGCCGCCTGTTCGAGCCCCTCACTGATGCGCTGCCTCAGTCCCGGCTCGGTCCAGAGCTGCATCTCTCGTTCCGGGATGGAACCCACGAGGGTGAGGGCCAGCAGGCCGTGCACGTTGGACTCAACGCGGTAGCGCCGACCCGGTGTGCTCCGGCTTTCCCAAGAGAGAGGCGACCTCGGGGGTCGACTTCGATCTCGGCTACTGTCTCGAACTCCTCGCTTTTCACCGATCCGATCATGGGGTTCTCCGTCCAGTGCCCTGGGATGTGGCGGATGGGAGGGGTGCCCGTTCAGCTGACCGGCAGATCGGACGTCCCGTATCAGGGGCGTCAGGTGGGATGCCGTGGCGCGGGTACCAACCCTGATTCCCGGCATAGTAAGAGTGGACAGGTGGGCGATACCCACTTTCTCGACGGGTGACCGCAGCCCGTGGCCTCTGCTACTTCGGCGTATTCGCCGGGCGGAGCTCGGCCCGATGACGGTGCGCTGGGCCGACGAAGCGGTCAGGCCGAGCGGGGTGGGCGCTGGCAGCGGGGGCAGTAGTAGCTGGAGCGGTTCATCCACGGGCGGCGGCGGATCGGGGTGGCGCAGCGGCGGCAGGGTTCGTCCTCGCGGCCGTAGGCGTCCAGGGAGCGGTCGAAGTAGCCGGACTGCCCGTTGACGTTCACGTACAGGCTGTCGAAGCTGGTGCCGCCGACGGCGAGCGCCGCGTTCATGACGTCGCGGACGTGGCCGAGCAGCTCGGTGGTGCGCGGCGCGGTGAGGGTGGCGGTGGGGCGCTCGTAGTGCAGCCGGGCGCGCCACAGGGCCTCGTCGGCGTAGATGTTGCCGACGCCGCTGATCAGCGTCTGGTCCAGCAGGGCCCGCTTGAGGGTGGTGCGCTTGCGGCGGAGGGCCGCGTGGAAGGCCGCCTCGTCGAAGGCCGGGTCCAGCGGGTCGCGGGCGATGTGCGCGATGACGTCGGGCAGGCCGTCCGCGGTGAGCGGGTGCAGCGACAGGCCGCCGAAGGTGCGCTGGTCCACGAAGCGCAGTTCGCCGGGGGTGTCGTCGGCGAAGGTGACGCGTACCCGCAGGTGTTTCTCGTCGGGCGCCTCGGGCGGCTGGACGAGCAGTTGGCCGCTCATGCCCAGGTGCGCGAGCACGGCGAACCCTGAAGGTTCTGCGGGTTCTGCGAGTCCTTCGACGTTTCCGGAGGTTTCGGTCCCGCTGCCGCTGGACAGCGGCAGCCACAGGTACTTGCCGCGGCGCAGCGGGGTTCCCACGGTGCGGTCGGGCAGTCGGGCGGCGAAGTCGGCACCGCCGGCGAGGTGGCGGCGCACCGACCGCGGGTGGAGCACGGTCACGGACGCGACGGTGCGTCCGGTGACCCAGCGTTCCAGGCCCCGGCGCACCACCTCGACCTCCGGCAGCTCGGGCATCGCGCCCCTCCTGGGCGTCAGCCGTCACCGCCCCGGTGCCCGACGGCCTTCGAAGCCTTCGGGCACCGGGGCGGTGACGGTGCTGGTTCAGCGCGCGGAGTCGGCCGAGGCCTCGGCCGCCGCGCGGATTCCGCGCCAGGCGGTCTCGGCCGCCTGCTGTTCTGCTTCCTTCTTGCTGCGGCCGGTGCCGGTGCCGTACGCGACACCACCGACGCGGGCAGCAGCCGTGAAGGTCTTCTCGTGGTCGGGGCCGGTCTCGGTGACCAGGTACTCCGGGACTCCCAGGCCTTCGGCCGCGGTGAGTTCCTGGAGGCTGGTCTTCCAGTCGAGGCCCGCGCCCAGGCTGGAGGACTTCTCGATCAGCGGGTCGAAGAGCCGGTGGATCAGCTCGTCCGCCGCCGGAAGCCCCTGGTCGAGGTAGACGGCACCGATCACCGCTTCCAGAGTGTCAGCGAGGATCGAGGCCTTGTTGCGGCCGCCCGTGCCCTCCTCGCCCCGGCCGAGCCGGACGAACGACCCCAGTTCGAGGCCGCGGGCGACCTCGGCGAGGGCCCGCGAGTTGACCACCGCGGCACGCAGCTTGGCCAACTGCCCTTCGGGCAGGTCGGGATGCGTGCGGTAGAGAGTGTCGGTGACGACCAGGCCGAGCACGGAGTCCCCGAGGAACTCCAGACGCTCGTTGGTGGGCAGCCCACCGTTCTCGTAGGCGTAGGAACGGTGTGTCAGTGCACGCACCAGAAGGGCGGACTCGAGGTGGTACCCGAGCCGCCCTTCCAGGAGCGTGTGGGACGAGGCCGCATCCACCAGGTCCGCCGATGCCTTCTTGGGCGTGCTGGCGTCTGACATGAAGCCTGTCACCCGCCGATCAGACCTCGAGGACCTGACGCTTGTTGTAGGTGCCGCAGCTCGGGCACGCGATGTGCTGCTGCTTCGGCTCCTGGCAGCGCTCGCATTTCACCAGGGTGGGGACCGCAGCCTTCCACTGCGACCGGCGGTGGCGCGTGTTGCTGCGCGACATCTTCCGCTTCGGAACAGCCACGGCTACTTCTCCTGCTTCTCGTCGGCACCCGGAGAGGCGCCGTTCACGTTGTCCTTCTCGCCGTCCTGGACGGTTTCGGCGAGTCCCTGCAGTGCCGCCCAACGGATGTCGACGGCATCGTCGTGCTGGTGTTCCGGGTCGTCCGCGAGCCGGGCACCGCACACGGCACACAGCCCCGGGCAGTCCTCCCGGCACACGGGCTTCATCGGCAGTGAGAGCACCACCGCGTCCCGCAGCACAGGTTCGAGGTCGAACAGGTCGCCCTCGAGTGAGAGATGCTCTTCCTCTTCCTCGGCGTCGTCGCCGGCTTCCGCGAAGCGGTTCCGGACGTCGGCGTCGGGGTAGGAGAACATCTCCTGGAAATCCGCTTCGCACTGCTGCTGAAGCGGCTCCAGACACCTTACGCACTCCCCCGTCAGCGGTGCACGGGCGGTGCCTGTGACAAGCACCCCTTCCATGACCGCCTCCAGTCGGAGGCCGAGTTCCACCGGTGCGCCCTTGGGCACTCCGATGACCTCGATGCCCAGGTGGTCCGGCGCCTCGACCGTGCGGGAGAGCTTCCTCATCGCACCTGGACGCCGACCCAGCTCATGTGTGTCGAACACGAGCGGGTCACGGTGGTCCAGGGGGGCGTTCAGGGCTTCCTGCTTTCTACGGTGCGACGCGGTGGAACTATCGGCCCCGAAGTGTCCGGGCAGCCGGGCAGCGCGGACGTACGCGCGGCCGAAGAGACAGGATACTGGACGGGTCCCGATCGACCCAATTCGGGCCGGAACCGCCAGGCGGGCGGAACACGTCCGACGTCGCCCGACGGCGCCTCAGCGGCCCTGTTCGTACTGCCGGAGCTGGTCGAGGTCGATCATGCTGGTGTCGAACAGGCTCGTCTCGTCCAGCGCGCCCGGCTGCGGGGCGCCGCCCGACGCGGGCGGGTAGCCGCCCTGCGGCGGATACGCGTCCTGGGCGGGATAGGCGTCCTGGGGGGCGTATCCCGGGGCCGGCGGGAGCTGGGGGGCGCCGCCGTAGCCCTGGGGCTGGCCCTGCGGGGCGCCGTAGGGGTCGGGTGCGTAGCCCCGGGGGTCCGGCGCCCCCTGCCCCTGCCCGTAGCCGTCCGACCCGTAGCCGTCCTGGCCCGGGTAGGGCTGCGGCGGGTAGCCGTAGGCGTCCTGCGGCCCCTGGGCGCCCTGCTGGTTCTGCGGGTGGCCGTAGGGGTCGGGGGCGGGGTAGGACCCCGGGTCCTGGGCGGAAGCCTGCTGGTAGCCGTACGCGTCCTGGCCGTACACGTCCTGGGCGTACGGCTGCCCCTGTGCGCCCTGTGCGCCCTGTGCGGCGTAGGTGTCCTGCGGATAGGCGTCGCCCTGGTGGCCCGACGGGACGGCGTAGGGGTCGGCCGAGGGGGTCTGCGGCCGGGGCGGCTCCGGGGCCGCCGCAAGTCCGGCGAGGTACTCGGCATCGCTGGTACGGGGCTGGCTGCCGTCGTTCGCGGCCTCGTCCTGGGCCGCCATGTGGGCGCCCAGCTCGTCGGTGGGCCGGTGGCCGGTGAGCTTCTGCCGACCGCGGCCGACGGCCTCCAGAGTCTTGGACAGCACCGCCTCGAAAGCCCGGAACTGCTTCTCGACGTAGGCGTCGGCCCGCTCGCGCAGCTCGGCCGGGTCGGTGGTGCGGTCAGGCGCGTCGTCCTCGGCGTCCTGGGCACCGCCGGGCCCGCCGTCGTACCCGCTGCCGGGCGCACGGCCGAGCAGCTTCTCGCGACCGCGGTCCACCGAGCCGATGGTCTTGCTCAGCACGACCTCGAAGTTGGCCAGCTTGCTGTCGACGTAGTCGTCCGCCTCGGCCCGGATCTCCGCTGCCTCCCGGCGGGCGTCGCCCAGGATCCGGTCGGCCTCCTCCTGGGAGCGCCGGGCCACCTCGGTGCCGGAGATCAGCGAGCCGCGCTCGCTCTGCGCGGCGGCGATGATGCGCTGCGCCTCCTGCTGGGCCTCGGCGACGACCTGCTCTCGGTCGCCGAGCACCTCGCGGGCCTGTGCGAGCGACCCGGGGAGCGCCTCGCGCACCTCGGCGAGCTGTGCGAGCAGCTCGGCGCGATTCACCACGCACGAGGCCGACATGGGCATGGAGCGGGCGTTCTCGACCGCCGCGACGATGTCGTCGAGTCTCTGCTGTACGTCCACGGCGACGACTGTACGGCCACCGGCTCCCGGAGGGACAGCCGATGCGCGGGTCAGGGCTTGGGAAGCCGATCGGTCAGCGCGCTCAGCACCTGCGGGGGCACCAGGTGGGCCACGTCGCCACCCCAGGTGGCAACCTCCTTGACCAGGCTGGAGGAGAGGAAGCTGTACGTCGGGTTGGTCGGCACGAAGAGCGTCTCGACACCGGAGAGGCCTATGTTCATCTGGGCCATCTGCAGTTCGTAGTCGAAGTCGCTGACCGCGCGCAGACCCTTGACGATGGCGGGGATGTCGCGCTGCTTGCAGAAGTCCACGAGCAGGCCGTGGAAGGCCTCGATCTCGATGTTGCCGTACTCGGCGGTGACCTCGCGGATGAGGTCAAGTCGCTCCTCGACCGTGAACAGGCCCTGCTTGCTCTTGTTGATCATCACCGCGACGTGCACGACGTCGTAGAGCTTGGAGGCTCGGCCGATGATGTCGAGGTGCCCGTTGGTGATGGGGTCGAACGATCCGGGGCAAACGGCACGGCGCACTGGCGTTTCCTCGCTCTCCGAGCTGGTCATGACACGGGGCTGGCGTGTGGTGGGGCGGCGTGACCGTACCAAAGCGTTCCTTCGCCGTAGCGACGGGACCGCAGCCCCTCGAACCCCTCGGGCCAGCGGAACTCACCGCCTCGGGTGCTGCGCTCCACGGTGACGAGCGCGTCGTCGCTGAGCCAGCCCTGGGCGCGGAGTGTGAGCAGGATCTCCCGAAGATCGTCGTCGCCGACGGCGTACGGCGGATCGAGGAAGACCACGTCGTAGGGGTGGCCGCCGGGGGTCTCGGCGGCGACCTGGGCGGCGCGTGCCGTGCGTACCTCCGCGCCGGGCAGGCCCAGGGCGCGCACGTTGTCCTTGATGGTCCGGGCGGCCCGCGGGTCGGACTCGACCAGCAGTACGTGCGCCGCGCCGCGGGACAGCGCCTCCAGGCCGACCGCGCCAGAACCGCCGTAGAGGTCGAGCAGCCGCAGCCCCTGCCAGCTGCCGAGCCGGGCCTCCCAGCTGGAGAACAGGCCCTCCCGGGCCCGGTCCGAGGTGGGCCGGGTGCCCTGCCCCGGTGGGACGGACAGTCGCCGGCCCCCGGCGGTTCCGGCGATCACGCGGGTCATGGTGGGTGCTGCCCTTCGTCCGGTGCCGTGACCCCGGACGGTCACTGCTCCCCCACGATAGGACGATCCCGGCGGCGCGGCGTGCCGGAGTGGCCGCCCGTCGGCAGTGCGTCCGCGTCCGGGGCCTCCGCGCCCAGGCCTGGGGCCGACGCGGAGCCGTCGGCGGAGGGGGCTCCGGAGGGGGCGGTGCCGTCCACCTCGACGCGGGTGACCTTGCCGTCGAGCGGCAGCTCGCTGATGTGCCGGAACGCTATGGCAGCACCCTCCAGTCAGCCGGGCCGCCCCTCCCCCGACGGAGGGTTGCGCGCCCTTGGGACTGGTTGCATTCTCCCAGCCACCACTGACAGTCGAGCGGCGCTCACCCCTTGTCGAGGTACTCTTCGCGGTCCTTGTCGAGCAGCGCGTCGAGCGCGGTGCGCAGCTCCGGCAGCCGCTCCAACGAGGGGTCCGCCGCCACGACGGCCGTGGCCTCGGCGCGGGCCTGTTCGATGATCTCCTCGTCGTCGATGACGGTGAGCATGCGCAGGCTGGAGCGCACCCCCGACTGCGCCTGGCCCAGCACGTCGCCCTCGCGCCGCTGCTCCAGATCGATGCGGGACAGCTCGAAGCCGTCCAGCGTGCCGGCGACGGCGTCCAGCCGGGCGCGGGCGGTGGCGGCCTCCGGCATCTCGGTGACCAGCAGGCACAGCCCCGGCGCCGCTCCCCGACCGACCCGGCCTCGCAGCTGGTGGAGTTGGGAGACACCGAACCGGTCGGCGTCCATGATCGCCATCACGGTCGCGTTGGGCACGTTGACGCCGACCTCGATGACGGTGGTGGCGACGAGCACGTCCACCTCGCCGGCGGCGAAGCGCCGCATGACGTCGTCCTTGACGTCCGGGTGGAGGCGGCCGTGCAGGACCTCCACGCGCAGCCCGGCGAGCGGGCCCTCGCCGAGCTGCCGGGCGACGTCGAGCACCGCCAGCGGCGGGCGCCGGTCGTCCGCGCCGGGGTCGGCACCGGCGTCGGCGATCTCCGGGTCGGAGGTGTCGGCCGCCTCGGACAAGGCGGACGAGGCGGACGAGGCGGGCACAGCCTTCTTCCGGCTCTTCTTCTGCCCGGGCTTCAGCTCGGTGTCCTCGTCGCCGATGCGCGGGCACACCACGTACGCCTGGTGGCCGTTCTCCACCTCCTCCCGGACGCGCTCCCAGGTGCGGGCGAGGAAGTGCGGCTTGTCCGCAGCGGGGACGACGTGGCTGGCGATGGGTGAGCGGCCGGCCGGGAGCTGGTCGAGCACGGACGTCTCCAGGTCGCCGAAGACCGTCATGGCGACCGTGCGCGGAATGGGGGTGGCCGTCATGACGAGCAGGTGCGGGGGCTGCTTGCCCTTGGCCCGCAGGGCGTCGCGCTGCTCCACGCCGAAGCGGTGCTGCTCGTCGACGACGACCAGGCCCAGGTCGTGGAACCGCACCTTGTCCTCGATGAGGGCGTGGGTGCCGATGACGATGCCGGCCTCGCCGGTCGTCAGGTCCAGCAGTGCGCCGCGCCGGGCGGCGGTGCCCATCGAGCCGGTGAGCAGGACGACCTTGGTGGCCTGTTCGGCTCCGCCGAGCATGCCGCCCTGGGCCAGGTCGCCCATCATCTCGACGATGGAGCGGTGGTGCTGCTGGGCGAGCACCTCGGTGGGGGCGAGCATCGCGGCCTGGCCGCCCGCGTCGACGACGGCGAGCATCGCGCGCAGGGCCACCATCGTGTTGTGGGTCACGGTAAAGTCGTCGGTGATGTAGGCCCGGCTAGGGTGCGTGACGCTGATGCACTGGACCGGCTTCCGGCCGACGTACTCGACATCCCGGATGCCGCGCCGGAAGTGGTTGTACTTCGTCCGGGGCCTCATCCGGCCCGCTTTACGCGACAGCCGGAAGGGCCCGAAGTCTTCGGGCAAAGTCAGGGCTACCTCGTACGCATTCTTCCTCGTCCGAACCCGGGCACGCCCCCCCAGGGACCTGGCGAGCCACGCCATGTCCTCCGCGAGCTGCTTCGACGCCGAGCAGAACGAGATTCCGAGCCCGGCCGCACCGATCGTGCCATCAGTGTCCATGAGCCCTTGCAGGAGGGCGAGACGCTCCTTGATCGGGGCATTGCGGTAGGCCTCCGGAACGAACTTGTCGTGCGAGGTCAGCCCCCACAGCCCCAGGGTGCGCAGTGCCTGGATCACGGGATTCCGCCGTGTGCCGCCCTTCGGCCCGTTCATTCCGATCGTGAAATCACACACGGAGCCCGGCACCGGCGTCAGTTCGCAGTCGGGCGCTACGGCCGCGCCGACCGCTGCGAGAATCTCGTCGTCGGTTGTGGAGAGCCTCAAATTGTGGCGGAACGAACCGTCTCCGATGAGCACTCCCAGCAGGTACGGGTCGAGTGGCCGGGAGCCCCCTCCCTCCAGGTCCACAGGCTCAGCCGTCGGCAGGTACCACTTCGACGATCCGTTGGCCTTCAGCAGGTCATTGCGGATCTCGCTGGTCGTGAGGACCTTGGGCTTCTCTCCGCGGTCCCAGGCGCAACTCGTCGCCACGATCCACAGGTGCTCGTCATCAGACTCGACGGTGCTCCCTTCGGAGAGCACTAGGCGCCACACGTCTCGGACACCCTGCGGATAGACACCGTCGATCGTCGCGATCTCGCCTGTCGGGACAACGATCTCGTCGCCCACCGCCATCTCGCCCATGGCCCGGAAACCCGTGGGGGTCAGTACCAGCGCGTCGAGTGGCTGGGCCTTCCCCGACCCGACCTCGCCCTGGAGCAGCCGGTGCATGGGGTGCGCGGTCGCCAGGTCGGCGAAGACCTCCCGGCTGACCTGCTGCTGGCCCTCGGTGAGCGTGAACGGCAGGGTGGCGTCGAAGGCGTCGAGCAGGCCGCCCGGGGTGGGGACGCGGGGCACGGCCGGCAGCTGGGTGTCGGCGAGGCGGCGCCGGGCCAGGGCGACCTGGAGCACGAACGCCTCGTCCCACTTGAGGCGGTCCCTGGCGGCGGCGATGTCGGCCTTGGTGCGCGGCCGGTGGACGCGCAGGAGCGCGTCGGACAGGGCGAGCAGGCGGCGGCCCTCGCGCAGCGAGGCGGGCAGCGGGTCGGCGAGGCCGGCCCAGCCGGTGGCTTCGAGGGAGTTGAGCACGGTGTCGACGGCCTGCTCGATCTTCCACGACGACAGCTGCCGGCAGGCGGGGTACAGCGGCAGCAGCTCGCCGGCGAAGCGTTCGACGTCGGCCCGTCCGCTGTCCTCGTCGAGCAGCTTGTAGTCGGGGTGGGCGAGCTGCAGCTTGCGGTTGAAGACCCCGACCTTGCCGGAGAACATGCCGCGGCTGCCGGGCAGCAGCTGCTTCTCGTGCGCGAAGGCGCCGCGGCCGAAGAACACCAGCTGGAGCCGGCCGCTGCCGTCGGTGAGGTTGACCTCCAGTCGCTGACCGCTGCCGCGGTTGAACTTCAGCAGCCGCGCGTCGGCGACCCGGGCGACGACGGTGACGTGCTCGTCGAGCGGCAGGTCGGCCAGGCGGGTCAGCTCGCCGCGTTCGGCGTACCGGCGGGGGTAGTGGTGGAGCAGGTCGCCGACGGTGTGCAGGTCGAGGTGCTCGGCCATCACCTTCGCGGTGCTGCCGCCGACGACACGGTGGAGGGGTTCAGCCAGTGCGGACACGGATGCCATCTTCGCGCACGGGTGTGACAGCGCGCGGCTTTGCGGGAGTGTCGGCCGGTGGCGCCCGTCCGGCAGGCGGGCGCCACCGGCCCTGTCACTCGACGCCGATGAGCAGCGGGGAGGGCTGGCGGCCCTCGTAGCGCAGGGTGTCGACGCCGAGGTGCCCGCGGCGCACCCGCTCCTCCAGGTGGGCGCCCAGCCCGGCGGGGGCGCCTGCGCCCAGGACCAGGGTGACCAGTTCGCCGCCCGAGGAGAGCATGCGGTCCAGTACCTCCGCGGCGATGCGGGTGAGGTCGTCGCCGATGACGCAGACGTCACCGTCGATCATGCCCAGCACGTCCCCGGCCTGGCAGACGCCCGCGGTCGTCCACGACTCGGTCTCGGCGACGGCGAGTTCACCGAAGCGGGTGGCACCGGCGGCGGACGTCATCGCGACCACGTCCTCGTCGAAGCGCCGCTCGGGTTCGTGGACGGCGAGCGCGGCGAGGCTCTGCACCGGGGAGCGGGTGGGGATGATCGCGGTCCTGATGCCCTCGGCTCGGGCCTGCTCGGCGGCGGCTGCCGCGGTGTGCCGCAGTTCGGCGGCGCCGGGCAGCAGGACGACCTCCCTGGCGTGCGCGAGGCGCACGGCGTGCACCAGCTCGCCGCTGCCGGGCAGCTCCCCCGGGCGCACGGGCACCACGGTGGCGCCCGCCTCGGCGGTGAGCGCGGCCAGCCCGTCGCCGGGCATCACCGCGACGACCGCGCGGGGCACGGGGTCGGCTTCGACGGGCAGGCTCTCGAAGTGGGTGATGCGGATGCGGTGCGGGCGTCCGGCCTCGATGCCTGCCTCGACCGCGGCGCCGGCCTCGTCGACGTGCACGTGCACGTTCCACAGCCCGTCGCCGCCGACCACCACGAGGGAGTCGCCGAGCGGGTCCAGGCGGGCCTTGAGCGCGGGGATGGCCGTGTCGGGCGCGTCCAGCAGGTAGATGACCTCGAAGGCGGGCCCGCCGGTGGGGCGGTCCGCCGGGTGGTGCACGACGGGACGGCGGACGGGACGGCCGGCGCAGCCGGCGGGTCCGGAGGGCGGAACGGGCGCGTGCTCGCCGGTCAGCGCCTCCAGCAGCGCGTCCAGTACGGCGACCAGCCCGTAGCCGCCCGCGTCCACGACGCCGGCTTCGGCCAGCACCGCCAGCCGGTCGGGTGTCTCGGCGAGCGCGGCGCGGGCGGCGGCGCAGGCCGCGCGGGCCGCGTCGACGGTGTCCGGTCCGGCGGCGTCGGCGGCGTCCGCGGCGGCGGAGGCCACCGTGAGGATGGTGCCCTCGACGGGGTGGGCGACGGCGGCCCTGGCCGACTCCGCCGCCTGGCGGAGCGCCTTGGCGAGCGAGCCGCCCGCGGCGGTCGCCTCGGCCATGCCGCGCAGCAGCTGGGCGAGGATGGTGCCGGAGTTGCCGCGGGCGCCGAGCAGCGCGCCGTGGGCCATGGCGTGCAGGGCCTGCGCGGGTGTGGGGCGACCGGCGCAGGCTGCCTCGACGGCGTGCGACGCGGACTCCAGCGTGAGGTAGAGGTTGGTGCCGGTGTCCGCGTCGGCGACCGGGTAGACGTTGATCGCGTCGATCGTCTCGCGGGCCTCGCCCAGGGCGTCCAGCGCCCTACTGCACCAGGTGCGCACCGACCCGGCGTCGAGCGTGTCCGGCACGGGCGTCCTCCTCGGTGAACGGCAATGCTGGAAGGGTAGTCCCGTGGAGGCCGCGCGCAGGGGTTCGGGGACGGACCCGGGTCCGCGGGAGGGGGCGATTTCCTCGTTGGTGACCAGCCGTTGTATGCTGCTCCGGTTGCCTGACGAACGTCGGGCGGTCGTCCCTGGCGGTGCCGGTCATCTGATCACGCCGAGCCGGGATCTCACTGTAAGTGCATCTGAAGTCTTTGGAGTGACCGTGGCTGCCAACTGCGATGTCTGCGGCAAGGGGCCGGGCTTCGGCAACAGCATTTCCCACTCGCACCGCCGCACCCCGCGTCGTTGGAACCCCAACATCCAGCGCGTGCGTGCCGTGGTCGGTCGGACGCCGAAGCGCCTCAACGTCTGCACCTCGTGCATCAAGGCCGGCAAGGTTTCGCGCTGAGGCACTAGCCACAGCGCGGCCTCCCGGCTGACGTAGAGCCGGTCCACCCTCGGGTGGGCCGGCTCTTCGCCGTGTCCGGGTGCCGCACGCCCGCGACGTCCGGCGCGGGTGCGGGACGTCGCGGGGCGGGGTGCCGGATTCAGGGCGCGGGCGTCTGCGGGCCGGTGCCGCGCAGGGCCCAGCCGTGGTCGACGGGGCCCAGGCCGCCGCCGAGCGGGAAGCCGGCCGCGATGGCACCCGTGACGTAGTCCTTGGCGGCGGCGACCGCCTCCGGCACGGCCTGCCCCGCGGCGAGGCCGGCCGCGATCGCGCTGGCCAGCGTGCAGCCGGTGCCGTGGGTGTGGCGGTTGTCGTGCCGCGGGGCCCGCAGCCAGTGCACCTCCCGGCCGTCGGTGAGCAGGTCCACCGCGTCCCCCGGCAGGTGGCCGCCCTTGACGAGCGCCCAGGCAGGACCGAAGGCGAGGACCGCCTCGGCGGCCCGCCGCAGGTCGTCCTCGGACTCCACCCGCACCCCGGTGAGCTGGGCCACCTCGTCCAGGTTGGGCGTCGCGACGGTCGCGGCGGGCAGCAGGCGGGTGCGGACGGCGTCCAGCGCGTTCTCGGCGAGCAGCGCGTCGCCGTGCTTGGAGACCCCGACGGGGTCGACGACCACGGGCACGTCCAGGCCGGTCAGCAGGTCGGCGACGGTTTCCACGAGTTCGGCGGAGGCCAGCATCCCGGTCTTGACGGCCTGGACGCCGATGTCGTCGACGACGCTGCGGAACTGGGCCCGCACCGCCTCGGCGGGCAGCGGCCAGGCACCCTGCACACCCAAGGAGTTCTGGGCGGTGACCGCGGTGAGCACGCTCATGCCGTGGGTGCCGAGGGCCAGCATCGTCTTCAGGTCGGCCTGGATGCCCGCGCCGCCGCCGGAGTCGGAGCCGGCGACGGTCAGGACGCGAGGAGGTGTGCGCATGCCCGCAAGCCTACGGACGCCCCGCACGACGGTGGTGGGCCGTTCGCGCGGCGGGCCGCCGGGCGCCCCCTGCCCGGGCCGGCGCCCGCTGTCGCGGCCCGGTGCCCTCTGCCGGGGCCCGGCCTGGTCAGCCGTCCCCGCCGAAGTGGTCCCAGCCGCCGGCCTTCTCCCAGGGGGCGCCGTTGACGGTGACGCGCGGCAGCGCCGACGGGTGCAGCACCTCGCCGATCACGCGCCAGCGGGCGGGCAGCTTGCGGTCGGCGGGGAAGGTGGCGACGAGGGCGTGGTCCTCTCCCCCGGTCAGCACCCACTGCAGCGGGTCGACACCGACGGCCTGCCCGATGTCGTGCATCTGGGCGGGGATGTCGAACGCGCCGGAGGACAGGTCGATGCGGACCTTGCTGGCTTCCGCGATGTGGCCGAGGTCGGCGATGAGGCCGTCGCTGACGTCGGTCAGCGAGGTGGCGCCGAGGCCGGCCGCCGCCGGACCCGCGTGGTAGGGCGGCTCGGGCCGTCGATGGGCCTCGACGAACGCCCGGGGCGAGCGGAAGCCCCTGGCCAGCACGGCGTGCCCGGCCGCCGACCAGCCGAGCCAGCCTGTCACGGCCACCACGTCGCCGGGACGGGCGCCGGCGCGGGTCACCGGCTCGCGGCCGTGCAGGTCGCCGAGGGCGGTGATGGAGACGGTGATGGTGTCGCCGCGCACCAGGTCGCCGCCCACGACGGCCGCGCCCGCCACCTGGCACTCGTCCCGGACGCCGTCCATCAGCTCCGACGGCCAGGTCGCGGGCAGTTCGGCGGGCAGGACCAGGCCGAGCAGCAGTGCCGTCGGCACGGCGCCCATCGCCGCGATGTCGGCGAGGTTCTGGGCGGCGGCCTTGCGGCCCACGTCGTAGGCGGTCGACCAGTCGCGGCGGAAGTGCCGGCCCTCCAGCAGGATGTCCGTGCTCGCGACCACCCGGCGGTCGGGCGCGGAGACCACCGCCGCGTCGTCGCCCGGGCCGAGCCGGACAGCCGGCGTGGCGGTGATCCGCGAGGTCAGCTCGCGGATCAGTCCGAACTCTCCGAGTTCGCCGACGGTTCCCGGCGTCCGGGGGTGGCCCCCGGCGGAACTCAGCATCCGTGTGTCCCTTCACATGTGCGCAACTGCGAGGATGATCTGCCGCGCCGAGCGGCGTTGCGGGACTCGCCGCAGGTGGTGGCTACGCGGTACCGTGGCGTCCCTTCTCTCCACATGATCCTCGAAGCCGCCCTGGAGGTTCCGTGGTACAGGCGTACATCCTGATCCAGACCGAGGTCGGCAAGGCGTCGACCGTTGCCGAGACGATCGGCGCCCTCCCCGGCGTGCTCCAGGCCGAGGACGTGACCGGACCGTACGACGTGATCGTGCGCGCCCAGGCCGACACCGTGGACGACCTCGGCCGCCTGGTGGTCGCCAAAGTGCAGCAGGTGGATGGCATCACCCGCACCCTGACCTGCCCGGTCGTGCATCTGTAGACCCCTTTATGCTCAACCGGTGAGCACTGTGCCCCGCCGGACCGTATCTGTGTGTGCAGCGACCGCCGCCGTACTGGTGGCGGTCGCTGGCTGTTCGGCCGACCCGGAAGGGCCGGCTGTGCCCAGCCCCACCGGGCGGGCGGCAGCCGACTGCCGAGCGCTCCACTCCCGGCTGCCCGCCGAGGTGGAGGGCCGGGAGCGGGTGGAGCGTGAGCCGGTGTCGCAGTACACCGCCGTGTGGGGCGACCCGTCGATCGAGCTGCGGTGCGGGGTGCCGCGCCCTGAGGTGCTCTCGCCCGGCAGTGAACACTACAACCCCACCGCGGACGCGGTGGAGGTGAACGGTGTCGGGTGGCTGCTGGAGCAGCAGACGGACGGCTACCGCTTCACCACCACCGGACGTACCGCCTTCGTGGAGCTGACCGTTCCCGGCGCCTACGCGCCGGAGGTGGGTGCGCTCACCGACCTCGCCGACGCGGTGCGGGCCGCCGTTCCCGAGCAGCCCCTGCGGTGAGACCGCCCGGGGCGGTCCCACCGCGGACGGGATGCCCGCCGGCGCGTCAGCGCAGGCCGGTGGGGCGGTGCAGGGCCGCCTGGAGCAGCCGGTCGACCAGTTCGGGGTAGTCGACGCCGGACTCCTGCCACATGCGCGGGTACATCGAGATCGGTGTGAAACCCGGCATGGTGTTGATCTCGTTGATGACGAACTCGCCGTTCTCCAGCAGGAAGAAGTCGGCTCGCACCAGCCCCTCGCAGGACGCGGCGTCGAAGGCGAGCACCGCGAGCCGCTGTACCTCGGCGGTCTGCTCGGGGCTCAGCGGCGCGGGCACCAGGCCGGCGGCGGAGTCGATGTACTTGGCCTCGAAGTCGTAGAAGTCGTGGCTGGTGACCGGCGGGATCTCGGCGGGCACGCTGGCCCTGGGGCCGTCGCCGAACTCCAGCACGCCGCACTCGATCTCCCGGCCGCGCAGCAGCGACTCGACGAGGACCTTCGGGTCGTGGCGGCGGGCCTCCTCGATGGCCTCGTCGAGGCCGGTGAGGTCGTCGACCTTGGTGATGCCCATGGAGGAACCGGCCCGGGCGGGCTTGACGAACACCGGCCAGCCGTTCTCGGCGGCGAAGTCGACGATCCTCTTGCGGGCCGCGGAGGGGTCGCGCTCCCAGTCGCGGGGCCGGATCACCTCGTAGGGGCCGACGGGCAGGCCGAAGGAGAGGAAGACCCGCTTCATGTACTCCTTGTCCATGCCGACCGCGGACGCCAGCACGCCCGACCCCACGTAGGGCACCCCGGACAGCTCCAGCAGACCCTGGAGCGTGCCGTCCTCGCCGTACGGGCCGTGCAGGACGGGGAAGACGACGTCGACGTCGCCGAGGGCCTTGGGCACGCTGCCCGGTTCGAGGTGCAGCACCTCGCGGCTGGCGGGGTCGACGGGCAGCATGACGCCGCCGGTGTCGGACTCGGCGAGCTGGTCGACGTCGGGCAGCCGGCGGTCGCTGATCGCCATGCGGTCCGGTTCGTCGGCGGTGACCACCCACCGGCCGTCCGGGGTGATGCCGATCGGCAGCACGTCGTAGACGCTGCGGTCGATGGCCCGCAGCACAGCCCCGGCGGTGACCACCGAGATGGCGTGCTCGGAACTGCGTCCGCCGAAGACGACCGCGACGCGCGGCTTGGGCTGCTGGCTGGGAGTGGAAGGCGTGCTCATCGCGCAGAGGTTACCGTCTGCCGACCCGCGTCCGGCAGCCGCGGCACGGCCGCGTCGCGTCCGGTACGTGCCGTGCCCGGCGCGTCACGCAGCGGTGCCCGCCGACGGCCGCTCGCAACGGGACGCGGGCGGGCCGACCGCGGTGCGGCGGCCGGCGGTCCGGCGGGAGCGGTCAGTGGCCTTCGGCCTTGGCGCTGCGGGACATCAGTTCCTTCAGCGCCACCATCGGGGGCTTGCCGTCGTGGACGATGTCGACGACGGTCTCGGTGATGGGCATGTCGACGCCGTGGCGGCGGGCCAGGTCGAGCACCGACTCGCAGGACTTGACGCCCTCGGCGGTCTGCCGGGTGGCGGCGATGGTCTGCTCCAGCGTCATGCCGCGGCCGAGGTTGGTGCCGAACGTGTGGTTGCGGGACAGCGGCGAGCAGCAGGTGGCGACGAGGTCGCCCATGCCGGCGAGGCCGGCGAAGGTGACCGGGTCGGCGCCCATCACCAGGCCGAGGCGGGTGGTCTCGGCGAGGCCGCGAGTGATCAGCGACGCCTTGGTGTTGTCGCCCAGGCCCATGCCGTCCGCGATGCCGACGGCCAGACCGATGACGTTCTTCACCGCGCCGCCCAGTTCGCAGCCGACCACGTCGGTGTTGGTGTAGGGGCGGAAGTAGGGGGTGTGGCAGGCCTTCTGCAGGCGCCGGGCCACCTCCTCGGAGCGGCAGGCCACCACCGAGGCGGCCGGCTGGCGGGCGGCGATCTCCTTGGCCAGGTTGGGTCCCGACAGCACCGCGACACGCTCCGGCTCGGCCTCGGCGACCTCCTCGATCACCTCGCTCATGCGCTTGGCGGTGCCGAGTTCCACGCCCTTCATCAGGGAGACGAGCACCGTGTCCGGGCGCAGCAGCGGCGCCCAGCCGGCGAGGTTGTCCCGCAGTGTCTGCGAGGGCACCGCGAGCACGGTGAACTCGGCGTCCTCGGCCGCCTCGGCGGGGTCGGTGGTGGCGCGCATCGCGGACGGCAGGGTGACGCCGGGCAGGTAGTCGGGGTTGCTGCGGGTGGTGTTGACGGCTTCGACCAGTTCGGGGCGCCGGCCCCAGAGCGTCACCTCGCAACCGGCGTCGGCGAGCACCATGCCGAAGGCGGTGCCCCACGAACCGGTTCCGAACACGGCTGCTCTTGTCACGCGTTCTCTCCCTCGGCAGCCTTGCTGCGCTCGCTGATACCGCTGATACCGCTGATGTCGCTGTGGGGGCCGGGATCCGGCGTCCTGGGCCGGACGACCGGGATTCCCGAGAGGCCCGCGTCGTGTCCGAGCGGCCCGTGCGGCCGATGGCCGGCGAGGCCGGTGACGGGGCCGGTGCCTTCCATGTCGGGGGTTTCGGGCGTGCTGCGGTACCGGAAGCGCTCGGCGGGCGCGGGCTCGCCGCGCAGTTCGGCCAGCTGCTCGGTGACGGCGTCCATCAGCACGTCGGTGACGGCCCGCAGTACCTCGGCGGTCGGTTCCAGGTCGTAGAAGGCCGACAGGTCGACGGGCGGCCCGGCCTGCACCCGCAGCGTCTTGCGCGGGAAGAGGCGTATCCGGTCCTTCCTCGCGTAGGGCGGCACGGCCTCGTTCGCGCCCCACTGGGCGACGGGGATCACCGGGGCGCGGGTGAGCAGGGCGACGCGGGCGGCACCGGTCTTGCCCTCCATCGGCCACATGTCGGGGTCCCTGGTGAGCGTGCCCTCGGGGTAGAACGCCACGCACTCGCCGCGGTTGATGGCGGCCACGGCGGCCCGGAAGGCGCCGATCGCGTCGGCGGACTCCCGGTAGACGGGGATCTGGCCGGTGCCGCGCATGACGGTCCCCACGAAGCCCCGGCCGAAGAGGCCCACCTTCGCCAGGAAGCGCGGGACCCGGCCGGTGTTGTACTGGAAGTGGCCGTAGGAAAGCGGGTCGAGGTAGGAGTTGTGATTCACCACGGTGATGAATCCGCCCTCGGGCGGAATGTGCTCCGTTCCCCGCCAGTCGCGTGCGAAGAAGAGGATCAGCGGCGGTTTCGCCAATGCCGCGGCCAGGCGGTACCAGAAGCCGATTCTGCGGCGGGACACCCGGACACCATCTCCTCTAGCGTGCTGCGCTGTGCGCTGGGGACAACCGCACAAGTGTCGCCCCGAGCCGCAGCCCTGTCGAGGACACCGTAACCCCGCCGCCTCGGGCCGGGTGAGAATGGGTCGTCGCCGACCGGAGCGGACGGAAGGGAGAACTCGCCGTGTGGACGCTCGTCGTTCCCCTGAAGCCGCTGGCGCGGGCCAAGAGCAGACTCTCGCCCGCCGCCGGGGAGTCCCTGCGCCCGGGGCTGGCGCTGGCCTTCGCCCAGGACACGGTGGCCGCCGCGGCGGCCTGTCCCGCGGTGCGCGGTGTGGTGGTTGTCACGGACGATCCGGTGGCGGGGCGCGAGCTGGCGGCACTGGGCGCGCGCGTGGTCGGTGACGAACCCGACCGGGGCCTGAACGCGGCGCTGGCGTACGGTGCGCTCCGGGTACGGGAGTCCGATCCGCTTTCCGCGGTGGCGGCACTCAACGCGGATCTCCCCGCGCTGCGACCGGAGGAATTGCTGCGCGTACTGCACGCCGCGGGGACATTCCCGCGGGCCTTTCTCGCAGATGCCGCAGGCGTGGGAACGACGTTCCTGTCCGCTCTTCCGGGGCGGGAACTCGCCCCGGCCTTCGGCGGCGCCTCACGGATTCGCCACCTGGGATCGGGGGCGGCGGAAATCACCCTGTCCGGCGTGGACAGTGTGCGGCGCGACGTCGACACCGGCGACGACCTGCGGGCGGCGCTGGCACTGGGGGTGGGGCGCTACACGCTCAGAAGGTCTGCAGCGTGACGAAGGTGACACGCCGGTCGGGGCCCTGGCCCTCGGCCTCGATGCGCACCCGCTGACCGGGGCGCAGCAGGCGCAGGCCGCCGGCGTCGAACGCCGCCGCGTCGAAGGGCACCGGCGTGCCGTCGTCGAGCAGCACGCTGCCGGTGCGGGTCTCGGGGTCGTATGTGTAAGCGGTGGCCTGCATGCCGCAGAGCCTACGCCGGTACCCGCGGGACGGGTTCGGGCGGTGGGGCGGCCGGACGGGCTGGCGGGGCGGGGGCGGACGGGCTGGCGGGGCGGCTGCACGACCGCGGGCCGGGCTCCCCCGAAGGAGCCCGGCCCGGCGCCGAGGAGATCACGCGAACGAGGGGGTCAGCGCTTGCGGGCGGTGGCCTTCTTCGCGGTGGTCGTCTTGCGGGCGGCGGTCTTGCCCGCAGGCGCCTTCTTGGCAGTGCTCTTCTTCGCCGGGGCGCTCTTGGCAGCGGTCTTCTTCGCCGTGCTCTTCTTGGCCGCCGCCGACTTGGCGGGGGCCTGCGCCGTGCTGGTCTTCTTGGCAGCCGACTTGGCCGTGGTCTTCTTCGCGGTCGAGGCGGCGGTGGTCCGCTTGCTGGCCGTGGTCTTCTTCGCGGCCGTCTTCTTGGCGGCGGCCTTCTTGGCGACCGCCTTCTTGGCGGCGGCCTTCTTGGTGGAAGTGCCACCCGAGAGGCTGCCCTTCGGCGCCTTCTTGACGGCCACGTCGTTCTTGGGGAGCTTCTTGGCCCCGCTGACCAGGTCCTTGAAGCCCTGGCCTGCCCGGAACCGGGGCACCGAGGTCTTCTTGACCCTGACCCGCTCCCCGGTCTGGGGGTTGCGGGCGTAGCGGGCGGGGCGCTCGACCTTCTCGAACGAACCGAAACCGGTGACCGACACGCGGTCGCCTGCGCACACCGCGCGGACGATCGCGTCCAGCACCACGTCAACCGCGTCAGCAGCCTGCTGGCGGCCACCGAGCTTGTCCTGGATTGCTTCGACGAGCTGCGCCTTGTTCACGTCTTCCCCTTCGGAGACATTGCCGGAACGAAATGTTCAAGCTTTTTCGCACGGTAGGCAGATATATACCGCAAATCAAACACGAAACGGGCTAATCACCCTTGTGCCGCAACGAACTGCCGGTCACGCAGAGGGGAAGCGGCCGTCGCTGCTCTCTCCGCTCTCGTCGAGCTCCTCCATCAGGCTGTCGAGTCGCCGTGCCGCCGCGGCCAGATCGTGCTTGGACGCGGCGGTGACGGCAAGCAGCCTTCGGGAGAGCGCCGCCCGCTCGCTCTCCGACACGTGCATCGTGCGCACTTTGCGGTGCGCCTCCTTCAGTCGGGCGGCGACGAGACCGTACAACTCGAGTTGGTCGTCGCGTTCCATGCACTGATTGTGCCATCTGCGGTGAGTTGTCGCCTCGGGAGGGGTCAACGGGCGCGTCTGCAAGGCTGTTCGACGCCTCGGCCTGTCAACCGGGTTTCCAGCCAACTGGCTTGTCAAACACGGTTGTTCGCCTGACATCCGAGGCGCTGGACCGAGCACGCGAAACGGCGCCCCCACCGTTCCCGGTGGGGGCGCCGCGTTGGGCCGTCGGAGTGCTCAGGCGGCCTGCGTACGTGGCTTGAACGCCGGGCGCCGCGCCTCGTAGGCGGAGATGGCGTCCTCGTTCTGCAGGGTGATGCTGATGTCGTCCAACCCCTCCAGCAGCCGCCACCTGGCGTTCTCGTCCAGCTCGAACTCCGCTTCGACGCCTTCGGCGAGAACACGGCGGCTGACCAGGTCGACGGTGACCTCGGCCGTCGGGTCGGCCTCGGTGAGCTTCCACAGCGCGTCCACCGTCTCCTGCGGCAGGACCACGGTGAGCAGGCCGTTCTTCAGGGAGTTGCCGCGGAAGATGTCGGCGAAGCGGGAGGAGATCACCGCCTTGAAGCCGTAGTTCTGCAGGGCCCAGACGGCGTGCTCACGGGAGGAGCCGGTGCCGAAGTCGGGGCCGGCGACCAGGACGGTGGCCCCGACGCGCTCGGGCTGGTTGAGCACGAACTGGGGGTCCTTGCGCCACGCCTCGAAGAGGCCGTCCTCGAAGCCGTCGCGGGTGACCTTCTTCAGCCAGTGGGCAGGGATGATCTGGTCGGTGTCGACGTTGCTGCGGCGCAGCGGCACGGCACGACCGGTGTGAGTGGTGAAGGCTTCCATGGCTGTTCAGACCCCCACGGGCTGGGACACGTCGGACAGGTCGGCGGGCGAGGCCAGGTGGCCCAGTACCGCGGTGGCGGCTGCCACCTGCGGTGAGACCAGGTGGGTGCGCCCGCCCTTGCCCTGCCTGCCCTCGAAGTTGCGGTTGGAGGTGGAGGCGGAGCGCTCACCGGGCGCCAGCTGGTCGGGGTTCATGCCCAGACACATCGAGCAGCCCGCGTGCCGCCATTCGGCGCCGGCGGCGGTGAACACCTTGTCCAGCCCCTCCGCGACGGCCTGGAGCGAGACCCGCACCGAACCGGGCACCACCAGCATGCGCACGCCCTCGGCGACCGAACGGCCCTCCAGCAGCGCCGCGGCGGCCCGCAGGTCCTCGATGCGGCCGTTGGTGCAGGAACCGACGAAGACGGTGTCCACGTTGATGTCCCGCAGCGGCTGCCCGGCCGTGAGGCCCATGTACTTCAGGGCGTTCTCGGCGGCGAGCTGCTCGCTGGGGTCGGAGAAGGACGCCGGGTCCGGCACCGAGGCCGACAGCGGTGCGCCCTGGCCGGGGTTGGTGCCCCAGGTGACGAACGGCGCCAGCTCGGAGGCCTCGATGACCACCTCGTGGTCGAACGTGGCGTCGTCGTCGGTGCGCAGCGTGCGCCAGTAGGCGACCGCGTCGTCCCAGTCGGCGCCCTGCGGCGCGTGGACCCGGTCCTTGAGGTAGGCGAACGTGGTCTCGTCCGGGGCGATCATGCCGGCCCTGGCGCCTGCCTCGATGGACATGTTGCAGATGGTCATGCGGGCTTCCATCGAGAGCTTCTCGATGGCCTCGCCGCGGTACTCCAGGACGTAGCCCTGTCCGCCGCCGGTGCCGATGCGCGTGATCACGGCCAGGATCAGGTCCTTGGCGGTGACGTCGTCCGGCAGCTCGCCGTTGACGGTGATCGCCATCGTGCGGAACGGGGCCAGCGGCAGGGTCTGGGTGGCGAGCACGTGCTCGACCTGGCTGGTGCCGATACCGAAGGCCAGCGCGCCGAACGCGCCGTGCGTGGAGGTGTGGCTGTCACCGCACACCACGGTCATACCCGGCTGGGTCAGTCCCAGCTGGGGTCCCACCACGTGTACGACGCCCTGCTCCACGTCGCCCAGCGGGTGCAGCCGTACGTTGAACTCGGCGCAGTTCTTGCGCAGGGTCTCCAGCTGGGTGCGCGAGACCGGGTCGGCGATCGGCTTGTCGATGTCGAGGGTCGGGGTGTTGTGGTCCTCGGTCGCGATGGTGAGGTCGGTCCGCCGGACCGGACGGGCGCTCTTGCGCAGGCCGTCGAACGCCTGCGGGCTGGTCACCTCGTGCAGCAGGTGGAGATCGATGAAGAGCAGGTCGGGCTCTCCCTCCGCGCGCCGGACGACATGGTCGTCCCAGACCTTCTCCGCGAGTGTCCGTCCCATCGCTTTCCCTCCGGCCGGCCGCATCGCCGGCCACATGTCGAGGCCTCGCCCCACCCGTTCTCCGCGCGCCGGGTGGCAGCCTTCACCACAGCGTGGCGGGTTCCGCAGGAAATTGAACTTGCGTTTCGTAATGTGAGACGCAAGTATCGACGCATGGACAACTCCAACAGCGCCTCAAGTGGTGTGGGCGTTCTCGACAAGGCAGCTCTCGTGCTGAGCGCCCTGGAGTCCGGTCCGGCCACGCTCGCCGGACTGGTCGGGGCGACTGGCCTCGCGCGCCCGACGGCGCACCGGCTCGCCGTGGCTCTTGAGCACCACCGTTTTGTGGCCCGCGACATGCAGGGCAGGTTCATCCTGGGGCCGCGGCTCTCGGAACTGGCAGCCGCCGCGGGCGAGGACCGGCTGCTGGCCTCAGCCGGCCCGGTGCTCACACATCTGCGCGACGTGACCGGGGAGAGCGCCCAGCTCTACCGCCGGCAGGGCGAGATGCGCATCTGCGTGGCCGCGGCCGAGCGGCTCTCCGGGCTGCGCGACACCGTGCCCGTCGGCTCCACACTGCCGATGAAGGCCGGTTCCGCCGCCCAGATCCTCATGGCCTGGGAGGAGCCCGAACGGCTGCACCGGGGCCTTCAGGGGGCCCGGTTCACGGCCACCGCACTGTCCGGGGTGCGGCGGCGCGGCTGGGCGCAGTCGGTGGGCGAGCGGGAGCCCGGGGTGGCGTCCGTCTCCGCACCGGTGCGCGGCCCGTCGAACCGTGTCGTGGCCTCGGTCTCGGTCTCCGGGCCGATCGAGCGCCTCACCCGCCACCCGGGTCGCATGCACGCCCAGGCGATCGTGGAGGCCGCCAACCGGCTGTCGGAGTCCCTGCGCCGCGGCTGACCGGGCTCAGGCGCTCGCCTTCTCCACCCGCACCTCGCGGACCCGGACCACGAAGGGCCGTCGCAGCCTCCGGCGTGGGACCGGCTGGAGACGAGTACCAGGAACGCACTGTGACTGAGGGCTACGGGATGCGGATGGGCGTTCTGGCTCGACCGGGCTGAACGTCGGGATCTGCTCCTGAGGCCGTCGATGGCGGATCACCACGCAGGGGGCAGCTTGATGAACCGGGGACCTGGGGAGAACGGGCTGCGCTGGATAGCGGACGCCTACAACACCAGCTTCACGCTCACGCTCAGCGAGGGGCTCTCGCCGTACGAACTGCTGCGCAACGTTGGCGCCGAGGAGCACCGCATCGTCCCGCTGACCCGCTCTGCGGCGTGCGATCTACTGCTCAGGGACGTAGAGGACCACATCAGCGACCTGGACTTCCTGGACTGGGAGGACGCAGCGGCAGTGACCCGACTGACCAACGGGGGCTTCCTGCCCGCCCCGCCGGACAGCATCGTCCGAGCGGGCTCGGTGGCGGGCTGGGCGTACGCACTGGAGGAATTCAGCTGCCGTACTGGGCCCTACATCGCGGCGCTGTCCCGGCGAGGACGGGCGTTTGCCGTGCATCGCAACGCGAAGGGCATGAGCCGCGTCGACTACGGCCTCCATGGCGAGGCAGTGACGTCGTTCGAGCCGGGTCTGCCACACCTTGCGAACGACGCCCCGGCCGAGGTAGCGCTCGGCTTCGTTCACCGCGGTGACGAGGTGGGTGATGTGGCGTTCCTGCGGTTCCTGGAGGGTGAGCTTGGCATCTTCCTCCCCTGGGAGCAGACGGAGGCAGAACTGCCGGCAGCCGCGTTCACTGACTCTGCCTCGGGATAGCCACGTCGGGCTCTGTCCCTGGATCCGCCTGCACCGTTTGCGGGACACGCGTGACCGCCGCGGCGTTGCGCACCGCTTCGGCGGATGAACCCGCTGAACCCGCGCGTGAGTCACCTCGACCGCCAACTGCATCGCTCAGCCCCGCCAAGTCGAGCACTTGTCCGCCCCTGTAGCGCTCACTCACCCGCACGTACACACCCGCAGTCACAGCCCCGCTCGACACACCGGCGGGGCCAGGAGCCCCGTGCCTCCCGCTGTCGCGCGCACGAGCGGCTCCCGGGCGTCGTGGGGGCTCCGAGGCGGCCACAGGCGGCCTCAGGCCCCGCGTGAGCGCACCTGTGCCAGTCGGTCGGCGGCCCGCTCGCCCCTGCGGCCGATGGGCACGATCCCGGTGGCCTGCCCGAGTCCTATGGGCGGCATCCAGCCGTACACCGTCTCGTAGTTGCCGGCGGGCACCACGTAGGTCTCGTGCCAGATGCCGACGGCGCCCGGATTCCTGCGCGCGCCCCGGTTGAACGCCGACCAGGCGGGCCGGTGCCGCTGCTCCGGCGCGGAGGCGTATGCCAGCAGCTTCTCGTGGGACTCCCAGTACTGCACGAGGTAGAACAGCCGGGGCCCGCCCAGCAGGTTGCGTGCCGCCAGCAGGCCGCTGTCCGGGTCGTCGGCCAGTTCACGCAGCATCCGCGGCATCGCGCTCAGCGCCGGCCACCAACTGCGCACGTCGCGGAAGCGGTTGATGCGCATGCCGATCAGGAAGACCGTGATCTCACCCGCCGCCGCGGCCGTCATCCGCCCCGGCACGACCTTCCCCTGAGGGTGGCCCGCAACCGGCACGTCCGCGTCGGTCGCGGCAATAGCGGCCTCCGCTCCCCCGGTGCCGCCCGCCCCCTGCTCCCGCTGCCGCAGCTCCTGCCGGCCGGTGATCCCGTCGACCCCACGAGGGTCGCCATTGCCCTTCTCACCCATGACGTCCTCCACTCGTTCTTGGTGAGTGTCACTATCCATACTTGGATAGTGACACTCACCAACGTGGCGCGCAAGGGCGCGCGGGGGTGAGAATGCGCGTGACGGCGCGAACAGGCGGGACCTACGGACACCGGACGGAAGAGGTGCGCGGATGCGGCTGGCGGAACTCAGCGAGCGCAGCGGGGTGTCGACCACGACGATCAAGTACTACCTCCGCGAGGGGCTGCTGCCGCCGGGTGAGCGGGTGACCGCCACCCAGGCCGACTACTCCGAGGAGCACCTGCGCCGCCTGGGACTGGTCCGGGCGCTGATCCAGGTGGGGCGGGTGCCGGTGGCGACCGCCCGCCAGGTCCTGGAGGCGGTGGAGGACGACTCGCTGGACCTCGACAGCCGCCTGGGAACGGCGGTCGGCGCGCTGCCGGGTGTGCCCACGCTGCCCGGCGCGGTGCCCGACGCGGCGACCGGGCAGGCCGAGTCGGCGGTGGCCGGACTGGTCGAACGGCTCGGCTGGTCGACACGGCCGGACTACCCCGGCCACACCATGCTCGTCGCCGCGGTGAGCGCCCTGGCGCGGCTCGGCTACCCCTGCGGCGTGGACGAGTTGCTGCCCTACGGCGAGTTGGCGGACCGGCTCGCCGTGCACGACCTGGACCTGATGGAACGCTTCGACACACCCGTCACCCGGCTGGAGGCGGCCGTCGCACTGACGGTGCTGTACGAACCGGTGCTGCTGAGCCTGCGGCGCCTGGCCCACGCCGAGCAGTCCCAGCGCCGGTACCACGCCCGCAGTGACTGCGGCCCGCCCGCAACGGCGGACGGGGCGTAGCGCGGCGGCCCCGCCGGCCGTGGCCGGCAACGCAGAAGGCCCGCACTCACCGAGTGCGGGCCTTCTGCGATCGAGTACCCCCGACCGGATTCGAACCGGCGCTACCGCCTTGAGAGGGCGGCGTGCTAGGCCGCTACACAACGGGGGCCCTAGCGTGATCCCGTGAAGGATCCGTACCCCCGACCGGATTCGAACCGGCGCTACCGCCTTGAGAGGGCGGCGTGCTAGGCCGCTACACAACGGGGGCATCGATCTTGCGGAGCTTCTTGCGAGACTCCGCGTGTCAAGATCGCGCTGGGCTACCAGGACTCGAACCTAGACTAACTGAACCAGAATCAGTCGTGCTGCCAATTACACCATAGCCCACCAAAACGCAACCCCTTGCGGGGATTTTGTTTGGGTGACCGCCTCCCGGTGGCCCGGCCTTTCGGCCTGCCCCGTTCGGCGACAGGAAGAACATTACCCGATGGTGGACGGTGCTCCAAAACGGGATTCCCGCCGCCCCCGGGCGGCCCCGCCGCCCCGCACGCGGGCGGGCCGGGGCAGCGCGAGTGCGCTCCCCCGGCCCGCCCGGCCGCGCGGCGGTGCCGCAGCCGGCCTACGCCTGCTGCTCCAGCGTCTTGAGCGCGCTGTCGACACGCGCCAGCGTGCGCTCCCGGCCGAGCACCTCCAGCGACTCGAACAGCGGCAGGCCCACCGTGCGGCCGGTGACGGCGACCCGGACCGGCGCCTGCGCCTTGCCGAGCTTCAGCCCGTGCTGCTCGCCCGCCGCGAGCACCGCGGCCTTCAGCGCCTCAGCGTTCCACTCCGCCTCGGCCAGCCCCGCGCGGGCGGTGCGCAGCAGGGCGTCCGCGCCCGGCTTCATCGCCTTGGCCCAGGAGGCCTCGTCGGTGGCGGGCTCGTCGAGGAAGAGGAAATCGACGTTGTCGGTGATCTCGGAGAGCACGGTGAGGCGTGTCTGGGCCAGTGGGGCCAGCTCCTCGAACGCCGCCCGGTCGAACGCCTCGGGGCGCCAGGGGGCGTGCGGCGCGGTGAGCCACGGCTCGCAGGCGGCGACGAAGTCCGCCACGGGCATCGCCCGCAGGTGGACGGCGTTGATCGCCTCGCACTTCTTCAGGTCGAAGCGGGCCGGGTTGGCGTTGACCGCGTCGATCTCGAAGGCGGACACCATCTCGTCGAGGCTGAAGATGTCCCGGTCCTCGGCGATCGACCAGCCGAGCAGCGAGAGGTAGTTGAGCAGGCCCTGCGGCAGGAAGCCGCGCTCCCGGTAGAGGTTCAGGGACGACTGCGGGTCGCGCTTGGAGAGCTTCTTGTTGCCCTCGCCCATCACGTACGGCAGGTGCCCGAACCGCGGGATCGAGCCGTTGCCCACACCGATCTCGGCCAGGGCGCGGTAGAGGGCGATCTGCCGCGGGGTCGAGGACAGCAGGTCCTCGCCGCGCAGCACGTGCGTGATCTCCATCAGCGCGTCGTCGACGGGGTTCACGAGGGTGTACAGCGGGGCCCCGTTGGCCCGGACGATGCCGAAGTCGGGCACGTTCTCCGGGGTGAAGGTCAGCTCGCCGCGCACCAGGTCGGTGAAGGTGATCGGCTCGTCCGGCATCCGGAACCGCACGATGGAGGTGCGGCCCTCCGCCTCGTGGGCGGCCGTCTGTTCGGGCGTGAGCGTCCGGCACAGGCCGTCGTAGCCGGAGGGGCGCCCGGCGGCTCGGGCGGCGTCCCGGCGGGCCTCCAGCTCCTCCGCGGTGCACCAGCAGCGGTAGGCGTGGCCGGCGTCCAGCAGCCGGGCCGCGACGTCCGCGTACAGGTCCATGCGTTGGGACTGCCGGTAGGGGGCGTGCGGGCCGCCGACCTCGGGGCCCTCGTCCCAGTCCAGGCCGAGCCAGCGCAGCGAGTCCAGCAGCTGCCGGTAGGACTCCTCGGAGTCCCGGGCGGCGTCGGTGTCCTCGATGCGGAAGACCAGGGTGCCGCCGTGGTGACGGGCGAACGCCCAGTTGAAGAGGGCCGTGCGGACCAGGCCCACGTGGGGGTTGCCGGTCGGTGAGGGACAGAAACGTACCCGCACAGCGGAGGAAGAGGGAGCGCTAGCCACGCGTGATCACCCTGTTGGTGAGAGTGCCGATGCCTTCGATGGTGACGGCGACCTCGTCGCCGACGTTGAGCGGTCCGACACCCGCGGGGGTGCCGGTGAGGATGACGTCTCCGGGGAGCAGCGTCATGGCCTCGGTGATGTGCACGATCAGGTCCTCCACGGACCTGACCATCTCGCTGGTGCGGCCCAGTTGCCGCTGCTCGCCGTTGACCGTGCACATCAGGGCCAGGTCGGCGGGGTCCACCTCGGTCTCCACCCACGGGCCGAGCGGGCAGGCGCCGTCGAAGCCCTTGGCCCGTGCCCACTGTTCCTCGCGGCGCTGCACGTCGCGGGCGGTGACGTCGTTGGCGCAGGTGTAGCCGAGCACGACCTCCAGGGCACGCTCCCGGGGCACCTGGTGGCACATCCGGCCGATGACCACGGCGAGTTCGGCCTCGTGGTGCACCTCCTGGGAGAACGCCGGGTAGCCGATCGGGTCTCCGGGGCCGATCACCGAGGTGGACGGCTTGAGGAAGACCACCGGGGTGTCGGGCACGGTGTTGCCCAGCTCCCTGGCGTGCTCGGTGTAGTTGCGGCCGACGCCGAGGACCTTGTTGGGGAGCACGGGAGGCAGCAGCCGCACCTGCGACAGGGGGATCTTCTTGCCCGAGCGCTCGAAGTCCGCGAACGGGTGGCCCTTGATGATGTCGAGGAACAGCCCGTCGGAGCTCCGGGCGTCCGCGGGGTTCTCGGGCTCCCCTTCGACGACGCCGAACGCGACGGTGCCCTCGAGTGAGAATCTGGCGATGCGCACGGGTTGCGTTGCCCTTCAGTGACCTGCGGGAAGATGACACTCCAGACTAGGGCACGGCGCGACCCGCGCGGCCGGGCCCCGCGGCCGGGCCCCTCGGAAGGCGGCGGCCCGGCACACGGGTGGTGTGCCGGGCCGCTGATGCCGGGTGGGCCCCTGCGGCTGCGCGCCGGGGCCGGCCGCCGCTACCGCAGGCGGGCCATCAGGGCGTGCTCGACCAGCGTGATCAGCGCGCTCTTGGCGTCCGCCCGGTGCCGGGCGTCGGTGGTGATGATCGGGGTGTCCGGACCGATCTGGAGTGCCTCGCGGACCTCTTCGGGGTTGTAGGGCTGGTGCCCGTCGAACCCGTTGAGCGCGATGACGAAGGGCAGGCCGCTGTTCTCGAAGTAGTCGACCGCGGGGAAGCAGTCGGCGAGACGGCGGGTGTCGACCAGCACGACCGCGCCGATCGCGCCGCGCACCAGGTCGTCCCACATGAACCAGAACCGGTCCTGACCGGGCGTGCCGAACAGGTACAGGATCAGGTCCTGGTCGAGCGTGATGCGGCCGAAGTCCATGGCGACCGTGGTGGTCGTCTTGTCCCCGGTGTGGGTGAGGTCGTCGATGCCCGCGGACGCGGACGTCATCACAGCTTCGGTGCGCAGCGGGTTGATCTCCGAGACGGCTCCCACGAAGGTCGTCTTGCCCACGCCGAAGCCACCCGCCACCACGATCTTCGCGGAGGTGGTGGAGCGGGCCGCACCGCTAGAGCTTGCGAAGTCCACTGAGCACCCTTTCGAGCAGTGTCACATCTGGTTGTCCGCCGGCGGTCTCGTCGCCGCCCGGCTGGTGGATCGCGACGAGTCCGGCCTCGGCCAGGTCGGCGACGAGGATACGGGCGACGCCGAGGGGAATGCTGAGAAGTGCGGAGATCTCGGCGACCGACTTGATCTCGTAGCAGAGCCGGCAGATCCGCTGGTGCTCCGGAAGCTGTCCCTGGAGCTGGGCGGCGCCGGCGGTGGTGTGCACCAGCGCCTCGATGGCGAGCTGGTAGCGCGGCCGGGTCCGGCCGCCGGTCATGGCGTACGGGCGCACCAGCGGCTGGTGCTCCTGGCCGCCGCGGCCCTGCCCGGACGAGCCGGAGCTGCGGTGCCGGGCCCGCGGGGCGGGCGGCTGCTGGGAGGGCCGCTGCTGCTGCGGCGGGGGCTGACGCTGCTGGTGGCTCGGCGTGGAAGGGAAGTTGTAGCGCTGGTAGGACGGGTCGCTGTGCGGCGTCTGACCATTGCCGTACGGACCGCCTGGGGGCGTGACCACGGTTCCTCCTTCGACTGCCGAGTTGCGGGACCACCGCTGCGAAAGCTCCGGTGCGTGGCATCCGCGTCTCCGCACTTTATGGCGCGGAGACGCAATGCGCACTGCCTGTTTGTCAGTTGAGAAGGCTTCCTTGCAGTTCGGCCCGGAGATCGGGGGTGAGAACAGTACCCGCGCGGTCGACCAGGAGTGCCATCTCGTAACCGACCAGACCGATATCGGCCTCCGGATGCGCC